>NZ_QODH01000001.1:0-1353533 GCF_009935945.1 Kosakonia sp. MH5 | reverse complement strand
GCTGGCTCTCAAAGCGCGAAACTCGCCCTTACTGAAGCCATAAAAAGCTTGTCGAATGTCTCAGGGCGTGAAGCGGACGTTAAAATCATGGCGATAGGGATGTTATGCCACATTAGACATAACATCCCTATCGCCACATTAGTCGTTTTTCACCATCAAGCTAGACAGGGACTTTCATCCCAAGTCTGAGAAATGAGCACGCCCCCTCACCGAATGACCCAGCAACTTGGACAGCTCCGAGAAACAATTAAAAAGAACTAAAAACAATAAAAAACATGTTTACATGAGTAAGCGTTTCAAATATATTTCGGATTAACAAGGTGACACAATGAAAAACAAGGGGTAAACATGAAGGTTCTTATAGATGTTGAAGATTCAGTGGTGCGTGAGATTCTTAACCATGCTAATGAAAACGACGAAGACATGGACTTCGAGGACATTGTTTCATCGCTTCTTAGTGATGCTGTTAATAGTAAAAAAACCAAAACTTTAAGCGATGATGAAATCAATGAAGTAATTCATCAGATGATTTCCTTTGCGATAAAGAACCGTAAAGAAAACAAAAGCTTCAAAGCAAATGAGTTATATTTTAAAGCCTTAAATGAATCATGGAGCAAACTGAGCCCCTCAACTAGAAAATCTTTGGGTCGTCGGTTCCGCACCACTGCTAACGAACTCTGGGATAAAGCAGCAGAGGGCGAGTTGGTAGTTGAGTTTCAAAACCGTAACATCAACAATGCAGCAGTATACGAGGTCGTAAAAAAAGTTGATTTGTAATTACTAATCAGAGTTCCCGTTACAGAAAGCCGCCAGATAGGGCGGCTTTCTTGTCGCTTGCAATCGTATTGATTTACCATAGCATCCCTTGGCCGCACCCCCACAGGGGTCTTAAGCGCGTTTCAGCGGCCTCCTATCTGTTTAGAGCACCTTTCCTTGTCCGTATCTCGAAAAAACCTCCCTGATGATCCCGGCATGTTTGCATGACTATGCGATGAGATCTGTTCTACGCGGATTAATGAATGCAAATCTTGGAAACGTCCGCTTCTGGCACGATGCGGTCGTCTATATCTATGACATGGTGACCAAACCGAGACCCAAACCCGCCCCGAGGCATCCGGGCGTGTTCTTACCGAACGTCTGCAGTAACAAACACACAGGAAATAATGCCTGATGACTGTCACAAACTGGCGCCCGACGAAGGTGAGGGGGTATCCCCCCTTTGCCGGGTTGGACAAGCCCGGACGGATCGGGCGCGTACAGTTCTGTGCTTTTTGTATCGCGGAAAGGATCTGCTGTGGTGAGGCCAGCCCGGCGAATACCGTGATGTTTTTCGGTGTGGCGTTCTGTGCCGGCATCACAATCAGACCGGGTGTCCCGGTCAGCCCTGGCGCCTGTACCCGCGCATTCATTTTTTTCCAGTACTGCCGTGTAATCGACAGGTTTCAACTCCGTCAACCCGGCTGCACTGGCCGCCGAATCAATATTCGCCATGGTCAATTCCCCTGCGGGGTTTTCACGCGAGTAAGCGCCTCCGGCAACACATCCTCATGGCAATTTAACTGCACGGCTAGTTGTTACCGAGATTTTAGCAATGGCTTTCAGCGATATAAGGATCCTTTCCTTCCCGAAAGATTGTGGTTACTGTCCCGCGATACGGCCATGGCACACCGCAAGACAGACAAAGCACCAGCCGGCGCTTTGTCTGAGGAGAGAACTACTGTGCCAACGGTTTACGTACAAAGAAACCATAGAGACAGGCGCCAAGGAACAGCAGACAGCCACCGAGAATAAAGACGTTGGTGAACTGACCGGTAGTGTCAAGGATAATCCCGGTGATCACTGGCGCCAGCGCTGCACCGAGGAAACCGCCAAAGTTCTGGATCGCACCGAGGGAAGCAACCTGCTCTTTTGGTGCCATATCTGCTGCCAGCGCCCAGATAACTCCGGATGGCATTTGCGAGCAGAAATAGCCCAGCGTCAGTAGCGTAATCGCAGTACCGCTGTTGCTGACGAACGGAATTGGCATCACAAAACAGGCCGCCATCGTCGCACCCAGCACAATAGGCACCTTACGCGCCGTTACCGCATTAACCCCTTTGCGCACCAGACGGTCAGAGATCATCCCGCCGCACAGCACGCCAAGAATACCGGCGAAGAACGGAATCGATGCTATCAGGCCCGTCTGCTTCAGGCTAAAGCCCAGCGATGTTTCCAGGTAACCCGGCAGCCATGTCAGATAAACCCAGATAGTAAACATGATGCAGAAGTTGCCGGAAATCATCAGCCAGGTCGTTTTGTTGCGGAACAGGTCGCTCCAGTTTACCTGCGGTTTATCCGCTGTGGTAACGGCGACTTTACCGGTATGAATCAGCATCGCTTCCCGCGCATCCGGATCGCGATAAAACCTCAACCACGCCAGCACTAACGGAATCCCCAACAGACCGACGGCGATAAACATTCCGCGCCAGCCTACCCACAGCAGCAGAACGGTCAGCAGCGGCGGAGCAATGGCATTAGCAATTTGCGAACCGGTATTGATGATCGATGTCGGCAGGCCGCGCTCTTTATCTGAAAACCAGCTTTGGGTGATCTTGATACCCGAGGTAAAGAACGGGGACTCAGCAACCCCTAACAGAACCCGCAGACCGTAGAAAAAACTGTAGGTGTTCACAAACCCCATCAGGAAGGTCACGGCGGACCAAAGAGTCAGCGCACCGGTGAACATCTTCTTCGGACCAAAGCGGTCTACCAGCCATCCGGCGGGCAGGTTAGCCAACGCATAAGGCCAGAGGAACGCCGACAGCAGCAAGCCCATTTCAGTGCCGGAGAAACCAAACTCCTTCGAAATAGTGGTATTGGCGATACTCAGGTTGGCGCGGTCAAGGTAGTTCACTACCGCAGCCAGGAGCAGAATTAAAATGATCCCCCAGCGACGGCGGGAGAGCTTCGGCGGCGCAATTGCCGTGGCGGAAGCCGGATTCACTGTGCTCATACCGTCTCCTCCAGTAACGCACGATCGATTTTGACAACCGCCTTGCGCAGATGATTAACCCCACCACTCTGCGGATGGCAGCACGGACGATGAATATCTTGTGGAAAGAAAATCGCGAACATACCGGGCGTTAACGTCACCTGTATCTCTTCTTCTTCAACCTGCCAGAACATGATGTCCTGCTGCGGTGTACGGTCATCAACAACGGTATGCAGACCGCTTTCTACACGGCTGACACCCATACGCTCATGACCCGAGATCAGATACTGAATATCGATAAACTGGCGATGTGACTCCGGCCGCGCCTCTTCAAAAGGTACGCTGTCCATCTCCTGTAACAGGCAGAACAGCCTGCCAGGGATCAGGTCGATTTTGCCCGGCACGAAATCCTGAAAATCATTCTGCGCAAGAAAAGCCAGCGCCTGACGAATCACCGGATGGAAAGCGGATTCCTGGGCAGGCCATGCCTTCATACTGGTTACGATCATAATGGCATCCTCTGCTTAGCCAGCGATACGCTGACGCCATTGTTCGGTTCCGGCACGAATCTGGTCGAGGATCACCGTCAGCCCCCAGAACTTATTCAGCACATCATCCTTGTTAACCCGGCAGGTGATACCGTCAAAGGTCCCGAGGCGCTGATGATAAATTTTGGCGTTTTTCGGATAGCCCAGCGTTTCGGTCACGGCCCCCAGCGAGAGGAAAATCGCCAGTTCATCGGCCAGCGCGCGCTGGTTTTTCCCTTCCCGCCATAACCAGCTGTACAGTTCAGGATGGAAGTTGGTAAACACGCCGCTAAAGCCCTGCGAACCCGCCAGAATCGCTGGCCAGGCAATCGCCGCGTTGGCGTTAATGACGTTGAGCGGCGTCCCCTGAGCCAGACGTACGCGACGTTCAACGGTCGGCAGATCGCAGCTCACATCCTTCAGCACAATGAAACGGCCGCTGTTGGCGCACCAGGTAAATTCATCATCGCTTAGCAGGCGGCGATATGGCGCCGGACACTCGTAAAGGCCGAGCGGCAGAGAGGCCGGCAGCGTATCCAGCAGCGTATTGAGCGTAGCGTAGAAGACTTCACTGCCCTCGTTACGCGGATCGAGATGGTTGGTCACCAGCACCAGAGCATCAATGCCGGTCTGCGCCATCGCCAGCAGCTCGGCTTTTTGTGCTTCAATATCGTCGCTGATATGACCAGAGGCGATAACCGGAATGCGGCCGTTAACGTGCTGTACCACAAAGCGCGCCAGCTCAACACGTTCCTCTAAAGAAAGGAACTGCATTTCGCTTGACTGGCAGACGGCAAACAGCGCATCAACCCCCTTCTCCAGATACCAGTCGATTAATTTCGCCAGCGCCGGATAGTCAATCCGATCGTCAGCTGTGAATGGCGTCAGCATTACCGGAACAATACCGTTGATCGTTTTCATATTATTTTTCCTGAGTTCTGAGGGTACGGAGTCGTGCGTTTGCCTGTTCGAAATCAGGCATGTTGGATGCCCCTTCCAGCTCAACGGCCAGAGAGGCAAAGGCGGAAGCCCAGGTTGTGGCCTGCACCAGACTGTTTCCGGCGGCCAGCGAGGCGGCTAGCGCACCGTTAAAAGCATCGCCAGCACCGGTGGTATCCACGGTGACGGCAGGGAAGGCGCGGATATGGCTAAACTGGCGGTTGTCCAGCAGCAGTGCACCACGCGATCCCATTGTAATCAGTACTTTCCTGGCTCCCAGTTCGGCAATGCGCAGGGCCGCTTCTTTTGCGGTATCAAGATCGTTAATGTCGATACCCGACAATAAAGACGCCTCCGTTTCGTTCGGCGTAATGACATCCACAAAGGGAATGCTGGGTATAATTTCAGCAGAATAAGGGGCCGGGTTCAGAATCACTCGCTTACCCAGTTCGTGAGCGATCTTAATTATCGAGTGAGTGGCATCGAAATTATTCTCCAGTTGAACCAATAAAACGTCAGATGAAGATAATTCCGGAATAATTGCCTGAATTTCATTGTGGGTAATAGTCTTATTTGCCCCAGAATAAATAGCAATCATGTTTTCGCCATTTTCCTGAGAAACATAAATAATTGCATTACCGGTTGGTTCACTCTCGGATTGATAAAGCGTGTAAGAGTGAATTGCAGAGCGAGTTAGGTGATCCGCAGCTAAATTACTGAACTGATCTTTACCCACCTTTGCGACAAAATGCACCTGAGCACCGGCTTTACTGGCGGCCGTTGCCTGGTTAGCCCCTTTCCCGCCCGGCCCCAGACTGCTGCCCAGCGCCATTAGCGACTCTCCTCCCCGTGGGAAACGTTCAACCTTAGCCACAATGTCAACATTGAACGAGCCAAATACACATACCTTGCCCTGCATAAATTTTCCTTTCTGTCGCTCATCACTGGGTGATTTACGGTGATAAATAGGTTGCAGTAGCACCTCAAAACTATCACCGGTTTCAGAAATAAGTTCGGCCAGCAAACTACGGCGTGAAATAATTGCTCCGCCGTAACAGCGCTGCACCAGCCCCATCTCTGCAAGAGTATTTAAATCACTGCGTATCGTTTCTTTCGTGACATTAAAATGCGCAGCAAAATAATTCACATAGCCACGCTCATGCTCATCTAAATATTGCAAAATAGACTTTCTACGTTCTTCAAGAAACATAATGGACCCCGATAGCACTCTTGCAGTATACGAACTGACCAAAACCGGAAGAGTGACATTAATCCCATGTTTTCAGGCAGAACGGAAGCAAACAAAAATGATGAAAATGGGTTATCAGATACATGACCCTGACCCAAAATCCTGCTCCATTCAGAAACAGAAATTCCGGCATGATCCATACTCCCCTGAACGGAGGTGGTGACGATGAAAAAATCACGATTCACTGAAGAGCAGATTGTCTTTGCCCTGAAGCTGGCTGAGCCGGGCATACCGGTTCTGCCGCAAGACGGGCATTTCCGATGCCACGTTCTGTACGTAGCGCAAGAAATACGGCGGCGTTCCCACTCTGCGCCGGGATGATTGACTCCATCAGAATTTGCTGTGAAACCTTCCGGTTACCAGGATAAACAACCAACATTAAGCCGGTTATTCCTGATTATTCGGGGTCAGTCTCATGCAACAGCAGGTGGGCTTTCGCTGATGGGGATCGCACAGGGAATGGGGCCTACTCTTTTCCCTTTACGTAATCACGTACTACCCTTCCGTTTCTAACTCTTATCGACCCGTTGAACTCACAGCCAGAAGCAGACTTTCTGCTTCTGGTCGAAGGTATATTCAACTTTCTGAAGTCGCGAATATCTTTCAAATGAATTATTGCTGGAAAAATATTGTCTCGTTGGGTTGTGCCGGTCAGCTATTGCAATAAAAGCTGTTAAAAAAGCGTTTCGCTAATTGCAATTTCATCAACATGAATTATATCTGTCATATTGAATCCACGCATGTCTTCGCTAAAATCCGGGCTTTGCATATATTGGCGATTTAAAAGGTTAACATCACACTCTTCAGGGAACGTGACCACCGCTATAACCTGATTAGCTTGCTCATTGCCACCCAGATATACGCTGTTAATGAAGATCCCAAACTTTGGTAAGCTCACCATGTGCTTTGGCCAACAAGTGCGGAAATATTTTTCCGCACTTTCTTTATCTTTTAATGTATAAATTCTTAATTGTTTCATTGCGCGTCGCCTTCTAATTCGGAGTAGTTAAACAAGCATAACTAACTTACAAAAAACGATAAGAGCATTTTATACAAAAAAACACATGTTACGCTTTTTCTGGTAACTATTGATGAATGGTTTAATTTCTCTTATGCCCTCTTTTCATGATGAATTGACATGAAAGTCGTGCGCGCGATTTCACTCCCATCATCAACATCGGGTTTAAGCGTGATACGCGCTGCTGCAGGTCAGAAAAAGATCTCAATACTATCAGGCAAAGCGAAAATCTATTGATGGCCCGGTCCACAGGACGTGGTTTTGAGTGAGAAATAAAAACCGGCCAGGAGGCCGGTAAAGGAGATGTCCAGTCTGTATCGCCATGACAAAACTCGCGATTAGGGGGACCGCGAGTCTGTAGCCGTTATATGGCTACTTTTTCCCCAGGCTGGCGTCAAATTGTTTCCAGCTTTCTGTCATATCCACCACGGTTTTCGATTTTCGCGCTTCGTCGATTTTAATTGCGGTGAGCCCGGCTTCCAGTGCGTCCACCACCGTTACTTTCAGCGGCGTTCCCTGTTTAATGTGTTTCACAATCTCTTCAGCCATCAGCGCGTCAGCGCCATAGTGACCATCGTAAGCGTTGCCGCTGTATGTGGTATCTACTTCACGCTCGCCGGTACGGGCGTTATGCACGCGGAAATAGTTACGCACAAAGTCACCTTCCGCCATGCCGTCGGTGCCCATTACGCAAAAACGACGGAACTCATCCGGCACGTTGAGGTTGGCGTGAAAGGCCAGGGTGGCGCCACCGGCGTATTCAATGATGGCCGTCTGGTAATCGACGATATCGGCGTCGCTATCAAACACCGCGTCGGTACTTGACCAGCCGCTCGGTTTGACATGATACACCTCGGAATCAGGTGTGACGGCACCCTGCGGCGCGTGTTGCGGGGTAAAGGATTTACGGCCACCAAAGCTGGCGACACGCACCGGGCGCTCACCCATCAGGCCCTGATAAAGATCGATATCGTGACAGCATTTTTCCAGAATGTACGGACCGGCGTATTTCTCCAGCCGACGCCAGTCGCGCTGGAAGAAGGCGCCATGGTATGGCTTGATATGTTCGGTGGCTTCGATGGAGGTGATCTCTCCGAGGCGTTTATCATCACGCGCCATCAACAGGTCGTGATACAGCGGCGAGTAGCGCAGCACCAGACCGACCAGAATACGCTCGTGGCCATACTGCTGCACCAGCCGCGCCATCGACATCGTCTGTTCTTCATTGATGACCACCGGCTTCTCGGTGAAGACGGTATAACCCGCTGCCAGTCCCTGACGAATATGCTCAAGATGCATAAAGTTCGGTGAGCCGATCAGCAACAGATCAAAACCGCCATGACTCAGCAGGGCGTCAATGCTGTCGAATGCTTTGCCGGGATCGATACCGAAGGTGTGAAGATTGGGTAAACCCGCCGGAGCCGGATCGACATAACCCACTACTGAGAACTCTGTATCGGCTTTGCTGAACTCTTTCACCACATGGGAAAGACGAAAGCCAAGACCAATAATGCCCACTTTCATGTTATACCCCTGAAACCCGTTGCCTGTTAGCTGCCCGACCCATCAGGCTGCTGATAATCTGACCGCTAACTTATTACGGCAGAAAAACTAAAGTCAATTAATATCCTGAGCGTAAAAATCAATGTTTTTATTATTTATATGATTTTAATCATTTTTATTTAGTGTTGTGTCTTCCATATTTATTTGTTATTGCGATTTAAGTTTTTTTACCCTATCTTTCGCACATCTATAAAGGGTCATCCCGGGCGGTGCAGGGCAGGAGGAAGCGCGTGCAGTCATTGATGCTGGGTATTGATGGTGGTGGTACGCGCTGTCGTGGACGTCTCACCGACGATCGGGGGCAGTTGCTGGCGGAAGCGCGCGGCGGGCCAGCCAATGTCTGGTCGCACTTTGAAGCGGCGATTGACGCTATTGACCGGGTGATTGACGATCTTTTCACTCAGGCGGCATTACCGGCAGCGGCACGGGCACAAACCGTGCTGGTGGCAGGCCTCGCGGGGGCAAATGTGTCCTCGGTCAAAGCACGTCTGGATAGCTGGCAGCCGGTTTGTCAGTCGCGCTATGTTTTTACCGATGTCGAAACGGCCTGCGCCGGGGCGCATAATGGCGCGCCAGGGGCGGTATTTATCACCGGCACCGGCAGCCAGGGCGCGGCATGGGATGGCACGCAGTTTACACTGCTCGGCGGCTGGGGATTTGCCCTCTCCGATGCCGGCTCAGGCGCGGTGCTGGGGCAGCGTGCGCTCCGGCTGGCGCTGCTGGCCCATGAAGGCATCGTGCCGTCTTCGGCGCTGACGCAACGCATCATGGCGCATTACCACGACAGCCCGGAACAGATGCTAATCTGGTCACGTCAGGCGACGCCAGCCGACTGGGGGCGGATAGTGCCGGACGTTTTCGCCGCCGCGCAGGCGGGTGATGTGCATGGCGCTGCGCTGGTTCAGCAAACCGCTGCGGATATCGCACTGATGATACAGCCGCTACTGGCGCGCAGCCACGGTAAGCTGGCGTTGATGGGAGGCCTGGCCGCGCCGATTCAGCCCTGGCTTCCGGCGGATATCGCCGCACTACTGGTGCCACCGCAGGGCGATGCGCTGAGCGGTGCGCTACGGCTTGCCAGCCAGTTCAGTATGAACCAACCCGCGTAACCTTTTCATTCTGCTGATAAAGAGAACCATGATTGCTCCGAACGTAACTGCCCGTATTCTGCGGCTGATTGTCGAAAATGCGCCGATCAGCCAGTCCGATCTCAAAGTGCGTAGCGGCCTGAGTATGTCAACGGTCTCGCAGGCTACTAATCGCCTGCTGACCGGGGGCATCGTACAGGAGCTGGGGCTGCGACGTGTCTCGATGGGGCGTCCCAAAACCCTGCTTGGTCTTAATCCCGACCACGCCAGCGTGATCGGCATCCAGCTCAATGCAGAACGTAATCTGATTGTGCTGACCGACCTGGGCGGCAATATCATCGGCGAGCAGCAAATGCCTTCCGGAGCCATGACACCGAAACAACTGGGCGATGCGCTGGCAAAGTTTCTGCGCGGCGTAGAGAACAGAAAGGTGGGCGCCATTGGCCTGGCGCTGTCTGGTCTGGTGGATGCCAGCAATGGCTATTGCGTGCGTTCACGCGTGCTGGACTGGGATAACGTTCCGATTGCCCGGCTACTGGAGGAACGCTTTTCGCTGCCGGTATTTATCGAAAATGACGCCAACGCTTTAGCGATGGCGGCGCTGGTATTTGGTCAGCTCGGTCATGCGCAATCGGCGATTATTGCCACCTTTGGTAAAGGGATTGGCGCAGGTATTCTGCTCGATCGTCAGCTCTATCGCGGGCGTCATGGTAAAGCGGGTGAGATTGGTAATGCCCTGCTGGGGGATGGTTCCGAGCGCCTGCTGGAAGATGTCGCCTCATCACAGGCGATTTTGCGACGGGTGGCCGCCACGCTGAAAGATGAGGTGCCGCAGGCGCTGCGCGACCTGGATATGCGCCCGACGCAGGAAGTGCTGAGCGCGCTGGCGGAAGCCGGCCATCAGTTGGGCATATCGCTGGCAAATCTGTCGGTTGCCTATGATCCCGATGTGGTCTATCTGGCGATGGAACCACAGATGGCGTCGCGCATTTTGCTGGATAATATCACCCAGAGTTTCCAGACCTATCGCCTGAAACTGACGCCGCACATGACGCCGTTGCAGTTTATTACCGAGTCAAATCGGATGTGGGCACAGGGCGCGGCGGGTTTTGCGGTGAATAAATTGCTGGATTTGCTGGCCGCACAGGCGGATGAAGAGATCGCGTCGTAAAAATTTGCGCTTCATCGCGTTTTTTTGGCATTGCGCGGGTTTCGTTCACCTCAGGCTAAGTCCTGCGCCTGAACTGCGCCCAAAAGTGGGATACCCAACGACAGGTGAGCTGAAACACGCCATATGCGAATACATCCACGATTACAACCATAAACGTATCAATCTGAAACCAACCTGAGTTCGGTTGAATATCGAACTCAGGTTGGTTTGCACGGCGGTCGGTGGAAGCACTATGGCGCTAACCGCGGCTATTCCGTGCAGCGCCTTTCACCGTAACCGCATTCCCCCTTCATCAAACAACAAACAACTCCCCGCATCCAGCTGATAATGTACCGGCTCACCCATCTCATGGCTTGCCACGTTACGCTCCTCAATCACCAGCAGCCGCTCCTGGCCTACATCCAGATAAAGATAATTGGTATGCCCCAGCATCTCACTGAACGACAGCGGTGCGCTAAAGCTCAACGGCGCGCTGGCTGAGCTGGCAGGCTGAAAATGTTCAGGACGTACGCCAAGCGTCACTTTCTGCCCTTCCTGGCAGGCGGCGTCAATCTTCATGGTTAATGCGTGAAGGCCGAGAGAAGGCACGCGCAGCTGCACTTCGCCGGGAGTGATGGCGGCCACTTCTGCGGGTAAGAAATTCATCTTTGGCGAACCAATAAACCCGGCGACAAACAGATTGTCCGGATCGTGATACAGCTCCAGTGGCGCACCGACCTGTTCAATACGGCCCTGACGCAGCACCACAATACGGTCGGCCAGCGTCATTGCTTCCAGCTGGTCATGGGTGACGTAAATCATGGTATTACCCAATGAGGCGTGCAGCCGCGCGATTTCGATACGCATCTGCAAACGTAACTCGGCATCCAGATTCGACAGGGGCTCATCAAACAAGAAAATGCGCGGATGGCGAATAATGGCGCGCCCAATCGCCACGCGCTGACGTTGCCCGCCTGACAAAGCACGCGGCAGACGATCGAGCAGCTCGGTCAGATGCAGGCGCTCCGCAGTCTGCGCAATTGCCTGTGCGATCTCGGTTTTCGGACGCTTCATCACTTCCAGCGGATAAGCGAGGTTGCCGCGCACCGTCATATTCGGGTAAAGCGCGTAGGACTGAAACACCATGGCGATACCGCGCTCGGTTGCTGGCTGGTGGGTCATATCCGCGCCCTCAATCAGCAGCTTGCCGTCGCTAATCTCCTCCAGCCCGGCAATCATGCGTAGCAGCGTCGATTTTCCGCAGCCCGAAGGGCCAACAAACACCACAAATTCACCGCTGTTGATAGTGAGATCGATCCCGTGAATCACGTTCACTTGCTCGTAAGACTTCTTAACGCTTTGCAGATGCAGGCTGGTCATACTGTGTCTCGCTTAAAGTAACTGGCCCATATAAATGGCGTTGCTGCGTACGATGGGCGTGAAGCCAAGGCGCTGATAAAAACCGCAAACCTGCTCGTTTTGCAGGCTGACGCCAAGGTGCACGCCAGGCACACCCGCCTCGCGCAGCAGCGCCAGCAGTTGCTCAATCAGTTTGCGCCCCCAGCCACCCTGCTGAGCCGGTGGCAGCAGATTGATATGCAGGTGCGCTGGCCACTGGCTTACCAGCTGATCGGCGGCGGCATCCGGCTGGAAGATGGCCTCCAGAACTTTGCTGTCGAGCGGGGCGCTGGCCGGGTAGTCACGATATTGCGCCTGCAACATAGGCCACCACTGCTGGTTCAGCACCGCCTCAAAGGCACGGGTATCCGGTACGGCAACCGCATAGCCGACGACCTCGCCCTGCTGTTCCAGCGCCAGCGCGAAATCCGGCGCAAAACGTGCGTAGGGAATCACAAAGCGCAGGCCGGGCAGGGCGGGGTCAGAATAGAGCGCTGTCGCATCTTTGCCAGCATTGGCGGTTTCTAAACAAATACGCGAGAGCGCGGGAAAATCCGCCTCGGTAGCGTGACGAATAACTGCTTCAGCCGTCATGGTGGAGCCTCTGTGGTCAGGAGATAGACAGTTTTTACGGTAATGAAAGCGTACTTAGTTTTCAAGATGTAATAATTGCGTAGTCCCACAAAGAAAACGCTAAACATAATCGCAGCGCATGACCATCAACGTGACAACGCAGCAATGATGCAGCGGCAAGCCCTTAATCCGCGAGCTTTTTAACATTTACTCGTGAGCGTTATTCATAACTATACGATTTTCATATGCTCTATCAGTGAGTTAATGCAGTTTAAAAGCACGAGTGAATTATGCTGAGCTTCAGTAAAGCGTGACCGGTTGCATCGGCATTCTGGCTAATTAAGCAGCATTCCCTGCTGATTACTCCACTTTTCTTCTCACTTTTCGCACTGCATCACAGAGCAAAAATTACTCGCCGCACAGGTTTGACTTTATTTTGTTCATAAAGTAAGTATGGATGTGAGCGTTATTTCTGCTGAATCAGCCTGCGGGAACTGCGGGTGCCGAGATGAAGGGATGCCAGTCATCTGTTGGAGAAACCGAGCATTATGTGTGATTCAACCGTACGTTCGCAGTACTTCTGTAGCTCTCTTCGCACCCTGTCTCGTCTGGTTTCCGCGGGGGTGCTGCTCGGCGCAGCGATGACCTCGGCCCAGGCGGTGACCCTGAATGAGTGGGACATTTATAACTATCCGCAGCAGACAGAAGCGGTGGACGAAGCGATCAAAGTGTTTCAGCAACAGAATCCCGGCATTGTTATCCAGCGTTCTGTGCACTCCTTCGAAGATACCCGTATCCCGCTCAAACTGGCGCTGACAGCGGGTGATGGCCCGCAGATCGCCCAGGTTAACCAGGGCGGTGGCGACATGGGGTCTCTGGTGAAAGACAAGCTGCTTTGGCCGCTGGATGATTACGCCAAAACCTACGGCTGGACAACGCGTTTCCCGGATTCAATCCTGAAACGTAACCGCTGGTCCGATAATCAGGACTTCGGCAGCGGCAAACTGTATGGCGTCGCCAGCCTCGGTGAAATGGTTGGCCTGTATTACAACAAAGCGTTGCTGGATAAAGCCGGTGTAGCCGTGCCAAAAACCCTCGCTGAGCTGGAACAGGCGATGGAAAAACTGAAAGCGCAGGGCACTCCGCCAATGATGCTGGGTTTGCTGGATGGCAACATGGGCCAGCAACTGCTCAGTACTCTCTGGGAAGCGCAGATCGAAAGCAGCGACCGTAAAAAACTCGATGATCTGATTTATGACGTGGGCGGTACCTTTAAAGATGACAAGCTGGTGAAGGCCGCCAACATGATGAAAAGCTGGAACGACAAAGGCTATTTCTTCACCGGCTACCAGGGGATTGGCCATGACGATGCCGCCACCCTGTTCCAGAACGGGCAGGCCGCTTTCCTGGTGAGCGGCACCTGGTATCTGGGGCAATTCAAAGACAATAAAGATATTCATTTTGCTGCGATGCCGATGGGCGCGGGCGTGCAGCACGCGCTGATGGTGGGGGGGACTGACCTGGCGTACTCCATCACCAGTACGGCGAAAACCAAAGAGCAGCGGGATGCCGCCGCGAAGTTCATCGACTATATCGTGTCGGATGAGATGGCGAACCGCTGGCTGAAAGTGGGCTTCCTGCCCGCCAGCGCCAGCAAAAATGCGCAGATCCCGGCTGATAACCCGTTACTGGCCGAGACCTACCAGGTGTGGGTAACGCTGAACGAGCATGATGGCCTCGGTCATTACGTGGACTGGGCGACCCCGACCATGAACGCCGAACTGAATCAGAACGTGCAGCAACTGCTGGCCGGACGGCAAACCGCCGACCAGATGGTCACTAATTTCGATGACAACTATCAACGTTACCTGAAAACCCTGAAGCACTGATAATTCCGGCCCGGCAGTGATGCCGGGCCGCTGACAGGCCCGCAAGCGAGTACGGTTATGCTGAATAAATCTGCTTGGCGCAATGCGCTCTACCTTCTACCCGCAGTGCTGGTGTATGCGGTTTTTCTGCTGGTGCCGTTGCTGGCGTCGCTGGGTATCAGTTTTACCGACTGGGACGGCACCTCCATGCCGATCTTCAGCGGCATCAGCAACTACCTGCGTATGTTCAGCGATCCGGTGTTCTGGGTAGCGCTGGGCAACAACGCATTGCTGATGTTGTTCTATACGCTATTGCCGATTAGTGTCGGCTTGCTGCTGTGCAGCTTCCTGTATGAAACGCGCAATAATAACGAGCGTAGCCTGTTGCGCATCTTCTTTTTCCTGCCTTATATCATGCCGATGGCGGTTCTTGGCGTGGTGTGGCGCTGGTTGTACAACCCGGCATTTGGCCCGATCGATCAGTTCCTGCGTGCAGTTGGCCTGCCGCAGTTGGCGCTGTCATGGTTGGGGGATTTCAACTGGGCATTGCCTGCTGTCGGCCTGGTGGCAACCTGGTACTTCTTTGGTTTTTGTCTGGTGTTGTTTATGTCGGGATTGCAGCGCATGGATCCCTCGTTGCTGGAGGCGGCCGATCTGGATGGCTCCTCGCGGCGGCAGAAATTTATGCGTATCACACTGCCGTCACTGCGCCCCGAGGTACGTATCGCGCTGTTGCTGACGGTGATCGCCAGCCTGAAAGCCTTCGACCTGGTCTATGTGATGACGCAGGGCGGGCCGGGCACCTCAACCATGGTCACCAATCTCTTTATGTATAAGCAGGGCTTTGACCTGCATTACTTCGGCTATGCTTCGGCAGTTGCGGTGTTCAGTATGATGATTGTGTTGTTGATCAATGCGTTAATTCACTTTGCTATTCGGGAGCGTCACTGATGCGTGGCACGCCAGTCGTTTTTCGCGCGCTTATCTGGATCGTGGCGCTGATGACCATCATGCCGTTCCTGATGGCGCTGATGACCTCATTCAAAACCCAGATGGAGCTGTTCCAGGGCGTCTTTACTTTGCCCGCGTCGCTCAACTTTAAAAACTATGTCACAGCCTGGCAGCAGGGGCATTTCAACGTTTACTTTATGAACTCGGTGCTGGTGGTGATCCCGGTGGTGATTTGCAGCATTCTGCTCGGCATTCTGGCCGGTTTTGGCTTTGCCTGGCTGAAGATCCCCGGCAAAAAAGTGGTGGCGGCGTTGCTTGGCCTTGGCATGGTGCTGCCGAGCGAAGCTTTTATTATCCCGCTGTATCACGAGCTACGCTGGATGGGGCTGACCAACACTTACCTGGCACTTATCCTGCCGCAGATTGCCCTGTCACTGCCGTTTACCACGCTGATGATCGCTACCGCACTGCAACAGGTGCCGCGCGAGTTGGTGGAAGCTTCAGTGATGGACGGCGCATCACGGCGCAAAATTCTGTGGGGCCTTCTGGTGCCCGCCATCTGGCCAACGTTATCGACGCTGGCGCTGCTGCTGTTTATCTGGACCTGGAACGAGTTTCTGATCCCCCTGATTCTGGTGAACAAAGACGAGCTGCGTACCTTGCCGATCGGTATGATGTTTTTCCAGAATAAAAACACCATTGATATCCCGGTGCTGATGGCGGGGGCGATGATTGTCATACTGCCTCTGGTGGCTGTGTTCCTGGTATTCCAGCGTAAATTTATCAGCGGCGTGACCGAAGGCGCGGTGAAATAAGCACCTGCGGTATTATGGAACCGTCTGATCTTAAATCTTCAGAGCGGGAACCAACGTCTCAAATAAATATTTGCTGATCTCAGTCTTGAGAACCGGACACTGAGACGCTATCGAAAGAAGCGCTAAAGCCAGGCGGGCAATGCATCCGGTATCGACCTTCTAAAACAGATCTATTTACCCGTAGTGCGCTTAAGAAACATCGCCGGTCGATGAGGTCTTCCGGCGCACACCATTTCAGTTCATCCCGCTATATTACCTTTCATCCCCGCTTATTGCCGTTCGTCACATGCTGTAGTTTTTGCTGGCGACACTCCTTAGATTGAATGCCATTAATTCATGCATCCACAAGGGGAATGGCTATGTTGTCATTTTCTAACATTAAAAAAGACTACAGGCTGGGGTCGCAAACGGTACAGGCATTAGGTGGCGTGAATGGCGAAATCCACCCGGGAGAGATGGTGGCGCTGTGCGGTCCATCGGGTTCCGGGAAAAGTACTCTGCTGAATATCCTGGGCATGCTTGATATGAACTATCAGGGAAGTGCATTTATCGATGGCACACCTTTTCCCCGCAAAGTTAAAGAAGCTACCGCATTACGCCGAAGCAGTCTGGGTTTTGTTTTTCAGCGTTTCAATTTAATCCCGGTAATGACCGCTTTCGAAAATGTCGCTTATCCCTTAACGCTGAATAAATTCAGTACGAAAGTAAAAAAAGAAAAAGCGGAACAAATGCTGGCGAAAGTCGGGCTGGAAGATTTTCTGCAATATCGTCCGGAGCGTTTGTCCGGCGGCCAGCAACAGCGTGTGGCGATTGCAAGAGCGTTAGTACATCAACCCCGGTTAGTGATTGCCGATGAGCCGACCGCCAGTCTGGACAGTCATTCCGCCAACACAATTATTCAGATCATGAAAACGCTCGGTCACGAAATGGGCACCACGTTCGTCATAGCAACGCATGACCCACGGATGGCAAGCCAATGCGACAGGCATATTAATCTGGTTGATGGGCTTATCTCCTCTGAGGAGATTCAATGGAACGCCTGATGCCAATAAGTATTAAAAGCGCATGGCTCAACCTGCAACGTAATAGCCGGCGATCGACGCTGTCAATTCTGATTATCGCCGTGGTGGTCTTTTCATTATGTTGTATTGGAGGCTTTGGCCTGTATACCTATCAATCGCTGATGAAGGAAACGGCGATGAGCATAGGTCATATCACGCTAAGTCAGCCGAACTATTTTGCGCAGGAAGAAGAGATACCGCTGGATAATGGCTTATCCGATTATTCCATAATCGGTAAAACGCTGGTTTCAATTCCGGGAATTCATGCCATTCTGCCGCGAATTGAATTTAATGGTTTAATCAGTAACGGACGAAAATCGACAATTTATATGGGAACCGGAATTGATCCTCAGGAATTTGCCATTAAAGGTGAATTTCTGGCAGTGAAATCCGGGAAGCCGTTATCTCCCCAGAGTGACGATTCGGCTGCTAAAGAAGATCCTGAGGTGATGCTGGGTGCGAACCTCGCACAAAACCTGAAAGTGACCGTTGGCGATGTTGTGACACTGCTATCAACCACCACGGATGGTGTGCTTAATGCCATGGATTTTAAAGTGCAGAGCATTTTTTCTACCGGCGTTCCGGATCTTGATAAACGGCAGCTTTATATCAATATTGCCGCCGCGCAGGCGCTGCTTGCCACGCATAAAGTCAGTACGCTGTCGGTCTATTTATTTGAAACACCGCAAACCCCGGTGCTACAAAAACAGATCGAAGCAAAACTTCATACCCTAAAACTGGCAGAACCGGTGATCGCGACACCGTGGCAGAAATTAGCTGTCTTTTATGATGGCGTTAAAAATTTATACAACCGCATTTTCGCCATTATGGGTGGCGTAATGGCTCTGGTTGTCTTTGCCGCTTTATTTAACTCTATGACCATGTCGGTAACGGAAAGAACCCGCGAAATAGGCACACTGGCTGCTCTTGGTACGTATCCACAGGAAATTATTCGCGGTTTTTTGCTGGAAGCGGGGTTAATGGCAATGTGCGGAGCAATGGTGGGCGGCGGATTATCTGCAGGGCTGGCGATGTTATTAACGGTTGTTGATATCAGAATGCCGCCTGCGCCAGGCAGAACAGAAAGTTACCCGCTGCATATTTATTTCTCTGCCGAACTTTTTATCAGCGTGGCGCTTGCCGTCGCCATTATTTGTTTTGTCGTTGCGTGGTTCGCCGCCCGAAAAGGTGTGAAGAAACCGATCATTGAGGCACTGATTTATGCGTAAAATATTGGCATTGTTATTAGCCGGAGGAATTGCTTTTTCCGCTCAGGCAGAAACTGTGGAACAGATGCTAACAAAAGCAGATCAATATCGCTCCAGAGAGCCTTATGCAAAAGTTACCACCGTGGTTAAGCTCTATCAAAATAATGAACTCGACACTACCAGATTGTACGATGTTTATATCCGGCCAATGCGCGAGTCACTGGTGTTATTTAAATCGAAAGCCGAGGAGGGTCAGAAATTACTGATGCTCGGTGATAATTATTGGCTGTTGATGCCGCAAAGTCATCGGCCAATCAGAATCACGCCCATACAAAAACTCCTTGGCAATGCTTCCGTCGGTGATATTTCTACCCTCAACTGGAGCGAACATTATCAGGGAACGCTGCAAGGGACGCAGGATATCGTGATACAAAATAAACACGTCATGGCGAATCACCTTGAGTTGACGGCAAAAACGGCAGGTGAAACCTACGCTAAAATTCAGTTATGGCTGGATGCAACGAATGATTTCCCGCTAAAAGCAGACCTCTATTTGCTGTCACAAAAGATGGCGAAGCAGGCAATTTTTACCGCGGATAACCCGCTTCACCCGCAAAAAATAGTTTCAATGACATTACTGGATAGCATACAGCCGGAGAAACAAACGGTCATTGATTACCAGAATGTCGTGCCGTATCAACTGGATGAAAAATATTACAACCCGGCCTATTTAATTCAACAGCCAAGGGTAGATCTGTGACCGCTTCGGGTCGTCTGTGTCTCTTATCCATGCTGATTGTTGCCGCGCGGGCTGAAGCTAAATTTGATGTTAACTGGATATGGCAAAGCAGTTTTGAAAGTGAACAATATCGCCACACGAAGTTAAACGATACTGCTGGCGGGTCGATACAGTCTCTGGATTCGCTGCTCACGGCAACGGCCGAGTGGAACAGCGTAACCGGGACATTTGCCCTGCAAGGCAATAATCTTTTAACAACCGACAGCCAGGACTCTGCTACTAAGAAATTGATTGTGCAGGAGTTATTTTGGCAGCCAGAAGCCGAACTGGCAGGTGTGCCGCTTGATTTAAGCATCGGGAAACAACGGCTAGACTGGGATGTCGGGTACGGATTTCGTCCCCTGGATATTTTTAAGTCGTATGAGCGCAACCCGGTGGGGATACAGGTTGACGAAGGTGTCGGCGCGGCCACGGCGTCCTGGTTTGATGGTGTTGGTCAATGGGAACTGGTGGCAACCGATGAGTCCTGGGCCTCAACCAATACGGATCAGGCCCGGCTGGCGGAAAAACAGCACGGTATCGGTCTTCGGCGCTATGCCCTGGTGGGGAATACAGAACTCCAGGGGGTGATGTACTTTGATCAGGTTCATCGCGGTACGGTTGGGGGTTCGGTCGTTGCTGTAGTGACGCCGGCACTGGAGCTACACAGTTCGTTTGCCTATGCACAGCGTTATCAGTCTTATAAGCAAGGCGATATGTATGAGCCGGTCAGGTGGGGAACAAGTAATGATTCGTATCAATTTTTGCTGGGTTTCAATTGGGCCAATACTACAGGTTTGAATATTATCGGTGAATATTGGTACGACGGGCGTAGTTGGGATAAGAGTATGTGGAAGAAGGCATTTCAGCGCGCAGACGAACTCTCGCAGCATCCGGCAACAACAGGTTTGGCCAGCAGTTATTCCTGGGGGCTGGACAATACCAGTTTAGTTGCACAGAACGTCATGCTGCACTTTAAGATGAATATGGCTGCTTTACATCCCAAATATTTGTGGCTTGAAAAATTAGAACCCAGTCTGGATTTACTGGTTTCGCCAACCGATGGCGGCCTGGTTGCAACTCCAAGGCTCTCATACCCGGTGTATGAGTCAGGAGAATCTGATATGAAGATTGAGCTGGCAAGCCGATTTTATACCGGAGCGGGAAATTCCGTGTATGCCAACATGCCGGATCGGGATTTGATTTTTATAAATCTTAAAGGAAATTTCTAATCAATATGATATAATTTCAGGAATAAATCAGGGAAACAGGTTAATGCAGAGAAATATGAGTGGAAACTTCCACCATAATATAAAGCTAAAAGGACATTCGGGATGCGCAGGCTATTACCAGTAAGCCAAAAGTTTCGCACTCAGCTAATACAAACAAGTTTGTATTGTATGGGCGTTGCCGGAATGCTTATCTTGTTTGAGTCGCCAGCAGATTTATCTCACAACTGGGCGTCCTTATTATTCAGAAAAATGATTATTAGCTTTGGCTATGGTTACAGCGCCTTGTTCAGTGCATTGCTGCTGAGATGGATGAAACCATCACTGTCTGAAGCAAAAATTAACGGTATCTCTTTAATCTGTTGCATCTTGTTTGGCAGCCTTAATGCGTTTTTTTGGTTTAGCCCATTTTCTTATAACGAATTCTTTCTGAATCAACGTTCGACGCTGGCGCCAGGTTTCATTCTGGCTATCGTCAGTTTCACTTTCTTTTATATCCACGAACAGAAATTAAAAGCGCAGAACGCGCTCGAAGTTGCAAAGCGCCAACAATCTGAGCAAAAGAAAGCGCTGGCACTAAGTCAACTCAAACAGCTTCAGAGCCAAATAGAGCCGCATTTTCTTTTCAATACCATGGCGAATCTGGATGTCTTAATTGATAAAGATCCTGCACTGGCAAAACTTCTACTGGTTAATTTGACGAACTTGTTACGCGGGACCCTGAAAAAAAACCGCAGCGATTTTGTTAATATTGATGAGGAACTGGCGCTAATCGATGCCTATTTATCTATCCAGCAAATAAGGCTTGGTGCGCGTTTGGTCTACAAGATAAGGAATGAGTTCAGCGCCGGTGCTTTTTTTATACCGCCCATGTTAATTCAGCCATTGGTTGAAAACGCCATTCGCCATGGTATCGAACCGCAACACCGAAGCGGATCTATTGAAGTGACGGTGAGAAAAGAGGCGGAAGGCGCATGTATCCAGGTCATTGACAATGGCTGCGGGCTTTCTATGGCACCATCATCCTGCGGGCATGGTCTGGCTCTGGAGAATATCCGGCAAAGGCTGGATGCTATCTATATGGGGAAGGCCCGGTTACGCATCAAAGAAAATCCGACCCAGGGGGTTACTGCTGAAATTTTCATCCCGCTAATAGTCACCAATTCAACGCCGGAAATGCGCAATGACTAAAAACATAACCGCAATTATTGCTGATGATGAGCCTTTACTGAGATATCAGCTCAATAAAATGCTGGCAGATGTTTGGCCTGAACTGGACATACTGGCCAGCTGTGAAAATGGGAAAGAAGCGTTTGATGCCATCGCGGAAGAGCAGCCTGATATTGCCTTTCTGGATATCCGTATGCCGGAAATGGATGGTATGACGTTAATACGCAGGATCAGCCAGCTGGATAAATTTCCGTTAGTCGTATTTGTGACGGCCTATGATGAGTACGCCGTACAGGCATTTGAAACCAATGCCATCGACTATTTGTTAAAGCCGCTGAATGAAAAACGGCTGGAGCAATGTGTGTTGAAAATGAAGCAGCGGCTGAATGAGAATACGGCAGACAAAGCCACACCCGATCTGAATGCACTGTTCGAAAAGTTTCAGTCTTTCCTGCACGTTGAACATAAAAATTATTTGAAATGGGTTCGTGTGCAAAAAGGCGAGGATATTGAATTAATTCATTGTTCGGATATCCAGTTTTTTAAGGCGGAAGATAAGTACATATCGCTGTATAAGAAAAGTAAAACGCAGTCAGACATTTTCTTGCTGCGCGGTTCGCTGCGGGAACTGTTACTGCAACTTGATCCGGAAGAATTCTGGCAGGTCCATCGCTCTGTTGTCGTCAACGTTAACGCCATTGAAAAAATAAAAAGAGACTGTACCGGTAAGATTCAATTAATCATTGGTGGGCATGTGTTACAAGTCAGTCGGGCAATGCAGAACAAATTTCTCTATAACATCTAAATAATAAAAGACCAGAGATCGCGTTTACTGCTAACTGCACATTATCAATGCTGGTTATTAATCAGGAAAATACTGTATGGCATAAAAATATCCATTGCAGCAATAACCATATTTAATAATAACTTACGACAGGTATTAGCAAATTTGTTTGCGAAGAATACCTGCGGATGATTATTGCCTGAATTACAGGTTATTTAATGTCTGACTGTCAGTGGATATTAAATGCTTGTGATTGGATTCCTTTTGCCTTTTATTTGTCTGTAAATATTTTAAAGTAAAAGTAATTGATTTTGTAAAATTAGATGATATTTTAAAACGTAATCAGACATTGCTTATTTATATAGCCTTCTCAGGGCTTGTGTTTGTATTGAGAATGGATGATTCAATTTTTGAGCTGCAATAGAAGATTCATGGTTACGCTTAAATATAAGCAAGGAGAAGTGTCATGAGCCATATCTTTACCGATGTTATAAATCATCCTGCATATAATGAAAAACCTTTGGCGCTGGTAGTGGCAGGTACTGCTGAGATAGGACGGAATGTCATTAATTCATTAATTAATGATGGTTATCTCGTTGTTTTTACGTGGTTCAGTAATGAAGCTGTAGTCAGCGATATGAAGGCGCGATATCAAAGCGCTGTTATGCCGGTTCAGCTGGATTTGACCTCTGAGCATGACGTCGTGCAATTCTGTACTGCCTTAGAAAATATCAAAGTAGATGTAGCCATCTACTGTGCTGGTAATAACCCGGCGTGTCTTTGCGATGAGCTGAAACCCGAAAATATTCGCACCACAACGCGTCTTAACTATCTGTCGGCAGTATTAATTTTTAATACTATCGTCAAAACGATGAAGCAGTATAAAGAAAATGAGACCAAGCTAGTGTTTATCAGCTCGGTGGCGGCCAAAAAAATCAGCGTGGGCAACTCGCTGTATGGTTCGACAAAAGCAGCAATGGAAAGATATCTCTCCAGCGTCGCTCTGGAAATGGCCAGATTCAATATCAGGACGCTATGCCTGAGCCCTGGTTATATCAAAACAAAAATGCTCCAGGACTATTGTGCGAAAGAAGGGAGAAGTATCGCCAGTATAGAAAAAACGATCCCAATGAGAAAAATGCTGGCTACTGAAGATGTTGCAAATGCCGTCAGCTCATTTATTAACGGCACAATTATTACTACAGGCGTTTCATTAACGATCGGAAATGGTGAGGGGATAATCTAATGTATATTTCAACAATTAATCAGATTTTTAAAGATATCATGTACCTGGATGAAGCAGAAGAGCTTGATCCGAACAAGTCATTGTTCTCTGATTACGGGATGACCTCGATTGATTATATTGATTTTGCCTTCGAGTTAAAAAAACACTTCAAAGTTGACGTTAGCCCTGAAAGCCTTTGGCCGGTAAATAAATGGGCGACTACAGAAGATTACTACTCATTTGATACCAAAGAGTGGACCAGCAAAGGCCTTACTGAAATCAACAATCTGCTGGGCTTAAAAGGAGCAGACGCGGTTGATAAAAAAATTCAGTTCAAGGAGCTCTACTCCTATTTCACGCTGAACTATATCAACCAACAAATATCAGCCGTTAAGACGCAGGTCGCGTGATGGAAAAGGTCTATATAAAAAACTATGGTGTGCATCAGCAATTTGCCACCAATAGTGCGGCGCTGAGCCAGTTACTGGCCACCGCGGGGGAAATTAACCCCCATGATCTGGACTACTACAGTTTTTCGACACCATCGGTGGTGGAAAAAAAGTGGGTCAGCAGAGAGGACTGCTCAGTACTGAACTCAATGTCAAAAATGGCGATCAATGCGCTGATCGATTTTAAAAGCAAAGCGTGCCTCGACGAGCATGCAAAAGCCTTTCTTTATACGGCATGTGACAGTGAGGAGCACAGTTTTACTACGCTTTTTGAAATTTGCCGTAAATACAACGATGATGGTTCAGTCTGGAAACATATCCAGCAATATAAAGAGATGAATAATCCTCTTGATATGCTGAGATTACTGCCAACTAATGTGCTGTATCACACCTCAAAATTATTACGTGACCATGAGGAAGGTACACCGTTACGCGCCGCATCGTTAAGTGGCCTGGTGGCATTAAAACTGGCCTGGGCTGACATCGTTAATTCAACGGCAAAAGAAGGGGCAATGGTGGTGAGCGCGGCAAATATGCTGACCTTCGATAGCCTGGCCGTTTTTAAAAAGTTTGGTGAAATCCGGCAAAATGCTACGGATGCGTCCGGTATTATCCCCAGTTGGGGGGCGGCGGTGATGTCTTTAGACAATGACAGCCGCAATGCGCTGGCTGAATTAACCTCTGTCACTGTTCACTACTGCCCCAAAGTCAGGTTTGAACAAGAGGACTGGGAACGTTTGTTGGGCAAACAGCGGACACAACAGGGAGAACCCGATGTTATTATCAGTTATAACAACGGTATTCGCGCACAAAAAATAGCTGAGTATTCTGCGCTAGAGAAATTTTTCCCCCGGGCAAGGGTTATCAATTATAAAGCGAAAACCGGTTACACCGGGAAACTCAATAATATCCTGGATATTTTATGCTGCCTTAATGATCCCGCTATTCCTTCAGGAGCCAGGGTCATGCTGAATGGCGCTGGTATCAATTATGGTATCGGGAACATTTGGTTAATTAAAAGCTGAGGAAAGGATCATAATGAATACCCATTTCGATGCAGATACTTTATGTATCAGTGCATATGGCGCGGTCACGCCATTAGGCAGCAATCTGGATGAAATTCACGCCAGCTTTATGAATGAGAAAAGCGGTATACGGGAGATAAAGAAGTTTGATCACCGCTATTTTCAGACGCATGAAGCCGGTATTCCTGTTGAAGGTAATGCTGCAATTAGCTGGCCTAAAAAAAGCCCCTTCAGAAACGGCGAGCTTTTTTACGCCGGATTAGCAGCAAAGCGCCTGCACGATCGGCTGCGGCTACAGACATATTATTCTGCGGAAGAAATTGGCTGCATCGTGGGAATCGATGAGCCGGCGATCGATATTGAACAGTGCATCGGTTTTTCGGAAAAAGTTCCTGCTGATGCGGATAAGCAATGCCTGGTCGATGCTGCGCTGGAGCATTTTAAAATTGGTGATTTTCTCGATCTTGATACCACCGCTGTTCTGAAAGCGATACATGAAATCATCCCCTTTGCGGGTCTCAGCTTCGCGCATTTAGGCCTCTGCTCGGCTTCAACGCAAAGTATCGGCCTGGCTATGCGAGCTATCCGCAGCGGCGAAATTAAAGCGGCAATTTGCGGCGGTGTTTCAGCCAAAGTCACGCCGTTGAACCTTGCGCGATTAGAAGGAATGGGGGTGATCTCGACCGATGAACACTATTGTGGCACCGCGCGTTCGCGGCCTTTCGATCGGCACCGCAGCGGATTTGTCTTAGCAGAAGGCGCGGGGCTGTTCGTCATTGAAAAGCTATCCAGCGTATTGGCGCGGCAGGACAAGCCTCTGGCCTATTTATTGGGTTATGGCGGCGCACTCTGCGCGCAGCATATTGTGATGCCGCATCAAGACGATCTGGAAATGCAATTGTCGATGGAACGGGCCATCGAACATGCAGGGGTTGACCGTAATACGATTGACTTTGTGAATACGCATGGAACATCAACATTACAAAATGACCAGCACGAAGCCAGCGCAATCAGAAAAGTATTTGGTGAGCACAATCCGGCGATTGTGGCGACGAAATCGTATCACGGGCACCTGATTGCGGCTGCCGGGGCGATGGAAATTCTGGGCGTGCTGGTTTCATTTCAGCATGATCTCTTACCCAAAATTTTGAATTGCGATGAACCCGATCCGCAATTACCCGATGGCATTGAACTTGTGAATGAGCATCAGCACCGGCCGCTTAAATACGCATTGAAAAACTCATTTGGTATGGGCGGTGGCGCAGGCAGTCTGGTTTTAGGAAATCCAAAATATCTGTAAGGCAGACATCATGCTAACAATGCATTCCTTATTAGAAAGAGACTGGCAAGTAATTTGTCATGACAGTCAATATTCGTCAGATGATGTCACCATGCTGACAAAGGGCTGTGCCAGTAGCGTGGTCAGATATTTTCGTCATCGCCCGCAGGTGGAACAAAATAAGCTTTTTGTTTTTGTGATTAGAAATAATTTCGAAGGCATGATCAGCTATTTTGTTGCTTCTGCGCTCAGGTTGAAAGCCTGGATAGTCAATATTCATGACCTTGACATTGTTGATATGCTGGTTGATACAGATTGTATTGCGGCTTTGGTTATGAGCAATGAAGTCAGGGATATTAATACGATAAACCAGCGGATTAATATCTCATTTGACCGCTGTTCGACGCTTGCGAGCGAGAAGCTTGATGGTTTTACTGAGTATACGTGTGCGCGTTTTTATTTTTGCACCTCCGGAACAACCAGTACGCCTAAGCTGATCCAGTATCATGAAAATACACTGATTGAAAACGCATGTGCGGTGAGCCAGTATCTCAAGCTCGGCAATGAAGATCGCTCATTGTGTTATTTTCCGGTGCAGTATATGTATGGTCTCTCAACCATGCTGTGTGCATTTTTATCGGAAAGTAGACTGGTATTTGAAAAATTCCACATCAGCAATATTGGTGAACTTGTTTCACACTACAGCATTACCAATTTGCCTTTAATCGGCGACTGGATGCTGCCAGTCAGCGAAATTTTTACCAAAAGCCGAATTCACGTAAACAATATCCTGAATGCATCCGATCGTCTGCTTACCGTGCAGGCAGCGAGCATCCTTTCATCCTGCAATACATTGTGGAATAACTTCGGCCAGACCGAATCCGGGCCTCGTTTATTTCATAATGGGATTCGGTCGCCTGGTGATATTGAAAAAACCAGCAAATATGGCGTTGTAGCGCCCGGTAAGGTCATGACGGATAGCATCAAAATTGATTTGCGTCCCGTCGATGTGGAGGCGTCTGATTCAGTGTGCCGGATGTTTTATAAAACGCCTTTCGCTTGTGATGGCTATGTCGATAGCTACCTGCAATTAAAGCCGCGAGCGGAATGGTTTGATTCCGGCGATCTGTTTGTGAAAGATGAAGCCGAATGCTATTACTGGATTGCCAGAGCGGTGAATGAATTCAAACACAACGGCAAGTTTATTCCGGTTCAGCTTATTTCAAATGATATTGTGAAGAATGCCGGATGCCTGCGACACTATTTTTCAAAAGCGCAGAACGGCGATCTTTATCTCAATCTTGATATGTCCGCGAGCAGTGCGCAGATAAAGACAATCACCAAGCTATTGTCAGATAAATGGTATCAGTATGCATTCAGAATAAATGTCAGAGAAATCGCTACGACAAAAACAGGGAAGATAAAATGTGCAGTATAGGGTAAGAGTCGTGGCATGAATAAAGTGTATGTTAATCGTCATGCAAACAACTATCTGTGCATTGTGAGTCACTCTTTTTATGCCGCTTATTTAAATGTCGACAGGCTTCATCGCTATTTGCCGGTCTCAACAACGCGTACAGCGGAAAAGATATTGTGCCGTGAAATGGCCAGAGTGCTTTTTGTCGATATATTTAACAGGATTTTGTCTGGCGTCGATATGGCCCACAGTTCCGTAAGCCATGGACGGAATGAAAGCGTTATGTTGGTGAATAATGATCCGCGGATTCATTCTGTCGGGATTGATATCGAGTTTATCGAAAAGGCGAAAGCACCAAGGCCATTTATGCTGAATTATTGTGAAAAATATGCCCGTTTCTCGCTGGAGCAGGCGCCGGACAACCGTTTATGCACCACGATATTCAGCTGTATGGAGAGTCTGTATAAGGCATTGTGCGCCATTTCGGCATGTACTTTTGATATCAATGATTATTTATTAGTTGCACATAATCGGGTGAGATGCGTTTTCCGCTATGTTGGCAAAGTACCTGAATTTAAGGGAGGGACGTTTATTTGTAACTGCTATTACCTTGAACAATCCGTAATAACCGTCGTTTTGCTGGATGCATCTTTAACATCGATCATTTTAGATGATCTGTTATATGAAGAGATGAGCGTCGCAATACCCGGTTAACTTTTTAACAATCCTGTGGCATAGCCATCAATATATTTAAGGAATATTGGTATGAACGATTTGCTGGTAGATATCACACCTGAACACTATGAAACTTACGCGACAGAAGGTACATCACCGTGGAACGAGTATTTAAAGGAAAGGATTCTGGAAGAAGCATCCAGTATTACTTCGCCGAGGAAAAAAATTCTGGACATTGGTATGGGAACCGGCCACATGCTTTTCGACCTGTTCCAGTCGCAAAAACTCACTGATTACTCCTTTTATGGGGTTGATATTGATCCGCGCATGGTGCGTTTTTGCGTTAAAAAATGTACCGAGTTGAAATGCCAGCATGTATTCAACATTGTTGAAGCCAGCGTCAGTAATTTACCGTTTCCCGATAATTCATTTTCAATGATCTATGCCCGCTCCGTCATTCATCACTGGGCTGAACCTGCAAAAGGATTGCAGGAGCTGTGTCGTGTTCTGGATAGCGGCGGTCGCATTATTATCCACGAACCGCTGGCCGATGCAGAAGAGACCGCGCTGGGTGTTTTCAATCAATCACGTAGCGAGTGTGGCGTGACGAATATGTCCACGGAAGAAAAATTCACGCTGGCGAGTCTTACCGCGCTTATGCACTGCTGCGATCTTGACGGGATAAGCTGGACAGTGACGCGCGGAGAAGGCCTTGCTGCCCTGGGCTGTGAAATTTTCATTAAAAAGGCCTGAGTCATCATGGATTATTGCTGCGCTGAGATGTATGCAAAAATGCAACCGCGGATTACGGCAATCACCGGATGCCAGGCATTCGATTATACGGCCTTCCGTGATTCAGTCAGGATGAGTTCCCACGTTTATTCAACCACTGGCGACAGTGGTTCTTTGACGCAGCGGGACCCTGCGGCTGAACAAATACCGATGCTGCTTGGCGCCACAAGCGGCACCACCGGGGCGATGAAAATGATCAGCGTCCGTTTAAAATCCAGCAAGGACGCGGTCAGCGCATCGGAGCACAATTTAATTCATAACCTGCGGTCACGGCAGGTTTTTTCCGCAGGAGACGTCGTTGGTAACCTCTTTACGATTAACCTGTTTTCATCCTTACACTATTCGGCGTGTGAAATTTTAAAACATTGTCGCGCGCATGTGGTTCCGGTCGGCGATATTGCATTGCTGCAGAAGAATCATTTCGATTTTCTGGCCGAAATTCAGCTCTCGACGCTGTTTGGTGTGCCGGCCACTCTCGTTCAGTTTGTGGAAACTATGCTCCGGCTTGGGGTTCCGCTGTCCATTAAAAAAGTGGTCTTTACCGGTGAACCGATGTTGGCCGCGCATGAAAAGTATCTGCGCGAGGTACTGGGCGATGACCTTCGGGTAATCGGTTTGTACGGCCTGTCGGAGTGCGGTTTCATTGGGATGTCTGTCGAGGGGCATCATAATAAATATCTGCTGTTCAGCGATGACTTCTTCTTTGAATATGACGATAAAAAAGGGCTATTGGTCACGTCGCTGGACCCGGATGCCTCACGTAAACTTGTCAGATATCCGGTAGGGGATATGGGCAAATTATCCGTTGAAAATAATCAACTCTATTTTCAGGGTATTAAACGCAACGCGATAGATTTTAATTTCATGGGCAATCTGATTAGCCATGAAAAAATAGCCAGAATGATTAATCAACGATTGCCTGAGGCGATTGTTCAAATCGTCTTGTCGTTATCCGCTGAGAGACAAGAAATCATGGATATTAAAATCTGCTGCGGATTATCTCATGCCTCTGATTTGTCCGGGCTGGAGAACGAAATCTGTCATTTGCCGGATATTTATGAAGCCTATATGAAAAACCGGGGACGTATCAATCTCACCGTTGTTGAGTATAACGCTCTGCTTTTTTCACCCAGAGGGAAATGTCTGCTGGTTTGCGACACAAGGGAGTCATGCTAATGCAACTTGATCACTTGCTTCATGAAATTGTGTTAGTGAATTCGCATCCGATTGATGAGCATTCACTCTTTTCTATGGATTTTTACGACAGGCTCCAGCATATCAGTATGCAATTTTCTGCTGCGCGCAGAGAGGATGCTGCCGTTTTTAATACCTTTATTGATACCCACAAGGATCTTCTTGCGGAACTGGATCGTAAAGCGCTCGACTATGAAATGAAATATGAAGAGCAAATGTCAGGAATGATGTCCAGGCGCCTGGCGATCCCGCAATCTGAGCTTGAGAGTATCAGCAATAACAGAAATAAGTTTATCGATTTTTATCGCCAACTCTACAATGCAGAAAGGGCGCTTATCCGCAGTGATGCGGAAAATATTTGTCATGTGGGTTGCGGGCCGATGCCAACCAGCGTGCTGATGTGGGCAAAATATTCAGCATGTCAAATAACCGCTCTGGATATTATTCAGGATGCGGTAGCGCAGGCGCAAAATGTTTTCGATTACTGGCGTATTCCTAAAGATGTAGAGGCGCATCGCGTTCGCTTTTTATGTCAGCCAGGCGAAGAGTTTGATTATAAAAATATGGATGTCATTATTTTGTCTTCTTCCATTATGAATAAGAAAAACCTGTACGCAGCCATTAAAAAAACGATCACCAAAACGGTCGATGTGATAGAGCGGGAACCTAACTTCCTTTATGAGTCGGGGTATCTGAATATTGATGAAATGGCTGAGCAGTTTATCGCCAAAACCACGCTCAATAATGTCAACATCAGGCTCTATCGCCTGTCGCCGGAGCAACAGGAGTAAATCATGTCAGATGATGTTATTGATAATTATGATTTAGATAATAACGTATTGTTTATTCGTGGATGCAATTTGATCGACATTGCCGATGCAAACCGTTATTTGCAGAATGCCTGGTTTGCACTGACCGGCAGCCTCGTTAATGAAGAACAGATGGATCGGCTTATTCAGAGCGCCAGCACCGAACTGAAACAAACGGACCCTGTAACGAAAATTAAAGCGATGCATCAACTGATCAACGCATTGCCATCACTGACCTTAATGCAGCGGTTTATGATGTTATTGTCGCAAGTTGAGGTGTCAGCGGCGCAGCATAAAGTTATGGCACCGGTAAACGCTGACGACTGTCTGAAAATTATCTTGCTTATGCCGTGGATTATTTCGCTGGCGCGTTCTTCTGAGCCATTTTTTGATTTACCGGCGATAGAAAATTGCAAATCCTTTGAACACTATTTTTGGTTCGCGTTAACCGGGAAGGCGGCCTCTTCCGGCCTGGATGATGAGGCGCGTTGCCGGTTTATGTCTCTGCTGTTGGGCGGGTTTGGTATTGTGACGCCTACTACCACCACGGTAAGGTTTATTGCCAGTACCAAGAGCGATGTTATTTCTGCATTAATCGGTGGGTTTTGTGCCACCGGGCCTGCGCATATGGGCGCCTGTAAATATGCGATCATGAGACTGTCCAGCGTCATTGATGATGTTGAAAAAGGGAATATTGATGCCGCGGCAAACCATTACTGCAAGGACAAGCCCTGGCCGGGGTTTGGTCATCCGATCATGCGCAATGATGTCCGGGTCGATTTCTTCTTTTCACGCTTTCAAATGTTGATGCGACCCTTCAGTGCGCTTGCCCGTGCCATTTCGGACAACAGCGGGCTGCAACCCAATGTCGATTTTTTAATTGCCAGCGTCATGAGTGCGCACCGGGTTATGCCTGAACTGGGGCTGCTGGCCTTTTTTGTCTGTCGGGTGCCGATACTTCTCGCGCACTATCAAGCGCGGTTTAGCGCCCACTCCTTTGGTTTGTCATCAGAGGATTTAAGAGAAAAATATAAAAAGGTTCCCCAATCATGGCTATAAGTCATCGCGTCGGGCCCAATTTCCTCGGTATATGTCAGGGCATTGCCTTAACGGAGTCGACGGCTGCTTGCGGGCAAATTAATATTTCCCACTGGGATTTAGCGCATAACTACCTGAAACCGGGTTTGTTACTCGAAGCCTTGCATCAATTTGCCGTTCGCTTCGCCACTGCGGTTTCGAAAAATACCGATCCAACCTGGCGCTATCTGCCGGTGATGGTGGAAAAGTTTGACTCAGCCGCCAATTTTGATAGCGAACTGTTACGCGTTGAAGGGCATATTGAACTTATTAATGATGCTTACCGTATTCACTGTAAGGCCACTCCACGCGATAATCACCGCGCTGTTATTGCGCAGGCTATTATCATGGTCAGCAAGGTCTACTTACCTGAATCGGCTTCCGACAACGCCTCGCCATCATTCCTCGGTGATTTATATAATGTTTCTCCGTTAACCGGGGATACTTATTCTTTTTCCTTTAACGCGCATCATCCGCTTTTTCAGGAGCACTTTCCCTCCCGGGCCGTATGTCCCGGTTCATTGTTGATTGACATGGTTCTCTCGTTAGCGTCGTGCGAGACGGCGGAGAATATCGCTTTTGTTGCGCTGGAAAAAGTCAAATTTATTGAAGCGGTTTATCCGGGAAATGCCTATCTGCTTTCCATTAAACGAGATGCCGGGTGTGATTCGGGCGGTGTTTTTTATATTCATTCGGAAACTAAAAAACGATGCACGTGCGGCAAGTTTTCTATTAAATATAGAAAGGATGATGCGATATGTTCAATATTATAATTTCCTTTATTCCGTGGAGTATCTACTCATGGGTGGTCAATGAAAACGTGTTAACCATCGTTGAAAGGTCACTGATCTTAAGTGTGATCTTACTGTTTATTATTGTGGTGAACATTAAAATTGTCCGACAGGGAGAGCCAGTGATGATTACCAATATTCTGACGGTAATTATCCTGTTTATTAATTACTTTGCCGGATGGTCTACGTTGTTACTGAATTACCCAACAAGTTTTTGTTATCTGTCACTCGCGTTCGTCTCGTTTATGAGTCTGTTGGTCAAGAAACCCTTTACCATTTTTTATGCCAGTGCCGGTGTTTCTGAGGAGAAACGCAGGCATATCATGTTCTACCTTATCAACAAATATATTACATGGATTTGGACAATCATCTTTCTTGCCAATGGCCTGCTCAATGCATTTTTTGCATGGACTCCCCAGCTTCGTCTGGCCACTATTGGCCTGGTCTGTGTTGGTATTCTTTTTTCTAAATATCTTCCTAACATCATGCGATACTTTTATCGCGTCAAACACCATGGTGCATAATATGTCATTATTAACGATTTTGACCGGAACTCCTGTATGGGTCTGGATTTTGCTTGTTTTTCTCATTGCGAGAGGAATAAATGCATTGAATGACCGGGAAATGGAAGTTAAGCGGCTTTTTCTGTTGCCGTTAATCTTCCTTTTTTGGGGTGGAAGCGGCGTGATTAATGAACTGGCGTTCCCGCACTGGGGAATGGTATCCATGCTGGCGGGGCTACTCATTGGCGGCAGCGTTGGCTGGTTGCTCTGGCGTTCTGGCCCGCGTTTAAAAACCAAAGAGGGAACGGATTTAATTATTCGTCCGGGTACGCCATTGACCCTGATATTTATCATTGTTGCTTTTGCTACCAAATTCGCGTTGATTTTTTTTCTCAATGTCGAACCGGATTTGAAATACGCGTTTAATTTTAATCTTATGTTTGGTCTGTTGAGTGGAATTATCGACGGTGTGTTTTGGGGCGGAACGCTAAATTTATATTTTACGCCCCGACAGGCCGAGAAAGGCATCTGAATACATTGGCGCCTGCGTATCACTGCCTGGCCTCCGGGCCACCGATAAGCACATGCGCGGGAGAATATGCAGAACGCTCCCGGACTGAGGAGCGTTTCTGAGCGTGGCTTCTATTATTTTAAGCACACGATAGTGTGTTTTCTCTGCGGCACCGTTTCCCTGACAATCAATCGAGCCTATTGTGTTATGAGTATTAGCTCATTACAGGGAACAGAAAGATGCGTGATCTTCCTCCTATTGCCACGCTGCGTGCATTCGAGGTGGCAACCCGCCACACGACGTTTACTTCCGCCGCAGAAGAGCTGTGTATTACACAAAGCGCCGTCAGCCATCAGTTAAAAAACCTTGAAGAACTCTGGGGCCTGCAACTTTTTCAGCGCGGTAAGCCCCTCAGCCTGACCCCCGCTGGCGCCGCGCTCGCTCCTCTGGTGCGTGAATTTCTTAGCAAGCTGGAAACCACCCTTAGCGATCTGCGTGAGCAAAAAGGTCGGGTGCGATTGCGCGTCAATACCACTTACTCCTTTGCGCTGAAGTGGCTGCTTCCGCGGTTACCGGGGTTAGCGCGATTGCATCCGGAGATCCTGGTCAGCCTGGAAAGTACGGATAAAGCCATTCACTTCGCCAGCACCGATGCGGATGTGGCGATCCGTTTCGGCCACGGTAATTATCCGGCACTGCACACGGAATTTATGTTCCGCGAGCAGCTCTTTCCGGTAGCCAGCCCGGCGCTTTTACAGCGGTTTGGTACGCCGGATAAACCTGCCGAACTGCTGCGCTACCCGCTCCTGACGCGTGACGGCGCCGATCTGGTCCCGAAATGGGGCGCCTGGTTTAAGCGGGTCGGCGTCAACACCGATGTGCTGCATGAGAGTGTCCGCTTTGCCGATACCAATATGACGATTGAAGCTGCGCTACTTGGGCAGGGGATTGCCCTGGCGCGCAGCGGGCACGTTGAAAAAGAGATTGGCGATGGCTCTCTGATCCGGCTCTTTGATATCCCTTTTCCTTCTCCGGCCGCCTATTACTTCGTCTGCCCTCTGGGAACGGAAACCCAGCCTCATATTGTGAAATTCCGCAGTTGGTTGCTGGCCGAATCACAGCAGGCGCAGCGTAGTTATCGTTAAAGCATGAGTATTTGCTCATGGCGCGATGATGACACTTCACTTTTCATCCGTGGGGGCGCTGTTTAGCATCACTCTATGCTGACCGCGAGAACGCAATCGGCACGCTGATGATTCAATCAACCAGGAGGGCTCAAGATGTCTGACTATCCTTCCATCGCGCTTATCGGTCCCGGCGCGATCGGTACGACTATCGCTGCGGTATTGCATGAAGTTGGCCGCACGCCGCTACTGTGCGGGCGCACTGCCCATTCACAGTTAGTTCTGCGCCACGATGAAGGAGAAATTGTTGTGCCGGGGCCGGTGCTGAACAATCCGGCTGCGATCGCCAATCCTTTCGATGTGGTGTTTGTGGCGGTGAAAACGACCCAGGTCGCTGACTGTGCCGACTGGCTGGCCGCCCTGTGCGATGAAAACACCGTGGTGTGCGCGCTGCAAAACGGCGTTGAGCAGAAAAATCAGCTGGAAAGCCGTGTTAATGGTGCCAGCATACTGCCTTCTGTCGTCTGGTTTCCGGCGCAGCGTGAGCCAGACGCCTCAGTGTGGCTGCGCGTCAAACCGCGTCTTACGCTGCCGGATGTGCCGCAGGCAAAGCGGGTGGCAAAGGCGCTCAGCGGCACTCGCTGTGCGGTTGAGCTGTCGTCCGATTTTACGTCGATCGCCTGGCGCAAGCTGCTGCAAAATGCCGTTGCAGGTCTGATGGTGCTGGCTAATCGCCGCGCCGGAATGTTTTCTCGCGGCGATGTAACGGAACTGGCGCTGGCTTACCTGCGCGAATGCCTGACGGTTGCACGTGCGCAAGGCGCGCTACTGCACGATAACGTTCCGCAGGAAATTATTGAGGGTTTTCAACGCGCACCTGCGGATTTAGGCACCTCGATCCTGGCCGATCGGCAGGCTAACCGCCCCATGGAGTGGGATATTCGCAACGGCGTAATACAGCGTTATGGTCATGCGCAGGGCATTCCCGTCCCCATCAGCGATGTGCTGGTTCCGCTGCTGGCGGCCGGGAGCGAGGGGCCGGGTTAACGCGTTTTCGGCCGCCACGTTTTTAAGCGCAGAGAGAGCAGGGCAAGCGATTTTTGCCTGGCTCTCCGGGGGCTGATTCCACTGCAGCCGGTAATAACAAACTTTCAGTCCTTTTCGCTAAGACGTTTATTTCTCGACATGACCCATGTGATAAAAGTGCGTAATGGCGCAGGAATATGTTTACGCCCCGGATAATAAAGCGAGAAATTTTCAGCGGGATAAGGAAAACCAGGTAATAAACGAATCAGCGTGCCGTCATTAATTTTCTGGCGCACCAGCGGTTCATAAACAAAAGCGATGCCCAGTGCCGATTCCGCCGCCTGGATCATCGCTGCATCCGAATCAATAATCAGATCGCCATTCACCGCTATTTCTTTAATGTTATGTTGCTCATCGATAAATTCCCAGCGGTAAATCTCCCCGCTGGGAAAACAGCGGTTAATACATTTAAAGTTAACAAGTTCCTGTGGCGAATCCGGTTCGCCATATTTGTTAATAAATTCAGGGCTGGCAACAGGAATAAGGGAAAGCCTGGGGCCTAACGCGATGGCAATCATATCTTTAGGGACATCCTGAATATAGCGAATTCCCGCATCGAAACCGGATTCGATGATGTTCACTTTTTTGTCGGTGGTGAACAATTCCAGAGTGATATCAGGGTATTCTGTTTTGAATTCAATAAAATACTCCTGAAAGAAAAGATCAAGCACGATACGCGGCAGGTTTACTTTTATTTTGCCTTCTGGCTTCGCCCGGTGTGAATTGAGGCTGTCGATGGCGCGGATATAGTCATTAAAAACAGGCGTAATATTGTTTACGAATTCTTCGCCGATAGCTGTCAATGAAAGACTACGGGTTGACCGGTTTAAAAGCCTTACACCTAATCTCTCTTCCAGATTATTTATGGCGCTGGTCAGGGACGGTGGTGAAAGATTTAATTCTTTGGCCGCTTTGCGAAAACTCCCATGCTTTACAATAAGAAAAAGCATTTCGATATGCTGAAAGTCGGGAAGTTTTTTCATTGTTAATTTCCATTGAATACTGCATTAGGGACATATTAATTGTTACGGATATTAAAGGGAAGTATATCTGTAATCACTTTCTACATATGAGGAAAATAAGGTGAAGAAACGTTTTCTTGGCAAAGATAAATTCCAGGTTTCAGCAGTAGGCCTCGGTTGCATGGGGATGAGTTTTGCTTACGGCGGAGTCGAAGAATCGCAGGCCATTAAAACCCTGCACGCAGCGGTGGATATGGGTGTTACGTTCCTGGATACCGCCGAAGTTTACGGCCCTTATGATAATGAGTTGCTGATCGGTAAGGCCATCAAAGGAATACGCGATAAAGTTCAGATCGCGACAAAATTCGGTTTCCGTATTCTGCCGAATGGCCACGGGATCGAGCGAATGGCGGGCGTGGACAGCCGTCCTCACCATATCCGCGAAGCGGTCGAAGGATCGCTTCAACGGCTTCATATCGACACCATCGATTTACTTTATCAACACCGGATTGATCCCGATGTTCCTGTGGAAGAGGTTGTGGGAACGATGGCGGAGCTGATCAAGGAGGGAAAAGTTCGCCATATCGGGCTTTCCGAAGTGTCGCCGCAGACCCTGCGTCGCGCCTGTAAAGTCCATCCTGTCACTGCGGTCCAGAGCGAATATTCTCTCTGGTCGCGTGAGCCGGAAGCAGGCATTCTCAGCGCTTGCCGCGAATTAGGCGTCGGGTTTGTGCCGTACAGCCCGCTCGGGCGCGGCTTTTTAACCGGCAAGATTACCGACTGCTCCGGCTTCGCCAGCGATGATTTCCGTCGGCAGCTTCCTCGTTTTCAACGCGAGGCGATGGCGAAAAATCATCAACTTCTCAGCCAGTTGCAGAGTGTAGCCGCTCGATACGAATGTAGCCTGGCGCAGCTTGCGCTCGCCTGGGTGATGAGCAGAGGCGAGGATATTGTGCCGATTCCCGGAGCCAGAAATAGTGCGCATTTACAGGACAATACTGGCGCGGCCAGTTTGCAGTTATCGGGTGCGGATATCAGCATAATGGATAATATCTTTACCCCGGAGAGCGTTTGCGGCCTGAGATATAACGAAGGTGACTTTAATTTAATCGACCAATAATAGCCGACGGTCCATAAGATCTGCCGCAGGTGGAGGGAGCGGTAAGATGCAAGATTGGCATAATGCGGTCTATTTTATCCGGGTAAAAATTGGCGGGATTTTGCCCGGGCGTAGGGGTTACTTCACGGGCCTGGCTGGCGCAATGTAGCAGAAGGCAACATGTGATAACTAAGCTCGATGGAATTTGCTGTTTTGATTGCAGGTAAGAATGCGTGAAGAAGAAAAAGCAGATCATCGATCTGCGCAGCGGAAAAGACCATAGACGGCGTGGCGGTCAGTAAAGAGAGGGTAGCCAGGTTCGCTTCACTCTCTGTCTGTACATAAACTACGGTTTGCGAAGGCCGGTATGTCGTGCTCTGCTGGCTGTGCTCTGCGGTGCTGGTTGTTGTACTGACAAGAATCATATCGGCTTCGTCGATGACCGCCCGATCGTTATCGAGGATCCAACAGGGAAATTGTCTTGCCAGATCCTCGGCGCGATGAAAGCTATCGGCTAAGAGAAAAACATGGGCGTCAGGCGCAAGCCGGAATAACCCGGCTAATAAGGTTTCGGTCAGATCAGTGATACCCAGAATACCGATTCGTTTCACCATTTCCCCCCCCCCCCCTTTACTCAGCGCACAGAGTTTTTTACGACCCCAGAACCGCCGCGCTTTAACCGGATTGCCGGGCCGTTCCGCCGTCGGAAGGGGGTTGCCAGCCGCCACCCAGCGCCCTGAAAGCAGCCACGGCTGCGCGTGCAGAGGCGGTCTGCGCCTGCGCCCTTGCATCGGACGCCTGAAGAAGATTTTCATCGTTATGCAGTACATCAATCAGGCTGGCGGCCCCTTGCTGAAAAGCGACAAAGGAAGCCTGACGCGCGCTGGCCAGCGCGGTTTCGCCCGTCGTCAGCGTCGCTGCCTGCGTTTCCCGGTTGATCAGCGCAGAGAACGCATTTTCAACATCTTCGGTTGCGCGTAATACCGACAACCGGTAAGCGGCAAGCGCTTCCGCCTGCTGGCCTTTCGCCTGTTCTATTTGTGCGTTGATCCGGCCAAAATCAAAAAGCCGCCAGCGTAAACCCAGCACGCCAGCCGACTGGCTGGCTCCCGCAGTGAACAGATTCCCGCTGGAGACTGCCGTTGCGCTGCCGAGCAGAGTGTTGAGTGAAAACGTCGGGTAATACTCGCTGACCGCCACGCCGATGCGGGCGCTTGATGCGGCCAGGTGGCGCTCCGCCACGATGATATCGGGCCTGCGGCGCAGCAGCTCTGCTGGAGTCCCCATCGCGGCGATCTGCGGTGTCTGTGGGATTGCAGCGGGCGAAGAGAGCTGCGCCCGGTGCGTGCCTGGTGGAGTACCGAGCATCACGTCCAGCGCATTCATTGCGGCATCAATTCCGTTCTGCAGAACCGGAACGGTAGCCTGAACCTGCGCCAGCGCGCCTTCGGTCTGGTGTACCTGATATTCAGGCGCTAACCCTTTGCTGTGGAGCAGTTGTACCTTTTCCAGCAGTTGTTGCTGCGTATTGACCTGATTATTTGCAATGGCCAGCCGGGTCTGTAACCCGCGCAACGTAATATAGATATCGGCCGTTTGCGCCGCCACGGCAAGGCGCGTCGCGGCGACGCCCGCCTCAGAGGCCTGATAATCTGCCAGCGCAGCCTGACGAGCGCGGCGCAGCCCGCCGAACAGATCAATCTCCCAGCTTGCGTTGAGATCGGTTTCATAGGAATTACCGTAGCGATTATAATCCGGCGTCGAGTTGAGAACCTGTCCCAGAGGGGTTTCGACCGACTGATACGCGCGAGCGGCTTGCCCGCTGATATTTCCCGAGGGGAGTAGCGCCGCTGTTGCTGTTCCGAGCCCGGCACGGGCCTGTGTCATTCTGGCGGATGCCTGGGCAAGATCGAGATTTTGTGCGAGCGCGTCTGAAACCAACTGACTCAAGAGAGGATCCCCGAAACCTTTCCACCAGGTTGTGAAACTGACGGGGCCGGATGTGTTTCGCTGCGGTTGTGCCGGTTGCGCCTGGTAGTGCTCCGCCAGCGGGGCATCAGGACGACGATAATCCGGTCCAACGGCGCAGCCCGTCAGAATGCAGGTACTCACAACCAGAGCAAGAGTACGTTGGGGAAACATGGTGAATCCTTGAGGCGAAATAAAGTTGTGACTACATTACCAAATGGTCACTCGTTGTCAATCCGGGCGCATTGAGCTAAGCTGAAAAAATGACTAAAGATATGAACACCACCCCTTCACGAGGCCCGACGGATCACAATGTCCGCGATCAGGTCGTTGAAGCGGCCACTGAGCACTTCAGCCATTTTGGCTATGAGAAAACCACGGTGTCCGATCTGGCGAAAGCGATCGGTTTCTCCAAGGCATACATCTATAAATTTTTCGACTCCAAGCAGGCTATCGGCGAAGTTATCTGTGCTAACCGGCTGGCGATGATCATGGACATTGTCAATACCGCCATCGCGGATGCGCCGACCGCTTCTGAAAAAATACGGCGTTTACTCAAAACGTTAACGGAAGCTGGCAGCGATCTATTTTTTTGCGATCGCAAGCTATACGACATTGCCGCTGTGGCAGCGCGGGATAACTGGCCGTCAGTGGTGGCTTATAAGCAGCATCTGCGAGAACTGATTGAAACAATCCTTGTTGAAGGGCGTCAGGCGGGGGAATTTGAAAGAAAAACGCCGCTGGACGAGGCCGCGCATGCGATTTATCTGGTCATGCTCCCGTATATCAGCCCGGTTGAGCTGCAATATAATCTGGAAACAGCCCCGACGGCCGCTGTATTGCTGGCATCACTGATATTGCGCAGCCTGTCGCCATAATTTGTGACTATTGACAATATTGGTCACTAGTTTGAGAATGCGGTTCCTGTCCTGTTAAATAAATAAGGGAACCCATGCTCAGGCCCACACTTGCCACCTTTGTTTTTTGCCTGTTGCCGTTTGCGCTTGTCGCCTGCGGCGACGCTTCCAGCGTCGACGATCCCCGTAGCCAGCCACCTTTGGTGAGGTCGGTGACGGTGGTGGGCGCAGCCGATTCCTCGCGTGCCTTTACGGGTACTGTTGTGGCACGCATTCAAAGCGCTATAGGCTTCCGGGTGTCGGGTAAGATCCTTGAACGTCTCGTTGATACCGGCCAGACCGTCAAAAAAGGGCAGCCGTTAATGCGTCTGGACCCCGTCGATCTGCATCTGCAGGCGCAGGCCCAGCAGCAAGCCGTTGCGGCTGCACAGGCGCGCGCCAGGCAGACGGCCGATGATGAGGCGCGTTATCGGGGGCTGGTTGCGGCAGGCGCGGTCTCTGCTTCGGCTTACGATCAGATAAAAGCGGCTGCGGCGACGGCGAAGGCGGAATTGAGCGCCGCTCAGGCGCAGGCCAGCGTGGCGCAAAATGCGATGAGCTACGCGTTACTGGTGGCTGACGCCGATGGCGTGGTTATGGAAACGCTGGCTGAACCTGGTCAGGTGGTCAGTGCCGGAGAGCCGGTGGTCCGGCTGGCCAGAGCCGGGCTGCGCGAGGCGATTGTCCAGTTGCCGGAAACGTTGCGCCCGGCACCTGGAAGCGAGGCGAGGGCGACGCTGTACGGTAACGAAAGCGAAGCGGTGACGGCAAAACTACGCTTGCTGTCAGATGCCGCCGATCCGCTGACGCGTACATTTGAGGCGCGATACATCCTTGAGGGCGCTCTTGCGAACGCTCCTCTCGGCGCCACCGTTACGCTCCATATTGGCGAAGAGAATGTGTCTCATCAGTTACTCCAGGTGCCACTGGCGGCGATTTATGATGCAGGTAAAGGGCCGGGCGTCTGGCGAATTTCCGGCAAGCCCGCCAAAGTGACATGGCAACCCGTGCAGGTGGTGAGCCTGGGGGATGATGCGGCAAGCGTGACCGGTAGCCTTAAGCCCGGCGAGCAGGTCGTGGCGCTGGGGGCGCATCTGCTGCATGACGGTGAGGCAATCCGGCTGGCTAAGCAGAACGATGCCAGTGTCGCCGGGAGCCAGCCATGAGTACGTCGCGGTTTAACCTTTCGGCGCTCGCTGTGCGCGAGCGTTCCATCACACTGTTTCTCATTTTGCTGATTACGGTTGCCGGGATTCTCGCGTTCTTTGGACTGGGACGTGCAGAAGATCCGCCGTTTACCGTCAAACAGATGACCATCATTTCAGCCTGGCCTGGCGCCACGGCGCAGGAGATGCAGGACCAGGTAGCCGAACCGCTGGAAAAGCGTTTGCAGGAGCTTAAGTGGTATGACCGTAGCGAGACCTACACGCGGCCGGGGCTGGCTTTTACCACGCTCTCATTACAGGATGGAACACCGCCTTCCCAGGTTCAGGAGGAGTTTTACCAGGCGCGTAAAAAGCTGGGTGATGAGGCAAAAAGCCTGCCCACAGGCGTAATCGGCCCGATGATCAACGATGAGTTCTCCGATGTCACTTTTGCACTCTTTGCCCTGAAAGCAAAGGGCGAGCCGCAGCGCCTGCTGGTGCGTGATGCCGAGTCATTACGTCAGCGTTTATTGCATGTTCCCGGCGTTAAAAAGGTCAATATTATCGGCGAACAGGCGGAGCGGATATTTGTCTCGTTCTCCCACGATCGGCTGGCAACGCTGGGTATTTCTCCACAGGATATTTTTTCTGCCCTGAACAGCCAGAACGTGTTGACGCCTGCCGGTTCGATAGACGCCAGGGGGCCGCAGGTTTTTATCCGTCTTGATGGCGCTTTCGACGATCTGGAGAAAATTCGTAACACGCCCGTTGTCGCTCAGGGCAGAACATTGCAACTCTCCGATGTGGCGACGGTGGAGCGCGGTTACGAAGATCCGGCAACGTTCCTGGTGCGCAATCAGGGAGAACCTGCACTGCTGCTGGGGATCGTGATGCGTGAGGGCTGGAACGGTCTGGAACTGGGTAAAGCGCTGGATGCGGAGGCGAGCAATATTAATGCGCAGATGCCGCTCGGTATGACTTTTAGCAAAGTGACCGATCAGTCCGTCAATATCAGCTCGGCAGTCGACGAATTCATGATCAAATTTTTCGTCGCGTTGCTGGTGGTGATGCTGGTCTGCTTTCTCAGTATGGGCTGGCGCGTCGGTGTCGTGGTTGCCGCTGCGGTACCTTTAACATTGGCTGCCGTTTTTGTGGTGATGGAAGCCACGGGCAAGAATTTTGACCGTATAACCCTGGGATCGCTCATCCTCGCTCTGGGGCTGCTGGTGGATGACGCTATCATTGCCATCGAAATGATGGTGGTAAAAATGGAGGAGGGATATGACCGGATCAAAGCCTCAGCCTACGCCTGGAGCCACACCGCTGCGCCAATGCTGGCTGGCACACTGGTAACGGCCGTTGGCTTTATGCCCAACGGGTTTGCGCAATCCACGGCGGGCGAATATACCAGCAATATGTTCTGGATTGTGGGAATTGCATTGATTGCTTCCTGGGTGGTGGCGGTGGTGTTTACGCCTTACCTGGGGGTGAAAATGCTGCCCAACATCAAAACGGTTGAAGGGGGGTACTCGGCTATCTACAACACCCGCCGCTACAACCGTTTTCGTGCATTTCTGACCCGCGTTATTGCGCGGAAATGGCTCGCCGCCGGCTCGGTTATTGCGCTTTTTATCATCGCCATTCTGGGGATGGGGCTGGTTAAAAAACAATTTTTCCCTACCTCCGATCGCCCGGAAGTGCTGGTGGAAATACAACTGCCTTACGGTAGCGCCATTGAGCAGACCAGCGCCTCGGCGGCAAAAATCGAAAACTGGCTCAAGGAACAACAAGAAGCCAAAATCGTCACCGCGTACGTAGGGCAGGGATCGCCACGCTTTTATCTGGCGATGGCGCCGGAACTGCCCGATCCTTCATTTGCGAAAATTGTTGTGCTCACCGACAGCGAGGAAGCGCGCGATGCGCTCAAGCACCGGCTTCGCGAAGCGGTGGCTGATGGGCTTGCGCCCGAAGCGCGCGTTCGCGTTACGCAACTGGTGTTTGGCCCCTATTCGCCGTATCCGGTGGCATTCCGTGTGATGGGGCCGGATCCGGCCAGACTGCGTGACATCGCCGACAAAGTGAAAACGGTGATGCAGGCCAGCCCGTTGATGAGAACCGTCAATACAGACTGGGGAACGCGTGTGCCTGCGCTGCATTTCACGCTCGATCAAAACCGCCTGCAATCGGTGGGATTGACATCGGGCAGCGTGGCTCAGCAGCTTCAGTTCCTGCTTTCGGGCGTGCCAGTCACCCAGGTGCGTGAAGATATTCGTTCGGTACAGGTGATGGCGCGCGCTGCGGGGAATATTCGTCTTGATCCGGCAAGAATCGGCGACTTTACCTTAGTCGGATCGGCCGGGCAGCGCGTTCCGCTGTCGCAAATAGGGACGTTTGAGGTACGTATGGAAGATCCTGTCCTGCGCCGTCGCGATCGTACGCCAACCATTACCGTACGGGGCGATATCGCCGACTCTCTTCAGCCGCCAGATGTATCGGTGGCGATAATGAAGCAACTTCAGCCGATCATCACGTCGCTACCGGATGGATATCGTATTGAGCTGGCGGGTTCCATTGAGGAGTCAGGAAAAGCCACCAAAGCGATGGCACCTTTATTCCCTATCATGATAGCCATGACGCTACTGATCATTATCCTGCAGGTGCGTTCGATGTCGGCAATGGTGATGGTCTTTATGACCGCGCCTCTGGGATTGATTGGGGTCGTGCCAACGCTGCTGCTCTTTGACAAACCTTTTGGTATCAATGCGCTGGTGGGGTTGGTCGCGCTTTCGGGCATTCTCATGCGCAACACATTAATCCTTATCGGTCAGATCCATCACAACCAACAGGAAGGACTTGCGCCGTTCCCTGCGGTTGTTGAGGCAACCGTACAGCGCGCCCGGCCGGTACTGCTCACGGCGCTGGCAGCCATTCTGGCGTTTATTCCACTGACGCACTCCATATTTTGGGGCACACTGGCTTATACGCTTATCGGCGGGACATTCGGTGGAACTATTATCACATTGGTATTTTTGCCAGCGATGTACGCTATCTGGTACCGGATAAAAGTTCCTGCTTCAGCAACCTCACCGGCGGAACGCGCAGTAAAACAACCTGAATAATCTTGTGCTGTCCGGGCATGCGTTGCGATACCAGCCACGCATGCCTGTGTACTAGCATTATTTTTTATGCTGACGGGATGCCAGATGATGAACCGCGAACTGGATGCTCTCTACTCTTCGACAAACCAACAAACACTCGCGCAGTGGCAAGTAACTCAGGGTATCGGCAAGCCACGCGGCGCGTATTACGACCCGCGCAGGCTTGCGCTGGCCGCCGGGATCCAACCAGAGATGCCTGCGCAGATCCGTGCGCTGCTTGATGATTTACAGCAGCTTGCCGGGCGCGATCCGTTAGCGGATATCCTGCCCGCAGAAGGATTCCATTTCACCTTTTTACCCCTGACATTGCCGCTCTACGAACCGGGGGAACCCTTACCGGAAAAGATCCAGCACTTAACAACGTGTTGGAAGCGCTATCACGCTCAGACAATTAAGATAAGTGCATTACGCCTGGTGGCGTTACCCGGTCAGCTATTACTTGCGGGGATCGCTGATGAACAGGCGATGGCGATGCGCCACGCTTTTTGCCAGCAGGTTTTGCATTCAGCGTGGCGGGACGAATTGCTTGCCAGGCACCCGGCGTTACCTTTGCCGCCGTTATTTTGGCACAGCACACTGTTACGTTACGGCGCAACATACTTACCGCAGACGCTGCGGGAATTCTTCCTCGCCCGGCAGGGGCGTGATTATGGTGATGTCGCCGGCAGTTTGAAACTGGCCCGCATCAATTACAACTGGACGCAGTGCTATCCTTTGGATTAGCCCGATAGCCGGGTTACGGTACTCCGGCTGACGGGCAGGTGCCTCATTCAACAGGGAAATATCCGTGATATATTGAACGTTATCCTCTTTCATCAGGCGCAACCCATGTCCTACTCGATCGGCGAATTTGCCAGGCTTTGCGGGATCCCCGCCACGACGCTGCGTGCATGGCAGCGTCGTTATGGTCTGCTCAAGCCGATGCGTACGGAAGGCGGGCACAGGTTGTACAATGATGACGATGTGCAGCAGGCGCTTAAAATACTCGACTGGGTAAAAAAAGGTGTGCCTGTCAGCCAGGTGAAGCCACTGCTGGCGCGCCCGGGTAGCCGTCACGCGAACAACTGGCTGACGCTTCAGCAGACGATGCTTCAGCATCTGAAAGAGGGCAAAATCGAATCCCTGCGTCAGCTCATTTATAATTCAGGCCGCGAATATCCAAGGGGTGAGCTGGTACGCGAAGTGCTGCGCCCACTGCGCGGTCAGGTGTCGGCCAATGTTGCCGCGATGATGACCCTGCGGGAAATTCTCGATGGCATCATTATTTCCTATACGGCGTTTTGTCTGGAAAGGGATAAAAAAGCGCCCGGCGAAAACTATCTGCTCACCGGCTGGCACCTTAACGATCCCTGTGAAATCTGGCTTGAAGCGTTACTGCGCACCGGGCAGGGGCAACGTATTGATATTCTTCCGTCTCCTCCGGCAATGCTGGCGCCAGAGATCTTCCCGCAGCGCAAATGGTTGCTGGTGACCAGCGGAAAGCTGAGCGCCGCGCGTAAAAAACAGATTATGCAGTGGCAGCAGGTTGTCTCCCTTGACGTTATTACCCTTTAAAAACGTTCCCGGTAGCTTGATGTTTGCTGACTAATAACTCTTTGTAATATTTATTCATTAACAAATTTTATCTTTTAAAACTTAGACAAATATACTCTGTTGTGTAACTTTTAAGGTAGGTCTTTTTATACCCGTTAAGCGCAGGGGGCATTTATGAACCATCAACCCACGATTGGGATTAGCGGATGTCTGACGGGCTCCGCAGTGCGCTTCGACGGGGGACATAAACGCATGGGGTTTGTCATGGATGAACTGGCGCAGTGGGTCACGTTTAAGCCTGTCTGCCCGGAGATGGCCATCGGTCTGCCGGTTCCTCGCCCGGCGTTGCGCCTGATCCAGACGACCGATGGCGACACCCGCATGCGTTTTAGCCACGATCCGCAGGAAGATGTGACGGACAAAATGGCTGCTTTTGCCGAACGTTTTCTGCCTTCCGTCAGTAACTTATCCGGCTTTATTGTCTGCGCTAAATCGCCCAGTTGCGGGATGGAACGCGTACGGCTGTATGATGAGCAGGGCCATCGCGGACGTAAAGCGGGCATCGGGCTGTTTACCGCTGCGCTGCTGAAAAAATACCCGTGGATGCCGGTAGAAGAGGATGGGCGCTTGCACGATCCGCAGCTGTGCGAAAACTTTGTCGCGCGGATCTTCGCGTTGCATGAGCTGAATGCGCTACGTGAAGAGGGGTTAACCCGCAGCAATCTGCTGGCGTTTCACAGCCGCTACAAACTTCAGTTGCTGGCTCATCACCAGGCGGGGTACCGCAAAATCGGTCCCTTTGTTGCCCGGCTCGGCGAGTGGAAGGATCTGGATGCTTTCTTTGTCGCTTATCGCGAGCAGTTTATGGCGCTCCTTAAACATGTCGCTTCGCGCAAGAATCACACCAACGTGCTGATGCATATTCAGGGCTATTTTACCCGGCACCTCACCAGTCGGCAGCGTGCTGAACTGCTGTCGGTGATCACCAACTACCGGCTTGGGTTATTGCCGCTGCTTGCGCCATTAACATTGCTGCAACACTATCTGGCGGAATATCCAGACAGTTACCTGCAAACACAGAGCTATTTCGCGCCTTATCCCGCCAATCTTGGCCTGCGGCTCGCCGTGAACTGACGGGACGCAAAAAGAGATGCAGACAGAGAACTATTGCAATTTGCGTCAAGATGCGGGACTTTTGGCGTGAGGTTTTTCTCAAACCGAAATGAAGACCGAAAAAAAGAGAACGTGCTATGCAACATATCATTGAAGGCTTCCTCAGCTTCCAGAAAGAAATTTTCCCGCAACGTAAAGAGCTTTTCCGTAGCCTGGCCTCCAGTCAGAACCCGAAAGCCTTGTTTATTTCCTGCTCAGACAGCCGTCTGGTGCCGGAACTGGTGACGCAACAGGAGCCGGGACAGCTTTTCGTTATCCGCAATGCCGGTAATATTGTGCCGTCGTTCGGGCCGGAGCCGGGCGGTGTATCAGCGACAATCGAATATGCGGTTGTGGCGCTGGGCGTGACGGATATCGTGATTTGTGGTCACTCCAACTGCGGCGCGATGAAAGCGATCGCTACCGCTCAGAGCCTGGAGCCAATGCCTGCGGTGGCCCACTGGCTGCACTATTCAGATGCAGCAAGAGCCGTTGTTGAGAAGAGAACTTTTGAAAACGAAACCGACAAAGTCAATGCGATGGTCGAAGAGAACGTGATTGCGCAACTGAACAATATCAAAACGCATCCTTCTGTGGCCGTCGGGCTTCGTGACAACGCGCTGCGTCTGCACGGGTGGGTTTACGATATTGAAAGCGGCGAAATCCGTACGCTGGATAAAAACAGCAAAAAATACGTTTCGCTGGCCGAAAATCCGACGGTGTATTTTGAATAAAACTTTATTGCGTGGCTGAAGCGTCAGCCCCGATAAATGCGTAAAGGCTGCCTGGCAGCCTTTTTTTATGCGCGGCGTCAGCGCTTTCCCGTGAGCGTCAGTCTGTTGCATTGACAGGATGTACTGCAGGTGGTTGTATAGTACAACTAACTATCCTGTAGCGGAAACATGATGACAGCGCCCAACCTGATTAATGACATTCGTGTCGCCTCCCGGCTGATGGTTCGTGAACTTGGCTTTATGAATTCGACGCTTGCCGCCACGGATTACTCGCCCTCCGCTGTGCATACCTTGCTGGAAGTTGAACATCACGGCGCCATCACCGCTGCGCAACTGGTCAATATTCTGGGGCTGGAAAAATCCAGCGTCAGCCGCATGCTGGCCAGGTTGATTAAAGCGGGGGAGTTACAGGAAGTTCAGGCCACTGACGATGCGCGCTTTAAGACACTGCAATTGACTGCAAAAGGGAAAGAGAGCGTTGCCCGCATTAACCGCTATGGCGCGATGCGCGTGCGTGAGGCGATGGAGCATCTGAGCGATGCGCAGCGTGAAGTGGTCGCCCGTGGATTATCCGCTTACGCCTTTGCGCTGGAAAGTTGCCGCAACGGGGCGGCGCAACTGGGCGGTGCAAAACCGGAAATTGTCAGCGGTTATCTGCCGGGGATGATTGGCCGGATCAGCGAAATGCATGCCAGCTATTATTCGCAGCACTATGATTTTGGCTATTTTTTTGAAGCAAAAGTCGCTGCCGGGCTGGCGGAGTTTGCCGGGCGGCTGGACAATCCGCGTAACGGCATCTGGCTTGCCGTTCGTCACGGGCGCATTGTAGGTTCGGTGGCTATTGACGGGGAAGATCTGGGAAATAACGAGGCGCATCTGCGCTGGTTTATTCTTGACGAAGAGTGCAGAGGCAGCGGCATCGGGCGAGAACTGCTGGCCCGTGCGATGGCATTTTGCGACGAGCAACAGTTCGACGCGGTACAGCTCTGGACCTTCAGCGGATTGCATGCGGCCCGCAGCCTGTATGAATCCTGTGGCTTTACACTCAGCAAAGAGTGGCAGGGCGATCAGTGGGGACGCCCGATGCTGGAACAGCAATTCACCCGTTACAACCATGCGGGTTCGCCTTCGCGGGCATAAAAAAAGCGCCCGAAGGCGCCTCTCACACAGAACATCGCAACAAACTTATTTGGTCAGTTCGGCTGTCATGTGTACGTTGTTATTGGTATTGGCTTCAATAATTTTGTAAGACGCACCTTCTTTCTGCGCCTGGGCGGCAATCACGGATTCTGCATCATCCAGTGTGCGGCCGGTAGCCGTAACGGTCTGTGCGAAAGCGCCAAAAGAGAGAGCAGAAAGAGCAGCAGCGATAGCGATAGTATTGAAAGTTTTCATGGTGTTATTCCTTAAATTTCTCATTCGTGTTGGGCGTTATTGCCCGAATCTAAAAATCTTCTGTTGTGGCTGGTGACCAGCCAACGTCTTATTTGTAGATAACCGCGGTGCCGTGCAGGGTGTTCGGGCCGGTCACTGAGGTGATACGGAACGATTTCGCACCCATTTCATCGGCTTTCTGCGCCAGTTCACTTTCCAGCGAAGAGAGGTTGGTACCGGCATTGGCGGAAATCACGCCCACTTTCTGCTGGTCGGCCGGAGAAGACTGAACTTCTACCGCAGCCATGCTGGCGAAAGAGAGGGAGCTAAGAACTGCAACGGCGATCAGGGACTGAATGCTTTTCATGTGATTTACCTTTCTAAAATGGTTTGTTTGGGCGTCGTAAGTATTAACTTAACGATCGATAGGTAAATCATAAGTGTGATCTGCATCACTCGTCAATATTATTTTTATAGTGATCATTAAAATAAATATAAATGTTTTGTTATTCAATGCATTGAGTGGTGAAATTTTTTTAAAAATCTTCGCTGGTCATCGCCCTTGCAATGTTTTTATAATGATTAGTAATTAAATCCATGTGGACAAGGGAGGAACCATGACAACCGATGTCACATGCTGTACGAAAAAAAGTCGTGGACGACCAAAAGTCTTCGACAGAGCGGAGATGATGGACAAAGCGATGATGCTGTTCTGGCAGCATGGCTATGAAGCCACATCGCTGGCCGAGCTGGCGGAAGCCACCGGCGCGAAAGCGCCAACGCTGTATGCGGAGTTCACCAATAAAGAAGGGTTATTCATGGCGGTTCTCGACCGCTACATGGCGCGCTTTATTGCGAAACACCAGGCGACGCTGTTTTGTGATGAGAAGAGCGTAACCCAGGCGTTGCGGGATTATTTCACCGCAGTAGTCGGCTGTTTTACCCAAAGCGACACGCCAGCGGGCTGCTTTTTGATCAACACCTCTGCCACGGTGTCATCGTCGGCTGCGCCTATCGTCGAGACGATCCGGGAAAAGCATGCTTCGCAGGAACAGACCCTGCTGACATTTTTGCAGCAGCGCCAGTTGCGCGGTGAGATCCCGCCACACAGCGATCTGCCGGTGATTGCGCATTTTTTAATGTGCATTGTGCAGGGGATGGCGGTCAGCGCGCGGGAAGGCGCGACGCGGGAAAAGCTGATGGAGATTATCGACACCACACTGCGCTTATGGCCGGAGCTGGTGAAAGCGTGAAGACAAGAAACCCAGGCCAGAATGCCTGGGTTTGGTCGTCAGGCGACGGCGGTCAGCGTCGTGACCTGTAAATCGGCTAAGCCGTCAATGGCGCTGACCAGCGCTTTGAACGGCGCGGCCTGTTCATGCTGCGCCAGCATTTGCGCCGATTGCCAGCGCTCAATCATCACGAACTGATGATCGTTTTTGCTGTTGACATGCAACTGGTACTGCTCACATCCCGGCTCGCCCTGAACGTCCCGTTCCACGGTTTTCAGCGCCTGAGCTACTTTATCGCGGGCGCCTGCATGGGCGGTAATGGTGGCGACAATAGTGATTTTTTCCTGCATTTTTCTGCTCCTTTAAGCGTATAAAACTGTGCTCAGTCTACGCCGCCTGTGCGAACAAATAATCCCCTTTCGGGCGACAGCACTTTCATGCGCAAAGAGAAAATCGGGCTCAGCGCCCGGTACGCAACGACTGCGGCGGAATGCCATAGCCGCGAATAAAGACTTCCCTCATATGGCGGCGATCGCGAAAACCGGATTCGCGGGCGATGGCATCCAGCGACAAACGGCTTTGCTCAATCATCAGCCGCGCAGCTTCCAGGCGTAATCCCTCAATCGCCTTGGCCGGCGATTTCCCCGTCTCCTGGCGAAACAGGCGACTAAGCTGGCGGGCGCTCAGATGGACGGCATCGGCCAGCAGTTCCACCGTCAGCGCTTTACTCAGATTACTGCGGGCATATTCGAGCGCGCTTTGCAGACGATCGGAGCGCGGTGCCAGCGCCAGCATCTCCGAATGCTGCGTTTGCCCGCCGGAGCGCCGCTGGTTCATCACCAGATTGTGCGCCACTGCGCGGGCGATCTCCGCACCCAGATCTTTTTCCACCATGCCGAGCGCCATATCCAGCCCGGCGGTCATGCCTGCGGAGGTCCAGACCCGATCATCAATGATAAAAATGCGATCATCTTCAAGTTGAATGTCGGGATGCAACTGCAACAAACTGCGGGCGTGCGCCCAGTGCGTGGTCGCGCGTTTTTTATCCAGTAATCCGGCCTGCGCCAGCACAAAGGCGCCGGTGCAGACCCCCGCAATGCGGCGTGCCTGGAGCGCCGTGGTTTGCAGAAAATGGACGATGCCAGCTGATGCCGGTTCTTCAACCGGTGTCAGTACGCCCGCTACCAGCCAGCTATCCACCTGCGTATCATCCGAAAGCGGCAGCGAATCCACGCCAATACCTGATGATGAGCGTACCGTGCCGCCAAATTCGGAGTAGACCACCGGCTGGTAAAAGGCTTTGCCGGTGGCCATGTTGGCAAACTCAAACACGGTCAGCGTGGAGATCGCCAGCATCTGGAAATGGTCGGCAATGATTAAGCCAATTTTATGCATCGCGACTCCCTAAGATCGCAGGCTGGCGGGCTGGAGTGTCGGGCAGCGAACGCGTAATCGCTCCGAAATCAGCAGGCTGATTAACGCCAGTAATAAGAACAGAACAGCGCTGAGCATCACACCATAAAAACCCCACAGCGGATAGATCCACGATGCGACGGCCGAGCCAAAACCAATCCCACAGAACATAAAGGCGCTGGTTAACGCCAGCGAAATCCCGCGCGTTTCGGCCGTGGCGATTTCCACCACTCGCCGCTGCTGGGACGGCCATAGCAGATCCGTAGAGAAAGCCCACAGTACCAGCAGCAGATAAAGCAGCATCAGTTTTGCGGGCAGGATCATCATCGCCAGCATATCCACAATCAGCAGTGTGATGCCTACCACCAGTAAACGCTCGGCGCTGTAGCGACGCGCTGCGCGGCCAACAAACAGGTTACCAAAAATCCCGGCGACGCCAATCACCGCTAAGGCAACAGAAACGCTGGTGGCTGTGCCGTGCCAGTTATCGCGGATCAGCGGAGAGATAAACGCGTACATGTCGTAGACGCCGGAGGTGATAAAAAATACCACCAGGAACGCCGCCAACGATTTACCCTCCGCCAGCACTGCGACCAACTGGCGAAAGTGGATATCCGCGCCTTTAACGATGTTTGGCACGCTTAACCACACCGCCAGCGCCGTAAACAGGCTGAACAAGGCGACCAGCGCAAACAGTTCACGCGCCCCCCATGTCGTAGCAATCCAGGCGGCCAGCGGGATCCCCACCATGCTCGCCATCGAGACACCAAGCAATATCATGGCGATAGCACTGCCGCGATCGTGCTGCGCCACTAACTCCGCGCCGAGCGCCACCAGTACCGGGCCAATCAGCGAAGCGCCAAGCCCCATCACAATGCGAGAAGCGATCAGCATCGGGTAATCTGCTGCCATCGCAAAGAGAAGTGCGCCGAGGCCAAATACCAGCATCCCGGCCAGTACCTGATATTTACGCATCAGGTGACCGAAAAAGATCTGCGCCAGCGGAGCGGCCAACGCGAAGGTTAAACCAAAAATGGAGAGCAGACGGGCGCTTTGCCCGTCACTTAATCCCCATTCATGGGAGACTGCGGCCAGGCTGCCCGCAACCGACAGTGCGCCCGTCGCCTGAACAAAATAGGCCAGGCTCAGCGCCCACAGGGCGCGTCTTTGCGAAGGGGGGATTGGGTTCTGCATTATCAACTCCAGCAAAGGGGCAGCGGGCTGCCCCGTCATCGTTTATGCAACAGGAATGGGGTTATCGACGAGGGACTGGTTGAACGCGTTAACCATCACATGCTCATTCGCTCCGGGGTTGTCACGCGCGGGCAGTACGCTGTCCACAATCGCTTCAAGGGTATCGGTGCCCAGTTTGTCGAAGGTCTGCTGAATAAAGTCCTGCAACGGCATCGCGCGCGGATCGCCGCTTTTATAAATCAGATCGGTATCTACCCACGGCGGCGAAATTTCAATCACTTTGACGCTACTGTCGCGCAACAGGAAACGCTGCGACAGGGTGTAGGAGTGAATGGCCGCCTTCGTTGCGGAGTAAAGCGCATTCGCCGCGAGCGGCAGGAACGCCAGAATCGAACTGTTATTGATCAGCACCGCATCCGGCTGCTTTTTCAGATGTTCGATAAACGCGGCGCTGACGCGCACTGGCCCCAGCAGATTCGTGTTAAGCAGCGTGACTGCCATTTCGTCATCCAGCTCACCGGCGGCGTTATCAAACGGCATAATACCTGCGTTGTTGATCACCACGTTCAGCGCCGGATAGCGTAATAACACCTCTTTGGCTGCGGCGTTGATACTGTCCGCGCGGGTTACATCCAGCACGACTGCGCCCATGCCGGGATTAGCGGCGGTGACGCTATCCAGTAGCGCCTGGCGCCGTCCGGAAATGATTACCTGATTGCCAAGCTGGTGGAATTTTTCAGCCATCGCACGGCCAATACCAGAGGTGCCGCCGGTAATAAAAATCGTATTGCCTGTCAGTTTCATGATCTCATCCTTTGTTCTGTTAACGGTTAGTGGGTGACGGTTGCGCGATAGCGCTCTGCCGGTACGTTTGTGGAGAGTTGCGGTATCAGCGCCCGGCGATGCTGTTCCAGTGCCTGCCAGTCGGCGTCGTTATGCAGGGAAGGAATGGTCACCAGCTCGCCCTGCAGAAAGCCCACCAGCGCCGCATCCACCATGTCCGTAGCGCTCATGACAATGGCTTTGTCGAGCTGTTCCAGCGGCAGGCCGCCGTTGTCCCAGAATGGTGTTGCCGTTGCGCCAGGCAGTACGGCCTGCACCTGAATGCCTTTATCGGCCAGTTCGTGATGCAGTGACTGACTAAACGCCAGCACAAAGGCTTTTGTCCCGCCGTATACGCCGTTCAGCACTTCGGGGGCGATGGCGACGATGGACGAAATGTTGATAACTGCGCCTGTACCACGGGCAACGAAGCCGGGCACTACCGCGTAAGTGAGGCGGGTGAGGGCGGTGACATTCAGGTTAATCATCGCTTCCATGCGATCGATTTCGCTTCCCAGCAGCGGCGTATGCGTGCCGACGCCCGCGTTGTTGACCAGCAGGGTGATGCTGGCGTCTTCGCGCAGTCTGGCTTCCAGCGCACGGAGTTGTTGCGGATCGTTAAGGTCGGCGGCGATCGCTTCCACGTTACGCGACGTATCTGCGGTAATGTGGCTGGCCATCTGGTTCAGGCGGTTATGATTGCGGGCAACGATAATCAGGTCGTAACCCATACGGGCCAGGCGGTTGGCGTAAATCGCGCCGATACCGGTCGATGCGCCGGTAATAACGGCAGTGCCTTTGTGATGTTGTGTAGCGATGTTCATAGCAGACTCCCTGGTTCAACAATGGATGCGATGGAAGCATCATAAGTGAGTCAGGGATGTCTTAAATGACGTTGATGGTGCTAATTCAGGACATTTGCAATCTGGCCTGCAAACGCGTTTCGCTACAGGCGGCTGCCATAGATTTTGCGGTACACCGTGGGAGTTAAACCGGTGACTTTAATAAATGCCCGGCGCAGGACATCACCGCTGCTGTAGCCGCAGCGTGCGGCAACCGTTTTAATCGCCAGGCCGCTGGCCAGCAGTTCCCGTGCTTGCGCAATCCGCGCTTCTTCCAGCCACTCGCCGGTGCTCTTTGCCATCTCCTGCTGAAACAGGCGATTGAGGTGGCGCTCGCTGAGATGAATATGCTCCGCCATCTGCGTGACATTTTTTACCTGCGCCAGGTGCTGCAATGCCCAGCGCTGTAAGTCCTGCAACGCCGAACGCCCGCCAACGGAGATCTGCTGCTTACGCACAAAATGCCCCTGCCCGGCGGGACGACGAAAAAACATCACCAGATTGGCCGCCACATCCTGGGCGACGTCGCGACCGAGATCTTCTTCGATAAAACGCAGCGCCAGATCCATGCCGGAGGTGACGCCCGCCGCCGTTCTGACCGGCCCGTCCGCGACGTACAACGCATCCGCATCAACCGCGATATCCGGATAGCGCCTGGCGAGTTGCTCCGCGACCGACCAGTGCGTGGCCACCTGGCGCTGATGCAGCAGCCCGGTTTGCGCCAGCAGCAGCGCGCCAGTACAGACCGAGCCATAGCGCACGCTCTGGCGGCAAAGGGCAGTAACGGCGGCGATTTGCCGTTCCGTCAGTGCACGCGTGTCGATGTCCGGCGCACCAGCAATCAGGAAGGAAGCATTCTCTGGCGGTGAAAAATCAGTAAGCCTGGCATTTGCATTAAGCGCCACGCCGGAAGAGGAGTGAAGGTGCTTTCCTTCCAGCGACATCAATACCGGCTGGTAAACCTGGCGATGCAGCAGGCGGTTGGCTTCGGCAAACGCATCAAAAGGCCCGGCAACATCCAGCAATTGCACGCCAGGAACAGCCAGTATGACGATGGTATGCAGCATCTTTCACCTCTGGAGTCTGCGGATAACGTTATGTCCGATATTGCCTGTTTTGAGCTGTTATAGACACAACTTTTCTCTTCTAGAATGACCCACACACATTCCAGCCGGAGAGAGAACATGAGCTTCAACGTACAAGGTATTCGCATCCCTGATAGCCAGATGGCGCGCGACGCCACCGCCCTGGTTCGCGATACTGAATCAGACCTGCTGTTTAACCACTCCAGCCGCGTTTACTACTGGGCCGCATTAGCGGGCAGGCAGCGCGATATCAAGGTTGACCACGAATTACTCTATGTCGGTTGTATGTTTCACGACATGGGGTTAACCCACGAACATTGCAGTTGTGATAAGCGTTTCGAGGTGGACGGAGCCAATGCGGCGCGCGAATTTATGCAGCACTATGGCGTGACGCAACAGGATATGGACAAGGTGTGGACGGCCATTGCGCTGCACACCACGCCGGGTATTCCGGAATTTATGGCGCCGGAAATTGCGCTGGTCACCGCAGGTGTGGAAATGGATGTGCTGGGCATTGGCTATAACGGTTTTGACGAGGCGGAACGTGAAGCCGTGGTTGGTCAATATCCACGCCCGGCCCGTTTTAAAGAGGAGATCATCCAGGCCTTTTATGACGGCATTAAACACCGGCCTGCGACCACGTTTGGCAACGTTAAAGCCGATGTGTTAGCCGATAAAGATCCGCACTTTGCGCCGCTGAACTTCTGTCGCATCATCCGCCAGTCGCCGTGGAAAGGCTGAGTGAACCGCCGGGCGATTGCCCGGTTTATTGCTGATTGAGCACCGCTTTGCTCCAGTCATAAAATGCCCGCACTGAGGGGGGTAAATAGCGGCTTTGCGGGTAAACCAGTGACAGGGGCAAGTCAAAGGTGTAGTTCTCCATACAGCGCACCAGCGCTCCGCTTGCCAGCCAGGGTTGCGCCAGATAACTGGCGACGCGAATCAGCCCCAACCCTTGTATCCCGGCCTGAATATAGGCATCCGTATCGTCAACGATCAGCGTCTCGCTGAGGCGAATTTCATGATCGTCGCCTGCGTGGCTCAGCAGCCAGTCGGTGGTGCGCCCGGTACGGTGATTCAGATAACCCACGGCTTTATGCTGGCGTAACGCCTGTAAATCAGCGGGATTGCCATACTGCGCGATGTACTGCGGGGAAGCCAGCACCACCCAGCTAAACTTCGCCAGTGGGCGTGCCACCAGCGTGGTGGAATCCTCCACTCTGCCGGTACGAATCACGCAGTCGTACCCTTCCTGGATCACATCCTCCACGTTATCGCTGGAGCACAGCGTCACCGCCAGTTGCGGGTAGCGGTGCAAAAATTCACCCAGCCGGGGCAGAATGCAGTGCCGCGCCAGCGATTGCGGCATGCCGATTTTCAGGCGACCCGCGGGCTGGCCGTGAGTGCCGGGGAAAGAGGACTCCAGCGCAGTGATATCATCCAGTATCCTTTTGCTCGCCTCGTAGTAGCGGTTTCCTTCCGCCGTCACGCTGAGTTTGCGCGTGGTACGCTGTAAAAGCTGCAAGCCCAGCCCGTTTTCCAGCTCCTTAATTACCCGTGAGACGGTGGAGCGCGGCAGGCCGAGTGCTTCTGCGGTGCGGGCAAAACTGCGCGTTTCCACCACCTGCACATAGACGCGCATCGATTCCAGTTTATCCACTTTTCCTCCTCCGCTTTTTTTCGATTATCCCATTTTAACGAACAGTCTAACCTGAATTTTGTACCTTATCGAAATCACGCCTTCGCCGTAATCTTTTCGCAGTGCAGTAAAACTGCCATCTGATTGAATGAGGACGTGAAATGGCTATACAGAACGAAAACGTATTGGTGCTTGGGGCGGGACAACTCGGCGCGGCGGTGCTGAACGTGCTGGTACCTGCCGTGACGCAGGCGCAGGGCACAGTTACGGTTGTGGTTTCGCCAGGCGCGTGGGATGAACGCGGCCATTTGCGATCGGCGGCACACCAAAAGTGGGTGGATCGCGGTGCGAGATTTATCGCTGTCGATATTGCGACCAGCACGGTTGACTCGCTCATCCCGCTGCTGGCGCAGTTTGATACGGTGATCAATTGCATGGGCTTTGTCGCCGGAACGGGTACGCAGCTTAAAATCACCCGTGCAGTGCTGGCTGCAGGTGTACGCCGCTATTTTCCATGGCAGTTTGGTGTGGATTACGACGTGGTGGGAAAAGGCAGCGGCCAGCCGGTGTGGGACGAGCAGTATGATGTCCGGGAACTGTTGCGGGCGCAAACCGGCACCGAATGGGTGATCGTGTCGACCGGTATGTTTACCAGTTTCCTGTTTGAACCAGCATTCGATGTGGTGAATCTGGAGCAAAAAACGATAAATGCGTTGGGCGGGTGGGAGACGCGGGTGACGGTGACTTCGCCTGCCGATATTGGTCGGCTGACTACCGCTATCTATCTGCATCAACCGCGCATTATGAATGAGGTGGTGCTGATTGCCGGGGAAACGCTCTCGTATGCCACGCTTGCGGATACCGTTGAAGCCGTAACCGGGCAGGCATTTAAAAGAGGCGTTTATACGCTGCCCGCGTTAGCGGATGCATTGCGCCTGCAACCGGAGGATCAAATGTGCCGCTATCGCACCGCTTTCGCCCGCGGCGAAGGGGTCTGGTGGCCGATGGAGCAGACCTGGAACGCCCGGCATCAGATAGCGACGCAGGACGTTAAAGGCTGGTTGCAGGCACATCTGGCGTAAACAGGCTGAATCACCCGCAGGCATCAATGGTGCAGCATTTCGTCTACGATCTGCGCTTTGTTCAAATTGTACGGATAGAAGGTCGGCCAGTTATCCATCTCTTTCAGCAGCGCTTGCTGGGATTCGTTGCCCATAAAAATATGGAAATGCAGCGACTGGCGCGGCGCAATAATGTGGTCGCTGAACTGCACAAATTTCGGTGCTTTTGACTGCGCGTCATTACATTCAAACAGATAGCGCACGCCTTTCTTGCCGGAGGTGTAGGTCAGAATTTTATAACCGGCGTAGTCATAGCGGCAGCGGGTGACCGTTTTGCCGGTGTGAAACTCAATCACGTTATTTTCAATGCCGATGGTATCGATGTTGGTCGCATAGCCTTTTTTGTAGTAAGCGCGGTACTCCTCCACCGTTTTGTCGCCGTGCTGCGCTTTTTTCTCCAGCACCGGATCGAGATCGCCATTCAGCAGATATGGGTTCAGCGATTGCCAGATCCCGTCCCAGTCGGACAGTGACCGATCCTTGACATCTTTATCGTCGATAATGCCTTCGCTGGCTTTGCGTTCCACCTCTGTCAGCGGCTTTCCGTGGTGATGATCGTGAGCCATGCTCTGTGTACTACCCAGTAATACGCCCATACCCAGAACAAAGGCGGATTTCTTCATGATCATACTGCGCTCCCTGATGATTTGTTATGTAATGAAATGTTATAATATAACAATATTAGAAATCATCAATGTGTGCAACATAGCTTCGGTTATAAAACATAGCATCATCTATATGTTTATGATAAATAAGTAATTTTTGCCTTTTTGTCGTTGCTGTGGCACCATTGCCGCTCTTTTCGCAGCGCAGTGTTTTTCCCCTCTGTTGAGGCGGTTTTAAAGGGTGAGCAATGAGTTTCTATGCAATGATTATTCTGGCCTTTGGGATGTCGATGGATTCCTTCGCTGCTGCCATTGGCAAGGGCGCGGTGTTACAACGTCCGCCCGTTCGCGAAGCGCTGAGAACAGGGTTGATCTTCGGCGTCATTGAGGCTATCACGCCGGTAATTGGCTGGGCTGCGGGGCTGGCCGCCAGTCAGTACATCATGCACTGGGATCACTGGATCGCCTTTGTGCTGCTGCTGGCGCTTGGCGCGCGGATGGTGAAAGAGGGGTTGAGTAAATCGCCTGACGAAAACGTTGAAGCCCCGCGCCGTCACGGTTTTTGGCTGCTGGTGACCACCGCCATTGCCACCAGTCTGGATGCGATGGCCGTGGGTGTCGGGTTGGCGTTTCTCAACGTGAATATCGTGGTGACTGCGCTGATGATTGGCCTTGCGACAACGATTATGGCGACTACGGGTATGCTGCTGGGGCGTTTTCTTGGCGCGGCGATCGGCAAATGGGCGGAAGTGCTCGGCGGCGTGGTGCTGATGGGTATCGGCAGTTTAATTCTGGTTGAGCACTTAGGCTTACTGTAACTTGCCTGCAGGGGCAAAATCATTAACAATGCGCCAGAAGGTGATGGCGTTCCACCTTACCCAACCGCTTCCTGGAGAAGCTGATGACGCCTGATATGACTCTTAAATGGAGGCATGTCAGGCGTTTTTCTTTTGTCCCTCCCGCATGCCTCAACGTGATGTATTGATGAGGAAAAACATGCTGAAGTCTTTATTTGCCGTCATTGTGGGTGGTTCCGCAGGCTGCGTTATCCGCTGGCTGCTCTCTCTACGTTTAAATGCGCTTTTTCCCAATCTGCCGCCGGGTACGCTGCTGGTTAACCTGCTGGGTGGCATGATCATTGGTGGCGCGCTGGCGTTCTTTACGCGCCAGCCGCATCTCGATCCCACCTGGCGATTGCTGATCACCACGGGCCTGTGCGGCGGCATGACAACTTTTTCAACCTTCTCGCTGGAGATTTTCGCGCAGTTGCAAACGGGAAATTATCTGTGGGCAATGACCTCCGTACTGGTGCACGTACTGGGCTCGTTGCTGATGACGGCGCTGGGTTTTACGCTGATTAACGCACTGTATTGAGACTGTATGCAGGGGAAGGTAAATATCTTCCCCTCTCTTTAACCGTAAAAATACCAGGACTATTGGCAACATTTTTATTTTAATCTTGCGAAGATGTTTTTTCCTATTTTTTTAATGGCGCTATGAGTGAGTATTGACTAATGCCACTAAATAAGCAGAATTAGGAACATTGACGCAACGGACATGCACGATATAGCCCGTAATAATTATTAAGAATAAGCGCTTTAGCAATATCAGTTGGTGGAAAAATCTGATAGCAGAAAATATTATATTTTTGATTTTTTTTGTTTTATTTGGCTTGCCGGGAAACGGTAAGCCAGAACGGTTCGCAGGCCAGGTTTTTCGCCATTTACATGTGAGTCTGGAGTGGTTGATGGGCAAAGAGCAAGAGAGTTACGGAATGCACGATTTTTTCAGAGGTGACACTTCTGGCCATGAAATGATTGAGCGCTATACGTATGTGAAAATTATTAATTTTGATGCGACTGACACGATTAATTTTGAGTTTTCGCCGTATCAAAAATATTTTATTTCAATTATGGCGAATCGCAAACCACCTGCCGAAAATAGCACTCAATAACTTCCATTACTGAATGTAAAAATAAATTTACTGGCAGTGCAGCGAACGCTCAATGTACTGCCCGTAATTGAATGAAAAACCCGAAAAAAGAACCCTCAGACACAGGAAATCCGCTCTGTGTCTGAAGGCATGCAAGTGCATCTTCGTTACTAACAATGAGCGTGCTAACAAATTGTAAAACGATGATCAGAATATCCCTGTAAAACAGGGATTTGTAATGAAAATAAAAGATCTTTGTGAATGAATATTTTCATCGTTAACACATTGAAATTATTGATAATCTGAACATATTTCATCCATTCTGACGTTTGAAACCCTGGTGTCGCATTTGCAGCCGCCCCTTGCGGGCGGCTTTTTTTTACCTGCTAAAACTTTTTATTGGTCGCAATGCGCATCATCAATGACTGCCTGCGCAGCTTGACGCTTAATCGCTTTTTTTCTCTACGTGCCCGAGCGGTTTTTCCGGGAAGCAGTAGTCGCGCACGCGGCGTTTTAACTCTGCAGCATCGGGAAAACCGCCTTCCTGCTTACGATCCCAGATGACTGTGCCATCGATATCAATCACAAAAATTCCGCCTGTGCCGGGGATCAGACGCACCGATCCGAGATCGGTACTGAACGTATGTAGCAGTTCTTGCGCCATCCAGCTGGCGCGCAGCATCCAGTTACACTGCGAGCAATAATGTAAAGTAATCGCCGGTTTGTTCATTTTCTCGTCCCTCCAAAAGGCGAATCAGACAGCAAAGTGTATGCAAAGTGCGGACACAAAGGTGAGAAATTTATGAATTCATTGCAAGTGATAATCATTATCATTACTATCTGAGCTCATAACATAACGATAACCTGCATTTTTGTCCTGACGTATTCTCGTTTCGTGGAACGACTGGAAGTAAGACGTGAGCCTGATACTAATAAATTCTAAGGCTTACAAAATATTATGTGTAAATCGCAACTTTCTCCGCGTCGCTTCAGGAAGCGCGTGGTGGTGACTTCATTACTCGCAGCCCTGTATCAGAACACCGCGCTGGCAGCGGATACCGATACCTCGACGACTACCGCAACGAATGCGAAACAGGATACGGCCGAACAGATGGTCGTTACGGCGCCTGCACCGGTGCTGAAAGCAGGAAGTAGCCATTCCGTTAGCGCACAGGATTTACAAAACAAAGGCGCGAAAGATTTCGGCTCTATCATGCGTTACGAGCCGCTGATTAGCGCGACCGGCGCAAGCGGCGGTTCTGGTAACGGCAAAAGTGGTTTTGACCGTGGTGGTTACACCGGTTACAACATTCGCGGCCTGGAAAGTAACCGCGTGGGAATTGATGTTGATGGCATTCCGCAGCCGGATGCAACCGGCCGTAGCTACGTCAGCCGCGCGGGCCTGAACACCTTCGGCATTGGCCGTGACTATATCGATCCGTATATGTACGGCAATGTGGATATTCAGTCCGGCGCGACGCCCACCGATCAAGCAAACACCTCGATTGGCGGCAACGTCTCCTTCCGCCCGAAATCACCGGACGATTATCTGCACCCGGGTAAAAACAGCTACTTTGGTTACCAGAGCGATTATGACTCCGCCGATCGTAGCTGGCACAACGGCGTGACCGGCGCGGCAGGGGATGAAACCCTGCGCGGTATCTTTGTTTATAGCCGCCGCGATGGTCAGCAAACCCGCAACAACAGCGGCTCCATTGATGCGTACCCGGCGAACTGGCACTCCGATGCGATGATGGCCTCCGGTATCTGGCAGCCAAACGATGAGCATAAACTGACCGGTACGCTGGATTACTACCACAAAACCAATCACACCCATTACGACTCATGGAACAGCAGCGGCAGCACCATCCTCGGCGACGCACAGCAAACCAGCCAGACCCGCCGCTGGGGCGTCAGCCTGAAAGATGACTGGACGCCAATGAACGACTGGCTGGACAGCATGTCCAGCAAAGTTTATTACCAGCACACCGAAGCGCATGACCGCACTTACATGCCGGACAGCACCACCGCCACCATGGAAACGGTGTACTCCAATTACGATACCGATACCTGGGGCATACAGAATGCGCTGGCGAAAACCCTTGGCCGCCACGATCTGAGCGCCGGTTTCAACGCCAGCACCACCAAAACCAAGCGTCCGTTTAACCAGTCGCCGGTGCCGAGTATCTACAGCGAAATCATGCAGCCGGAAGCGGACAGCAAAAGTTACACGCTGGGCGCATTCGTGCAGGATCAGATTAACTTCGATGCAGATGGCCACCATTTCGCCATCATTCCTGGCGCACGCGTTGTTCATCAATCAATGAAACCGGATAACCTCTCCAGTCTGACGGCCAACAGCACCGCGCTGGATGAGTCCGAAGTCTCCACTCTGTACGGGAAAAATTCCGACACCCAACTGTTGCCGTCGTTAACCTTCCAGTACGACATCACGCCGCGCCTGATGACCTACCTGCAATACAAACGCGGTGCCGAGTTCCCGAATGCCAGCCAGCTTTACGGCTCCTGGAACCTGGGTTCCAGCTATGCGGGTCGCCAGCAGTATGCGCTGATCGGCAACACTGATCTGAAAACCGAAACCAGCAATAACGTTGAATGGGGCATGAAAGGGGAGGTCACCGAAGGCGTTACGCTGCATACCGCGCTGTTCTACAACAGCTACAAAAACTTTATCGCATATACCCGTTATACGCGTGCCAATAACCCGGATAAATTCACCAACGTTCCGTCGAACATCTACACCACCTATCAGGCGGAAAACCGTGATAAAGCCTTTATCTACGGCGGCGAAATCAGCGCGAAATTTAACTTTGGCACCTGGTTTGAGCAGGTCGATGGTCTGAGCGCCACGCTGGCTTACGGTTACACCGAAGGGAAATCGAAATCCAGCTATATGGGCGACAAATACATCGATCTCGACAGCGTCGCGCCGATGAAAGCGATCGTGGGCGTCGCCTGGGACGATCCGGCGAAACGCTACGGTACTGCGCTGACAGCCACCTTTGTGAAAGGTAAACGCGCCACCGCCACCAGCCGCGAGTCTTACACCAATACCGGCTCCGCGATTAATGACTCCAGCACCGAGTATATGCGCGTGCCGGGTTACGGCCTGCTGGACTGGACGGCCTACTGGCGAGTGGCGAAACACGTGAAAATCAACGGCGGCGTTTACAACATTACCGACCGCAAATACTGGGACTACCTGAGCAGCCGCACCATTGAGGAGTCCACCAATCAGGATGCCTACGACAAAGCGCTGGCCGTCATGCCGGGCCGTACCTGGCAACTGGGCGTCAACGTCGATTTCTGATCGCGCATGCGGTCCAGGTCTTCATCCCCCGGTATCGCTGCCGGGGTTTTTAACATGATAAAGGAAGCGAATGCTATGCCTGTTTCGTCAAACGATTTTCTCGCAATTTGGCAGCAATATCAGACAATTAAATCGCAGGAGCCTGCTAAGTATGCCCGCGATATTGCCACCGGGATGGCGATCAGCGAAGCCGAATTAACCCAATCACGCGTCGGGCATGATGCCGTGCGCCTGAACGACGATATGCGCGGGCTTCTCGCCGCGCTGGAACTCGTCGGTGACACCAAATGCATCTGCCGCAACGAGTATGCGGTGCATGAACAGATGGGCCGTTTCACCAACCTGCATATCGGCGAACATGCCGGGCTGGTGCTCAACCCGCGCGCGCTCGATCTGCGCCTGTTTATTAATCAGTGGGCCAGCGCCTTTAGCCTGCGTGAGCAAAGCCCGCGCGGCGAACGTCAAAGCATTCAGTTCTTCGACCAGCAGGGCGATGCGGTGCTGAAAGTCTACGCCAGCGAACAGACCGATATGGCGGCGTGGAGCGAGGTGGTGACCCGTTTCACGGCGCAGGCCGATCTGCCGTTAGCAATTAGCAAAGCGGTTGCCGAACCGCACGCTGAAAGCGCCGATGGCGTCGCGCTGGATCAGGCATGGCGGGCGATGACCGATGTCCATCAGTTCTTCGGCCTGCTGAAAAAACATAACCTCTCGCGCCAGCAGGCGTTTCGCCTGGTGGGCGACGATCTGGCCTGCCAGGTCAGCAACGAAGCACTGCCGCGCCTGCTGGAGACGGTGTTACAGCAAGGCAATGAAATCATGATCTTCGTCGGCAACCGCGGCTGTGTGCAGATCTTCACCGGCGCGCTGGAGACGCTGACGCCGATGAAAGGCTGGATCAACATCTTCAACGAACACTTCACGCTGCACCTGCTTGAGAGAGGGATCGCCGAAAGCTGGGTCACCCGTAAACCAACCGCCGAGGGTCATGTCACCAGCCTTGAACTGTTCGCTGCCGATGGTACGCAAATCGCGCAGCTTTACGGCCAGCGTAGCGAAGGGCAGCCGGAACAGAGCCAGTGGCGCAGGCAAATTGATGCGCTGTGCAACGAAGGACAAACCGCATGAAAAAATTACTGATGCTGCTGGCGGCGCTGCCGCTGATGGCGAGTGCCGCTGCGGAAAGAGTGGTGACGCTCGGCGGTGATGTCACCGAAATCGTCTACGGGCTGGGCGCACAGTCGCAACTGGTGGGGCGCGACACCACCAGCACTTGGCCACCGGAGGCGAGCAAACTGCCGGATGTTGGTTATGTCCGCCAGCTCAACGCCGAAGGCATCCTGTCGCTGCGCCCGACCATCGTGCTGGCCAGCGAACAGGCGCAGCCGTCAACGGTGTTGCAAAACGTCGCCGGGAACAACGTCAAAGTGATCCCGGTTCCGGGCGGATATACGCCTGCAGCCATTGATAACAAAGTGGCGGTGATTGCCGCCGCGCTCGGTAAAACTGCCGAAGGCGAACAGTTGCGGCAAAACGTGGCGGCGCAAATCGCCGCGCTGCCGAAAACGGCGCTCAATAAGCGGGTGCTGTTTCTGTTAAGCCACGGCGGGATGGGCACGATGGTTGCCGGGCAGGAGACGGCGGCAGACGGTGCGATCCGCGCGGCGGGTTTACAGAATGCGATGCAAGGCTTTGCCCACTATCGCGCTCTTTCGCAGGAAGGGGTGATAGCGAGTCAGCCGGATCTGATTGTCATCTCCGCCGATGGCGTGAAAAGCATGGGCGGCGAAGCGAACCTGTGGAAACTGCCAGGCCTGGCGCAGACGCCCGCCGGACGGCATAAACAGTTGCTGATTGTCGATGATATGGCGCTGCTTGGCTTTGGTCTGCGCACGCCGCAGGCGCTGCGGGATCTGCGTAAAAAAGCGGAGCAATTACCCTGATGAGCCGCGCTGTTATTCGCGCGCTGTGGGGAATGCTGTTGCTGCTGCTCGGGTTGACGTTTCTGGCGAGCACGCAGGGTGCCATGCATCTGCCGCTCACCAGTTTGTGGCAGGCGGGCGACGAAGGTCTGCGCCAAATCTGGCTGACCATTCGCCTGCCGCGCGTGCTGTTGGCGCTGGTGGTCGGCGCGGCGCTGGCGCTCTCCGGCTGCGTGATGCAGGGATTGTTTCGCAACCCGCTCGCCGACCCTGGTTTGCTGGGGATCAGCAGCGGCAGCGCGCTGGCGGTGGCCTGCTGGCTGGTATTGCCGCTGCCGGTGCCTGCGCTGGTGGCGCTCTACGCACCGATGGTGGCGGCCTTTATCGGTAGCCTGGCGGTGATGGTGGTGATCTTCCTGCTCAGCAAAGCTCGCGACAACACGCTGTCGCGCTTGCTGCTGGTCGGCATCGCCATTAACGCCCTGTGCGGCGCGGCTGTCGGGGTGCTCTCCTGGCTGAGTAATGACGCCCAGCTTCGCCAGCTTTCACAGTGGGGAATGGGCAGCCTCGGCCAGGCGCAGTGGTCTACGTTTACCATCGCCGCCACGCTGATTGTGCCGTCATCGCTGGTGGTGTGGCGCGTTGCCCGTCAGCTCAATTTGCTGCAACTGGGCGATGAAGAGGCGCACTATCTCGGCGTCAACGTTCCGGCGCTGCAACGGGTGATGCTGTTGTGCAGCGCGCTGCTGGTGGCAGCGTCTGTCGCCATCAGCGGGATCATCGGTTTTCTCGGCCTGGTGGTGCCGCACCTGATGCGCATGTGGCTGGGGCCGGATCATCGCGCGCTGGTGCCCGGTTCTCTGCTAGCCGGGGCGATACTGCTGCTGATTGCCGATACCGCCGCCCGTACGCTGGTGGCACCGGCGGAGATGCCGGTAGGGCTGATTACCAGCCTGCTCGGCGCACCGTGGTTTTTATGGCTGATTTTTCGACAACGAGGAGCCGCGCATGGATAACACCTTAACCGCCGCGCATTTACGCCTGCAACGCGGGCAGCGCTGGGTGATTGATGATGTGTCGTTAACGCTGAACGGTGGTGAACTGGTGGCGCTGATTGGCCCGAATGGCGCGGGAAAATCAACGCTGCTGCGGTTGCTGACCGGTTATCTGCCCGCCGATGCGGGTACGTGTCAACTGGCCGGGCGCGCACTGGCTCAGTGGCCAGCAGAGACGCTCTCCCGCCGTCGGGCGGTGATGCTGCAACAAACGCAGTTGCGGTTTGACTGGCCAGTGGCGGCGATTGTTGCGATGGGGCGCGCGCCGTGGGGATCGCAGCGCGAAGCCGACGTTGTGCGTGAAGTGTTGACGCTGACTGGCTGCGATGAGCTTGCGCATCGGCGCTATGCCACGCTCTCCGGCGGCGAGCAACAGCGCGTGCAACTGGCGCGCTGCCTGGCGCAACTGTGGCGCGACAGCGCGCCGGAAGGCTGGCTGTTTCTCGACGAACCCACATCGGCGCTGGATCTTTACCACCAGCAACAGTTGCTGCGGCTGCTGAAAAAGCTCATCGCCAGCGGCAAATTACATGTCTGCGTGGTGCTGCACGATCTGAATCTGGCGGCACTGTGGGCCGATCGTATTCTGCTGTTGCATAAGGGAAGGCTGGTGGCGCAGGGTTCGCCGCAGCAGGTGATCCAGACGCCGGTGATTGCGCAGTGGTACGGTGCCGATGTGCAGGTGAGTGCGCATCCAGGCGGCGATGCGCCGCACGTTTTCCTCTGCGCATAAACCGCCCGGCGGCGTGCCGGGATCAGGGTTGAGTGGGAAAGGGTGTTAACTGGCGGAAGGTGTTGAGCAGCCCTTCAGACCAGGCTTTGCGGATGGCAATAAAATAGGGATCGCTTTCAATAATCCGTTGCTGTTCGCGGGCGTGAAAACTTTCGCGGCGGTAGATCATCACATCCAGCGGCATGCCGACGGAGAGATTGCTGCGCAGCGTGGAGTCGATCGAGATCAGCGCGCAGCACATCGCCTGCTCCAGCGGCGTATCTGGCGTTAACACCCGATCGATAATCGGTTTACCGTACTTGCTTTCGCCAATCTGGAAGTAGGGCGTGTCGTTGGTCGACTCGATAAAATTCCCTTCCTGATAGATATGAAACAGCCGGTGCTCTTCGTTGCCAATCTGCCCGCCCAGCAGCATATTACAGCCAAAGTTGGTGTTGCTGCCGTTTTGCTGCGCCTTGCTGTCGCGGTGGATAACTTCCCGCACCGTTTCGCCGATCAGCGTTGCGGCGTCGTACATGGTTTCGGCCTGCATCAGGTTGGGCGTCTGCTGGCTCTCAATACGCGAGGTCAGCAGACTGATAATGCTCTGCGTGGTTGCCAGATTACCGGCGGACTGGATCACCAGTACCCGTTCGCCTTCACGCTGAAAAACGTGAAGTTTTTTGAACGTCGCAATGTGATCGACGCCCGCATTGGTCCGGGAGTCAGAAGCGAAGACCAGCCCGTCGCACAGACGCATGGCCACACAGTAGGTCATTACCTCACCTTTCTACATAACAGTTAACGCTATTGCTGCTGAACCTGTTGCTGCTGTTGCGTAAACAGATTCACTTCAGCGGTGGAAAACAGCTCTTCGCAGCCGCCGCCCAAACGGCTGCCGCGCACCGGGCAGGCATCCAGATAATCCATCCCCACCGCCAGCCGCAGATGCTGGTTGAGCAGGCGGGTATTGTTGGTGATATCAAAACTGTGCCAGCGGTCGTTGATCCAGGCTTCCGCCCAGGCATGCATCGCCACGTGCTCGGTATCCCGGCTATAGACATAACCGCTGACATAGCGCGCCGGGATCTTCAGGCTACGGCAGCAGGCCAGAAACACATGGGTATGATCCTGGCAGACGCCTTTCCCTTTGGCGAATGCGTCCGCTGCGCTGTCCTGCACATGCGTCGCGCCGGGAGTATACGGCATTTTTAGCTGTAATTCCGCCATCAGCGATGTGAGGCTCTCTTCGGGCGCTGCTTCCCGGTAATAGCGGCTGGCAAAACCGCGGATCAGATCGTCCGGTTCCGTCAGCGGCGTGACGCGTAAAAAGACCAGCGGCGACAACGTTTCATCGCTGTTATCCTGGCTCTCTTCCACATTATCGGCGATTTCCACCACCCCTTGAGCGTGGATAAAAATCTCCTGGTGCGGGCTGTCCAGCGTCAGCACATGCATCAGGTTGCCATAAGCATCATGGGTGGCGACGGCCGAGGCGGGCAGCGTCAGTTTCCACTCGCTAACCTGCTGGCGCGCGGAGTTTTGCGGTGTTAGCCGCAGATACTGGGTGCTGAATTTCACCTCTTCATCGTACTGGTAATGCGTTAAATGGTTGATGGTGAGTTTCATATCGCCTCCAGATAAGTCTGGCGAATGCTGTCGGCCAGTTCGTTAATTTGAGTGAGGAAGTGGTTCAGCCAGTTTTGCAGCCCCTGCTCCATCACCTCGTCGAGGGAACCAAAGCGCAGCTCCACATGCAGCAGGTGCGCCCGTCGCAGCGGAACATGCGCCCGCGTATTACCGATCATCTCCAGTTGCTGTACCAGATCCGCCACGCAGGCATGCAGCGAACGGGGCACATCATTACGGAACACCAGCAGTTCGCTGACGGTTTCCCGGCTGATCGGCTGGCGGTAAATACTGTGATAGGCCTCGCGGGCGCTCACCGCGCGCAGCAGGGTGTCGAGGCGATAATATTCACGCACTGGATCCGGATCGTTGTTCAGTTGCTGATCTTTAAGCGCCAGCAGTTGGGCGGTGGCGTAGGCGCGCTCAATCAGCGTACCGACACGAATAAAACACTGCGCATCGTTGCGCAACAACGTGCCGAACATCGCGCCGCGAAACAGATGCGAGCGCTCTTTTACCCAGTCAAAAAAGGTATCAATACCGATTTTATCCACCCCGGACTGACGCAGATTGCGGATGTCGATACGCGTGGTGTTGATGCACTCCCACACTTCCGATGACAGGCTGCCGCGTACCGCATGGGCGTTATTCCACGCCATTTCAATACAGCTATAAATGCTGCTCGGGTTGTGGCTATCAAGGGCGAAGAAGTTCAGCAGGTTGTTCATGGAAAAGCGGGCGTAACGCTGCTGAAACAGCTCATGGGAAAAGGTGAGATTGAGCGGCAGCGCCAAATCGTGTTGCTGCTGGCGGTGGCGCGGCATCATTGACAGCTTCCAGGTAACATCCAGCACCCGGGCAAAGCTCTCTGCCCGCTCCAGGTAGCGGGCCATCCAGTACAGTTCGCTGGCTGTGCGGCTTAGCATCATTCATCCTCCTCCATCACCCAGGTATCTTTGGTGCCGCCGCCCTGCGACGAGTTCACCACCAGCGAACCTTCATTCAGCGCCACGCGCGTCAGGCCGCCCGGCACCAGGCGAACCTCTTCGCCAGAGAGCACAAACGGGCGCAGATCGATATGGCGCGGCGCCAGCCCCTCTTCGACAAAGGTCGGGCAGGTGGAGAGCGCCAGCGTCTCCTGGCCAATATAGTTGCCGGGGTTCGCCAGCAGCCGCTTGCGGAAATCCTCAATCTGCTGGCGGGTCGATTTCGGGCCGACCAGCATGCCGTACCCGCCCGCACCGTGAACCTCTTTCACCACCATGCTGTCGAGATGGGCCAGCACATAGTTAAGATCGTCGGGCTTGCGGCACTGCCAGGTGGCGATATTGCCGAGAATCGGCTCCTCGCTGAGGTAGAAGCGGATCATGTCCGGCACATAGGGGTAAATGGATTTATCATCGGCCACGCCGGTACCAATCGCGTTCGCCAGCACCACGCCGCCCGACCGGTAGACCGACAGCAGGCCCGGAACACCGAGCATCGAATCGGCGCGAAACGCCAGCGGATCGAGAAACGCATCGTCAATGCGGCGGTAGATGACATCCACCCGGCACGGGCCTTCAGTGGTGCGCATATAGACCGCGCCGCCTTTGACGAACAAGTCGGCGCTTTCTACCAGCTCAACACCCATCTGCTGTGCCAGAAAACTGTGCTCAAAATAGGCGCTGTTAAAACGCCCTGGCGTCATCACCACCACCGTGGGATCGTCCACCGGGGTACTTTCTCGCAGGGTTTGCAGCAGGTAGCCGGGGTAGCGCTCCACCGGCGCAATATGCTGGCTGGCGAAGAGATCCGGGTAGAGGCGCATCATCATCTTGCGGTTCTCCAGCATATAGGAGACGCCGGACGGGGTGCGCAGGTTATCTTCCAGCACGTAATAGCGGCCATCGCTGTTACGTACCATGTCGATACCGGTGATGTGAGCGTAAATATTGTTATGCAGATCCACGCCCTGCATGCAGGGCTGGTACTGCTCGTTCGCCAGAACCTGCTCGCGCGGAACAATACCGGCGTTGAGGATATTTTGCTGATGGTAGATATCGTACAGGAAAGCGTTCAGCGCTTTGACGCGCTGGCGGATGCCTTGATCGAGAGTGCACCACTCATGGGCCGGGATAATCCTCGGTACGCTGTCAAAGGGGATCAGGCGTTCGGTGCCTCCCTCTTCACCATAAACGTTGAAGGTAATGCCCACCCGGTGAAATAACAGTTCTGCCTGTTCTTTCTTTTGATGGATGGCGTGCTGGTCGGTCTGTTGAAGCCACTGCCACCAGGCATCGTAATGCTGGCGTTGACTGCCCTCTGCGCTGAGCATCTCATCGTAGTAAGGTGCTGTCGGAAGCGTTATTTTTATCATTGTCATCCCCTGCATTGCGCGTGTGAAGATTCTGTAAAAATGCAGAAAGCATGCCAGCATGGCTGGCAATGCGTTTTCGTGGTGAGTACAGGCGCAAATGCACCATTTTGAGGCGAAGCGCAGCGGCAGCGCGCTAAAGTGGTGTGAAGATAAGCGTAGCAGAACCTGTGCTAACGGCGTTTCGCGGCCGTCGGGCTGACCACCAGCCATACTGCCAGGCAGACAATCAGCGCGCCAATAAGAAACCCACCGTTCAGCGTTTCGCCCAGCGCTAGATAGCCCCACAGCACGGCAAACGGCGGGATAAGAAAGGTAACAGTCAGGCTGCGCAGCGGCCCGATATCGGCAATCAGGCGAAAATAGAGAATATACGCCACGGCGGTGCAGAGCAGGCCGACTGCCAGCACGCAGGCCCACACTGACGGCTGCGCCCAGTTGATGGTTGCGCCGCTGCTAATCGACCAGGCGCAGAACGGCAGCAAAAATAGCGTGGCGCCCGCTTGGCTGCCGAAGGCGACCAGCGTCGGATCCAGCCCGCCGCGCGCCGTTATCCAGTTGCGGGTGAGAAAACCGGCAACGCCATAACAGCCGGTCGCCACCAGGCACGCCGCCACGCCAGCGGCGACCTCCTGCACGTTGCGCATTTCACCGAGCGTGGTAATCGTCAAAATCCCCACCAGCCCGAGTACCACGCCCGCCCACTTTTTCCCGCTCAGGTGTTCGCCAAAAAACGCCACGCCCGCCAGCGCGCCCATCAACGGCGTGGTGGCATTGAGAACAGCGGAATACCCGGCAGGCAGCCAACGCGCGGCCAGGCAGTACATCAAAAACGGCAGCCCGGAGTTAATCACTCCAAGCAGCAGGGCCGCGCGCAGCTTACCGGAAAACTGAAACGTATGGCGAAATAGCGCCAGCAGTGCCGCCAGGCCAAGAAAGCCAAACAGCACGCGGAGAAAAGCGGTGTTAATGGCACCGAATTCCGGTGCGGCAATCCGCATAAACAGAAAGCTCGCGCCCCAGATGGCCGCCAGCATCATTAATCTCAGGTAATCAATGGCCCGCATTGTGCAACTCCTTGTGTTGCGTTTTTAACTAAAAATGTTTTACCCCGGTGGCATCAGGCTGACAAACCAGCATTTTTGCTACAGTTTAGTTGCACTTAATTATGCGGAGAGCCGCGATGACCCTACCGCCCCTGCAGGCGTTAATCTGTTTTGCTACCGTCGCCCGACATATGAGTATGAAAGCGGCGGCCGAGGAGTTATGCATTACCGCCAGTGCCGTGAGCCAGCAAATCGCCAGGCTTGAGGCGTGGCTGAATGTCCGGTTGTTTATGCGCGGGCCGCGCTTTCTGGCGCTGACGGCGGAAGGGCACATTTACCTGCGCGCTATTCAGCCTGCGTTTAACCAGATATCACAGGCCACGCAGCGGCTAATGGATAACGCCAGCCAGAGCAAAGTCACCGTCAGTTGCACGCCCGGCTTCGCCATTCAGTGGTTGTTGCCGCGATTGGGCGCTTTCGAAAAACTGCATCCCGGCGTGGAGGTGCAGATTAATACCACTAACCGGGTGGTCAATCTGAGCAATGAAGGGATCGATTTTGCCGTACGTCACGGCGCGGGTGTGTATCCGGGGCTTCAGTCGCACTGTCTGGTGAACGACCATCTGTTGCCGGTGTGCAGCCCGGCGCTGCTGGCGGAAAACCGTCCCGCTTCGCCGCGCGAATTACTGAATTACCCGCTGCTGCATGATGAACACCGGCTGGACTGGCGTTTGTGGTTCGACACGCAGGGCATACATGATGTGGATACCGATAAAGGCCCGGTATTTATCGATTCAAACGGTGTGATTGAAGCCGCACTGGCGGGCAGGGGCGTTGCGCTGGTGCGCCGGGTACTGGTGGCGGAGGCATTAAGCCGTGGGCGTTTGATCTGCCCGCTGGCCATTACCGTCGCTTCACCGATTGCCTATTACCTGGTGTACGACGAATCCGCCGTATTACAGCGGATGAGCCGGGATTTTCGCGACTGGCTGCTGGCAACGGCGGCCTCCGAGGAGCATCGCTGGCCGCAACCGTGATCGCACCGCCATGCCCGACAGCGCGAAGGCTTATCGGGCATGGCATTTATCGCGCCGGGTAAGGCGAAGCCGCTACCCGGCATCAAGCCACGAATAGAGTTTACCCGCCGAGATACATCTTTTTCACTTCCGGGTTGGCGAGCACCTCCTGCGCCGCGCCGGAAAGTACAATCTTGCCATTCTCCAGCACATAAGCGCGATCGGCGATGGTCAGCGCCGCGGTGGCGTTTTGCTCTACCAGCAGAATGGTGATGTTCTCTTCGCGCAACTGACGGATGGTGGTAAACAGCTCACCCACCACTTTCGGAGCCAGACCGAGGCTTGGCTCATCCAGCATCAACAACACCGGCTCACTCATCAATGCGCGGGCGATCGCCAGCATCTGCTGCTCACCGCCGCTCATGGTGCCCGCCATCTGTTTACGCCGCTCCTTCAGGCGCGGGAACAGGGTAAACATGCGGTCCCGCAGGCGGGTGAAGTTTGCGAGGTTGTTATACGCCCCCATACGCAGGTTTTCTTCGATGGTCAGGTTGGTGAAGATTTTGCGGCCTTCCGGCACCAGCGCCAGCCCTTTACGCACAATATGGTGCGTCTGGCTGCGCGAGATATCTTCATTGAGGAAATTCACCGTCCCGGTTGAGCGCACCAGGTTGATGATGCCGTTCAGCGTCGAGGTTTTTCCCGCGCCGTTGCTGCCAATCAGCGTCACAATTTCGCGGTCGTTGATCTCAATATCGATGCCTTTCAGCCCCTGAATGACGCCATAAAATACCTTTAACTCGCGGGCGCTAAGCATAACGTACCTCCCCCAGGTAGGCGGAGATCACCTCCGGATGTTGGATCGCCTCAGACATCAGCCCGCTAAACAGCGGTTTGCCATACTCCAGCACCATTACCCGTTCGCACAATGCGTTGACGAAAGGCATGTCATGTTCAATGAGCAGCACGCTCAGTTGATAATCCTTGCGCATGCGGAAAATCAGCCCGGCCAGATCTTCCGTCTCTTTCGGGTTCATCCCGGCGGCGGGCTCATCCAGCAACAGCAGTTGCGGCGCCGTTGCCAGCGCGCGGGCAATCTCCACTTTACGCTGGTTGCCGTAACTCAAATTGGTGGCCTGCAAATCGGCGTACTCGGCAATGCCGATATACTCCAGCAGTTCCATCGCTTTTGCCCGTGCGGCGCGTTCAGCCGGGAAGTAGCGGCCAATATGCAGCGCCGCTTCCAGCAGCGAATAGCGGCTGGCGTGATCCAGACCGACCATCACGTTTTCCAGCACCGTCATGGAGTTAAACAGGCGGATATTCTGGAAGGTCCGCGCAATACCGGCATTCACTACCTGGTTGGGCTTCAGCCCTTTGATCGATTTCCCCGCCAGCGTCACGCTGCCGCTGGTTGGTTTGTAGTTCGCAGTGATGACGTTAAACAGCGTGGTTTTCCCTGCGCCATTGGGGCCGATAAGGCCGAAAATCTCGGCTTCATCGACATGAAAACTGACGTTGTCGATGGCCCGCAACCCGCCGAACTGCATCACAATATCCTCGACTTGCAGGATGACGTTATTTGCTGTCATGACGGCTCCTTCTGCGCAACTGCCACAGCTCTTTTTTCCCCAGCAACCCTTCACGGGCGAACAACATAATCAGCAACAGCAGCAGTGAGAAGACCACCATCCGCAGCCCCGGATAAGAGCCAAGATCGTGACCGAACAGCGACAGCGGCTGGTCAAGGAAACGCAGCCATTCGCCGCTACCGACCACCACAATGGTGCCCAGCAGCGCGCCAGTGGTGCTGCCCAGACCGCCAAGCACAATAATGATCAGCAACTGGAAGGTGAGCATAAAGTCGAACAACCCCGGCGAAATGGTGGTCAGCAGCGAGGCCAGCAGGCCGCCGCCAATCCCTTCAAAAAAAGCGCTGGTGGCGAACGCGCAGGTTTTAATGCGGAAGGTATTGATGCCCATCGCAATCGCCGCATCTTCATCGTCGCGAATCGCCTTCATCATGCGGCCATACTTCGACCACACCAGTTGCAGGATCATCCCGGTTGCCGCCAGCGCAAACAGGCCGCACCAGAACAGCAGATGCGGCTGCTGGGGAATATCGTTCAGCCCAATCGCGCCGTTGGTGATTTGCGGGTTGTTAATGGCGAGGATCTTGATAATAAAACCGAAGCCAAGCGTGACAATCGCCAGATAGTCGCCGCGCACGCGGAAGACCGGAAACGCCAGACACACCGCCAGCACGGCCGCGCACACGCCGCTGATTAACAGCGCGGGCAGGAAGCTGGCGTGCAGCACCATAATAAACGGGCTGGGCGCCGCCATTTCGAACATATCCATTTTGCTGTCGCTGGAGAGAATAAACAGCGCGGTGACATATGCGCCAACGGCGACAAATCCGTTAGGCTCCAGCGAAAGCTGGCCGGTGACGCCGTTAATCAGGTTGTAGCTGACAGCGAGGATCATAAAGACAAAAACGGTGCTGATTACCCGCACAATGTAGTCGTTAAACAGCAGGTTAATCCCTGCCAGTAGCGCAATGGTGATAAGAATAATCAGCAGGTTACGCCCCTGCGCGGCAAGCGTCGTGGTCGGGTTCAACATCAGAAACGGCTCCTTTCCAGGCGTTCGTCACCCATGATGCCTACCGGGCGGAACAGCAAGACCAGAATCAAAAACATGAAAGCGAACGCGTCCTTATAGCCGCCAAGCTCGGGGAAAATGGCGACCGCGACCACTTCGGTAAAGCCGAGAATAAAACCGCCGAGCACCGCGCCAGTGACGCTGCCAATACCGCCAAGCACCGCTGCCGCAAAGGCTTTCAGGCCAATTAGCACGCCCATTAACGGGTCAATGGTTGGGTAGCTGATGGAGTAAAACACGCCACCCAGCGCTGCGAGGCTGCTGCCGAGGGCAAACACCAGCGAGATAATGCGGTTCGCGTCGATGCCCATCAGCCGCACGGTATTAACGTCAAACGCCACTGCGCGGATCGCCATACCATAACGGGTGCGATAGAGCAGCCAGAGGATCGCCAGCAACAGCAACACGGTGATCACCGGCACGATCCACGCCACGTTGGTAATGATGATGTGGCCGAAGGTCAGCGTTTTGTTGAAGTAGTCCGGCGCGGAGAAGAAGCGCGAACTGCCGCCAAACAGCACGTTGAACAGGTTTTCGAGAAAAAAACTGACGCCGATGGCGGTGATCAGCATCGAAATTTTCGATGCCTGACGCAGCGGGCGATAGGCGACCCGGTCAATGAACATGCCCAGCAGGCCGCACAAACCGAGGGTCAGAAAAATGGCTACCCCAAAGGGTAGCCCAATCGAGGAAAACAGAAACAGGGTGGCAAATGCGCCGACCATCATCACATCCGCGTGCGCGAAGTTGATCAGGCGCAGAACCCCGTAAACCATGGTGTAGCCGATAGCGATCAGGGCGTACATGCCGCCCAGACTCATGCCGTTGACTACCTGCTGGAGAAAAATGGCGCCATCCATTAAAAAACCTCTTATTAACAGCCGGTTACTGCTTACGGATTAACTACGGTTTTAAAGGCGAGCTGGCCATCTTTCACTTCGTTGATCACCGCACTGCGTACCGCATCGCCATCTTTCAGCGTCAGCGTACCGGTCACACCCTGGAAGTCTTTGGTGGCGCGGATTTTCTCGTTAACACAGACGCGATCGCGCGGGTTATTACACTGGTTCATGGCGTTGACGATCACGTTGTACGCATCGGCCGCCATCGCACCCCAGGTGTGGGTCGGGGTTTTGAACTTCTCTTCCCAGGCTTTGATAAAGGCTTCGCCAGCGGGCGTCTGCTCTTTGGCGTTCGGTGAGTAGTAATCGGTGGTCATATAGCCGTTGACCGCATCTTTACCCACTTCGAAAAATACCGGGTCCGCCGCCAGGCCATCGCCGCCCACGACCGGTTTGTTGAGACCGAGCTGTTTCGCCTGCACGGCAATCAGCGCGCCTTCGGTGTAGTAAATCGGCATGTAGATCATGTCGACGTTTTTCGCTTTCACGCTGGAGAGTTGCGCTTTGAAATCTTTGCTGCCCGATGGCGCCTGCACTTCGATAGGAATGGTGCCGCCGTTTTTCAGGAACTGGGTACGGAAGGCTTTCGCCAGGCCAACCGAGTAGTCGTTGCTGCTGTCAAACACGATGGCGGCGGTTTTAGCTTTCAGATCGCGGGATGCCAGGTTCGCGCCGACCACGCCCTGGAAGCTGTCCGAGAAGCAGACGCGGCTGACATACGGATGGTTGCGGGTAACACGGTCGTTCGTTGCCGTCGAAGAGACCAGCGGCGTTTTGGTGTCGTCGGCGATTTTCACCATCGCCAGCGTATTCGAAGAGGTCACTTCACCGATCACGGCATCCACTTTATCGCTGGACACCAGGCGTTGCATGGCGTTCGCCGCTTCGACTTTGTCACTCTTATCGTCGATGACGATAAGTTTAATGGTATCGCCGTTTTTCAGCGTCGGGGTGATGCTTTGAATCAGATCCAGACCTTTTTGTGAAGGCTGACCATAGCCGCTCAGCGCGCCGCTCAGCGGCAGCACCACACCGATTTTAATTTCTTCTGCCAGTGCACTGTGTGCGCCCGCCAGGCCGGAAATCAGTACGGCCATTAAAGAGACTTTCCCACCAAAACTCTTCATTGTTACCTCACGTCCGTCAGTTGATTGTTTATGTTTAACCATCAATTAATGCGCAACACTGGAATAACGAAGCGGCCGGAATACAGGAATTAACGGCCTGATGCTTTTGATTTATCGCATTTATTTAATAAAGGATTTGCCTGTTAATAACGATTTCACCATACATCCATTAATTAGATTTTTCTCATCCATTCTTCTTATAGATTTACCCGCCGTGATAGCACTGTTTTGGTTGCCTAAAATAGTGCAGGTGCGCCGTTGTGGTGCATGAATAAATAAGTGAGGTAGCGTGCAAAATATTTTCATGCCTGCGCTGTCTGCAATCGCCTTGTTTAAAGATAAAAATATTTTCAGTTGTTTTTTACAAACTCTTTGGCAGCATAAAAAACTGGATAATTGTAATAAATATGGTAATTAAGGCCTGCGTTGGCGGTGGTTGACAATAATAAAACCCTTGTTATTCTGCATTGGCAGTCAGTTTATTATTCCATTTTTCAGAAATGTTATTTCTGCGTTAATTATTTTATTCAGTCTTATCCTGAGGGGGATAAATAATGAATATTCAAAAACCCTATCTGCTTTTTTTAGGTGATGCGCACGATCAACTGGCGGCGAAAGTCGCGGAAGGAATTAAACAATGGCACCCGGAATATTGTGTCGGGCAATACCGTATGGCGAACTGTCATGCCAATTGTCAGTTGCCGGATATGGATATTGACGCAGCGGTAAAAGCGGGCGCAAAAACGCTGGTAGTCGGCGTCGCTAACCGCGGCGGTATTATTTCAAAAGAGTGGATTTCCATCCTCAGCCATGCGTTGGAAAGTGGGCTGGATCTGGCGGCGGGCCTGCATAATAAACTGGCTGATGTCCCGGAACTGAAGGCGCTGGCCGACCGTCTTGGCCGCTCGCTGTTTGATGTTCGCCACCCGACTCAGCAATATCCGGTCGCCAGCGGGCGTAAACGCAGCGGCAAACGTCTGCTGCCGGTTGGTACGGACTGCTCCTGCGGCAAGATGTACACGGCGCTGGCGATTGAAAAAGAGATCCTCGCCCGTGGCGGCAAAGCCACCTTCCGCGCAACCGGGCAGACCGGCATTCTGATTAGCGGCAGCGGCATCAGCGTAGATGCGGTTGTCTCGGACTTCGTCTCCGGCGCGGTGGAAACCCTCGCCCCGGATAACGACGCCGATCACTGGGATATCATCGAAGGGCAGGGCTCGCTGTTTCACCCTTCCTTTGCCGGAGTGACCACCGGGCTTATCCACGGCGCGCAGCCGGATGCGCTGGTGCTGTGCCACGAACCGACCCGCACACATATGCGCGGCGTTGACTATCCTGTACCGGATATTCTCGATTGCATGGCGCTGAACCTGAAAATGGCGCAACTGACGAACCCGAAAGCGAAATTTATCGGCATTTCCGTCAATACCTCGGCGCTGGATAAGGCAGAGGCGATTGCGCTGATGTCCTCCCTGCAGCAGCGCACCGGGCTGCCGGTGGTTGATCCGTTCCGTCAGGGCGTTGGCGCGCTGGTAGACGCGTTGGCGACGCTGTAATGGAACTCTCGGTAGCGCATGAGCGCTGGCCGCTGCGCCAGGCATTTACGATCTCGCGCGGCAGCCGTACGGCGGCCGATGTGGTGTCGGTAACATTGCAGGCGCAGGGCATTACCGGGCGCGGTGAATGCCTGCCTTACGCCCGCTACGGCGAAACTGTTGAGAGTGTGATGGCGCAGATTGAGGCGCTGCGCGGCGAGCTCGCTGCCGGAATGAGCCGCGAGCAGTTGCAGCAGCGGCTACCGGCTGGCGCGGCGCGCAATGCGCTGGACTGCGCCTTCTGGGACTGGCAGTGCAAACGCAGCGGGCAGAGCATCTGGCAACTGACCGGCAGCGGAACGCCGCACCATCTGCAAACGGCCTATACGCTGTCGCTGGATACGCCAGCGAAGATGCAGCAGGCGGCGCGGGAAAACGCCTGGCGTCCCTTGCTGAAACTGAAGCTGGCCGATGAGCAGGATATCGCCCGTGTGACGGCGGTGCGTGAAGGCGCACCGCAGGCGCGGTTGATCGTCGATGCCAACGAAGGCTGGAACGAGAGTATCTATTTACAGCAGGCGACGGCGCTGGCGGCGCTTGGCGTCTCGCTAATCGAGCAGCCGCTTGCGGCGGGGCATGACGCCGTACTGGCGCAGTTGCCGCATCCGGTGCCGCTGTGCGCCGATGAATCCTGCCATGATTCCGCCACGCTGGCGCAACTGGTGGGGCGTTATGAGTTTATCAATATCAAGCTCGACAAGACCGGCGGCCTGACCGAAGCGTTGCGCGTGCGGGCACAGGCACAGCAGCTTGGGCTGCAAATCATGGTGGGTTGCATGGTGGCGACATCGCTGTCGATGGCGCCCGCCGTGGTAGTTGCGCAGCAGGCCAGCGTTGTCGATCTCGACGGGCCGCTGCTGCTGGCGGACGATCGCCCGCACGGGCTGCATTATGATGGCAGCGAACTTTTTCCACCGACAGCGGCTCTGTGGGGCTGATGGCGAAGCGTAAGGAGAGAATAATGTCACGCACAGTGTATGTGAATGGCGAATACCTGCCGGAAGCGGCGGCGAAAGTATCGATCTTTGATCGCGGTTTTTTGTTTGCCGATGCCGTGTATGAAGTGACCGCCGTGGTGAATGGCAAGCTGGTGGATTTTGCCGGGCATTATGCGCGGCTGGTGCGCTCCTGCGGCGAGCTGGGGTTAACGCTGGCAGTGGATGAAAACGGCCTGCGCGAGATCCACCAGCGGCTGATTGTCGAAAATGCGTTGCAGGAAGGGGGCATTTACCTGCAACTGACGCGCGGTAACGCAGGCGATCGGGATTTCCATTTTCCGCCTGCCAGTACACCGCCGACGCTGGTGTTATTCACCCAGGCGCGCGCGGTGGTGGATCATCCGGCGGCCAGCAAAGGCATCCGTGTGGTGACCTGCCCGGATATTCGCTGGCAGCGCCGGGATATCAAAACCGTGCAGTTGCTGGCACCCTGTCTGGCAAAAGCCTTTGCCGAAGCGCAGGGCGCCGACGACGCTTTTCTGGTGGAAAACGGCTATATCACCGAGGGAAGTTCCTGTAACTGCTATATCGTGCAGGACGATAACACCGTGGTGACCCGCCCGCTGAGCAACAGCATTCTGCACGGCATCACCCGCAAAGCGCTGGTGAAGCTGGCCGAGGAGCACGGCGTAACGATCGAGGAACGGCTGTTTACTCCGGAAGAGGCGCGCAACGCCCGTGAAGTGTTTATCAGCTCGGCCACCACGTTTGTCTGGCCGGTGATTGCCGTTGACGGGCAGACCATCGGCGACGGTAAACCGGGGCCGATCACCCAGCTTTTGCGGCGGATCTATTTGCAGATGCTGTGAGGTTTTAGCGCCATCCACCGGATGGCGCTGCGCTTATCCGGCCTGCGAAAGAGTGCTGATTTTGCCTCTGCGTAGGCGGTAAGGCGCAGCCGCCACCGGGCACAACAACCCACCCCAGGCCGGTGATTTACGCGTATTCCCACCACAACTTATGTAATTCGTACCACTTATCTCCCGGCTGTGGCGTCTTCTCCCACGGTTTATCAATGATGTAATGGATATTCTTTACCCGTGCGAGATCCCACATTTGCGGATGCTGGAGCGCCAGGGTTTTTAACGCGTTATAGCCGTAATGCAACGGCTGCCAGCGATCGCGGAACACCTCGTTGAGGAAATCCTGCTCGGCAAAAACGTACGCTGAGATATCGGCTTTCTCCGCCAGCCGCTGCATCATCTGCTGATACATCGCCTCGTCCGGCGTCAGCACCAGAAAACCGCCGTTGAGGTAGTTATCCAGCGACGCGGGCGGATGGCCGTGCATCCCGGGATCATCACACCAACTGTAATAGCAGTTTTCCGGCCGCCAGCTTTCCGGATAGCTGGCAATGCGCTGGGGATTACAGCGGCAGGCATGGCAGGCGGCAATAGTGTCTGCGGCGAGCGGCAGCGAAAACACCTCATCCATGTTGTTAATCACCAGCATATCGGCATCAAGAAAGGCCACCCGCTGGTATTCCGTCAACCGCCACACCGCCAGTTTGCTCCACACCTCGGCAAAACGTTCATTGGCATAGCGGTGCGCCAGCGCCGGGTCCGGGCCTGTGACCGGGACTTCCTGCACCCGGCAGCCCCGCGTTTGCAGATGCTGGCGCATTTTGTCATCAATCGCAGGCGTCACCATGACCACCAGCGGCCACGGCGAGCCGCTGGCGCGCAGCGAGCGCTGCAACGTCTCCACGCCGCGCAGATAATCAGGCTGCGTCAGCAGCGTCACCCAGGCAAATGCGCCGCTCATGCCAGTAGCTCCGTCATAAAGGCGTTGAGAAATTTCCCCTGCGGATCGAGCTGCTGGCGAACTGCCTGAAACGCCGACCACTGCGGATACAGCGTGGGCCAGTCGTACAGTGTTGGGTCGTAATATTTTCCCCAGTGCGGCTTACCGCCTTCTTCCGCCAGCATCCGTTCGGCGGCACGCAGAAATTCCAGCCCCTCTTCAGAGAGTGAGCCGTCGGCGGCGTAATAGACTACAAAACCGAAAAAACAGGTCGGTTCCTGCCACGCCGGGCTGAGCCAGGCCTGTGAAGGTCCGGTGCAGCGCAAAATAATCGGGTAGTGCATATGCGGGTGCGAGCGTTCATGCCACGCCTTAATCCGCGCTATTACCGCCGGAGCGCGCGCCATGGGAATGCTGATTTCAATATTGATTTGCGGCGTGGCAATCCCCCGGCAAAAAACCTGGTAAATGTCGCCAATCACATCGGTGAAATCTTTAAAGCGCGTGACGGTGCGAAACGGTTTGCCGTTGTCATCGACAATCTGTGTGTCGTCGCGCATCTGTTCCAGCGTTTTATCGACGGTCGCGTTCATCTTTGTGTCCGTCCTTTCCATCTCGACCAGATCGCCGTGATTGTCGTGCCAGCGCGCCTGCTCTTCGGCGGTGGCTTCGCGGGACTTCCACGCATGAACTTTATTTTCATCCGGGAACCACCATGCTTTGCTGAACGCCCATTCTGCGTTCCAGTCGTTCAGATCTTGCGCCAGCGTATCGGCAGGGCTGGCGCTTTTGAAACAGGTAAAAAGGGTGAAAGGGCGGGTACGCAGTGTGACGGCGCTGATGGCGCCGAGCGTGCCCAGACCAAGCTGTGCTGCGCCAAACCAGCGATGCTGGCGATCGATCTCATGCACGTTGCCTGTGGCATCAACCAGCCGGATACGTAGCGCTTCATCCGCCAGCGAGCTTTGCTGCATTCCCTGGCCGTGCGTGCCAGTGGAGATCGCGCCCGCCAGCGTCTGCGCATCAATCACGCCCGGCGAGGCGGCCAGCATGCGGTTCATCGAGGTCAGTGTTTCAAACATCTCATGCAACGGCGTTCCCGCGCCAAAGGTCACACTGTCGTTGTCCACTTCCAGCACGCCCCGCAGGCGAGAAAGATCGATAAGCCGATCTTCCGGGCCGCTAAGCGCCAGCATTCTGCCCGGCGACATCCGGTTGCCGATAAAGCGAATTTTGCCCGCAGCGGTGGCGATCATCTCCTGCAATTGCGCTTCGTTCTCCGGCGTTTGCAGGGCATTTTCTGCCGCCAGCGTGGCGTTTTTCGCCCAGTTGAGAATCGCCGGATCGCTTGGGTCCGGGTGAGGCAGTCGGCGCGGAAACAGGGTCTGCGTGGCAATCATTGGCGGCTCCTTGCTGAATCAGGGGGATTAACCAAGCGTAGCCCATCAGACAATAGTGTGAAGCAGATCGCGCCTGGTTGTTCGCTCAAGCGATCAAACGGGCGCCGATCGCTTAATCCACCCGGTTTTGCGGTTGTCCGGTAATAAACGCAGCGACGTTTTCCACGGTTGTCGCAAGAATGCGCCCGCGCGCTTCCACCGATGCCCAGGCAATATGCGGGGTGATCAGGCAGTTTTTGGCGGACAGCAACGGGTTATCGGCAGCAGGCGGTTCGCTGGAGAGTACATCCACCGCCGCGCCGGCGACATGGCCTTCATTCAGCGCGGCAGCCAGATCCGCTTCATTCACCAGATCGCCGCGCGAGGCGTTCAGCAGCAGTACGCCGGGTTTCATTTTTTGCAGCGTGCTGTGGTTGATCATCCCTTTGGTGGCAGGCGTCAGCGGGCAATGCAGGCTGATGACATCAGCTTCAGCGTACAGTGTGTCGGGATCAACATACCGCACGTTACTGTTTTCCACCTTTTTCGCTGAACCCGTCGCGCAGGCCAGCACCGTCATCCCCATCGCCTGGGCGATAGCGCCAACCGCCTGGCCGATGCGGCCATAACCGATAATGCCGATCTTTTTGCCCGCCAGTTCAACCATCGGATTCAGCCAGTAACACCAGCTGTTACGCTGCTGCCAGCCACCGGCGCGAACATCCATACTGTGTTCGCTGACGCGGTTACACAGCGCCAGTAGCAGCGCGGTGGTGAATTGCGCCACTGTAGCGGTGCCGTAGGAGGGCACATTGGAGACGGCAATACCACGTAAACGCGCGGCACTCAGATCGATAATGTTATAGCCGGTGGCGGTGACGGCGATAAATTTCAGTGCCGGACACTGGCTGAACACCGTTTCGCCCAGCGCAACTTTGTTGGTGATGGCGACATCGGCGTTCGCCAGCCTTTCTGCCACTTGCTCCGGCGTGGAGTTGTCATATACCGCCACTTCGCCCAGTTGCTCCAGCTCAGATCGCCCGGATTAAGAATACCGCCATCTAACACGACAATTTTCATAGGTTACCCGTTTGTTTTTTTATCACGCCATCAACTTAGACGATGTGCTGCCGGGGGGTAAGCACTTTTTTATGCCTGCCAGGGACGAATGACGAAGGGGAAGGGCAGTGAGCGGTGGGAGAAAAGTGGCAACGCGGGATCCGCATTGCCAACGGGTTAATTTGTTGCGGTAATTCGCGGCGTAACACGGCCATGCAGCGCCGGGTTATCACTCTCATCTTTCAGGTGTACGCCGGTCAGACGGCGCAAAAACGCCTGTTCCAGCAGCCACGCCAGTTTGAAGGCCGCCGCTTCGTAATTCAGCCCTTCCGGGCGAATGTTGGAGATGCAGTTGCGTTCCGACTCAATGCGTACGCGCTGCGGTTTCCAGGTGAGGTAGACGCCCAGGCTGTCCGGCGAGGACAAACCGGGCCGCTCGCCAATCAGAATGGCCACCGCTTTGCTGCCCAGCGTTTCGCCGATATCGTCGCCCAGCGCCACGCGTGACTGGTGCGCCAGTACAATCGGCCCAAGCGAAATCCCCAGCGTTTCAAGGTAGGGCAGCAGGGCGCGGATTAAGCCCACGGACTGGCGGTGTACCGCGTGCGATGACAAGCCATCGCCAATTACCAGCAGCAGATCGTGCGCGGGCGTACGGCTGGCGGCGAGATCGGCACGGCTCTCTTCGCTCAGCATGCGCCCCAGATCCGGGCGGTTGAGATAGATATGTCGGTCCGACGCCGCACTGTGCGCTTCCAGCGTGCTCAGCCCCAGTTCGTGGAGCTGGCTTGCCAGGCTGTCGCTATCGAAGGGCTGATGGATGGCGTCACGCGCCTGGGCATGGGCAAGACCAAATTTCAGCACTTCGTTGGTTGGCAGGCTGGCGCCGCTGCGCCCCAGCGCAATGCGGGCGTCGGTGAATTCGCGCAGCAGGGACCAGGCATCAGGCGAGTTCATGCAGGCGCTCCTTGTGGTATCACGGTCAGTAACGGATGGTTTGCGCCGGTGAGGCGTAACTGGCCGTGGGTGTCGATAATCTGCATCCGCGTCAGCCAGTCGGCGAACTCCGGCGCGTGCTTCAGCCCCAGCAGGCGACGCGCGTAGAGCGCATCATGAAATGAGGTGCTCTGATAGTTGAGCATGATGTCATCTGCGCCCGGAACGCCAATCAGGAAGGTCAGGCCGGCGGTGCACAGCAGCGTCAGCAGCGTATCCATATCGTCCTGATCCGCTTCAGCATGATTGGTGTAACAGACGTCGCAGCCAATCGGCAGCCCCATCAGTTTGCCGCAGAAGTGATCCTCCAGCCCGGCGCGGATAATCTGTTTGCCGTCATACAGGTATTCCGGGCCGATAAACCCAACTACCGTGTTGACGAGCAGTGGTTTAAAGTGCCGCGCTACCGCATAGGCGCGCGCTTCACAGGTTTGCTGATCGACGCCATGATGGGCGTTCGCCGACAGGCAACTGCCCTGGCCGGTTTCGAAATACATCACGTTATCGCCCAGCGTGCCGCGTTTCAGCGAAAGCGCGGCCTCGTGCGCCTCCTGCAACAGCGCGAGGTTAATGCCAAAGCCGCTGTTTGCCGCTTCCGTACCGGCGACCGACTGAAACACCAGATCCACCGGCGCGCCGCGCTCAATCAGCTGTAACGTGTTGGTGACGTGCGTCAGCACGCAGGATTGGGTGGGAATGGCAAAACGGTCGATGATGTCCGCCATCATATGGTTCAGCTTTTGCAGCACCGGCAGGCTGTCGCTGGCCGGGTTGATGCCGACCACCGCATCGCCCGCGCCGTAAAGCAGGCCATCGAGCATGCTGGCGGCAATGCCTTTCAGATCGTCAGTCGGGTGGTTGGGTTGCAGGCGCACGCTGAGGTGGCCTGGCAAACCGATGGTGTTGCGAAAGCGGGTGATGACGCTGCATTTACTGGCGGCAAGGATCAAATCCTGGTTGCGCATCAGTTTGCTGACGGCGGCGGCCATTTCCGGGGTGATCGCCGGAGCAATCTGGCTCAGCAGCGCAGTGTCGGTGGTATCGGCCAGCAGCCAGTCACGAAATTCGCCCACCGTCAGATGGGCGATTAACGTAAAAGCGGCGCTGTCGTGCGTGTCGATGATGAGGCGCGTCACCTCATCTTTTTCATAGGGAACCAGCGGGTTGTCGAGGATCTCGCGCAGCGGTATATCGGCAAGGGCGATTTTTGCCGCCATGCGCTCTTCGGCTGATTGTGCCGCAACCCCGGCCAGTACATCCCCGGAACGTGCCGGGGAAGCTTTGGCCATGACCTCTTTCAGGCTGGCGAACTGCCATGTGCGGTGCGCCAGAGTGGTTTTATACATTGCGTCTCCTCAGGAGATAGCGCGCAGTTGCGGGTCCAGCGCGGCACGTTCACGCGCCGATGCGGTTTTACGAAACCACATATAACCGCCCAGCATCATCACGGCGAAAATCAGCGCCAGCAGGGTGTTGTACCAGACCATCGCCACCAGGCAGAGAACCGCCATGCCGAGCGCAAAAGCCGGCGCGTACGGGAACAACGGCGCTTTAAACGGACGCTCAAGTTCCGGCTCGCTACGGCGCAGCTTGAACAGCGCGGCCATGGAGATGATATACATAACAATAGCGCCAAAGACCGACATCGTCACAATGCAGGCGGTGAGCGGCATGCCGCTGATGGTGATCAGCGAATCGGAGAAGATCGCCGCAATCCCCACCACGCCACCGGCGAGGATCGCCAGAATCGGTGTACGGGTTTTACGGTTCAGGTTAGCCAGGCTGGCAGGCAGATAACCCGCGCGCGCCAGCGAGTAGATCTGGCGGGAGTAGCCCATAATAATGCCGTGGAACGAGGCGACCAGGCCAAACAGGCCGAGCCAGACCAGCATATGCAGCCAGCCGCTGCTGCTGCCGACCACCACTTTCATTGCCTGCGGCAGCGGATCGTTGATGTTCGACAGCGTGCGCCAGTCGCCAACACCGCCCGCAAGAACCATCACGCCAACCGCCAGCACCGTCAGCGTCAGAATGCCGCCGCCGAGCGCACGCGGAATGGTGCGTTTCGGATCTTTGGCTTCTTCTGCCGCCATTGATGCGCCTTCAATTGCCAGGAAGAACCAGATAGCAAACGGGATAGCCGCAAACATGCCCGGCAGCGCGAGGCCGCTGAAGCTTTCCGCGCCTGCCCAGCCGTTGGTGGTGAAGTTGCTCCACGAGAAACCCGGTGCAACCACGCCCATAAACACCAGCAGTTCGAAAATCGCCAGCAGGGTGACAATCAGCTCAAAGGTGGCGGCAATACCGACGCCCAGAATGTTAAGCACCATAAAGATGACGTACGCGCCGCAGGCCACCCATTTCGGATCGAGTGACGGGAACTGCACATTAAGGTAGGCGCCAATCGCCATGGCGATCGCCGGTGGTGCAAAGACGAACTCAATGAGCGTGGCAAACCCGGCGATAAACCCGCCGGTAGGCCCAAAGGCGCGGTAGGCGTAAGCGAAAGGCCCACCGGCATGCGGGATCGCGGTGGTCAGCTCGGTAAAGCTAAAAATAAAGGCGCAGTACATGGCGGCAATCGCCAGCGCGACAATCAGAAAGCCGAGCGTTCCGGCCTGCGACCAGCCGTAACTCCAGCCGAAGTATTCCCCTGAAATAACCAGTCCGACGGCAATGCCCCACAGGCGGAAGCTGCCGAGTGTTCTTTTTAGTGTTGTTTGTGTGTTCATTCTTTTTACTGCCTCGCCATTAATACAGTTGCAGGCAGAGTTGCAAAGTCAGTGCCAGAAAAAAGAAACCTTCTGGCTCATGGGGTTACAGGCAACACAGCGCTAAATGCACAATAAAAGTGCACCGCCGACGACCGAAAACGGGTGCAGGCTGCCCTGCAATGGTGAAAGCGGAGGAAGAAACTTTCTAAGGTGAAATTGAATGTCTCAGTGCGGACAGAAACAGCTGCTAACGCGGTTTTTGGAAATATAATAGGGAATAACTGGAAATTTAAATCCGATAATTCTTACGTCGCTTTGCGCGTTCGATGCTTTAATTAATACAAGGGCGCTACGTTTATTTTTTTTATTTTCACAATAAGTTAACACATTGATTTTATGGCGTGATTTGGCTCTTTTTTGTGAGCGGTTACACATATTAATCAGGTGAATGCCTGATGTTAAATATTCTTCTGGATAATAGATTGACCTGATTTTTTGCAGCCATTAATTTGGAAAAAAAACAGTTTCAGGCAAATCCAGGAATATTTAACAAAGGAGGATATATATGGCCTGGCGACCGATTTTATATGTCATCCTGACGCATAATCCTCGTCTGAACAGCAGGCGGGCGCAGCTGCGGCTGGTGCAGGGTTGAATGTATGCGTGCCGGAAAAGAATTTCGCCTTCTCCGGCACGAAAGCCAGCGCCCAGGCCTGCGGAGCGTTACGCTTTTTAGTCACATTTAGCCCGCTTTTTGCTCCGGCAGATGCGCGGCGATATAACGCTCGTAGCGGTTTGCTTTCAGCCGCGTTAGATCCACCAGCACCAGACCATCGACACAGTTATTGAAGTCGGGATCGCAACCGAAGTCGATAAACTGCACGCCGCCCGGTTCACACAGTTCTGAGTACTGCTTGTAGAGCGGTGGAATGCCGCAACCAAGGTTGCCGAGCAGCGATTTCAGCCGGGTCAAATCTTCGGTGTAATCTTCACCGCTAAACTGGGCGAGCACGTCCGGCATCGTGGCGGGCCACGGCCGACGCGATGAGGCCAGAGGCCAGGTCGCCGGGAACCACAGGCGGTAGAACGCTACCAGCAGATCCCGCGCCGCTGGCGGCAGGCCGCCGGAGATAGAGACCGGGCCAAACAGATAACGGTATTGCGGGTAACGCGCCAGGTAAGCGCCAATGCCCGACCACAGATAATCCAGGCCGCGGCGTCCCCAGTAGCGCGGCTGAATAAAGCTGCGCCCCAGTTCGATGCCGTGACGCAGCACATCGGACATTCGATCGTCGTAATGGAACAGGCTGTAACTGTATAAGCCTTCCACCCCGCGCGCTTCAACCTGCAGTGACGTCGGCATAAAGCGGTATGCACCGACAATTTCCAGATCGGCCTCGTCCCACAGGATCAGGTGCAGGTAATCGTCGTCATATTTATCCGTATCACGACGTTTACCGCTGCCTTCACCCACCGCACGGAAGGCGACTTCGCGCAGCCGTCCCAGTTCGCGCAGTAGCGGCGCGTCTTCCTGCCCGTTGCGCTGCCAGAGATAAATGATTTTTCCGTCCGCGGTGCGGCCGAGGCACTCGGCATTATTAAGTTCGCGGCGCAGCGTGACGCGCTCTTCCGGGCGCGCGATGGCGCACTCGGTTTTAAAGGGGCCGGGGAGTCCTTTACCCAGACGCAACACATGCTGGCGACACTTATCGGCCAGTTCGCGCGGGGCGAGTTGCGGCGTATGCCAGCTATCCCAGGGAATACGCTGGCCGATTTTGATCGGCAGGTTGCTGTCCCGGCGGCGAAACATCTGCTGCATGAGCAGCAGGAAGGGCAGCGTATCCGACACCATCGCGCTGGCATAGAACAGCGCGCTGTTACGCGCGTCGATCCAGGCGGGCAGCAGCGGTGCGCGAAACTTGCCCGCCAGTTTGATAAACCCGGCATGCCAGCTTTTATCGCGGATGCCTTTACGCGTCATGCGTGAGACTTCTCCCGCCGGGAAGAAGATCAGTACGCCGCCGCCCTGCAAATGGTTTTCCATCTGTTGCAGCGAGGATTTCCGCGTACGGCCGCCCATGTTATCCACCGGGATAAACAGCGAGCTGAGCGGTTCAAGGTGGGTCAACATGCGGTTAGTGACCACCTTTACATCGCGGCGTACGCGCGAAACGGCGTACATCAGCGCCATCCCGTCAAGCGTACCTGTCGGATGGTTAGCGATAATGACCAGTGGGCCTTGTTCGGGAATTTGTTCGAGGTCGTGAGCGGGAACGGTGCAGCGGATTTGTAGATGTTCAAACACTTGCTCCACCATATCCAGCCCTTTCAGGTGGGGATGGCTTGCGGCAAACTGCTGGAACTCCTGTTCGTAAAGCAGGCGCCGCAGCAGGTTTTTTTGCCAGGGCGCAGGTCTGGCCTGCGGCCAGAGATCCTCAAGTACGTTGTCGAGACTAAACATGGTGGTTTCTCCTCCCGTCTTGCCGATGACAGTAACGGGAGAAGATGACGTTTACATTTCATTACAATGAAGATATGACAACGGCAAGACGGCTGGATGACAGCAAAAGCGGTGCGGAAGGGATGTTTCTCTCCCCCGCAGGGGAGAGAAAGGCGGCTCAGAGAATGCCGCGTTCGGCGAGGTCGAGGGCGAAGTAGCTGAAGATCAGGTCTGCGCCCGCGCGTTTGATCGCGCCCAGGCTTTCCAGCACCACTTTGTCTTCATCAATTGCGCCCGCCAGTGCGGCGAATTTGATCATCGCGTATTCACCGCTTACCTGATAGGCGCCCAGCGGTAACTCGGTGCGTTCACGGATATCGCGCAGGATATCGAGGTACGCGCCAGCCGGTTTCACCATCAGGCAGTCTGCGCCTTCGGCCTGGTCGATCAGCGATTCACGGATCGCTTCGCGGCGGTTCATCGGGTTCATCTGGTAGGTTTTGCGATCGCCTTTCAGCGCCGTTCCTGCTGCTTCACGGAACGGGCCGTAGAACGAAGAGGCGAACTTGGTCGAATAGGACATGATGGCGGTATCGGTAAAGCCTGCTGCATCCAGCGCATGGCGAATCGCCTGCACCTGGCCGTCCATTGCTGCGGAAGGGGCGATAAAATCCGCGCCTGCGGCAGCGGCGGCGACGGCTTGTTTGCCGAGGTTAATCAGGGTCGCATCGTTATCGACACCGTGATCGCACAGCACGCCGCAATGGCCGTGGGAGGTGTATTCGCAGAAACAGGTATCGGACATCACGATCATCTCCGGCACCGTTTCTTTGCAGATGCGCGACATGCGCGCCACCAGGCCATCTTCGCGCCAGGTGTCGCTGCCGGTCTCATCAGTGTGGTGAGAGATGCCGAAGGTCATCACCGAGCGAATACCGGCTTTGGCGATACGCTCAATTTCGCGGGCGAGATATTTTTCCGGAATGCGCATCACGCCGGGCATCGCCTCAATGGCTTTGTAATCGTTTAACTCTTCTTCAACAAAGATCGGCAACACCAGGTCGTTTTTGCTCAGTGTTGTCTCTTCAAACATGGCGCGCAGGGCAGGTGATTTGCGCAGGCGGCGCGGGCGAGTAATTAAATCGGTCATGGTATGCCTGATGTTTGTGGAACAGATGGCGGCATTGTAGCCGAAAAGTAGAGGTTCTGTTTTACCAAAATCGCCGTTAAGGGCAGAGGCAAACGGCGAAACCGCCTGCCTCTGGCGTTATCAGGAGGCGGGGATCACCTGCGGCACGTTGCTGCTTAACGCACTGACCAGATCGTTAACGCCGTCGCTCATATTGACAAAGCGCGTCAGCGGTGAACGGGTGATGACAACAAAAACGCCGACATTATGCTGCGGCACCATCGCAATGTAGGTGATAAAGCCGCCGCCGCCGCCGGTTTTCTGAATGATCCCAGGGTGCCCCTCTTTTGGCGCCATATAGACCCAGCCGAGGCCGAGCGCATCGGCTTTGCCGGGCACATCCATACCGATCACCCGCGTTAACTGGTTGCGCGGGTAGATCAACGTTTGCATGCGATCCGCCTGGCTGTTGCGGGTGTAGAAATCCGATGACAGGAACTGCTGCATCCAGCGCATCATGTCTCCCGGCGTGGAGTAGACGCCGCCGCTGCCGATGGCGGCCAGCGTGTTATTGCATGGGCTGGCGCCTTTCTCGGCGATCATCAGGCGCTTGCACTGATCCGGCGATGGGGTAAAGGTGGTGTCTTTCATCCCCAGCGGGCGGGTGATCTGCTCTTCGAAAAGCTGCGGGTAAGGCTTGCCTGCCGCCTTCGACAATGCATCCGCCAGCAGATCAAAGGCCAGGTTTGAGTAAGCCGCCTGCGTACCCGGTGCGGCTTTCAGCGTGGCGGTTGAGAGCCAGCTCCAGCGCTGTTCGTACGTTGGCCAGACGAAAACGGGACGTCGCGCTGCGCCGCCGGGCTGTTCGCGCGGCAGGGCGCTGGTATGGGTCGCCAGGTTCACCAGCGTAATTGGCGTGCCCTGGTAGGTCGGTACGCGTGTGCCGGGAGGTGCATATTTACTTAACGGATCGTCGAGACGGACTTTGCCCTGATCGAGCATTTTCACCAGCATTTCACTGGTCATCAGCTTGGAGAGGGAAGCAATACGAATCACCGAATCGAGCTGCGGGCGAACGTTGCTGCCGGGGCGGGTTTCGCCGTAGCTTTTGAACACGCGCTGGTTGCCGTCAATCACCACCATCGCCATGCCGGTTGCGCCGCTACCGTAGTAAATATGGTTGGCGTAACGATCAACAATATCAGATGCAAATACCGGGTCAGGAGACTGAACAGCCGCCTGAGCGGAAGTCAGGCCCAGCGCGCAGAGCAGCGCAGAGAAAAGCAGACAACGTTTCAACGCAGGGATCCATAAATAAATGGGATAGATAGAGCGTATTTATACTACTTGGTACGGTGTTGCAAAGACCCAAATAGCGGATTCTTTCCCCCTAATACGTAACGATGGGTAAAAATGGTTATTTTGCCGCCAGACCACGGCGTTCACCGGATGTGGTAATCTCCTTCTTTCCCACTGACAGGAGAGAGCAGATGGCAGGTAAACGGGTCGTGATGGTGGTGGATATGCAAAATGGCGTGTTCGCCACCGAACGTATTCAGCGTGCGCAGTGTGTCGCCCGCATTAACCAGTTAACGCAGGCCGCCGATACGGTGATTTTTATTCAGCATGCTGAAGCGGGCGGGCTGGAAGAGGGGAGCGAAGGTTTTGCGCTACTGCCGGAACTGCATCAACCTGCGAACGCTCTGTACGTCACCAAAACCGCCTGCGACGCGTTCTATAAAACGCAGCTTGAAGCGGTGCTGCGCGAGCACGATATCAACGCCTGGGTGATGTGTGGTTGTGCCACTGATTACTGCGTGGATACCACGCTGAAAAACGGTGCCAGCCGGGGCTATTCCATCACCATGGCGCAGGACGCCCATACCACCGCTAATCGCCCGGCTGCGCAGGCCACAACCCTGATCGATCACTACAACGAAGTGTGGCGCACGTTAACCGTTCCCGGCAACCCGGTGTATGTGAAACCGGTCGAAACAATTCTTCACGAATGGCAAGCGAACTAAGGGGTTACCCTCAGGTCTGATACAACGACACGGCGTCGCACTGCGCGGCGCTTTTTTATCACTGCGCTATACCCAGGGCAGAAATCCGCTACACAGCATCTTTGTAAATAATAAGAAGTAAGCAGGAGTACCAATGTTTAAATCTTTCTTTCCTAAGCCGACGCTGTTCTTTTTGTCGGCCTTTATTTGGGCGCTGATCGCTGTCGTATTCTGGCAGGCTGGCGGTGAGGGCTGGTTAATGCGCTTAACCGGCGCTTCGGCGGAAGTCCCGATCAGCGCAACGCGTTTCTGGTGCCCCAGCTTTTTACTTTTTTATGCTTATTATGCCGTTTGCGTCGGTCTGTTTGCGCTGTGCTGGTTTGTCGCCTCGCCGCACCGCTGGCAGTACTGGTCGGTACTTGGTACGGCATTGATCGTCTTTGTGACCTGGTTTTTGGTGGAGGTGAACGTTGCCATCAATGCCTGGTATCAGCCGTTTTTCGATTTGGTGCAAACCGCGCTCAGTGCGCCGAACAAGGTCAGTTTGAGCCAGCTTTATAGTGAGATTGGCGTCTTCTTGTGGATCGCGCTGATTGCCGTGACGGTGGCGGTGCTGAATAACTTTTTCGTTAGCCACTATGTGTTCCGCTGGCGTACGGCGATGAACGAATACTATATGGCGCACTGGGCGCATCTGCGCCATATCGAAGGGGCTGCGCAGCGTGTGCAGGAAGACACCATGCGTTTTGCCCAGACGCTGGAAGATATGGGCGTCAGCTTTATCAATGCGATTATGACGCTGATTGCGTTTTTGCCGGTGCTGGTGGCGCTGTCGCCACATGTGCAGGAGCTGCCGCTGGTGGGACATGTTCCTTACGGCCTGGTGATTGCGGGCGTGGGCTGGGCATTGTTCGGCACCCTGTTGCTGGCCTTAATCGGTATCAACCTGCCTGGATTACAATTTAAGAATCAGCGCGTTGAAGCTGCCTACCGTAAAGAGTTGGTCTACGGCGAAGATGATGCCTCGCGCGCGCAACCGCCAACCGTTGCCGAACTGTTCAGTGCTGTGCGCCGCAACTATTTCCGCCTCTATTTTCACTACACCTATTTCAACATCGCCCGTATTCTCTATATGCAAGTGGATGTGGTTTTTGGTCTGATTATGCTGTTTCCGACTATTGCCGCGGGTGCGATTACGCTGGGTCTGATGCATCAGATTACCAACGTTTTCGATCAGGTCCGCAGCTCGTTCCAGTACTTGATCACCTCCTGGACGACGCTGGTGGAGCTGATGTCCATCTACAAACGTTTGCGCAGTTTTGAGTATGAACTGAACGGCCAGGAAATTGTGCCTGTGCCTCACCGTTTTGGTTAACACAAGGAACGTTATGGTTTTCGTCCCCCGTTTTGGCTGGCTGCTGGCGGCCTTGATCCTCGCCGGCTGTAGCACGCAAGGCCCGGTTTCCCAGCGGGAAGCGGAGAAAGAAAAAGAGAGCAAGAAACCGTTGGATGTGGCAAGCGTGGTGCGGCAGAAAATGCCCGCCAGCGTGAAAGATCGCAATGCCTGGGCGCAGGATATCGCCACCACATTTAGCAGCCAGAAGCTGGCGCCGACGCTGGAGAATATCTGCTCGGTGCTGGCGGTGGCGCAGCAGGAATCGAACTATCAGGCCGATCCGGTCGTGCCGGGGCTGAACAAAATCGCCTGGAAAGAGATCGATAAGCGCGCGCAGCGGATGCACATTCCGCCATTGCTGGTGCATACCGCCCTGAAAATCCCTTCGCCAAACGGCAAAAGCTACAGCGAGCGGCTGGATAACGTCAGAACGGAAAAAGAGCTGAGCGCCATTTTTGACGACTTTATCAATATGGTGCCGATGGGGCAGAAGCTGTTTGGTTCCTTCAATCCGGTGCGTACCGGCGGGCCGATGCAAATCAGCGTGGCGTTTGCCGAGCAGCACACCGAGGGTTATCCGTGGAAGATGGACGGCACGGTACGCCAGGAAGTTTTCAGCCGTCGCGGCGGTTTGTGGTTCGGCACTTACCATCTCCTGAATTATCCCGCCAGTTACAGCGCGCCGATTTACCGTTTCGCCGACTTTAACGCCGGGCTGTACGCCAGCCGCAATGCGGCGTTCCAGAATGCAGTCAGCAAAGCGACCGGCGTGAAACTGGCGCTGGATGGCGATGTGATCCTTTACGGCAGCAGCGATACGGGCGCGACGGAACAGGCGGTAAGAAAGCTCGGGCCGAAACTGGGGATGAGCGATCGCGATATTCGCCGTCAACTGGAGCGCGGCGACAGCCAGAAGTTTGAAGAGACGAAGCTGTACCGTGAAGTTTATCGTCTGGCGGAACAGAAAAGCGGGAAAACGCTGCCGAGAGAGATTTTGCCGGGGATCCAGTTAGAAAGCCCGAAGATCACGCGCAACCTGACAACAGCATGGTTTGCGAAGCGCGTCGACGATCGTCGGGCTGCCTGTATGGCGCAGAATTAACGTGAGTGGTGTCGCCGCCAGCGCAGGAAAAGGCCGATGACACCCAACAATGCGCTTCCCACAAGGAACGGCACGAGGCCAAACAGCGTGCCGACGCCAAACCCCAGTTCAACGTGGGGGCGGGAGGCATCCTGAACCTGCATCAATCTTTCGAACACACCCGGCGCGTGTACCAGCAGGTTCAACAACTGCGCGCCAGCCCAGAAGCAGAGCAGGACAAACACGGCATAAGCCATATTGCCTGGCCTTGAGGCATCACGTTTTTTCACGCCCGTGAAGGGTTTTGACAGGGAAAAATCAGCCATAAGACCTCCGGTACTCTTTACTCAATTTGTTGCTTACCTTTCAGTGATGCAGCAGCGGGTGCTGGTCAGAATTCAGGCTAAGTGTGACAGTTGCGCCCTGTTGTCAACATCAGAATGGTGATAATTTCCCTCCGGGAAGGATTCCGGTTAAGTGATTTTTGTTGGTGCTCACATTTTTGTAACGTTTTCATTACTCAAGTAACATTTCAGATTTTCCATACATCACACAGACCTGAAAGACAGGCTATGCGATGATGCCTTTTTGACTGCCGGAGTTGTCATGAAGCTGCCTGCGAAAATACGCCGTGACTGGCACTATTACGCGTTTGCGATTGGGTTGATTTTTATTCTGAATGGGGTCGTGGGCCTGCTGGGGTTTGAGGCCAAAGGCTGGCAAACCTATGCCGTCGGGCTGGTGACCTGGGTGATTGGCTTTTGGCTGGCCGGGTTAATTATCCGCCGCCGCCCGGAAGAGGAGGAGGCGGCGGATAAGCCAAAGTGATGCTTAACCGTTGACGGAAATTTTCAGCGTGCTGTTTACCTGATGGCGCGCAATAGCCAGCTCAATCAGGCGGGTGATCAGATCAGGATAGCTGATGCCGCTCGCCTGCCACAGTTTTGGATACATGCTGATGTTGGTAAATCCCGGCAGCGTGTTGATCTCATTGATAACGACTTCGTTGTCCGGCGTCAGGAACACATCGACGCGCGCCATCCCTTCACAGCCAAGCGTCTGGTACGCCTGTACCGCAATCTGACGGATCTTATCGTTGATCTCTGGCGCGATATCCGCAGGTACTACCACTTGTGCGCCGTTTTCATCAATGTATTTGGTGTCGTAAGCGTAGAACTCGCTGTGCAGCACGATTTCGCCGCAGGTGCTGGCTTGCGGATCGTCATTGCCGAGCACCGCACATTCGATCTCGCGGCCTTTGATGCCTTTCTCAACGATCACTTTTTTGTCGAACTCAAACGCCAGGCGCACCGCTTCATGATACTGCGCTTCGCTGGTCACTTTGCTGACGCCAACGGACGAGCCCTGGTTGGCCGGTTTGACAAACAGCGGCAGGCCGAGCTGCGCTTCGACGTCGCTAAAGGCGATCTGCTGACGATTGGAGCGCGTCAGGGTGATAAATGGCGCGACAGCTAATCCGGCATCACGCAGCAAACGCTTGGTGACATCTTTATCCATGCAGGCCGCCGAAGCGAGCACGTCGGAGCCGACAAACGGCAGGTTTGCCAGGCGCAGCATGCCCTGCAAGGTGCCATCTTCGCCCAACGTACCGTGGACGATAGGGAAAATCACATCAACATCCGGTAGCGGCGCGCTGTTTTGCGCCTGAATAAGCTGCTGCGCGGTGTTGCCCGGCACCAGCGCCACGCTGTTTTGCGACGGATTCAGCGCAATACGCGCCGGATCGCTGGCGTTAAGCAGGTAATTATTCGCATCGCTGATATGCCATTGACCCTGTTTATCAATCCCCAGCAGCACAACCTCAAAGCGCGACTTATCCATGGCATCGACAATATTTTTTGCTGACTGTAACGACACCTCGTGTTCCGCTGATTTGCCGCCGAAGACGACCCCTACCCGCAGTTTTGCCATTTCTACGTTCACCCACACTTATTCACAAAACACATACCATAGCACGACGAAACGCACGATTCGCGGCCTTCTGCCATAATGTTTTGAGGAAAACTGAGGGGGGAGACGTGCGCGTAAAGAGCCTGATCGTTGTATGTACTCTGCTGGCGCTGATGCTGGTGGGTTATCGCTATTTACCGTCTTATTACAATCCCTTTGCGCCGCTACAGTTGAGCGATCCGCCGGGACGCATTACTCAGTTTAAGTTACGCCGCCTGTCGCCGTCTGCCTGTGCCGCGCTGCTGGCGCAGGCCAATCAGCAGCGGCTTGTGACCTCTGTTGCGGTAGCGAACAGCGGCGGCGACTGCCCGTTAACCGATGTGGTACGGGTGCGTGATTTCGGCGTGGTGAAACTGAGCAGCAGTTTTCTGGCTAGCTGCCCGCTGGCACTCAGTTCCACGTTGTTTATCGAACAGCAGGCGCGGCCACTGACTGAACATTTTACCGGCCAGCCGCTGCGCCAGATCGACCATCTGGGCAGCTACGCGTGCCGCAACATCTATAATCGTGCTGATGCGCGGCGTAGCGAGCATGCCAGCGCTGAAGCGCTGGATCTGAGCGCCTTTCGCCTGGCGGATGGCCAGCGGGTGACGGTGCTCAATGGCTGGCGGCAGCCTGAAACAGCGCCGTGGTTACGGGCGGTGCTGAGCGCCAGTTGCAGCTATTATGGCAATAGTCTGGGACCCGAATACAATGCCGCTCATGCCAACCATTTTCATCTTGGGATGCGCGGTTTCGGGCTCTGTCGCTAAGCATAATCCACTGTAAGAGCAGGGTTTTTATGCGCACGCTGTGGCGGTGAGCGATGAGGGACAGATAAAACACCGAATTCGCCGTAACCGCATCTCTGGTGACTCATCCGTGGCGCATTCTTGTTAACCTGTGCGCTGTTTGTCAAAACTTCAACAAATACCCGTACTTATGGAATCCTGGAAGGTCAATCTTATCTCGGTGTGGTTCGGCTGTTTTTTTACCGGCCTCGCCATCAGTCAAATTTTGCCATTTTTGCCGTTATACGTTGCGCAGTTGGGCGTGACCTCGCACGAAGCGCTGTCGATGTGGTCGGGGCTGACGTTCAGCGTGACCTTTCTCGTCTCTGCTATTGTGTCGCCGATGTGGGGGAGCCTTGCGGATCGCAAAGGGCGCAAGCTGATGTTGTTGCGCGCCTCGTTGGGCATGGCGATCGCCATTCTGTTGCAGGCATTTGCTACTAACGTCTGGCAGTTGCTGATCCTGCGCGGCATCATGGGGCTGACTTCCGGTTATATTCCGAATGCGATGGCGCTGGTGGCATCGCAAGTTCCGCGCGAGCGCAGCGGCTGGGCGTTGAGTACGCTCTCAACCGCACAGATCAGCGGCGTGATTGGCGGGCCGCTGATGGGCGGTTTTCTGGCTGACCATTTAGGGTTGCGCATCGTGTTTATCATCACCGCGCTGTTGTTAATTGTGAGCTTTCTGGTCACGCTGTTTCTGATTAAAGAGGGCGTGCGCCCGACGGTGAAAAAGGGTGAGCGGCTGAGCGGTAAAGCGGTGTTCTCCACCTTGCCTTATCCGGCGCTGGTCATCAGCCTGTTTATCACCACGATGGTGATTCAGTTGTGTAACGGTTCTATCGGCCCGATCCTCGCTCTGTTTATTCAGTCGCTGTCGCCACATACCACCAATATTGCTTTTCTCAGCGGATTGATCGCTGCTGTACCCGGTGTTTCAGCGCTGCTTTCTGCACCGCGCCTTGGCAAACTGGGCGACCGGATAGGCACTTCACGTATTTTGATGGGCACGCTGGCTTGCGCGGTGGTGCTGTTCTTCGCTATGTCGTTTGTCACCTCGCCGCTACAGCTTGGTATTCTGCGCTTTATGCTCGGCTTTGCCGATGGCGCCATGCTGCCGGCGGTGCAGACGCTGTTGCTAAAATACTCCAGCGATCAGGTGACCGGACGTATCTTTGGTTATAACCAGTCGTTTATGTATCTGGGAAATGTCGCCGGGCCGTTAATGGGCGCATCGGTATCGGCAATGGCGGGTTTCCGTTGGGTATTTATCGCTACCGCCGTGGTGGTACTGATTAATTTCTGGCAACTGGCGCTGGCATTTCGCCGGGTGAAACGCTAATTCTGCAAACGGGCCGAAAATTGTTTTTCGGCCTTACTATAATTATTACTTATATAAAATAACGCTTCAGCCGTTTCGTTTTCTTTTTTAGCTCCACTAACAAATTAATTGGTTTGGCTTAAATATCCAGAGAAACGTTTCGTTATCCCTTTTATTTTTGTGTGTTTAAGGAGTGTGAAAAAATGCACAAAAATAAGAGATGTATTTTCTTTGCAACATCAGAATGGAGTGCTAACGTCTTTCCACCTCACATAAGGAAATCGCGCTATGAAAAATCTCATTGCTGAGTTGTTGGTTAAGCTTGCAGAAAAAGAAGAGGAGTCGAAAGAGCTGGTCGCCCAGGTAGAAGCACTGGAGATTGTGGTGACTGCGCTGCTGCGTCAAATGGCCGCCTCTGAGCAACAGGCGCTGATTCAAAGTATTGAAGGCGCGCTGGACGAAGTCAGACCGGGAACGCACGTTACCGATCAGGACACGGAGTTGCTGCAACAGTACCTAAAGAAGCTTTTAAGGCATCCGCGTAGCTAAATTTCTGGCCCTCCGCCGCTGTCATCTGGCTGTCATACGCGCTGCCTATAGTCGCTCTGTTTTATTTTCTTTAAGTATTTGTACATGGAGAATATTAAAGTGAAACAGAGCGCATTATACCTCGCATTATTACCCGTGTTTTTTACCTCTGTTATTTATGCAGAAACAACGGATACCTCCGTTCTCGAACATCGTGCTGCTCAGGGCGATATTTCCACGCCTGGCGGCGCGCGTCGTCTGACTGCCGATCAAACCGCTGCACTACGTGATTCGCTCATCGATAAGCCCGCCAAAAATATTATTTTGTTAATTGGTGATGGCATGGGCGATTCAGAAATAACCGCCGCACGAAATTATGCCGAAGGCGCTGGTGGGTATTTCAAAGGGATCGACGCATTACCGTTAACCGGCCAGTACACGCACTACGCGCTGGACAAAAAAACCGGTAAACCGGACTACGTGACGGATTCAGCCGCCTCGGCCACTGCCTGGAGCACCGGCGTCAAAACCTACAACGGCGCGCTCGGCGTCGATATTCATGAAAAAGATCATATGACCATCCTCGAGATGGCGAAAGCGGCGGGGCTGGCGACCGGCAACGTCTCTACCGCTGAATTGCAGGATGCCACCCCGGCGGCGCTGGTTTCGCATGTGATCTCCCGTCGCTGCTACGGCCCGACGGTGACCAGCGAAAAATGCGGCCTCAACGCGCTGGAAAAGGGCGGTAAAGGCTCGATCACCGAGCAATTGCTGAATACCCGCGCGGATGTGACGCTGGGCGGCGGCGCGAAAACCTTCAGCGAAACCGCGACGGCGGGCAAATGGCAAGGGAAAACGCTGCGCGAGCAGGCTCAGGCCCGTGGTTACCAGATGGTGAGCGATGCCTCTGCGCTGGCGGCCATTAGCGAAGCGAACCAGGATAAACCGCTGCTCGGCCTCTTCGCCGATGGCAATATGCCGGTTCGCTGGGAAGGGCCGAAAGCGTCGCTGCACGGCAATCTCGACAAACCCGCCGTGACCTGTACGCCGAATGCCAAACGTACCGACAGCGTACCGACGCTGGCGGCAATGACCGAAAAGGCCATTGATCTGCTGAGCAAAAACGAGAAGGGCTTCTTCCTGCAGGTGGAAGGCGCGTCTATCGATAAACAGGATCACGCGGCGAATCCGTGCGGTCAGATTGGTGAAACTGTCGATCTGGATGAAGCGGTACAGAAGGCGCTGGAATTTGCGAAAAAAGACGGCAATACGCTGGTGATTGTGACTGCCGATCATGCGCACGCCAGCCAGATTATTCCGGCGGATACCAAAGCGCCGGGGCTGAGCCAGGCGCTGAATACCAAAGATGGCGCAGTGATGGCGATAACCTACGGCAACTCGGAAGAGGAGTCGATGGAGCACACCGGTACGCAAGTCCGCATTGCGGCTTATGGCCCGCATGCTGGTAATGTCGTGGGGTTAACCGATCAGACCGATCTGTTCTACACCATGAAATCGGCACTGAACCTGAAGTAACGGCTGCCCGGCGGTAAATCTTTGCTGCCGGGTGGTTTTTTCAGTAATTAAGACCATCCTTAAAGGGTCACTTTGACAGAAGGATGGAGCGATGAAAATAACAGTTCTGGTTACCCTCATCTTTGGTCTGTTGTTTGTCGGCGCGCTCAGCGCGGCGGAAAAAACACTGACCCCGCAACAACAACGTATGACGCTTTGTAATCAACAAGCCAAGACCCAAACCCTGACAGGTGATGCCCGTAAGACGTTTATGAGCAACTGCCTGAAAAACACCAAAACGGAGCCGGGGCAAAAAAGCCTGACGCCGCAACAGCAGCGGATGCGCGAATGTAATGCGCAGGCGACGCAGCAATCGCTGAAAGGCGAAGATCGCAGCAAATTCATGAGCGGCTGCCTGAAAAAAACGCAGTAATTTAGCCGGGTGGGCGTTCCACTTCGCTCACCCTTTTACCCTTCCTCCCGCGTTCTTATTGCCCGTTCCTCAATCTCTGCCAGGCTTAAACAGTGAGCAATGTTTCGCTTTGGTCTCTCTTGGTGGTTGTGCGCTGTCCGGCGTTACGCCCGTTTTTGCAACACTGATCCGGGAGAAAAAATATGAATTATCAATACGTTACTGATTTGAATTCCCTGCCGGAAAACCAGCCGGTGAAAGTTGATGTCGCCGGGACGTCAATGATCCTTATCCGTACACTTGCACAGGTACGCGCCTTTCAAAGTAAATGTCCGCATGCTGGCGCGCCGCTGGAGCAGGGCGCGGTGTGCGATGGCAAACTGGTTTGCCCCTGGCATAAAGCCAATTTTGATATCACCAATGGCGAGTGGCGCGAGCCGCTGGCGCTGAAAAGCCTCAAACAATATCCGGTCACCCTTGAAGGGAACCGCGTACTGGTCAGCCCGCGCGCGCTCTCGCCTGCCAGCCATACGCTGATCCGTGGTGATCGTCCGCAAACGGCGGTGATCCTTGGTACCGGCGCGGCAGGCAGCGCGGCGGCAATCACCCTGCGTGATGCCGGCTTTAATGGTCATCTGATCCTGATTGATAAAGAGGACAGCGCGCCTTATGACCGCACGGCGCTCAGTAAATTTGTCCCCGCCGGGAAGATGAAGATCAGCGAAGTCCCGCATATTCTCGACGATGCCTTTTACAACCAGCCCGGCGTGGAAAGCCTGCGCGAAGAGGTGACCGACCTTGATTGCGAAGGGCATCAACTGACGCTGGCGAATGGCCGTCACGTTGCTTTCGACAAATTGCTGCTGGCCACCGGCGGGCAGCCAGTATGGCCGGAGATCCCTGGCAACCATCTGGCGGGCGTTCATGTGCTGCGCGATATCCACCAGGCGCAGATACTGCTCAATGAAGTCGAACAGGAGCAGCAACTGGTGGTGATCGGCAACAGCTTTATTGCGATGGAGCTGGCAGCCGCGCTGCGCAATCAGGATATCGATGTCACGGTAGTGTCGCGTCATGCTCTGCCGTTTGTGCCGCAATTTGGCGAAGAGATCGGCCAGCGCTTTTTAAATCTGCATCAACAAAACGGCGTGAAATTTGTCACCGGCGAGCCGGTGGCGCTGGAAGGCAACGGCCACGTACAAGGCGTGACGCTGAAAAATGGCCGCACGTTGCCCGCGCATGTGGTGGTTTTCGCCACGGGCGTACAGCCTGCTACCGGGCTGGCGCACGATCTGCATCATGAACAGGACGGCAGCCTGACCGTGGATGAAACCCTCAGCGCAGCGCCGGATGTCTGGGCCGTCGGCGATATTGCCAGCTACCCGGCGCCGGAAGGGCGTCGACGTATTGAGCACTGGCGCGTGGCGCAACAGCAGGGAAGGGTGGCCGCCCTCAATATGCTTGGTGAACACCGTCCGTTTGATCGGGTACCGTTTTTCTGGACCATGCAATACGGTAACCGCTTCGAATACCTGGGTTACACCCGCGAGTGGGATAGCATGAAAATGCTCGGCTCGTTTGACGACAAACGTTTTGCCGTGTTGTACGGCGAAGAGGGCATGCTGAAAGCGGTGCTGAGCTGCGGTGAGAACAGCGCCACTGCGGGATTGCTGTTGAAGATGCAAAAGCCCCTCAGCATGAAAACGGCCAGCGAACTGCTGGCCTGACAAGACTGCGCCCTCTCCTGCCAGGGAGAGGGCAGCGGTTATTTGCTCAGTTTTTCTGACTTGTTCATGCAGGCTTCCATCGCCTCAATCACCGCAGCGCGGAAACCGCGCTCTTCCAGCACTTTGACCGCTTCAATGGTGGTACCGCCAGGCGAGCAGACCATATCTTTTAACTCGCCGGGGTGCTTTCCGGTTTCCAGCACCATCTTCGCGGAACCCATCACCGCCTGCGCGGCAAATTTATAGGCCTGCGCACGCGGCATACCGCCCAGCACGGCGGCATCGGCCATTGCTTCGATAAACATAAAGACATAGGCGGGCGCAGAACCGCTCACGCCGACAACCGGATGGATCATCGCTTCGGCAATCACTTCCGCTTCGCCAAAGCAGCGGAAAATATTCAGCACGTCTGCCGTATCTTCCGGCGTGACCAGCGCGTTAGGGGTAATAGAGGTCATGCCCGCATTAACCAGCGACGGGGTATTGGGCATCGCACGTACAATTTTGCGATCGTGACCAAGCGCGCGCGCCAGCTGATCGAGCGTCACGCCTGCGGCAATCGACACCACCAGCGTCTCTTTATTCAGGCTGGAGGCGATTTCGCCCAACACTTTCACCATGATGTTCGGTTTCACCGCGCCGAAGACGATATCGGCAATCTGCGCCACTTCCTGTGCACTTTGCGCGGCGTTAATACCAAACTGATCGTGCAGAGCGGCCACTTTATCTGGCGACGGGGTATAGACCCAAATCTGTCCTGGCAGCACCTGCCCACTGGCAATCAGCCCGCCGAGAATCGCCTTGCCCATATTGCCGCAGCCGATAAAACCGATTTTCTTCTCCATCACGTTTGTCTCTTTTGCTTGTCATTGTGTGTGGCGTATAGCTTAACGTGGAATGGCAATCAGGGCTAAAGCTAAAAGATCTCTGCTTTCCCCTGGGGAAAATTAAAGCGACAATGCGCCACCAACTGAGGAGCGAGAATGGCGATTTGGGTTGATGCGGACGCTTGTCCGAATGTGATTAAAGAAATTTTATTCCGCGCCGCCGAGCGCACGCAGACGCCGCTGACGCTGGTGGCGAACCAGAATATCCGCGTGCCGCCGTCGCGTATCATCCGCTCGCTGCGCGTTCCGGCGGGGTTTGACGTGGCCGATAACGAAATTGTGCGGCTGTGCGAGGCTGGTGATCTGGTGATTACCGCTGATATTCCGCTGGCGGCGGAAGTGCTGGCCAAAGGTGCGGCAGCGTTGAACCCGCGTGGCGAACGCTATACTGAAGCGACAATCCGCGAAAAACTGACGATGCGCGACTTTATGGATACGCTGCGCGCCAGCGGGATTCAGACCGGTGGCCCGGATAGCCTGTCGCAGCGGGATCGGCAGCAGTTTGCCGCCCAGCTTGATAAATGGCTGCTGGAGGTTAAACGCCGTCAGCCGGAGTAAATTCGGCACCGGCAGGCAGGATATGCTACTGTTTGCCGTTTCGCGGGCTTGCCAGGCTTAAGTAGATTCAGTAAGGTTGCCGCTACACTGTCGCCACGGAATCTTTACAGGTCGAACCTGGGTCAAATCAGGTTTTATTTGTAGTCCGCGCCCTGAGTGACCTTAATGTGTAACGTTATTTTTACGATTAGTATTGTACTAGCTTGATGATATCATCGCTGTCTTATTTTCCGTCCCTCCTCGCGTGGGACCTGGAGGGAACACCTGCTCATGACGCTACCCATTTTTTTAGTCGGCGCACGCGGTTGCGGTAAAACCACTGTGGGCCAGGCGCTGGCGCTGGCGCAGGGATGTCAATTTATCGATACCGATTTCTGGTTACAGGAAACGTCTCAACAGACCATCGCGGATATTGTTGCCCGTGACGGGTGGGAGGCGTTCCGCGCCCGGGAAACCGACGCGCTGAAAGCCGTCACCGCGCCCGCGCGGGTGATTGCCACTGGCGGCGGTATTATTTTAAGTGAATATAATCGGCACTTTATGCGCGAAAAAGGCATCGTCGTTTACCTTTGCGCGCCTGTCGCGGTGCTGGCGGACAGGCTGGAAGCCTTTCCGGAAGAGGGACAGCGACCGACGCTGACCGGCAAGCCGATTAGCGAAGAGGTTAGCGAAGTGCTGGCGCTGCGCGATGCACTCTATCGCGAAGCGGCGCACCACATGGTGAATGCGGCGCAGTCGCCCGACCAGGTGGTGTCTGATATTGAGGCGGCATTACAGCTGGCGCGCGCCAGTTAGCGAAACGTTTGTCTATACTTATAGCTCGACCGGAAAATGAGGAAGAGCTATGCCGACAAAACCGCCTTATCCGCGTGAAGCCCGCATTGTTGCGATTGAAAAAGGCACGGGAAACCAGACCGTTACCTGGTATCAACTACGCGCCGATCATCCGAAACCGGATTCCTTGATCAGCGAACATCCCACCGAGCAGGAAGCGCTCGACGCCAAAAGGCGTTATGAAGATCCTGACAAAAGCTAAGTCGGGCGACGATTATTCTGACTGAACGCCTGAACATTACAGAAACGGACTTACATCACATTTTTTGACTGGCTTAACCTCGCTCAACGGTTACTATTGCATGGTTGCTGGAATTTATTTGAACGCGGGAGTGTGATGTTCTCTTTACACGGCATAAGCTGTACTGCCGTGTAAAGAGAGCAAATAAGAACGAGTAGTATTGAAAGGCGGGAAGTAGAAATGAGTGCAACTTTGGCGATCCTGACCATTGGTGTAGTGCCGGTGCAAGCAATTTTACCGCTCCTGACGGAGCATATTTCAGAGCAGCAGATCACGCATATCAGCCTGCTGGGGAAGATGGACCCACAAGAGGTGCGTGAGGAGTACGGCGCAGAAGCTGGCGAGTTCGCGATTCCGACGCAGTTGCGCGATGACAGCCTCGGCATGGTCTCCCGTGCCAGGGTGGAGCGTGATTTGCAGAGCGTTATCGAAGTGCTGGATAACCAGGGCTACGATGTCATTCTGCTAATGAGCACCGCCGATATCCGGGGATTTGTAACGCGCAATGCGATTTTAGTCGAACCGCAGCGCATTATTCCGCCGCTGGTGGCGTCAATTGTCGACGGGCATCAGGTGGGGGTAATTGTTCCGGTACCGGAACTGATGGCGCAGCAGAAGAAAAAGTGGACGGTTCTGGAAAAAGAGCCTTATTACGAACTGGCGCATCCTTTCCTCGCGACAGAAAGAGAATTTATTGATGCCGGGCGAGCGTTGCTGGAGCGCGGTGCGGATGTGTTGATGCTGGATTGTCTTGGCTTCCATCAGCAGCACCGTGATTTGCTCCAGAAGGCGCTGGATGTCCCGGTATTATTGTCTAACGTACTGGTGGCGCGCCTCGCATCTGAACTGCTTGTCTAGTCGCAGCGCTGTGCAATTTTGCGTGACAGAAGTGAATCCCGGCCCCTATAGTGGCTTTTCATACATTTTCTTTATAAGGGCCAGTCATGCTTCAAAGTAACGAATACTTTTCCGGTAAAGTGAAATCCATTGGTTTTACCAGCAGCAGCACTGGCCGTGCCAGCGTGGGTGTAATGGCGGAAGGGGAATACACATTTGGTACCGCGCAGCCGGAAGAGATGACGGTGGTCAGCGGGGCGCTGAATGTTTTGCTGCCAGGGGAAACCGAGTGGAAAACTTACACGGCGGGTGAAGTATTCAATGTGCCTGGCCAGAGTGAATTCCATTTGCAGGTCGCCGAGCCGAGCTCCTATCTCTGCCGCTACCTGTAATGCAAAACGCCCGGAAAACCCGGGCGTTTCTCTTTTGCTGAACACTCAGCGCTGAGCTTCGCCGCCCAAACCTTCCACCAGATTTTGAATCAACGCTGCCAGCTCGCCGGTCATCAGAATAAAATCGGCATCAAAGCGCTGGGCGTAATCTTCACGGTCGATATCTTCGTTCTGATCGCGGATCTCGTCGCAAAACTTCAGGCGTTTTACTGAACCGTCGTCGCAAATCATGAACTGGATGCGCTGCTGCCAGTCGAGCGCCAGTTTGGTTACCACTTTCCCGGCTTCAATGTGTACCGCGATTTCATCGCTCACCAGATCCTGCTTTTTCGCGCGGATCACGCCGCCATCTTCCAGCATCGCTTTCAGTTCTGCTTCATCCAGCAGCTGGAAGCCCTGCGCCACGTTGCCGGAACGTACCCACTCGGTCAGCGTCAGTTCAATCGGGTTTTCCAGCGCCAGTGGCACAACCGGCAGCGAACCGAGGCTTTTACGCAGCAGCGCCAGCGTATCTTCCGCTTTTTTGGCGCTGGCGCAGTCAACCATAATTAAACCGTTAACGGTGTCGATCCACATCATGGTCTGGCTGAAACGACTAAACGCGCGCGGCAGCAGCGAATGCAGTACTTCATCCTTCAGCGAATCTTTTTCCGTTTTCTTCAGCTTGCGGCCTTGTTCGGCTTCAAGACGGGAGATTTTCGCTTCCAGCGCCTGTTTAACCACCGGCGTCGGCAGAATTTTTTCTTCTTTACGGGCGCAGATAATAATCTGACCATTGGCGGTATGGGTCAGCGCGTCGCTGTGTGAACCCATCGGTGGAACCCATCCGGTTTTCGCCATATCCTGACTACCGCATGGAGTAAACGATAGTGGGGCAAGCTGTTTTTCCATCTCTTCCGCTCGCAGCGCCACATCGCGGCTGAGACGGTATACCATTAAATTTTTGAACCACAGCATGATTTTTTTCCACGGCCTTGTCGTTAAATGCAGCGGGCATGATAGCGAATTGTTGTCCGCCTTGCATTGCTAATGCGTGGTCCACCATGAGGAGTTTGATGTGCGTATCGGTATCGATTTAGGTGGTACAAAAACAGAGATTATTGCGCTGGGCGATGGCGGCGAAGAGCTTTTCCGCCATCGGCAGGCCACGCCGCGCGACTATCTGCAAACCATAGAGTTGATTGCGAAGCTGGTGGATCTGGCGGAAAAAGAGACCGGCCAGCGGGGAACCGTCGGCATGGGGATCCCCGGTTCCATTTCGCCCTATACCGGGGTGGTGAAAAACGCCAACTCCACCTGGCTGAACGGTAAACCGTTCGACAAAGATTTAAGCCAGCGGCTGCAGCGGGAAGTGCGGCTGGCGAACGATGCCAACTGCCTGGCGGTGTCCGAAGCGGTGGATGGCGCAGCGGCCGGGGCGCAAACGGTGTTCGCGGTGATCATTGGCACCGGTTGCGGTTCCGGCGTGGCGATCAACGGGCATGTGCACACCGGTGGCAACGGCACGGCGGGCGAGTGGGGGCATAATCCGCTGCCGTGGATGGATGATGACGAGCTGCGATATCGCGCCGAAGTGCCCTGTTACTGCGGCAAGCAAGGCTGTATCGAAACCTTTATCTCCGGCACCGGCTTTGCCACGGATTACCAGCGCTTAAGCGGTAATGCGCTAAAAGGTAATGAGATTATGCGTCTGGTCGGCGAGCAGGATGCGGTGGCTGAACTGGCGCTCAGCCGCTACGAGTTGCGGCTGGCGAAGTCGCTGGCGCACGTAGTCAATATTCTCGATCCGGATGTGATTGTCCTCGGCGGCGGCATGAGCAATGTCGACAGGCTGTACCAGACCGTTCCTGTACTGGTGCGCAACTGGGTGTTTGGCGGCGAATGCGAAACGCCGATCCGTAAAGCGCTGCACGGCGATTCCAGCGGCGTGCGCGGCGCGGCCTGGCTGTGGCCGCAGGGCGAGTAAAACCGCAGACGGAATAGTGGCTTCGCAGGCCGGATAAGCGTCAGCGCTATCTGGCCTGCGCAACGGCGTAATATCTACGAAACCGCATATTTTCCGTCGAGCTTGCTGTAACCCAGCCCGTTGATTTTCTTCACCTTGATCTGCACCGGGATCCGCTCTTTCATCGCTTCTACGTGGCTGATCACGCCGATGGTTTTGCCACTGGCATTCAGCGCATCGAGGGCGTCGAGCGCGGTATCCAGCGTTTCGCTATCCAGTGTGCCAAAGCCTTCATCAAGGAACAGCGAATCGATGCGGGTTTTATGGCTGACCAAATCCGACAGCGCCAGCGCCAGCGCAAGGCTGACAAGGAAGCTTTCACCGCCGGAGAGCGTACGCGTATCGCGCACCGCATCCGCCTGCCAGGTATCCACCACTTCCAGTTCCAGCGCCTCGCTGGCTTTGCGTTTCAGCAGGTAACGACCATGCAGACGCGTGAGCTGGTTGTTCGCCAGCCAGACAAGATTATCCAGCGTCAGACCCTGCGCGAATTTGCGGAATTTATCTCCCTCTTTCGAGCCGATAAGCGCATTGAGATGACCCCAGTCGTCATACAGCGCGCTGGCCCGCCCGATCTCCTGCAACACTGCCTGCTGGCGCGTACGGTTATCGGCATCCTGTTTTAACTGCTGGCGAAGTTCCCCCTGGCGGGTGGTGTTTTCACGCAGTTGACGCGAAACCTGTTCCAGCGCCTGCGCGATGCTGTCGGCTGTGGCATTTTCCTCCAGCCCGGCAGGCGGCTGCGCCCGATGGGCGGCAACGGCTTGTTCGGCGCTGGCTGCCAGCGCCTGTTTCTGCTGGCAATCGGCGTCGAGCTTCTGACGCAACTGCTCCAGCCGCTGGTGTTCGTCATCGGAAAGCAGTGCGCTGAGAAACGCGTGTTTATCGGCAAAGACGCTGTTTTCCAGCGCCGCAAGGAACTGTTTCTCCAGCGCTTCAGCCGTTTCGCTCTCCTGCGCCAGTTGCTGATGCAGGGTTTGCCATTGGCTTCGCAGCGACACGCAGTCGTCATGCACCTGGCGCCAGCCTTCCAGCGCCACGTTTTGCACTTCGGCGGGCGTTTCGTCGGTGGGCAGCGTATCGAGGATGGGCGTAAGCTGGGTGATTTGCTCTTGCAGCGCGATCTGCTGTTGCTGCTGCTGTTGCCATTGCTCCGCTTCCTGCGCGCGCGCCGCCAGCCATGCGGCTTCTTCGCCTTCCGGTGGCAGAGTCAGATCCAGTTGTTGCAGCGCCGCAGCCAGCGTGTCGCGACGGGTGGTGACTGCCTGCTGGTATTGTTCGCTCTGCTGTTGCAGTTCGTTGATTTGAAAAAGTAATGTCTGGCGCTGGTTGTGCAGATAGAGCTGGTGTTCATACGCATCCTGCGCGCTTTGCCAACTGGTCAATTCACGGTGCGGATCCAGCGAGACATTCAACTGCTCGCACAGCGTAACCCACTCCTGCAATCCCGTTTGTTCATCCTGTTGAAGCGAGCGGACTTCGCGCTCGTCTTTTTCATAACGTTCAGCTATGCCTTTCAGCCGCTCGCCCAGCGCCACGCCTTCTTCTTTTACCTTCTGCACTTCGTCAAACAGCAACTGACGGCGAGACTGGTTCACGCCTGGCTCGATCGTCTGGTAGTGCGCAACCGCCGGATGTTCCGTGGCGCCACACAGCGGACAGGGCTGACCCGCCTGCAGGCGCGCGCGCTCGCTCTCCAGACTTTTGATGGTGTTTTCCAGCTCGCAGATGGTGGTGACTTCTGTCAGCAACTGGTTTTTTTCTTTATACAACGCGCGTTTTTGTTCCCGCTCGGCGTTGAGCTTTTCCTGCTCGGCTTGCAGATCCCGCAGGCTTTGCTGACGCAGGCTCAGTTGCTTGCGCAGCGGAGCGAAGCGGGCGTGCAGGGCGGCAAGCTGTTGGCGTAGCGGGCGATGCTGTGCGCACTGCGCCATCGCCGCAGCCGTCTCTTCCGCCGTCAGTTCCAGCGTGGCTTCCGGCAGCGTTTGCAGTTTCTGCTGATGGGTCAGAACGCGCTGTTGCAGGCTTTGCCACTGCTTTTTCTCCTCTTCCAACTGGTTAAACAGCACGCGCCAGCCGGTCAGTTCGCTGTGCCAGCGCTGGAAGCGGGCATGTTCGGCCAGCCAGCCGGCAACCGTTTTTTGACTGCCCAGCAGAACGGCATGCTTCTCGACGGCGGTTGCGCGGATACGCGCGCGCTGCAACAGGCTGGCATGTAAGCGAGTATTTACTTCTTCACTTTGGCTGCGGGTACGGGCCAGCGCTTTATGTTGCTCTTCAAGACGTTCCCACAGCGGACGTAACTGCAAAGCCGGTTGCGCCAGGGCAAGCCGCGCCAGCTGTGGCTGTGCGGCAGCCAGCGCCTGCTGCGCCTGCACCTGCGCGGCTTGCGCCCGTCCGAGCGCGGCACGAAGTTCGGCTTCTCGGTTTAGCCATTGCGCCTGTGCCTGCGTGGTTTGTTGCCCGGCCAGCAGCGTTTTTTCTTCGTCAGTAAGCGCCTGCAAACCTGTACTCAGTTGCTGGCGCTGTTCATCGTTGAGCAGCACCACGCCTTCCGCCTGCGCCTGTAGCTGTTCCAGCCGGGTTTTGGCCGCTTTATGTTTCTCAAACACCATGGCCGAAATCTGGCCATAGATTTCCGTGCCGGTCAGCTCTTCCAGCAGCTCGGCGCGCTCGCGCGGTTTGGCATTGAGAAACGCGGCAAATTGCCCCTGCGACAGCAGCATTGAGCGGGTAAAGCGGCCGTAGTCCAGCCCGGTTAATGAGGCGGTGAGATCGAGTTTATCTTTGACTTTATCGGCGAGGATTTTGCCGTCGGCGCAGGTCGCGAGCTCGACGCGCGGTGCTTGCAGATTGCCATCTGCCTGACCGCGCGCGCGGCTCTGGCTCCAGAAAGCGCGGTAAGCAATGCCTTTTACTTCAAATTCCACTTCCGCCAGGCACTCGGCAGTATCGCGGGTCATCAGATCGTTTTGCGATTGTGACAGGGTGCTAAGGCGAGGTGTTTCGTGGTACAGCGCCAGACAAATAGCATCGAGCAGGGTGGTTTTCCCTGCGCCCGTCGCGCCGGTAATGGCGAACAAACCGTTGCTGGCGAACGGCTCTTCGGTAAAGTCGATTTTCCATTCGCCTTTCAGCGAGTTTAGGTTTTTTAACCGCAAACTGAGGATCTTCATGCCTCTTTCTCCGCATCCAGCGCCTGGCGCGCTTCACTGAACAAGGCTTGCAGGCGCGCCGTTTGCATCTCGTCGATCTCTTCCTGCGCCAGGCGGCGGGCGAAGACCTCTTCAACTTTCAATTCACTGAGCGTTTCCCGCAGCTCTCCGGCGAGGATCCGCTCCCGCTGTTCGCGGCTGCGGCGCACCAGCAGCACTTCGACGGGCAAATCTTCGGTAACTTGCTGAATTTTACGTTGCATATCAGCCAGATATTCGCGGCTTTCAATTTCAATATCCAGCCAGACTGGCGTGTCGGTGGACGCATCGCGCCACTGCTCAAGCTGGCGGCAAATCTCGGCGAAATCACCCTTGATTACGGCCAGCGGCTGCGTGGCCGGAATGTCGAGCGCGGTAACTTCCGCCAGCTTGCCATCGCTGAACGTGACCAGATTGACGCTTTTACGCTTTCCGGTTTCATCAAAACTCAGTGGGATCGGTGAACCGCAGTAGCGAATATGCTGCAGGCCGCCAATTTTCTGCGCGCGGTGAATATGTCCAAGCGCAATATAGTCGGCTGGCGGGAAATTCTCCGCCGGGAAGGCATCCAGGGTGCCGATATAGATGTCACGTACGGCGTCACTTTTGCTGGCACCGACGGTGGTCAAATGGCCGCTGGCGATAATCGGCAGCGCCTGCTCGCCGCGCAGAATGCAGGCGGCGTCATACTGCTTCTGGTAGTAATCGGTAATGGCCGCCAGCAGATGTTGCTGTTTTTCCTGCCCTGATAATCCGGCCTGGCTGATGACCATGTCACGCGGGCGTAAAAACGGTACCGGACAGAAAACGGCGCCGGGCGTGCCATCACGGCGATTGAGCCAGAATGGTGCGGCGCCGGCACTGGCGACCACGGTGGTTTTCAGGTAAGCGAGGATCTCTTTTGATTCGTTCAGCGTTGCCACGGAATCATGGTTGCCCGCCAGCACCACTAACTGGCAGCCGGTTTGCTGGAGTTTCACCACAAAGCGGTTATATAACTCGCGGGCATAACTGGGCGGAGAACCGGTATCAAAGATATCACCTGCAACAATAATGGCGTCCACCTGGTGCAGCTCTGCGGCATTCAGCAGCCAGTCGAGAAAGGCGTCATGTTCTGCAGCGCGGCTTTTGCTGTAAAAGTTCTGACCCAAATGCCAGTCTGAAGTGTGAATAATGCGCATAGCGATTCCGTGGCGAAAATGGATAAACGCGATTATAACATTCAGGGTGTTAGAGACATTAACTGCGTGAATATTCGCGCTGTCATAATGCTGCGGGCAGGGTCATCTGGTGGTCATGTTATTCATAAATCTGTCATAAAACTGACGCATAATGGCGCCGCTATACAAACTGACGACTTATACGAGAAAACAGGGCGAATTATGGCGAGACGAATTCTGGTCGTTGAAGATGAAGCACCGATCCGTGAAATGGTGTGCTTTGTGCTCGAGCAAAATGGTTTTCAACCGGTAGAAGCTGAAGATTATGACAGTGCGGTGAACCAACTTAACGAACCCTGGCCAGACCTGGTTTTACTGGACTGGATGTTGCCTGGCGGTTCCGGTATTCAGTTTATTAAGCACCTGAAACGCGAGGCCATGACCCGCGATATTCCGGTGATGATGCTGACGGCGCGTGGCGAAGAGGAAGATCGTGTACGCGGCCTGGAAACCGGTGCGGACGATTACATTACCAAGCCCTTCTCACCGAAAGAGCTGGTTGCCCGTATTAAAGCGGTTATGCGCCGTATTTCGCCGATGGCGGTGGAAGAAGTGATTGAAATGCAGGGACTTAGCCTCGATCCCTCTTCGCATCGCGTGATGACCGGCGAAAATCCGCTGGATATGGGGCCGACGGAGTTTAAACTCTTACACTTCTTTATGACCCACCCGGAACGCGTGTACAGTCGTGAACAACTGCTGAACCATGTCTGGGGAACCAATGTTTACGTCGAAGACAGAACGGTTGATGTCCATATTCGTCGCCTGCGCAAAGCGCTGGAACACAGCGGTCACGATCGTATGGTGCAAACAGTGCGCGGCACGGGATATCGTTTTTCGACCCGTTTCTGAAATTTGACAGGAGTGTGACGCGTGCTGGAACGGCTGTCATGGAAAAGGCTGGTGCTGGAGCTCCTCCTTTGTTGTCTACCTGCTTTTATACTCGGCGCGATTTTCGGTTACCTGCCCTGGTTTTTATTTGCCGCGGTAACCGGGCTGCTGATCTGGCATTTCTGGAATTTACTGCGCCTCTCCTGGTGGTTGTGGGTCGATAAAAGTATGACTCCACCGCCCGGCACGGGAAGCTGGGAGCCGCTGTTATACGGGCTGCACCAGATGCAGATGCGTAATAAAAAGCGGCGGCGCGAGCTGGGTAATCTCATCAAACGCTTTCGCAGCGGTGCGGAATCTCTGCCGGATGCGGTGATCCTCACCACCGAAGAAGGGTCTATTTTCTGGTGTAACGGCCTGGCACAACAGCTGCTGGGGCTGCGCTGGCCGGATGATAACGGGCAGAACATCCTGAACCTGCTGCGCTACCCTGAATTCACGCAGTATCTTAAAAAACAAGAATTTACCCGGCCACTGAATCTGGTGCTGAACAGCGGGCGCCATCTGGAGATCCGCGTGATGCCTTACAGCGAGCAGCAACTGCTGCTGGTGGCGCGCGATGTTACGCAGATGCACCAACTGGAAGGCGCGCGGCGTAACTTTTTCGCTAACGTCAGCCATGAATTGCGCACGCCGTTGACGGTGCTGCAAGGTTACCTGGAGATGATGCAGGAGCAGGCGCTGGAAGGCGCGCCGCGCGAAAAAGCGCTGCATACCATGCGTGAGCAAACATCGCGGATGGAAGGGCTGGTGCGCCAGCTGCTGACGCTGTCGAAGATTGAAGCGGCGCCGACGCTGCCGCCAAATGAAACCATCGATGTGCCGATGATGCTGCGCCTGGTTGAACGGGAAGCGCAGACGCTCAGCCAAAAAAAGCACAACCTGGAGTTTGAGGTCGATAACGCCTTAAAAGTGCTCGGTAATGAGGAGCAATTGCGCAGCGCCATCTCCAACCTGGTGTATAACGCGGTGAATCATACGCCCGCCGGAACGCACATTATTGTGCGCTGGCAGCATGTGCCGCAAGGGGCGGAATTCAGCGTTGAGGATAATGGTCCGGGCATTGCCGCCGAACATATTCCGCGTCTGACCGAGCGTTTTTACCGCGTCGATAAGGCCCGTTCCCGGCAAACCGGCGGGAGCGGGCTTGGGCTGGCGATTGTTAAACATGCTCTCAACCATCACGAAAGCCGCCTTGATATTGCGAGTACGCCCGGCAAAGGGACGCGTTTTAGCTTTATTCTGCCGGAACGTCTGGTTGCCAAAACTCCTGCTGCCTGACGCTCCTGTCAGCTTATCTTTCCAGCGGCCTGTAAAAACAGGCCGCATTTCCTGCTGATTCCCCGCGATAAAACCTATTTTGTACGCATGATGCTTTTTTGTTCGCATGATCAGCCATGTGTTTTTCTTATAAATAGAGTATTGGACTGGATGTTTATCTTGATCCAGCATATCCATCTGGTTTTGCGATCCCATCTTGCCTTTAAACGTTATAAGCGTTTAAATTGCGCCCCTGACATTGTCAGACCGACTATGTTTACGTGGTAAATCGAAAAACTATACTCCGCCACGTTACGTATTAAGCATTTCCAGCTGATTTTTCACGGTTTATACGCGTTATTGTTCGGCAGGGAAGGCGAAAAATTCACCATTATTTACGACACCACATCCACAGGCAGTAAACTTATGACCTATCACTTAAAACCACGAGACATTGTTGCTCTGGGCTTTATGACCTTCGCCTTGTTCGTTGGCGCAGGGAACATCATTTTCCCGCCAATGGTCGGCTTGCAGGCGGGTGAACACGTCTGGATGGCGGCGTTTGGTTTTCTGATTACCGCCGTAGGCCTGCCGGTGCTGACAGTTGTTGCGCTGGCCAAAGTGGGTGGCGGTGTGGATAGCCTGAGCACGCCGATCGGTAAAGTCGCTGGCGTGCTGCTGGCAACCGTTTGTTATCTGGCGGTAGGGCCGTTGTTCGCCACGCCGCGTACGGCGACCGTCTCGTTTGAGGTGGGGATTGCGCCGCTGACTGGCGATGGCGCAATGCCGCTGCTGGTCTACAGCATCGTTTATTTTGCGCTGGTGATCCTGGTGTCGCTCTATCCGGGCAAGCTGCTGGATACTGTGGGCAACTTCCTTGCTCCGCTGAAAATTATCGCGCTGACCATTCTTTCGATTGCCGCGATCGTCTGGCCGGCTGGTCCTATCAGCCATGCGCTGGAAGCTTATCAGACTGCACCGTTCTCTAACGGTTTTGTTAATGGCTATCTGACGATGGATACGCTGGGTGCAATGGTGTTCGGTATCGTGATCGTGAATGCCGCCCGTTCGCGCGGTGTGACCGAAGCGCGTCTGCTGACCCGCTACACCGTCTGGGCCGGGCTGATGGCGGGCGTGGGGCTAACGCTGCTCTATCTGGCGCTGTTCCGCCTGGGTTCAGACAGCGCGACGCTGGTGGATCAATCCGCTAACGGCGCAGCGATTCTGCATGCTTATGTTCAGCACACCTTTGGTGGCGCGGGCAGCTTCCTGCTGGCGGCGTTGATCTTCATCGCTTGCCTGGTGACGGCGGTTGGCCTGACCTGCGCCTGCGCCGAGTTTTTCGCGCAATATCTGCCGCTCTCTTACCGTTCGCTGGTGTTTATTCTTGGCATCTTCTCAATGGCGGTTTCCAACCTGGGGCTGAGTCATCTGATTCAGATCTCCATCCCCGTGCTGACGATGATCTACCCGCCGTGCATCGTGCTGGTGGTGCTGAGCTTCAGCCGTTCGTGGTGGAACAACTCCACCCGCGTAATTGCGCCAGCCATGTTTATCAGCCTGCTTTTTGGTATCCTTGACGGCGTGAAAGCATCCGCCTTTGCTGAGTATTTACCGGCCTGGACGCAGCGTTTGCCGCTGGCGGAACAGGGGCTGGCCTGGCTGATGCCGAGCCTGGTGATGGTGGTTCTGGCGGCAGTCTGGGATCGCACCGCCGGGCGTCAGGTGACTTCCAGCGCGCATTAACAGTTGCGGATACGGTTTGTTTAACCACGGGGTTTGGCGCCCCGTGGTTTTTTATTTTTGTGTTGAATAATGGCAGTGGAAACGATGGAAAGTACGAATAAGCTGAAGCGTGGGTTAAGCACCCGCCACATCCGCTTTATGGCGCTGGGATCGGCAATCGGCACCGGGCTGTTTTACGGCTCTGCCGATGCCATCAAAATGGCCGGGCCGAGCGTGTTGCTGGCCTACATTATTGGTGGCGTCGCCGCGTATATCATTATGCGTGCGCTGGGTGAAATGTCGGTACATAACCCTTCCGCCAGCTCGTTCTCTCGTTACGCACAGGAAAACCTCGGCCCGCTTGCGGGCTATATCACTGGCTGGACCTACTGTTTTGAAATCCTGATCGTGGCGATTGCCGATGTGACGGCTTTCGGCATCTATATGGGCGTCTGGTTCCCGACGGTGCCGCACTGGATCTGGGTGCTGAGCGTGGTGATGATCATCTGCGCCATTAACCTGATGAGCGTAAAAGTCTTCGGCGAACTGGAGTTCTGGTTCTCGTTCTTTAAAGTCGCCACCATTATCATCATGATTCTCGCCGGTTTTGGCATCATCATCTGGGGCATCGGTAACGGCGGGCAGCCGACCGGGATCAGCAATTTGTGGAGCCACGGCGGTTTCTTCAGTAATGGCTGGCTGGGCACGGTGATGGCGCTGCAAATGGTGATGTTCGCCTACGGCGGTATCGAAATCATCGGCATCACCGCCGGTGAAGCGAAAGATCCGGAAAAATCGATCCCGCGCGCCATTAACTCCGTACCGATGCGCATTCTGGTGTTTTATGTCGGGACGCTGTTCGTCATCATGTCCATCTACCCGTGGAACCAGGTCGGTACTGACGGCAGCCCGTTTGTCCTGACCTTCCAGCATATGGGCATTACCTTTGCCGCCAGCATTCTTAACTTTGTGGTACTGACCGCTTCGCTTTCGGCGATCAATAGCGATGTTTTTGGCGTGGGGCGCATGCTGCACGGCATGGCGGAGCAGGGCAGTGCACCGAAGATGTTTGCCAAAACCTCTCGTCGCGGCATCCCGTGGGTGACGGTCATGGTGATGACCGTTGCGCTGCTGCTGGCGGTCTGGTTGAACTACATCATGCCGGAGAATGTTTTCCTGGTGATTGCGTCGCTGGCGACCTTTGCCACGGTATGGGTGTGGATCATGATTTTGCTGTCGCAAATCGGTTTCCGCCGCCGCCTTTCTGCCGATGAAGTGAAGGCGCTGAAATTCAAAGTGCCTGGCGGTGTGACAACTACCGTCGTGGGACTGCTGTTCCTTGTGTTTATCATCGCGCTGATTGGCTGGCACCCGGAAACCCGCATTTCGCTGTACGTGGGTCTGGCGTGGATTGTGCTGTTGCTGATTGGCTGGATGTTTAAAAAATCCGCCTGATGGCGGCGACGCCTTATCAGGCCTGCAGGGCCTGATAAGTGCAGTAACCCGGCAAAAAATCACACCACCGGGGTCAGCATTTTCCCGTCATTGAAATAACTCACCAGGTTATTGATGGTCAGATCCGCCATCGCCTGGCGGGTTTCCGCCGTATTGCTGGCAATATGCGGTAGCAGCACGACATTTGGCAGCTCGCGCAGCGGCAGGGGAATATGGGGTTCGTTCTCAAACACATCCAGTCCTGCGCCGCGTAACTTTCCTTCCTGCAGCACCGCGATCAGCGCGTCGGTATCCACCACGCTGCCACGCGCAATATTCACCAGAATCCCTTCAGGCCCCAGCGCTTCCAGCACTTCACGATTAATGACATGATGCGTTTTCGCCCCTCCGGGTAACGTCAGTACCAGAAAATCCACCGCCCGCGCCAGGTCAACGATGCTCTGATGGCGTTGCCAGCGGCTGTTACGGGCTTCCCGGGGGCTGAAATAGTGGATCGGCATATTGAACGCCGCCGCACGCCGGGCAACATCGTGGCCGATATTGCCCATGCCGACAATCCCGCAGCGTTTCCCGCTCATTTTCCAGGCACCAGGAAATGCGGCATGCTCCCATTGCCCCGCGCGGGCGAAGCGGTCGGCTTCGCAAATTTTGCGCGTCACCGCCAGCATCAGCGCCAGCCCGGTGTCGGCGACGCACTCATTGAGCACGTTTGGCGTGTTGCTGACGGTGATCCCCCGGCGACGGCAGGTTTCGAGATCGGTCGCATCAACACCCACGCCAAAACCGCTGATCGCCTCCAGCGCCGGAAGCTGCTCAATCAGCGAGGTACTGATCCCCCTGGCTGCACGGGTTAACGCACCGCGAATGGCATGCGCATGGTCGCGCAGCAGGGTTTGCTCATCCTGCTGCCAGTATTTATGCACCACAAAATGCTGTTCGAGGGTGGTTATCATCGGTTGGGGAATTTCAGTAATGACAAGGATTTCGGGTTTATTTTTCATACTTATTCCTGGCGGTTATCATTTTTAACAGTATAAAAAGCAGCCTGTCCGGAGACTTCGGGCATCGGCACGAAGCAGGCCTGCAAAAACTCACGCATTTGCCCGGCGGTAGCTCTGCCGGATCACATCTGCGCCCCGTCTCTCAGCCCTGTAAAAAAAGCGAAAGAAGGAGGCGGCAGACGTGCGGGTGTGGAAGAGTGGCGTCATTTTGAGCACAGGGGATTTTTGATGTTAAATGCATGGCACCTGCCCGTCGCGCCGTTTGTGAAACAAAATAAAGATCAGTTAATTATCACGCTCTGGCTGAGTGGGATCGGTTTGCCGGAGCGGGTGATGCTGCGCACCGAAATCGACAATGAAGAGACGCCGCTGGCTATGCACCGACGGCGGAAAACCGCGGCGAACGGCGTCAGTGCCTGGCAAGTTGCGCTGGACATCAGCAGTGGGCAACCGCGCCGCCGCTACAGCTTTAAGCTCCTGTGGGAGAACCGGCAACTGTGGTTTACGCCGCAGGGGTTTAGCCGTTTTCCACCCGCCCGTCTCGAACAGTTCGCGGTTGATGCGCCGGATGATGGGCCGCAGTGGGTGGCCGATCAGGTGTTTTACCAGATTTTCCCGGACCGTTTTGCGCGCAGCCAGCCGCGCGGTGAGCAGCAGGATAAGGTTTACCATCATCATGCCGCTGGTCACCCCATTGTGCTGCGCGACTGGGACGATCCGTTAACGGCACAAGCCGGGGGATCAACCTTTTATGGTGGCGATCTCGACGGGATCAGCGAAAAGTTGCCCTACCTGAAAAAGCTGGGCGTTACCGCGCTCTATCTCAACCCGGTTTTTGTCGCTCCCAGCGTACATAAATATGACACTGAAGATTACCGCCATGTCGATCCGCAGTTTGGCGGTGACGAAGCCCTGTTACGCCTGCGGCGCAATACGCAGCAACTGAATATGCGTTTGATCCTTGATGGTGTTTTTAACCATAGCGGTGATTCCCACGCGTGGTTCGATCGCCACAACCGTGGCACCGGTGGAGCCTGTCATAACCCCGATTCCCGCTGGCGTAGCTGGTACAGTTTTGACGAGCAGGGCCGCGCCCGCGACTGGCTGGGGTATGCCAGCCTGCCGAAACTCGATTATCAGTCACCGACGCTGGTTGAAGAGATTTATCAGGGAGAGGAGAGCATTGTGCGCCACTGGCTGAAAGCGCCGTGGAACATGGACGGCTGGCGGCTGGACGTGGTGCATATGCTGGGCGAAGACGGCGGGGCGCGTAACAATCTGCACCATATTTCGGGGATCACCCGCGCGGCGAAAGAGACGCTGCCGCAGGCCTATGTTTTCGGCGAACATTTTGGCGATGCGCGCCAGTGGCTACAGGCGGATGCTGAAGACGCGGCCATGAATTATCGCGGTTTTACGCTGCCGGTGTGGGCCTTTCTGGCGAATACAGATATTGCCTACGATCCCCAGCAGATCGATGCGCAAACTTGCGCAGCATGGATGGATAACTACCGGGCCGGACTGTCGCACCAGCAGCAGTTGCGTATGTTTAACCAGCTCAACAGCCACGATACGCCGCGCTTTAAAACCGTGCTCGGCAAAGATTTTGCCCGGCTGCCGCTGGCGGTGGTCTGGCTGTTTAGCTGGCCGGGAACGCCTTGCATCTATTATGGCGATGAAGTGGGACTCGACGGGGCGAACGATCCCTTTTGTCGTAAGACCTTCCCGTGGGATAAAAAGCGCCAGGATACGCAACTGCTGGCGCTCTACCAGCGTATGGCGAAACTGCGCGCGCGTAGCCAGGCTTTGCGGCGCGGCGGCTGCCAGGTGATATACGCCCAGGATAACGTGCTGGTTTTTGTTCGTGTCTGGCAGCAACAGCGCGTACTGGTGGCGATCAACCGCGGCGAAGCCTGCGAGGTGGTGCTGGAGGGCTCGCCGCTGTTAGAGGCGAAAAACTGGCGGCTTCAGGAAGGTACAGGTACGCTACTGGATGATGTGCTGACGCTTTCAGCTACCAGCGCATCTGTCTGGTCTGCCACCTGAATCGCCACGCGACGAGGGGCGGTCGTTACGTCTCCCCTTTAGCGAAGGCGATAGTACATGGATGGTCTTTTAGTATTCGGCGTGGTAGTGCTGTTTCTGGCGCTGGTAGTGGTGCCCATTGTGGCGATAACCGCCTGGCGGCGCAGCGTCGCCACGCAGAGTGAACTTCTGCAATTGCAGCAGCGGCTGAGCGTACTTGAACAGCGCCTGATGGAAATGCCGGAAAGCCGTGAAGCGACGTCGGCCGGGGCTGTCCCGGCACCTGCTCGCGAAGTAATTGAAATTCCTCAAACGCCTGTATCAGCGGTTAATCCGTGGGAACGTAAGGCCGAATCGCCAGCGGCCGCTGTTGACGCGCCTGCTATAAAAACAACGAAGCCGGAAACCGCCTCCTGGGGCATGGTCACTTCGCTGGCGCGCTGGTTTATGCAGGGCAATCCGCTGGCGAAACTGGGCATTGTGCTGCTATTTATCGGACTCTCCTTCTTACTACGTTACACCGTGGAATACGCCTTGTTCCCGCTGGAATTACGGCTGGCTGCCGTGGCGTTGGTCGCCCTGGTTCTGCTGGGGCTGGGGTGGCGATTGCGGCATAAGCAAACCGTTTTTGCTTTGATACTGCAAGGCGGCGCGGTTGGCGCGCTCTACTTAACCGTGTTCGGCGCATTTCGCTTGTGGCAGATGTTGCCGATGACGCTGGCCTTTGGGCTGCTCATTGTTATTTGCGCGGCAAGCGTCGGGCTGGCGGTGCTGCAACAGGCGCTGAGCCTGGCACTGCTGGCCAGCCTTGGCGGCTATCTGGCACCGATACTGCTCTCCACCGGTGGCGGCAGCCATATCGCACTGTTCTCGTTTTACTTACTGCTCTCGGCAGGCATTCTCGCCATCAGCCTCTGGCAGCACTGGCGCGAACTGAATCTTCTGGGGATGTTCTTCACTTTCGGCGTTGCCGGGCTGTGGGGCATGGAGAGCTACCGTCCGGAATTTTATCTGAGCTGCCAGCTCTTCCTGATTGTCAACATCCTGATCTTCGGCGTATTGAGCGTAGCGTTGTCACTGCGCGCGCAGCGTCGGGGAGAGCGCATTATTGATGGCGTGCTGCTGTTCGCGCCGCCGCTGGTGGGATTTGGTATGCAGTACGCTATTACCTGGCACTGGCACTACGGACCGGCGTTTAGCGCTCTGGGTTTTGGTCTTTTCTATCTGGCATTAGCGACCCTGGCGCTGAAGCGCTACCCGACGGCGGCAAAACCGCTGGTACTGGCAGCGCTGGCGCTGGGCGGCGCGTTTGCCACACTGGCAATCCCACTGGCGCTTTCAGCGCGCTGGACGGCAATGGCCTGGGCGCTGGAAGGGCTGGGAATCTTGTGGCTCGGCGTGCAGCAAAACCTGCGGCGTATGAGCTACAGCGGCAGCGCCTTGTTGTTGCTGGCGCTGTGTAGCGCGCTCTGGGCGTCAGCCGATGGGCTTAATGCCTTGTCGACCTTGTTGATCTTTGCCGTGCTGAGCGGTTGTTGGCTGGCGGGCGCATGGCTGTGGCGTGGGATCCGGCGTGAAGGCAGCGGGTTGCTGCTGGCGGGCGCGGTAGCGTTCTGGGTGGTTGCGCTGGGCGGCGCGACACAGCTGGTTTTACCGGTTGCGGTGCATGCCGGGTTTGGCGTACTGGCGCTGTTGGCGCTTTCGGTGTGGCTGTGGCGTGCGGGCAGCCTGCGCGCATCATGGCCGGAGCTGGGCTACGCCCGGTGGTTGTTGTGGCTGGGTATGGCGCTGATGCTGGGCTGGCAGATAACATCGCAAGGGCATGCTCTGGCGGCGGGATGGTCGAATCTCGCCTGGTGTATTGCTCTGCCTTCCGCTTTGCTGCTGCTCTACAAGGATAATGGCACTGTGCCTGCGCGCGTGTCGCAAGGGTTACATATCTCCCTGTTCTGGATGCTGTTGCTGGCGGCTGGTAGTGAAGTGTGGTGGTTTGTTGAGGGACTGCCGTGGGGATCGGAGCCCTGGCAGAGCGGGTTGCCGATGGCGGCGGGTGGCCTTGCGATCGCGCTGGTGCTGGCGGCAATCCGCCATGCGTTCTGGCCGTTTCGCATCTGGCCTGCGCTATATGGCGCGCTGGCGCTGTTGCCGGTAGTACCTGTGCTGTTGGGCTGGCTGGTATTCGCTAACCTCGGCGACGGAGTGGTGACGGAGATGCGTTATCTCCCGCTGGTTAACCCGCTGGAAGAGGGGGCGGCTTTCGCACTGGCTGGCGTCTGGTTGTATAGCCGTTTTGCTGAAACCCACTACCCGACGATAGCGCCACAAATGTGGCGTGTACGGCCATGGGTCCTGGCGGCGCTTGGTTTCTGGTGGCTTAACGGTGCGTTGCTGCGGTTGCTGGCGTATTACGGCGAAGTGGAGTGGGATGTGGGCAGTTTGTGGCAATCGCGGTTGATCCAGACCAGCCTGGCGCTGTTCTGGATGTTGATTGCGCTGGTGGTGATGATTCGCGCGACGCGTCAGCATGCTCGCCATCAGTGGCTGTGCGGCGGTGTGCTGCTGGGCGTTGTATTGCTTAAGTTGATGCTGGTAGACAGCGCCGGAGGCGGTGGCTTATCGCGGGCGATCGCCTTTATTGGCGTGGCCGTACTGGTGCTGATTGTGGGCTATTTTTCACCCCTGCCACCAAAGGCTGTGCGGGAACAAAATAAGGGAGAAGAACAATGACAACATGGCATGGAGTAGTGTTGGCTGCGCTGATAATGGCAACGGGCGCGGCGATAAGCAGTGAACCGCTCCCGGATTCGCCGCAGGATTATGCGTTTGGCGCCTCGCTTGATTTGCCGCAAGCGGCTTCCTGGTATCGCGTGGATCTGCCGCTGGATGTTTACACGCAAAGTACATGGCCAGATTTGCGTGACGTACGGGTGTTTAATCGCGACGGAGAGCGAGTGCCGTTCACGCTGGAAACACAAAGTGCGGCAACCCACGCGCCTGCCGCCATTCCGCTGCGCGTCTTCCCGCTCGACTCCTCACCGGTTGAAACCAGCGCGCAAGGGCAAAATGTGGTGCGTTTGCACTCCTCATCCGGCGTCGATATTCGTATTGAAGGCGAGCCAGCAGAGGTGGTTGGACAGAGTTATTTGCTGGCGCTGCCGGAAAATATGCCGGAGACCTTTACGCTGGCGCAGTTGAAGCTGACATGGCCGGAAGCAGTAGCGAAATGGCGTAGCAAAGTAACGCTCTTTTTCAGTGATGATATGCGTAGCTGGGCAACATTGCAGGAAAATGCGCCGGTGATGGAGCTGGCGAGCGGTAACGACCGGTTGAAACTCGATCAGATAAATGTCAATCAAACCATGTCCGCGGATGGCGTGCGTTATTTGCTGATGGTGTTTGATACGCCAAATCTGCCGGTGACGATTACGCAGGTCACGGCGACGCTGGGCAGCGAGCCAACGCCGCTGGAGCAGGTACAGATAGCGAGCCACGGGCAGCGGGTTTCTTCCACCGAGGCGCAATACCAGTGGGCGCAACCGCAGCCGTTAAGTTCACTGTCGGTAAAACTGGCGGAAGGGAGCGTTCTGCCGGTGGAGATCGCGTTCCGCAGTAGCACCAGCGCCGAGTGGCAACCGCTCAGTAAAACTGTGTTGTGGCAGCGTAATGAACAGGCTTCTGCGCCGATCGCGTTGCCGGAAGGAGTCGTGCAGGCGGTGCGCATTACCACGCTGGATGCGCGTTTACCGGGTGAATTACCGCAGATGAGCGGCAGTCGCTCGCGGCAATCGCTGCTGTTTAACGCCCAGGGCAAAGGGCCATTTATGCTGGCCTGGGGTAACCGGGCGGCGCAGCCTGCCGCCGTGGCCCTGGATGCGCTAATCCCGGAGGCCTTACGTAAACAGCTCGATCTTGACGCGATCCCGGAAGTACAAGTGGCAGAGCGAGTGACACTTGGCGGGCAGGAACGGCTGACGGCGACGTCGCCTGCTGAACGGCAGGGAATGTGGAAAACGTGGTTGGTGTGGGGCGTGTTGCTGCTGGGGGTTGTGGTGCTGGTGTGGATGGCGCTGCGTATCTGGCGTGAAGTGAAAACGCGCTAACAAAAAGGCCCGCAGTGCGGGCCTTTTGTCAAACGCTGCCGATTACAGGCTGGAGACGTTTTCGCTCAGGTATTTCGCAACGCCGTCCGGAGAAGCGCTCATCCCTTCTTTACCTTTTTCCCACTGCGCCGGGCAAACTTCGCCGTGCTCTTCGTGGAATTGCAGCGCGTCAACCATACGCAGCATTTCGTCGATGTTACGCCCCAGCGGCAGGTCGTTAACTACCTGATGACGCACGATACCGTCTTTGTCGATCAGGAAAGAACCGCGCAGCGCAACGCCTGCGTCCGGGTGTTCGATACCGTAAGCCTGCTGGATTTCACGTTTGATATCCGCAACCATTGCGTATTTCACCGCACCGATACCGCCTTTCTCAACCGGCGTGTTACGCCATGCGTTGTGAACAAACTCGGAGTCGAAGGAGACGCCAACCACTTCAACGCCGCGCTTCTGGAACTCTTCGTAGCGTTTGTCGAAAGCGATCAGTTCAGACGGGCAAACGAAGGTGAAATCCATCGGCCAGAAAAACAGCACGGTGGCTTTGCCGTTGGTGTGCTGTTTGAAATTAAAGTTTTCAACGATTTCACCGCTGCCCAGTACGGCTGCTGCTGTAAAATCCGGTGCCTGACGAGTGACCAGTACCATGTGTACTCCTGTGATTTACAAGGTTAATTAGAACGCAACGCGGGCCAGTATAGGGAGAGGGCGGAAGTGGCTCAAAGCGCCATTGACAATCGTTGAGACAGGTTTTGCCTATCAATTAAAGCGTGCGAGAAATTGCCTGCTCCATCATGCGCGGGTAGAACTGCCAGAACAGGCTTTCCAGTTCGGCGTAGTTAGCGTCGAGATCCTGCCAGGAGTCGCGCAGCGCATCAAGCCGCGGGCGGCGGTTCGCCATGCCGTTGAGTACATTCTGAATAAAGGACATCTCCCGGTAGCGCTCCAGCCAGCGTTCCGACCACAGGTAGTTATTCAAATTCACAAAACGCGGCGGGGACTCCGGCAAAATGGTGGCTACCTGTGAATGGGCATAACGCACGAAATCCTCCAGCGAAAAATCGGGGGAGAGCTGCGCCCAGTGGCGGGAGAGAAAGTGATCCCACATCACGTCCAGCGTGATGGGCGCGACCCGGCGCGTTTGCGCGCGGAATCCTTCACGGGCGATTTTGACTTCTGGCAGGTTGTCGGTCATCACGTCGATACGGCGGTGCATATAAATGCCATCGACCACTGCTGGCGCGTAGAGATTTTCCGGGTTGCCGCGAACGAAGTCCGCCAGCAGGTTGCCGGGCAGCGAGCTGTCCGCCAGGTGTGCAAGATGCAGGTGTGCTAAAAAATTCATTCTATGTCCATCATTGTCGATTGCAGGTGTTTCGCCAGCGCCCGGTGGCGCCAGCACTGGCGCTGTTATGCCGCTTTGTCTTTTAGGTTATTTTTTGAACCAAAAGCGGCTAACGGTTGCAGCGAAAGGGCGCGGGCACTAGACTACCCGCCTCTTATTTTGTCTTGAGTTAGTGTCATGCGCGTTGCCGATTTTTCCTTTGAATTACCCGAATCCCTGATTGCCCACTACCCACAGCCCGAGCGCAGCAGTTGCCGCTTACTTTCGCTGGATGGCCCAACAGGCGCGCTGACGCACGGTACTTTCACCGATTTACTGGATAAGCTCAACCCTGGCGATCTGCTGGTGTTCAATAATACCCGCGTGATCCCTGCACGCTTGTTCGGCCGTAAAGCGAGCGGCGGTAAGATTGAAGTGCTGGTTGAGCGCATGCTCGATGATAAACGTATTCTGGCACATATTCGCGCGTCTAAAGCGCCAAAACCCGGCGCTGAGCTGCTGCTGGGCGATGCCGAAGATGTTCGGGCAACTATGGTTGCGCGCCACGATGCGCTGTTTGAAGTTGAGTTCCATGATGAGCGCCCGGTGCTGGATATTCTTAACGCCATTGGCCATATGCCGCTGCCGCCGTATATCGATCGTCCGGATGAAGATGCCGATCGCGAGCTCTATCAGACGGTCTACAGCCAGAAGCCGGGCGCGGTTGCTGCACCGACGGCGGGCCTGCATTTTGATGAGCCGCTGCTGGAACGTCTGCGTAATAAAGGCATTGAAATGGCTTTCGTTACCCTGCATGTCGGTGCCGGGACTTTCCAGCCGGTACGCGTCGACAGCATTGAAGATCACATCATGCACTCCGAATATGCCGAAGTGCCGCAGGAGGTTGTGGACGCGGTGCTGGCGGCGAAAGCGCGCGGCAACCGTGTTGTCGCTGTGGGAACCACGTCCGTACGCTCGCTGGAGAGCGCTGCGCAGGCCGCCAACGATGCGCTGATTGCGCCGTTCTTTGGCGATACGCAGATCTTCATTTATCCGGGTTATCAATATCAGGTGATCGATGCGCTGGTGACCAACTTCCACCTGCCGGAATCGACGCTGATCATGCTGGTTTCCGCGTTTGCCGGATATCAGCACACCATGAACGCGTACCGCGCCGCCGTTGCGCAGGAATATCGCTTCTTTAGTTATGGCGATGCGATGTTTATCACGTACAATCCGCAGGCCATTACTGAACGCCCATAAAAAGGCTATTTTACTTGCCATTTTGCACTTGGGCAGTGCTCGCAATCCTCACGTACTATGTGTACGCTCCGGTTGCTGTGCGCTGTCCGCGTCCAAACTGGCGGCGTCAATTACGCCTTTTTTGCTTGTTGATGAATTCGATGTTGTGGAGTGATTTCACAGCAGATAGTTACCATCAGACTGTCTCTCTGATGCTGGAGAAAAAATGAAATTTGAACTGGATACCACCGACGGACGCGCCCGCCGCGGTCGTCTAGTGTTTGAACGCGGTGTGGTTGAAACGCCGGCGTTTATGCCTGTGGGCACTTACGGCACCGTAAAAGGGATGACGCCGGAAGAAGTGGAAGCCACTGGCGCACAAATTATTCTGGGCAACACCTTCCACCTGTGGCTGCGCCCGGGCCAGGAAATCATGAAGCTGCATGGCGATCTGCACGATTTTATGCAGTGGAAAGGCCCGATTCTGACCGATTCCGGCGGCTTCCAGGTCTTCAGTCTTGGCGACATTCGCAAGATCACCGAATCGGGCGTGCACTTCCGCAACCCGATCAATGGCGATCCGATTTTCCTCGACCCGGAAAAGTCGATGGAGATCCAATACGACCTCGGTTCCGACATCGTGATGATCTTCGATGAATGTACCCCATACCCGGCCGACTGGGATTATGCGAAACGCTCTATGGAAATGTCTCTACGCTGGGCGAAGCGCAGTCGCGACCGATTCGACGGATTAGGCAACAAAAATGCGCTCTTTGGCATCATTCAGGGCAGCGTTTACGAAGATTTACGAGATATATCGGTCAAAGGTCTGGTAGAGATTGGCTTTGATGGCTACGCTGTCGGCGGTCTTGCTGTAGGGGAGCCAAAAGAAGATATGCACCGCATCCTGGAGCATGTCTGCCCGCAAATCCCTGCAGACAAACCACGATACCTGATGGGTGTGGGTAAACCGGAAGATTTAGTTGAAGGTGTGCGTCGCGGCATTGATATGTTCGACTGTGTTATGCCGACGCGTAATGCCCGCAACGGTCATCTGTTTGTGACCAACGGCGTGGTGAAAATCCGTAACGCGAAATATAAAAGCGATACCGGCCCGCTCGATGCTGAGTGTGATTGCTACACCTGTCGCAATTATTCACTTGCGTATTTGCATCATCTCGATCGTTGCAACGAAATCTTGGGCGCGCGTCTCAATACGATTCATAACCTGCGGTATTATCAGCGTTTAATGGCTGGTTTACGCAAGGCTATCGAAGAGGGTAAATTAGAGCGCTTCGTAGCGGATTTTTACCAACGTCAGGGTCGACCGGTTCCACCTTTGAACGTTGATTAATTAAATAAATGAGGGAATTTGAATGAGCTTTTTTATTTCTGATGCGGTAGCGGCAGCTGGCGCGCCGGCACAGGGTAGCCCGATATCTCTGATCCTGATGCTGGTGGTGTTTGGTCTGATTTTCTACTTCATGATCCTGCGTCCGCAGCAAAAACGCACGAAAGAGCATAAAAAGCTGATGGACTCCATCGCCAAAGGTGATGAAGTGCTGACTAACGGTGGTCTGGTTGGTCGCGTAACCAAAGTAGCTGAAACCGGCTACATCGCGATTGCGCTGAACGACACCACTGAAGTAGTAATCAAACGTGACTTCGTAGCTGCCGTTCTGCCGAAAGGCACTATGAAGGCGCTGTAATCATTTCGTTTTCCCAAAGGGAACTGCCGTGTTAAACCGTTATCCTTTGTGGAAGTACATCATGCTGGTCGTCGTGATTATCGTCGGCCTGCTTTACGCACTTCCCAACCTGTATGGTGAGGATCCGGCTGTTCAGATCACTGGCGCGCGCGGCGTCGCCGCCAGTGAGCAAACGCTGATCCAGGTCCAGAAAAATTTACAAGAAGAAAAAATCAACGCGAAGTCCGTGGCACTGGAAGATGGCGCTATTCTCGCTCGCTTTGATTCGACTGACACACAGCTGCGCGCCCGCGAGGTGCTGGTCAGCGCGTTAGGCGATCAATACGTCGTAGCTCTTAACCTTGCTCCTGCAACGCCTCGCTGGCTGACCGCCATCAAAGCCGAGCCGATGAAACTCGGTCTCGATTTACGCGGCGGCGTGCACTTCCTGATGGAAGTGGACATGCAAACAGCGCTGACCAAGCTGCAGGAACAGAATATGGACAGCCTGCGCAGCGATCTGCGTGATAAAGGGATTCCTTACACCACCGTGCGTAAGGAAGATAATTATGGCCTGAGCATCCAGTTCCGCGACAGCGCGGCGCGCGATCAGGCGAATACTTACCTGACCAGCCGCCACCGCGATCTGGTGATCACCAACCAGGGCGACAACGTTCTGCGTGCGGTGATGAGCGATGCGCGTCTGAGTGAAGCGCGTGAATATGCTGTTCAGCAGAACATCAATATTCTGCGTAACCGTGTGAACCAGCTCGGCGTTGCCGAACCGCTGGTACAGCGCCAGGGCGCTGATCGCATCGTGGTTGAACTGCCGGGGATTCAGGATACTGCGCGTGCTAAAGAGATCCTGGGTGCGACTGCAACGCTGGAATTCCGTCTGGTAAACAGCAGCGTGGACGCTTCTGCCGCAGCTGCCGGTCGTGTACCGGGTGATTCTGAGGTGAAACTGACGCGTGAAGGTCAGCCGGTTGTGCTGTACAAACGCGTGATTCTGACCGGTGACCATATTACCGATTCCACATCCAGCCAGGATGAGTACAACCAGCCGCAGGTGAACATTTCACTGGACAGCGCGGGTGGCAACATTATGTCGAACTTCACCAAGGACAATATCGGCAAGCCGATGGCGACCCTGTTTGTGGAGTACAAAGACAGCGGTAAGAAAGATGCCAATGGGCGTGCGGTGCTGGTGAAACAGGAAGAGGTGATTAACATCGCCAATATCCAGTCTCGCCTCGGTAACAGCTTCCGCATTACCGGCATCAGCAACCCGACCGAAGCGCGTCAGCTCTCGCTGCTGCTGCGTGCCGGTGCGCTGATTGCGCCGATTCAGATTGTTGAAGAACGTACTATTGGTCCAACGCTGGGTGCGCAGAACATCACTCAGGGTCTGGAAGCCTGTCTGGCGGGTCTGGTGGTGTCGATCATCTTCATGATCTTCTTCTATAAGAAGTTTGGTCTGATCGCAACGTCTGCGCTGGTGGCGAACCTGGTACTTATCGTCGGTATCATGTCGCTGTTGCCTGGCGCAACGCTGACCATGCCGGGGATTGCGGGTATCGTGTTAACCCTTGCGGTTGCGGTGGATGCGAACGTACTGATAAACGAACGTATTAAGGAAGAGCTGAGCAACGGGCGTTCCGTCCAGCAGGCGATTCACGAAGGTTATCAGGGCGCATTTTCATCGATTTTCGATGCGAACGTCACCACGTTGATTAAAGTGCTTATTCTGTACGCAGTAGGTACTGGCTCGATTAAAGGGTTCGCAATTACCACCGGTATCGGTGTGGCGACCTCCATGTTTACCGCTATCGTCGGTACCCGTGCCATCGTCAACCTGTTGTACGGCGGCAAACGCATTAACAAGCTGTCTATCTGAGGAGTGCGTTGTGGCACAGGATTATACTGTTGAACAATTGAACCACGGCCGTAAAGTCTGGGACTTTATGCGCTGGGACAACTGGGCTTTCATCATTTCCGGCGGGCTGCTGATCCTCTCCATCGTTGTGATGGGTGTTCGCGGCTTTAACTGGGGCCTGGACTTTACTGGCGGTACGGTTATTGAAATTTCGCTGGAAAAACCAGCGGACATGGATTTAATGCGTGACGCGCTGGAGAAAGCGGGCTTTGCGGAACCGCTGTTGCAGAACTTCGGCAGCAGCCGTGACATCATGGTGCGTATGCCGCCTGCGCAGGGTGAAACCGGCGGGCAGGTACTGGGCAGCAAAGTTGTCAGCGTGATTAACGAAGCGACCAGCCAGAACGCTGCGGTGAAACGCATCGAGTTCGTCGGCCCGAGCGTCGGGGCGGATTTGGCGCAAACCGGCGGTATGGCGCTGCTGGTTGCGCTGATCTGTATCCTGATTTACGTCGGGTTCCGCTTCGAATGGCGCCTGGCGGCGGGTGTGGTTATCGCTCTGGCGCACGACGTGATCATTACCATGGGCGTGCTGTCGCTGTTCCATATCGAGATTGACCTGACCATCGTGGCATCGTTGATGTCGGTTATCGGCTACTCGCTCAACGACAGTATCGTGGTATCGGACCGTATTCGTGAGAACTTCCGCAAGATCCGTCGCGGTACGCCGTATGAGATCTTCAACATCTCGCTGACGCAGACCCTGCATCGTACCTTGATCACCTCCGGCACCACGCTGGTTGTGATCCTGATGCTGTATCTCTTTGGCGGCGCGATGCTGAAAGGCTTCTCGCTGACCATGCTGATCGGGGTTTCCATCGGTACGGCGTCTTCCATCTACGTTGCATCGGCGCTGGCGCTGAAGCTGGGGATGAAGCGCGAACATCTGTTGCAGCAGAAAGTAGAGAAAGAAGGGGCGGATCAGCCGTCAATTCTGCCGTAAGCTTGCTCTCAACGCTAAAAAACCGCGGCCGGTGCTGCGGTTTTTTTATATCTGCTGATTATAAAAACTCCATTTTTATCCCTGGTTTAAATTAGCCCTGCAATTAACAAAGCTATAAGCGCGCATTTCTGTTTTATCCGCAATATTCATTCTGCCTGTTTTTATTTTTTTGCTAGAGTCTGCGGCACTTTCATTTTGCCCGCGAGAATCCAGATGTGCTGAAGCCAAAAAAGGTGCTGATTGCTGACGATCATCCTATTTATCTGATGGGATTACGGGCACTGCTTAACCCACTTTCCCGTCAGTACCACATTGTTGATGAAGCCATGACTACCGACGAGCTAGTGGTGAAGCTTGAGCAGCAACCTGCGGATATTTTAATCACCGACTTCAGCATGCCGGGTACCCGGTACAATGACGGACTGGCGCTGATACAGCTGCTGAAAAGACGCTGGCCTGAGCTATTAATTATCGTCGTTACCATGGTGAGCAATCCTGGTCTCCAGCGTTCGCTAATGCGTCTTGGCGTACACCGCGTGCTGAATAAAGCCAGCCTCTCTACCGAATTGTTGCATACGATGAAAAGTCTGACGTCCACCATGGCGGCAGGCCGGATCGGTAGCATCAAAGAGCGAACAACGACGAAAACAGCGGTTCACCTAACACCAAAAGAGAATGAAGTTCTGCGTCTGTTGCTGCGCGGAATGACGGTGAATGAAATCAGCGTCAGGCTGAGCCGTACCAAGCAGACCGTTAGCGCACAAAAGAAGAGCGCGATGCGTAAATTAGGCGCCACGTCGGAGTATGAGCTTTATCAGTCCGTACAGCAGCTCGGATTAATCAGTTAAGTCAGGTCGTTATGCAGGGATTGCCACTTCTTGTTATTACTCACCGTTGCGAGCAACAGTACAGATTACAGCATGCGCACCCGCAAAAGCGTATTGCTGGCTTCAACGACGCGCCCGGCCTGCTTAAGCAACACCGGTACCACGCCATAGTTTTCGAGCTCGACGAGCAGGAAAAGGCGGGTTGTGACGCCCTGGAAAACATTCTTGCCGCAGAACTGGCGGGCGATGTGGCGACAACGCCGCTGCTGCTGGGCTGTGGTGATTGGTCGCGGGAGCAGCAGGAGAATCGGCTGCGGCTCAAAGGTTTTGATCGACTGCTGCCGCTGATGTTTTCTGATGAGCAGGTCAGGGCTATTCCACTCAGGCCAGAGCCGGATCTGCACGAACTTTGTGCGCTGGCCGGCCACCAACAGCCAGTTATAGAGGCGATGATCCCGACGCTGCTGCGAACGTTAAGCAGCGATCTCCGCCAACTGGAAAACCTGCAACATGATGGATCGCTGATACAGATAGCTGATTTGGCACACCGCATGAAATCCTCTTTTCACCTGTTGGGCATGCGCTATGCCCGGCGCCGTTGCATCACCATGGAAAGATTGCCTGCACTGCTCCACGAACAGCGGGTAAATGAAGCGCAAGCCACGAAGATGCGCCATCGCTTTGGTATCGCGGTGCATGAAAGTTATCAATTTTTGCAGAGAGCGTTGGGCGTTACCGCGAATGAATAGATCAGGCAGGATAGCAAAATACCCGATTTTTCCTTTCCTCAGGCGCGCAGGGGCTGTGCTGTGTCTTCTCTGTACGTTTGTTATGGCGGCACAGGGTGCCGATGAGGTGAAGGACGCCGGGAGCCCTTTTTTCTCGCCCAGCGAAAAACAGTGGATTCGCGAGCATCCGGTCATCCGCGTACTGGCTTTTGATGCCAGCGCGCCGATGAGTTTTATCGATAAGAAACTGAATTTCAGTGGTATCAGCGCCGATCTGCTGACCATGGTGCGTATCCGTACCGGCCTCAATTTTGTAGTCTCCGATGTCAGCAGTTTCGAGGCGCTGAGCGAAAAGATCGCCGCCGGAGAGGCCGACATGGTGGCCGGTATCCCCACCGGTCACCTGCCGGAATTACGCTATTCCCGCGTCTGGTTGACCAGTAAATATGTTCTGTTGACGCGAAGCAAAACGCCAGCGGTAAGGACGCTTGATGGGCTTTCTGATCGTTTCGTTGCCGTGCGTGAAGGCTCGTTGATCGCACGCTATCTCGCTGCGCAATATCCGCAGATCAAGATGATCGGTACCCGCAGTCTGACAGAGGCTGTTGATATGCTCTTCGCAGGCCAGGTGGATGCGGCGATCGGCATTGAGGCGAATACGGATTATCAAATCAGACGGATTGGCCGCGATAAAATTGACATTTCCAGCCTGCAAGGGGTTAATCCCCTGCATGTTGCTTTCGGTGTTTCAGCGGCCGCGCCGGAACTGCTCTCGATCCTCGATAAAGTGCTGGATACCATTCCGGATAATGATTATCAGCGGCTTGGTAGCGGCTGGCGCTACGAAGGCGGCGCATTCTGGCAGCGCTGGCGGCAACATCTTTGGCAAATCGGCGTTCCCACAACGATGGTGTTGATTCTCTCGCTGCTGTGGGGCCTTTCATTGCGACGCCAGGTTAAACAGCGCACGCGCATGCAGTTGCGGCTTAAAGAGCAGCTTACGTATATGTATAACATCATGCATGCCGTTCCCTGGCCGATGGTGGTGCGGAACCTTGAAGGCAAGATGATTGATTGCAATGCTCGCTTCCTGGCTGAAATGAAGGTTGCGCGCGGCGATGTGCTTGGTGAAACCATCGACGTCCTGCCGTTGCCTGAATACCTGAAACGCGGATTCCGGCACGACTATGTGAATGTTATTGAGACGGGGCGACCGCAGATGGGCGATCGGGTGCTGGCGCTGGATCACAGCACCAAACCGCGCACCGTTTTCCACTGGATCATTCCTTTCCATGATAGCGACGGGGCGATCGGCGGGGTCTGCGGCGGCTGGATGGATGTCACGGAACGCGAAGAGCTGGTGCAACAGCTTAATGATGCACGGGATGAAGCGCTGGCATCGAGCCGGGCAAAGAGCAATTTCCTTTCGGTGATGAGCCATGAAATCCGCACGCCGCTGAATGCGATTCTCGGCATCCTCGAACTGCAAATTAAGCAGAACGTGAAAGAGCACCACTCTCAGCCGATGCTTGAAGTCGCGCATGATGCGGCAAAAAATTTGCTGACGGTCGTGGGCGATATTCTCGATATTGCGCGCATCGAATCGGGTCGCATGGCCATTGAGCCACAAAAAGAAGATCTGATCGCCTTAACCCGTTCGGTGGTGTTGCTCTTTCAGGAAGCGACCGATCAGAAGCAAATCAGCATTGATTTGCGGGTAATTGGCGGCAATACCTGTCTGTTGAAGATCGATCCCTGCCGCTATAAACAGATCCTCTCTAATCTGCTGAGTAATGCGATTAAATTTACCCACGAAGGGGGAATTGAGGTCATTTTGCAGCATCAGCCCACTTCTGATGGCAGGGTTGAGGTTGCGCTCACTGTGAAAGACACCGGCATTGGCATCACTCCGGAAGATCAACAGCGCCTTTTCAAACCGTTTACGCAGTTAGGCATGGAAGGAGAAAACTCCCGGCTGGGAACCGGGCTGGGGTTGTTTATTTGCCGTACACTCTGTGACTTGATGAAAGGCACGCTCTCGTTAACCAGCGCGCCAGGTGAAGGGACAACGGTCGCGCTACAGCTTTGTTTGCCCGCGGCTATTGCCAGCGTGGCGAAGCCGCTGGATAAAACACCCAGGAGCAAATCGCTGACCACCGTTAAGCGGGTATTAATTGTGGATGATTACCCCCCCAATCTCATGTTGTTACGACATCAGCTTGAATTTTTGGGCCACCGGGTGAGCGAAGCGCAGAATGGTGAGGAGGCGCTGACACTGTGGCGGATGTATGACAATTTCGATTACGCCTTAATTGATTGCAATATGCCGGTGATGGATGGCTTCACGCTGGCGCAGCGGTTACGCGCAGAGGAGCGGGAAAATGACCGCGAGCGGGCAACCTTGCTTGGCTTTACGGCGATTGCGCAGGAAGAGGTTATTGAGCAATGTCTGGCCGCGGGAATGGATGGTTGTTTATTTAAACCTTGTTCTCAGGAAGAAATAGCGAAATGGATTAAATAATATCGAGAATATTCAAAACGGACCTCGGTTATTCTCAACCATTACGAGATGTAACGCATTGGAATAAAATTCGCAGCCCCTATTATTGATGACGCATTTTTAATTAACTCTTGTAACAGGAGGTTACTTTTGAAAAAGTTATCATTGGCTGCATTAATTACTACGGCGTTACTCTCTCAGTCTGCACTGGCTGAATCAAATAACCATATGATGAGTTATCTGACTTCCTGGGGTTTACCTCAGGATGCAGCTACTCAAATGATGAATGCAGAAGTTGATACTTATTTGCTTTCGTTCGGTGGCTGGGATCAGGACGGTGCAATTTATACTTCTGATAATATCGTTGATGATGTTGCTTATAACGATTACTGGTTACCGCCAGCTTATACTTCCTGGACTCAAGTTAAACTGGCTGCACCCTACAAAAAAATGATGGTGGCATTCGGTGGCGCAACATACGAAAGTATTTGGGCGCATCTGGCGAATGAAACCAGTCGTGAAAATATTGCTCAGGGTCTGGTAAAACTGCTGCGTAAGGATTTCCCGGTTTATCAAAAAGGCCTGCAGGCGGATCAGGTTCAGGGTCCATGCTCCAGCGCTAACTGGGATGGTTCCTGTAACCTGGCGAACTACCAGAAGGCGGGCACCGTGCAGATCGACGGTATCGACTTTGACTTCGAGAAAACCGCTCGTCTGAGTCCGGAAGAGAACAACAACCTGATCAAACTGGTTAAACGCGTACGTGAACTGCTGGGCCCGAACAGCGGCAAGCTGATCAGCCTGACGACTTACCACGTGGGTGCTGACCCGCTTGAGTGCTCTGATTCTTCTGTGACCGACGGTTGCTCCTTTGTTGAAAACGATCGTTCCACTCACCATGGTGAAGTACTGGATCTGCTGCAAAACAGTCGCGATCTGTTTGATTTCTACAATGTAATGGCATACGACGCGGGTCCGCGCTTCAAGTATGACGTTGCAATGGCTAACTACGCGAAAGCGGTTGGCGATGCGAAGAAAATCATCCTCGGTAACACCCTGACCACCCAGTGGGGCCCGGAAGGTCGCTATGCTGAAACCCGCGAAAACAACATCGCGCGTGCCGCATGGCAGGCTGCAAATGGTTACGGCGGTGTATTCGTCTGGGCGATGGGCTCTAACGATACCGGCCTGAGCTTTGCTGACCAGATCGATTACATCAACGATATGAAGAATGCCGCCAGCGGCGGCGTGCCGGAAACCGGCAACACCGTTCCGGTTGCTCGTGCGACTTATCAGAAAGAAGTGCAGGGTGCAGCGACGGTAACGCTGGATGCTTCCAGCTCTTATGATGCGGATGGCGACACGCTGACTTACACCTGGACCCAGGTTTCCGGGCCGCAGGTTACGCTGAACAATGCGAGTCAGCAGAAAGCGACTTTCACGCTGAACAGCACCGATGTGGATGCCACTCTGGGCTTTAAACTGACGGTTAATGATGGCAAAGATGATTCTCTGCCGCTGGCGTTCTCTATCAAGCACCTGGCTGACGATGTCGCAGAAGAGCCTGAAGAACCGGGTGAAGAACCAGGCGAAGAGCCGGGTGAAGAACCGGGCGAAAACCCAGGCGATAACCCGGGTGAAGAGCCTGGCGATAACCCAGGCAACGGTGCCGTCACAGCATGGAACGCTTCTACCATCTATGCTCAGCCTTGCCAGAAAGTAACTTATCAGGGCAAAGTCTGGATGAACGGCTGGTATGTTCAGGGCGAAGCGCCGTCCGACGCTAACCCGTGGGGCGCATGGCGTCCAGAGGGTTCTGCAACCATGCACACCCAGTGTAAATAATATTTTCGCCCTTCGGCGCCCGTTGTGACGCCGAAAAAGATCAGATATTAATAAAATAGTTGTCTATTCGGGAAAAAATATATCCAGGCCATATCCTTCGGGGTATGGCTTTTTTATTTTGTTATTACATATTCATGGCAGAATATTCCCGTGGCAGCGGAGGGAATCTTATAAATTAATGGAATGTTGATATTATTATTACAACGATAATTCATTACTTTAACCGGGCAGTAAATACTACACATGGATGGAGTTATTAATGAAATTATCAAAAGTTTTTCTCGCAGTCACAACCCTTTGCATGGCTGGCGGCGCTTTAGCGCATGGTTATGTTACCGAACCCGCTTCCCGCGCAGCGTTATGTACTGCTGCTCAGGGAAACCAGAACAAAGATTGTGGCGCAGGCCCGCAGTATGAACCGCAGAGCGTTGAAGGGCCGGATGGCTTCCCTGCTTTAAACGCGGGTCCGGCTGATGGACGCCTGGCGAGTGCTGGCGTGGCATCAATGGTTAATCTGGATCAGCAGAGCGCTTCTCGCTGGACTAAGCATCCAATGAAAGCGGGCAAGAACTCCTTTAACTGGAAATTTACCGCTGCGCATAAAACTGGCTCCTGGAAATACTACATCACTAAAGCAAACTGGAACCCGAATCAGCCGCTGACTCGCAACTCTTTTGAAGCCCAGCCTTTCTGCGAGGTTACAGGTAACGGCGCGATTGCGAATACCAATCCGAAGCACGAATGTGACGTACCGGAACGTGACGGTTATCAGGTAATTATGGCTGCCTGGGACGTCTCTGATACCGGCGCTACTTTCTACAACGTGATTGACGTTGATTTCGGCGGCAACAACCCGGCCCCGGCACCGGGCGATGAAGAAGAAAACCCGGCACCGGGCGATGAGGGTGATACTCCGGCACCGGGCGATGAAGGTGATACTCCGGCACCGGGCGACGAGGGCGATACTCCGGCTCCGGGCGACGAGGGTGAAACCCCGGCTCCGGGCGATGATACTGTTGCAGCATGGAACGCCACCACGGTTTACTCTGCACCTTGCCAGAAAGTTTCTTATCAGGGCAAAGTCTGGGTCAACGGCTGGTGGACTCGCGGTGAAGCGCCGTCCAGCGCTAACCAGTGGGGCGTATGGCGTGAGCCAGGCTCTGCTTCTGCGCACACTGCCTGTAAATAAGCCTGCTTTTCTCCGGCGCCCTTTGTGGCGCCGGCATTCTGAGGGGCGCTCGCTCCTCAGAACCACGTTATCATCCTGTCCGCTGCTTCCTCTCTTGCTAAGACACTTGTGCCCCGACATTACCCCTGACCGCTGATTTTGAGCGCGATTGCGTATGCAAAAGAAGGCGCGGTGGAGGTGATTCAGGTGCGGTTTTGCAGGTGTACGCTGCAGAAACGCGGATAGGGAAGGCAATAAAAAACCGCTTTGTGAAATAAAGCGGCGTTTTATCGACGAAAAAGAGTGTACAGCGAGTGGGTTTCAAAAAGAGGGAGAGCAACAGAACCAGCGAAATTCTCCGCTGGCTGTCATGATCCTGCGTTCGGACTTACATCGCAATATCGAACATCCGGGTCTGGAATAAAAGACAATAAAGCTGGCAGTCTGTTCTTACATTCAGTTTTCCCATCGCGCGTAGCTTATGTGCGCTCACCGTTTTGATACTGATGTTCATACGTGTCGATATCGTAGTCAGAGAGAGCCCCCGGCATAATAAGCGTAAGACTTCACTTTCGCGCGTTGACAGCTCCTGCGGGGTAATGGCTTCGCGGCGGAACAGCGAATCCATTAAACCGCGTTCAATATAAACTTCATCCATCATTACGTTAGTGATTGCGCGCCACAACGTGCGTTCGCTGGTATTTCTGCTGATATAGCCTTTTGCGCCCGCTTCAAGAACGATGCGTACAAGATTGGTATTGTTATAGGGTGATAAGACAATAATTTTCGTCTTGAGATAACGGCTGGAGATCCACTTAACTAACGCAATACCATCTAATTCCGATACCGGGTTACCGGTTTTAACCGTGGTAAGTCCATAGCCAAGGAAAAGAAGATCGACTTTTTGTGTGGCGAGAATGTTAAGTAATTCTGCTTGCTCACTGGTATCGCCAACGACATCGATGTCTAGTTTGTCAGTATTTATATTGCTGGTTTTTAATGAATTTATCATCGAGGTCATCCCCCGACGAATAATAGTGTGTTCATCTGCAATTAATATATTAATTGACATCCTTAAACCTCATTGCTATCTCCATGAATGTTTACCAGAAAAGATACGGAGATTATCGGGTTTTTTCTATCTGACCAGTAAGAAAAATCGACATGACCTCTAAGCGGTTTGATTTAGCATTGCAGGCAATAAATCGAGTTCTTACTGTATATATAGCGACGTTTCTGGCGGCTTAAAGAATATTCGTTGTACGCGCGGGAGCAATCATCTTTCCTTAAATTGAAAGTCCGGGACAATAACAGAGGTGAACAGCAAATTAGAGTGTGCAGGCTATTATGAAAAAAATAGATGTTAAGTTTAAAGCTCAGCAGGGATTTACGCTCCTTGAGCTGCTGGTGGTATTAATGATTATTGCGTTGCTGGCCGGGTTTGTTGGGCCAAAACTTTTTTCGAATGTCGATCAGGCAAAAGAGAAAACCGCAATGCGTCAGATGCATTCCTTTGCAGATGCATTAATCCAGTACCGACTGGATACCGGAAGCTATCCGACAGAGCAGCAAGGGTTAAGTGTTCTGGTTGAAAAACCGTCGGATGCCACCAACTGGAATGGCCCTTATCTGGCGCAGCAAATTCCGCAAGATCCGTGGGGCCACGAATACCAATGGCATAACCCTGCGCGAGCAGAACAAAAAGTCTATGAAGTTGAAATTTCCACCGCAGATAAAAACGGGAAGGATATCACTTACGGATTTTAATTATGATCAGGCTGCTCATCGTGTTAGTTCTGCTCTCCGTGCAGCCAGCGATGGCAAATTGCTGGCGTAGCGCTGGCGAACGTTATGGTATCGAACCTGAATTGTTGCAAGCGATTGGTATCGTGGAGTCAGGATTATTGCCATCGGCAATCAATGGAAATAAAAATGGCTCCACGGATATTGGTCTTATGCAGATTAATAGTCAGCATTTCAGCCAATTAAAAAAATATAACATTACACAACACGCATTAATGAATGATCCTTGCCAGAACGTTATGGTGGGAGCCTGGATTTTAGCAGGACAGATGCGTTTATTTGGCTATAGCTGGGAAGCGGTCGGCGCATATAACGCCGGTAATGGCCGTGACAGTAAAACTAAAATGTGGCGCAAGCGCTACATAAAGAAAGTTGCTCCCGTTTATCTGCGGTTGAAAAATAAGCATAAGGATTGAGCTTTATGAGCAAAACGCATAGCTGGGAAGTCACTTATTTAGATAATGGCAAGCGTAAAAAAATGCGTACTCAGGCAGAAAGCGCGATTGCTGCCCGTCATCAATTACAGCAAGCGGGTCATGCCGTCGTGCGGGTTATTCCGCAAAAACAACGGCAGATTAAACGCTTCGCCCTTGGTTTATTTCTTCAGGAACTGGTGGCGCTGCTTGAAGCGGGCCTGGTGGTCACTGAAGCCATCGAAACGCTGCGCGCCTGCTCTACCGATGAGCAGGTTCTTGAAATGCTCGAAAGGTTGCTGGAAAAACTCTATGCCGGTTGCCAACTTTCGCAGGCGATGAGCGCACAACCGGAAATCTTCCCGCCTTTACTGGTGAATACGGTGGCTTCTTCGGAGCAAACCGGGCATCTGGCCAACGCGCTGAAGCGTTATCACTATTACGAACAACGGATTGAGCAACTGCGTAAACGCATTCGCGGAACGCTCACCTACCCGGTGATTGTGCTGTCGGTAGGCGGATTAATTATCTGTTTTCTTTTGGGGTTTATCGTCCCCAGCTTTTCACAAGTATTTGAAGGGATGAACACGCTGACTGACAGCGCCCGGCTTATTTTGTGGTGGGGAAATCTGGTCAAGCACTCGGGGCAGGAACTGTTGCTGGCGCTTGCCGCCTGTCTGGCGTTTTTCTTTTTGCTTTTCCGACAGCCAGTGGTGAAACAAACCTTGTTCAGCCTGGTGCTGAAAATTCCTCAGCTCCGGCAGCAACAATTTCTGGGCATTCTGGTGCGTTTTTACCGCACGTTAGGTCTGTTGATTGAGGGCGGTGTCCCCGTGCCGCATGCGCTGCGCCTGGCAAAAGCCGTTCTGCCAGCCAGCCACCATCAGCGCCTTAACAGAGTGCTGGAACACGTGCTGGCGGGCAATACGTTATCGGAATCTCTTGAAAGCCAGCAACTGACAACGCCGGTTGCCATGCGCCTGATCCAGGTGGGCGAGCGCAGCGGCGAGCTGGCGGGAATGTGCGAGCGTATTGCGGCTTTTTATGATGAGGCGCTGGAACGTGCCATTGATTCATTTACCCGCATCTTTGAACCCGTATTGATGATGATTGTCGGCGGGATTGTCGGGTTAGTGGTGTTTTTACTCTATATGCCGATTTTCGAAATGGCAGGGAGCATGTCCTGATGAATGTAATGCCGAATGAGATTTCTACCGTAATCGATCATCTGCTGGCGCTCAGCGAACCCCAGCGCGGAGAGACGTTGCAGCAGGTTCTGCTGGAACAGCCGGATGCTTTAACATGGATGGCGGCGGAACTGGGGCTGAAAGCGCTGACAGCAGAAGAGCTGCATGCGGCAGAGATCCATTTTGAACATGTCTCGCTCAACGACGCAGTGGGACGGAAGGTGCTACCGGTGCGCTGGCAGCAGCAGGAGTGGCTGTTGCTGAGCGATCCCTTTTCACTGGATCTTCGCCAGTGGGCGCAGCGTTTGCCGGTCACGCTGGCTATTGCGCCTCCGCTCTGGCTTCAGGAGCAGTTGCAGGCGCTGGCCGGTCAGCAGCGCACCATGGATCAGCTTGAACAGCAGGTCAATGAAGGTGCGGAAGATGAGATGATCCTTGAGATCACGCCCGCCATTATCGCCAACGAAGCGAATCCTATTATCAAGCTACTCAACGCCACGTTGTACGATGCGATGCAGAGCCGCGCCAGCGATATTCACCTTTCGGCCGTTCCCGATGGTCTTGCGGTGAAATACCGCGTCGATGGGGTGATTCACGCTATCCGCCATTGCCAGGGAATTCACTATTCCGAACAGGTGATTTCACGTCTGAAAGTGCTCAGTAATATGGATATCTCTGAACGGCGGGTTCCGCAGGATGGGCGTTTTAAAGCGATTATTCACCAGCGCCCCGTTGATTTTCGCGTGTCTATTGTGCCCGGCATTCATGGTGAAGATGCGGTTCTGCGTGTACTGGATAAGTCGCACAGCAGTACGCTTAGCCTGGAAATTCTCGGCTTTGACGATCATACCCTGCGGGAAATCCGCCAATTGACCAACCGGCCGCATGGCATGGTGCTGGTGACAGGCCCGACGGGAAGCGGCAAATCCACCACGCTGTATGCGGCGCTGAGCGAACTGAATAACGGTGAGAGCAAAATCATCACCATTGAGGATCCGGTTGAGTACCAGCTCAATGACGTTCTGCAGATCCCGGTGAATGACAAAAAAGGGCTGACTTTTGCCCGTGGCCTGCGCGCCATTCTGCGTCACGATCCGGACACCATTCTGGTCGGGGAAATTCGTGACAGCGAAACCGCAGGTATTGCCGTACAGGCGGCGTTGACCGGGCATCTGGTGTTATCCACGGTGCATGCCAACGATGTGTTTAGTGTGCTTGAACGTTTTCTCTATATGAATGTGGAAACAGAAAGCTTACTGACCGCCTTGCAGGGTGTACTTGCCCAGCGGCTGGTGCGTAGCGTGTGCCCGGATTGTCAGGAGGAGGTTGTGCCGACTGAACAGGATCTGGCGCAGTGGCAGCAGAGCGATCTCAACCATCTGCAACCGGTGTGGCGTAAGGGGCGCGGCTGTCCGTCCTGTCGGCAGAGCGGTTATCGCGGACGGCTGGCGCTGGCGGAGATACTGCCTTTTAACGATGTGATGAAAGAAGCATTGCAGTCGCGGATGCCGGTACGGCAACTGCGAGAAATTGCGTTAGCGCAAGGGTTTGTCCCTCTGCATAACGTAGCCATTCGCGCCGTTCTTGAAGGGAAAACCACATTTCAGGAGATTAACCGTGTTATCACTGCGCCCGCGTAAATTTTTGTGCGAAATCTATGAACATCATCTGGTGCTACGCTGCGCGGGCAACCGCATCGGCGAGTGCGAAATCACCGATGATGCCACGCTGGAAGAGGCTGTGGATGGCCTGATTGCGCCACATATTGGTCGTGTGCCGTGGCGCGACACGCTGGGATTCTGGCTGGAAAGTAGCCGGGTTCACCACTTTACAGTGCCGTGGCAGGAGGGGATCACCAACCCGGAAGATTTTCGCGGTTACGCGGCTTCCCTGGCAATAAAGCAGTGGCCTGGCGGGCAAGAGCAGTCGCTAAAGACCGATTTTATCTCGGTCAACTACGCATCAACGGCACTCGCCGCCACCATTGACGATCGCCTGTGGCAAATATTGCTGCGCATCGGCAAACAGCGAAAACTACGCGTGGAGGGCATTGCGATTGAATTTCAGGTGCAACTGCATCCCTGGTTGCGGCAGCTGCCCCAGGAGGCGCTGTTTTGTCTGCGCGGCGCGCATTCCAGCATTTACGCAGCGCGCCAGCAGGGCGAGTGGCATCAGGTCTGGCGGCTGAATAATGACAGTGACGGAGATGCACAGCGGCAACTGGCGCTGGTGGCGCGATTAATGGGGCTTGATAATAATGCGCCGCGTCATTTCCTTAATGCCTGTTAGTACGCTGATAATAAAGTGAACTGAAAACATCTCTTTTGGCTCCGCAGACCATTTTTCTGACTAGTACTATATCCGTAGTATGCCGTTAGTTTTATTTTGATGGTCTGTATTCAGAACGTCATTTATCAAGACTGTCATTCATGGGAAGAATTATGTCTTTTGAACTCCGTCTAAAAGGAATGCCGTTCCTTTGTAACTATTCACGTTCCGTTTATGCGTGTCCTGTTATTATTATTGCGCTGATCCTGACGCTGTATTTATGTGTGACGATGTTTGAGCAATATCAGGAACATCAGGTTCTTGCTCAACAAAATCAGCATATAACTGCGGCAGTCAACAGACAAAATGAGATTATCCGGGCGCTAAAGGTCAAAGCACAACAAAGCCAACCAAATGAAAAAGCATCGGTTTCTATTATTTCGATGCTCAATCCTGTTGCGCAGTTACTCACTTCTGATATTGCGATTGTTTCTCTGGATGCTAACCCAAATAAGAAAATCGTCACACTGGATGTCAGTGCGACATCGTTATCGGCACTGATGGATTTTAGCGCGCGACTTGAGCAAATTCCTGCCCGGGTAGAATTAAAAAATCATACTCCAGCAAAGAACGCTACCGATAAATGGGCCGTGAATTCGACTCTGATGATCATTTTTGCAGGTTAATCATATGAGACTTTCCTTATCTAATATTCATTGGAGGCTCTCTTGCCTTCTGGAGAAAACGGGGAAAAAAACGCTACTTGCGCTGTTAGTGCCTGTCGCTTTATTGTGCTATCAGCATATTTATATGCTGCCTGATATTACCCGGTTACGTGATGACAACACGCTTTTACAGCAACAATTAAAGAAACCACTGCCGGTATTAGCTAACGATAAAGGGCAATTGCAAAGCGCGCTGAACGAAACCGAATATCAGCAAGTTAAAACCCTGTTTGATATTCTCCAGCAGAATCATTTACAGGTTGATGGCAGTCATTATCAGTTCAGCAAAGAAGAAAAAAACCGCCAACGCAAGCTTTCGCTCGATATTCCGCTGCAGGGGAAGTGGGCCGGATTAACACGTTCGCTGAGCAAGATGAGAAGCAGCCTGATCTTTAATGTCGACAGGGTATCGGTTACGCGTGCGAACCCGGATGGTGAGCGCCTGCAAATCAACCTGCAGCTGACGCTTACGCTGACATCACGTCTGGAGCCATCATGAAAATCCCGTTATATCTGAAAGTATCCCTGGCACTCACATTGGGTCTGGTGGTATGGGCACAATTCTTTGGTGATGATTCAGCCGGGGCATTATCCGGCACGCAGACGAAACCCGCCGTCGCGCAAAAAGCGAAGGAGAGTAAAAAGCCCGTTGTGCGCAATGAAAGTGATGAACTGGCGGATTTATTTCCTGTGTACACCCTACCCGTAAAAGAGAAACCCTCTACGACTCCGGTGGTACAGGAAGTTGCTTTTCCTTTTCAACTGGCAGGACTCTGGATAAGCGATAACCAGAAAATCATCATTATTACGGATGGCATGCAAAACTGGTTGCTTTGTAGCAATTGCGGAAAGAAAGACTTTATTCAACCCGGCGATTTACTCACCCCGGACTGGAAAGTGCAGGCAATAGAACCTGACCACGTGACAATTAAAGCGATGTCCGGCCAGGTTGAAAAACGTATCGATCTTAATTCTCTGAAAATTAAATAACCGTGAAGCAGATGAAAAAAAATATCCTCAGCGTTGCCTGCTCGTTAATTCTGTTAACAGGCTGCGCAAGCGACAGGCTTCCAGAGCCTGAAAAAGTGAATATTGGAAATATTGACACCCTGGTCAGTGAAATACAGCAGATTGATAACTCGATTAAGACCAAACCGGGTGATATTGAACTGCGTACTGAACGTCAGTCAATGGTTACACAATTGGTTAATTATTATCTGTTAGCCGCTAACCAGGCTGTTGCGCGGAATGATTACCTCTCTGCGACGAAATTCTGGCGTTCAGCATTGTCATACCAGCCAGGAAATTTTAGTGCGCAACAGGGGCTAAAAAAGATCGAAGGCTCTCGTGCTCTCGATAAATTATATCAACAGGCTATTGTTCAGTATAAGACCGAGCCGGAACTGGCGCTGCAAAAAATTCAGCAGGTTCTTGAGGAAGATCCTAACTGGCCGCAGGCTGCTGAAATGCGCGATCATCTGATGCGTGAAATTGCATTGCAGAATCAACCAGAAACAAAAATGAATCGTGAGCTGCGTAAGCCGGTGAGTTTTAATTTCCAGAAACATAAGTTGATGGATATTTTCTCTTCGATTAGCAAGATCACCGGTATTAATATTATTTACGATAAAGACGTTCCGGAAACAGCCACTGCCAGCCTGATTGCTAACGATACAACGGCAGAAAACGCCCTGAATTTGCTGCTGCTCTCTAATCAGTTACGTAAAAAGATACTCAACAGCAATACCTTGCTGATTTATCCCGCGACGGCGCAAAAAGAGAAAACCTATCGCGACACCTTAGTGAAAACGGTGTTCCTGGGCTATGCCAAAGCGAAGGATCTCAATGTTGCGCTGCGTAACCTGATTAAGATCCGTGATGTTCATGTTGATGAGCGGACCAACTCGATCACGTTTCGTGGGCCGCGCGAAAGCGTAGAGAAGGCTGAACAATTGCTGATGACCCTCGATCGCCCGGAAGCGGAAGTAACGCTCGGTGTGGAAGTGTTGGAGATTAACGCCAAAGACGAAGAGATTCTTGGCATCAACTTCCCAGGACAGGTGGGCGTTGGCTTTAACGCCAGCGAAGAGAGCACCAATATTCCGCTGAATGGGTTTAACCAGGGCAATATGTTTATCAATCTTGGCGCCAGCCAGGGGATTTCCGCCAATCTGCAAAAAGTGCGTTCTCATGCGCGGGTTCTCGCCAATCCGCGAATCCGTGTGAAGAACAATAAAAAAGCGGTGATCGATATTGGCGAGCGTATTCCGGTACTGACAAGCAGTATTTCAGAGAGTTTTTCTCAGGAGCAGGTTGAGTATCAGGATGTCGGGCTGAAACTCGAAGTGACACCGGATATCAGCGTTGATAGCACCATCTCCATGGATGTGAAATTCAATCTCAGCACTATTGGCGGCGCTGAGCATTCGAAAGACGGCGTGGCTTATTACCGCACCAACAACCGTGAAGCCACGACCGTGTTGAGCAGCCAGAATGGCGAAACACAAGTGCTGGCTGGTCTGATCAAAGAGAGCGACAGCGATGAGCTGACCGGTTTGCCCGGATTATCCGATCTTCCGCTGCTGGGTAAACTTTTTGGCAGCAACGATAACAGCACAGAGCGTACGGAAGTGGTGTTGCTGATTACGCCAACCATTGAACGTAACATCGATCTGCCGGGAACCCATATCAATACCATTGAGATGGGCAGCGAAGAGTCGCAGGGAGAGAGCGGTTATCTGCCTTCCGCCCAACAAGCGAATGATAAAAAAGAGACCTTTACCCCACCGCCACTGATGCCGCCAGCGGACTTCCCGCCAGCCGGTAAACTGCCTGCGCCGACGCTGGCGAAAAGCGAGGGGGATGCGCGGTGAAGTTTCAGCGTGGCTTTACGCTGATCGAGATGATGATCTCTCTGGCGCTGCTGGCGACGCTTGCCAGTGCCGCCATTCCCATCTATCAGCGACAGGAGCAGCAGCGTAATGAAGAGGAGTTGCGCGTCGCGCTGCGTGACATTCGCAGCGCAATCGATCGTTACGGGCAGTTGGTTGAGGAGGGGATCATTGAGAAAGATGCCGATATGACCAACTGGCCTGCTTCGCTCGATCTGTTGGTTGATGGCGTGGTGAATAAAAAGTCCCCGAACAAAGAAAAAATCTATCTGTTGCGCCGGATCCCGCGCGATCCCTTTTGTGACTGCGACGGCAGGAAAAACACCGAAACCTGGCGGGTGCGCGCATCCACCCAGGCGCCGGGAGAGACGACAGGTGGCAAGGATGTCTGGGATGTCAGTTCCACCAGCAGCCAGCCAGGATTGAATGGAATACCCTATGCGCAATGGTGAAAAAGGTTTTACGCTCATCGAGTTACTGGTTGTTATGGCGATCATCGCCACCTTAATGACGCTGGTGGCACCGCGTTTTTTCGGCCAGACCGAATACGCGAAAGTCGTGGTGCTAAAACACAACCGTAATGCGCTGCGCTCGGCAATTGCGGCGTATCGTCACGATCGCCTGCTCGGCCCGGAAGAGCTGGAAGATCTGGTGAACAATGGTTATCTGTTTGAAATTCCGATGGATCCTGTTGCAAATACTCGCGATAACTGGGACGTAAAACGCGATGATGACGGCCAGATAACGGATGTCACCTCTCCCTCTCTGGAAGAAAAGAGCCCGTCAGATGATGAGGAGTAGCCAGCGGCAGGGGGGATTCACCTATCTGTGGGTGTTACTGATGCTGACAATGCTCTCGCTGGCGCTGCTGAAAGAGAGCAGTTACCGGCAGGCGGTTTATCGGCAGCAGCAGGAAGAGGAGTTGTTTTTCCGCGGCGTGCAGATCCGTAATGCCATTCAGCAGTATCAGAAAGCGGGGAATGGCTGTCTCCCGCTGAGTTTTGACGATCTGCTGCGCGATCCTCGCGGTAAAAAAGTGGTTTATCACCTGCGCCGCTGGTTTACCGATCCGTTGACCGGCTCGCGGCAGTGGGGGATGAGCTACGACAAGCAAGGCCGCTGGGTGGGCGTCTTCAGTAAAGGGAAAGGGCGGCCGCTTCGCACAGAGGCATTTCCGAAAGCGCTGGTGAATTTTAAAAAGGCAGACACCTATCCGAAGTGGATTTTTAAAGTGGATGATGTGGCAAACGCGCCGCTCCCGTCTGCTTGTCGCTCTGCCGACGGCACAACGCATGGCATAACGGTGAAGCAAGATGATCGGTAATACGCTGCTCTTTGCGTTATTAGGTGCGATCCTCGGCAGCTTTGCCAATGTCGTCATTTATCGCTTGCCGCGCATGATGCTGGGGGAGGCGATCAATCTGAGCTGGCCGCCTTCGTTTTGCCCGCATTGCCGGCAGCGTATCAGGAAGCGTTACAACATTCCTCTGCTTGGCTGGCTCTGGTTGAAGGGGCGCAGCCAGTGCTGTCGTCAACCCATTAGCTGGCGCTATCCTGGCGTTGAATTCACCATGGCGCTGCTGTTTGCACTGCTGATCGGCTGGCAGGGCGTCAATGCGGCCAGCTTGCTCGATTTGTCGCTGCTGTTCTTGTTGGTCGTCATGTTGTTTATTGATTATGACTACCTGTTGCTGCCCGATAAATTGACGTTGCCCTTTCTGGGGCTGGCGATGTTATCGGCATGGTCGAAACAGCCTGACAGTGCAGCAATGAGCGGTATTGTTGCGGGTGCTGCGGTGGGCTTTCTCATTCCCTGGGCGCTGAATCGCCTGTTTCTGTGGCGCTGCGGACAAGCCGGGATCGGCGTTGGCGATATGAAGTTGTTTGCCGGTATCGGTGCCTGGCAGGGCTACGAAGCGCTATTTCACATCATGCTTATCGCGTCGCTTTTAGGTCTGGTATATGGCTATTTCATTATTAAAGCCAACCGTTCGGAAGCTTTTCCCTTCGGCCCGGCGATCATTATTGCAGCCGTTGCCTGGCTGTTCCGGGCAATGCTGGCTGCGTGACAGGAATAAAAAAGCCGATCGTGCGATCGGCTTTTTTGTCATTACGCGCGGGCTTAGAAATTGTAACCCACAACCAGGTAACCACCCCAGCCGGTCGAATGTACGCTGAAGTCGCCGTTGCCGAAGTTCAGGCTGGCGTCGTCGTTCCACTGGCCGCCGTGGTGCCAGTAACGGGCAACAACAGAGTAGTGCCAGTGATCATAACCCAGAGAGAGGATGTGGCTGGACGCGATGGAATCATTAGTACGGGTTCTGATGCCGTTGTTCGCATTACCGCTCTCATCACCCAGATCGGAGCCCCAGTCGAAGTTGGTAAAGCCGATGTAGCTTAACTGGCCGCCCCACAGGGTGGTGATCGGTACAAAGTATTTCACTTTGAAACGGTAGCCATCCCATTCGTTCTGGTTAGCGGCGCCGTAGTTCTGCCACTGGTATTTCGCATACACGTTCAGGGAGAGGCTCATCGGCAGGCCGGTGTCGATGTCGGTACCAAGACCCATATACCAGGTGCTCTGACGACCAGAGGCATTGCGGCCCATGTCGTAGATGTAGTTGTTCGCGAAGTACCACTCTTTGAACGGACCGAAGCTCAGATCGGCACCCGTCAGCTTATCGATGGAGAAACGCGGTTCGATTTCCATAAACAGTGGAGAACCGTGGTTCCAGATACCTTTCGCATCCGTATTACCACCGAAGAATACCGGCGCATCCGCATAACCGTAGAAGTCAAACCAGTCTTTTTTGGCGAACGCTTCGTACTCAAGGTAGGTATCGTTGCGGATCTGCGGTCCGAAACGGGTGTGATAGCTGCCCACCACGTTGACGCTCTGGTGCCACCAGTCGGAAACGTATTCAGGTTTAGCGTTATCCGCTGCGTTTGCAGTAAAAGACGCAGAAAGCGCCAGAGCAGCACCGGCTGCGAGGATTGTTTTTTTCATCTTTTCGCCACTGATTGATATCCCAGAAGGGAGTGAAAGAAAGCACGCATTGCAATTAAATGTTTCATATTTCTGTGCGCCTATTATAAGTATCAGCGCTCACAAAAATATGTGTTGTTTCACATTATTGACACATACGTAATCGATTGCGTTCACGTTTGCGTGCAATAAACGGGGCGATTGTACTGGCATTTACCAATATTGCAAATTCGTGAATGTGATGACCGAACGTGGAAAAAGAAGAAAAAGCGTTACAAAACGCAATAAAGGGCGACATCGTCGCCCGGGGAATTACTGCGCGCTGGCGGGCTGAATATCGTGGATACGGACGAAACCTAATTGCTCTGGCGTAATGCCGTTTAACTGCAACGGAATATCGACGTCGCTTGGCGCAAGCGTGCTGGCCGGTGCGTTGATGAGCTGATTCTGTACGTTAACTTCCTGGTAATTCTGCGTGGTGCCCTGAATCTGTCCCCACTCAACCGTACCGCTAAACGCCGGTAACGGATCGTTCGATTCGCCCTGAATGCGCAGCAGAACGCGGGTTCCGGCGGCATTTGGCGCGACGTTTTGCAAAGACATACGCAACATACCAATCTGGCTGTTCAGACGAGCTGGCGTGTTTGCGCCGGGCAGCAGATAGACACCACTGCCGGATTTCGCATTCAGCGCGTTCTGCTGGGTGATTTTCACCGTTTCTTTGTTCAGTTTGCTCATCTCGCTATTCAGCGTGCTGACGCTTTGATGCAACTGACGGACTTCGCTTTGCTGGGCGCAGGCACTGAGGGCAAAAAGGCTTCCCAGTAAGAGTGTTCTTAGGTAACGTCTTGTCATTATGTCTGTTTCCGTGAAAAGAAAGAGTGTTGTAATGGTAGATCGCAACGGCTGCGTTGCCATCGATCCATTATCTCAAAAACGGTCTGCCTTTGTTGTCATGCCAGTTCAGGGTAAAATAGATTTCAGTTAACTCACACGTCAGGACGCCGTATGCATTGCCCATTCTGTTTCGCCGTGGATACCAAAGTAATCGATTCTCGTCTGGTGGGAGAAGGCTCCTCTGTTCGCCGCCGCCGGCAGTGTCTGGTTTGTAATGAGCGTTTTACCACTTTTGAAGTGGCTGAGCTGGTGATGCCGCGCGTGGTGAAAAGCAATGAAGTGCGTGAACCCTTCAATGAAGACAAGTTACGTAGCGGTATGCTGAAAGCGCTGGAGAAACGTCCGGTAAGCGCCGACGACGTGGAAATGGCGCTTAACCACATTAAATCGCAACTTCGCGCAACAGGCGAACGCGAAGTTCCCAGTAAAATGATCGGCAATCTGGTAATGGAGCAGTTGAAAAAGCTCGATAAAGTGGCCTACGTCCGCTTTGCCTCCGTTTACCGCAGTTTTGAAGATATTCGCGAATTTGGCGAAGAGATCGCACGCCTACAGGACTGATCATGCAGGACGAAATGTACATGGCGCGGGCGCTGAAACTGGCGCAACGCGGGCGTTTTACCACCCATCCGAACCCACGCGTCGGCTGTGTGATCGTCAACAATGGCGAGATCGTTGGCGAAGGTTTTCACTATCGCGCTGGCGAGCCGCATGCCGAAGTGCATGCGCTGCGTATGGCGGGTGAGCGCGCGCGCGGCGCAACGGCGTATGTGACGCTGGAGCCGTGCAGCCATCACGGGCGTACGCCGCCTTGCTGTGAAGCACTGATTGCGGCTGGCGTCGCACGCGTTGTCGCGGCGATGCAGGATCCCAATCCGCAGGTGGCCGGACGCGGCCTTTATCGTTTGCAGCAGGAAGGCATTGATGTCAGCCACGGGCTGATGATGAGTGAAGCCGAAGCGCTGAACAAAGGTTTCCTCAAACGGATGCGTACTGGGTTTCCGTATGTGCAGCTTAAGCTCGGCGCATCGCTGGACGGCCGAACGGCGATGGCCAGCGGCGAAAGCCAGTGGATCACCTCCGCGCAGGCGCGCCGGGACGTGCAGCGTCTGCGGGCGCAAAGCCATGCTATTCTCACCAGCAGCGCTACCGTGCTGGCGGACGATCCCTCGCTGACGGTGCGCTGGGAAGAGCTGGATGCCGACAGCCAGGCGCTCTATCCGCAAGAAAATGTGCGCCAGCCGGTGCGCATTGTGATCGACAGCCAGAATCGCGTCACGCCAACACACAAATTGATCGGACTGCCGGGTGAAACCTGGTTTGCCCGCACGAAAGCGGATGAGCGCAGTTGGCCTGCGGGCGTGCGCGAGATTATCGTGCCGGAACATCACGGCCATGTCGATTTGGTGATGCTGATGATGTTGCTGGGAAAACAGCAAATTAACAGTATTTGGGTGGAAGCGGGCGCAACGCTTGCCGGTGCGTTGTTGCAGGCCGGGCTGGTGGATGAGCTGGTGGTTTATCTTGCGCCGAAGCTGTTAGGCACGGATGCGCGCGGCCTGTGCGTATTGCCGGGGCTGTCGGCGCTTGCCGATGCACCGCATTTTAAATTCAATGAGATACGGCAGGTTGGCCCGGATGTCTGCCTGCATCTTACCCACGCGTGATGCCTGCTGTAAAAGGGAAGCAGCGCGTAAAATATTATGCTAAAATCCGCCCCCCTGCGGGGTCCGAACTGAACCTGTAAAGGAAGTATATGAACATTATTGAAGCCAACGTTGCTGCTCCGGACGCTCGCGTCGCCATCACCATTGCGCGTTTCAACAACTTTATCAACGACAGCCTGCTCGAAGGCGCGATTGATGCGCTGAAACGCATCGGTCAGACGAAAGATGAAAATATCACTGTCGTGTGGGTACCAGGTGCTTACGAACTGCCGCTGGCGGCTGGCGCACTGGCGAAAACCGGCAAATACGACGCGGTGATCGCGCTCGGCACGGTGATTCGTGGCGGTACTGCGCACTTCGAATATGTTGCTGGCGGTGCAAGCAATGGCCTGGCACATGTTGCCCAGGACAGCGAAATCCCGGTCGCTTTCGGCGTGCTGACTACTGAAAGTATCGAGCAAGCTATCGAACGCGCTGGCACTAAAGCCGGTAATAAAGGTGCGGAAGCCGCACTGACCGCGCTTGAAATGATTAATGTATTGAAAGCCATCAAGGCCTGATTTTAGTAAGGGGAATTCCGTGAAACCTGCTGCTCGTCGCCGCGCCCGTGAGTGTGCCGTCCAGGCGCTCTACTCCTGGCAGTTGTCCCAGAACGACATCGCTGATGTTGAATACCAGTTCCTGGCGGAACAGGACGTAAAAGATGTCGACGTTCTGTACTTCCGTGAGCTGTTGACCGGGGTGGCGACTAATAGCGCATATCTCGATGGCTTAATGCAGCCGTACCTGTCCCGTCAGCTGGAAGAGCTGGGTCAGGTTGAGAAAGCGGTATTGCGTATCGCACTGTTCGAACTGTCTAAACGTGATGATGTGCCCTATAAAGTGGCGATCAACGAAGCTATCGAACTGGCAAAAACCTTTGGCGCTGAAGACAGCCACAAGTTTGTTAACGGCGTGCTGGATAAAGCCGCCCCTGCGATCCGCCCCCACAAAAAATGATCCGTAAGCCGGTGATAAGCGATGCTCTGCGCGCCTGTCCCGGCTTTTTCTTTTTTCTACCGAGGCATTAACGTATGGCATGCGGCGAATTTTCCCTGATTGCCCGTTACTTTGACCGTGTACGAAATTCCCGTCGCGATGTAGAAACCGGCATTGGCGACGACTGTGCTCTGCTGAACGTCGTTGAAAAACAGACGCTGGCGATCAGCGTCGATACGCTGGTGGCGGGCAACCATTTTCTGCCGGATATTGATCCTGCGGATTTGGCCTGCAAAGCACTGGCGGTGAATTTAAGCGATCTGGCTGCCGTGGGCGCGGATCCGGCGTGGATGACGCTGGCGCTTACATTGCCGGAGGTAGATGAAAGCTGGCTGGAAAAATTCAGCGACAGCCTGTTTGAGCAGCTTAGTTACTACGATATGCAGTTGATTGGCGGCGATACCACCCGCGGCCCGCTGTCGATGACCATCGGCATTCATGGTTATGTACCGCCAGGGCGGGCAATGAAGCGCTCTGGCGCTAAACCGGGCGACTGGATTTATGTTACCGGAACGCTGGGCGACAGCGCTGCTGGCCTGGCGATTTTGCAGCAGCGTTTAGCCGTCGGCGATAAAAGCGATGCGGAGTATCTGCTTAAGCGTCATTTGCGGCCAACTCCGCGCGTGTTGCATGGTCAGGCGCTGCGCAACCTGGCAAGCTCGGCAATCGATCTCTCCGACGGCCTGATCTCCGATTTGGCGCACATACTGAAAGCCAGCCAGTGCGGCGCGCGTATCGATTTGGATGCATTACCTTTCTCCGACGCGTTCAGTCGTCACGTAGAGCCTGAGCAGGCGCTGCGCTGGGCGCTTTCCGGCGGTGAAGATTATGAATTGTGTTTTACCGTGCCGGAGCTGAACCGTGGGGCGCTGGATGTCGCCATCGGTCAGCTCGGCGTGCCTTTTACCTGCATCGGGCAGATTAGCGCCGATGTGGAGGGGCTGCATTTTACCCGTGGCGGCAAGGCTGTCGCCCTTGACTGGAAAGGATACGACCATTTTGCCGAGAGCTAAAGATATAGCCAAAAGCCGACTGAACTTGCGAAACCCCTGGCATTTGCTGGCAACCGGGTTTGGTAGCGGCTTAAGCCCGATAGTGCCGGGCACCATGGGTTCGCTGGCGGCGATCCCCTTCTGGTGGGCAATGACGTTCCTGCCCTGGCAGCTCTATTCGCTGGTGGTCATGCTGGGGATTTGTCTCGGTGTGTATCTGTGCCATCAGACGGCAAAAGATATGGGCGTACACGATCACGGCAGCATTGTCTGGGATGAGTTCATCGGAATGTGGATCACGCTGATGGCGCTCCCGACCAATGACTGGCAGTGGGTCGCCGTCGGCTTTGTGCTGTTCCGTATTCTGGATATGTGGAAACCGTGGCCGATTCGCTGGTTCGATCGCAATGTCCACGGCGGTATGGGAATCATGGTCGATGATATCATTGCCGGGATCATCGCTGCCGGGCTGTTGTATCTGATTGGTCACCACTGGCCGATTGGTTTGATCTGAGGGTGATGCGCCGGATGGCGGTCGCCTTATCCGGCGTGTGGGGTCTGCTCTGACATTCGATTACGACAAGTCGGCCCGGTAAGCGCCACCGGGCATTTTACTTTCCCGGGTTACGGGTTATTTAAATCCGACCACCGGGTGCTGTTTGTACGGCGTTTCCAGCTCGGCAATCTGTTCCGGTTTCAGCGTTAAATCCACCGCGCCTAATAACTCTTCCAGTTGCTCTTCGCGGGATGTGCCAATAATCGGCGCAGCGACGCCAGGTTTACTCAGCAGCCAGGCCAGCGCCACTTGGGCGCGGGAAGCGCCAACATCTTCTGCCACGCCGGCCAGGCGTTCAGCTATCTGGCTGTCATTTTCATCGGTTTCGCTGTACAGCGTTTTGCCGAATTCGTCCGACACCAGACGCGCTGTGGTTTCTCCCCACGGGCGGGTTAAACGTCCGCGCGCCAGCGGGCTCCATGGAATAATCGCCACGCCTTCCTTGTAACACAGCGGCAGCATCTCGCGCTCTTCCTCGCGATAGATCAGATTGTAGTGATCCTGCATGGTGACAAAACGCGCCCAGCCATTTTCTTGCTGCAAGGCCAGCGCGTGAGCGAACTGGCGAGCGTGCATCGACGACGCGCCGATATAGCGCGCTTTGCCCGCTTTCACCACTTCATCAAGGGCTTCGAGCGTCTCTTCAATGGGCGTGTGGTAATCCCAGCGATGGATTTGCAGTAGATCGACATACTCCATGCCCAGCCGCCGCAGGCTATCGTCGATGGAGCGCAGGATCTGCGCGCGGGAGAGTCCTTCCGCCAGATCGCCCACCTGGTGATAGACTTTGGTGGCGACAACCACCTCGTCGCGGCGGGCGAAATCGCGTAGTGCGCGTCCGACAATCTCTTCGCTGCTGCCATCAGAATAGCTGTTGGCGGTATCAAAGAAGTTGATGCCGCCTTCCAGTGCGCGCTGAATGATAGGGCGGCTGCTCTCTTCCGGTAGCGTCCAGGCGTGCTTGCCCCGGTCAGGTTCGCCAAACGTCATGCAGCCAAGGCAAAGGCGAGAAACCTTAAGGTCTGTTTTTCCTAATGTGTTGTATTGCATGGTTCCACTCCTGCTATTAAAAACTTACGTTTAAGCATAGCAGGAGCGGCTGGGGGGATCAGTCGAGCCAGTTGCGGATGCGGGATTCGATGCCTGCGGCGTTAAGCCCCAGATCGGCGCGGGCTTCATCCTGCGTACCCTGCGGGATGAAGAAATCCGGCAGGCCGAGATTGAGCACCGGCACCGGTTTGCGGTGCGCCATCAGCACTTCGTTGACGCCGCTGCCTGCGCCGCCTGCGATAGCATTCTCTTCCAGTGTTACCAGCGAGTCATGACGCGAAGCGGTTTCCAGGATCAGCGCTTCGTCCAGCGGTTTGGCAAAACGCATGTCGATAAGCGTGGCGTTCAGGGCTTCGGCGGCTTTTTGCGCTTCCGGCAATAATGTGCCGAAGTTCAGAATCGCCAGCTTCTCGCCCTGGCGTTTCACCACGCCTTTACCGATCGGCAGTTTCTCCAGTGGCTCCAGCGGTACGCCAACGGCATTGCCGCGCGGGTAACGTACGGCGCTTGGGCCATCAGCATAGTGATAGCCGGTAAACAGCATCTGGCGGCATTCGTTTTCATCGCTTGGCGTCATGATGACCATGTCCGGGATACAGCGCAGGTAGGAGATATCAAAAGCGCCCTGGTGCGTCTGCCCGTCGGCACCAACAATCCCGGCGCGATCGATGGCAAACAGCACCGGCAGTTTCTGGATCGCCACATCGTGGATCACCTGATCATAGGCGCGCTGCAGGAAAGTGGAGTAGATCGCCACCACCGGTTTGTAGCCGCCAATCGCCAGCCCGGCCGCGAAAGTCACGGCATGCTGCTCGGCAATCGCAACATCAAAATATTGATCCGGATATTTGCGTGAAAATTCGACCATGCCGGAACCTTCACGCATTGCTGGCGTGATCGCCATCAGCTTGTCGTCTTTGGCGGCGGTTTCGCACAGCCAGTCGCCGAAAATCTTCGAATAACTCGGCATGCCGCCGCTGCTTTTCGGCAGCGTACCGCTGGTCGGATCGAATTTCGGCACCGCGTGGAAGGTGATCGGATCTTTTTCGGCCGGCTCATAGCCGCGCCCTTTTTTGGTCATAATATGCAGGAACTGCGGACCTTTCAGATCGCGCATATTGCGCAGGGTCTGCACCAGCCCCAGCACATCGTGACCGTCCACCGGGCCAATGTAGTTAAAGCCCAGCTCTTCAAACAGGGTGCCTGGCACGACCATGCCTTTGATATGTTCTTCGGTACGCTTGATCAACTCTTTGATCGGCGGTACGCCGGAAAGCACTTTTTTGCCGCCTTCGCGCAGGGTGGAGTAGAGCTTGCCGGAGAGCAACTGCGCCAGGTGATTGTTCAGCGCGCCGACGTTCTCGGAAATCGACATCTCGTTGTCGTTCAGCACCACCAGCATATCCGGGCGGATATCACCAGCGTGATTCATCGCTTCGAAGGCCATGCCTGCGGTGATCGCGCCATCGCCAATGACGCAGACGGTGCGGCGCTGTTTGCCCTCTTTGGCGGCGGCGACGGCAACGCCAATTCCCGCGCTGATAGAGGTGGAGGAGTGACCCACGCTGAGAACGTCGTATTCGCTTTCGCCGCGCCATGGGAACGGATGCAGACCGTTTTTCTGCCGGATAGTGTCGATTTTGTCACGACGCCCGGTAAGAATTTTATGCGGGTAGGCCTGATGGCCGACGTCCCAGATTAACTGATCGAACGGCGTGTTGTAGACGTAATGTAACGCGACGGTCAGTTCGACCGTGCCAAGCCCGGAGGCGAAGTGCCCGCTGGAGCGGCTTACGCTGTCAAGCAGATAGCGACGCAGTTCGTCGCACAGCTTCGGCAGACTCTCTTTCGGCAGCAGACGCAACTCTTGTGTGGTATCTACCAGCGCCAGCGTCGGGTATTTGGCTATATCAAAACTCATCAGCAACTCATCTAGTGTGTCGTTTTATTTATCACGCTGGATTATATAATTCGCCAGTGCTTCCAGTGCCGTCGTATCAAGCGACTGTGCAGCCAGCAGGCTAAGCGCCTGTCGGGCATCGTCAATCAGGTCGCGGGCTTTTGTCCGGGCTTGCTCAAGACCCAGAAGTGCGGGATAGGTACTTTTCCCCAGGTGCTGATCGGCACCCTGGCGTTTCCCAAGGGTGGCAGTATCGCCGACCACATCCAGAATGTCATCCTGAACCTGGAACGCCAGACCGATGCTCTGGGCGTAGCGATCGAGCTGAGGCAAGGCTTCCCGCCCTCTGTCGCCCGCGCTCAGCGCGCCCATTTTTACTGCCGCACGGATCAGCGCGCCGGTTTTGTGACGATGGATCTGTTCCAGCGCTTCCAGTGAGATTTGCTCGCCTTCAGCCGCCAGATCCAGCGCCTGGCCGCCGCACATGCCGGCCACGCCGCTGGAGATCGCCAGCGTTGATACCATCGCCAGCCGATCGTGTGCCGTCACTTCCGGCATCGGCGCATCGGCGAGGATCGAGAAAGCCAGCGTCTGCAATGCATCTCCCGCAAGAATGGCATTGGCTTCGCCAAATTTAATATGGCAGGTCGGCAGGCCACGGCGTAAATCGTCGTCATCCATCGCTGGCAGATCATCATGGATCAGCGAGTAAGCATGGATACACTCCACTGCGGCCGCGGGTGCATCCAGCGTTTGCAGGCTGACGCCGAACATCGAACCGGTTGCGTAAACCAGAAACGGGCGCAGACGTTTACCGCCCAATAGTGCGCCATACTGGATAGCGTCAACCAGAGGAGTGTTCTGAAAGGGCAGCGGAGCGATAAAACGGCGCAGCGCGTCATTGGCCCGATCGACGCAGGCCTGCAATTGTTGATTAAAATCCATCGTTATTCAGCGTCCGGTGCGAAAGGCTTTAATGACGCCTCTTCGGAATCGGAGAGCAGGATCTGCACGCGCTGCTCCGCCTGCTGTAACTTTACCTGACCCTGGCGCGCCAGTTGTACGCCACGTTCGAATTCATTGAGTGCCTCTTCGAGCGGAAGATCGCCGCTTTCAAGACGAGTGACAATCTGTTCCAGCTCGCTCAGCGCTGTTTCGAAACTGGCCGGTGCTTCGTTTTTCTTTGGCATAGTGAATGTCTGACTCTTCTATTATTCATCCTGACTCAATTTAGCTATGGTAGCGGAGTCGTGGCACTTAGCCAATTACGCTCAAGGGTAATGCATTGCGCAAGGTCTATTCGATGGTGGTATACTTCCGCGCCTGGATGCAGCCGCGGGTATGGGCTGCTGTATTATTTTCCCTTACAGGCCCAGTCGGGCTTGCCAACGAACCATTGCCGCCATGAAGTTTATCATTAAATTGTTCCCGGAAATCACCATCAAAAGCCAATCTGTGCGCTTGCGCTTTATTAAAATTCTGACCGGGAACATTCGTAACGTTCTGAAGCACTACGACGAAACCCTGGCCGTTGTGCGCCACTGGGACCATATCGAAGTCCGCGCCAAAGATGAAAACCAGCGTCTGGCTATTCGCGACGCGCTGACCCGCATTCCGGGGATCCACCATATTCTGGAAGTGGAAGATGTGCCTTTCACTTCTCTGCACGATATTTTTGAGAAAGCGCTGGTGCAGTATCGCGAGCAGATTGAAGGTAAAACCTTCTGCGTGCGCGTGAAACGCCGTGGTAAACATGAATTCAGCTCTATTGAAGTGGAACGTTACGTGGGCGGCGGGCTGAATCAGCATGTCGAATCTGCGCGCGTGAAGCTGACGCACCCGGATGTGACGGTGAATCTGGAAATCGAAGATGACCGTCTGCTGCTGGTAAAAGGCCGTTATGAAGGGATTGGCGGCTTCCCGATTGGCACCCAGGAAGATGTCCTGTCGCTGATTTCCGGCGGCTTCGACTCCGGCGTTTCCAGCTATATGCTGATGCGTCGCGGCTGCCGCGTACACTACTGCTTCTTTAATCTCGGCGGCGCAGCCCATGAAATTGGCGTTCGCCAGGTGGCGCATTATCTGTGGAACCGCTTTGGCAGTTCGCACCGCGTGCGTTTTGTGGCAATCAATTTTGAACCGGTGGTCGGCGAGATCCTCGAAAAAGTCGATGATGGCCAGATGGGCGTGGTACTGAAACGCATGATGGTGCGCGCTGCGTCGAAAGTCGCTGAGCGTTACGGCGTGCAGGCGCTGGTAACCGGTGAAGCGCTGGGACAGGTTTCCAGCCAGACGCTGACCAACCTGCGTCTGATTGATAACGTCTCCGATACGCTGATCCTGCGCCCGCTCATCTCTTACGATAAAGAGCACATTATCGATCTGGCGCGTGAAATTGGTACCGAGGATTTTGCCCGCACGATGCCGGAATATTGCGGCGTGATTTCCAAAAGCCCAACGGTGAAGGCGGTGAAAGCGAAGATCGAAGCGGAAGAAGCGCATTTTGATTTCGCTATCCTCGACCAGGTTGTGGCGGAAGCCAGCAATATTGATATCAGTGAAATCGCTCAGCAAACCCAGCAAGAGGTGGTGGAAGTTGAAACGGTTAACGGTTTTGGCCCGAACGATGTGGTGCTGGATATCCGTTCGATTGATGAACAGGATGATAAGCCGCTGAAGCTGGAAGGCGTTGATGTCGTGTCGCTGCCGTTCTACAAGCTGAGCACGAAGTTTGGCGATCTGGATCAGAGCAAAACCTGGCTGCTGTGGTGCGAGCGTGGCGTGATGAGCCGCTTGCAGGCGCTCTATCTGCGCGAGCAGGGCTTCCAGAATGTGAAGGTTTATCGCCCGTAAACACAATGCCGGATGACGGCTTCGCCTTCATCCGGCCTGCAAGGGCACGAGCCTGAACCCGGTGGTGTTCCGGTGGCAAGGCCCGGTTGTAGGCCGGATAAGCGTCAACGCCACCGGCATTTTAGTACCTACGCTTCGTAGTAGTTATAAATCCCCGCCGCCATCACCAGCTGTGACGCCACCTCATGGGCTTTTTCGCGCCCGACCAGCAGGTCAATAATCTTCAGGCCAAAATCAATGGCTGTGCCTGGCCCCTGGCTGGTCAATAAATTTACCCGCGGATCCCACACCACACGTTTATCCTGCCACTGCTCGGGCGGAATCGTCTCTTTCAGCACTGGGAAACCGGTCATATTGCCAATCGGGAAGAGCTGATGCGGCACCAGCACCGTACCGGCGGCGGCACAAATGGCGGCAACAATGCGCCCGGAAAGGTGGAACTGGCGAACGGTTTCAACCAGCAGCGGGCTGTCGCGGAAGCACTCCGCGCCTTTCAGGCCGCCCGGCAACACAATCGCATCGAAATCACCATCCGCTACTTCAACCAGCGGCGCATCGGCCAGCAGTTTAACCCCGCGCGAGCAGGTGATAACCAGGTTGCCGTCGCTGGCGACGCTGGCGGTTGTGACAGCAATGCCGCCGCGGACCAGCAGATCGATAGTCGTGACCGCTTCGGTCTCTTCACTACCAGGGGCGAGGCATATCAGAGCTGATGCGCTCATACTCACTCTCCTTACGTTTAATCATTTCATACAGACGGGCATTTTCCGGCACCGCGATACCGTGCGCGCGGGCGCGTCTGAGCAGGTAGCCAGTAATATAATCGCTCTCGGTGTGCCGCAAGGCGCGCACATCCTGGAGCATCGACGAAATATTTTCCGCTGTATTTTCGATAATCTGGTTCACATAGCTCAGCAAATCATCCGCAGAGATATGATGGCCTTCACGTTCGATAACGGCAGCGACTTCGCGGGTAATTTTTGCCACCTCATCGGGAAATTCGCGCAGATCGCCATTTTTGCAGTCGTGCAGGGCGGTCAGAGGATTGATCACGCAGTTCACCGCCAGCTTGCGCCACAGAGCCGGGCGAATGGTATTGTGCCAGGCTACATCCGGCAGCGCTTCTTGCAGGGTATCTGCCAGCGCGCTGAATTCACCGTCCTGCTGCCGCGCCGGGCCAATATGCGTAGTACCGCTGGCCACATGCACAATCACGTTACCATCGCGGCGAGCAGCGTGAGTCGTGGTACCAATCAGCAGGGGATTCGGCAGCGCTTTTAACTCTTCCACGGTGCCCATACCGTTGTGAAGCAGCAGTACCGGCGTCGCGGGAGAAAGCGCCGGTGCAAGGCCTTTTACCGCATCAGAAACTTGCCAGGCTTTCAGCGTCACCAGCAGCAGATCGCTAGCGGCCAAAAATTCAGGATCGTTGGCCGTCAGGGATTCATTAAAAACCGTGCCGTCTTCTTCCACGACATTCACACTGCAAAAAGGCTGAGGCACGCGTAACCAGCCCTGTACTTCATGTCCCTGTTTACACAGCGCTGTTAACCACAATTGCCCTAAAGCACCGCAACCGAGTACGGTAATTCTCATTGTTCCTCCTCACCTGCAACTGCGCCAGGTGTTACTTCAACCATTATAGTGCTGTCGGCTATGCTTCCAGTATTACAAGTTGAGTTATACCTCGTTGCGGGTATTATGCATCGCAACAAATAGAGAGGGAGAAGAAAAGATGCCATCTTTCGATATCGTTTCCGAAGTTGAAATGCGCGAAGTGCAAAACGGCGTTGAGAATGCGACCCGTGAAGTCGCAACACGCTTCGATTTTCGCAACGTTGAAGCCACATTTGATCTGAACGAAGAAAAACAGACCATTAAGGTGCTGAGCGAATCTGATTTCCAGGTTAACCAGTTGCTGGATATTTTACGTGCCAAGCTGCTGAAACGCGGCATTGAAGGGGCATCCCTGGATGTGCCGGAAGAATTCGTCCACAGCGGGAAAAACTGGTTTGTGGAAGCAAAGCTGAAGCAGGGGATCGATGCGCCGACGGCGAAGAAAATCATCAAGCTGATTAAAGACAGTAAACTGAAAGTGCAGGCGCAGATTCAGGGGGAAGAGATCCGCGTGACCGGGAAATCCCGTGACGATCTGCAAGCGGTGATGGCACTGGTGCGCGGCGGCAATCTGGGCCAGCCGTTCCAGTTCAAAAACTTCCGCGATTAATCGCTTTTCCCCTCCCGTCAGGGGAGGGGAAAATGGCCTGCTTAACCTGCGACGGCCTGTTCGACTTCAAAGCGGTTTGTCACTTTGCTGTCGATCTTCACGTAAGCGCTACGCTCTTCTGCTACGACCAATACTTCACTGACGCCCGCCGTGGCGCGCAGACGCTGCTGTAGCGCGTCATCAATAGCCACATCATCAGGAATGGCGATGCGCAGGCTGCTGACATAGGGCGGTTCCTGCATGCTGCTGGCAACCAGCAGCCAGACCACGGCCAGCAATGCGCCAACCAGGAACACCATTTGCGAGTCAAATAAACCATCCACCCAGCCGCCGACCGCGCCGCCAATAGCGACACCGAGAAACTGGCTGGTGGAGTAAATGCCCATTGCCGTCCCTTTATAACCGGCTGGCGCTTCTTTACTGATTAGCGACGGCAGCAGCGCTTCCATCAGGTTAAAGGCGAGGAAGAAGATCTGTACGCCAATCACAATTTCCCAGAAGTAAGCGCCAGCGCCCCACAGCACGATTTCGGCAATCAGCAGTAGCGCAACGCAGAGCACAAAAACACGCTTCATCCGGCGTTTCACTTCGGCGTAGATAATAAACGGCACCACCGAAGCAAAAGAGATAAGCATGGTGACGAGATAGATTTTCCAGTGCTCTGAAGCCGGAAAACCGGCCGATTCAAGCTGACCGGGCAGCGCCACAAACGTCGACATCAGCAGGATATGCAGGCACATAATGCCAAAGTTCAGCTTCAGCAGCTTTGGATTGACGATCACCATGCTAAAGCAATCTTTGACCATTCCCGATTCGCGGTTGCGCACGTGGTGTTTGCTGTCCGGCACTACCCACAGCGTCAGGATGATGCCGATAGTCGCCAGTACGGCAATCATCCAGAACAGCGCATGCAGGCCTAAGAGATGTGTAATGACTGGCCCTAAAACCATGGCTATGGCGAACGTGACGCCGAAGCTGACGCCGATAAATGCCATCGCTTTGGTGCGATTTTGTTCGCGAGTGAGATCCGACAGCAGCGCCATCACGGCGGCGGCAATCGCCCCGGAGCCTTGCAGCGCGCGACCAAGAATAATGCCCCAGATAGAATCGGTGAGCGCGGCAATCACGCTGCCCAGCACGAAGATCGCCAGCCCACCGACAATCAGCGGCTTGCGGCCGATGCGATCCGAAAGCAGTCCAAAGGGGATCTGAAATACCGCCTGGGCCAGGCCGTAGATGCCGATCGCCAGCCCAATCAGGGCTTCCGATGCGCCCTGCAACGCCATACCGTATGTGGTCAGAACGGGCAGGACCATAAACATGCCGAGCATGCGCAGTGAAAATACAGTCCCTAAACCCCAGGTGGCGCGCAACTCGCCTGGCGTCATTTTATAATCGTTCATTACCACCTCAATTTAAAAACCGGACATAGTGTAGTGCGGAGGCAGGGTAGGGTAAACATGCGGTTATTTAACAAATATTACATAACCTTGGATTTCATCCTGTTATTGGCTTCACCGTAACAGGGCCAGCAAAGGGCTTACTCCAGACGAAAAAAAACCGGGTTTCCCCGGTTTTTCCAGTATGGTGCAGCAAACTTACCAGACGTATGTCAGCAGGCTGTGTGAATCCGGCACCATAAAGTCCACGGACATCATTACGGAAAGGGAAGTGATGGCAACAATGGAGAACACAAACAGTTTGCGCGCCCACACTTTGTCATCTTCCACTTTGTAACCGCGCAGCGCCATGCCCAGCCACCAGAGGCTTACCGCGGCGGCAACGACCAGGTATTTGTACCCGGCATAACCGCCCAGCGACAGCATCAGTGTGGCAATGGCAAACGCCAGGATGTACAGCGTGATATGGTTTTTGGCCACGGAAATGCCTTTCACCACCGGCAGTACCGGAATGTTCGCTGCCTGATAATCCTTAAAGCGGAAAATCGCGATGGCATAGGAGTGAGGCATTTGCCACAGGCTGAAAATCGCCAGCAGAATTGCCGCACCGCTATCGAACTCGTTGGTGACCGCGCAATAGCCAATCACCGGCGGCGCAGCGCCGGAGAGAGAGCCAATCAGCGTGCCGTAAACGGAGTGGCGTTTCATGTACAGGCTGTAAACGCCGACATAAACCACGAACCCCATTACCCCCAGCCAGCAGGCCAGCGGGTTGGCGCCAAACCACAGCAGCATAAAGCCAGCAATACCCAACAAGGCGGCGTACACCAGCGAGACTTTTGGCGAGATCAGCCCTCTGACCAGCACCCGGTTTTTCGTTCGTTCCATCTTTTTATCGATGTCACGATCGATGTAGTTGTTAAATACACAACCAGAGGCGACCACCAACGACACGCCAATCAGCGTGTAGAGGAACAGGGGATAGTCGATGTGGCCTTTGGAAGCCAGCAGGAACCCCCCAATCACGGAGATCAGATTGCCAAAAATAATGCCCGGTTTCGTAACTTGCAGGTATTGCTTAAACATACTCGCCGCTCTTAGTGAACCATCATGTTGTAGTTGAGGTTCCACATAATCCAGATGGAACCGACTACCAGGATAGCGATGATAATCACGGTAAAGATAAAGGCGGTAAGGTTCCAGCCTTCATCAGACTTGGTGTTCATGTGCAGGAAGCAAACCAGATGCACCAGAATCTGAACTACGGCGGTAACCAGGACAACGCCCAGAATTACCGGCTTAGAAGCAGAACCGTTCATCACCATCCAGAACGGGATCACCGTCAGGATGATCGACAGGATGAAACCTGTCATGTAGGTTTTTACGCTGCCGTGGGAAGCGCCATGATCGTTAGAATGACTCATTACATCGCCCCCATCAGATAAACAACAGAGAACACGCAGATCCATACCACGTCCAGGAAGTGCCAGAACAGGCTCAGGCACATGATTCGGGTACGGTTAGTGCTGGTCAGACCGCGACGGGAAACCTGGAACATCAGAACCGCCATCCAGATCAGACCCGAGGTCACGTGCAGACCGTGGGTGCCTACCAGCGCGAAGAACGCTGACAGGAAGCCGCTGCGATCCGGACCCATGCCTTCGGCAATCAGGTGGTGGAACTCATAGAGTTCCATCCCGATAAAGCCCGCGCCAAACAACCAGGTCAACGCCAGCCAGGAAACAACCTGGCTTTTGTTGTTTTTGTACATGGCGATAGCCGCCATGCCGTAGGTGATGGAGCTGAACAACAGCAGCGCGGTTTCAACCAGTACGAACGGCAGCTCGAAAATGTCCTTACCGGTCGGGCCGCCCGCTGTGCCGTTCACCAGAACGGCATAGGTCGCGAACAGACAGCAGAACAGAATGCAGTCGCTCATCAGGTAGATCCAGAAACCGAAGACTTTATTCGGCCCTGCATCGTGGTGCCCGTGTTCGTGCGCGTGGGCGTGCGCGTTGGTCAGAGTATCAGTTGCCATTTTTCAGCCCTGCTTTAGTGATCTCATCGAAATGCTGGTTTTCCAGTTTCTCGATTTCTGCAACCGGTACGTAGTAATCCACGTCCTCGTCGAAGCTCTTCACAATCCAGCTGATGATGATGCCAGCGAAACCAACGATAGCCATCCACCAGATATGCCAGATCATGGCGAAACCAAACACGGTTGCAAACGCGGCTATAACAATGCCGGCACCGCTGTTTTTCGGCATATGAATTTCTTCATATTGCGCAGGTTTTTTGTACGCTTCGCCTTTCTCTTTCATTTCCCAGAACGCGTCACGTTCGTGAACGTGCGGGACATGAGCGAAGTTGTAGAACGGCGGAGGAGAGGAGGTTGCCCACTCCAGCGTACGGCCACCCCACGGGTCACCGGTCAGGTCACGGTTCTGATCGCGGTCGCGAATAGAAACGTAGATCTGAATCAGCAGACACAGGATACCGATAGCAATCAGCGCTGCACCGCAGGCTGCGACAATCAGCATGGTGTGGAACTGCGGATCAATCTGTTGGCTCAGGCGACGGGTCATACCCATAAAGCCCAGCACGTACAGCGGCATAAATGCAACGAAGAAGCCGATGATCCAGAACCAGAACGCGCGTTTACCCCAGGTTTCGTTCAGGGTGTAACCGAAGGCTTTCGGCCACCAGTAAGTCAGACCTGCGAAGCAACCGAAGACCACGCCGCCGATGATAACGTTATGGAAGTGCGCAATCAGGAACAGGCTGTTGTGCAGTACGAAGTCTGCGCCCGGAACCGCCAGCAGCACGCCGGTCATCCCACCTACGGAGAAGGTCACGATAAAGCCGATGGTCCACAGCATAGAGGAGTGGAACACAATGCGGCCCTGATACATGGTGAACAGCCAGTTGAAGATCTTCACCCCGGTCGGGATGGCGATAATCATCGTGGTGATACCAAAGAAGGCGTTTACGTTCGCGCCAGCACCCATGGTGAAGAAGTGGTGCAGCCAAACGATGAACGACAGTACGGTAATACATACGGTCGCCCATACCAGCGAGGTGTAACCAAACAGGCGTTTACGCGAGAAGGTGGCGGTGATTTCGGAGAACACCCCGAAGACCGGCAGCACCAGAATGTACACTTCCGGGTGACCCCAGGCCCAAATCAGGTTGATGTACATCATCATGTTGCCACCCATATCGTTGGTAAAGAAATGGGTGCCCAGATAACGATCCAGGGTCAGCAGCGCAATGGTGACAGTCAGAATTGGGAACGAAGCGATAATCAGCACGTTGGCGCACAAAGATGCCCAGGTAAATACCGGCATTTTGAACATCGTCATGCCCGGCGCACGCATCTTCAGAATGGTCACGAAGAAGTTGATACCGGTCAGCGTCGTACCGATACCCGAAAGCTGGAGACTCCAGATCCAGTAATCGACCCCGACGCCAGGGCTGTATTCAATTCCCGAAAGCGGCGGATAAGCCAGCCAACCGGTCTGCGCGAATTCACCGACGCCCAGAGAGAGGTTAACCAGAATCACGCCCACAACCGTGAACCAGAAGCTCAGGTTGTTCAGGAACGGGAACGCAACGTCGCGCGCACCGATCTGCAGCGGAACCACCAGGTTCATCAGACCGATAACGAATGGCATTGCCACGAAGAAGATCATGATCACGCCGTGAGCGGTGAAGATCTGATCGTAGTGGTGAGGCGGCAGGAAGCCCGCTTCACCCGCAGAGGCCAGCGCCTGCTGGCTACGCATCATGACAGCATCTGCGAAGCCACGCAGCAGCATCACAACGGCCACGAGGACGTACATGATACCAAGGCGTTTGTGGTCAACAGAGGTCAACCATTCTTTCCACAGCCAGGACCATTTACCGAAGTAAGAGATCAGGCCAACTACCGCCAGACCGCCGACGATAATCGCAGCAACCGTGACCATGATAATGGGTTCATGATACGGCACTGCATCCAGTGTAAGTTTTCCGAACATCGTTTTCTTCCTCGACCCCTTAGTGAGAGGTTTCCGCGTGGCTCATGTCCATGCCTTCCATTCCTTCGTGCGCGCTATGCTCGCCTTCCGGTTGGGTCATGTCCATGCTCTTGCCGTGGCCCATAAATTTGTTGATAACGTCTTTAAACAAATCGGGTTTCACGCTGGAGAAGTATTCAACCTTGTTGTATTCGCTTGGCGCTGCAACTTTCTCATACGCCGCCATATCTGGCAGGGTGCTTGAAGATTGTTTCGCTTTTGCGACCCACTGGTCGAATGCGGCGCGGTCCGGCGTAGCAATAGCTTTAAACTTCATGCCAGAGAAGCCCGGGCCGCTGTAGCTGGCGGAAATGCCATCGTACGTACCTGCTTCGTTAGCGATGAGATGCAGTTTGGTCTGCATACCAGCCATTGCGTAGATCTGGCTGCCCAGACGCGGAATAAAGAACGAGTTCATCACGGAGTTGGAGGTCACTTTGAACTCTACCGGTGTGTTCGCCGGGAAGGCGATTTCATTTACGGTAGCAATGCCCTGTTCCGGGTAGATGAAGAACCATTTCCAGTCCATGGCGACCACTTCAATGGTGATTGGGTGTTCGTCATGTGCCAGCGGTTTGCTCGGTTCGAGCGAGTGGGTGGTTTTCCACGTCAGTACAGCAAGGAACAGGATGATCAGAATTGGCACCGTCCAGACCACAGCTTCCACTTTATTGGAGTGTGACCAGTTCGGGCTATACTTCGCATCTTTATTGCTCGCACGATACTTCCAGGCGAAACCAACGGCCATTAAGATGGCGGGAATAACGACAATCAACATCAGGCCAAAAGCCGTCAGTATCAGCGAACGTTGCTCCAGTCCAATCTGTCCTTTGGGGTCAAGAAGTGCAGAATCGCAACCACTGAGTAAAACAGTGCCGGCGATTAATGACAACCATCCCAAACTTTTATTGTATTTCCTGAGTCTCATTTAACGACCTCAATTCCACGGGATCTGGTGGCGCTTAAAGTGTGCGGGCATTTTACGGAAAGGTTACGTTACTGTAAACATACTTGGCTCTGTGTCAGTAAGGTGTTACTGGGTTCTGCCGTTTATGTCACACGGAATGCAACAAACTGTAAAATCGGGCATTCGCACAGCCTGAAGTTGAGATTATAACGAAAATATTACATTACAATCAGCGCTGAGGGTGAATTGGTATAACCAATCAATTTATTAAACAAATAATTAACATATATTCAGCAATTACCGTACATTATTGGAACTAATGTGAAACCAAATAATTAATAACAGTGCTGAATCGTTAAAGAATAGCCCTTAATTTATAGCGCACAAAATAATTAAAGAAAATGTATACATATAACGATAAATAACCGATTAAGCCTGGATTAAAATAATGGTTATTAATTGTACGAAATAATAACCATCATGAATTATTTAGTCGGTTTTTTATCCTTGCGATTGATTTTAAAAACAAAAAAATCCGGGGAATTGTTAATTATGAAGGGATGATATTCAGATGTCTGGAAATACCTCGCCGATTATTGGCATCGACTTAGGAACCTCCAATAGCGCTGTCGCCTGGTTCGCTGAGGGTGACACGCAACTGATCACCGGCGCGCAAGGGGAGCGCTTAACACCCTCTGTGATCGGCATTGATGATGGGGGGCACCTGCTGGTTGGCTCCGCAGCTAAAGCGCGTCTGGTCAGCCATCCACAGATGACGGTCACCAGCTTCAAGCGCTATATGGGCACGGATAAAACCTGGACACTCGGCTCGCGGCAATTTCGCGCCGAAGAGTTATCCGCTCTTATCTTACGTAAACTCAAAACCGATGCCGAAGTGGCGCTGGGCTGCCCGGTAACCCGTGCGGTGATCACGGTTCCCGCCTATTTTAATGATGCGCAACGCAAGGCGGTAAAAGCCGCCGGGCGTCTTGCCGGGCTTGAGGTTATGCGTTTGCTCAATGAACCGACGGCAGCAGCGTTGGCTTACGGGCTGGCCGATAACAGCGAGCAAAAGTTCCTGATTTTCGACCTCGGCGGCGGCACTTTTGATGTCTCTATTGTGGACATTTTCGAGGGCGTGATCGAAGTGCGTGCCAGCAGCGGCGATGCCTGGCTGGGCGGTGACGACTTTACCGATCTTATTCGCCAGTGGATGTTAAGTACTTCTCCGGCATTAAAGGACGCGCCGTTAACCTGCTCGGCACAATTAACTTCACTGGCGGAAGAGCTTAAACAGACGCTCAGCGCGCAGGATAGCGCCACCGCGCAGCTCGCTTTTGCCGGTGAAACGTACCGCTGGCAACTGGACGGCGAAACCTTTGCCGGGCAGGCTGCCGGGTTACTTTCACGGCTGAAAAAAACAGTCGTGCAGGTTTTACAGGATGCACAGTTTGATCCCCGCGATCTTGATCACGTCATCCTGGTGGGCGGCGCGACCCGGATGGCGCTGGTGCGCCAACTGGCAACGCGAATGTTTGGCCGCTTTCCGCGTAATGAGCTTAATCCGGATGAAGTCGTGGCGCTTGGCGCAGGCGTACAGGCCGGGCTTATTGCCGAAGACCGCGCGCTGGACGATATCGTATTGACCGATGTGATGCCGTACTCGCTGGGCGTGGCAGTGGCCCGGCGGCTCGAAGGCGGTAAAACTGACGACGGCTATTTCATGCCGCTGATTGAGCGCAATGCGTTTGTTCCGGTCAGCGTTGTCGAAACGGTCGAGACGATGAGTGACAACCAGGATCATATTGTGATCGCGGTATATCAGGGCGAAGCCCGCCGCGTCAGCGATAATTTGCTGCTCGATCGTATGACCGTTCCGGTTCCGGCCCGCCGCGCAGGCGAGGTGAAAATCGATGTGCGCTTCACCTATACGCTGGACGGTATTCTGGAAGTGGAATGTAAAGTGCAGGGTGAAAGCACCGCTTCAACGCTGATCATCGAAAAAGCCCCTGGCGTGTTGAGTGAAGAAGAGATTGCCGAGCGTTTACGTCAGCTTGATGGCCTGAAAATGCACCCTCGCGATGTGCCGGAAAACCGGCAATTGCTGGCGGAGGCGTCACGCCGTTACGAACAGCTTTTAGGGCAGCGTCGGCAACTGATCGACCACTATGCCACGCAGTTTGAAATGGCGCTTAATCGTCAGGATGTGCGTGCTATCGCTGCGGCGCGTGATGAACTGCGCCGGGCATTAGATATGCTGGATGACGGGATGTAATAGCGATGACTATCTGGGAAACCCTTGGCATTGATGCCACTACGGATGAATCCGCCATCCGCCGGGCTTACGCCCGCCAGCTTAAACTGCATCGCCCGGATAAAGATCCTCAGGGTTATCAGCAACTGCGGGAAGCGTTCGATCTCGCGAAGCAATACGCCAGCAATGCGGCGATGTGGCAGGACGAAGAAGAGGATGCGCCTGAAGCGGACGAATCCGAACATAGCGAAGTGACACTTTCCAGCGCGCAGGATTATCTGCGTACGCTGGAAGGGCATCACGACATCGCCCTGCAACCCGACTGGCAACGCGAGACGCTGGAAGATGACGCAGCACGTTTTTCCGTCCGCCTGTTAACCGATGAAATGCCTGCGCTGAAAGCGTTGCGTGAGTATCTGGATCATGAACTGCCGGATGCCCTGGACGCGCGCGCTGTTTTCAGCCTTGCGCTGGCGCAGGCGTTAAGTGAGCGCAAAGGCATTACGCGCAGCCTGGTCAGTGAAGTCTCCGCTATTATGGGCTGGGAGCTGGACGGCTATCGCGTCAGGCATATCCCATACTGGGTGGTTGAGGCCATTGAACAGCAGGTTGCGCTGAGTGAAGCCGAGGAGCACTGGGCGTATCTGGCGCGGCAAAGCACAAATGACAGGCAAGCGAAACTGGCTTGGCGACTGCTGGCTGGCGAGATGAAAAGGGTGCCGTGGTGGGCGAAACTGATTCCCGGTTTCACGCAACAACTGGTCAATCATGTTGCGACAATTAAATATCACTATCCGCAACTGCTGGATCGCCTGAATCCCGAACTGCTGGAATATATCTCTTCGCCGCACCTTTTGTTGAGTTGGAGAGAGGTTGCAGCGCTCTGGTTCTGGGGCGTGGCTGCCTGGTTACAGGTGCAGGTCGCACCCGCAATGGCAGGGCAGGCTGCGGCGATAGTAGGGAGCCTTATCGTCTATCTGTGGGTCATGCCGCTTTTACTGGCGTATTATGCACAGGGAAAACGTATCGCCAGGGCAGTGCTGCCGCTCTTGTGGCTGCTGGGATGGATTATGCTGGCGATCCCGTTGTTTCATTTATATGAAGTGCTCTTCAACTACCCGCCAGTGTACAAAGGTGTTTCTCGCGTCATGATGCTGACCGCGGTGCTGGCTTATCCCGCCTGGTGGGTGATTAGCCGTAACCGACATCAGTGGTACGCGATGCCCTTCAAAGGGGTTGCGTTTATGTTTGTGTTACCCATCGCGTTTCTGCAGCAATTTTCGCCAATTATCACCGCCGTCGGCGTGATTATTTTACCGGCGCTCTTCACGCACGTTCTTCGCGGGCTATTTTTCTTCTATTAATAGCACCAGCGCTTACCTTTTATCGGGTAAGCGCTGTGTTCACATCAGCCGCGTTTTGCGCAGCGCCAGCAGATCCAGCAGCCCGCCGAACAGAATGCCGACAATCGCCAGCAGCGCGCCGCCTTCGAGAAGCTTGGTGCCAATGGTCCAGTTCGCCATTCCGCTGGCCGTCACAATAAGCACCACCAGCCAGCCGCTAAGCAGCAGGCAGCCGACACTCAATATGCGCAAGGCCAGACGGTAGGCCGTCGGATATTTGTTGCGTGGCATGAAATGCCCGGTCTGCTGGGTAAATTCCAGCGTCCGCTTACACATCGCCAGCAGCAGCAGGCCCGGCGCAGCAGCAATAATGGAGAAGAGATAAAACGTTGACCAACTGTAGGTTTCTACAAACCAGCCCGCCAGCGGGCCGACGTACACGCGTCCGACAGCGGATAGCGCTGAAAGCAGAGCAAACTGGGTTGCGGAGAAGGATTTATTGCAAAGCGTCATTAATAACGCGACAAACGCCGCCGTTCCCATGCCGCCGCACAGATTCTCGAAGAACACGGCGGCACCCATGTTGACGATATCTTTCTGCGTGGTGGACAGCAGCCAGTAACCGGCATTGGAAACCGCCTGTAAAAATCCGAAGATCATTAACGCGCGGAACAGAGAGAGGCGCTGCATTAATACCCCGCCATACAGCGCGCCAATGATTGTTGCCGCCAGCCCCAGCGTTTTGTTGACCACGCCGACTTCGCCCGCGTCAAACCCGACGCCGCGAATCAAAAAGGTGGTCGTCAGGCTCATGGCGAAAGCATCGCCGAGTTTATACAGCACGATCAGCAGTAAAATCAGCCAGGCATTATTGCGACCGAAGAAATCACGCAGCGGCTCGACGACGGCCTGCTCCAGCGTTTTCGGCACCGGAATGGTGTCTGTTGGCTCCGGCGCCAGCAGGGTGGCAATAATACATGGGATCAGCAGTGCGGCCATCAGCCAGTACATTCCTTGCCAGCCGAGCCAGCGATCGGCGAGCCACAGCGCCAGCCCACCGGAAACCAGCATGCCAAGGCGATAGCCGAGTACGCTAATGGCTGCGCCAGCGCCGCGCTCTTCAACAGGCAGGACATCCGTCTTCCAGGCATCGAACACAATGTCCTGCGAGGCGGAACAGAAGGCAATCAGCACAGCCAGTGCCGCCATCCAGCGCAGGTGGTTGGCCGGATCAAGGAATCCCATGCCGGCGATGGAGGCCAGCAGCAACAGTTGCGTCAGCAGTAGCCAGCCGCGACGCCTTCCCAATAGCGGCAGCGTGTAGCGATCCATGAGCGGCGACCAGAGGAATTTAAAGACGTAGGCCTGGCCGACCAGCGAGAAGAAACCGATGGTTTTAAGATCGACGTTTTCAACGGTCATCCATGCCTGAAGCGTACCGCTGGTCAGGGCAAGGGGGAGACCGGAGGCAAAACCCAGGATAAGCAGAATTGCTGATTTGGGCTGCGTGAAGATGCGTAAGTAGTGGCTCGACATGAGTTAAAAACTGGCCCGTAAAACCGGGCCAGTGCAGCAATTAACGGGCGTTTTGCTTGATGAAATCGTGGATGCTGGTGTCCTGAGACATATCCGCGATAGTGTCGGTCAGCACGCTATTAACCGCGGTCGTGATTTTGTCGTTAGTCGCCTGGAAAGCGCCTTCAACGTTATAGCTGGCACGGTAGTTTTTCGTCATCTTATTACCATTAGCTGCGGTGGCAATGATGGCGATATCCGCTTTGGTGGCGATGTTGTAACGCACGTTGCCCTGAGAAACGTCGGCATACAGTTGGTTAACAATGATTTGCAGATTTACCGCGCCGTTCGGCCCGATCATATAGCCGCGCGCCGTCATCTGTTTCTCCAGCACTTCCTGTAACAGGAAACGCAGATCGCGGGAGGCGGTTAAAGTGACCAACTGGTTGTCACGCGTTACTTTCGCCAGCGCCTGGTCCTGACGTTGATCGGCGCCAGTAATGCTAACGGTCACGCCCATCAGGCTCGGATCCTGCTGCGGCAGGGTGATTTTCGGTGAAACTTCAAGGGTTGTCGGCGGGGTAGCGCACCCGGCCAGCATAAATAAAGCGACCAACGGGAAGAGTAGTTTTTTAAACATGTTCAGGCTCTCAAGGGATCGTAAGCGTTTGGGGAAAAATTCTCGCCATCATAACATTGCCGCCGTTAAGGGGAAGTCCTCAACGTATGTAAATTCATCACCTTGTGCTTTTTCGGCATCAAAAAACAGGTTGTTGAAGCGGGATGGCAAAAATCCGCCGCCTTTTAGTAGACTTTATCGCGTTGAGCCAGCAAATCAGACGAACGCTAATTTTTTGTTGTTTTATTGTTATGAAAACGGTAAAAGCGGCTAACATTTAAAGAGATGGCTGGCATCTCAGCGTTGTCGGAGGCGTAACATCATGATGATGCGTGAACAGATAGAAGCAAAATTGAAAGCGGCATTCGAGCCTGTATTACTTGAAGTCGTAGATGAAAGTTACCGTCACAACGTTCCGGCGGGTTCCGAAAGCCATTTCAAAGTGGTGCTGGTAAGCGACCGCTTCACCGGAGAACGTTTTCTTAATCGGCATCGCATGATTTACGGTACGTTGGCTGACGAACTGGCAACGACAATTCATGCACTTGCACTGCATACTTACACCCTCAAAGAGTGGGAAGGCTTGCAGGATACCCTCCTGACCTCGCCGGCATGCCGGGGCGCCGGAAGCATCGCTTAGAAAACCAGGTTGCAACCGTCTGAACTTTTCCAGTATGTTGCATGCAGATTATGTAAAAACGGCCTGCGGGCCGTTTTGTTTTGCCTGAATTTTGAGCGAGAAACGCAATTTTTTGAGCGAAATTGCTTCAGAAGTGTGAAAAATGGCGCATCATTGCGCCATTCCCCTTCTCGACTCATATCTGTGATGCCGCTATAATGCTGCGTCTTATTTTTCGGAATGTCTTCGGGATGCTTCTGACGACAGGGAATGTGTTTTCTGATTGGAGAGAACATCCCGGTTCTGCAAAGCGAAAAGGTTTGCTTCGCAGAGTAGAGTTGACCGAGCACTGTGATTTTTTGAGGTAACAAGATGCAAGTTTCAGTTGAAACCACTCAGGGCCTTGGGCGCCGTGTAACGATTACAATCGCTGCTGACAGCATCGAGACCGCTGTGAAGAGCGAGCTGGTCAACGTAGCGAAGAAAGTGCGTATTGACGGCTTCCGTAAGGGTAAAGTACCGATGAACGTCGTTGCTCAGCGTTATGGCGCTTCTGTTCGCCAGGACGTGCTGGGCGACCTGATGAGCCGCAACTTTATCGACGCGATCATCCAGGAAAAGATCAATCCGGCTGGCGCGCCGAACTATGTTCCGGGCGAATACAAATTGGGCGAAGACTTCACCTACGCAGTAGAGTTCGAAGTGTACCCGGAAGTTGAGCTGAAAGCGCTGGACACCATCGAAGTTGAAAAACCGGTTGTTGAAGTGACTGACGCTGATGTCGATACCATGCTGGACACCCTGCGTAAGCAGCAGGCGACCTGGAAAGACAAAGACGGCGCTGCTGATGCGGAAGATCGCGTTACTGTCGATTTCACCGGTTCTGTTGATGGTGAAGAGTTTGAAGGCGGCAAAGCGACTGATTTCGTACTGGCGATGGGCCAGGGCCGAATGATCCCGGGCTTCGAAGACGGTATCAAAGGCCACAAAGCGGGTGAAGAGTTCACCATCGACGTGACCTTCCCGGAAGAATACCACGCAGAAAACCTGAAAGGTAAAGCGGCGAAATTCGTCATCAACCTGAAGAAAGTTGAAGAACGTGAGCTGCCGGAACTGACTGAAGAATTTATCAAACGTTTCGGCGTTGAAGATGGTTCTGTTGCCGGTCTGCGCGCTGAAGTGCGTAAAAATATGGAACGCGAGCTGAAAGGCGCAGTGCGTAACCGTGTTAAATCTCAGGCGATCGAAGGCCTGGTGAAAGCGAACGAGATCGACGTTCCTGCTGCACTGATCGACAGCGAAATCGACGTTCTGCGTCGTCAGGCTGCACAGCGTTTTGGCGGTAACGAGAAACAGGCTCTGGAACTGCCGCGTGAACTGTTCGAAGAGCAGGCAAAACGCCGCGTTGTGGTTGGTCTGCTGCTGGGCGAAGTGATTCGTACCCACGAGCTGAAGGCTGACGAAGAGCGCGTAAAAGGCCTGATCGAAGAGATGGCGTCTGCTTACGAAGATCCGAAAGAAGTGATCGAGTTCTACAGCAAAAACAAAGAGCTGATGGACAACATGCGTAACGTAGCGCTGGAAGAACAAGCGGTTGAAGCGGTTCTGGAAAAAGCGAAAGTGACTGAGAAAGCCACTTCCTTTAACGAACTGATGAACCAACAGGCTTAATCGGCTTCAGCATTAGCGAAATGTAATAAGCCCGTCACCTGCTGGTGGCGGGCTTTTTTTATCGTATTGACATTTACAGATGTGTGCTAAAAGAGCGTTTCAGTATTAGCGTAACAGCAAAAGATTGTTATGCTTGAAAACAGACTTGGTCATCCCCACTAAAGAGGGTATTGGCGTAAAGGCTCTGGCTGATAATCCGTCCGTGAGGGGTCATAGTCAGATCCCGCTCACTCAAGTACAATCAGTACAGCAGGTTAGTTTATTTTTTTATCCAGGAGACGGAAATGTCATACAGCGGCGAACGAGATAACTTTGCACCCCATATGGCTCTGGTGCCAATGGTTATTGAACAGACCTCACGCGGTGAGCGCTCTTTCGATATCTACTCCCGTCTTCTCAAGGAACGCGTGATTTTTCTCACCGGCCAGGTCGAAGACCATATGGCAAACCTGATTGTGGCTCAAATGCTCTTTCTGGAAGCGGAAAATCCGGAAAAAGACATTTACCTGTATATTAACTCTCCGGGCGGTGTGATTACTGCCGGGATGTCGATTTACGACACCATGCAATTTATTAAGCCGGACGTCAGCACCATTTGTATGGGCCAGGCCGCGTCGATGGGCGCATTCCTGCTGACGGCGGGCGCTAAAGGCAAGCGTTTCTGCCTGCCGAATTCACGTGTGATGATTCACCAGCCGCTGGGGGGCTATCAGGGCCAGGCGACGGATATCGAAATCCACGCTCGTGAAATCCTGAAAGTGAAAGGCCGTATGAATGAACTTATGGCGCATCACACGGGTCAATCTTTAGAGCAAATTGAACGTGATACAGAGCGTGACCGCTTCCTTGCTGCGCAAGAAGCCGTGGATTACGGTCTGGTTGACTCAATTTTAACCCATCGTAACTAATGCTCAGATTGCATGTGCCGCTATACTATGTGATGCAAGCGGCATCATGTTTGAGTAACGTTTTGCGCCTGGAATGGCATTTGCGTCGTCATGTGCGGCACAAAGAACAGATTAAGAGGTTTTGACTCATGACAGATAAACGCAAAGATGGTTCGGGCAAACTGTTGTATTGCTCTTTTTGCGGCAAAAGCCAGCATGAAGTGCGTAAGCTAATCGCCGGGCCGTCCGTGTATATCTGCGACGAATGTGTGGATCTGTGTAACGACATTATTCGCGAAGAGATTAAAGAAGTTGCGCCGCATCGCGAGCGCAGCGCGCTGCCGACCCCGCATGAAATCCGCCACCATCTGGATGACTATGTCATTGGCCAGGAACAGGCGAAAAAAGTGCTGGCAGTGGCGGTCTATAACCACTACAAACGCCTGCGCAATGGCGATACCAGCAATGGCGTTGAACTGGGCAAAAGTAACATTCTGCTGATTGGGCCGACCGGTTCCGGTAAGACGTTGCTGGCTGAAACGCTGGCGCGTTTGCTGGATGTGCCATTCACCATGGCGGATGCCACTACGTTGACCGAAGCCGGTTACGTGGGGGAAGACGTCGAAAACATTATCCAGAAATTGCTGCAAAAATGCGATTACGACGTGCAGAAAGCGCAGCGCGGGATTGTTTACATTGATGAGATCGACAAGATCTCCCGTAAATCAGACAACCCGTCAATTACGCGTGATGTTTCCGGTGAAGGCGTGCAGCAGGCGTTGCTGAAGCTGATCGAAGGCACCGTGGCTGCGGTTCCGCCGCAGGGTGGACGTAAGCACCCGCAGCAGGAGTTTTTGCAGGTTGATACCTCGAAAATCCTGTTCATTTGCGGCGGTGCATTTGCTGGTCTCGACAAAGTGATTTCTCACCGTGTTGAAACCGGATCGGGCATTGGCTTCGGCGCGACGGTGAAAGGCAAATCTGAAAAAGCCAACGAAGGCGAACTGCTGGCGCAGGTTGAGCCGGAAGATTTGATCAAATTTGGCCTGATTCCTGAGTTCATCGGCCGTCTGCCGGTGGTGGCGACGCTGAGCGAGCTGAGCGAAGAAGCGCTGATTCAGATCCTGAAAGAGCCGAAAAATGCGCTGACCAAGCAGTATCAGGCGCTGTTCAATCTGGAAGGCGTGGATCTTGAGTTCCGCGACGAAGCGCTGGATGCGATCGCCAAGAAAGCAATGGTGCGCAAAACCGGTGCTCGTGGTCTGCGTTCAATTGTAGAAGCCGCTCTGCTCGATACCATGTACGATCTGCCGTCGCTGGAAGACGTTGAGAAAGTGGTCATTGACGAGTCGGTTATCGCTGGCCAAAGCAAACCGTTGCTGATTTACGGCAAACCGGAAGCACAGCAGGCATCTGGCGAATAATTCACCAATTCTTACAATCAGTTAACCAAAAGGGGGGGATTTTATCTCCCCTTTTATTTTTCCGTATTCCCGCCGTTGAATGTGTGGGAAACATCCCCATATACTGCTTTACATGTTAATGGTGCGTGTTGCACAGTCACGTCACCTGATTACCTGGCGGACTTTAAACTAAGAGAGAGCTCTATGAATCCTGAGCGTTCTGAACGCATTGAAATCCCCGTATTGCCGTTGCGCGATGTGGTGGTTTATCCGCACATGGTCATTCCCTTATTTGTTGGACGGGAAAAATCGATCCGTTGTCTGGAAGCGGCCATGGACCATGATAAAAAAATCATGCTGGTTGCGCAGAAAGAAGCGTCAACGGATGAGCCGGGTGTAAACGATCTTTTCACCGTCGGGACCGTGGCGTCTATTCTGCAGATGCTGAAGCTGCCTGATGGCACTGTAAAAGTGCTGGTCGAGGGGCTGCAGCGCGCGCGCATTACCACGCTTGCCGATGATGGCGAGCACTTCTCTGCCAAAGCGGAATATCTCGACTCGCCGGCTATCGACGAGCGCGAGCAGGAAGTGCTGGTACGTACGGCGATCAGCCAGTTTGAAGGCTATATCAAACTGAATAAAAAAATCCCGCCGGAAGTGCTGACTTCGCTGAACAGCATTGACGATCCCGCACGTCTGGCTGATACCATCGCTGCCCATATGCCGCTGAAACTGGCTGATAAACAGTCTGTTCTGGAGATGTCCGACGTTAATGAACGTCTGGAATATCTGATGGCGATGATGGAATCTGAAATCGATCTGCTCCAGGTTGAGAAACGCATTCGCAACCGCGTTAAAAAGCAGATGGAAAAATCCCAACGCGAGTACTACCTGAATGAGCAAATGAAAGCCATTCAGAAAGAGCTGGGTGAAATGGATGATGCGCCGGATGAAAACGAAGCGCTGAAACGCAAAATCGATGCGGCAAAAATGCCGAAAGAGGCAAAAGAGAAAGCCGAATCCGAGCTGCAGAAGCTGAAAATGATGTCGCCGATGTCTGCAGAAGCGACCGTCGTGCGCGGCTATATTGAATGGATGGTGCAGGTGCCGTGGAACGCGCGCAGCAAGGTCAAAAAAGACCTTCGTCAGGCGCAGGAGATCCTCGATACCGACCATTACGGCCTTGAGCGCGTGAAGGATCGTATCCTTGAATACCTTGCGGTGCAGAGCCGTATGAACAAGCTGAAAGGGCCGATTCTGTGTCTGGTCGGGCCTCCGGGGGTGGGGAAAACCTCGCTGGGGCAATCTATTGCCAAAGCCACCGGGCGTAAATACATCCGTATGGCGCTGGGCGGCGTGCGTGACGAAGCGGAAATTCGCGGTCACCGCCGTACCTACATCGGTTCTATGCCGGGCAAACTGATCCAGAAGATGGCGAAAGTGGGCGTGAAAAACCCGCTGTTCCTGCTCGATGAGATCGACAAAATGTCGTCCGATATGCGCGGCGATCCGGCTTCGGCTCTGCTGGAAGTTCTGGATCCTGAACAGAACGTAGCCTTCAGCGATCACTACCTGGAAGTGGATTACGATCTCAGCGATGTGATGTTTGTCGCGACCTCGAACTCCATGAATATTCCGGCGCCGCTGCTGGATCGTATGGAAGTGATCCGTCTTTCCGGCTACACCGAAGACGAAAAACTGAACATTGCAAAACGTCACCTGTTGACCAAACAGATTGAGCGTAATGCGCTGAAAGATAGCGAATTGACCGTTGATGACAGTGCAATCGTCGGCATCATCCGTTACTACACCCGTGAAGCTGGCGTGCGTGGTCTGGAGCGCGAAATCTCCAAACTGTGCCGCAAGGCGGTGAAACAGTTGCTGCTGGATCCGTCGCTGAAGCACATTGAGATCAACGGTGATAACCTGCATGACTACCTGGGCGTTCAGCGCTTTGATTATGGCCGTGCGGATGATGAAAACCGTGTCGGTCAGGTGACGGGGCTGGCGTGGACGGAAGTGGGCGGCGATCTGCTGACCATTGAAACCGCCTGCGTTCCGGGAAAAGGTAAGCTGACGTATACCGGTTCGCTCGGCGAAGTGATGCAGGAGTCTATCCAGGCGGCGCTGACCGTGGTTCGCGCCCGTGCAGAGAAACTCGGCATCAACGGCGATTTTTACGAAAAACGCGATATCCACGTTCACGTACCGGAAGGCGCGACGCCGAAAGATGGCCCGAGCGCGGGGATTGCAATGTGTACCGCACTGGTTTCCTGCCTGACTGGTAATCCGGTTCGTGCAGATGTGGCAATGACGGGTGAAATTACCCTGCGCGGCCAGGTGTTGCCGATTGGTGGTTTGAAGGAAAAACTGTTGGCGGCGCACCGTGGGGGCATTAAGACTGTTCTGATTCCTTACGAAAACAAACGTGACCTGGAAGAGATTCCGGACAACGTTGTGGCCGATTTGGATATCCATCCGGTTAAGCGTATCGAAGAAGTTCTCAGCCTTGCATTGCAGAACGAACCCTTTGGTATGCAGGTCGTGACGGCAAAATAGTGACCTCGCGCAAAGTGCGTTGATAAAAACAAGGCTGGTGAGTGATTTCGTACTTGCCAGCCTTTTTTTGTATAGCTAATTTAGATTGCTGGTTGGGTGTGTCATCATCAACTGGTGTTGTAAGGGCATGACAGGCCTGATATAACTGCTGCGCGGTCGCGCTGTGAAGGATTCAGGTGCGATATAAATTATAAAGAGAGGAAGAGAAGAGTGAACAAATCTCAGCTGATTGACAAGATTGCCGCAGGTGCTGATATTTCCAAAGCTGCTGCAGGACGTGCGTTAGATGCTTTAATTGCTTCTGTTACTGAATCTTTGAAATCCGGGGACGACGTAGCACTGGTAGGTTTCGGGACTTTCGCGGTTAAAGAACGTGCTGCACGCACTGGCCGTAACCCGCAGACCGGCAAAGAAATCACTATCGCTGCAGCTAAAGTGCCAGGGTTCCGCGCAGGTAAAGCGCTGAAAGACGCAGTAAACTGATTACTTTCCCCGTGTGGGGAGAGTAAGAAAATACAAGGCGCATCGCGAGATGTGCCTTTTTTTATTTGCGAATTCTTACTTTGTACGAGTTTCTGCACGTTGTGGGCTAACAATTGCGCCGGTTTCTTGTCAAAATACGCGCTTACACGCAGCGGGCAACTCTTGCTGCCTGAGATCTAAAGTCACCTACAGCGGAGTGTTGTTACACCATGATGGACAATTTACGCGCGGCGGCGAATCACGTCGTGCTCAAGATCATTCTGGGTTTGATTATCGTGTCATTCATTTTGACTGGCGTGGGTAACTACCTGATTGGCGGTAACAATAATTATGCCGCAGAAGTTAACGGTCAGGAAATTAGCCGTTCGCAGTTTGAAAATGCGGTGACCAGCGAGCGCAATCGTATGGCGCAGCAGTTGGGCGATCAGTTCTCTGAACTGGCTGCCAACGAAAACTATATGAAATCCGTGCGCCAGCAAGTGCTCAATCGCATGATTGATGAAGCGTTGCTGGACCAGTACGCCAAAAAGTTGAACCTCGGCATTAGCGACGAGCAGGTGAAGAAAGCCATTTTTTCCACTCAGGCTTTCCAGGCTAACGGCAAATTCGACAACAACCGCTTTAATGCCATCGTTAATCAGATGGGCATGAGCGCCGATCAGTACGCGCAGGCGCTGCGTAACCAGTTAACCTCCCAGCAGCTCATCAACGCTGTTGCCGGTACTGATTTTATGCTTAAAGGCGAGACCGACGAGCTGGCGGCACTGGTTGCCCAGCAGCGCGTTGTTCGCCAGGCGGTGATCGATGTGAACGCACTGGCGGCGAAGCAGACAGCCAGCGATGACGAAGTTACCAGCTACTACGATCAAAACAAGAGTCGTTTCATCGCGCCGGAGCAGTTCCGCGTAAGCTACATCAAACTTGATGCTACTGCGATGCAGGAAAATGCCACCGATGCAGAGATTCAGGCTTACTACGATCAGCATCAGGATCAGTTCACCCAGCCGCAGCGCAACCGCTACAGCGTCATCCAGACGAAAACAGAAGACGACGCGAAAGCCGTGCTTGATGAGCTGAATAAAGGCGCTGATTTCGCCACCGTCGCGAAAGCGAAATCCACCGACATTATCTCTGCCCGCAACGGCGGCGATATGGGCTGGCTGGAAGAGGGCACCACGCCGGATGAACTGAAAAATGCTGGCCTGAAAGAGAAGGGCCAGCTTTCCGGCGTTATCAAATCTTCTGTGGGTTTCCTGGTTGCGCGTCTTGACGATATCCAGCCTGCGCAGGTGAAACCGCTCAGCGAAGTGCATGATGAACTGGCTGCAAAAGTGAAACAGGAAAAAGCGCTGGACGCCTGGTATGCATTGCAACAGAAAGTGAGCGAAGCGGCGAGCAACGATAACGAATCTCTGGCTGGTGCAGAACAGGCCGCAGGGGCGAAAGCAGTGCAAACGGGATGGTTCAGTCGCGACACTCTGCCGGAAGAACTGAACTTCAAACCGGTGAGCGACGCGATTTTCAATGGTGGTCTGGTGGGGCAGAACGGCGCGCCGGGCAGCAACTCCGATATCATCACCGTTGATGGCGATCGCGCGTTTGTACTACGTATCACCGATCACAAAACGGAAGCCATCAAACCGCTGGCTGAAGTGAAAGCGCAGGTTACCGACATTGTGAAGCACAATAAGGCTGAGCAACAGGCGAAGCTGGATGCTGAAAAACTGGTGACTGAGCTGAAAGCGGGCAAAGGTGACGATGCGCTGAAAGCCGCAGGACTGAGCTTTGGCGCGGCGAAAACTCTGGCGCGTACAAGTCAGGATCCGGTAAGTCAGGCTGCGTTTAATCTGCCGCTGCCGGAAAAAGATAAACCGTCTTTCGGTTCAACGACCGATCAGCAGGGTAACGTTGTGGTTCTGGCGCTGGACGAAGTAAAAGCAGGAACCATGCCGGATGCACAGAAAGAAGCGATGGTTAAAGGCATCACGCAGAACAACGCACAGATCGCTTTTGAAGCGCTGATGAGCAACCTGCGCAAAGAAGCCAAAATCAAACTCGGCACGATCGCTGAACAGCAGTAACGGGTAAAGGCGCGAAGCGTCTCCCAAAAAAAAGCAAAATTTTGCAAATCACAAAGGCCGCTTTCGCGGCCTTTTCCATTTCTGCGTTTTGCCCTTTGCCCATATTCCGGCTTCTGTTTATCGTTACCTCACATTGAAAACAAAGGAGAAAACAGCATGAAACATGGAATCAAAGCCCTGATTATTACTCTGAGCATCGCCTGCTCGTCGCTGAGTTACAGCGCGCTGGCCGCCCCGGTAACCGCAGAGAAAGCGCCGCTCTCGTTGAACAAAAGTGAAAACGCATCCGCAGGAAAAGCAAAAGTACAGGATATGGCAACCAACGCTGATGAGGGGGATGGCACGCGGGTAAGTATTAACAGTGCCAGTGCGGAAGAGCTCGCCCAGGTGATGAGCGGTGTCGGCATCAAGAAAGCCCAGGCGATAGTCAGTTACCGCGATGAGTATGGCCCGTTTAAAACGCTCGACGATCTCAAGCAGGTGCCAGGTATGGGCGGTACGCTGGTGGAACGTAATCTGGCGCACTTGAAACTGTAAGGCGCTTGCGTAGTCGCTAATCTTTGCCAGAATAGAGAGGTCATACCAGTTATGATCTCTCTGTCCCTATAACAATAAACGGTAAAGGTTAAAGCGCTATGCAGACACAAATCAAAGTTCGTGGTTTTCATCTCGATGTTTACCAGCACGTGAATAATGCTCGCTATCTGGAGTTTCTCGAAGAGGCTCGCTGGGACGGGCTTGAGAATAACGACAGCTTTAAATGGATGACGGCCAATAACATTGCTTTCGTGGTGGTGAACATCAATATCAACTATCGCCGTCCGGCGGTGCTCGGTGATTTGCTTACCGTCACCAGCCATGTAAAGCAGATCAACGGTAAAAGCGGCGTTTTAAGCCAGGTCGTCACGCTGGAACCGGAAGGACAGGTAGTCGCTGATGCGCTGGTGACATTTGTCTGCATCGACCTGAAAAGCCAGAAGGCGCTGGCATTAGAAGGGGAACTGCGGGAAAAACTGGAGAAGATGATCCGCGCAGGCGATTAATATTAAAAACGGGCTGGCGAAAACCGTCAAAGACAAATCGCTGCCCGACAAGATTGCAGACCGGATGAGCGTTAGCGCCCATCCGGCACAGATCCCGGAGAGTGTCTTTTATTTCAATCCGGTCTTCTGTTTCATGGCTGCCATTACGCCGCTTTTATCCGCGAGGTAATGTTGCAGGCCGTTGGCGCGCAGGTTGCAGGCTGCACAATGGCCGCAGCCATCGCCTTTAATGCCGTTATAGCAGGTCAGCGTTTCGCTGCGCACCAGATCCAGTTTGCCCCAGTAATCCGCCAGCGCCCAGGTTTCGGCTTTATCGATCCACATCAGCGGGGTTTCAAAGCGGATATCTTTCGCCAGGCCAAGATTGACCGCATGGTTAAGTGCCTTAACAAACTCATCGCGGCAATCCGGGTAACCGGAAAAATCGGTTTCACAAACGCCAGTGATCACGGCTTCTGCCTGCACCTGATATGCATACACCGCCGCCAGCGTCAGAAACAGAATATTACGCCCAGGCACGAAAGTATTTGGAATACCGGTGGCATCAGGCTCGTAGTCCGGCACCGGAATGCTGTCGCGTGTCAGGCTGCTGACCGCCAGTTCATTGAGCAGGGTGACATCCAGCACTTTGTGGGCACGGGCACCCAGCGTTAACGCCAGTTCGCGGGCAACATCGATCTCTGCGCGGTGGCGCTGGCCGTAATCAAAGGTGACGCAATGCACTTCGTCATACTGCTGCAATGCCTGCACCAGGCAAGTTGTGGAGTCTTGTCCGCCACTGAACACGACAACGGCACGTTTCATAATTCTTCCTGACAATCGCGAATAAAACGCTATGGTAGCGCGTGCCGCTGACAGCGACCAGCTTCTTCACCGCGCCGGGGCGGGAAGCCACGCTTCGGCAAAGTCAAACCAGCCGCGCGTATTCAGATGGATCCCTTCCACGCCTGGCGGTGCGCTGATACGGTACTGGTAATTAAACAGCGGTGTGAGTGTGGCATTATCCATCAGGGTATCGAACACATCATGCAGCGCCTGGTAACGCTCCTGCTCATTCGCCTGGCGCTGCACGGCATCCAGCGTTGCCTGCAAATGCGCGAACTGCGGCGCACTAAGCAGGTTGGGCCATAGCGGGTCGCAACGTATCCACTGCTCAAGAGTATATTCCGGTGTTTCGCCAATCAGCCTGTCCCCCATCATCAGATCGGCAGTCGCAAGCTGGGGGCAGCCATCCCAGTTTTTGCCGTCGTGGAAAATAACTGTCAGTTCACAACCGAGCGTGGCGAGATAAAGCCTGAGTTGCTCCGCCATGATGTGTAGTTCCACCGGTAAATGGTAGAGCAGGGTGAGTTTTGCTGGCAGCGGAACCTGTTCGGCTGGCCATTCAGGCATTTGCCAGCCGGGTAAGAGCTCACGGCTGGGAGTGATCAGATTCTCGTCAAGCGGCAACGTCTGCACCAGCGAAGTGTGATGGATAATCTGTACCAGACGGCGTGACTGCGCCGGGCTCAGGCGCGCGCCTGGCCGCTGGGCAAGATAACAAAACCCAAGGCTGATGCCGTTACTGACGGGTTGCAGGTGACGAAGCTCATCCGGCTCGCCAATGGCAATTTGCACCGGATGCCGGCAACTGGTGCCTAAATCCTGCTCAAACAACTGTGGCGTGATCCAGAACTCTACCGCCTTCAGGAATGGGTGCCCAAGATGATAGTGGTCGTGACTCTCCAGCCGGACCAGTTCGCGGCTGTACGTGACCAGGCGAAACGGCCCGGTACCAACCATGGGCTGCTGCGGATGTGCCAGACGGCTGCCGTAACTGGCAAGGCGGTACGGCAGCCAGAAATCCGGGCGGTGCAGTTTGAATGTCAGACACCAGGGATGCGTGATTTCAATGCTCGCGACGCTGGAAAATAACTTTTGCAACGCAGGCAATTGCAGCAGGCGTTGCAGGCTCTCCTGCAACTGCACAGCTGTGACGGTATCGCCGTTATGCCAGTGCAGCGTGGCATGCAAATGGAATCGCCAACACAAGCCGTCTGCGCTCACATCCCAGTGATGCGCCAAATCGCCCTGCGGTTGAATGCTGTGGCTGACAAAGCGGGTCAGGCCGCTGAAGATCTGCCCGACAAGATGCTGTTCCGCGCGTCCGGGAAGAAAACCCGGAACAAGGGGATCAAGCGGGCGATAGTAGGGAATGCGCAGGGTTGGCGTTTCGTTTTGCCACAAGCCGCCGAGAAACGGATTCAGCAATGTGCGCAGATCATCCGGTGCAATTTGCGCCAGCGCCAACGCGTTCTGCTGCTGACCGGTATTGAGAGCCTGTTCGAGCATCTCACTGCGTATCGATTCCGGCGCGATCAGCAACTGCAACTCGCCGCGTTTACCCCGTCCGGATTGCGATTGCCAGCGTAGCCAGCCAGCGTCCTGCATCTGGCGCAGCAGCGTGCGCATATGCCGCTCGCTGCAAAAACAGTGCGCCGCCAGCTCCGTTACGCTGGCGGATTGTGTTTCCCCGGCAGAGATCTGCCACAGGCGTTGGTACTGATTGAGTCGATTGAGGAGTCGCATAAACCCGGAACAATATTTGTCATCTATTCACTATTACTTCCGTATATCTCACGTAATACTGGAACGCAACTGTGAATGAAACATAACCGGAGAAAAGATGATGGCGCGTTTGGCTGCTTTTGACATGGATGGCACCCTGTTAATGCCTGACCACCGCTTAGGCGAGCAAACGGTCAATGCGCTTCAGCGTCTGCGCGAACGGGATATCACCCTGACTTTTGCGACCGGGCGGCACGCGCTGGAGATGCGTAGCCTTATCAGTAGCCTGGCGCTGGATGCTTTTTTAATAACCGGTAACGGAACGCGCATCCATTCGCAGGAAGGCGAGCTACTGTTCCGTCAGGATCTGAACCCGGAAGTGGCGGAGCTTGTTCTGCACAGCACATGGGACACCCGCGCGACTGTACACGTATTCAATGATTCCGGCTGGTTGACGGGTAACGCGCTGCCAGAGTTGCTGCAAGCTCATCTGCTCAGCGGTTTTACCTACCAACTGGCCGATCTCAGGCGCTTACCGGCTCACGAGGTGACCAAAATTTGTTTTGTTGGCGATCATGACGATCTCTGCCGCCTGCGGATTCAACTGAATGAGGCGCTGGGAGCGCGCGCGCACTTGTGTTTTTCTGCCACCGATTGTCTGGAAATCCTGCCGCCAGGCTGTAACAAAGGTTCCGCGCTGGCGGCGCTGAGCCTGTCGCTGGGGCTGACATTGCAGGATTGCATGGCGTTTGGCGACGCGATGAATGACAGAGAGATGCTTGAAAGCGTGGGGCACGGCATGATCATGGGCAACGCCATGCCGCAGTTACGGGAAGCGCTGCCGCATTTACCGGTTATCGGACACTGCCGGAATCAGGCAGTATCACACTTTTTGCTGCACTGGCTGGACACACCTAATCTTCCTTATTCCCCCGAATGAAAAAGATTTTTCCAGCAAGCCGGGTTTTTACCCGGCTTTTTTTATGCCGTCAGACGGGCGATTTCCGCGCGCCAGGGATCGATATCGCCGATGTTTGTCGCCACCCATTGCGGGTTGTAGTAGGTTTCCAGATACCGCTCGCCGCTGTCGCACAGTAGCGTCACGATAGAACCGCTGCGTCCTTCGTCGCGCATCCGCGCGGCAAGCTGTAGCGCACCCCACATATTAGTGCCGGTAGAGGCACCCACTTTGCGACCGATTTGCGTTTCCAGCCACTGCGCCGTTGCCACACTGGCGGCATCGGGAACCCGCAACATCTCATCCACCACGTCGGCAATAAAAGAAGGTTCCACGCGCGGACGGCCAATCCCTTCGATTTTGCTGCCTGTCGTGCTGCGCAGGCTGGCGTCGCGCTGTTGCCAGTAATCAAGAAACACCGAGTTTTCCGGGTCCACCACCATCAACTGCGTGCCGTAGCCCTGGCTGCGAATATAGCGGCCAATCGTCGCAGAGGTGCCGCCGGTGCCTGCGCTCATCACAATGTAATCCGGCACCGGATGCGGCTCATTTTTCATCTGACGGAAGATGCTGTCGGCAATATTGTTGTTGCCGCGCCAGTCGGTTGCACGTTCAGCAAACGTGAACTGATCCATATAATGTCCGTTCAGTTCTTTTGCCAGCCGTTCCGATTCCGCATAGATCTCACAGGCGCTGTCAACAAAATGGCAGCGGCCGCCATAAAACTCGATCTGCTCGATTTTGCGTTTAGCGGTGCAGTAAGGCATAACCGCGATAAAGGGCAGCCCCAGCAACCGCGCGAACCAGGCTTCGGAGACGGCAGTTGAACCGGAGGAGGCCTCAATAATGGTCGTGCCTTCTTTGATCCAGCCGTTACACAAACCATACAGGAACAATGAGCGCGCCAGCCGGTGTTTCAGGCTACCGGTAGGGTGCGTGCTTTCATCTTTCAGGTAGAGATTGATCCCCGGAAAAGCTGGCAGCATCAGGCGAATAAGGTGCGTATCCGCAGAACGCTGTGCATCGGCGTTAATTTCATTGATAGCGTATTTGACCCAACTGCAATTCATGGCGGTTATCCGTTTGTCATTTTGTGCCCAGTCTAGCGAAAGCAAAAGAAAAAAGGGTTGCCATTTAGCCTTTGTATTAGACTATAAAGAGAAAAATTTTCTTCAGGATTGCCTAATGTTAGATAAAATTGACCGCAAGCTGCTCTCCCTGCTGCAACAGGATTGTTCGCTCTCTTTGCAGACGCTGGCAGATGCCGTTAATCTGACCACCACTCCCTGCTGGAAACGTCTGAAGCGGCTGGAAGACGACGGGATTTTGCTCGGTCGTGTTGCCGTGCTGGATGCTGAAAAACTGGGGCTGAATTTGACCGCCTTCGTGCTGATTAAAACCCAGCACCACAGTAGCGACTGGTATTGCCGCTTTGTCAGCGAAGTGACGCAAATGCCGGAAGTGCTCGGTTTCTGGCGTATGGCGGGAGAGTATGATTATCTGCTGCGCGTGCAGGTGGCAGATATGAAACGCTATGACGACTTTTATAAGAAGCTGGTGAACAGCGTGCCGGGGCTATCAGATGTCACTTCTAGCTTCGCCATGGAACAGATAAAATACACCACGGCTTTACCCATAGAATAACGCTCAGGCTAAACCAACAGCCGGAAAATCACCTTCAGGATATAACCGCGTGCGATTATTTGCCCAGTTAGGCTGGTACTTTCGCCGGGAGTGGCAACGCTACCTCGGTGCAGTGGCCTTACTTATCATTATTGCTATTCTGCAACTCATTCCGCCCAAAGTGGTGGGGGTGATTGTCGATGGCGTAACCGAACAGCATTACACCACATCACAGGTGTGGATGTGGATTGGCGTACTGGTCGCGGTCGCGGTCGTCACCTATCTGCTGCGTTATGTCTGGCGCGTCTGGTTGTTCGGCGCTTCTTATCAACTGGCCGTGGAGCTGCGTGAAGATTTCTATCGGCAGTTGAGCCGCCAGCATCCGGAGTTTTACCTGCGTCACCGTACCGGTGATTTAATGGCGCGAGCAACGAACGACGTCGATCGCGTCGTGTTTGCTGCCGGTGAAGGCGTGTTGACGTTAGTGGATTCGCTGGTGATGGGCTGCGTGGTGCTGGTGGTGATGTCGACGCAAATTAGCTGGCAATTAACGCTGCTGTCGCTGCTGCCGATGCCGATTATGGCGCTGGTTATCAAGCGTTACGGCGATCAGTTGCACCAGCGTTTTAAGTTAGCGCAGGCGGCATTCTCCGCGCTTAACGATCGCACGCAGGAGAGCATGACCAGTATCCGCATGATCAAAGCCTTCGGTCTGGAGGATCGCCAGTCGGCGCTGTTTGCGGCGGAAGCCGCCGACACCGGGGCGAAAAATATGCGCGTCGCCCGTGTTGATGCGCGTTTTGATCCAACCATTTACATTGCGATTGGCCTGGCGAATATGCTCGCGATTGGCGGCGGTAGCTGGATGATTGTCCACGGTACGCTGACGCTCGGTCAGCTCACCAGTTTTGCCATGTATCTGGGGCTGATGATTTGGCCGATGCTGGCACTGGCGTGGATGTTTAATATCGTGGAGCGCGGAAGTGCGGCATACAGCCGTATTCGCGACATGCTGGCAGAAGCGCCGGTAGTGAATGACGGCAGTGAGCCGGTGCCGGAAGGACGCGGCAATCTGACTATCGCTATCCGTGAATTTCGCTATCCGCAAACGGAAACTGCCGTACTGAATAATGTTAACGTGCTGCTGACGCCGGGCCAGATGCTGGGCATCTGCGGGCCGACCGGTGCCGGGAAAACCACCTTGCTGGCGTTAATTCAGCGCCATTTTGACGTCGGGCAGGGCGATATTCGTTTCCACAATATTCCCCTTCAGCAATTGAAGCTGGATGCCTGGCGCAGCCGTCTGGCGGTGGTGAATCAGACGCCGTTCCTCTTCTCCGATACGGTGGGTAACAACATTGCGTTAGGCAAACCCGGCGCAACGCAGGAAGAGATTGAACACGTGGCGAAGCTTGCCAGCGTGCATGACGACATTCTGCGTCTGCCGCAGGGTTACGATACGGAAGTGGGCGAGCGCGGTGTGATGCTTTCCGGCGGTCAAAAACAGCGCATTTCGATTGCACGCGCGCTGCTGCTTAATGCCGAGATCCTGATCCTGGATGATGCGCTGTCGGCCGTTGACGGTCGCACCGAACATCAAATTTTGCATAACCTGCGCCAGTGGGGCGAAGGGCGCACAGTCATTATCAGCGCGCATCGCCTGTCGGCGCTGACGGAAGCCAGTGAGATTTTAGTCATGCAGCATGGACATATTGCCCAGCGTGGCCAGCATGAGCAGCTTGCGCGCCAGCCGGGCTGGTATCGCGATATGTATCGCTACCAGCAACTGGAAGCTGCGTTGAATGACGTACCGCAGGAGGCCGCCGATGCGTAATCTCGCACGACAATGGCCGACGCTGAAACGCCTGCTGGTGTATGGCAAACCGTGGCGCAAATCGTTAATCAAAGCGGTGATGATGCTGTGGGTTGCGGCGATTGCGGAAGTCTCCGGTCCGGCGCTGATCAGCTACTTTATCGATAACATGGTGGCGAAAAGCTACCTGCCACTTGCGCTGGTCGCCGGTCTGGCTGCGGTTTATGTCGGCCTGCAACTGCTGGCGGCGCTGCTGCACTACAGTCAGTCGCTGCTGTTTAACCAGGCGGCGGTCGGCGTGGTACAACAACTGCGTACCGATGTGATGGACGCTGCGCTGCGCCAGCCGCTAAGCGAATTTGATACCCAGCCGGTCGGGCAGATTATCTCCCGCGTGACCAACGACACCGAAGTGATCCGCGATCTTTATGTCACAGTGGTCGCGACGGTGCTGCGCAGTGCCGCGTTGATTGGCGCGATGCTGGTCGCCATGTTCAGCCTGGACTGGCGGATGGCGCTGGTGGCGATGGCGATTTTCCCCGCGGTGCTGATTGTCATGCTGATCTATCAGCGTTACAGCACGCCGATTGTGCGCCGGATGCGTGCCTACCTTGCTGATATTAACGATGGCTTTAACGAAATCATTAACGGCATGGGCGTGATTCAGCAGTTCCGCCAGCAGGCGCGTTTTGGTGAACGTATGGGCGATGCCAGCCGTTCCCACTATCTTGCGCGCATGCAAACTCTGCGGCTGGATGGCTTTCTGCTGCGCCCGCTGCTGAGTCTTTTCTCGGCGCTGGTGCTGTGCGGGTTGCTGATGCTGTTTGGCTTTTCCTCCGTGGGTACGGTGGAAGTCGGCGTACTGTACGCGTTTATCAGCTACCTTGGCCGTCTGAATGAACCGTTGATTGAGCTGACGACGCAGCAATCGATGTTGCAGCAGGCAGTTGTCGCGGGCGAACGGGTGTTCGAACTGATGGATCGGCCGCGCCAGTCTTATGGTTACGATGATACGCCGCTGCACAGTGGCGCCATTGATATTGAGAATGTTTCGTTTGCCTACCGCGACGATCAACTGGTGCTGCAGGATATTTCGCTATCGGTTGAGCCGCGCAGCTTTGTCGCCTTAGTGGGGCATACCGGCAGCGGGAAAAGTACGCTCGCCAGCCTGTTGATGGGTTACTACCCGCTCACGCAGGGTGAGATACGCCTCGACGGAAGGCCGCTCTCTGCGCTCAGCCATACAGCGCTACGCAAAGGCGTGGCGATGGTGCAACAGGATCCGGTGGTGCTGGCGGACAGCTTTTTCGCCAACGTGACGCTGGGGCGAGATATCAGCGAAGCACAGGTGTGGCAGGCGCTGGAGACGGTACAACTGGCGGAACTGGCGCGCGGTATGAGTGCGGGCATTCATACCCGGCTCGGTGAGCAGGGGAATAACCTCTCGGTTGGGCAAAAACAGCTGCTGGCGCTGGCGCGCGTGCTGGTCGATACGCCGCAGATCCTGATCCTCGATGAGGCAACGGCAAATATCGACTCCGGTACCGAGCAGGCAATCCAGCATGCGCTGGCTGCGGTGCGTAAGCAGACCACGCTGGTGGTGATCGCTCACCGTTTATCGACCATTGTTGAGGCGGAAACCATCCTTGTATTACATCGCGGGCAGGCGGTGGAACGCGGGACACACCAGCAATTGTTGGCCGCGAAAGGGCGCTACTGGCAGATGTATCAACTGCAACTGGCAGGGGAAGAACTGGCGGCCAGCTCGCGAGAAGAGTCGCTTATCGCCTGATGCACCAAAATTAGGCATGCTACTGACAGGATCCTCTGTTGGTGCAAAAAAGTAACGCGCCATGCACTGTTATGGTGCGTTTTTCTTTTCTGACACCAGGCCGAATCGCGAGCCTGCATTTTCCCCCTTCTGCTTTTCCCGGCCTGTCTGCACTAACAATCTGAAATTCTCCTCGTTTTCATTGTTGGCACACCACTTGCAATATCTGTCATGTGTTAGCTGCGGCCATTATCGAATTTCGACTGGAGGGGGATCTATGAAGCTGGTTACCGTGGTGATTAAACCATTCAAACTCGAAGACGTTCGTGAAGCACTGTCTTCTATTGGTATTCAAGGGCTGACCGTGACTGAAGTTAAAGGTTTCGGGCGTCAGAAAGGTCATGCCGAGCTGTACCGCGGTGCGGAATATAGCGTCAATTTCCTGCCTAAAGTGAAAATTGATGTGGCGATTGCTGATGATCAACTCGATGAAGTTATCGATGTGATCAGCAAAGCGGCCTACACCGGAAAAATTGGCGACGGCAAAATTTTCGTTGCTGAGTTGCAACGCGTCATTCGTATTCGTACCGGCGAAGCCGACGAAGCGGCACTGTAATAGCTGGCCACACAGTGATAGGGATTGGAACAATGAAAAACACAACATTAAAAACAGGTCTTGCTTCACTGGCATTGCTGCCAGGTCTGGCGATGGCGGCTCCCGCTGTAGCAGATAAAGCAGACAACGGCTTTATGATGATTTCTACCGCACTGGTGCTGTTTATGAGCATCCCGGGCATTGCGCTGTTTTACGGCGGCTTGATTCGCGGGAAAAACGTGCTCTCTATGCTGACGCAGGTGGCTGTCACCTTCGCGCTGGTGTGCGTTCTGTGGGTGGTTTACGGCTACTCTCTGGCTTTTGGCGAGGGCAACAGCTTCTTCGGCAGCTTCAACTGGGTAATGTTGAAGAATATTGAACTGACTGCAGTCATGGGCAGCATCTATCAGTATATCCACGTTGCTTTCCAGGGCTCTTTCGCCTGTATTACCGTCGGCCTGATTGTTGGTGCACTGGCTGAACGTATTCGCTTCTCTGCGGTGCTGATTTTCGTGGTGGTATGGCTGACGCTCTCTTATGTGCCAATCGCGCACATGGTATGGGGCGGCGGTCTGCTGGCAGCGCATGGCGCGCTGGACTTCGCTGGCGGTACGGTGGTGCATATCAACGCCGCTGTTGCAGGTCTGGTGGGTGCTTACCTGATTGGTAAACGTGTGGGCTTTGGCAAAGAAGCGTTCAAACCGCATAACCTGCCGATGGTCTTTACCGGCACCGCTATCCTCTATGTCGGTTGGTTCGGCTTCAACGCGGGTTCCGCAAGTGCGGCCAACGAAATCGCCGGGCTGGCTTTCGTAAATACCGTTGTGGCTACTGCTGGTGCAATCCTGGCGTGGGTGTTCGGTGAGTGGGCGCTGCGTGGCAAACCATCTCTGCTGGGTGCATGTTCCGGCGCGATTGCAGGCCTGGTGGGTATTACTCCGGCGTGTGGTTATGTGGGTGTCGGCGGCGCGCTGATTGTGGGCCTGGTTTCAGGTCTGGCAGGCCTGTGGGGCGTTACTGCACTGAAACGTATGCTGCGTGTTGACGATCCGTGTGACGTGTTTGGTGTGCATGGCGTGTGCGGTATCGTCGGCTGTATCCTGACCGGCATCTTTGCCGCAACGTCCCTGGGCGGCGTCGGTTACGCACAAGGCGTGACGATGGGTCAGCAGCTCCTGGTTCAGTTGGAAAGTATCGCACTCACCATCGTGTGGTCCGGCGTCGTGGCCTTCATCGGCTACAAACTGGCTGACATGACTGTGGGCCTGCGTGTACCGGAAGATCAAGAGCGTGAAGGTCTGGATGTTAACAGCCACGGCGAAAACGCCTACAACGCCTGATTGAATTGAGTTATCTCCTGAGCATAAAAAAGCCTCCTTTCGGAGGCTTTTCCTTTTGTAGAGCCTTAGTTGCGATTGCGCATCACCCCTTCCTGCACGGTTGACGCCACCAGCACGCCCTGTTGCGTATAGAACTCACCGCGTACAAAGCCGCGCGCCCCGGAGGCCGACGTACTTTCCACGCTATAAAGCAGCCATTCATTCATATTGAATGGACGATGGAACCACATCGAGTGGTCAATGGTGGCGACTTGCATACCGTGCTCAAGGAAACCCACACCGTGTGGTTGCAGCGCCACCGGCAGGAAGTTGAAGTCTGAGGCGTAGCCCAGCAGGTATTGATGGACGCGAAAGTCTTCCGGCACCGCGCCGTTTGCGCGGATCCATACCTGGCGCGCAGGCTCGGCAACGTGCCCTTTTAGCGGGTTGTGAAATTCTACCGGTCGGATCTCCAGCGGTTTATCGCTGAGGAATTTCTCTTTCACCAGCGGCGGCAACAAATGGGAGAGTGCACGGGCGATATCGGTTTCGGATTTCAGTGAATCCGGCGCGGGCGCGTCCGGCATCGTTTTTTGGTGTTCGTAACCCGTTTCCGGCGCCTGGAACGAGGCGGTCATATAGAAAATCGGTTTCCCGTTCTGGATCGCCGCCACGCGGCGGGCGCTGAAGCTGTTGCCGTCGCGCAGAACTTCCACGTCATAGACAATCGGTTTCTGGCTATCGCCAGGACGCAAAAAGTAGCTGTGGAAGGAGTGCACCAGTCGCTCGGCGGGGACGGTCTCTTTAGCGGCGTACAGCGCCTGGCCGACAACCTGGCCGCCAAAGACCTGGCGTAACCCTAAATCTTCGCTCTGGCCGCGAAACAGGCCTTCTTCGATTTTTTCCAGATTCAATAATGACAGCAGGTTAGAGAGTGCCTGACTCATAAATTTCCTCAAATAAATAGCGGCTGACTGAGCGAATAACCCGATAAGTATAACCTGGAACAATGAGTGGTCCGATGGGTTCAATAATCTGAATAAATGGGGCTTTGCAGGAATATATCGCGCTTATGTGCCAGACTTGTTCTCGTTACGATGGTTTAACCACCCATCCTGGCAGGCAAGCGTTCTGCCGGTGCATTGAAGATAAGGAGAAATCAATGAAACTCGTGCACATGTTAAGTGGTTTGGCAGTTGCTGTTGCGCTCTCTGCCTGCGCTCAAAAAGGCGCTGACATTCCAACACCAGCACCTAATCCCAGCGCGCCAGCGGCAACCAATAAAGCTGCGATTGCGCAACCTAACGTCTCCGGTACGATCTGGATCCGTCAGAAAGTGGCGCTGCCGCCAAATGCGGTATTAACCGTGACAGTTTCTGATGCGTCCCAGGCGGATGCGCCGTCGAAGGTGCTGGCGCAGAAAGCTGTGCGTACCGAAGGTAAACAGGCTCCGTTCAGCTTCGTGCTGCCGTTTAACCCGGCTGATATCCAGCCGAATGCCCGTATCCTGCTGAGTGCGGCCATTACCATCGACGATAAAATTGTCTTTATCACCGATACGGTTAAACCGGTTATCAATCAGGGCGGAACCAAAGCGGATCTGACGCTGGTGCCGGTGCAGCAAACGGCTGTGCCGTTGCAGCAAAACAGTGGCGCCGCCACGACCGTGCCTTCCACGTCACCCACACAAGTGAACCCGTCTGAAGCCACTCCGGCTCCGACACAGTACTGATAACGGCTCCTCTCCTGCGGGGGAGGAGCGTTTTAGTAGATCCAGCGATAACGTTGTAAATCGATTTGCCCGCTACCTGACACCACCACGCCTTCAGCCTGTAATGCCTGGCGTTGACGCTGTAAATCCGGCCCGGTCAAGGAAATGCAGCCATGACGATTTACCACCCGATGCCACGGTAACGTACTCCCTTCCGGTAAGCGTTTCAGTACGCCGCCCACCTGTCGCGCGGCGCGCGGAGAGCCAGCCAGTTTCGCCACGTCACCATAAGTTGTGACGTAACCTTCCGGTATCGCGGCAACGATTTGCCAGACCCGTTGCGGGAAAGAATCCTGTATATCCATGCTGATATCCTGAGGGAAGTCCTTGCAGCATAAACAGCATAAAGCGTGCTGTGAAGGGACAGTTGCGCAATAAACCAGCATCCGCCCCGGCGCGGCTTGCAATTGCCATCCTGGACAGGGATAATGCGCCAGCGCGTTGATTAACAACGCTCTCAATGGGGGCCCTGTTGGTTCTCCCGCAACGCTACTCTGTTCACCAGGTCAGGTCCGGAAGGAAGCAGCCAGGGCAGACGACGTGTGTGCCGGGATGTAGCTGGCAGGGCCCCCACCCATTTCTGCTTTTGAAGTTCGTTCCGTTTATCTCTTTACATCTTCAGCACACCAGCGGTTGCGCAGCCTGTTTGAAACTGCTTATCGTGCTTGTTAAATACCCTTACTTCATTATCCGTAATGCCGATTTTCCCCATGACGTCAATACCAAACAACTGTGCTGAAAAGGCGACCATGCTGCGCATCTGGCAAAAATAAGTGATTCTAATTTATAGATACCTTCTACTGTATTTGTTAGCGGCGATGTGGAATTATTTAACTCTTGTTTTGTGCGGTCTATTAACCACTGAGTAAAATTGGTGACAAGCCCTGGTTAGCGTCTTGTTCTAAGGGTAGTTAGAAATAACCATTAACCAGGGTATTTTTTATATAACACCATTTTTCCCCTTGTGTAACGTATTTATACGATCTTTACCTGACCTCTGTTATTAATTTATATCCTCTATGAAATAGTGCTCCGGGTGAAGTATGTTCAGGTTGCATGCTTTGGCATACTGCATCGCCGTGTAGAAAAATAAATACACGGATACTTTCCTCCATAACGAAAACTATTATGAATATATAATTCAAGAGAATGTCCATGTTATCGGTGCAGCTAATAATGTCATTTTTGCTTATGTGTAGCGTGCGTAAATACAATGCCTAAAAATATATTCATAATGGGGTTCTGTCTACCCGTCCGATAAGTAAAACTGGTTTCTGGATGCTTTATTCTATTAACGCGTTGGTCATTTTTTTTATGAGCAACTCCGTGAATTTTTTCACGACAGGCTCTCGTTGTGATAAGAAAACAATTTTACGCCTGGGGTTGAAATGGTTGAGTCTGATATACTTCAGCCGGGTATCATTTTTATCCAGGGCAGAAAAATAGGGGAAAAAGGATACATAATCAGACATCGAAATTCGCCAGCGCAATGTTTCAATGTTCATGCCTACGGAGCCTATCTCCGCAAAAAGCCCATATTGATCGCAAAAGCTCATGATCGGATCGTGCAGATTATTTCCATATTCCGGGACCAGAATCTTCAGCTTTTTCAGCTCTGCTTGTTCTAATGATTCTGAAAGTGCATATTGATGTCTGGCTCCGACGCCAATGATCAGTGGTTCATCGAATGATGCGCATTCAAAAAAATCAGAATTTCTGGGCTGTTTGTCCATTATCGCGCACTCCAGAGCACCTGTTTTCATCATTGAAAAGAGTTTCTCCGGGTCGGCTTCATTAAACTGCAGCTCGATTTTCGATGGGAAGTTATCGCAAAGTTCAACTGCATATTTAAATATGTTTGTTGAGACTGATGGCATAATCCCTATACGTATGTTTTGTATACCATACATATGTGGTTTTGATGCCATCTCCCGTAATCGTTCGAGTTCTTTGAGTATCACATGTGTCTGTTTTACCACCCTGATACCCATCGTTGTAAATTTAACTCTTTTATTTGAACGATCCAGCAAGGGCGCGCCAAGCTCTTGTTCTAGCTTTTTCAATTGAATACTCAGCGTTGATTGCGTTACGTTGCACTCGTCTGCTGCATGCTGAAAATGATTGTACTTTGCCAGTGCTGCCAGGTACTCTAAAGATCGACTATTCATTCTGGTTACCACTCTACCTTATCATTTTGTGATGTTCTTTTTTGCTAATAAAAAAAGATACAACCGTTCGACAAAAAGCAATTTGGATTTTGCTTCACGACAGAAGAAATGCTTCAGATTGAGAGATTAATCCCGTTAGTAACACGATCATTTATTGATGTTATCTATAATCTTATCTCCATTTTGAATATACCCGGTAAAATTTATATTAAAGTGACAAGGCGAAAAACCTAAGATCCTGGTATGATCTTTCAATAACAGGGACGCGTAATATAACACTGATATTTTAAATGACAAGCGTAAATGTAATTGAAAAATTCTATTGAGTTTTTTGATTTAAAGAAAACTTATATGGAATAAGATATGTGAAAAATAGGGTATGTTCAGAATGAATATTTATATATCTTATCAAAGACGTGCGATGATACATACTCTCAATCGATTGCTCTCCAATTTAAATATCCTATCGTGGTTCTGTGATAAGTGTTTTTTTGGGAATGGCATGCATAATAATTATTATGAAATATTTAAATCTACTATCTTACAAAAAAATCTATAGAGTTTATCAATTGATATTGTGATGTATATGTGGTGAACTCATCTTCGTTACTGGCTTGAAATATTTTGGCTTATATTATTGTTTTATCTTCGTCAGTATATTAATGAGAAAAAGTCTGGTTTTATATGCTAACGAATCTTTGCTGTCAGGTCATTTTTAATCAACATAACCATGAGGTGATTAGGTGGAGGTTTTGAATTCAATAGCCGAGGAAATAAAAGAAAAGATATCCTGGATGGTAGAAGAAGATAATGTTGATGTTAACCTGGTTGTAATCGATAATGACAGCATTAAAATACGCGTGTCTTTGACGAAAGGTGCCTCTCAACCTGCAATCGAACGTATCGATATTAATATCAAAAAACTACGTGCAGAGAGTAGCTGAAAAATTTCCATTCCTGTGTAGTTGCCAGCGATAGTGATCTAATGCAGGAGGAAATGACTCTCCTGCATACCTTTCTACGGTTTTATCTGCCATATAATGGTGGGGTAGGGAACGCTGAGATGATGAATGTTGGTCAGCGGATTAATGATCAACGGTGTTAAACGCTTCTTTTTGCCTTGAATACCATTCAGTAAATAATTGTGTTCTGCACATAATTCTAAATTCCAGTAATGAATTGCATTCTAACTTTGAAAAAAGGCGGCGCCTGGCAAGGTAAATCGTTTTTATATTGACACCCAACCAGTCGGAAACCGTTGCCTCTGAATAGCCTTCCATATAGGAATGAATCACCGCCATTTCGCGCTCATTGATGCAGCAGTCTGTTTTTAGCGTACTTGATGGTCCCTTGCCGTTTGATATGCGTTTAACTAAATTTTTAAAACCCTTCGCGGTGATGTTCGCTTCACAGCGGTATATTTTGTTGATGTCTGGCAGGAATTTCTGGTAGTTTTTCTCGCAGAGCATAACGCATATCGTATTACCGACTTGATCGAAATTGATTGAATAGTAATTATGACAGTCGAAAACCAGGATAGATGAACTCAGTTCACCCAGATTATACATTTTTTGTATAATCTGTTTTATACCTTCAGCAAGGTAAGCATTATTAATTCTGACGATGTATTCAAAATTACCCCTGGGTTCATAATTCATAATAATCTTTACTCTCTGCGGATATAATGAGTTTTCCACTCAATCTCTGGTATACCAGTGCAGTGCTCTATAAATAATTATGTGTTATTAACGAGCAAGCAGGTAAGCTATGGCGTCATGTGCAATCTGTGTCATTAATTTTAAGCGCGTAAAGTACAGCGGATGTTGTTCCTGCCCTGAGTTTTCGCAAGCCAGTGTTTTTGATATCTATCCGCTTGTATATTGCATAAAAAAACAGATGATGACGTAGTACACCCTCAAAATCAAATTACAAAAACAATAAATAAAGCCTGATTTATTGATGGCATGAAAGCAATTGAGCGATAAGGCGATTAAACATTTCAGGACTAACGGAAATATCAGAAGAGTGTTTGCAACGGCAGAAAGTCTCCCCGTCTGTTCGGGCACATGCCACGGTGCCGTGACATGTGTATTGAACGTTTCCGGCATTACACCATGCTGCGTTTTACCGGGGGGGACGAATAGTTGAGCGCGAGCCACAGGGGTTTGATACGCAGTAATGCGTTCTCGAGTTCGGTTAATTCCAGTGAAAAGGGCATCCGTAAATAGCGGTCAAAAGCGCCGGAAAGACCAAAACGTGTTCCCGCACCGAGGTGAATACCGATAGTTTCCGCACGGGCGGCAAACTGAGTCGCCAGCATATCGGGCAGTTCTACCCAGTAGGAGAGGCCGCCCTGCGGTGTCTGAAAGCGCCATTCCGGAAAATGCTCGCGCATTAACGCGGCGCAATCATCACGGCGGCTGGCGAGCATTTGTCGACGGCCGGGCAAAAATGCCTCTGCGTTTTGCACTAGCCACAGCGTTGCCAGTTGCTCCAGTAACGGGGAACCCAGATCCAGCGTGTCACGGGTCTGGGCGAGAGCGGCAATTGTGCGCGTTGAGGCGCGGATCCATCCCAGGCGTAAGCCACCCCAGAAACTTTTCCCCGCCGAACCGAGTGTGATCACGTTTCCAGCAGGATCAAAGGCCGCCAGCGGCGGCGGTGGCGGCGCGTCGTACCACAAATCCACCATCGTTTCATCGACCACCAGCGCCGTGCGCGTGCGCGCCGCGATGGCGGCGATGGCTTCGCGAGTGGCGATATCCATACAGCGTCCGGTTGGATTGTGAAAATCGGGCATCAGATAGGCCAGACGCGGCGCGGTCTGTGCCAGCGTGGCGGCAAACCCATCACAATCCCAGCCGGTTTGTGGCAGCGATACGCCAACGGGCCTGCATGACGCCCCCAGGATCGCGGCCATCGCCAGCGGGTAGGTTGGGTGATCGACCACCACGCGATCGCCCGGACCGGTTAGCATGCGCAGTACCAGCGCCAGTCCGCTGACTGCGCCATTCACCACCATCACTTCATCGGCGTGAGTTGGCAGCCCGCGCTCGGTATAACGTGCGGCAATGGCTTCACGTAGTGGCAGCAAGCCGAGCTGACCGTAGCCGGTTCGCGTGAGGTAGTGCGGGATCATGCTCAGCGCGTGGGTATAGGCCTGGTGGATCTCCGGCCCGGCGCTCAACGCCGCCGTTGAGAGATCCAGTGCTGTACCGGCTGTTGCGAGCGTTGGAACGCTACGGCTATCAGGCAGAATCACCCGCGATCCGCTACCGTGGCGGCTCTCCAGATAACCCTCATCGCGCAAGTGCGCCAGCGCACTGGCAACGGTGGTGCGGCTAATTTCCAGCGTTGAGGCCAGTTCACGCTCGCCGGGCAGACGTGTGTCCAGCGCCAGCCTGCCATCAAGAATCAGCAAACGCAGGGCATCGGCAAGCTGACGCCATAGCGGCATGCGGGACTCGGGTTGTTGCCAGTGCCCTAACAGGCGCTGCAAAGATTGACTACCAAAGCGACGGGATGACATATGCAGTCCACTATATGAAAACTGGACATTAATCATAATGCCATTTGCGGAGAAGATGGAAGCATGAACAACCGGAGAACAAAAATGCTACGTCGATTACTGCAACTCTATATTGGTTTGGTCCTGTACGGTGTTTCTACCGCGATGTTTGTCCGCGCGGATTTGGGCGCCGATCCGTGGAATGTTTTCCACCTTGGGGTGGCGAAACTGCTGTCGATGGATATCGGTACGGTGATGATCGCCACCGGCGCGCTGGTATTGTTGTTCTGGATCCCGCTGCGTCAGCGTCCGGGTCTGGGAACCATCAGCAATGTGATCGTGCTTGGGCTTGCCGCCGATGCTGCGCTGGCGTTGATGCCGCCGCTGGAGACACTCCTGGCGCGCAGCGTAATGCTGGTGGCGGCGGTAATTGTCAATGCGCTGGCGACCGGAATGTATATTGGTGCCGGGTTTGGCGCAGGCCCGCGTGATGGCCTGATGACCGGGATCCATGCCCGCACAGGCTGGTCAGTGCGCAGTATCCGTACGGCGATTGAGATTTCAGTCTTGCTGGCAGGCTGCCTGTTGGGCGGCACATTTGGCGTCGGCACGGTATTTTACGCGCTCAGTATTGGCCCGCTGATTCAGCTTTGTCTGCCGTGGTTTCGTCAGAAACCGACGCTAAGCGTGGCGCCGCAAACTGAACCGGTAGCCTGATTTTTCGTTAATATAGCGAAAAATCCCCTGATCTGGCGGAGCGTCTGCAATACTTGCTTCTCTCAGGAAGAAAAGGAGCGATCACCTGTGACGACACCAGAGCTTCAAACGGCACGTCTAATTCTCAAACCGCTGGCATCGGAAGATGCCACGCAAATTCAGCGCATTTTCCCTCGCTGGGAGATTGTCCGTTATCTGGTTGCCAGCGTTCCCTGGCCCTATCCGGATGATGCGGCGCAGAACTATGTCGACAATGTTGCGCTGGAGGCAACGCGCGCGGGGAAAGGCTGGTTCTGGACGTTGCGACGTAAAGAGAATGCCGATGAACTCATGGGCGTGATCTGCCTGATGGATACGCCGGACAATAACCGGGGATTCTGGCTGGCTCCGGAGTGGCAAGGGCAGGGGTATATGACGGAAGCCTGCCATGCGGTAACGGATTTTTGGTTTAACGTGCTTGAACGCGATGTACTGCGCGCGCCCAAAGCTGTCGCCAACGATCGTTCGAAGAGACTTTCTCAACGCAGCGGTATGCGCTTAGTTCGCCTGCAAAAAGGTGAGTATGTTTCCGGGGAGCTGGAGACGGAGTTGTGGGAGATAACCCGCGAAAAATGGAACCAACTGCATCACTGAAACCCGTCGGCGTGCGCGCTGGCGGGTTTTATTCCCGCGATTAGCATTATATTTTTTCGTTTTAAATTATAGTGTCATTTAATTGAAATATTATCTTCATTTTTCTGTCATAAATATAAGGCAGATTATTTATGGGGATTTTTCGCCCTGTTATAATTTTGAAATATAAATCTGGATCGGTTTCATAAGTTCGTGTATTAATTAGCATGTTTATTCACACAAGAAGGGATAATCATGGCCAGTGCAGTATTAAACGTCAAAATTGATGAAGCGCTAAAAGAGAAATTGCGTCATTACGCAGAAGTAAATAGTGAAAATTTAAGCACGGCGACAGAAAAACTGCTGCTGCTGGCGTTCGAAGCAGCGGAAGAGGCGGGAGTCTCGGAAGATGATATTGACAACCAGCACACGGAAGAAGAGAGTGCAACTCCGTTCACTCCTAAAGAGATCAAAGCATTACGTAAACTCCTGAAGAAGAAAAAATGAACCAACAACTGCTATCAACCGCCAGTAACTACGGCGAAGCCTGTGCGATGTTGCGCTCAGGCTTTGTAAAACAAGTACGACTGGACTGGAATATCGGAAGTGATGAGTTTTTTCGTATCGCATCGGACTGGTGTGACGCTGGCGCGAAAATCAAAAAAGAGGGAAACAGTTTTATTATTTCAATAAAAGGATTTCCTATTCCTCGCCAGCAGTAATCTTGTTGTCATGAAACCGTCATTTAAATTGCATTAAAAACTGTGATGATTGTTTCATAATAACTCTACAGAACCATCTCAAAACACATTACGGATGATGTTTCCGGCGAGCCTTGTGGTTCGCCGATATTTATTTTTGTCTCGCGCAATATATTTTGTGCCGATTGTCTTAGTTCCTGGTATTTTTCACGAAGCGCTCACAGGCAGATCCGGGCAAAACGGGTATACTAATGATCCCTTTGCTGCCAGGAACGCCATGAAAACTATCACACTTTACGACGTTGCCAGCTATGCAGGCGTCTCTTACCAGACCGTATCCCGGGTGATCAATGATGCGGCCCATGTTTCCGTTCGTACCCGTGAAAAGGTGCTCGCCGCAATGGCCGCGCTGCACTATGTTCCCAATCGAGGCGCTCAGCAACTTGCGGGCAAACGCAGCAGAGCGCTGGGACTACTGACTACCGATCTGGCGCTGCATGCGCCGTCACAAATTGCCTCGGCGGTGAAATCCCGCGCCGGTCTTGCCTCCACGAGCGTCATTATTTCGATGCTTGAGCAGCATGACGCCGCCAGTTGTAGCGCGGCATTGCAGGAACTGCTGGCACAGCGTGTGGAAGGCGTGCTTATTAATGTTCCGCTGGAAGATGCGTTGGCGCAGCAGTTGGCGGCGCAGGCGCAACCGACGCCGGTATTGTTTCTGGATGTCAGTGATAAGGCAGCCGTTAACAGTCTGGTGTTTGATGCGGAGCAGGGCGCGCGCCTGGGTGTGGAACATGTGCTGTCGCAAGGCCACCAGCGCATTGCTCTGCTGGGCGGGCCGCAGAGTTCAGTTTCAGCCCGCGCCCGTTTTAGCGGCTGGCTGGCGGCGTTAGCACAGGAGAAACTGACCCCCTGCGCCAGCGAGTATGGGGACTGGAGCGCCGCATCGGGGTATGAAAAAGCCCATCTGCTGCTGGCGGGTCCCCGGCTGCCGCAGGCGATTCTGGTGGCTAACGATCAGATGGCGCTCGGCGTGATGCGCGCCTGTGCTGAGAAGGGCATTGATGTGCCGGGGCAGATTTCAGTGGTGGGGTACGACGACACGGCGGACAGCGCCTGGTTTTCTCCGCCGCTGACCACGGTGCGCCAGGCGTTCAAAGAAGCGGGCGAGCGTAGCGTGGACTGGCTGCTTAATCCGCCCGACAGGGAATTGACCCTCAGTCAGATTCGGCTACCCGTCACGTTGATCGAACGTCTGTCTACGGCTCCGGCGCGCGAACGGCAGATCCGTAGCGGTGAAACTCTTGCCCGGCAACTGAGTGAACTGGCACAGCAGGTTGCCATGCTGGATCGGCGCTAATGCTTTTGTGATCCTCTTCGCTTTCAGCCGATCGCGGACTTTACCTGCGATTAAAAATACGCCATTGTCTCTTTAATTGTGAGCGCTTCGCAAAAAGAGGTTTTATGTCTGTTACCGCATTAAGTTCGCTGGTTTCCCGCCACGACTGGGAAAACCCGGCGATTACCCACTGGCACCGTTTACCGGCTCATGCGCCCCTGCGTAGCTGGCGTGATGAAAATGCGGCGCGCGATGATGCCGCTTCACCTGCGCGGCGCCTGCTCAATGGCGAATGGCGCTTCAGCCTGTTTGGCTCGCCGGAAGCCGTACCGGAACGCTGGATAACAGAGGATTGCACCGATGCGGTGGCGATGCCGGTGCCATCGAACTGGCAGATGCAGGGATTTGATACGCCCATTTATACCAATGTTACCTATCCGATTCCGGTGACGCCTCCGTTTGTTCCGCAACAAAACCCGACAGGTTGTTACTCGCTCACATTTACAATGGAAGAAGGTGCGCTGGCGCAGGGGCAGACGCGGATTGTTTTTGATGGTGTCAATGCGGCGTTTTATCTTTGGTGTAACGGCCAATGGATCGGCTATTCGCAGGACAGCCGCCTGCCCGCCGAGTTTGACCTCAGTCAGGCGCTAAAAGCGGGGGAAAACCGGCTGGCGGTGATGGTGCTGCGCTGGTGCGATGGCAGCTATCTGGAAGACCAGGATATGTGGCGGATGAGCGGGATTTTTCGCGATGTCTCCCTGCAACACAAACCGCAGACGCATATTGCCGATTTCCACTATGTCAGCGAGCTGAATGCGGACCTGACCCACGCGCAATTACAGGTTAACGTGCAACTGGCCGGGGCGTTTGCAGCGTGTCGCGTTGCCGTTGCCCTGTGGCGCGGCGGAGAAAAAATCGCCGCCGCTCAGCAGTCGCCGGGCAGCGCCGTGGTGGATGAGCGCGGCGCGTGGGCAGAACGCCTGTGCGTGACGCTGTCGGTTGCCGCGCCCGCGCTGTGGAGTGCGGAAACACCGAACCTCTATCGCCTGACATTAACCTTGCTCGATGCACAAGGAAACGTACTGGAAGCGGAAGCCTGCGACGTGGGTTTCCGCAAAGTGGAAATCCGTCATGGTTTGCTGCTGCTTAACGGCAAACCGCTGTTGATTCGTGGTGTAAACCGTCACGAGCACCATCCGGAAAACGGACAGGCCATTGATGAAGCCACCATGCGGCGCGACATTGAGCTGATGAAACAGCACAACTTCAATGCCGTGCGCTGTTCTCACTATCCGAACCATCCGCTGTGGTATCGCTTGTGCGATCGGTACGGCTTATACGTCGTGGATGAAGCCAATATTGAAACCCACGGCATGGTGCCGATGAGCCGCCTGGCGGACGATCCGGGTTGGCTGCCAGCCATGAGCGAACGTGTGACGCGCATGGTACAGCGCGATCGCAACCATCCGTCGATCATTATCTGGTCGCTGGGCAACGAATCTGGTCATGGCGCGAACCACGATGCGCTGTATCGCTGGCTGAAAACGACCGATCCGACGCGTCCGGTGCAGTATGAAGGCGGCGGCGCGAACACGGCGGCCACCGATATTGTCTGCCCGATGTATGCCCGCGTCGACCAGGATCAGCCTTTCCCGGCGGTGCCGAAGTGGTCGATTAAAAAATGGATTGGTTTGCCCGGCGAAAATCGCCCGCTCATTCTTTGCGAATACGCACATGCGATGGGCAACAGCTTTGGCGGTTTTGCCAAATACTGGGAAGCGTTCCGCGCTTTCCCGCGTTTGCAGGGCGGTTTTGTCTGGGACTGGGTTGACCAGGCATTAACCAAAACCGGTGATGATGGGCAACCATTCTGGGCTTACGGCGGCGATTTTGGCGATACGCCGAATGACCGCCAGTTCTGTATGAATGGGCTGGTATTTCCCGATCGCACGCCGCATCCGGCGCTGTATGAAGCGCAGCGCGCGCAGCAATTTTTCCAGTTCAGCCTGCTTAGCACCACGCCGCTGGTGCTGGAAGTTGAGAGCGAATATCTGTTCCGCGCCACTGATAATGAATACCTGCGCTGGTCTGTCGCCCGCGATGGAGATGTACTGGCGCAGGGAGAAATCACGCTGGATATTGCGCCGCAAGGCAAGCAGCGTATTGAGCTGAACATACCCGCGCTGGAGGCCGCGCCCGGTGATGTCTGGTTGAATGTGGATGTTTTCCAGCGTGCGGCGACGCACTGGTCGGCGGCGGATCATCGCTGCGCCTGGGATCAGTGGCGTCTGCCCGCGCCGTTGTATATCACTCCGCGCGTAGTGCAGAACTCGCGCCCGACATTGCAGTCCAACGAGCAGGAATTTGTCATCACGCATCAGTCGCAGCGCTGGCACTTCTGTCGCCGCAGCGGCAACCTGCAACAGTGGTGGCGCGATGAGCAGCCGACGCTGCTGACTCCGCTGAGCGATTGTTTTGCCCGTGCGCCGCTGGATAACGACATTGGTATCAGCGAGGTGACACGCATCGATCCCAACGCGTGGGTGGAACGCTGGAAAGCGGCAGGCATGTACTATCTGTCGGCTGAACTGCTTTATTGTGACGTTGAAGAGCGCAGCACCGGGATTGTGGTGAGTACCGGTCAGCGCTGGCTGGGTGCAGGGAAAACCGCGTTTATCAGCCATAAATGCTGGCGAATTGATGGTGACGGCGCACTGCATGGCGATGTCACGGTACAGGTGGCGCGAGATATTCCGCCGCCTGCACGGGTGGGGCTGGTCTGCCAACTGGCGGAGCGGCATCCGCAGGTAAGCTGGCTGGGGCTGGGGCCGCATGAAAACTACCCGGATCGCCAGCTGGCGGCGCGTCAGGGACGGTGGACGCAGCCGCTGTCGGCGCTGCACACGCCCTATATTTTCCCCGGCGAAAATGGGCTGCGCTGCAACACGCGCGCATTGTGGTTCGGTGCGCACCAGTGGCAGGGGGATTTCCATTTTTCCCTCGGCTGCTACAGCGATGAGCAACTGCGGGAAACCACGCACCATCACTTATTGCGCGAAGAAGCCGGTTGCTGGCTGCATCTCGATGCCTTCCACATGGGCGTTGGCGGCGATGACTCCTGGAGCCCGAGCGTGTCGCCGGAGTTTATCCTGCGAGATGAGACGGTGCGTTACGCCTTTTGCTGGCGGCAGAACTAAACTTATCGGGTCTGATGTAGTGGGGCTGTCCCGCTGCGCAGTCATGTGGGGGCCGATGCATGAAATATGTCGATGGTTTTGTGGTCGCAGTGCCAGAGGATGAAAAAGAGGCTTATTGCCAGCTCGCGGCGAAAGCGGCACCGATCTTCAAAGAGTTCGGCGCAACGCGCATTGTCGAATGTTGGGCTGACGACGTACCGGATGGCAAACTCACCGATTTTCGCATGGCGGTAAAAGCTGAAGACCACGAAGCGGTCGTCTTCAGCTGGATTGAATACCCGTCCAAAGAGGTACGCGATGCGGCGAATCAAAAAATGATGACCGATCCCCGCATGCGCGAACTGGGCAATGCGATGCCTTTTGACGGTAAGCGCATGATATACGGAGGCTTTGTGCCAGTGCTTGATGAGTAATGTGACACTCAGGAGACTTTGGTGAAGAGCGCTTTACGCTCAAGCACATCGCCATCGGTACGGAACACGCCGTCGCCGGTGTAATGCAGCGTCTGCGGCCACGTTGGTTCGCGGTTTACCCGCGCTGCAACCACTTCAAAAATAAAGAAGTTGTAGGTATCCACCATTGCGTCGTCATAAAGGCGGCATTCGAACTGGCCGTAGCACTCTTTAATGGATGGCGCGGTCACGTGTTCGCTTTTTTCTGCCGTCAGGCCAAATTGAGCAAACTTATCGACCTCATCGCCCGTACAGTTGCCAATGCGAGAAACGGTGTCGATCATGCTGGCTTCAGGCAGGTTAATTACGCACTCTCCGCTTTGTCGGATGCGTTCGAAGCTGGCATTGCCACCGGAAATCATGCAGCCGACCAGCGAAGGGGAAAACTCCAGAATCGTGTGCCAGCCTAAGGTCATAATATTATTCCGCCCTTGCCAGTGGCTGCTCAGCAGTACCACCGGGCCAGGCTCCAGCCAGTGCCGGACATCGTGCAGCGGCCAGGATTGCTTTTTCATTGTGCTTCCTCCGCGTTGTTAAAACCCTTTTAACAGTAGCAGAGCGCTTTCTCATGAAGGTTATTTTCCGCCCAGCGAATAAACTCCTCCGCCGGTAGCGCTTTGCTGTAAAGCCAGCCTTGCCCATATTCCACGCCACACTGTTTCAGCCACTGCAACTGAGCTTCGGTTTCGATACCTTCGGCAACCATCGCCAGCTTTAAGGCTTTTGCCATCTCGATAATGTGCGGCGTCACGGTTTTGTGCTCCAGCGCATCGACAAACGATTTATCGATTTTAATGATATCGACGTCGAGGTTTTGCAGGTAGCTCAGGCTGCAATAACCCGTACCGAAATCGTCAATGTAGATCGCATGGCCTGCGGCGCGCAGCGTGTTGATCGCCGGGCCGCTGACGACTGGATCGGCAAAACCCCGCTCGGTTAGTTCTAAGGCGATTTGCGACGGCGAAAGCTGCCAGCGCTGTAGTAATTCCGCGAGTAGAGCCGGCAGGCCCGGATCCAGCAGATCGGTGGGTTCCAGATTGACAGAGATATGCTGCTCCGGGTGTTGCTGCAGCCATGGCCCCATATCGGCAAACACATTTTCAATCATCAGCCTGGTCAACTGCGGCATCAGGCCGCTGTGTACCGCGAGCGGGATAAAAATATCCGGCGACAGAAAAGTGCCGTCCTTTTGCTGCCAGCGCGCCAGCGCCTCGGCTCCAACGATACGCCCGTTTTCCAGCGCCATAATCGGCTGGTAATGCGCCATGATTTCACGGCGATGGATGGCCTCCTGCAACTGATAGTGCGGCGATTGCAGACGACGTAGCACTCTGAGTAAAACAAAGGCGAGCAATAAACTCATCAGCAAGCTGAACGGCACCCAGATAGTCAATAAACGATGCCAGTTGTTTTCCAGCGGCGTGTCCGGCATCCATGTCACGGTGGCCAGCCCCAGGCTGGCATCGTATTTAATGTGGTAGGTTGATTCCCGGAAATGCTCTGTCGTTTGCGCGCGTTGCGCTATCTGCTCAAGCACGGTGCGGGGGATCTCCGTACTACCCGCAATGACTTGCCGGGTGCTGGTATTGACCAGCGAGAAGTGCAGCGGAAGCGAGCCGTAAGAGAGGATATCGATAAACGACTGGGGATCGACCATCACGACATAATGCTCATTACCGATGGCAATCATGTTCCGCGATAAACCCAAATCATTGTGACGCGTAAGCCAGACGCGAAAGCCATCTGCGGTAATTTTCTTTGGCGGCGGGAAGGGCGATGTCGAGGTGCCGCTTTGCAACGATGAGCAGCGCGGCTGAAGATCGTCAACGTATAAAACTTCCTGCACATAGCGATGGGCGTAAGAAGCGCGTTGCATCTCCAGCAGATGTTCGGCGGTACAAACCGGGCCTCGCCAGTTTTCCAGTTGCCGGAGCGCGGCTTTACTTTCGTTAACGACACGCAGTGTGCGCATATCCGCCAGCTTTGAATAGCTTTCAAGCTGATCCATAAACGTTTCTTTAGCCTGGCGATGGGTCATCCAGATACTCAACCCAGGCGGGAGGATCAGCGCGAGCGCCAGAATCGCGATAATAAGAGTTACCAGCCGTCGATTAGTCATGATCAAAAATCCCTCTTTGATACTGATAAACATAGCGTATCTTTCACCCGCAAATGTTATATCACGCGGCAGCGATTGTTTTCTTTCAGGATGAGCAGGGGTGAGGAAAAAAGAGTCTGTGGTGCAGGTTAGCTAAGAAATTTTTACCAAACAAGAAGGGATAAACGGCGCCTCTTTCCTGGTTTTCAGGGCAAAGAAACGCCGGAACAGCTTATCGACGGTGTGCCAGTCGGCGAACCAGGCGATCACCCACCATTTGCACGCCCTGTACCATCACCACCAGGATAATCACAGTGCCGAACATGACCTGGTTGTTAAAGCGTTGGTAGCCGTAACGAATGGCTAAATCGCCCAGCCCGCCACCGCCAATTACGCCCGCCATTGATGAGAAGCCAATCAGCATCACCACCGTTAAGGTAATCCCGGCCAGCAGCGTGGGAAGCGCTTCCGGCAACAGCGCTTTGGTAATCACATGCCAGAGGTTACCGCCCATGGATAAAATAGCTTCAATGCGTCCGTAATCCACTTCGTCGAGTGCGGTTTCCGTCAGGCGCGCGAAGAAGGGAAATGCGCCAATGGTCACCGGCACGACGGCGGCGGTACTGCCGAGCGTGGTTCCTATCAGTAACCGGGTAAATGGGATCAGCGCAATCAACAGCACAATAAATGGCAGCGAGCGGCCAATGTTGATAATCGTACCGAGCAGCGCATTCAGCTTTGGCATCGGCGCTAAGCCATTACTGCGGGAAATAAATAGCAGTACACCCAGTGGCAGACCAATCAGCACGGTAAAGAGTGCCGACAGGCCGACCATATAAATGGTCTCCAGCGAGCCGTTTAACAGCAGCGGCCAGAGATCCTCCCAGCTCATGCGACCCCACATAACGGCCTCCCGGTAAAACCATGACGAGCAAGAAATGTCTGCTCTGCCTGCGGATCGTGCAGCAGCGCCTGGCGCAGTCGCGACCACGGAGCAACCAGCAAATCAGCGATTTTCCCGCTCTCTATGACTTCGCCATTTTCCAGCAGCGCCGCGTGATCGCACAGCGTTTTGACCACTTCCAGTTCATGGGTGATCAACACAATGGTGAGTTGCAGTTTTTGGTTGATGTCTGCCAGTAACTCCAGCACTGACGCGGTAGTTTCCGGATCCAGCGCGCTGGTGGCTTCGTCGCACAGCAGCACATCCGGGTGTGCCGCCAGCGCTCTGGCAATGCCGACACGCTGCTTTTGTCCGCCGGAAAGCTGTGACGGGAAGGCGTGCGCTTTTTCGCTTAATCCCACCAGCCACAGCAGTTCTTCTACGCGCGCCTGACGCTGGTCTTTCGCTACACCGGCGATTTCCAGCGGCACGGCGACATTATCGGCGACCGTACGCGCATGCAGTAAATTGAAGTGCTGGAAAATCATGCCGGTGCGCAGCCGATGTTCGCGAAGCCCTGTCTTATTCAGTTGGGTGATGTCATTACCGTTCACGATAATACGGCCCGCAGTGGGCCGCTCCAGCAGATTAAGGCAACGGATTAGCGTACTTTTCCCTGCGCCGCTGCGCCCGAGGATGCCGTAAATCGCGCCTTTCGGTACGTTCAGCGACACCTCTTTTAACGCCGGTCGGCCTGCTCCAGCGTAGATTTTACTCAGCCCTTCAATCTCAATCATGACTGCGGCGCAACCGGGATCACGGAACCGTTATATTGCTTGCGGATAAACTCCGCGACCTGCGGTGAGGTCAGATCTTTGGCCAGTTCTTTGATGCGCGGATCGTTGGCCAATTGCGGGTTGGTGACCAGAATATTGGCATAAGGGTTGTGCTTCGCACTCTCCAGACCGAGCGCATCTTTCGCCGGGCTCAGCCCTGCTTCCAGCGCGTAGTTGCCGTTGATTACCGCCAGATCGACATCATCCAGCGAGCGCGGGATTTGCGGCGATTCAATCTCCAGGATCTGCAAATGTTTCGGGTTCTGCGCGATGTCTTTCGGCGTCGCCAGGGTGGTGGCCGGATCGGTGAACTTGCTGTCGAGCTTGATCAATCCCTGGGCTTGCAGCAGGAACAGGGCGCGGCTCAGGTTAGTGGCATTATTCGGCACGGCCACTTTGGCGTTATTCGGCAGCGATTTGAAATCCTTGTATTTATGTGAATAGATGCCGAGCGGTTCAATGTGTACCGTCGCGGCAACGGCAAAAGTCTTGCCCAGCGCCTTTTCCTGATCCTTCAAGTAAGGCACATGCTGGAAGTAGTTGGCATCGACATCGCCGTTCGCCAGCAGCTCGTTAGCATTGGCGCCGTTGGTTAATTCAACCACTTTCAGATCCAGTTTCGGATCGATCTTTTTGATGTAATTGAGGATCTCCGCGTGCGGTACCGGGTCGGCGGCGACGCGCAGTGCTTCAGCCTGGGCGGAAGTCCATACCAGAGAAAGAGACAGTGCTACCCCTGCCAGAGTAGAAGCGGCATGTTTCATGATGTGTGTTCCTGTGTTGTTATGGTCAGACGATCAATTGTTCAGTGCGTTCGCGCAGCACATCGCGGTAATAACGTTCCGCCACATCCGGATGGGAGCGCAGGCGGCCTTTCAGGTAGTTCCAGCCGACGTCGCGCAGCAGCGGATTGTGCGGATCGCTCTCCGGCCCGCGGGCCTCTTGCGCCAGCTTCGGCGGTAGGGTGTACAACGGCACCACCGCATCGAGCTGGGCGCCGAGGAAGAAAGCAATCGACAAACGCTGCTGTTCCGCAGGGGGCGAAACCACGCGGTGAACGGTGGCGCGCAGATAGCCATTGGTGGCCAGTTCCAGCAGTTCGCCAATGTTGACGACAAAACTGCCCGCCAGCGGCGCGGCGTCGATCCAGTGGCCTGGTTCGACTTCTACTTGCAGCCCTTTTTGCTCGTCCTGCAGCAGAAAACTGAGAAAGCCGGAATCTTTATGGGCGCCAACGCCTTGCGCGCTCCGGGTCGAGTGCTGGCCAGGGTAGCGGATCAGCTTGATATGCTCGTTCGGTTTATCGCCATACAGCGCGTCAAAGGCGTCCGCAGGCAGTTGCAGTGCTTCGGCAAACGCCCGCAGCAGTGTGATGGCCATACCGGTCATCGCCTTCTGCCAGGCGAGCAGGGCGGGTTTCAGCGTTGGCAAGGCTTGCGGCCAAAGATTCGGGCCTTGTAAGCGTCGCCAGCCGGGATCGCTGTCGCTGAGCAGTAGCGCCGGGCGTTCCGCGCCAATATCGAACTGCTCGCGCCAGTCCGGTTGCCCGCGGGTTATCTCTGAAGCGGCGCGGTTATAGCCACGAAAATGGGGGGAGTGGATCATCGCCACTTGCTGTTTTTGCTCATCAGTCAGGGCGAAAAAACGTCGGGATTCTTGCTGGACGGCGTGTTGCAGTGCGTCATCGACGCCGTGGTTAATCAGGTAGAAGAAACCGATATCGCGCGCAGCGTGGCGCAGATCGGCAAGAAAGCGTTCGCGCTCAGCGCCGTGCGTATAGCGGGAAAGATCGAGGATCGGTAACGTCGTTGCGTTCATTGTGTTCTCCGAAAGCAGTCAATAATCGTGTTCTGGTCAGGTTCAGGGTTCGGGGACAACAACAGCGCATTTTCTTTTTCCTCTTCGTCAGGTGTGATCACAGCTTGCCTGAGGGGCACCAATTCAACCAATAACGTTCTTTTCTAATTTATGTCCGCGCAGGATCACGTGCTTTTGCGAAAAACGCATAACGCGGATCGCTTGAAATGGAGAAATAACTTCGATAGACTTTTGTTATGTTATAACAAAACAGATGAGTGAATTATGAAAGCTGATATCCATCCTCACTATCGTACCGTGGTATTCCACGACACCAGCGCCAACGAGTATTTCAAAGTGGGTTCAACCATTAAAACGGAACGCGAAATCGAACTGGAAGGCGTGAACTATCCGTACGTCACCATCGACGTTTCGTCTGCGTCGCATCCTTATTACACCGGTAAACAAAAAGTGATTGCTAACGAAGGCAGCGCGGCACGTTTCCAGCAACGTTACGGTCGCTTTTTTAGCGATAAAAAGGAGTAAGTGATGCAGGTACTGAATTCATTGCGCAGTGCGAAACAACGCCACCCTGACTGCCAGATTGTCCGGCGCAAGGGGCGTTTATATGTGATCTGTAAATCCAATCCGCGTTTCAAAGCGGTGCAAGGCAAAAAGAAAAAACGTTAAGCGCGAAGTGATGCCAGGGAGTGACGCTGCTTGCCATCGGCCGTGAAGTTGTCGGCGGCAAGCCAGCGTTGCAGCGCGCGATCAATCTGCGGCCATTCCCCGTCAATAATTGAAAACCAGTCGGTATCGCGATTATGGCCTTTGAGCACCAGCGCCTGGCGAAAGCGGCCTTCATACTGAAAACCGAGACGCAGCGCCGCCTGGCGTGACGGCTCATTCAGACTGTTACACTTCCACTCGTAGCGCCGGTATCCCAGCGTTGTAAAGGCATAGTTCATCAATAACCATTGCGCTTCTGTCGAGGCGGGTGTACGGGTCAGCAACGGCGAGAAATGTACGCTTCCCACTTCCATGACACCGTTTTTCTCATCAATGCGCATCAGCGCGAGGCTACCAACCGGCTGCGAAGTTTTGTTGTCAATGACGGCAAAGTGTAGTGGATCGTGCAGTGTGCAGATGCTCGCTATCCAGTCGCGAAACGCCGCTTCATCTTTTTCCGGCTCCCGCAGCAGCCACGTCCAGCTCCGGTTATCACCTGCGTGTTGATGCGCCTGAAACAGCGCGCTGGCGTGCTCAGTGCCCAGCGGTTCAAGACGACAATAACGGCCTTCGAGAGTAACGCGCTGCGGGAAAGGGCGTGGCTGCCAGTCAGGCAGCGCATCGCCGATAGGTTGTTGATATTGATTGAACTGGCTCATTGCGTCTCCTTGTGAATACGGAGGCAGCGTAGCGCTGCGGTGGTTCCATAAAAAGAGCCAGCAGGTTATATTTTTATAGAGCCACGCGGAGAAAATAATGAATATTCCTGAGGATGGACTGTACGCGCTGCTGCGACGGGCGCTGAAGGATCGCGCCAGCCTGACGCGGCAGCGCGCGCTGTATGTGGCGCTGCGCGACGCGGTACGGCAGGGGATGTTGAAGCCCGGCAGTCTGTTGCCGGGATCGCGCGTACTGGCGGAGATGCTGAATATTTCGCGTAATACCGTGAATGCAGCGCTGGAACAACTGGCCGTTGAAGGGTATGTGTTGCGCGATCGCCAGGGAACTCGAGTGGCGAAACTGGCGACAGTTGAGCGAACGGATCCGGCGCCGTCGATAACGCTCGCTAAGCGTGTACAGCAACTGCCGGGCGGCGTTTTACGTCATTCGCCCGCGCTGGCGCTGACGCCGGGCATTCCGGCGGCAAATTACTTCCCGCTGACAGTCTGGCGACGGCTGGCTGAACGCGTGTGGCGCGATGAAGGCAGCCCGTTATTGAATTATGGTGAATCCGCCGGTGAATGGCGTTTACGCGTAGCGATAGCCCGCCATTTGGCGATATCTCGCGGCATTGATTGCGATGCTGAACAGATAGTGATCACCGAAGGCGCGCAGGAAGCGCTGATGCTTTGTGTGCATTTACTTAGCGACGTGGGCGAGCATGCATGGGTGGAAGAGCCGGGTTACGGTGGCGCCAAAAGCGCTTTTCTGGCGGCTGGCCTGGAAGTGGCGGGCATGCCGATCGACGATGAAGGGATGGTGCTGAACTCTGCGGCCCGGCCACCGCGCATGATTTACACCTCTCCGTCACATCAGTATCCGCTGGGCAAGGTGATGAGCGCGGCCCGGCGGCTGGCGCTGCTGGACTATGCCCGGCAAGTGGGAAGCTGGATTGTGGAAGATGATTACGATAGTGAGTTTCGCTATCCGGGCGAGCCCATTCCGGCGATGTCAGGCATGGTGGCGAATCCGCCCGTGGTTTATCTTGGTACTTTTAGTAAAACCTTGTTTCCATCGTTGCGTATCGGTTTTATGGTGATGCCGCCCGCGCTGGCGCAGGCTGCCGGACCGGCAATCGGTAGTTTGTTACGTGGCGGTCATCGTGCCGAGCAACTGACGCTGGCGCGTTTTATTGAAGATGGGCACTACGCACGACATCTCGCCGCGATGCGTCGGCTGTATCGCAAGCGGCAAGCGCACCTGCTGGAAGCCGTTCGCAATGAGCTGCACGTTGCGCATCAGGTTTATGGTGGCGGCGGTGGGCTGCACTTAACGCTGGCGATCCCGGGGATTGATGATGATGCGGTAGCCCTCGCTGCGAGGCAATGGCAACTTGCGCCCCATGCATTAAGCCGTTTTTGGCTGCACAAGCGTGCTGCTTCCAGCGGGCTGGTTCTGGGTTACGGCAATACGTCCGCCAGCCGGTTTACGGCGGCGGTACGTACACTTAACCGATTGATTGAGCAGTCTCGGGACGGGTGAGGGTGAAGACGTCATAAAATGAGAGCTCGCCTTTACGCGCAACCATTTTTTCCAGCCGGGATTTGCTCTCTTCCTCGACCTGCGGGGATTGCAGGATCGCGTTAATCAAACCTGACGGAACAAATCGCGTGTTGTACCACTCGCCGTTATAGCAGACCCGGAAATCGAGCACATCGATATCTTCGTAGTGGTAGCGAGGGTAAACGTCAAAAAAGAAGAAACCATTCAGCACCACGAAGAGCACGATCAATAGCCAGACGGAGCCTGAGAGGGTTTCGGACTGCAGCATCACCGCCAGCGTGGCAAGCCAGGCCAGATACATGCCAACAAACAGGCCGGGGTGTTTGCGAATAAAACTGATGCTGAAGCGCGGGCGGTTATCCCGTTTCTCGCGCTGGTTGATCTCTTCAATCGTTTCGGTGAGCAGCCGCTGTATCTCTGTCATCTTACGCCTTTACTGATACTGTTTTGCAGGTGGACACGCTATTTTAAGTTGCCATTTTGTATGAAAAAAGTAACAGTTTTGCCGCAAAAAACGATAACAGTTAGATGGCTGGCAGGGGTTTGATGATCCGCGCCGGGTTGCCACCGACCACGACATTGGCCGGAACATCTTTCACAACGACCGCACCGGAGGCGATGACGGCGTTATCGCCAATCGTTACGCCCGGGTTGATAATGGCGCGGCCACCAATCCAGACATTGTGACCAATGGTGACAGGTTTTCCATATTCCACGCCGCTGATGCGTTCAGCGGCATCCAGCGGATGCGTTGCGGTGTAGATATGAACGCCGGGCGCCAGCATGCAGTTATCGCCGATACGAATTGGACAAACATCGAGCATGACACAGTCGAAATTCGCGTAGAAATTGCGGCCGAGAAAAATATTGTAGCCATAATCGCAGCGAAAATTCGGTTCGATGTAGACCCCATCACTGTGGCCGAGAAGGCTGGAGAGAATGTCTTTACGCTCGGCTTTTTCTTCCGGCGCCGAATGATTGTAACGATGCAGCAACTGCCTGGCTCGCAGACGATCGGCGCGCAAGACTTCGTCTGCCGAAAGATAGGGCAATCCGGCAATCATTTTTTGCTTTTCGTCATTCATCTGATTCGAAGACACTCGTCACGGAATCTGAACGTTCTGTTTGCGTAGAAAAATAGTTAGCAGAATTATCGTACAAATTTCCACACGGAGGAGGGGATTTTGTCATACAGCTTATTCATGGTCAGTTCTGCCAGGCGATGATCGGCTGCTGAATAAAACACCGCGAGTTCCTCATCCGGAAGTTCGTATTTATTTTTTTCAATTACACGTTCAAGGGTATCAATTGTCTGACAACGTCTGAGACGCATCAAATAATCAACTTTTGTTAATGGTTTTTCGGACATACCTTCACCTTAGTGTTGAAAAATTAACAAGAGTGGCTAACAGGATTAGCCTTGCTTACATTGACGAAGCAGCGGAACAGCTTGTTACCTGTTTTGCGCCATTTCTGTAAGTCATGTGTATTTATGCCATAGCTACTGAACAACATAAACGTATCGTCAAGATATTCGTCTATCTGTTCAATCAGTTTATTATCTTCATTGTACTTAATTTTATAATTAAGTGCGAAGGTCGCTATGTGTTCTATCAGCTCATTTAACTGCAAGTTCACCGCTGATGTAGGATCGTTAACCCACCCATGATGGCTCTCTTCGAGATTAACAAGGCAGTCATGGTACAGTGTTTCGCAGAGAAATTTGAGCTGCGCGATATCATGCCTTTTTGGCGAGTATTCGTCCATAACGCATCCCCTTCTGAGTGGTAATTTTTTTTTACTGACCGACTGCTGTTTCAGGATGGGAACTTCTGCTCTGACCAGAGACAGACGCTGCTTTATGTTTGTCAATATAACTATAAGCTAGTCTGAATGGGATTTCATTGTGCTATCACGAAAAATTACAAATAATGTTTTTTTTGAGAAAAATGGACAAAATAGGAACATGACGTCGGGATGAAGCGTGTTACGCCTGCGGGCGTTATTGCTTGTTCATCCTTGAGATTCATTAAGTTAGCATGGAAGAGATTATTCCAGTTCGAACGGTATTTTTATACCAGGAATCGTCTGAGTTAAACTGATTGTACCAGATAATTAAAGTTTATAAACGGTAAATGATCGCTGCTTTCAAAATACATAGTTATTATAAGCCTTATATTGGCAGTACAAAATAAACAAACAGACAATAAATGCTTTTAATTTCGGATGTACTGATATGAAAAAGGCCGCTAAGTGCGGCCTTTTCTATTAGAGAAACGATCAGTGCTCCTCAACCTTATGGCTGTGCTCAATATCCTCACCGTGGCGACTAAAGCGGCGGCGCACCACCACGAAGAACACCGGAACGAAGAAGATAGCCAGTATGGTTGCGGTGATCATCCCGCCCATTACGCCAGTACCTACTGCGTTCTGCGCGCCGGAACCTGCACCGGAGCTGATAACCAACGGCAGTACCCCAAGGATAAATGCCAGTGAGGTCATCAGAATTGGACGCAGACGCATACGAACCGCTTCCAGCGTCGCCTCTACCAGGCCTTTGCCTTCTTTATCCATCAGGTCTTTGGCGAATTCGACGATAAGTATCGCGTTCTTCGCCGACAAACCAATGGTTGTCAGCAGGCCCACCTGGAAGTAAACGTCGTTGGTCAGACCGCGGAAGGTGGCAGCCAGCAACGCACCCACAACACCCAGCGGTACAACCAGCATGACCGAGAACGGAATCGACCAGCTTTCATACAGCGCTGCGAGGCAGAGGAATACCACGATCAGCGAGATGGCGTACAACGCAGGCGCCTGGTTGCCGGAGAGACGTTCCTGATAGGACATCCCCGTCCAGTCATAACCGATACCGGTTGGCAGCTTACTGGCCAGTTGTTCCATCATCGCCATCGCTTCACCGGTACTTTTACCCGGAGCCGCCTGGCCGAGGATTTCCATCGACGGCAGACCATTGTAACGCTCCAGACGCGGTGAACCGTATTCCCAGTGTGTGCTGGAGAAGGCGGAGAACGGCACCATCTGCCCATCGGTTGCCCGCACGTACCAGTTACCAATATCGCTTGGCAGCATACGGTATTTGGCCTGCGACATGACGTACACTTTCTTCACGCGACCACGGTCGATAAAGTCGTTAACGTAACTGCCGCCCCAGGCTGCACCCAGCGTGGTGTTGATGTCGCTAATCGACACGCCCAGCGCCTGTGCTTTTTCCTGATCGATATCGATCTTGAACTGCGGTGTATCTTCCAGGCCGTTAGGACGCACGCCCACCAGCAGATCCGGATGCTGCGCGATTTCGCCAAACAGCTGATTACGCGCCTGGGTTAATTTCTCATGCCCCAGGTTCGCCTGATCAATCAACTGGAAGTCGAAGCCGGTTGCCGTACCGAGTTCAACAATCGCTGGCAGGTTGAAAGCGAAGACCATTGCATCTTTAATCGATGCAAAGTGCGCGCTCGCACGGCCTGCGATTGCCGGTACTTTATTCGCTTCACCAGGACGTTCGTCCCAGTTTTTCAGCGATACGAACGCCAGACCGGTGTTCTGACCGCGACCAGAGAAGCCAAAGCCGTTAACGGTAAAGACGGAGTTAACGTTGTCTTTCTCGTTTTCCAGATAATATTTCGTCACTTCATCCAGCACTTTCTGCGTACGCTCTTGCGTCGCGCCCGCAGGCAACTGGGCCATAGTGAGAAATACGCCCTGGTCTTCATCCGGCAGGAACGAACTTGGCAGGCGCACAAACAGCACCGCCATACCCGCAACGATGACGATATAGAGCAGCAAGTAACGACCGGTGCTGCGCAGAATGTTCCCTACGCTGTCGGTGTAGTGGTGCGTGCTCTTCTCAAACATGCGGTTGAACCAGCCGAAGAAGCCTTTTTTGCCTTCACCGTGGTCGCCTTTGGCAACCGGCTTCAGCATGGTGGCGCACAGCGCCGGCGTCAGGATCAGTGCGACCAGCACAGACAGTACCATCGCGGAAACGATAGTAATGGAGAACTGGCGATAGATAGCACCGGTAGAACCACCGAAGAACGCCATCGGGATAAATACCGCTGACAGCACCAGTGCAATACCAACCAGCGCACCCTGAATCTGCCCCATGGAACGGCGCGTCGCCTCTTTTGGTGGCAGGCCTTCTTCCATCATCACACGTTCGACGTTTTCCACCACCACGATAGCATCGTCCACCAGCAGACCTATCGCCAGCACCATACCGAACATGGTGAGGGTGTTGATGGAGTAGCCAAAGGCGGCGAGTATCGCGAATGTCCCGAGCAGTACCACCGGCACCGCGATCGTTGGGATCAGCGTTGCGCGGAAGTTTTGCAGGAACAGGTACATTACCAGGAATACCAGTACGATCGCTTCAACCAGCGTTTTCACCACTTCGTTAATCGAGATCTTAACGAATGGTGTGGTGTCATACGGATAAACCACTTTCAGGCCGTGCGGGAAGAACGGCTCCAGTTTGGCAATGGTCGCACGTACCGCTTCGGCAGTATCGAGCGCGTTCGCGCCGGTTGCCAGTTTGATACCGAGACCCGCAGCCGGTTGGCCGTTATAACGTGCGATTACGTCATAGCTTTCGCCGCCCAGTTCAATCTTCGCCACGTCGCGCAGACGAACCTGCGAACCGTCAGCGTTCACTTTCAACAGGATCTTACCGAACTCGTCCGTGGAGGTCAGACGGGTTTGCGCGATGATAGAGGCGTTCAACTGCTGCCCTTTCACCGGCGGAGTACCGCCTAACTGACCTGCCGCAACCTGGGCGTTCTGCGCTTTGATAGCCGCAATCACGTCAACTGGCGTGAGCTGGAAATTATTGAGTTTGCTCGGATCCATCCAGATACGCATCGCATACTGCGCACCGAACAGCTGAACGTCACCGACGCCGGAAGTACGGCTGACCGGATCTTTGATGGTTGCGCCGACGTAGTCCGCAATATCTTCCTGCGTCATGGAACCATCGGTACTGATCATCCCGAGAACCATCAGGAAGCTGCTGGATGATTTCTCGACGCTAACGCCTTGCTGTTGCACTTCCTGCGGTAACAGCGGCATGGCCAGTTGCAGTTTGTTCTGCACCTGAACCTGCGCGATATCCGCATCCGTTCCGGAATCAAAAGTAATTGTAATTTGTACCGTACCAGAGGAATCACTGGCAGATGACATATAAAGCAGGTTATCGATACCGTTCATGTTCTGTTCGATGACCTGCGTCACGGTATCCTGTACCGTTTTCGCATCAGCACCCGGGTAGGTGGCCGTGATCTGAATTGCAGGCGGCGCAATGGTTGGATATTGCGCTACCGGCAATTTGAGGATCGAGAGAGCCCCTGCCAGCATGATGATAATCGCGATAACCCACGCAAAGATGGGGCGATCGATAAAAAACTTAGCCATGTCTTAACGGCTCCTGTTTTAGTTAAGACTTCGGTTTTTCTGACTGGCCGCCGGCCTGGGCTTGCTCTTTGTTGTCAGAAGTCACTTCCTGAGCTTTAACCTGCACGCCCGGTTTGACTTTTTGTAAGCCAGCAATAATCACGCGATCGCCGCTTTTCAGACCTTCAGTCACCAGCCATTTGTCGCCAATAGCCTGGCTTGCGACGATATTACGGACTTCAACTTTATCGCCTTCACCCACCACCATCGCCGTTGCGTCACCGCGCGGCGTACGAGTAACACCCTGCTGTGGAACCAGCATGGCATTCGGGTTAACGCCTTCTTCCAGCTTGGCGCGTACGAACATGCCTGGCAGCAACGAGTGATCCGGGTTCGGGAACACAGCACGCAGAGTGATGGAACCGGTGGTCTGGTCTACCGTCACGCCAGAAAACTCAAGCGTACCTTCCTGGGCGTATTGAACACCGTCGTTGGTAACGAGCTGAACTTTCGCTTTGCCGTTGTCCTGCTTCAGCGTACCGTTCGCCATTTCCTGTTGCAGACGCAGAAAATCATTGCTGGACTGGGTAACGTCAACGTAGATCGGATCAAGCTGCTGCACGGTAGTCAGCGCCGTGGTTTGCCCGCTCTGTACCAGCGCACCTTCCGTGACAGTGGAAGTCCCGATACGACCGCTGATGGGGGAAATCACTTTGGTATACGCCAGGTTGATGCGCGCGCTTTCTACTGCTGCTTTCGCCGCGACAACGGTAGCGTTAGCCTGCTGAGCGTCCGCCTGAGCGGTATCGTAATCCTGTTGGCTGATGTACTTGGTGCCCAACAGTTTCTGATAACGGTTGACGGTCATCTGAGCGATGTTGGCAGCCGCTTGCGCTTTCGCCAGATCGCCTTTTGCGCTGTCATAAGCTGCCTGATAAGTAGCGGGATCAATCTGATAGAGCGAGACACCAGCTTCAACGTCACTGCCTTCCGTGAAGTTGCGTTTCAAAATAATGCCGCTGACCTGAGGACGCACTTCCGCAATGCGAAAAGCAGTCGTTCGGCCCGGTAGCTCAGTGGTGATTTGCAGAGGTTCCGTCTTGACCGTGACGACGCCAACTTCCGGCATCTGCCCCGCACCCTGCTGAGCCGGTTTTTCATCACATCCTGTAAGCGCTAAGCTGCCCGAAAGCATCAGAACGACCGCCAGAGGCGTAAACCCTCTGTTTTTGTTCATAAGTAAACCTCGAGTGTCCGATTTCAAATTGATCAATGGATCAATGGCCCAAAAACCCATTGCTGCGTTTATATTATGGTCGTGCTATGGTACAAACATTCACAAATGTATGTAAATCTGACTCCTGTAAATTCACCAACATATGGCACGAAAAACCAAACAACAAGCGCTGGAGACGCGACAGCACATTCTCGATGTCGCCATACACTTGTTTTCCCGGCAGGGCGTTTCTTCTACTTCGCTGGCTGACATTGCGCAGGCGGCAGGCGTGACTCGCGGCGCGATTTACTGGCACTTCAAAAATAAGTCGGATTTGTTTAGTGAAATTTGGAAATTATCAGAGTCCAGTATTGACGATCTTGAGCTTGAGTATCGGGCAAAATTCCCTGACGATCCACTCTCTGTATTAAGAGAAATATTGGTTTATATCCTTGAAGCTACAGTTGTTGAAGAGCGCCGGCGATTAATGATGGAGATCATTTTTCACAAATGTGAGTTTGTCGGGGAAATGACCATTGTGCAAGAAGCGCAGCGTAACCTGAGCCTTGAAAGTTATGATCGAATCGAGCAAACGCTTACTGAGTGTATTCAGGCAAAATTGCTGCCCGCCAATTTACTCACTCGCCGCGTAGCCGTATTAATGCGCGCCTATATTTCCGGCATTATGGAAAACTGGCTGTTTGCACCGCAATCTTTCGATTTGAAAAAAGAAGCGCGTGATTACGTGGCGATCCTGCTGGAGATGTGCCAGTTATGCCCGACGCTGCAGGCAGACCAGGGCGCCGTCAGCGCCTGACTACCAGAGCCGCCAGGATTTATCCTGGAGGCGAGTCACTTTTCTAGGTTGTTGCATAACGGCGTGATATTCTTGCGTTCGCGGCCATTCCGGCCGCCTTTCCCGTACAGAAAACGATCGCTCAAATTATGTTGCACAACTACCGCACGCGAAACACGCTCGCCGCTTTTGCCGCCGCACTGTTCCTTCTCTTCGCAAGCCTGGTGAGTAACGCCGCCCTTGCGCAGACCACGAACGATTTACCTTCCCGCAGCGACATACAAAGCCAGCTTGATACGCTAAACAAACAAAAAAATCATACCGCGCAGGACAAACTGGTTATTCAGGATTTGACCGAGACGCTGGACACGCTCGACAAAATCGACCGCGTGAAGCAAGAAACCGCGTTGCTGAAGCAAAAAATTGCCCAGGCGCCGGATAAATTGCGCCAGGCGACCGATGCCCTGAACGCGCTGAGTGATAAAGATAACGACGACGAAACGCGTAAAACGCTGGCTTCGCTCTCCTTGCGCCAGCTGGAATCCCGCATCTCACAATTGCTGGAAGATTTACAGTCTGCCCAGAACGATTTATCGAACTACAACAGCCAACTGGTCTCGCTGCAAACGCAGCCCGAGCGTGTACAAAACTCCATGTACTCCGCTTCCCAGCAGTTGCAGCAGATCCGCAATCGTCTGAACGGCACCGCGGCAGGCGAGGGCGCGCTGCGTCCTACGCAACAAACTCTGTTGCAGGTGCAACAGGCGTTGTTGAATGCGCAGATCGAGCAACTGCGCAAAAGCCTTGAAGGCAACACCACATTACAGGATACGCTGCAAAAACAACGCGATTACGTGACGGCGAACAGCAACCGCCTTGAGCATCAGTTGCAGTTGTTGCAGGAAGCGGTGAACAGCAAGCGTCTGACACTGACGGAAAAGACGGCACAGGAAGCGGTAACGCCGGATGAAACGTCGCGCATTCAGGCCAATCCGCTGGTGAAACAGGAGCTGGATGTTAACCATCAGCTAAGCCAGAAGTTGATTGCCGCCACGGAGAATGGCAACTCGCTGGTGCAGCAGAATATTAAGGTGAAAAACTGGCTCGACCGCGCCCTGCAATCCGAACGTAATGTTAAAGAACAGATCTCGGTGCTGAAAGGCAGCCTGTTGCTGTCGCGTATTTTGTATCAGCAACAGCAGACATTGCCGTCGGCGGATGAGCTGCAAGACATGACCAACCGCATTGCGGATCTGCGTCTTGAACAGTTTGAAATCAACCAGCAGCGTGATGCGCTGTTCCAGAGCGATACCTTTGTCGCCAAACTGGAGGAAGGTCATTCCAGTGAAGTCAACGATGAAGTACATGACGCGCTGTTGCAGGTTGTGGATATGCGCCGTGAACTGCTCGATCAACTGAATAAACAGCTGGGCACTCAGTTGATGATGGCCATCAACCTGCAAGTTAACCAGCAGCAGCTGATGAGCGTGTCGAAAAGCCTGCAGGAAATTCTGACGCAGCAGATCTTCTGGGTGAACAGCAATAAGCCAATGGACTGGGACTGGATCAAATCCTTCCCGCAGGCGCTGCATGACCAAATCAAATCCATGAAGATCACCGGCAACTGGGAGAAAGCCTGGCCTGCGGTAGCCATCGCGTTCCTTGCAGGGCTACCGTTGCTGCTGATCGCCGGGCTTATCCGCTGGCGTCTGCGCTGGTTGAAAGATTATCAGGCGAAGCTGGCGGCGCAGGTTGGGCAACTGCGTAACGACAGTCAGTTGCACACGCCGAAAGCGATTCTGATCGATCTTATCCGCGCGCTGCCGGTGTGCCTGATTATTCTGGCGATCGGCCTGATCCTGCTGACCATGCAGCTTAACGTCAGCGAGTTGCTATGGGCTTTCAGTAAAAAACTGGCATTGTTCTGGCTGGTATTCGGCCTGTGCTGGAAAGTGCTGGAGAAAGACGGTGTCGCTGTCAGCCACTTTAATATGCCCGCCCAGCTTACCAGTCACTGGCGGCGGCAAATTGTGCGTATCAGCCTGGCGCTGTTGCCGCTGCACTTCTGGTCGGTCGTTTCTGAACTCTCTCCGCTGCACCTGATGGATGACGTGCTGGGGCAGTTTGTTATCCTGCTGAATCTGCTGGTGATCACCTGCCTGGTCTGGCCGATGTCCCGCGAAAGCTGGCGCGACAAAGAGTCTCACTCCATTCGCCTGGCAACCATCACCGTGCTGGCCATCGTGCCGATCGCGCTGATGGTGCTGACCGCGACGGGGTATTTCTATACCACGCTGCGTCTTTCCGGGCGCTGGATTGAAACCGTCTATCTGGTGATTATCTGGAATCTGCTTTACCAGACGGTTCTGCGTGGCCTCAGCGTGGCCGCCCGACGTATTGCCTATCGCCGTGCGCTGGCGCGTCGGCAGAATATGGTGAAAGAGGGGGCCGAAGGCGCTGAGCCGCAGGAAGAGCCGAGCATCGCGCTGGAACAGGTGAACCAGCAAACCCTGCGTATTACGATGCTGGTGATGGTCGCGCTGTTTGGCGTGATGTTCTGGGCGATTTGGTCAGATCTGATCACTGTATTTGCCTACCTCGACAGCATCACGCTGTGGCACTACAACGGCACCGAAGCTGGCGCTGCGGTAATGAAGAGCGTAACCCTTGGCAGTTTGCTATTTGCGGTGATTGTTTTTGTTGTGGCCTGGGCGCTAATCCGCAACTTGCCGGGCTTGCTGGAGGTGTTGATCCTCTCCAGGCTCAATATGCGGCAGGGCTCTTCGTATGCCGTGACGACGATCCTGAACTACGTCATCATCGCCGTCGGGGCGTTGACGGTATTCGGCTCGCTGGGCGTTTCGTGGGATAAACTGCAATGGCTGGCGGCGGCGCTGTCGGTTGGTTTAGGTTTCGGCTTACAGGAAATTTTCGGTAACTTTGTCTCCGGTCTGATTATCCTGTTCGAACGCCCGGTGCGTATCGGCGATACCGTGACCATCGGCACCTTCTCCGGAACGGTCAGTAAGATCCGCATCCGTGCGACCACCATTACCGACTTTGACCGTAAAGAGGTGATCATTCCGAACAAGGCGTTTGTTACCGAGCGTCTGATCAACTGGTCGCTCTCCGATACCATCACCCGCGTGGTGATCCGCCTCGGCGTGGCGTACGGGTCCGATCTGGATAAAGTGAAAAAAGTGCTGCTGAAAGCCGCGATGGATCATCCAAAAGTGATGCACGATCCGGAGCCGGCGGTGTTCTTCACCACTTTCGGCGCCAGCACGCTGGATCATGAACTGCGTCTGTATGTGCGCGAACTGCGCGATCGCAGCTACACGGTTGATGAACTGAACCGCACCATCGACAAGCTGTGCCGCGAAAACAATATTGATATCGCCTTTAACCAGCTCGAAGTCCACCTGCGCAATGGCAAAGGTGATGAGCTGACTGAAGTTAAGCGCGAACTGAAAGGCGACGATCCGACGCCTTCTCAGGCGAGGTAAATCCTGTCGATCCTCTCCCCGCCGGGGAGGGGATCACTCCTCAAGTTTCTTCTCAAAATCCCGTTTGACGATCTCCAGCGCTTTCAGCACGACGTCTGGCGCAATCTCATGTTGTTCCAGCAACATGATCAGATCCACGGCCAGTTTGACCTCCTCCGGGGCGTTTTCCAGCGACATTCTCTCTCCTCTGTTTAGCGGGTTAAGCGTGCCAGCACGCGCTCAATATTATCCAGCGCCTGGCGGCAACGGGCGAGCCTGCCAGCCAGCGCCTCTACTTCTTTATGTAGTTGCTGCTGTTCGACCAGCGTGTTGACGGCGTTCAAGCGTTGCTCGCGCTCCTGTTTCATCGCCAGCAGACGACGCTCATACTCCTGATGCTGCAAACGCCTGCGTTGCCAGCGTGCAATACCTGGCGATGCATGATCCCATTCGCGCAGCGGCCAGACGGCGCTTTCACGTGTGAGAGCGGCGACTTGCGCGGTCAGGCGTTCCGCCAGCCAGGCAACCTGCTCCAGATGGTTGCCCTCCACAGCGCGGCGCAGCGCCGCCAGATTGGCCGCCGCCTCATCCAGACAGGACTGCATCAGCGTGCTGCGGGTCTGGAAAAGCTGGCGATCAAAACGCGCGCTGATCGTCGTATGCTGCGCCAGCGGCGCGGCCAACTGGCGTAATTTGCCCAGTTGCTGCTCCAGCATGTTTAAAAGCGCGGCGTTTTTCACGTCTCTTCCCCCGGTAAATATCAGTCTGTTACATTAACCGTTCATTTTGCTGATGAAGCGCGCTATGCAACAGACTATTTTACTCATCATTGGCTGGTTGGCGGTAGTGCTTGGTACGCTTGGCGTGGTACTACCGCTCCTGCCGACAACGCCGTTTATTCTGCTGGCGGCGTGGTGTTTTGCGCGCTCATCGCCGCGTTTTCATCACTGGCTGCTTTACCGTTCCTGGTTTGGCGGCTATCTGCGGCACTGGCAAACGTACCGTGCAATGCCGCCTGGCGCGAAGCCGCGCGCCATTGCGGTGATTCTGTTGACCTTTGCCGTTTCTCTGTATCTGGTGAAGATGTGGTGGGTACGCGTGTTGTTGTTGGTGATTCTGGCCGGTCTGCTGCTATTTATGTGGCGTATTCCGGTGATTGATGCAAAACAACAAAAACCATAAACCACAGCAATGACAGTTGCAATTGTGGCGCACAGTCAGTAAATTCGGGCGTTTTCGAGCACGGGTACGGCTGATTAAACGTTAATCAGTGGTTACATAAACTGTAAACGCGTGTACCGTGAGTAATACCGTTTCTATCAGGCAAAAATCCATGACAGCGACTGCGCAGCAGCTTGAATTTCTTAAAAACAGCATCAAAAGCATTCAGGATTACCCGAAGCCGGGCATTCTGTTCCGTGATGTCACCAGTTTGCTGGAAGATCCGCAAGCGTACGCTCTTAGCATTCAATTGCTGGTTGAGCGTTATAAAAACGCTGGCGTAACCAAAGTAGTGGGAACCGAAGCGCGTGGCTTCCTGTTCGGCGCACCGGTTGCGCTGGGGCTGGGCGTTGGCTTTGTGCCGGTGCGTAAGCCGCGTAAACTGCCGCGTGAAACCATCGCCGAGAGCTATGAGCTTGAGTACGGTACTGACCAGTTAGAGATCCATGTTGATGCGATCAAGCCGGGCGATAAAGTGCTGGTGGTCGACGATCTGCTGGCAACCGGCGGCACTATTGAAGCCACAGTGAAACTGATTCGCCGTCTGGGCGGTGAAGTGACCGACGCGGCATTCATCATTAATCTGTTCGATCTTGGCGGTGAACAACGCCTCGAAAAACAGGGTGTTAAGTGCTACAGCCTGGTGCCGTTCCCGGGACATTAATGCCATGTCCGTCTCCTCATCCTTCAGGCCTGCGCCTGAGGGATGAAGTGCATTAACAGCATGTGCTGTGTTAGCATTATCCCTTCGTAAATCCACCTTCCAGCGTTTCAGAGCCTGCCAATGAGTTATCAGGTCTTAGCCCGAAAATGGCGACCGCAAACTTTTGCTGACGTCGTCGGCCAGGAGCATGTGCTGACCGCACTGGCGAACGGCTTATCATCAGGACGCATTCATCATGCGTATCTGTTCTCCGGCACCCGCGGCGTCGGCAAAACTTCTATCGCCCGTCTGCTGGCGAAGGGGCTGAACTGCGAAACCGGCATCACCGCAACGCCGTGCGGCGTGTGTGATAACTGCCGCGAAATTGAGCAGGGCCGCTTTGTCGATTTAATTGAGATCGACGCCGCGTCGCGTACCAAAGTCGAAGATACCCGCGATCTGCTGGATAACGTGCAGTACGCCCCGGCGCGCGGGCGTTTCAAAGTCTATCTGATTGACGAAGTGCATATGCTCTCGCGTCACAGCTTTAACGCGCTGTTGAAAACGCTTGAAGAGCCGCCTGAGCACGTCAAATTCCTGCTGGCGACCACCGATCCGCAAAAACTGCCGGTGACCATTCTTTCCCGTTGCCTTCAGTTCCACCTGAAAGCACTGGATGTTGAACAGATCCGCAGTCAGCTTGAGCACATTCTTACTGACGAGAAGATTGAACATGAACCCCGTGCGCTGCAACTGCTGGCGCGTGCGGCTGACGGCAGCCTGCGCGATGCGCTGAGCCTGACCGATCAGGCGATTGCCAGCGGCAACGGGCAGCTCTCTGCGGCGGTGGTCAGCTCCATGCTTGGCACGCTGAATGACGACCAGGCGCTTTCATTAGTTGAAGCGGTGGTTGCCGCTGACGGTGAACGCGCTATGGGGCTGGTGAACGAGGCTGCATCGCGCGGCGTCGAATGGGAAGCCTTACTGCTGGAGATGCAAACGCTGCTGCACCGTATCGCCATGGTACAGCTGACACCTGCGGCGCTCGGCAGCGACATGGCCCCGATTGAGCAGCGTCTGCGTGAACTGGCCCGCACCGTGCCACCCACCGATGTGCAGCTTTACTATCAGACGCTGCTGATTGGCCGTAAAGAACTGCCTTATGCGCCGGACCGCCGCATGGGCGTTGAAATGACGCTGCTGCGTGCGCTGGCATTCCATCCGCGTGCGCCGTTACCGGCGCCAGAAGTGCCTCAGCAATCCTTCGCCCCCGTGGCGCCCACCGCCGTGATGTCGCCGCAGCAGGTTCCGCCCGCGCCGCAGGCTCAACCGTCGGCGGCACCAGTGCAGAACAACGCACCGCTGCCCGAATCAACCAGCTCGGTGCTGGCGGCGCGCAGGCAACTGCAACGCGCTCAGGGAGCAGACAAAGCAAAAAAGAGTGAACCGGCAGCCGCAACCCGCGCGCGGCCGGTGAGTAATGCCGCGCTGGAGCGCCTGGCTTCGGTCACCGAGCGCGTGCAGTCGCGCCCGGTGCCTTCGGCGCTGGAACAGGCTCCAGCCAAAAAAGAGGCTTACCGCTGGAAAGCAACCACTGTTGTCACCGAGACAAAAGAGGTTGTTGCCACGCCCAAAGCGCTGAAAAAGGCGCTGGAACACGAGAAAACGCCGGAGCTGGCGAAAAAGCTGGCGGAAGAGGCGATTGAACGTGATGCCTGGGCGAAAGAGGTCAGCCAGCTAAAATTGCCGAAACTGGTTGAGCAGGTGGCGCTGAATGCCTGGAAAGAGCAGGAGGGCGATCGCTGGTGTCTGCATCTGCGCAGCTCGCAGCGTCACCTGAATTCGCAGGGCGCACAGAAGGCGCTTAGCGACGCGCTTAGCGAATTGCACGGTTCGACGGTTGAACTGACTATCATTGAAGATGATAATCCGGCAGTGCGTACGCCGCTGGAGTGGCGTCAGGCAATCTATGAGGAAAAGCTCGCGCAGGCGCGTGAGGCAATTATTGCGGATAGCAACATTCAGACGCTGCAACGGTTTTTCGATGCGGATCTGGATGAAGAGAGTATTCGTCCCCTTTGACGGCAAGCTGCGGCTTTCCGTTTTCAACCCTGAATGTGACTTATCGCTCTGGTCGGTCACCACAGCTAAAGAGAGAAGCCTATGTTTGGAAAAGGCGGTCTGGGCAACCTGATGAAACAGGCCCAGCAGATGCAAGAAAAAATGCAGAAAATGCAGGAAGAGATCGCACAGCTGGAAGTGACCGGCGAATCAGGCGCAGGCCTGGTGAAAGTGACCATCAACGGCGCGCATAACTGCCGTCGCGTGGAGATCGATCCGAGCCTGCTGGAAGACGACAAAGAGATGCTGGAGGATCTGGTCGCCGCTGCATTTAACGATGCTGCGCGCCGTATCGATGAGACCCAGAAAGAGAAAATGGCTTCTGTTTCCTCCGGCATGTCTCTGCCGCCAGGCTTTAAGATGCCGTTCTGATGCAGACCAGTCCGCTGTTAACGCAGCTTATGGAAGCACTGCGCTGCCTGCCGGGCGTTGGCCCGAAGTCGGCGCAGCGCATGGCGTTTACGCTGTTGCAGCGCGATCGCAGCGGCGGTATGCGGCTGGCGCAGGCGCTCACCCGGGCAATGTCGGAAATCGGCCACTGCGCCGATTGCCGTACCTTTACCGAGCAGGAAGTGTGCAATATATGCAGCAACCCGCGGCGCCAGGAAAACGGTCAAATCTGTGTGGTGGAAAGCCCGGCGGATATTTATGCCATCGAGCAAACCGGGCAATTCTCGGGGCGCTACTTTGTGCTGATGGGGCATCTGTCGCCGCTGGACGGTATCGGGCCGGATGATATCGGTCTCGACCGGCTTGAGCAGCGCCTGGCCGCAGAAAAACTCCAGGAAGTGATCCTCGCCACCAACCCGACGGTGGAAGGTGAGGCAACGGCTAACTATATTGCGGAGCTTTGCGCGCAATATGGCGTGGAAGCCAGCCGCATCGCGCACGGTGTGCCGGTGGGCGGTGAGCTGGAGATGGTTGACGGCACCACGCTGTCGCACTCACTGGCCGGTCGTCACAAGATTCGTTTTTAACCAAACGGAGGCAGAAATTTTTGCCTCCGCTTGAAAATTCCCGCCCCTGTCCCCACTTCCCCCTCAACGCACTTTTTACCTTGTAAATGGCATTGTTGAGGTTTTCCCAATGAAAGGACAAGAAACTCGCGGTTTTCAGTCTGAAGTTAAACAGCTTCTGCACCTGATGATCCATTCTCTCTATTCGAACAAAGAAATCTTCCTGCGTGAGCTGATCTCCAACGCCTCAGATGCGGCGGACAAACTGCGTTTCCGCGCGCTGTCCAACCCGGATCTCTACGAAGGCGACGGTGAACTGCATGTCCGCGTCTCTTTCGATAAAGAAAAGCGTACGCTGACCATCGCCGATAACGGTATCGGTATGACCCGCGATGAAGTTATCGACCATCTGGGCACCATCGCCAAATCTGGCACTAAAGCGTTTCTCGAATCAATGGGCTCCGATCAGGCCAAAGATAGCCAGTTGATTGGTCAGTTCGGCGTCGGTTTCTACTCGGCGTTTATCGTCGCGGATAAAGTGACTGTGCGTACCCGCGCGGCGGGTGAGAGCGCAGAAAACGGCGTTTTCTGGGAATCTGAAGGCGCGGGCGAATACACCGTCGCTGATATCACCAAAGCCGATCGCGGGACGGAAATCACGCTGCATCTGCGCGAAGGGGAAGATGATTTCCTCAATGACTGGCGCGTGCGTTCCATTATCAGCAAATATTCCGACCATATCGCTCTGCCGGTAGAGATCGAAAAACAGGAAGAGAAAGACGGCGAAACCGTGGTTTCCTGGGAGAAGATCAACAAAGCGCAGGCGCTGTGGACGCGCAACAAGTCTGAAATCAAAGACGACGAATACAACGAGTTCTACAAACATATCGCCCACGACTTTACCGATCCGCTGACCTGGAGCCACAACCGCGTCGAAGGGAAGCAGGAGTACACCAGCCTGCTTTATATCCCGTCGCAGGCGCCGTGGGATCTGTGGAACCGCGATCATAAACACGGCCTGAAGCTCTACGTGCAGCGTGTATTTATCATGGACGAAGCCGAACAGTTCATGCCGAACTACCTGCGCTTTGTTCGTGGCCTGGTGGATTCCAGCGATCTGCCGCTCAACGTTTCGCGCGAAATTCTGCAGGACAGCAGCGTCACGCGTAATCTGCGTACCGCGCTGACCAAACGCGTGCTGCAAATGCTCGATAAACTGGCGAAAGATGACGCAGAAAAATACCAGACGTTCTGGCAACAGTTCGGCCTGGTGCTGAAAGAAGGGGCTGGTGAAGACAGCGCCAACCTGGAAGCGATTGCCAAATTGCTGCGCTTTGCCTCTACACACAATGACTCTTCTGCGCAGACCGTGTCGCTGGAAGAGTACGTGTCGCGCATGAAAGAAGGCCAGGAGAAGATCTACTTCATTACCGCAGACAGTTACGCTGCGGCGAAGAGCAGCCCGCATCTGGAACTGCTGCGTAAGAAAGGTATCGAAGTGCTGCTGCTTTCCGATCGCATCGACGAATGGATGATGAGCTACCTGACCGAATTCGACGGCAAACCGTTCCAGTCCGTGGCGAAAGCTGATGCGTCGCTGGAAAAACTGGCCGACGAAGTGGACGAAAACGCGAAAGAGGCAGAAAAAGCGCTCGAACCGTTTGTTGAGCGCGTGAAGACCCTGCTTGGCGATCGCGTGAAAGAGGTGCGCCTGACCCATCGTCTGACCGAAACGCCAGCGGTGGTTGTAACCGATGCCGACGAGATGAGCACGCAGATGGCGAAACTGTTCGCGGCTGCCGGTCAGAATGCGCCGGAAGTAAAATACATCTTTGAACTGAACCCGGATCACGCGCTGGTGAAACGTGCTGCGGAAACCCAGGATGACAGCCAGTTCAGCCAGTGGGTTGAGCTGTTGCTGGATCAGGCGCTGTTTGCCGAACGCGGCACGCTGGAAGATCCGAACCAGTTCATCCGTCGTATGAATCAGTTGCTGATTGCCTAAGTTTCTGTTTTTAGTCTGACCTTACCCCTCTCGTTTCACGCGAGAGGGGTACTCCCCGAAGTAATCTCTCTCATTAACCGTTTCAGCCAGCCCGGCTTCCTTGAGCGATACTCGTTCTGGTGGTATCTTTTAACGCTTTTGAAAAATTGGACCAACTTTTGAGGGGATTTTCGCAATGCGTATTATTCTGCTTGGCGCTCCGGGCGCGGGTAAAGGAACTCAGGCTCAGTTCATCATGGAGAAATACGGTATTCCGCAAATCTCTACTGGTGACATGCTGCGCGCGGCTGTTAAATCTGGCAGCGAACTGGGCAAACAGGCGAAAGACATCATGGACGCGGGCAAACTGGTGACCGACGAGCTGGTTATCGCGCTGGTGAAAGAGCGTATCGCCCAGGAAGATTGCCGTAACGGTTTCCTGCTGGACGGTTTCCCGCGTACCATTCCGCAAGCGGATGCCATGAAAGAAGCTGGCATCGCCGTGGATTTCGTACTGGAATTCGATGTTCCGGATGAGCTGATCGTTGACCGTATCGTAGGTCGTCGCGTACACGCCGCTTCCGGTCGTGTTTATCACATCAAATTCAATCCGCCGAAAGTAGAAGGCAAAGACGACGTGACCGGCGAAGAGTTGACCACGCGTAAAGACGATCAGGAAGAGACCGTGCGTAAACGTCTGGTGGAATACCATCAGTTGACCGCGCCGCTGATTGGTTACTATCAGAAAGAAGCGCAGGCGGGTAACACCAAATACGCTAAAGTGGACGGCACCAAAGCCGTTGCCGATGTACGCGCAGAGCTGGAAAAAATCCTCGGCTAATCGCGTTTTCTCACCCGGAGCCCTCCGGGTGAGAATATTTCTCATCTTACCTTTCGCTGCAATTGGTTCCGTTTAAACGCTTTTACGCTACAATTACCAACCATTCAAAAGGTTAAGAGGCGTGAATGAGTCAGGCGAAAACCGGCATCCTGCTTGCCAATCTTGGCACCCCCGATGCACCCACTCCGGCAGCAGTAAAACGTTATCTGCGGCAGTTTTTAAGCGACAGACGCGTTGTTGATACGTCGCGCTTGCTGTGGTGGCCGCTATTACGCGGTGTGATCCTGCCGATTCGTTCACCGCGCGTGGCAAAACTCTATCAGTCCGTCTGGATGGAAGAAGGTTCGCCGCTGATGGTTTACAGCCGCAGGCAGCAGCGGGCGCTGGCGGCGCGGTTGCCGGACGTTCCCGTGGCGCTCGGCATGAGTTACGGTTCCCCATCGCTGGAAAGCGCCGTGGAGGCCTTGCTGGAACAGGACGTTGACCATATTGTGGTGCTCTCGCTCTATCCGCAATACTCCTGCTCAACGGTGGCGGCGGTATGGGACGAACTGGCGCGAATTCTGGCGAAGAAACGCCATATCCCCGGCATCTCCTTTATCCGCGATTATGCCGACGATTCGGATTACATTACGGCGCTGGCAAACAGCGCGCGCGCCTCTTTTGCAAAGCACGGTGAGCCGGATCTGCTGCTGCTCTCTTATCACGGCATTCCACAGCGTTACGCGGCAGAAGGGGACGACTACCCGCAGCGCTGCCGTGATACCACGCGTGAACTGGTTTCGGCACTCGATCTGCCACCGGAAAAAGTGATGATGACCTTCCAGTCGCGCTTTGGCCGCGAACCGTGGCTGACGCCGTACACCGATGAAACGCTGAAAATGCTGGGCGAGAAAGGGGTGAAACATATTCAGGTGATGTCGCCAGGTTTTGCTGCAGATTGCCTGGAGACGCTGGAGGAGATCGCGGTGCAAAACCGTGAGTTTTTCCTCGAGGCTGGCGGCGAGAAGTATGAATACATACCGGCGCTGAATGATTCGCCAGAGCATATCGAGATGATGGTCAACCTGACGGCCAAATATCGCTGATCGCCCGGCGGGCTGAGAATGTGTTAACATTCACAGCCCGTATGTTCAGCGCTTATTACAACCCATGAAATTTCCCGGTAAACGTAAATCCAAACACTATTTTCCCGTTAACGCCCGCGACCCGTTATTGCAACAAATCCAGCCAGAAAATGAAGTTGGCACCTGCTGGGTGGTCGGTATCGATCAGACGCTGGTGGATATCGAGGCGAAAGTGGACGATGCGTTTATCGCGCGTTATGGCCTGAGCGCCGGGCATTCTCTGGTGATCGCCGATGATGTGGCCGAAGCATTGTACCAGGAGCTGGTGAGCAACGGTCTGATCACCCACCAGTTTGCCGGCGGCACGATTGGTAACACCATGCATAACTACTCGGTGCTGGCTGATGACCGTTCGGTGTTGCTCGGCGTGATGTGCGACAACGTGAAAATCGGCAGCTACGCCTACCGTTATTTGTGCAATACCTCCAGCCGTACCGATCTGAACTACCTGCAAGGCGTGGATGGCGCGATTGGTCGTTGCTTCACGCTGATCAGCGACAGCGGCGAGCGGACGTTTGCTATTAGCCCCGGGCAGATGAACCAGCTTCGCCCGGAGAGCATCCCGGAATCGGTGATTGCGGGCGCGTCTGGGCTGGTGCTCTCTTCATATCTGGTGCGTTGCAACCCTGGCGAGCCGATGCCGGACGCCACTCTGCAAGCCGTAGCCTATGCCAAAAAGCATAACGTGCCGGTGGTGCTGACGCTGGGCACTAAATATGTGATTGCCGATAACCCGCAGTGGTGGCGCGATTTTCTCAAAGAGAATGTCTCGATTCTGGCGATGAACGAAGAGGAAGGCCACGCGCTGACCGATGAAAGCGACCCGCTGCTGGCTGCCGATAAGGCGCTTGACTGGGTGGATCTGGTGCTCTGCACTGCCGGGCCAGTTGGCCTGTATATGGCCGGTTTTACCGAAGAGGATGCGAAGCGCAAAACCCAGCATCCGCTGCTGCCGGGAGCGATTGCCGAGTTCAACCAGTATGAGTTCAGCCGGGCGATACGCCATAAAGATTGCCAGAACCCGCTGCGTATCTACTCGCACATTGCCCCCTACATGGGCGGGCCTGAGAAGATCATGAACACCAATGGCGCGGGAGATGGCGCACTGGCGGCGCTGTTGCACGACATTACGGCGAACAATTACCACCGCACTAATGTGCCGAATTCCAGCAAACATAAATTCAACTGGCTGACCTATTCATCGCTGGCGCAGGTATGCAAATACGCCAACCGCGTGAGCTATCAGGTGCTGAACCAGCATTCGCCGCGCTTAACCCGTGGCCTGCCGGAGCGGGAAGACAGCCTCGAAGAGGCGTACTGGGAGCGTTGATTTCACGGGTTTTGCCGGATAGCGGCGTTGCCTTATCCGGCCGACAAAACCGGTATTGATATGCAGGCCCGGCAAGCGAAACATCACCGGGCATTCAGGCTCACAGGCCGGATAAGCGTAGCGCCATCCGGCAATTAAAGCCGTTGGTTTACCCCGTCACCGCTTCTTCAACCGGCGGTTTCTCCAGCAGCCTCAGCATGGTATTGGCGATTTCGCGTTCACCCATCACCACCTGATTGGCGCCGCGCTCGGTAATGTAATCCACTTCGTCGTCATAATGCGCGCGGGCAATGATTTCAATGTCCGGGCATTTCTCACGCGCAGTCGCAACAATTTCCCCGGCTTCGTAACCATTCGGAATGGTCAGCAGCAGCCAGCGGGCGCAGTCGAGATGCGCCAGATTCATGATCTCTTCATTGGCGGCATTGCCCAGTACGGCGCGGATCCCGCGCTCGCGCAACTCATCCACCCGGGTGCGCGAGGTTTCAATCACCACCAGCGGAATGCCCTGCGCCATCAGTTTCTCGCCCAGCAGGCTACCGACGCGGCCAAACCCAACCAGCAACGCATGGTTGCAGATATCCACCGGGATCTGCTTCTCTTCTTCGATGGCTTCTTCCAGCGTTTGCTCTTCCAGCGTCTCGGTTTTGTCGAGGTACTTCTCCAGCAGCGTAAACAGCACCGGGTTAAGCATAATCGACAGGATCGCGCCTGCCAGCACCAGGTTTTGCCCGGCCTGCGGCAGCAGTCCCAGCGACATCCCCAGGCCCGCCAGAATAAAGGCAAATTCACCAATCTGCGCCAGGCTGGCGGCAATGGTCAGTGCGGTGCGCGGCGAGTGGCCAAACAGGCGCACCAGGAAGAAGGCAGCCACCGATTTGCCGAAAATGATGATCGCCAGCGTACCGAGCACTGCCAGCGGTTGTTCGATCAGAACCATTGGGTCGAACAACATGCCGACGGAGACAAAGAACAGCACCGCAAACGCATCGCGCAGCGGCAGAGTGTCGTGCGCAGCCCGGTGACTGAGTTCGGATTCATTCAGCACCATACCGGCGAAGAACGCGCCAAGGGCGAAGGAGACATCAAACAGCTCGACGGCGCCAAAGGCGATGCCGAGCGCCAGCGCCAGCACAGAGAGAGTAAACAGCTCGCGCGAACCGGTTGCGGCGCTACGCGCCATGATCCACGGTACCAGACGGCGGCCAACCAGCATCATAATGGCGATAAAGGCCACTACTTTACCGATGGTGATGCTCATATCCAGCGCCAGCGATGCCAGCCCAACGTTGCCTTTTTCCATCATCCCGGCGACGGCAGGCAGCAGCACCAGTGTCAGCACCATCACCAGATCTTCAACAATCAGCCAGCCGATGGCGATTTGCCCGCGCTGGCTGTCGATAAGCTGCCGCTCCTCAAGCGCGCGCAGCAATACCACCGTACTGGCGGTGGAAAGACATAATCCAAACACGATACCGGTCATAAGAGACCAGCCAAGCAGTGCGGAAAGCGCCATACCCAGCAGCGTCGCGACGGCAATTTGCGCTATCGCTCCGGGAATGGCGATCGACTTTACCGCCATCAAATCCTTTAAAGAGAAGTGCAGCCCAACGCCGAACATCAGCAGAATCACGCCTAATTCCGCCAGTTCGGGCGCCAGTTGAGTATCGGCGACAAAGCCCGGCGTAAATGGCCCGGACAGCACACCCGCTAACAAGTAGCCCACCAGAGGAGAAATTCGCAATTTATTGGCAAGCATGCCGAGAATAAAGGCCAGTACAAGGCCGCCGACAATGGTGGTGATAAGCGGTGTGGCGTGATGCATTCCGTCTCCTTTCGTTGATGCGTGGATCCCACGGTCGATGACCGTTAACTGAGTTACAGTTTATGACAATTTTCGCCAGTATGTTTATGAATAATTGTTGAATTATGAAGAAAATGGCAATTTGGCAGAAAAAAAGGTGCAACAGGGTCATCCATAACAGAAATCGCGCGGCAGGCGAGGAGAGGCAACAGAAAGCAGCGGCCAAAGAGGGGTTTTGGCCGCTAAGAAATCAATGTTGTGGGCGGTTATCGGGCAGGAATATCGTCAGAATCCCGAGTAATGGCAGGAAAGCACATATTTTGTAGACCAAATCGATGCTGCTGTGATCGGCAACCAGCCCCAGCACCGCAGCGCCAAGCCCTCCCATACCGAAGGCGAAACCAAAAAACAGCCCGGAAACCATGCCGATACGGCCTGGCAACAGCTCCTGGGCATAGACCAGAATGGCGGAGAAAGCCGATGCAAGAACAAAACCAATTATCACCGTCAAAATTCCGGTCCAGAATAGCGATGCATACGGTAAAACCAGCGTGAAAGGGGCAACGCCGAGGATAGAGCCCCAAATCACATATTTTCTGCCGATCTTATCGCCCAAAGGCCCGCCGATAACGGTGCCAGCGGCAACCGCAAACAGGAAGATAAACAGATGCATCTGCGCGTTTTGCACGGATAAATCAAACTTGTGCATCAGATAAAAGGTGAAATAGCTGCTGATACTCGCCATATAGAAGTATTTAGAGAAAATCAGAATCAGCAGGATGCAGACCGCCAGTACTACTTTGTTGCGTGGCAGCGGATTATTCACCGCAGCTATCTTTTTCCCTTTGTTCACGCGGTGCTGGGCTGCGTACCAGCGGCTCACCTGCATCAGCACGATGATCGCCAGCAGGGCGGCCAACACAAACCAGGCGACGTTGCCTTTACCGTAAGGCGCAACGATCACCGCCGCCAGCAACGGGCCGAGCGAGGCGCCAAAATTGCCGCCAACCTGAAAAATGGATTGCGCCAGCCCATGACGGCCGCCAGAAGCCATCCGCGCCACGCGCGACGATTCCGGGTGGAACACCGAAGAGCCGGTGCCGACCAGCGCGGCGGCAATCAGTACCGTTGTAAAATTACCCGCCAGCGCCAGCAGCACCAGCCCGCTAAGGGTAAAACACATGCCAATGGGCAGCGACCACGGCATTGGATGTTTGTCTGTCCAGTAACCGACCACCGGTTGCAGCAGCGAGGAGGCGACCTGGAAAGTGAGGGTGATAAATCCAATCTGCACAAATGACAGGGAAAAATCGGCCTGCAACAGCGGGTAAATCGCCAGCAGCAGCGACTGGATCATATCGTTAAGCAGGTGCGAAAGGCTGATGGCGCCAAGAATACCGAACGAGGTGCGCGCGACCGGAGGAGTCTGCGACGTTTCACTGATTGCCATAAATACCACGTATGTTTTGTCAGAAGAGGAAAGAAGAACGGTAATTGTTATCTGCCTAACATTACCTGCGTGGATGCTTTGAAGGAAGTCGCAATGCTGAAAACATATTTGTCTATTATTGTTCAGCATTGTAATTTCGGGTTTTTATCAATGGGTCAGGGAGAGAAGCATGAATTGGCTACCAAAGAGCACCACGTTGGCGCTGCTGGCAACGATGGGCATGGCAAGCTGGCAGGTGCAGGCATACGAGCAGGACAAAACTTATAACGTCACCATCCTGCATACCAACGATCACCACGGCCACTTCTGGCGCAGTGATTACGGCGAATATGGGCTGTCGGCGCAAAAGACGCTGGTGGACGGCATTCGTAAAGAGGTGGCGGCCGAAGGTGGCAGCGTACTACTGCTCTCCGGCGGCGACATCAATACTGGCGTACCTGAATCTGATTTACAGGATGCTGAACCGGATTTTCGCGGCATGAACCTGATTGGTTATGATGCTATGGCGGTCGGCAACCATGAATTCGATAATCCGCTCAGCGTGTTGCGTCAGCAGGAGAAGTGGGCGAAGTTCCCGTTCCTCTCCGCCAATATTTATCAAAAAAGTACCGGCGAGCGTCTGTTTAAGCCGTGGATGATTTTTAATCGCCAGGGGCTGAAGATTGCCGTGATCGGTTTAACCACCGATGACACTGCCAAAATCGGCAACCCGGAGTTTTTCACCGATATCGAATTCCGTAAGCCTGCTGAAGAAGCGAAGCTGGTAATTCAGGAACTTCAGCAGAACGAAAAACCAGACGTGATCATCGCCACCACTCATATGGGCCATTACGACAATGGCGAGCACGGCTCGAATGCGCCGGGCGATGTGGAGATGGCGCGCAGCCTGCCGAAAGGGGCGCTGGCGATGATTGTGGGTGGTCACTCACAAGATCCTGTGTGCATGGCTTCCGAGAATAAAAAGCAGGTTGATTACGTGCCGGGAACGCCGTGCGCGCCCGATCAGCAGAACGGTATCTGGATTGTTCAGGCCCATGAATGGGGCAAATACGTTGGCCGCGCCGATTTCCAGTTCCGCAACGGTGAGATGAAACTGGTGCGCTATCAGCTGATTCCGGTCAACCTGAAGAAGAAAGTTACCTACGATAACGGCAAAAGTGAGCGCGTACTCTACACGCCGGAAATCGCTGAAAACCCGCAGATGTTGTCGCTGCTGACGCCGTTCCAGAACAGAGGCAAAGCGCAACTGGAGGTGAAAATCGGCAACACCAACGGTCACCTGGAAGGGGATCGCAGCAAAGTCCGTTTTGTGCAAACCAACCTGGCGCGGGTGATTCTGGCTGCGCAAATGGCACGTACCGGCGCGGATCTGGCGGTAATGAGCGGCGGCGGCGTGCGTGATTCCATTGAAGCGGGCGACATCACCTATAAAGATGTGCTGAAAGTGCAGCCGTTCGGCAACACGCTGGTTTACGCCACGCTGACCGGCAAAGAGCTGACGGATTATCTCACTGCTGTGGCGCAGATGAAGCCGGATTCCGGTGCCTATCCGCAGTTTGCCAACGTTAGTTTTGTCGCGAAAGATGGCAAGCTAAACGATCTGAAGATCAAAGGTGAACCGGTTGATACAGCGAAAACATACCGCCTGGCAACGTTAAGTTTCAACGCCACCGGCGGGGACGGTTATCCGCGTCTTGATGATAAAGCGGGCTATGTGAATACCGGTTTTATCGATGCTGAAGTGCTGAAAGAGTTTATTCAGAAAAACTCGCCGCTGGATGCGGCTGCTTTCGAACCGAAAGGGGAAGTGAGCTGGCAGTAACCAGCTCATAAGCGTTAATCGCGGCGGGCGATATCGGCAAATTTCGCGTCCAGCATTTTTGCCAGATCGCTCGCCGCCAGTTCAATATCCAGCCCGCGTTTGCCGCCGGAAACGTAAATCGAGGCGAATTCCTGCGCGGGTGCGTCAATCAGCGTCGGCAGGCGCTTTTTCTGGCCCAGCGGGCTGATGCCGCCCACCAGATACCCGGTGCTGCGCTGTGCGGCCATCGGATCGGCCATATCCACTTTTTTTGCCCCCAGCGCTTTGGCGACCTTTTTCAGATCCAGTTGACCGGCGACCGGCGTAACCGCTACGGCCAGATGTTTCATATCGCCGTTAATCGCCACCAGCAGCGTTTTATAGACCTGATCGGCATTCAGCCCCAGCTTGCGCACCACTTCATCGCCAAAATTGGTTTCGTTGGGATCGTGATCGTAAGTATGCACCTGAAAAGAGATGTTGTTTTTTTCGAGTAATTTCACGGCGGGAGTCATAGCAAATCCTTCTTACCACAGTCATTTCACGCCATAAGCATACGCCTGTGTGCCTCAACAAAAATAGTACCATCTTGCGCTATTGCGCCATCCGTTGTTGCAGCAGCGCAGGAAGATTGCCATCGCCATAGAGATGAAGAGCGCCGGCTGCCACCACATAACGCCCCGGCGGCAGCGCGAACAGGCGATCGCACCACGCCTGATTACGCTGATGCATCAGAACATCATGCAGCGGCTGGCTGAAGGTTGACGGCAAGCTGAGCAGTTCTGCGGCAGGCGGCGTTTCCAGCCACCAGCTCATCATCACCTGTAACAGGCGCGCATTTTCATGCCAGTGCGTTAAGGTGTCCTGTAACAGTTCGATGCCGTCATCGGGTAACTGGCGCAGGATATCCAGCTGGCTGGTGGTGCCTTCCAGTTCCAGTACGCTGATCTGGTGCTGCTGGGCCTCCTGCAACAGTTGATAATCGACGCCATACTCCGGGCGCAGCCCCAACCGTTGAGCCTGGGTAGCCTGCAGCACCAGCGCGATATGCCAGGCCGGGCGCTGTTCAAACTCTTCGCGCGACAGCGAAAGGGTTTGCAGCGTCTGCTCAAGCTGGCTCAGGAGTTGGGGATTCAGGCGCTCTTCGAGCGGCGCAGCGGGAGGAAGGTTATCAAAAGGGGAATCGGAACCGGCAATGTCCGCTTCGACGATCAGCGCGTCGGCATGACGCAGTTTTTGCAGCAGCAATTCTGGCAGCGGCGACATGCCATAGGTGCCCATATGAATACTGCCGACCAGGTGCAGATGCTGGCCGCCGGGCAGCGTGATATCCATTGCCGGCCAGCGGTAGCGGCGCACACGAAGCGCGAGAAAGAAGTTTTTCAATCGTTGAAACAGAGTCATACGCGCTTTCCGGGAGAAAATCCCATGCTAACGCGGCAAGCTGCAAGGTGCAAACCCCGCCGCCTGAACGGCGGGGTAACATTTGCTGACTACTGGTGAGGTTTAAAACGCAGCAGACGGTTGGCGTTGCTGACCACCGTAATGGAGGAGAGCGCCATTGCCGCACCCGCCACAACCGGGTTGAGTAAAGTGCCGGTCAGCGGCCAGAGAATTCCGGCTGCAATTGGAATACCCAGCGAGTTATAGACAAACGCTCCCAGCAGGTTTTGCTTCATATTGCGCAGCGTCGCTTTGGCAATCGCCAGCGCATCAGCCACGCCCAGCAAGCTATGGCGCATCAACGTAATCGCGGCAGTTTCAATGGCGACATCGCTGCCGCCGCCCATGGCGATCCCGACATCGGCCTGTGCCAGCGCCGGTGCGTCGTTTATGCCATCACCCACCATTGCCACCTGGCGGCCCTGCTGTTGCAGGTTTTTGATCGTCCCGGCTTTGCCATCAGGCAGAACGCCGGCAATCACCTCATCAATCCCGGCCTCTTTGGCAATCGCGTTGGCCGTAATGGGATTATCACCGGTAAGCATCACCAGGCGATAACCGGCGCGGTGCAGGCGTTGCAGGGCTTCCACGCTGTCATCGCGCAGCGGATCGCGAATAGCGAACAGCGCCGTGGCGACGCCATCCACTGCCAGCAGCACTGGCGTTGCGCCGAGACTGGCCTGAGTGGCTATCTCATCGTCAAGCGCGCGGGTATCCACATTCTGCTCTGCCAGCAGAGCCTGATTGCCGAGCAATATAGTGCGTCCATCGACAATACCGCTGACGCCCAGCCCGCGTAATGTGCGGAATTGATTCATCGTCGGCAGCGCATCGCTGCCCGCTTTTTCCACGATCGCCCGCGCCAGCGGGTGGCTGGAACCTTGTTCCAGCGCCGCCGCCAGACGCAGCGCCGCCGAATCGTCGCCATCCAGCGTTTTCACGCTGACCACTTCCGGCTTGCCGCGCGTCAGGGTGCCGGTTTTATCAAACACAATCGTATCCAGCGTACTGGCGCGTTGCAGGGCATCGGCATCACGCACCAGCACACCAAATTCCGCGGCGCGACCGACGCCGGAGATAATCGACATCGGCGTTGCCAGCCCCAGCGCACACGGGCAGGCAATAATCAGCACGGTGGTGGCGATCACCAGCGTATAAACGATTTGCGGCGCAGGACCAGCGAAGTACCAGATTGCGCCGCTGAGCAGGGCGATAGCGACCACCACCGGCACAAATACCGCCGAAATACGGTCGGCCAGTTGACCAATTTCCGGCTTGCTGCTTTGCGCCTGACGCACCATCCGGATGATGCGGGAAAGCGTGGTGTGGCTGCCGACCGCGCTGGCGGTAAACAGCACGCTACCGTCCTGCACTACCGTCCCGGCGTGAATGCTTTCGCCGATACTTTTTTCCTGCGGCACGGGTTCGCCGGTCAGCATCGCTTCATCGAACCAGGCTTCGCCCTGGCTGATTTCGCCATCTACCGGCACGCGATCGCCGGTGGTAAGACGCAATGTCATTCCGGGCTGTACTTCTGCCAGCGGCAGATTTTTTTCGCCGTCGTCGGTAACGACCCGCGCGGTTGGCGGTGTCAAATCCAGTAAGCGTTCTAGCGCTTTTGATGAACGCTGGCGGGCGCGGGCTTCCAGCATATGGCCGAGATTTATCAGGCCGATAATCATCGCGCTCGCTTCGTAATACAGATGGCGGGCTTCCATCGGGAACCATTGCGGCCAGATGTTAACGCTCATCGAATAGAGCCAGGCGGCACCGGTTCCCAGCGCCACCAGCGTATCCATGGTGGCAGAGCCGTTACGCAGGCTTTTCCACGCGCTGGAGTAGAAGTGCCCACCGGCGACAACCATCACTGCCAGGGTAATCAGGCCGATAAATAGCCACAGAGCGCGGTTGCTGTCGGTGACCATCATATTGTCACCCATCATGCCCCAGACCATGATTGGCACGCCGACCACCAGCGCGACAATCGCCTGCCAGCGGAAGCGCTTCATGGTGGCGAGCGCGGTTTCCTGCTGGCGCTCGCGGCGCTTAATATCGTCTTCTATGGCTTCAGCGCCGTAGCCCGCTTGCTCTACGGCACTGACTAATTCAGCGGCGGGCGCGCTACCCATGACTAACGCGGTGCGCTCCGCCAGGTTGACCCGTGCCTGCGTCACGCCCGGTACGGCCTGCAAGGCTTTTTGTACCCGGGAAACACAACTGGCGCAGCTCATGCCGTTGATCAGCAGTTGTTGGCTGTCATCAAGGTCGCTGGCTGCCGGAAGCTCAGGGGTGGCCGCTGTCAGTGCTTCCGACGGGAGTGATGACTCTGCCAGCGGTTTAGCCTTTGGGTGGCTTAAACTCGCGCCATATCCGGCTTCTTTAATGGTCGCGATCAACGCGTCAGCGCTGGCACTGCCGGTGACTTCCGCGCGTTCAATGGTCACATCCGCCTGTTCAACATCGGGGCGTTTTTCGAGGCTCTCTTTGACGCGTTTAACGCAATGGCCGCAGGAGAGGCCATCCAGGTTTAGTTCTATGGTGTGAGACATGGTAAATCTCCTTGGTTGTGGTGCTTCAATACTGAGTGAAGTGAAGCTTAAACCTTCCATCAAGGGGAAGGTCAAGGCCTTATGTTCACGATGATGGCATTAGCGGTTTATAAACAACAAACCCCGCATCGGGCGGGGTTTGTTGATTGTCAGCGAGTCAAACTCAACCGTATTTACGGGCAAATTCCTGATCGGAGTTGCACAGATAAATAATAAATTCGACGAAAGAGATGATCGCCGGAATAAAGGTCCAGCAAAACAGAAGATAAAGGATCCCCTGTCCTGGTTTCCCTAAATAAAACTTGTGTGCACCAAAACCACCTAAGAAGAAGGCGAACAACGCAGCGGAAATTCGGCTTTTCTTCCCGGCAATATTTTGTGGCGCGCCGCAATGCGGGCAGGCCACCGCTTCTTTATGTATTTCCTTTCCGCAACCACGGCAAAACGCCATATCACTCATAAACACTCCTGTGTGTAAATCATTTATCATTCTTTGAAACATCCGGCCACATGTTATAGCGAAGCGGCAAGGTGGGTAAATAAAAAATATATTAGTTACATGGATATATTTGGTTGATTACATGTTTGCGATTTATATTATAAATCAGAGGTTCGGCAGCAAGGTGAAAAAATGAATATCAGCGATGTGGCAAAAAAAACCGGTTTAACCAGCAAAGCGATTCGTTTTTATGAAGAGAAAGGGCTGGTGACGCCGCCGATGCGCAGCGAGAACGGCTACCGCAGCTACAGCCAGCAGCACCTGAACGAACTGACGCTGCTGCGTCAGGCGCGGCAGGTTGGGTTTAACCTTGAAGAGTGCGGCGAACTGGTGACGTTGTTCAACGATCCGGCTCGCCACAGCGCCGATGTGAAAGCGCGGACATTACAAAAAGTGGCGGAGATTGAGCGTCATATTAAGGAATTACAGGTAATGCGCACGCAATTGCTGGCGCTGGCGGATTCTTGCCCTGGCGATGACAGCGCCGAGTGTCCGATTATTGATAACCTTTCCGGCTGCTGCCATCACGCGAAGGGGTGAGCACTATTCTCTCACGGCTTTAACCCGCAGCGTAATGCCCTCCACGGCAATCACTTCGACGCGCGTGCCGGCGGCGAGATCGTCGTCAGCGCTGACCGGCCATGAACTGTCGCCGACGCGCATATGACCACGCCCATTAACCAGTGCGTTATCCAGTTGAAAGCGGCGTCCCATCAGTTGTTGCCCGCGCAGATTAAGCGAAGCATCGGCGGGTTTCTGCTGTTTCACCCGGCTGCTCAGCCATTTCCACCATAGCCAGGCCGCCAGCAGGGTGAGCAGGGCAAACAGCACCCCTTGCCACTCCCAACTGAAAGGAATGATCCACGCCAGTAAACCGGTGATCACTGCCGCCACGCCGCTCCACAACAAATAGCCGTTACCGCCGAGCATTTCGGCGGCGAGCAGCAATCCGCCCAGCACCAGCCAGGCGAGGTGGGTATGTTCGAGCAGCAGCGCGATCATCGTTTAGTCCGCTCGCTGCTGCTGTCTTTGATAAGCTCAGCGATCCCGGCGATCGAGCCCATCAGGCTGCTGGCATCAAGTGGCATCATCACCACTTTGCTATTATTTGCAGAGCCGATCTGTTGCAGCGCTTCGGTGTATTTCTGTGCCACAAAGTAGTTCACCGCCTGAATATCCCCGGCGGCAATGGCTTCAGAAACCATCTGCGTTGCGCGAGCCTCCGCTTCGGCAGAACGTTCGCGCGCTTCCGCTTGCAGGAATGCCGATTGACGATCGCCTTCCGCTTTCAAAATCTGCGACTGTTTTTCCCCTTCGGCCTTGAGGATTTCCGCCTGGCGAATCCCTTCCGCTTCAAGGATATAAGCACGTTTGGTCCGTTCGGCTTTCATCTGCGCGTTCATCGAGGCAATCAGTTCTGCCGGTGGGCGAACGTCGCGGATCTCAATACGGGTTACCTTCACGCCCCACGGATTGGTGGCCTCATCAACAATGTGCAGCAGACGCGTGTTAATGCTGTCGCGCTGCGAGAGCATCTCGTCCAGCTCCATCGAGCCGAGCACCGTACGAATGTTGGTCATCGTCAGGTTGATGATTGCCAGTTCCAGATTGCTGACTTCATAAGCGGCGCGCGGCGCATCGATCACCTGAATAAAACAGACCGCGTCGATGGTGACGTTGGCGTTATCTTTCGAAATAACTTCCTGCGAGGGGATATCGAGGACCTGCTCCATCATATTGATTTTACGACCAATACGATCCATAAATGGCACCACCAGGCTCAGGCCCGGCTGTAGGGTTCGGGTAAAGCGGCCAAAGCGTTCCACCGTCCACTGGAAACCTTGCGGTACGATTTTGACGCCGGAAATAACCACGACCAGCGCGACAAAGATAAGAACCAGAATGACGATTGGCATCAAAAAAACCTCCTGTTTAATTTGATGCCATCTTAGCCCGATTTGGCGATCAAAACAGCACGATCGCCAAATTTAGCGGGGGAATTAGTAGAGCAGGGAGTAAAGCTGGCGGCGGTATTTCGAGGCCAGTGCGTCGCCGGTACCCAGCGCGGCAAGAATTTCTTGCAGCATTTTACGCGCTTCGCCGTTGGCGGCACTGAGATCTTTGCGCAGGTGGCTGAACAGCAACTCCAGCGCTTCTTCGTTGCGCCCGACCTGATGCAGTTGCAGCGCGAGTTGCGTTGCCAGCAGCGCGTCCTGCGGGTTGTCGGCAACCTGTTTTTGTAACTGCTGGATCTCCGGCGTATCGGCGGCTTTTTTCAGCAGTTCAATCTGCGCGACCAGCCCCTGATAGCGAGTATCCTGATCCTGTAACGGGATGGTTTTCAGCACGTTTTCGGCTTCATCCGCGCGGTTCAATACAATCAGCGTTTCCGCCAGCAGCAGGCCGATTTCGCTGTTTTGCTGCGAAAGCTGCCAGGCCTCTTTCAGCAGCGGCAACGCTTCGCCGTGCTTGCCTTCCTGCATCAGTTGCATCGCCTGTTGCGCTTTCAGTTCCTCTTCACGCGGCAGGACTTTATCCAGCAATGCGCGGATGGCCTCTTCCGGCTGCGGCCCCTGGAAACCATCAACCGGCTGGCCGTTCTGGAACAGGTAGACGGTAGGAATGGCGCGCAGACCAAACTGCGATGCCACCATTTGCTCGGCATCGCAATCGACTTTCGCCAGAATAAACTGTCCGTTGTACTGCGCGGCCAGGCTTTCCAGCACCGGTGTCAGTTGCTGGCAATGCTGGCTACGATCGGACCAGAAATAGAACAGCACCGGCGTGGCCATCGACTGCTCAAGCACCTGTTGCAGATTCACTTCGGTAATATTGACAATATTCTGTACGGACATAGGAAATTCTCTGTTTTTTAACTCATTGTTCTTACATGGGGGAGGATATTGCGCCTTCAACTCATCCCCGCAAAATTTTATCCATCATGCGCCCAGGCAGCAGACGTTTCAGCAGGCTCACTGCCCAGGTTACCAGCGTAACCGGATAGCGCATTTTGGGATGCGCGCTTTCAAAAGCATGGCGCACTTTTGCTACTACCGCCTCTGGGCCAAGGGTAAAACGTGCTGCGATGCCGGGATTTTCCACGGGTTTGTCGCGCTGCGTCTGATTAACGTTGTCGGTAAAACGGGTACGGATAGGGCCCGGCTCAATCAGACTTACTTTGACGCCGCTGTGGCGTAGCTCCATTCGTAAAGCGTCGGACCAGGCTTCAAGCGCATACTTGCTGGCGGCATAGGCACCGCGGCCGGGCGTAGAGATAAGCCCCATCACCGATGAGGTCATCACAATGCGGCCTTCACCGTGCGGCGTCATGGCGGGCAGCAGGCGCATCGTCAGTTGGTGGGTGCCGAAAAAATTACTCGAAAACTGCTGTTCCAGCTGCTGGCGGCTGATGGTTTCCAGCGAGCCGTAAACGCCATAACCCGCGTTATTGAAGAGGCCATACAGGCGGTTGTCGGTCAGAGCGATCACTTCATCGGCGGCGCGATCGACGCTCGCCGGATCGTCAAGATCCAGCAAAATACCGGTAAAGCCTTCCTGGTTCATGCGGGCGACATCGTCCGCTTTGCGGCAGGCAGCCAGTACGCGGAAACCCTGGCGTTTGAGTTCGCGCGCGCTTTCCAGACCGATACCGCTGGAACATCCTGTTATTAAGACCGTTTTTTGCATAACTTTACCTGCGGGGCGTGCCTGAATACTCAGGAGTCGTGGTTAACTAAGGGAGCCAGTCGCGTCGCCATCCAGTCGGCAATAAACGGCTGGGCATCGCGGTTGGGATGAATACCATCATCCTGCATCCATTGTGGTTTCAGATAGACCTCTTCCATAAAAAATGGCAGCAGAGGGACATCCAACTCTTTGGCGAGCTTAGGATAAATGGCGCTGAACGCCTCATTATAGCGGCGGCCGTAGTTGGCGGGCAGCCGAATTTGCATTAACAGCGGTTTTGCATTGGCGGCTTTGATCGCCTGCAACACCTGACGCAGCGTCTGTTCTGTCTGCTGCGGCGCAAAACCGCGAAGGCCATCGTTACCGCCCAGTTCGACCAGTACCCAATTCGGCTGATGTTCTTTAAGCAGCGCGGGCAGGCGCGATAGCCCCTGCTGCGAGGTATCCCCGCTGATGCTGGCGTTCACCACCGTCGGTTTCTGCTGCCATTTGTCATTGAGCAACGCGGGCCACGCCACGTTCGCCGCCATGCGGTAACCGGCGCTCAGGCTGTCGCCCAGAATCAGTAACGTGTCCGCCGCCGCGGCGCGAAAGGTCAACAAAAGCAACAACAGGAAGGGCAAATGCCAGCGGAAAACATTGTTGAAGTTCATCGTCTTAAGAAGTCCGTCGGTCAGGGGGAGCATGAGCTTTCCATCCTTACCGGAGTTGAGCTTGTTGTCAAACCGGCCGAGACCATCGCCCTGATTGGCGAATCGGGATCCGGTAAATCGACACTGCTGGCGATCCTCGCCGGGCTGGATGATGGCAGCAGTGGGGAGGTTCATCTGCTGGGTAAGCCGCTGCATGCGATGGATGAAGAGGCGCGAGCGACACTGCGGGCGCAGAATGTGGGTTTTGTTTTTCAGTCGTTTATGCTGATTCCCACGCTTAACGCGCTGGAAAACGTGGAGTTACCTGCCTTACTGCGCGGAGAAAACGGCGGCCAAAGCCGCGGCAGCGCCAAAGCCCTGCTGGAAGAGTTGGGGCTGGGCAAGCGCCTCGATCACCTGCCTGCGCAACTTTCTGGCGGCGAGCAGCAGCGAGTGGCACTGGCACGCGCCTTTAACGGCCGTCCGGCCGTGCTGTTTGCCGATGAACCCACCGGCAATCTCGATCGACAGACCGGCGACAAAATCGCTGACCTGCTGTTTTCCATGAATCAGCAGCACGGCACAACGTTAATTCTGGTGACGCACGATCTGCAACTGGCAGCGCGCTGCGACCGGCGTTTACGTCTGGTTAATGGCGAACTGCGGGAGGAAGCATGATTGCCCGCTGGTTCTGGCGTGAATGGCGCTCGCCTTCGCTGCTGATTGTCTGGATGGCGCTCAGCCTCGCTGTCGCTTGTGTGCTGGCGCTCGGCAATATCAGCGATCGGATGGAAAAAGGGCTGAGCCAGCAGAGCCGCGACTTTATGGCTGGCGATCGGGCGCTGCGCAGTTCCCGCGAAATCCCTGCAGCATGGCTGGATGAGGCGCGCAAACTCGGCCTGAAAGTGAGCGAGCAAATCAGCTTTAACACCATGACTTTCGCCGGAGATACGCCGCAACTGGCGGATGTGAAAGCGGTCGACGATCTTTACCCGCTTTATGGCGAGCTGCAAACCCGTCCAGCCGGGCTGAAGCCGCAGGCGGGCAGCGTATTGCTGGCACCACGGCTGATGGCCCTGCTCAATTTGAAGGTCGGCGATACGATCGATGTTGGTGATGCGACGTTACATATCGCCGGTGAAGTGGTTCAGGAACCGGATTCCGGTTTCAACCCCTTCCAGATGGCGCCGCGCCTGCTGATGAATGCGGCGGATGTGGCGAAGACCGGCGCCGTACAGCCGGGTAGCCGGGTAAGCTGGCGCGCAAAATTTGCCGGTACGCCCGCGCAGCTCGACGCCTACGAAAAGTGGTTGCTGCCGCAGCTAAAACCGGAGCATCGCTGGTACGGGATGGAGCAGGATGATGGGGCGCTCGGTAAATCGCTCCAGCGTTCGCAGCAGTTCCTGCTGCTTTCTGCGCTGCTAACTCTGCTGCTGGCGGTTGCTGCGGTGGCCGTGGCGATGGCGCACTACTGTCGCAGCCGTTACGATCTGGTCGCGGTGCTGAAAACCCTGGGCGCCGGGCGCGCGCAACTGCGCAAGTTGATTGTTGGACAGTGGCTGTTGGTGCTGGTGCTGGCAGTGGTGACGGGCGGTGTACTGGGGCTGGCTTTTGAAAGCTTGTTGATGGTGTTGCTCAAACCGGTGCTTCCCGCTGCGTTACCGCCAGCCAGCCTGTGGCCGTGGCTGTGGGCTGTCGGCGCGATGGTGGTGATTTCGCTGCTGGTGGGTTTGCGTCCTTATCGCTTGCTGTTAGCCACGCAGCCGTTGCGCGTATTGCGCCGCGATGCGGTGGCGAACGTTTGGCCGCTGAAGTTCTATATTCCTGTCATCTGCGCCGTGGCGATTTTGCTGCTGGCCTGGCTGATGGGGGGCAGTATGCTGCTGTGGTCGGTGCTGGCGGGAGCAGTGGTGCTGGCATTGTTGTGCGGCGTGGTCGGCTGGCTGCTGCTCAATGTTTTAAAACGGCTGACTCTGAAAGCGCTACCGCTGCGTCTGGCGGTGAATCGCCTGCTGCGCCAACCGTGGTCAACCCTGAGCCAACTGTCGGCATTTTCCCTCTCTTTTATGTTACTGGCGATGTTGCTGGTACTGCGCGGCGATCTGCTGGAGCGCTGGCAGCAGCAGTTGCCGCCGGAAAGCCCAAACTATTTCCTCATCAATATCGCGCCGGAACAGGTGGCGCCGGTGAAAGCGTTCCTGGCTGAACATCATGTGCGTCCGGAATCGTTCTATCCGATTGTGCGGGCCAGAATGACGCAGATTAACGGTCAATCCACCGAGGGGAATCAGGATGAAGCGCTGAACCGTGAACTGAATCTTACCTGGCAGCAGCAGCGACCGGAGCATAATCCGATCACTGCGGGAAGCTGGCCGCCAAAATCGGGTGAAGTTTCTGTCGAAGAGGGGCTGGCAGAACGGCTTGGCCTGAAGCCGGGCGACAGCGTAACCTTTATGGGCGATACGCAGGAGTTCAGCGCCAGAATCAGCAGTTTGCGTAAAGTTGACTGGGAAAGCATGCGCCCTAACTTCTTCTTTATCTTCCCGCAAGGGGCGCTTGATGGTCAGCCGCAAAGCTGGCTGACCAGCTTCCGCTGGGAAAATGGTAACAGCATGTTGACTCAGCTTAACCGGGAATTCCCCACCGTCAGCCTGCTGGATATTGGCGCAATTTTAAAACAAGTCGGCCAGGTGCTGGAGCAGGTAAGCCGGGCGCTGGAAGTGATGGTGGTGCTGGTCACTGCCTGCGGTCTGTTGCTGCTGCTGGCACAGGTTCAGGTAGGAATGCGTCAGCGTCACCAGGAACTGGTGGTTTATCGCACGCTGGGCGCGGGGAAACGGCTGTTACGCGCCACGTTATGGTGCGAATTTGCCTTATTGGGCGCAGTCTCCGGGCTGGTGGCGGCCATTGGCGCAGAAACGGCGCTGGCGGTACTGCAAACCCGGGTATTTGATTTCCCCTGGCAGCCAGACTGGCGGCTGTGGATCACTCTGCCACTGTGTGGCGCGCTGCTGCTCTCCCTTTGCGGCGGTTGGCTTGGCGCGCGTCTGCTTAAGGGCAAAGCACTGTTTCGTCAATTCAGCAGTTAATCATTTCTCAATAACTTTTTAACGAAAAACACACCATTAATTCTAATGGTGTGTTTCCATTTCAAAGTGTAAATGCTTGGTTTCAAAGTATTTAGTAGCACAAAAAATCAAAAAATCCCCAACAGACGCGAACTTTTAGACGTTAGTATCTGCCCGCTAGTACTTACTAGTGGCGTCTATCCATCAAGGAAAAACCATGAAAATAAAAACAACCGCCCTGGCGACAGCCATTGGCGCAGCAGTGGCATTAACATCTTTCGCAACTCAGGCGGAAATCACCCTTCTTAAACAGGATCCACAGGCCGGCGATCCGCTGAGCCGACTGAACTTCACCGTTGGCGGTTCTATCCGTCCGCAGTTCGATAACGCGATGGGCAATAGCGACAAAGGCTCGTACAAACGTAACGGTTATGACGGCGGCACCCGCTTTCGTTTCGCGTCGGACTACTACCTGTTTGATGATATTAGCTGGATTAACTATTACGAACTGGGTGTGAACATTCCGGCGCTGTTCGACTGGGATAGTCACTACGCAGCAGGTTCCAACAATACCACCCGTCGTATGCTGTACACCGGTCTGAAAAGCAAAACCTGGGGTACGATGACCTTTGGTCAGCAGAACAGCATTTATTACGATGTCGTGGGTGCGAAAACCGATATCTGGGATTACGACATGAAAGCCCAGGCACCGGGTAACGGTATCAAAGGTGATTACGACGGTTCTTACCGTTCACGTAAGATGCTGAAATACAAAAACACCTTTGGTGATTTTGATCTCTATGCCGCCTACCTGTTCTCCGATAGCGAACTGCTGCTGAAAAACAGCAGCATCCGTTACAAACGTAATGGCGGCGGTTCACTGGGTGTGGATTACCACCTGGCCAAAAACCTGACCTGGGGTACGGCGTGGAACTACACCAAAGCCAACGTGCGTAACAGCAGCACTGGCGATACTGACTCCTACAGCCAGAACATCTATGGTACAGCGCTGAGCTGGACGCCGGATAACTGGACCTTCTCCTTCGGCGGCGGCTGGTACGAAAACTTCCTGACCACCGGTCAGAAAAATGTTCACGACTACTTCGCGGGTGACGCGTGGGGTATTGAATATTTTGCCGGTTATAAAATCCCGGTGGGCCAGTACGCGCTTAAATATGTACAGCCGTACGTGATGGGCGACCGTCTGCAATACACCACTGGCCGCGACTATCAGCGTATCGACAACGGCGTAGGTGTGACCTTCCAGCTGGATTACGGTTTCCGTGTCGATTACGAACACGTATTCACCAGCAGCACCGACAAGTCTCTGGCCGATATGAACATTGTTCGTCTGCGTTACGACTTCTGATAAGCCATGCGCTGCCGGGTTTAGCGCTTAGTTTAAATCCGGCAATGCTTATCAATAAAAAGCATAACGAAACAGCCTATTACCCGCGAAAAGTGGGGCTTTTCGTTATGCTTCATCACCTTATCCTGAAAATATCTCCCCACCATTCAGTGACATAGTTCACAGCATAGTGAATTTTTTTCAATTACCGCAGGGCCGCGTTTGTGCCATCTTATCCTCCAGCCTTATTCACAGGGTGAAAATGGAACGCGGCGCATTGCACGTCGCGCCACACAGCATCTCAACTCGTTAGGGAGAATTTATGGGACGTCGTCTCAGCTTACGCGCTACCTTCGGCGCACTGCTTCTGGTATGCGGTTTACCTTTTGCTCACGCCAGCAGCGATCCGCACACGATCGTCTTCGGCGTGGCACCTGGCCCTTACGGCGATATGGTGAAACAGGCGATTGCGCCGTCGCTGAAAGAGAAGGGCTATAAAGTGGTGGTACGTGAATTCAGTGATTATGTACAACCCAACATGGCGCTGGCGAACGGCAGTATTGATGCGAACCTGTTTCAACACAGCCTCTATTTTGACAAATTCACCGCGGATAAAGGGCTGAAGTTAAGCAAACTGATCAGCGTACCAACGGCGGGAATGGGGTTTTACTCCCGTAAAATCAAAAGTCTGGATGAGTTGAAAAAGGGCGATATTGTCACGCTTTCCAACGATCCGACCAACCTGGCGCGCGGGCTGCGTTTCCTGCAATCGCTGGATCTTATCACCATCAAAGAGTCGATTGATCCGACTAAAGCCTCCGAGCGTGATATTGCCAGCAACCCGAAAGGGCTGGTGTTCAAACCGCTGGAAGCGGCACAACTGCCACGCACGCTGGACGGGGTGACCGCTTCACTGGTCAACGGTAACTTTGCTATCGCCGCCGGGTTGAAGCTCTCTTCCGCGCTGAAGCAGGAACATCTGGATGAAAATCTGAAGAATATCATCGCAGTACGTACGGAAGATGCCGATAAGCCGTTCGCGAAGGATATTGTTGAAGTGGTGAAATCACCGGCTTATCGCGCGGTCATTGACGATCCCAACAATGTTTATGGCGCTTTCCAGAAACCCGACTGGATGACGCAAGCGGATAAGAAATAAGTTTCCGCTTGATTTGACTGGCAGGCTGCGGCCTGCCTTTTGTCGTTTGAGGTTTGCATGATTGAGATAGAGAAGGTTTGCGTCGATTTTCCCGCAGGTCGCGGGAGCGCAAGCGCTACGCGTGCCGTTGATTCGGTCTCGCTGCGCATCGCCGCAGGTGAAATTTTTGGCATTGTCGGTACCAGTGGCGCGGGCAAAAGCACATTGCTGCGCACATTAAATGCACTTACGCGTCCCAGCCAGGGCCGCGTAAATATTAATGGCGTGGAAATCTCCGCGCTGGATGGCGCAGCGCTGCGTCAGGCGCGTCAGCGCATTGGCATGATTTTTCAGCATTTTAATCTGATGCACACCCGCACGGTGGCGCAAAACGTGGCCTTTAGCCTGAAAGCGGCGGGCTGGGAGCGCAGCAAAATCGCCCCGCGTGTAGCGGAAATTCTGCAACTGGTTGGATTGAGCGATAAAGCGCATCGTTATCCGGTACAACTGAGCGGTGGGCAAAAACAGCGCGTGGGTATCGCGCGCGCGATTGCCAACCATCCGGATGTATTGCTGTGCGACGAGCCGACTTCCGCGCTGGATCTGGAAACTTCCGCCACCATTCTGGCGCTGTTAAAACAGATCAACGAACAACTGGGGATCACGATTGTGCTGATCACCCATGAAATGAATGTGATCAAATCGATCTGCGATCGGGTGGCGGTAATGTCAGGCGGTAAAGTGGTGGAAGAGGGGGAAGTGTTTGATATTTTTGCCCATCCACAGCATGCATTCACCCAACAACTGGTATCGCACACGTTGAACCTGACGCTACCGGAACGTTTACAGCAACATTTACCGGGGCAACTGCTGAAGATCCTGTTTATTGGCGACTCCGCCGAACAGCCGGTGCTCTCCGATGCGGCGGTGAAGTTTGGCGTGGCGGTGAATATTCTGCACGGCAAAATTGAGTATATCGGTGAGCGCGCGCTGGGGATGCTGGTGGTGCAATTGTCCTCTGCTGAAAATCCGCATCGGGTGGCAGAAGCCGTTGATTACATTCGCAACCGTACCGCACAGGTGGAGGTGATTCGTGGATGATTTACTGGCCGATTTAAGCCTGGCTTTTGGCGAAACCTTCCAGATGTTGAGCATTTCGACGGTGCTGGCGATTGTTGGCGGTTTGCCGTTAGGTTTTTTGATTTTCGTAACCGATCGCCACCTTTTCTGGCAGAATCGCGCGGTTTATTTAATCAGCTCTGTGCTGGTCAATATTATTCGTTCGGTGCCGTTTGTCATCCTGCTGGTGTTGCTGCTGCCGTTAACCCAATGGCTGCTCGGCAATACCATTGGGCCGATTGCCGCTTCCGTGCCGCTGTCTGTTGCGGCTATCGCTTTTTACGCCCGGCTGGTTGATAGCGCGCTGCGTGAAGTGGACAAAGGGATCATCGAAGCCGCTGAAGCCTTCGGCGCCAGCCCGCTACGCATTATCTGTACGGTGCTGCTGCCGGAAGCCAGCGCTGGCTTACTGCGCGGTCTGACTATCACGCTGGTGAGCCTGATTGGCTACTCGGCGATGGCGGGGATTGTCGGCGGTGGCGGTGTGGGCGATCTGGCGATTCGTTACGGCTACTATCGTTATGAAACGCAGGTGATGATTGTCACCGTGGTGGCGCTGATCGTGCTGGTGCAGGTGGTGCAGATGCTGGGTGACTGGCTGGCAAAACGCGCCGATAAGCGCGATCGTCATTGATATCCCACGAGCGGGTTCATATGGTCGACCCGCTCACCGGGCAGACCGGGGATCGTTGCCAGCCACCGACATTACTGCTGGTTATTTTGTGCCGCCAGCCAGGCGGCCGTTTCATCGTAATTGCCGCGGAAGATAATATCTTTCGCGCGCTTTTCTAACTGATAGCGATACATCGGGTCGTAATACTCTTCAAGCAGCGGCGCAAGCCACGCAAAATGCGCACTTGTATTACCGGAACGCTGTTGTTGAATCAGCGCTTCCTCCTGGCGGGCGCTAAGCTGTGCGAAACGCTGTAACCCAAGGCGGCGGCGAATCGCAAACAGACCGTGGCGCAGGTACTCTGCGTAAGCCTGCCAGCCTGCTTCTTCACCATCGCGCTGGATAAAGGCTTGTGACATCTGCAAAAAATAGTCGTTACGCAGGCGCTCAAGCCGCTGCTCAAACGGCTCTTCCACCACCGCCAGCGGTGATTGCGCCATGCGCTCACGCAGTATTGCTGGCAGATGATTCGCGCCAATCGCGTGCCCTTCATCCTCCAGCAGCCAGAAAGCGGGAGATGTTTTCAGCAGTACCGCAGCCAGTTGATTTTCAAAACTGGCCTGCGAAAGTTGCGCTTGCAGCGTGCGGCCAAACGAGGAGCCGCGATGGCGGGCAAGCCCCTCCAGATCGATCCCGTTATGTCGGGATGCCACCAGTAGCGTTTTGCCGCTACCGGTACAGCCGCCAATCAGCAACAGCGGGCGCTGCAAACGCTGATGTATCGCCTCTATTGCTGCCTGACGCAGTGTTTTGTAGCCGCCGATGACCAGCGGGTAGTCAACTCCTCGCTCGCGTAACCACTGCTGTACGATGTGCGAACGCTGACCGCCGCGCGCGCAGCAGATATAGCCGCGTGGATTTTGCTTGCAGGCCTGGAGCCATGCCTGCATTCGTTGTTCCCGTAATTCGCCCTGAACCAACTGGTGACCCAGACGCAACGCGGCCTCCGGTCCCGCTTTTTTGTAGCAGGTGCCGACGGCGGCGCGCTCGCTATCATTCATCAGCGGCAGGTTAATGGCGCCAGGCAGGGCACCTTGTTGAAACTCAATCGGTGCGCGGACATCAATAAGAGGAGTGGTATCACGCAGGATAGTCAGGTAATCCGTCGTGTCGTTCATGGGGCTTCCTTCTGCAAAACGCTGGCGGTAACCGCCGCGTGCAGATTTTACGCCCGAAGCTGCCGAGATCAATGGCGGGAGCTAATCGCTTTTTAATGTGTAACAAGATGCCCGCACTATATTCCGGCACAGCGCCTATATTCGTCCTTTTATACTACAGCCCAGATTAATCTGTGTGATGTCAGACTGTCGACATAAACGGAATGGTTCGTTTGAATTATCTTATTGGGATGTAAGATTTAACTTATTATTTAATAACTCTTTAATTGTGGTTGGTTAATCGCCCGGTGCATTATTTTTAAGCCAGTTTCATTCGGTTAAATATACAAGGAGGGAGTATGTTTAAATGTTGGTTTACTGCACCGAAAAATAAAGGGTTTTCATCCTTTTACTTTTATCAGCCCGATACGAAAGAATTTTGTCGTATCCGTCTGGAACTCAATCGCCGTTCACGGGGGAGCGATGATGGCAGGACGTCAGTTTTTTATCATCCCTACAGAGTAGTGGGTTTTTCTACCAGAAAAGATCTTGATTGCAACAATCGACGACTATGGCATATCCAGAAAGCAAGAGAGGGCGATCGCTTACTTTATCAGGGAGATCTTTTACTCAATTCTGAACCAAATAGACATGAGAAATATATTTATGATAGTGCAAATACATGTGCAGGAATTCATAAAGGAAGCCCGGTGGTTCCTTTTGACGAGGCAATATTACCGCCCGGTGTCAGGAAATATCATTTGCTGAAATTAGCGAAAATTGCCGTTATGTGGAAAAAAGATATTTACCTGACACCCAAAAATGCCTCCCCCGAGCAGTTGGCAAATAAAATTCTGGCGGAGATTAATTTCCCGCAGATGATCTGTGATGTTGTGGCGCGAATCTAATATGTGTACAGGACGTTTACGAGAGCAGCTTGCTTCAAAGGAACGCGACAAGCGAAATTGAAAACGCTGGCGATGACCGCCAGCGTAGAGATCGAGGATTATTGCAGTTTTGACTGCGCCCAGGCGATGCCGCTGGCATATTCCGGCGGCAACAGCGGAACCAGCGCTTCCAGCGTAGCGCTCAGACGGGAGGTATCGCTGTCGTTGAGGTTCAGGTGACCCACCTTACGCCCCGGACGCACCTCTTTATCGTACCAGTGCAGATGCACCAGCGGCAGCTTAAGCCAGTCGTAATTGAGATCGCTGCCAATCAGGTTGATCATCACCGACGGGCTGTTGACTACCGGTGGCGGCAGCGGTAAATCCACTACCGCGCGCAGATGCAGTTCAAACTGACTGATTGAGGCACCGTTTTGCGTCCAGTGGCCGCTGTTGTGAACACGCGGCGCCAGCTCGTTAATCAGCAGCCCGGCCGGGGTGACAAAGCACTCCATCGCCATCACGCCGACGTAGTGCAACTCGTGCATGATTGCCGAGAGCATCTCTTCGGCCTGCTGCTGTAGTTCGGCATTGGCCTGCGGGAAAACCACGCTGGTACGCAAAATGCCGTCCTGATGCAGGTTGTGCGTCAGCGGATAAAACACTGTGCTGCCATCATGGCCGCGCGCGCCAACCAGTGACACTTCACCTGAAAAGTTGATGCCCTGCTCGACGATGCACTCGCCGTAGCACTCTTCCGGCAGTTGATCGGTATCGGCAGCCCGCAGACGCCACTGGCCGCGGCCGTCATAGCCGCCGACGCGGCGTTTGACGATGGCCAGCTCGCCCAGGCGCGAAAACACGCCCGGCCACTCGCTTTTCTCTGTCAGCAGTTGCCATGGCGCGGTGGCGAGTTGCAGCTTGTCAAAGAGTTGTTTTTGCGTCAGACGATCCGCAATCACCGGAAATACGTCGCGGTTTACAAACGCCGGATGACGCGCCAGTTCGCGGGTCAGCGCCGTTTCCGGCCAGCGTTCAATTTCTGCCGTGATCACGCTCTGCTGAAACGGCACCGCTTCCGGCGCCGCGTCCAGTCCGACCGGCCATACTGCAATGCTCAGCGGCTCGCCAGCCTGGCGCAGCATGCGGCCAAGCTGACCATTACCTAATACGCAGACCTGCTTCATGCCGCCCCCCGGGGATCCGGATTGTCCAGCACTTCATCGGTCTGGGCTTTGCGCCACTGCGCCAGACGTTGATGCAGTGCAGCATCGTGCTGGGCGAGGATTTGCGCGGCCAGTAGCGCCGCGTTTGCTGCGCCAGCTTTGCCGATCGCCAGCGTACCAACAGGAATACCGCGCGGCATCTGGACGATAGAGTAGAGGCTATCGACGCCGCTCAGCGCGGCGCTTTGTACTGGTACACCCAGCACCGGCACCAGCGTTTTGGCCGCAATCATCCCTGGCAAATGCGCCGCGCCGCCAGCACCGGCGATAATCACCTGAAAACCGTTCTGCTCTGCGCTTTCGGCGAAGCTAAACAGTTTATCCGGAGTGCGGTGTGCGGAGACGATTTCAACATGGTGCGGGACGTTCAGGGTATCGAGGATTTCTGCGGCGAACTGCATGGTTGCCCAGTCGCTTTTCGATCCCATAACAATGGCGATGCGCGCCGGTTGGTTGCTTGAAGACATGCGTCTCAAAACTCCTGTGGGTGTACTTCAGACGACAAAAGAGGGCACAGAGAATAGCATGTAAAATGACGAAGGAAAACGGTTGCGTGGCGATGTTTTGCGCGTTTGCCGCGACGCGTGCGTTGCTAATCAGAAGGGAAAAAAGAGCAGTTCGACACCAGTTTCGCTGACGCGCACCATCGAACCTTCACTGTGCCAGGCACCTAAAACAGCCCGAAATGCGGGCGCGTTGTTCGCGGTGAGTTCATGTACTGCCGGGCGGTGCGTATGGCCGTGGATCAGCCACTGAACGCGGTGCTTTTCCAGAGCGTCGATGACGGCTTGCGGATTTACGTCCATGATCTTAAGCGATTTACTGCTGTTAGCGGCTTTACTTCCGGCGCGCATTTTCGCGGCGACACGGCGGCGGATAAACAGCGGCAGGGCGAGAAACAGGGCTTGTATCCACGGCGTGTGGACTTTTTTGCGAAACGCCTGGTAACCGGCATCGTCGGTACACAGCGTATCGCCGTGCATGATCAGTATCTTACGGCCATACAGATCGAGCACTTGCGTTTCCGGCAGCAGTTGCATACCGCTTTGGCGGGCAAAGCGTTTGCCGAGCAGAAAATCACGGTTGCCGTGAATGAAGTAACAGGGTACGCCGCTTTCAACCAGCGATTTGATGGCGCTGGCGATTTGCTGGTGCAGCGGGTTGGGATCGTCATCGCCGATCCAGGCTTCAAACAGATCGCCCAGAATATAGAGCGCGTCCGCCTGGCGAGCCTCACCGGCTAAAAAACGCAGAAAACCGGCGGTGATCGCCGGTTCTTCTGTTTGCAGGTGCAAATCTGCAATAAAGAGTGTCGCCACGCTTACTCGCTGACGGTCACGTTTTCAATCACAACGTCTTCTTTCGGAACGTCCTGATGCATGCCGCTACGACCGGTGGAAACGCCTTTGATTTTGTCAACCACGTCCATGCCTTCAACCACTTCGGCGAAGACACAGTAGCCCCAGCCTTGCAGGCTTTCGCCGCTGAAGTTCAGGAAGTCGTTGTCTGCCACGTTGATGAAGAACTGCGCAGTTGCGGAGTGCGGCGCCTGAGTGCGCGCCATTGCCAGCGTACCACGGCTGTTTTTCAGACCGTTGTTGGCTTCGTTTTTGATCGGATCTTTAGTGACTTTCTGATTCATGCCCGGTTCGAAGCCGCCGCCCTGAATCATGAAGCCATTGATAACACGGTGGAAAATTGTGTTGTTATAGAAACCTTCACGGCAGTAGTCCAGGAAGTTTTTAACTGTTTCAGGCGCTTTATCGTCAAACGTCTTGATTACGATGTCGCCGTGATTAGTGTGGAAAGTAACCATTATTGCATCCTGTTCTGATAGTGTAGTGCACAGACCCGCCAGTGGGTCAGAGATAGTCGCCTGTTATAGCATAACCGCGAGGTGGGATCACCTTGCAAAGTGTGCTGCTTCGGGTTTGAATTACGGGTAATATATGCGGTTTTCGTTCCACACACGTCCAAATGGAATCTTCGATGTTAAAAATCTTTAATACACTGACGCGCCAAAAAGAGGAATTCAAACCTATTCATGCCGGGGAAGTCGGCATGTACGTGTGTGGTATCACTGTTTACGATCTGTGTCATATCGGCCATGGTCGCACTTTTGTTGCCTTCGACGTGGTTGTACGTTATCTGCGTTTTCTCGGCTATAAGCTGAAGTATGTACGTAACATCACCGATATTGACGATAAAATCATTAAACGTGCGAATGAAAACGGCGAAAGCTTTGTTGCGCTGGTCGATCGTATGATCGTCGAGATGCATAAGGATTTTGACGCGCTCAATATTCTGCGCCCGGACAGCGAGCCGCGCGCGACGCACCATATCCACGAAATTATTGAAATCACCGAACGCCTGCTGGAACGCGGTCACGCTTATGTGGCTGACAACGGCGACGTGATGTTCTCGGTGCCGACGGATCCGACTTACGGCCAGCTTTCGCGCCAGGATCTGGATCAGTTGCAGGCGGGTGCGCGCGTGGAAGTCGCTGAAATCAAGCGCAACCCAATGGATTTCGTGTTGTGGAAAATGTCCAAGCCGGGCGAGCCGAGCTGGCAGTCGCCGTGGGGCGAAGGGCGTCCGGGCTGGCACATCGAGTGCTCGGCGATGAACTGCAAACAGCTCGGTTCACATTTCGACATTCACGGCGGCGGTTCTGATCTGATGTTCCCGCACCATGAAAACGAAATCGCGCAATCTACCTGCGCCCATGACGGCGAATACGTGAATTACTGGATGCACTCCGGCATGGTAATGGTTGACCGCGAAAAGATGTCCAAATCGCTGGGTAACTTCTTTACCGTGCGCGATGTGCTGAAGTATTACGACGCGGAAACCATCCGCTACTTCCTGATGTCCGGTCACTACCGCAGCCAGTTGAACTACAGCGAAGAGAACCTCAAGCAGGCACGCTCTGCGCTGGAGCGTCTCTACACCGCACTGCGCGGTACAGACAGCACTGTGCCGGCGGAAGGTGGCGAGGCGTTTGAAGCGCGTTTCGTTGAAGCAATGGATGATGATTTCAACACGCCGGAAGCCTACTCGGTGCTGTTCGACATGGCGCGTGAAGTGAACCGTCTGAAAACGGAAGATGCGCATGCGGCCAATGCGCTGGCGTCACATATGCGTAAGCTGGCGGGCGTACTTGGTTTGCTGAAACAGGAGCCGGATGTTTTCCTGCAAAGCGGTGCGCAGGCGGACGATGGCGAAGTGGCTGAGATTGAACAACTGATCCAGCAGCGCCTTGATGCGCGTAAAGCGAAGGACTGGGCGGCAGCCGATGCGGCGCGTGACCGTCTCAATGAGATGGGCATTGTGCTGGAAGATGGTCCGCAGGGCACGACCTGGCGTCGTAAGTAAGAAAAAAGCGGCTTCGGCCGCTTTTTTTATCTCTGGTGTGTTTTTCTCTGCCATTCGGTAACGAGCGTGGGATGGTGCTTATCCGGCCTGCACAACGCCAGTTAACACGAAAACTGCCATCCCCTTTAACGCCTGCGCCACCACAATAAACCCATCACTATCACACTTGGCAGCCACACCCACAGCAACTCAGAAATGATCACCTGGTGACCATACGGCGTGGTGTAGCGTGACAGAGCAAACGGTGCGACTTTAATCACCTGCCAGGGCGCAAAGAAGCGTTCATCTGACCACGGCCACAGCCAGCCGACGCCTTTACCGCCGGTGGTTATTGAATCCAGCAGGCTGTGCGATAACAGCGAAACCGTTAAAAATGCCCAGCAGCGCAGCAGGCTGGCTTTGAACCGTTTTCGCCCAAACCACGCGACCAGCAGCGGTACGACAAAGGCAAACAGCAGCGAGTGGGTAAATCCGCGATGACCAAAAACGTTGCCGTAGGCGACGCCGAATTTAAAGGCTAACACGTCGGCATCTGGCAGCATCGCCAGTGCAATCCCTGCCACTAATAACCCGCGCGGAATGACTTTATTACCCAGCCCTAAGCCCAGGCACAGAGGAACGGCAGCATGAGTAACGATCGTTGGCATGAGGTATGTCCCTGAAGAAAAGCGAGATTATAGCCATTGCACGAACGGGAATGACTGCGTGCTTTTCCGAATCTACCCGTGATCGCATAAATTTTAGGGCGAATTTTCCTGCGTATGACAAATGACCACGCCAGTTTTCGCTGCGCTCAGGAAGCGATAAAAATCATGAAAACCCAGCGGCCGATAGGCGGGCGCATCATTAACAACGCCTCTATCTCGCCGCGGTTAATTACGCTGACTCACGGGCGATAAGCTGCCCGGAGAGCGTAATGCGCTGGGTCTGTAACTCAGGTTCTTTCAGTTTGCGCAGCATCAGCCCGGCGGCCTGGCGCCCGGTCTCTTCACTGGCAGAAGAGACATAGGTGAACGAGGGCGAGGTGAGGTTGACGTGCAGCATATCCTCAAAGCCTATCAGCGCAACTTGTTGAGAGAGAAAGACATCCTTGCCGACGGTGCGCCCGGTGTGGTGAATGCCGGATATCGAGCCAATCATCGCCGCCGGGGAGTGGCAGAGCAGGGCGGTGATGGTGTTGTTATTTTCCAGCAACTGCCGGGTGGCGTAGCTTGCCGCCTGGGTGTCGTCGCTGCAATCCGGCGTTGAACCTTCGCGCAGCACCAGCCCATGCTGGCTCATTGCGCTGCGAAAACCCAGTAGCCGCTGCTGGCGAAGTAAATCGCCCTCGACGCCGCCAATATAGGCAATACTGCGGTGTCCGCGTTCAATCAGGTAGCGCGTCGCCAGGCTCGCCGCCTGCCGGTTATCACGCATCACTAAATCGCAGTTCTCGTTGAGCAGTGACTGTGAAACGACCACCAGCGGAAGGTGACACTGGCGGATCTGTTCAGGCAGCGAGGCGCTGCGCGTATCCGAGGCAAGATAAATCACGCCCGCCACGCCCTGTTGCTGGAAGGAGAGCAGGCAGCGTTCAAGATGTTCACCATCATTAAGCGGCTGGCCGAGGAACACCATATATCCCTGCGTTTCCAGTTCCTGAACGATACTGGCCATCACTTTGATGGAAAAACTGTCGCTGAAATCGCGCAGGATAAGCCCGATCAGGTTGGAGGTGTTGGCGCGCAGGTTAGCCGCCGCGACGTTTTGCACATAGCCGAGCGCCGCGATCGCCGCATGGACTTTCTCGATCGTGGCTTCTGATATTTTCCCTTTCTGACGCAGCACCAGCGAGACGGTGGAAACGGAAACGCCCGCCTGTTTTGCGACATCAATAATGCTGACTTTCTTCAACTCTGCTCCCTGAATTTCCTGCTTATCCGCCGGGTTAGCGCCTCGGTTAGGCTACCGCAGAGGCGCCAATCCGGCATATTATTATTTGCCGATCATCGTGGACATGGTTTGTGCGATAAATTGCGCCCTCGCGCCAAAAATCACCTGAATACCGCTGTCGCCCACAAATACCACGCCGCGCGCGCCCAGCCCGTTAAGTCCATCTTTATCCACCATTTCGCTCTTCGCCACTTCGAGGCGCAGACGGGTGATGCAGGAACCCACGGAATCAATATTCTGCGCACCTCCCAGCAGGCCGATAATTTCGGTCGCCAGCTCGGTATCGGTTTTATCGTCCGCCACAGCGGTCACGTCGGTACGGCCTGGCGTTTTGACATCAAAACGGCGGATCACAAAGCGGAAGGTGAAGTAGTAAATCAGCGCCATCGGAATACCGACGATAATAGCGTTCAGGAAGTTAGTCTGATAGCCGTTAAACGAAGGCAGAATGCCGAACGACAGATAATCAATAAAGCCGGCAGAGAACGATTTGGCGATGTGCGCGTGCAGCAGGTACATCGTCATATAGGCCAGGCCCGCCATGATGGCGTTAAAGACATAGAGGATCGGCGCGACAAAGATAAAGGTAAATTCAACCGGCTCGGTGATCCCGGTCAGGAAGCAGGTCAGCGCCGCCGAGAAGAGGATACCGAAAGCAATCTTTTTGTTGCGGGTCTGCGCTTCGTGGTACATCGCAAGGCAAGCCGCCGGAAGCGCGAACAGCATCAGCGGGAACTCACCCTGCATAAATTTCCCGGCGTTCTGGTAGGTGTCGCTGCTGAACGATTTCACCCCTTCTTCCAGCATCTTGAACCAGATAGTCTGGTCGCCGTGGATCACCTGACCGGCCTGCGTGGTGTAATTGCCAAACGAATACCAGAATGAGGGATACCAGATGTGGTGCAGGCCGAGCGGGATCAACGCGCGTTCTACCAGCCCGAAAATAAAGGTCGAAGCCGCCTGGTTATCGCCGTTGACGATCACCGACAGCGCATCGATACCCGCCTGGATGTGTTGCCAGACATACGGCAGCAGCAGGCCGAGCACAAATGACAGGAACGCCGTGGCAATGGCGACAAAACGCTTGCCGGAGAAGAAGCCAAGAAACTCCGGTAACTGCATCGTGTGGAAGCGGTTATAGCACCAGGCGGCGAGAATACCGCAGATCAGGCCGCCAAAAACGCCCATTTGCAGCGTCGGGATCCCGACCACCATGGAGTATTTCCCGCCCTGCGAGGCCATCTCCGGCGTAATGCCTAACATGGTGCCGATAGTGATGTTGGTGACAAACACCGAGACCGCCGCCGACAGCGCCGCAATCCCGGATTCGGACGCCAGCCCGACAGCCGAACCGATGGCGAAAAGCATGGGCAGGTTATCAAAAATGACGCCGCCTGCGTTCATCATCAGCGGCAGATGGAATTTGTCGCCGAAGGCCAGTAATAAGCCCGCAGCCGGTAACAGCGAGATCGGCAGCATCAGTGCGCGACCAATCATCGATAATTTAGACAGCGATTTAACAAACCCTGATATCAGACTCATGCTGATTTCCCCCGAAGTTGCGCATTTTGCGCGTTATTATTGTCAGTAGAACGTTTTAGTAGAACGTTCTACTTATCGTGAGATAAGGGCGAAAAAGCTGCAACTAAATTTTTACATTCAGCCAGATCAATTAATGATTATTTGAGGTTGATCGGTAATAAACCGTGATGATTACGGGGTGATTAAATAAGAAAGGCCGGATGGCGGCTATCGCCTGATCCGGCCTGGAGACTCATCATTTGCAGGCGCTGAAAAGTACAGCGCCATCCGGCATTTTGGCAGGTGCTCAGGCGATGACGGTCACGCTCTGGCCTTCAAAACTGACCGTCTGACCGGCGACGATTTTGCAGCGTTTACGCGTTTCCACCGCGCCATCTACATTCACCAGGCCTTCAGCAATGGCGATTTTCGCTTGCGCGCCGCTCTCACTCCAGCCTTCCAGTTTCAGCAGATCGCACAACTCTACGTGCGGGTGTTTTCCCAGGGAAAATGTTGCCATCTTATGCGCCTTCTACATCATGATATTCTTCACACGCTTGCAGCGTGTTCTGGATCAGGGTGGCGACGGTCATCGGGCCGACACCGCCCGGAACCGGGGTAATATACGCCGCGCGGGCCGCGGCTTCTTCATAGATCACATCGCCGACCACTTTGCCGTTTTCCAGGCGGTTAATGCCGACATCGATAACAATCGCGCCTTCTTTGATCCACTCGCCCGGAATAAAGCCCGGTTTACCGACCGCGACGATCAGCAGATCGGCATTCTCAACGTGGTGACGCAGATTTTTGGTGAAACGGTGCGTCACGGTGGTGGTGCAGCCCGCCAGCAGCAACTCCATGCTCATCGGGCGGCCGACGATATTGGATGCGCCGATCACAACGGCGTTGAGGCCGAAAGTATCAATGTTATAGCGCTCCAGCAGCGTCACGATCCCGCGCGGTGTGCAGGGTCGCAGACGCGGCGCGCGCTGGCACAGGCGACCCACGTTATACGGATGGAAACCGTCGACGTCTTTATCCGGTGCGATACGTTCCAGCACCTTCACATTGTCGATACCGGCGGGCAGCGGCAACTGCACCAGAATACCGTCGATGGTGACATCGGCGTTCAGCTTGTCGATAAGTTCCAACAACTCGGCTTCGCTGGTGGTTTCAGGAAGATCGTAAGAGCGGGAGATGAAACCCACTTCCTCACAGGCTTTGCGCTTGCTGCCGACATAAATTTGCGATGCCGGGTTGCTGCCAACCAGTACGACTGCCAGGCCTGGGGCGCGTTTCCCGGCCGCAACGCGCGCCCGTACTTTTTCCGCAACCTCAGAGCGCACCTGCTGCGCAATCGTTTTACCATCAATAATCTTTGCTGCCATCAGAGAGAGGATTCCATCTGTCGTTTCAACTAAGGGGGATGTGACTATTTTGTCAGAAGCGCGGCGTGCTGTCAGTTATCGTTTGCGTATTTCACCTGCAAAGGGGAGGGCGAGAGCGGAAAATGCCCCGCGCGGTCCCGATTTTAACGAAATTTCAACAATTCATCACCCTTAGGAAATGCGGGGCTACGTCAGGCATCGCACCGGGTGACGCGCTATTTGCTGATTCATTCGAATACTCTGACCAGGTTATTTCTGAGATCCTATTAAGAATCCCCTTAGGAAAATTAAAGTCCTGGCGGATATTTTCATCTTCACTACGCGTTTACTTTATTGCGGTGGCAATCGTTCTGCCCGCAGAGATTAATTTTACTGTTCTTTCCAGGAGAGAGGAAAAAAGCAGGAAGTGAATCTCGACTGAATTATATCTTTACAGGAAGAAGATATTTTAACTGGCATTAAGTATCGTCAGGAGGCCGAAGCCGGATGTGCGTATTCATGGTGTTCTGGCAGATGGCTGTAAAGGACATCGTTATCGAAAGACACGAAAAGAGGTCATTAACCGCGAGGAATTGGTCTGAAAACAGCAAGGATGGTGCGAAATTGCTCACAGCCGTTCACTAAGCAAGCAGCCAGCGGAAAATACATTGACTCATCAGGCGCTGACCGTATAATTCCAGCCGTTTCCACCGCAAAGGTGGGGCATCCGCGCAATGCGCCCTTAGCTCAGCTGGATAGAGCAACGGCCTTCTAAGCCGTAGGTCACAGGTTCGAATCCTGTAGGGCGTGCCATTTTCAGCAATCACACCTCTACTAAATTCTCTTTTTCTCCTTTATACCCCCTGAAATTACTGGATTTTTCTGTCACGAGTTCTATCGAAGTCAACTCAGTTATACCCAAATCAAGCGGTATCTGGGGGCCTTTGAGGGGGCTCATCTCGTTCAATGGAAATTAGAGGCCCCATATGCCACTAAATGCACGACAGATTGATACTGCAAAGTCCAAAGAAAAAGAATACAAGCTCACCGATGGCGGTGGCTTGTATCTGTTAATAAAGCCTAATGGTGCGAAGTACTGGCGCTTTAAGTACCGTGTTTTGGGTAAAGAGAAAAAACTTTCTATCGGGGTTTATCCTGACATATCTTTGGCAGATGCCCGTATGAAACGCGAAGAAGCTCGCAAGATTGTTGCTTTAGGTGGCGACCCGAGCGAAGAGAAGAAAGCTGACAAATTGGCTCAGAAGGCTAATGTAGAAAACACTTTCAACGCTATCGCGTTGGAATGGCATGAGTACAAACGCCCTAATTGGTCTAAGGGGTACGCTGAAGACATTATGGAAACCTTTGAAAACGATATATTCCCTGATATTGGCAAGCGTCCAATTGCAGAGATAAAGCCGCTCGAGATCCTCAGTTCGCTTCGTAAACTCGAAAAACGTGGAGTGATGGATAAACTGCGTAAAATTCGGCAGGCCTGCAACCAGGTCTTTCGTTACGCTATTGACACCGGCCGCGCTGAAACTAACCCAGCCTCAGAGTTGGCAAGTGCGTTAACTGCGCCTAAATCTGTCCATTACCCTCATCTGTTAGCGGATGAACTTCCGGCCTTCTTACAACAGGCACTGGCCGCTTATTCTGGCAGCCCAATAACCCGTCTGGCAATACGGATTCTGATGCTAACGGGTGTTCGTACCATTGAACTTCGTATGGCGGAATGGAAAGAATTTGATTTCGATAAACAAGTATGGGAAGTACCGGTAGATAGGATGAAGATGCGGCGGCCACATCAGGTGCCTCTCTCCGATCAGGTGATAGCAGCGTTACAAGAAATTCAAGCAGTCACAGGGCGTTATAAGCTGGTATTCCCCGGGCGTAACGACATCACCAAGCCGATGAGTGAAGCGAGTATTAATCAACCGGGAGCAGGTCAGAGTTCAGACGTCCCTGCGGGTATATAGCTTTTGGTGTAATATATTTTGTGAGGTGAAAATAATTAGTAATTGATTGAATTAAGTTCATAAAAATAATGTTGTGAATAAATGGGTGCTATTAAAAAAGAGAAAGATTATAGTGAATGCAATTATAAATGCCAGAAAAACCAAAATACTGAGGGAACAAGAATAATTGAATCAGGAGATTCAGAATATATATGCTTTGTATTTAGCGGATGACAAGAGTAATCACCATCACTAAATACTTGTTCCATAAAACCACATTTAATGCAATGGCATGTGGCCGCAGCCCTATGATGGGTATAGATCGAACGAACCTACAACGAGGAGGCGAGACTCAACTCATGGCCCCGCGCAGTGCTGTGCAAAAGGCGCAGTTACAGCCCTGGATAGGTATAATTTGTGTCACTCCTCCGTTCGCTGCTTCTGAGGGAATAGCATGACCACCATAGGATATACTTGTTATATTAACTTTCTGGCCAACAGGAACAGGCGATTTTGAAACAAATGCTGCTGCATGGAAGGAGGTCGCTAACAACGTCGCTCCAATGATACTTGATACTCTCATATTATTTCTCATCAACGGGGACCAGAGAATCAATCTATACCCTGAGGCCATTTGAACACCAGACGTTATTGCTGAAAAAGTGTTCATATTTATTTCAAAGTAACAACAGTATCTATGCTCAAAAATAGGCCATTTTATGCATTCATCATAGAGCGTGTTGACAGGGCGGACCTGCCCTCCGCGCAGCGTAATAAAGGCTGTTGCATGATGCTTCATGTCTTGTGAAAAAACATTATCGGGTTTCCCGTGTTGCATTAATTTCATTCGTTTCGTCAAACTGCAGCAAACGTCCGGTATTCAGCAGTACAATAAGCGTACTTAGATTATGCAGTATGGCCGCCACCAGCGCCCCGGCGGTGCCAAGAAATCCCATAGCAGCAGCGATGACGATCAGCACTGTCCAACCGAGCCCGATAATCACGTTTACCCTGAGCGTGGCGCGGCATTGCCTGCTCAGCCGTACCGCGGTGGACAGGCGTCGTAAATCGCTGCCGGTTAATACCACATCCGCTGACGCCAGCGCGATATCGGCCCCGTTGCTGCCCATGGCGATACCGACGGCGCCGGCTTTCAGCGCCAGAGCGTCGTTGATACCGTCTCCGACGACCATGGGGCGCCATCCCTCTTTTACCGCCTGATGGACCTGCTGGAGTTTTTCAGCCGGTAGCGCTTCGGCGGTCAGTTCGCCGATCCCGGTTTGTTGCGCGACCCGTTGCGCAGCGATGTGTCGATCGCCTGTCAGGAGAAGCTGACGGTCAATACCCAAGGTCTTAAGTATCGCCATCGCCTCTGGTGCCTCCGGGCGTATGGCGTCATCGAGGAGAAACCAGCCGAGAAACGCGCCATCTTCCGCCACACCGACGACCGGACCATCATGATCGGGCAGGGGAGAGACGTTTATGCGATAGCGTTCAAACAGTTCACGCCGTCCCAGCAGGGCCTGGCCCGCGCTGGTGGTCGCGATCACTCCCATTCCCTGAATCTCCTCAACATCACGCAGCACAGTATCTGTGCCTGTCGGTCTGGCTTCAGCCAGCGCACGGCTGACCGGGTGGTTACTGGCCGCGCCGAGAGCCGAGGCCAACTGTAATACGGCCTCTTTGGGACGTTTCGTGGTGAGAATGATATCGGCAAGCCGTAGCCTGCCCTGGGTCAGAGTGCCGGTTTTATCAATAATGATCGCGTCGACATCCGCCAACTCCTCCAGAAAAGCTGCATTGCGGATCAATATCCCATGCCGTGCGGCCACGGCGATTCCGGCCATTGACGTTGCTGGTGCCGACAGCACCAGGGCACAGGGACAAGCCGCGACCAGCACCGCCAGCATAGCCTGACTGTCATAGGTTAAAAACCAGGTAGTCGCGGCAATCAACAGGACAAGAATAAGGTATTGACCGGCGTAGCACTCTAGCATCCTGGTAATCGGAGGTTTTGCCTGCTCAGCCTCTTTCATCAGGGCGATAACTTTCCCCAGCGTAGACTCCTCGCCCGTATGGATGACCTCCACCCGCAGTAAACCGTTCAGATTCAGGGTACCGCCGAAAACAGACATTCCCGCTGTGACCTCAACCGGGATCGGTTCGCCGGTGATGGAGGCCATATCGATGCTGGCGTGGCCAGAAAGAATACGACCATCTGCAGGAATTTGATCGCCAGGGCGAATGTCTACGATGTCGCCCGGCTGAAGATGCTGGCTGCTAATATTTTCCAGCGAACCATCCTGACGCACACGTCTTGCCCGGCTGTAAGCTAGTCTGCTCAGGCCGGCAATGGCCTGACGCGTACCCATTACGCTTCGTTCTTCAAGGATGTGACCGAAAATCATGATAACCGGCAGTAACGCGGCGGTCATCAGATCGCCCAGCGCCCACGCCCCGAGCATTGCCAGGACGATCAACTGGTCGGTTACGCCGTGCAGATCAGGGTGCAGCAGACTGTGCCAGCCGGCGCGAAAAACGGGCACCGCGACCAGCAGCCACGCGACGCCGGCCAGAATATCGCTGACAGCTGGCTGGCCCGGCGTTATCGCGCGCCAGAGCAGGCTTAATAACAATAGCCCGATGGTGATCATCGCGATCGCGATCTGCCGCGACATACGGTGCTGTTCAGCAGGGGTTTGCAGATCGCTGCTAAAGTGGATATGTCCGTGGCTACACTGGTGACTCATGGTTTTTTCTCGCTGGCAGGCGGCGTGGCGGATTGTGGCGTGAGACCCTGTAAGATTAAACGGCTGTCGTCGCCGGGCGCGACGGCAACGACCTGTCCGGCTTGGGTCAGAATGCGGGTGACGTTATCTCGCCACAGCCGTTGTAATAGCCCCCCATCTGTTCCGTCTTGCAGCACCTGCGCTAACTGCAATATTGTCTGGGTATCGGTACTGGCTTTTGCCAGCGTTTCTTGACGGCTGGCCTGTGCCTGCTGGATCAGACGATCGGCCTGCTGTTGCGCCTGCTGGGCGCGCAACGCTGCCGCGGTACGAGCGGCGGCAATTGTCTGATCGGCCTGTTGGCTGGCGGTCAGCACTGCATTGAATGCCGCAATGGCGTTATCCGGCAACGATGAGACAATGTCTACACGCTCAATAGTTATTCCCGGATCGTTGCCGCTGGCGGCCATTCGCGCGAGGCTTTGCTGCATGTTCTGTTTAAAATCGCTGCGCAGGCGGATACGCTCTTCCGCCGAATGCTGGTCATTCTTCGGTGTCTCAGGCTTTGCCACAAGAATGGCATCCAGATTGCGCTCCATACAAACGACCGCGGCGGCGCGTTCGGCCAGGCGGTCAATCAGCGGATCAATATGTGGGCGTTGTAGCGCGAAACGGATGGGATTGCTGACGCGCCAGAAGACACGCACATCAAGCTGCACGACGCCTTCATCACCTGTCAGTAAGTAACCCGCACCAGCGCCGGCGTCCCCGTCGCGATCCCAGCTATTGACGAGATCCAACTGCTGTTCGCGGCGTAATATCCTGACCTCGCGCTCCATAATTCGTTCTGCGGCTGGCACGCGTTCTACCCGGTCGACCGGGTGCGGCCAGGTAAGCAGCAGACCCGCATTCGCTACCCGGGTCGGTTTACCAAACTGGAAGACTACCGCTCTGCTGTCTGGAGTGACCTCATAGATACAGGATAAAAGCCACGCGCTGGCGGCAATGAGCGCCGTACCATACAGCATAAAGAAGGCGATACGGTAGGACTGTCCCCACGGTGTACGGCCCGGCAATGCTGGTGTCATCGTTTTATCTCTTTCAACGGAGCTGGCTCCTGCACCAGAGTACTGAAAGGGGCCGCGTCAGTACGCAGCACTATGCGGGTACTGGAATTGACAACAGAACGCAGCGTATCCAGCGAGCGCAACAGGTCATAGAGTTGCGGGTCGCTACGCCAGGCTTTACCGTAAATACTGGCCGCGTCGCGCTGGGCGGCAGCAGTAATGGCCGCCGCTTTAACCGAGGCATCAGCTTCAAGAATGCGGGCGTCGCGATCGGCTTTTGAATGGATCTCCGCAGCCAGACGTTTACCTTCTGCGGTACGTTCGGCGGCGATGGTTTCGCGTTCCGCACGCATCCTGTCAACGGTGGCATTCAGGGTTACAGCAGGGAGCGTCAGGCGCTCAATTCCTGTCTGGATAACGTCGATGCCGTAGCTATTAAGCAACTGTGTTTTAAGCTGCGTCTGCAACTGCTGCTCAAGCTGGGCGATTTTGATTTTTTTTCTGTCGACGTTGACGATATCCGACAGCGCGTAGTTGCTGGCGGTGGTTTCCAACGCAGAACCAATAAACGTCCGGATTTGTCGGGTCGCTTCATCCGGCTGGTTTTGTACGGCGCGAATAAAACGCAGCACATCTTTGTCGTCTGATTTTACTTTCCAGATAACCCAGGCCTGAACCAGCACCCGTAGCCCGTCACGTGTGCCTACGTCCTGCAGACCGCTGGATGTGGAGCGAATCCGCAGATCGACATCCAGAGGAGACTCAAAGGGGGCCGGAAGTCTCCATGCCAGGCCAGGCGTGAGAAGGACGCGTACCGGATCGCCAAAGCGGGTGATTACGGTCGCATTGCCGGCGCGGACTTCCAGCAAACTAGCCGTCAGGACGGCAAGCATGACCAGCAGTGCCGCCACGCCGATGCGAAGGGCGCGTTTGCCGGGCAACCGGGCTGGAGGAACATTCCGCCGCTGAATGGCGTTTGGCGCATCTCTGGCAGGGGTTAACGCAGTGATCTTCATTTTGTACTGGCCTTCTGTGGTGCGGTACTGTCTGTTAAGGCGGGATACTGGCGTAGATCCAGTACGGGTTCATTCGCGCCCTGTAGATGATTATCAAGGATCAGAAGCGGCGTATGGGCCAGCGCTTGACTCAGGATCTGGTAGCGTCGCTCGTTGATAAATGCCTCTCCCGCCAGTTGCCATGCCTGCTCTTCAGCGGAGAAATCGGTGGCGGCGGCCCTCGCGCGTGAAAGGTTTTCTGCTGCTGCCGCTTCTGCGGTATCAAAACCGGTCTGGGCCTTGCGTTGCGCCTCATTGTTGACGGTAGCCGCATACCCTTTTTCGCGCGCAATCAGGGCATTTCCCGCAATTTGCGCCGCCTGGACGCCATGATAGGCGTCGGCTGCCCCGGCGGGGGGATGGATGGCTTCAATTCGGGTAAACAGTAATTCCACCCCGGTATTAAGCTGGGTAAGGCGCTGCTGAATGTCCTGGCTAAGCGTGGCCGCCAACGTCACCCGCTGTTCATCAAGTAGCTGGTCGAGCTGTTTACTGGCAAATTGTGCCATTAATACCTGGCGTGCAACGCTGCGTATAAGTACCGGCAAATCCTCTGTTTGATATTTACTGTTAAGCGCATCCCTATCCTTTAGGCCCACGCGCCAGATCACACGTATATCCGTATTGACCATCTGGAAGTTCTGGCTGTCCATGGTGGTACTGGCGATGACCTGCGATTGGTCCGTAGCGTGGCTGTTATCCCACAGACGCCAACTGCTCTGCGGGGCTGGGCCTTCGACACTGTCCGGCTGTGCGGCAGGCTGTTTCGTTTCCGTATTATCGCTAAGCTGTAATTCGTGCACCGCGCCGTTCTCTACCGGGATAACGCGTCCAAACGGCCAGGGTAAGCCGATATGCAGGCCAGGAGAGAGAACGGCTACCGGGCGTCCGAAATGTTCATAGATACCCCGCTGATATAGCTCCACTTCGGTTAAACCACTTAGTAGCCAGCCCAGAACGGCGATACAGCAGGTAACCGGCAGAAGCTTTTTACCCAACAAACGGAACGCCTGAATCTGACGAAGATCGACGCCAAATCGCTGATGAAATGCACCCAATAACAGAACCACCGGCTGCAGCGGCCACCGATACAACGCTGTAAACAGGCTGCGGGTGAGAAAATGGGGTTCGGATTCAGCAGAGAGGGGAAGCGCCATTGCCATCATGGCACGCAGCAGATATTCCAGCGCCATCAGCAAAGCGATGAGGCTACCCAGCTTTATGAGCCACAGGGTCACTGTGAGAGAGAGCGCTGCAATCAGAAATGCCATGGTAAGCAGCAAAAAAATACTCAGGATGGCGCGAACAAGCTCAGTGTGCTGCTGTTGATATTGCCATCCCCGAATCACTTTGAAGCTGAGCATGCGCTCAATAAGCAGCAGGGTAAAACAGAGCAGAATAAAAAAGCCGGTCACTGCCAGCGGGGGAGCACTTGACTGGTCGACGGGCTGCGTGTCAGCGATATTTGCGATGGCAAAAGCGATTGCCAGCAGGGCTGTGATAAGTGTTGTTGCCAGATGTCGGTGAAAATAATGCAGCCAGGCCTGCAGACCCGGCTGCAATAATCGACCTGGCGGGCGTGGCGCAGCAGCTGTTGTTTCAGTAACGGGCTCCGAATCCTGTGGCTCAACGCCTTCACAGCGCAGTGAATTTTCCACAAAGGCCAGCGCCACAAACGTTGTCGCCAGAATTAGACGCGTAGCGGGCAGCCAGAAGCCGGGAACGGAAAATAGCTGCAGGAATAAATAGACCGCACCTGCTACAACCAGAATACAATACAGGCAGGTTTGCACTATTAACAGGCGTCGATACCTCGGGGTTACCTGAGGGGTTCCCGTAGGTAAAGGGGATTGCGACATATTTTCTCCAGTTGACCCGTCCCTGCCCGCATTATTTGGGCATATTTCACCGTCAGTTCTGCTTGCACAACACATCAATGATGCTATGAAATAACATTGACAAAACAAACAAAGCGACTTTGCGACATAGTGTTAAATATTTCGGTTATAAGCGTAATCATTGACGTGATGTTATATTGTAACTATTTGTGTGTTTGTCGGTTTTAAGCCGGGCTTTTGCTGACGGCGGTGTCGCTATAACGCGCGGTTTTGCGAACAAGATGCAGGGCTGGTTACTGCCAGTCATAACCTGCCCGGCCTGGAACAAAGCCCGGCTTTTCCGCGTTACCTGCATGTTGAAATGACCTGCGTTACGATAGGCAGCTTTGCTTATTTTCTTTTTAGCGCCGCGGGTACTGGCGTGGCGGGCAAGGTGAGCGTCTGATATGCCTCACGAATTGTTGAAAGCGGCGAGACAAAATAGTGGTAAAGGGTGAATCGCCACGGATAATCTGGACGACTTATAAGTCGTTGATAATATTGATTTTAATATTCCGTCGGTGGCATCTGATCACTCGAACTATGCGGACGCTTACGGTTATAAAACATTTCGATGTAATCAAAAATATCACTGTGGGCTTCTTCCCGCGTTCCGTAGATCTTTTTCTTTATCCGTTCGCGCTTCAGTAGCTGGAAAAACTTTCTGCAACTGCGTTGTCGTGACAGTTATCACGACGGCTCATACTGCCCTCCAGTCCATGTGATTTCAGGAACGACTGCCACTCATGGCTTGTATACTGACTACCTTGTTCAGAATGAACCAGCACCTGTTTTTGAGGATTACGTCGCCACATGGTCATCAGAATTGCATTCAGGACAATATCTTTTGTTATCCGGGGTTGCATCGACCAGCCGATAACTTTGCGCGAGAACAGGGCAACAACCACGGCCAGATATAGCCAACCTTCGTGAGTTCGGATGTACGTTATGTCCGTTACCCAACGTTCCTCCGGTACGTCCGGGTTCAACTGCCGCTGGAGCCTGTTGGGCGTCATGATACTGGCTTCGCCCTTACGTGCCTGTGGGCTACGGTACCCGACCGGAGCCTTTATCCCGGCACGCTTCATCAGCCGCCAGACCCGGTTAATCCCGCACTGTTGCCCTCTATCCCGCAGGTCGGGATGGATCTTGCGATAGCCATAAACGCAACGGGACTCAGCCAGAACTGTTTGATTTGTCCCGTTCGTCAGTAACCCGCTTCAGTTCCTTCTGGAGTCGGCGGATCCAGGCCTGAGCATCTGACTGTTCTTTGTTACTGGAAGAGCCCGGCCCGTACTTCTTTATCCAGGCGTAAAGACTGTGGGTGGTGATATCGAGACGTGTTGCAACGCTGGAAACAGAATAGCCACGCAACCTGTTTGACTGCTTCAATTTTAAACTCTTCGGGATAACGCTTACCACTCATGGGCACCTCTCTTTCAGCCATCTTAAATGACTCAGAGGTGTCTGTTAAACCTGTGGCGATTCAGTCGGTCATATGATTATAAGACCAATAATCCTTGCTATTTTTCCTGGGGGAAAAGCACTGGCGGGGTAAGAAGGGAGCCCCGGCGTACTCAGACGCCGGGACTGTGTTATCAGAACGACTGCAGCGTGCTGATCTTCCCTTGCTGCCAGTTGACTTCCGACTGACGCAGCGCGTTGCTGATATCCGCCAGTTTGTCCGACGGCAGTGTCTTCGGCAGCAGGTCTACGCCCACGCTGGAGATAATCTGCCCGTAGGTGTTACGCAGCTCCGCGTAGGCCAGGTCCTGACGCAGATCGGCGTTCAGCGCATTCAGTTCGCCCTGAATTAGCTGCAACTCACCGATGCTATTGGCTTTGTAGCGGTTACGCAGTTGCTGAACGATTTGCCCGTCCAGATCACGCAACTCTTCGCTGGTTTTATACTGACGCAGCGCTTCGTTGTAGTTGGCGCGCGCCACGTACAGTTGCGCCATGATCGCCAGCGACATCGCCTGACGCTGCAACTTGCCCACCTGCTCGTTGGCCTTCGCCGCGCTGTGCGCAGCCGGGCCAGACATCAGGTTGAACAGGTTCCAGGTGGCTTTCACCCCCACGTCGGCCCAACTGTTGTTGACGAGGAATGAGTTGCTGTCATAGTGGCCGCCTGCGCTAATCTCAATACCCGGCAGCATACGCAGCAGCGCTTTACGGGTTTCGGCGGCGTTAATGCGTACCTGGTAATCCTGCTCACGCAGTTCCGGGCGGCTCACCAGCGCGGTCTCTTCCAGGGTTTTCTGATCCACATTCAACTGCGGAACCGTCTCGTCACCGCTGGCGGGCAGAGCCAGTGTATATGGCGTGTCCAACGGCAGGTTCATCAGTGTGGCAAGTTCGGTTTTCGCCAGCGACAGCGCACGGCGCTGCTCTTCCAGTTGGCGGGTGGCCTCAATCAGCGCACGGCGGTAACTCAGGGCTTCAACCTGGTCGCCGACCTGCTGGGCGGTCATCCGCTCGCTAGCTTCACGCGCCTGGTTTACCCGGTCAATCAGCGTATCGATCTGGCCCAGCAGACGCTCGGCGGCAACTGCACGCCAGTAGGCGGAACGGACATCCTGCAAAATGGTGTGTACCACCTTGCGTTTACGTTCTTCGGCAATCCAGCGCTGATCCGATTGCTGTTTCGCACTGACGTAGCTTACGCCAAAGTCGAGCACGTTCCATACCATCGTCAGGTCCGCCACATCGCGGTCACGATCTTGCGAGGTGGATGGTTCCAGAGAGGTTTGTCCGGTTTCCACGCTGCGGCTACTGGAGGCGCTGGCGTTGTTGCGCCCTACGTAGCCCGCCGAAGCCGCCAGCTTTGGCAGCATGTCATAACGGGAAAGATCCAACTGCTGTTGGGCCAGCGCGCTTTCCATGACTTTTAAGCGCGACTCAAGGTTATATTTTAGTGCGCGGGCCATCGCGTCATACAGGGTGATCGGCGCGGTAACCGGCTCCTGCTGGCTGAACATCGCTACTCGATCCTGCTGGCTGCGCTGTTCGCTCTCTTTTTTGGTAATCGGGTCGCTGGTCACGGCACACCCATTTAGCGCCACGACCAGTACGCTCAGAGCAAAAAGCTTGCGGCCTTTACGCATCATTTCGCTGCCACTCACAGTTGTCACCACCGACAACCGGTTTGCCACCATCACGTTCATCATAGAATTAACGCCTTTTACTGTAGTCTTGTAGTTATTAGCCCTGCTGCTGGCCCAGGTCGTACAACGCCTGTTCAATGGCTGACAGACGTTGTCCTTCAGCATCGCCAATGTGTTGTAATTGCCGGTGGAACGATGGGATAAACGCGGCTGTCGCCTGTTCTTGCCCCTGTTCTGTCACTCCCTGTGCATGCAGGTTGATATCTTTCCAGCTACCGCCAGTAAACACTTCCATCGGAGTCAGTGAAGGCAGATAAATGCCGGAGAAAACGCTGGCCAGCGACGAGCTGCCACCCAGCGCCGGATCTTTGTTAAAGCTGGGGAATGAGCCCAGCGAACTCTCAAAATGGCTGCCGAACGATGAACCGGGCCCGAAGACATTCGCCACTTCGCTCTTCGTCGCATCTCTCCCGCTTGCCCCATCGCTGCTGGCACCGAAGATGGAGGCCATCATCGAACCGCTCCCGGCGGTGCGTCCGGCATTAAAGCTGCCGAGAGAGGCGGGGGTAATCAATATGTTGAGCGGCGGTGCGGCAGCCTCCTGAGGCTGGATAGTGGGTGTTTGGCTGTCCACCGGACGTGGTCCGTTCGTACCATCTGAAATACGGAACTGCGGATCGCCGCTGGTAATGCCTGCGCGGGTAACCGTCAGGCTAAAGGTGGTGCTGATTGACGTGTTCCCGGCATCGGTCGCGGTAACCCGAATGACCAGACTACCGATATCGGCGTTGCCCGGTGTGCCAGAAAACGAGCCTTTCGCGGGATCGAAGCGCAACCAGGCAGGCAGTGCGGAACCGTCCGCCTGCGTCGCGCTCAGAGTTAAGGTGTCGCCATCCGGATCGACAAAGGTGCCAGCCGGGACGGTGAGGTTAAAGCTGCCGTCTTGCGCCACGCTCTGCGGCGGGATCGGCGTACTGAGCACCGGGGCATCGTTCACATTGGTGACCATCAGGCTAAAACTGGTGCTGACCGAGGCGCTGCCATCGCTGGCGGTGATACGAATATTCAGGTTGCCGACATCCGCATTCCCCGGCGTGCCGGAAAACGAGCCTGTCGCGGGATCGAAGTGCAGCCACGCAGGCAGCGGGTTGCCATTTGCCAGGGTGGCGCTCAGGGTCAGCGGGTCACCGTCCGGGTCGACAAAGGTGCCCGCAGGTACGGTAAAACTCAGACTGCCGTCCTGCGCAATGCTCTGCGGCGCAATCGTCGCGCCGATAACCGGCGCATCGTTCACGTTGGTGACGACCAGCCCGAAAGTGGTGCTGACCGACGCATTGCTGCCATCGGTTGCCGTCACCCGAATGGTCAGATTGCCCACGTCGCCATTACCCGGCGTACCGGAGAAGGTTCTTGTGGCCGGCTCGAAGCTCAGCCAGGCGGGCAGTGCCGAGCCATCGGCCAGCGTCGCGCTCAGGGTCAGTGTGTCGCCGATATCCGGGTCGGTAAAGGTTCCCGCAGGAACAGTGAAGTTAAAGCTGCCATTTTGTGCGATGGACTGTTCGGCCACCGGGATGGACACCACGGGCGGGAGATTACTGTTATTCACCGTCAGCCCAAAGGTGGTGCTGACCGAGGCATTACTGTCGTCAGTCGCGGTTATACGAATCGTCAGGTTGCCGACATCACTGTAGCCCGGGGTGCCAGAGAAGGTACGGGTCGAAGGATTAAAGCTCAGCCAGCCCGGCAGTGCCGAGCCATCTGACAGTGTCGCACTCAGCGTCAACGTATCACCGCTATCCACATCGACAAAAGTACCGGCAGGCACGGCGAAGCTGAACGCTATATCTTTGGTGGCGCTTTGGGGACTGACCGTGCTTCCCATGGTAGGGGCATCATTCACGCTGGTTACCATCAACGACGCCTGTGCACTATTGGCGGAGAACGCACTGCTGCCGCCAGAGGTCGAGGTATCCGCAAGACCTTTGCTGCTACCTGCCGTCGCCGTACCACTGGTCTGATCCCACGCGCTGAAACTCAGGGTTGCGGTTTCACCATTGGCGCTGTCCGGTACATAACGCAACTGTGCCGTTGACCCGAGCAGCAGGGCTGCTGAACTGGATACCGTGCCGATATTGAACCAGTTAGCTCCGCTATCGGTGGAATACTGCCAGCCACCGTTCCCTACTGTCGCCGTAATCGCAATGCCGCTGGACGCTCCGCTGTCGACATCCCCATAACCCGCACTGTTGAGCAATGACGATACTGTGGTGGCAGACGATGTTACATCTTCCGTTGTGGATGTCAGAGTGACCGTCGCACCGCTGGATAACGTTGGCGCATCGTTAACCGGCGTTACGTTAAGGGTCATCGTTCCTGTATTAGCGGACAACGCCGTGCCATCGCTGACCTGCCAGGTAAAGGAGGCATAACCCGTGCCGTTGGCGTTCGCGGTCGGGCGGAAGGTCAGTTTGCTGATATCAGCCGCGCTGACCACCGAACCATTGCCCAGTAATGTATCGCCACCGCCACGTACACCGTCGTTGTTCGCGTCAATAAACAGCTCACCCGCGGTTGGTGCTGTGACGATAGTGATGGATTGCAGGGTGTCGCCGTTGTCCACATCGCTGAAACCAAAATCTGCGGCGCTAAAGGTCTGGGCGCTATCCTCATTGATGGTTTTACTGACTGACGTATTGCTGATGATCGGCGCATCGTTAACTGGCGTTACGTTAAGGGTCATTGTTCCGGTATTGCTGGACAACGCCGTGCCATCGCTGACCTGCCAGGTAAAGGAGGCATAACCCGCACCGTTGGCATTTGCGGTCGGGCGGAAGGTCAGTTTGCTGATATCAGCCGCGCTGACCACCGAACCATTGCCCAGTAATGTATCGCCGCCGCCACGTACACCGTCGTTGTTCGCGTCAATAAACAGCTCACCCGCGGTTGGTGCTGTGACGATAGTGATGGATTGCAGGGTGTCGCTACTGTCCACATCACTGAAACCAAAATCGGCAACGCTAAAGGTCTGGGCGCTATCCTCATTGAAAGTCTTGCTGACCGACGTATTGCTGATGACCGGTGCGTCGTTGACCGGCGTGATACTCAGCACCGCCTGATTGGTGCCGCTACTGTTGAGCGAACCGTCATTAAAGGTCCAGTTAAGCGTCACGCTGGACGGTGGATCGTCAGAACTGTTGGCATAGGTCAGGGATTGCAGCACCGCATTCACTATCGCCGCCGTTGCATTGCTATTGAACGTCAGCGTCAGCGTGCCTGAGGAATTCGCCGTGACACTGCCCACCGTCGTACCGTTATAGGTGAAGTTTTGCCCTTGAGTCAGTGCCCCCAACAGTCCGCTATTGCCGAAGGTATCGACACTGTTCGCCCCGCCGTTACGGGCGATTGAAACAGAGGCTCCGTTATAGTTGCCCTGAATATCCAGCTCGGTATCGGCAACAGTGACATCGCTGTCCATCACCACTGCACTGCCTTTTTCAGTAAAGGTCGCGCCGCCATTGAGGTTGCTGAAGACGGGGGCGGTGTTGGTGGTTGAGGTTATCGACGAACTGTTGACCGCCGTCAGGCTACCTGACGTGGCGCGCAGTGCCAGCGTATTGATACTACCGCTGTTGGTGTACTGTATGATAAGCCCGGTGTAGGTGGCGATACCGCCAGACGGCGTTAATGTTACCGTCGTAGCGCTGGCATCATTATCCCCGGAGGTGACCGCCAGGCTATTGACCGTACCATCGACGACGCTGTCGTTAGGGTCAGTCACTGAGAGCACGATATTGGTGGTGTAGTCCTGATCCACCATGCCATTCGCATCGACCGCCTGTACTACCGGCACAGTGGTAAAAATGGCACTTTGTCCATTCTGAATCGCCGTGGGAACGGGCTGGGTGGAAAAAAACAGTCGCGTCGCCACCACATCCGGATTGAGCGATGCAGATGTGGCGCTGACCAGGCTACCGGCCGCCGCCGTCAGTACGAAGTTAGCATCACCATCACTGGCCGAGGTGTACTTCACACCGCTAAAGGTAGCAATACCGTTTGAGGCGGTCGCCTGAGTGGTGCCCGTCAGCGAGCCGCTACCATTTTCGCTTAATGTCACTGAACCGTTAAAATCAGTATCGATATTGCCGCGATCGTCAACGGCAATCACCACCGGCTGGGTGGTGAAGTTAATGCCACTGACCACTGAGGTGGACGGCGATTGGCTATAAATGAGTTTGGTTGCTGCCACATCAATGCTGGCACCACTGCCGTTGTTCACGTTGGCCTGACTACTGGCGAACGTTGAACCGCCGGAGACCGTGGTGAAATTGCTGGCATTTACCGACAATATTACCGTGTGGTGATCGGTGATGTCGTTACTGCTGGTATTGTCGTTGTAATACGCCTTGATGGTGTAAGTTTCACTGCTGTTATCCGCAACCGACAGGTTTAAGCTGGAAAACGTGATTCTGCCGGTGCTGCTGTCGTATGTGCCGACGACGTTAGTGGCATCCGGGCCACTGAGCAGGAACGTCATCTTGCTCAATTCTGATGATGTCGCCGTACCACTGACGTTAGCGTAGAATTGGCTGACATTGGTGGTCGAACCATCAGACGTGCCGAGGTCAGTAAGGGTAAAGTCCAGCAGCGAGGTAGCGCTGGCCGCTGACGTCGCGGTAGTGGAAAATGTCGTTGCTTCGCCAGATGGCCCAGCGGTTACGGTCGATGTCGCATCTACCGAAGAGGCGGCATGAATATTGTTCAATACCAGGTTATCCAGATAGTACTCATTGGTACCGGATGTCGTAATGGTAATGGAAGAAACGCCGACAAAATTGCCGTTAAAGCCGCTGATAGTGGTATAAGACACGCTCCCGGGGAATGGCAGTACTCCACTCTGATTGTCCCCACTGGTCGATTTACTGGATGAAATCGTGTAATTCATGTTGCCGGTGCCATCGGCATTCAATAAGTCCAGTGAAGATAAATCAAAAACATAGCCGGGAATGCTGATGGTGAAGGTCAGCGAATTTGACGAACTGGAACCATCCGTTTGCACGTCATAGATCAGGCTATTGCCGTCACTGTTTAGCCCAGAGAGTACGTTTCCGACAAAATCGAAATGTAGGGTATACCCCCCTTCCTGCCAGGTCTGGTTATTGCCGCCACCGCCGCCAGTACCTGTCTCAAACGTAAAGGTATCCAGCACGTGGGTATAATCCCTCTGTGTGGCGGCGGTTATCGCAATGTCAGTAGTGATCTGACCGACTTGCGATTCCAGCATCCAGTCGCCTTTTAACGCTGTCGACCCGGTCAGGTCAGTGGACGCAGCCACATCAGCTCCGGTGAGCGCTGCCAGGTTGCTAATAAAAGTCTGCCCTTGTGTTCCTTGCGCCACATTACAGCCATAAAGCAGGATATCGCCGGACTCAGTCAGCGACTGGCCGATAGTGGTCAGATCAGTACTTCTCGTAGCGAGCATACTGTCGGTCAATGTGACGCCCCCAAGCGTCAGTCGGCCTTCGCCACCATTGCTGATGATATGGATGGCGTCGTAACCCGTGTGGGTTTGCGCCCATTGCATTATCTGGCTTAACCCATCTTTGTCGGCATCCAGCAGCACCACCTCAACCCCGTCTTTCACGCCGCGGGCCAGTTGCTGGTAATCTGCCACTGCGGTGTCAATAAACACCACTTCTTTATGCGTGGCACTGCCGGTCGCAACCGCAACGCTACTGTCTGCTACGGTCTTCGAATTCTGGGTATCAGTATTGTGGGCGGTTGTATCAACATTGCTCGTTGCATCGGTATTGTGGCTGGTTGTATCGGTGGTACTTTGGCCAGACTGGCCGCTGTCCGTCGACGCGGCTGTCTGTGTCGCTGTATTTTGAGTGACAGCAGTCTCAACCGTGGCGGCGACCGCACCATCAAACAACATACGCGCTTCCAGCATAACGCCCAAAGGTACCTGCTCATGACATGCAGCACCTTGCGGAACCTGACGACTTTTTTTGCTCAGCCAATGACGCCACAACATAATAAGGATACCTTTCAGGAGTAGATTTATTTACAACGCAGACCAGCCTGCGTTATGCCGAACTGGCCTGTTTTTTCAGATTATTATCTTGTAAACGCTAACCACTAAGGCCTGTCGGGGTATAAACCTTCGGCCATAATGCACACAGTCAGTCCCTGCGAAGGAGACTGGGTTGCCACTCGAACGACCGGTTGCGCCGACGTCCCCGCCGTACCAACCGCAACCGAACCGCCTGTCACTGTCGGTACGGTGACCGTGAACGAGGGAATTGTTGGCGTCCCGGTAACCGTCCCATTGGAAATCGACGAATCAATAGTGCCGCTGACCGGGCCGGTTAACGTCTGACTGGGCCCTAGCGTAGTATCGGCAGTCGCGGTTGGATTATAAATATTCGGTGCACCAAGCGCGGGTTTAGCCAGTATCGCGCCATTGGTGGGTAATGACGCGCTACCAGCAACAGCAGACCCACCTGCAATCTTCAGCAAACCGGAAGTCGCTGCCGTCAGATTAAGGGTATTCGTGATGGTCTGGCCGCTTACCGTTAACCCGCTTCCGGTTTTTTCCGGCACGGTTACCACAGTACTCCCGGTCGTTGGGCTAAACGTTGCCGCATGGTTATGTAAAGGCAACGGCACCACGACATTGACCGCTGGATCGCCGATTTTCTGCCCAAGATTAACGGTTGCCAGGCCAGCCCCTGAACCGGTCCCGACGACAGCACGGCCTTGCAGATCGGGTAGCCCAAAGTTGGTTCTACCATCGCCACCAAACCGGACCCCCAGCAGAGAGTACAACGCCTGATTAGTATTAATAGGGACAGTCTGGCCGTTAGCCGGAAGCCAACCGCGAGGACAAAAAGACATGGCAAAAGAACACACAGTACCAATGTAGGATTCGCTGTTACAGGCCGCTGCACTTTGGGGTAAAAGAATACTGGCAGCGATAGCGGTAGTGATGGCTGATTTAACAAATAAACGCTGAATATATCTCATACAGATCCCTCCTGGAGGAATAGCTGATTTATTAAGATCAAATGTTATTAATAACCAACCTTATAATTTGGGATGGAACAAAATAATAAGATAACGATGGGGAGCAAAAAACGTGTATGACTCATCAGGAATATAGCTCAGTCAGTAAAATTAACATACATAAAAAAACATTAACTTACGCACATAATTCAAATGAAATAACTTGAAATAAAGCAATATTTTAATTTTTATTTATTATCAAGCGGATAGGGTTTTGTTCCTTCACTGACTTCTGAGATAACAACTATTGGTTTTTTATGGCAAACGTGAATGCGATATATTTCGTAAAATATATCCGTGTAATCTTGTCAAAATCCGCTTTCCCGAATACCCAACGCGGCAATTCGTCGCCATAACGCGCCGAGAATAGATTCCGTTTCCCCTTCCAGTATTACGCTGCCCCGTAACGGCTGTTGCGGCGGCGAGAATTGCCCCTCCTGCAGCGCGAAACGCACACTGTACTGCGCCTGGATGGGTTGAGGATTATGATCCCTGTCGCGACGCACGGCGATCGGGCCGTGGCGATCGGACGCCAGCATCTCTTGCTGTAACCAGGCGGTACCGGTAGGCGCAATATCTTTCAGTTGTACGACAAGGCGGGGATACGCGGGATCATCGGCGATAAAATAGCCTTGCATCCCCACTTTCGCGCGTTTTAGCGTATCGTCGGGTAAATATCCCTGCACTTTTCCGATACCCTGCCCAACCACACGGAGCAATGGCATATCCGGGGTCAGCCAACGGCCTTCCGTCATATCTCGTGCCACATCTCTCACTTGGCCTGCCTGAGGTGCGATGAGAGACAAGCGCTGGCGTTGCGCATCCAATCCCCGATAGCGGGCCAAAGATTCCGCCAGTTGTCGGTCAAGCACCTGGGTTTCGCTGGCGGTTTCCTGACGTCCGGCACCCCGCTGCCGCTGCTGTTGCAAAATAGCAATTTGCTGACGCTCTATATTGATGCGGTAGTCCAAATCAGACGAGGTGAGATCCAGCAGTTTCTCACCGGCTTGCACCTGCTGGCCGTCAGTGACGTAGAGCGCTTTGACCTGCGCAGGAATAGGGGCATACAGCGCGCTGACGTTTTCTGCTTCCAGCACAGCAGGAATACGGATGCTGCCGCGCCAGGGAAACAGCAGCGGCACTAATACCGCCGCCAGAATCAGCCCTGAACGCAACAGCTTAACGGGATGAGCATTCTTACGCATGGACCACCAGATACGGGCCTCCTTCACCACCGGAAGCGCGATAAACCAGCCAATTTCTACCGACATCAAAGCAATACCAACCACCTTAATGAAAAAGTGGTACACCATCAGTGCAATGCCGAAAAAAAGGAAAAAGCGCCATATCCATGAGGCGTAACCCCATATCAACAGCTTGCGTTGCATCGACGGCGACCAGGTATGCGGTGCCGGATGACCATAACCAAATAACGCCTCGCGCAGCCGCCAGCGGCACAGGGCATACGCGCGTTCCTGCAGGTTTTCCACCCGCCAGAAATCGCTCAGCAAGAAATAACCATCAAAGCGCATTAGCGGGTTAAGGTTAACCACCAGCGTCGTTATCCAGGTGGCGCTGGAGAGCATAAATGCTGCCGTACGCAGAGGACCGTCCGGCAGCAGCGTCCATACCAGCAGCGCGAAAACCGCCAGCAGCACCTCGGCCAGAATACCGCCTGCGCCAATCAGCAAACGCGATCGACGATTCTTGAGTTTCCACGCATCGCTCACGTCGGTATAGAACAGCGGGAACAGCACAATAAAGGCCACCCCCATGCTCTGCACCCGGCAGCCCGCGCGCTTAGCCATAAACGCATGGCCAAGTTCATGTATGAATTTGGCGATCACCAGCGACATCCCGAATACAGCCATCCCTTGCAGACTGAACAGGTGAGGGAACGCATGGGTGTAACGCACCCAGTCACGGCTGACCAGATAGAGCCCCAGCACCAGAATCAGCGGGAACACCCCCAGCAATATTGCTGTTCCGTAGCGCTTAAGCCAGGGCCAGCAACGGTTGAGCAGCGGATCGGGCCGCCAGAGCGGGATACGGAAAAAAAGATACTGGTGCAGCACTTTCTTCCACAGGCTGGTGCGCATGGCGCGGGCTTTGCTGAGGTAACGCTGACGCTGTTCGGCATCGCCCGAGGTCACCAGATCGTGCTGGCGTAAAAACTGCAGCAACTGCTCCAGCTCTTTGACCTGTAGGGGCAGGCCCGGCTCCTGGTTGGCTGCAGCAAGGACCTGTTGTGGCAGACGCAGGGACCAGTGGCGCAGCAGGCGGATAGCCGTGGGCGTCAGCGTGAAATAGCGACCGGTAAGCGGGTCCGCCAGTACCCATTGCGGCGCACCGTTAATACCCGCAGCCGATTCTGCCAGCTGGAGGTCGGGGCGCAGCGCGGGTAAGAGCGGGTTCATAGGCCGACAGCCTGGCGGATCACGGAGAGCGGGCGACGGAACAGATAGACCGCCAGCGGTACATATTCGCCGGACAGTTTGGCGGTTCCGCGCAGGCCAATACGCGGCGGGGCATCGCTAAAGCGGCCATCAAGCCGGTACGCCAGATTGCCTGTCGGGGTCTGCTCGGACTCATAGGCGATGCGCTCAAGCTTTGCCGCATACGGGGTGATGGGGTCACTGTCGAGGAACAGTGTGATGGGCGCATCCTGTTTTAATTGAATGGCATCCCCCACATCCAGCTCGATGCGTAACGCGGCCAGCGCCGGGTCGGCAAGCTCCATTAAGCGCTCGCCGGTGCGCACCGGTTTGCCAATCCAGCGGTCGGCGTCGGCAAACACGGCAATACCATCCCGGTCGGCGCGAATTTCAGTGCGACTTAACAGGGCGCTGGCGTAATCGCGCTCGGCCCGTTTTTGCGCCACCTGTGCGGCCAGGAAATCAAGTTTCGCTTTGGAATCTGCATCCTGAAAGGCGCGCTGCGAGCTGGCGCGAAATTCCGCTTCGGCAACATTCAGCGACCGCTCGGCGACGTCGGCCTGCGCTTTTAGCGTGGTGTCGTCGAAGCGGACCAGTACATCACCCTGATGTACGCTCTGGTTTGGCTGCACGGCAAAAGACTGGATCACGCCGTCCAGCGGTGCGGCGACCACACGCCCCAGGTGGGGGACCACTTCGGCGGGAGCCAGCACGGACTGGCGCACCGGAATAAACAGGCAGGCGAGCAATACCAGCAAAGGGATAGCGATCTTCCAGCGCCCTTTACGGTGATGCCAGCGGTTGGTTTGCGGCTCCAGCGCCAGCCATGCGTGGCTGAATGCGCCAGCAAGCTGTTCGGCCAGCACCCGGTCGGCGTTTTGCCACGGTTGTTCGCGCGCGTACCAGATGCCGCCAAACCCTTCTCCCTGGCGGTCTTTAAGCGGTGACCACAGGGCTTCGGGGGCGGAGAGGGTCAGCCAGTCGCTGCGGCTTTGTTCGTCGAGTTGCACCGCTTCAATGACGCCGCACTGGTTGAGTGGTTTGCCCTCAACTGCCTGCAAACGGGCGCAGGCACGTTCGATAAACGCCACAAACGGCGCGTGGGGAGCGGGTTGAGTGACACCCGTTACCGCGCGCACCCGACCGTTAATAACGAGTGCGGCGTGACGATAGCCGAACAGCGGCTGGCTGTCGTTGACGATGCAGTACGCCAGCTCTTCGCTGCTGGCAGCGGCCCTGGCCTGCTGTTCGATATCAAGAAAACGGGCAAAGACGGTCGCACTGGCTGTAGCCGGCGTGGGGGAAGTACTCACTTCGCCTCCGGGAACTGCGCCGTGCCGCTCATGCCCGCCATCAGGCTGGCGTCGGCATTGACCAGCGTACCGATCAGGCCGATGGTCTGGCTGCTTTCATCAATACGCGCGCCGAGCCGTGCGATGCTGGCCTGCAATGGTTTACCGGTTTCATCCGGCGTAAAGGTAAAGGTCAATCCGGGTTTGAGCGCCGACAACAGGCGGGAAGAGACCAGCAAGTTAATTTCGAGGTGGCGATTGTTCACCACATCCAGCAGCGGCGTGCCCTGGGCAACACTCTCGAAGGTTTGCGTGCGACGTTTCACGACCTGGCCATCAAACGGCGCGGTGATACGACAGCGATTGACCTGAATCTGATACACCTGGCTTTCGGCCTGTGCCTGGGCTAAATGAGCGGCGGAGAGCGCCACGGCGTGCTTGCCGACAGACTTGAGTTGCGCCAGCTGTTGGTTCTGGCTGAGTTCAGCTTCGGCTGCTCTGGCCGCCGCCTGCGATGCGGCAAGCTGTGCCTGGTAAATACTGCAATCGAAGCGCACGAGGATATCCCCTTTTTTGAACGCTTCGCCCTCTCTGAATGGCATCTCCACAATGCGGCCAGCCAGTTCGCTGGAGAGGGTCGCTTGATCGACTGCCACCAGAATGCCGCGTGCCTGATTATCGGTATGCGTTTGCGCGGTGTCGCCAGCAGAAGGGGAGGTCAGAAGCGGATCGGCAGCCAGGGCCAGGGTCATGTGAAACAGTGAGCTCATTAAAAACAGCCCCAGGGTACAGCGATAAATCGACATATTCACTTTCATCACGCTTATCGGCCTTTCCTGTATAACCCCTTGTTAATAAGGGGTTTATGCAACGAAGCTAAATGTAACGTACTGTTAATTCTTTGTAATTTAGTGTGTCGAAGTATAGCAGGCAAGGAAAAACTCGGCAGGCTATAAGAATCTATAGGGGGAAGATCCCCACAACGTTGAAATGGATAACCTGCCGGCAGCAATCCCCACCAGCGGGTGGGGATTGCTTAACATAAATTATTGGTTGTCCAGCTGTGCGCGGACATTGCTGAGACCGGTACGGTTAATGCGATAGGGCTGACCCTTTACCGAGCGGATCAGTTTTTTGCTTCTCAGTTTCTTAAAGACGGCGAGCGTGCAGTCGCTGAGCAATAGCCCTTCACGGGTATAACACTCAACGGCGGTGACGCGACCGGACGTATCGCGGGTATGAACGATACGCCCGCCTTTAGCAAGGACATGCAGGGTACGTTGTTCCTGACGGGAAATATTCATGCTGAAAATGCCTGTAATCATCTTGTGCAAAACCTGCCAACACCCTGGGGGTTAGCGTGAGTGTTTAGCGCAGTGATAACCAGCCCGGCCGCAAAGGTCGGAAAGCTGATTATCAGATGGTTGCATTCTCCAGCATCGAAGCCTCGGTATTCGGTAAGAAAGATTTATCTCATCAATATTAACACGCGGCATACGCAGGGAAATAATTTTGCTTAAGGAGTGTGATCTGTGTGGATACTCAGCGAGGGTTTTTTTTCACTCTGTGCGCACGGTGACGTTATGGACAATCGGGTCATCGCGAAGGCACGCATTGCTTATGAAATGTCCATTTCATAAGACAATACTTAAGACAGAGAAGCATATGGCCTTACACAGCACGTCCGCGGACTGAAGGAGTATGCGAATGAAAAAACAAGACCTGAACGCAGTGAGGAATTTTGATTTTCTGGCACGCAGTTTTGCCCGTATGTATGCCATGGGCCAGCCAGTTGATATTGATGCCGTGACCGGCAATATGACCGAAGAGCAGAAACAGTGGTTCCTGGAACATTACAACCATTATTGCCAACAGGCGCAGCGCGCCAGAGTGAAGGAACTGCAATAGTAATCACCACAACGGGCCTGGCGGCCCGTTGCGTTTTCTGGCTTCGGGGGGTCTTGCGGTCTATTCCCATTTCGGACTCAGCCAGCAAAATCAACGTATCATGCTCTTGTTTCCTGCAGGAGAGGCAAGGGCACTCCTGACTGAATAAGCCAGCTGGCCCATCTGTGCCTCAGGCCATCAACTCTCATTTTCGTGATAACAGGTGTTAACGTATCTGCAGGACGGTGCCGGGCTTTTGTATGCACGCCCCCCATTTATGATGATTGGCCGTATCATTGAACGCTACGCCAATAACGTGGTTTGATTAGCTGCCTTCAGGGGCAACCTACCCGCACAATGACTCGTTAAACCTGAGCGGCTTTGGTAGCTCAACACTTTCGTTCGCAACGCTGGCATTTTTGTGCAGCACGCTGTCCAGACGCGCATTGATTGTGTCTTCCGTGATAGCGCATCCTGTCCTTGCTAACTCCATCACGACGTAGCCGATAGCCTTCGCCATCTCATCGGAATCACGCTTGTTAGTCTGCATAAGCCCACCTCAAAGCTAAGGGAATTCAACTTATCTGACTATTACTCCTTAAGCTGCGAGGTTACCAGGCCGTTCCTGTTGTTCCGGTTGTTCTATATATGTTTTTAGGCAGTAACTTTATGTATTAACTGGGTTATATGATTTATATATGGAACCACCCTGGAACAATATTGAAGGGATTTGGAACAACCGAATTGGGGCATGTTATTGCATAGACAACATGGTGTTTTCTTCAGGCTGGCCTGCGGTTTGGGAAGTCAACAGTAACCATGAGGCCACCTTCTGCAGACGTACTTAGGTACACGCTGCTGTTGTGTAGCTGCGCAACCGCTTTGACTATTGCAAGCCCTAATCCACTCCCGCTTTGCATCTGATTGGGATCGCGAAAAAATCTATCGAACACGCGCTCTCTCAATTCAACGGGAATGCCGGGCCCGGCATCGGAGACACGTAGCTGCGTGGATTCATCTAATGATCGTACCTCTACCTCAACCCGGCCGCCCTCAGGACTGTACTTGACGGCATTTTCAATGACGTTGTCGAGCAGCGACATCAGGCGTTCTCGGACGCCTGTCACCCAGATCTCATCATGCGAGTAGAATTCAAGCTCAATCCCGCGCTCGGCAGCCAGCGGTGCCTGCATCGCCATTCGCTCTTGTATCAGTGTGGTCAGCGGCACAGGCTCCATAACCGTGTCAATGCGCGCTTCGCTGTGCATCAGCAGCAGCAACTGATTGACGAGACGAGCCGCACGGCTGTTGCTGCGAATAATCCCTGCAAGCAACTCCTGTTGACTATCGCGGCTAACATAAGACTGTAAAGCCTCAACATTGATTCTCATCGCAGCCAGGGGGGTACGCAGCTCGTGAGCGGCATCGGCAATAAAAACCCGTTCCCTTTCCGTGCTTTCCCGCACTCTGGCAAGAAAAACATTAACAGCATCCACCATCTGGCGAAGCTCCCTGTGCTTTGGCACTGCTTTTAAGGGAGAGAGATCTTCTGGAGTTCGTGAGGCAATTTCATTGACCACCTTGTTCCAGGGGCGCATTGCAATGCGGATTGACAGCCACGCGGGAAACAAAAGAAAAGGAATGCATACCAGCAGCGGCAATATGTAGTATCCACGCGAGTTCAGGTAAATAAAGAAGTTCCAGCCGCCGGCAGGGGTGACGAGCGTGACCTCCGCGTCGGAATTGCCGGATTTTAGGGTACGGCTGGTCCAGGTGCGGCCTTCACTCTCAATGCTCTGAATTTTCCCGTATAGGGTGTTTTTCACCCCCGTTGGAGCGCCATCTGATGAATAAATTATCGCTTTATTCTTCCGAACAATGAGGCTGATCGACAGTTCCGGATCTTCGCCTCCGCCATAACCTTCCCGCAACGCCTTGCTGAACTTTTCCAGCACATCGGTGAGATCCTGTGGGCGATCGTCCATCCGATCAACCAACGTAAGAATGGTTTCGTAAGTCTTGTTGCCCAATAACATAGAGGGGCTACGCAAGTTTTCCCATAAAATGTAGGTCAGAAAAAGACACCAAAGCAGCGTAAGCAGTAGCATCTGGGCGATCATAATTCGCCGTACAAGCGTCGGGGTTTTCAGGCGGCGGCAAAAATTTCGCATCAGCCTGTCCCTTTCTGAATCGGTACGGTATCAATGACATACCCTACGCCTCTCACCGTTCGCACATAGCCGTCGCCGATTTTGCGCCGCAAATTCCCCATATGCACATCGAGAGCATTGCTCATGTTTTCTTTTGCGCCGAATATCCTTTCTTCCAGAAACCCTCGTGTCAGTACGCGGTCAGTGCGCAACATTAACGTTTCAAGCAGCGCGTACTCACTTGCCGTCAACTCAACATTACGTTCACTCACTGTCACGCGACGCGTCGGCACGTGAAGAGATAACCCTCGAATTTCTATCACCTCATTCTGAAAACCGTAACTGCGGCGCGCAAGTGCTCTCACCCTGGCGAGCAACTCGGCGAGAACAAAAGGTTTGACGAGATAGTCGTCTGCACCGGCATCCAGCCCGGAGAGGCGATCTTGCAGGGTGCCTCGTGCGGTCAGGATGATGACGGGTATCCCCTTGAGCTGCTGACGCAAGCTTGCCATCAGGCTCATGCCATCGCCGTCGGGCAGCCCGAGATCGAGCAATACCAGTTCTGGCGCGCAGACATCAAGTTGATGCAGTGCATCCACTTTGCGGCGAACCCATATGACATCTAATCCTTGATCTGCAAGGGCAATACGCACGCCATTGCCGAGATCCAGGTCGTCTTCGATGAGGAGAATTTTCACAATGGTTACGGTATCAACAGTGAATGAAGAACGTCTGAAGAAAAAAACGGTATCAGGAAATCTATCAGGTTTGCAGCCCCTGTACTTGCTTCAGTCTTTCTTCATTTTGGGCTCATGAGAACTTTAGGGTGAGCATTCAAACTGAGCGTTCTGGCGTTTAAAACCGCTTGTATCGTAATCATTTGAATCCACAAGGACTTCTTTCATGAGAAACATCGAACCGCGTCATAAGTTCCCCCATTTACTCTCGGGGCGCATGCTGAAAAAAATGTTGCCGGGAGCTGTCCTGGCCTTACTGGCGACCCCGATACTGGCGGCAGAACAGAAACAGGGCAACGAGTTGACTCTGGGAGGCGGCGTGGATGTTGCGCCACGCTATTCTGGTTCGGATGAAAGCCGCGTCACGACTGCCCTGGTGCTTGATTACTCGCTGGCAAATGGTTTCTTCGTCAGTACCACGCGTGGTATCGGTTACGGCAACAACATCGGCAAGTTGAATTACAGCACTGCGCTGAGCTATCGCCCTGGCCGTAAGGATCGTAACGTGGACAGCGACGCGATCAGCGACGGCAGCGACGACTTGCGAGGTATGGGGGACATCAAAGGCTCGGCTCTCGGTGTGCCTGGCCTGGGGTACGAGGTGACCGACTGGCTTAATGTGCAATTGCAGGCTGAGGTGCCGATTTCTCAGCGAAGCAACGGTGAGGCCCTGCATTTCAGTATTATCAGCCCGTTCTATAAGTCATCGAAAAATTCCGTGACGCTGGCGCTGACCGGCAGTTGGGGAACCAGCAAGTATATGCAGACTTACTACGGGGTCAGTGCATCGCAGTCGGCCGCATCGGGGTTTAGCCGATATGATGCCGGATCGGGCATTTATGCCTGGTCAATGAATGTTGACTGGACGCACAAGCTCAACCAGGACTGGAGCGTGGTTGCTGCCGCAGGCTTTACGCAGTTGGCTGGTGATGCACGCAACAGCCCAATAGTGCAACGAAAAGCCTCGCCCACTGGCAGCCTGAAGGTGACATATAGCTTCTGAACGTTGTGCGACCTGTGCTTCCCGGCAGCGCGTTGCTCACTCATAAATATGCCTTCGATCCGCCCCGGTTCAGATGACGGGGTGGTACTGACCCTGGCCCGAAATCCTGCGTTATTCAGAAGCAAAATTACTTCCTGATGGGATCGTCAATAAACCGTTAACGGCTACGTGCGTTGAGACCGAAACAGACGAATGGCGTTACTTACGCGCTGAGTGCGCGGAACAGTTCCACTTCGCGGCGGCGAAGAAACAAAGCGGAGAAGAAATTACTGTTGATTCCTCTCCACCTCAGGATCTGCGTGGGAGGAGAGTTAAAGCTTCGAGCCTATAATTCTGGATGCGACTGCTTTCGCCGCTTCAAGCTTTGCTTTCCCGGCTTCAGAATGTGTGCCAGATTCAAATGCTTTGAAGTTAAGCTGAATGTTCTCTTTGGCTTTATCGATGAACAATTGCGGCAGTTCTGAGCAAATGGACTGAAAAATTATTTCATACGCTAAAACACGAGACTGCAGATCATCAATCGCTTCTTCTACTGGCTTCATAATCTCTCCTTACGAAATACTCTGGTGCTCACCGGCAAACAAGAAATGCTCTGTCGCGAGTACCTGTGCTATGTGAATATTAAATATCGTTCAGTTAGACAAATAAAACCAGAACAAGCCATGGCCAAACTGGACCGGGAGATCACAGAAATTGAAGGGAAATCAGGAGGTGAGCCAAAAAGTTCGGATGGGTAGCGCACCTGGTCAGCAAAATAGTGACGATCTCGGGTAATGGTCAACAGACAAGCACTCTGCAGGTAAATGTTACGCGAGTGGATGACGCATAACCGATCGGCAATACGTTGTTCGCTCAGATGGAGCAGGGCACTTAATCTCTTCCTGTTGGTCTGGTCAGTTGTTTATGCAGGCCACTATTTTCACCCACTTTCCATCCCTGCAGGTTTGTCACTGCCAGTGCGGTTGCCCGGAACGCATACGCAAAAAATTTTTATTTTGTGGTCTTGAAAAACGGGCGGGAGGAATTATCTATTGGATCGGACAAGCAACGCTTGCCTTTACGTTGAACTTTTGAATTGATTATTCAGGAGGTTAATTATGGCACTCAGAACCTTGTCAGCACTTCCGGGCTTTTCCGATTCTGTTTTTGCTGACCGTTTTAATCGTATCGACAGGCTGTTCAGTCAGTTAACGGGCGACTCTCCGGTCACTTCACTACCCGCTTATGACCTGAAAAAAATCGATGCAAGCAATTATCTGTTAAATGTAAGCGTACCTGGCTGGAAGGAAGACGAACTCGAAATCGAGACGGTCGGCGGAACGCTGAATGTTTCTGGTAAACGCGCTGAAAATGAATCGCAGGATGAGCAGGGCTGGATCTATAAAGGCATCCGCCGTTCTGATTTTCGTTTGAGTTTCACTTTGCCGGAGCATACCAAAGTCAGTAATGCAAAACTGGAAAGCGGGATCTTGCAGGTTTCCATTTACCAGGAAATCCCGGAAAGCGAAAAACCACGCAAAATTGCAATTGAGAATACACAGAAAGCCATTGAACATCAGGCTTAATAATTGACGTTATGTATCATTTTTCAGGGCCCGCTCAGGCGGGCCTTTTTTATTTTCCGTTTCATTTGGCTGTCACAAACGAAGTGGAAAATAAAAACTGGCAGACGCGACATCGTTTCTGCCAGTGAAAGAAGTTAGTGCTTGTCAGAAGTCATATCCCTTATGCATGTTATAACTTACCTTCATACAATTCACTAATCGCAAATTTCTGTATCCTGATTCAGAAATTTAATGATCCTGGTACTAATGCTTGCCGCGACTTCAAGCTCGCTTATCGTCCTGCGCGGAATTTGTATGATGCCGCCAGCAATGTGACGGCAATCAGGCCGTCAGAATCACGTCTGACAGCTGTTGAACAAGGGGATTTGGGCAGATTAGCGCCGGGCAGAAAGCGCTCTCCCGGCGGGGCACATCTTCAGGACGCGTTTTTACCCGGCAGGCCGCGCACCCGGATGGGCTCTTCGACGGCGTTCGCGGCGAGCAGGCGCTGAAGAGCGGAGATCGCGGTATCGGTCAGTTCATGACCTTTGGTCAGTACCATTAATCCATTTGTGGTGCGAATATCTTCATCGACAACCCAGCCCGGCATCAATTCACGGATACGCGCGGAGCGAACCCCCTCCACATTCGAGCGAAAATCTGACAGCGCTTTGATGAGATATTCAGGCAGCGCCGGACGCGCCGCACGCAGGATTTCCCACGGACGCTCCAGGCTCCAGCCGCGCGCGGCGTGCCGTTCCAGCTCCAGTGCGGCGCGCAGTAGCTGAGCGCCGCGTACCACTTCTAACGGTGCATTGGCGGGCGCTTCTTTCGCCTGGTGACGAATAATTGCCGCAACCAGTTCAAGACGCGGGATTTGTTCCACCAGTCGGCCCGCAACGTCCGGATGTTCATGCAGCAGTTTTTCCTCCTCCGGTGTCAATTTACGCTGTGCGGCATCAGCCTGGACGATGTCGGCAGGAATGCCAACGCAGCCGATCTGACTTAACGACGCGGCGAGAGTGTAAAGCCACTCATCGTGCCACCCCAGTTTCGGCAATGCGTGGCGGACGCAGGACTGCGCAAAAGCTGCGCGCTGAAAAGCCCAGGGGGCAACCATCGCCAGTATTTCTGTGAGCGTTTTTACCGAAGCAGAAAGCGTGGTCGCCAGGAGCTCTTTTTCTGCGCACACGAGCCGGTACTGACGAACTGCGTCATTCAACGTCGCTATCAGATCCTCTTTTGGGCACGGTTTACAGAGATAGCGGAAAATAGCGCCTTTATTAATTGCCGCGATAGAGGACTCCACATCGGCCTGCCCGGTAAGGAGGATCCGCACGCTGTCCGGCGAGACTTCCCGCGCTCTGGACAAAAAAGTCGCGCCATCCATTCCCGGCATGCGCATGTCGGAGAGGATCACCGCAAAAGGTTCTCCGCTGCGAATCGCATCCAGACCGGCTTCACCACTGTGCGCGGTCACCACATCAAATACATCAAACAGATTTCGCGTGATGGCCGCGAGCACATTGGGTTCATCGTCGACGCATAACACACGGGGTAAGGAAGTATCAGTCATTGAGCATCTCCTGCCATGCGGGCAGTTGGTCCAGCATGCCGGTTTGTTCGAGATAACGTTTATCGGGAACGCCATGATTGGCAAGGGTGACCGCAACATGGACGACACCGATCATGCCAAAGGTTTTTTCTGCTGAGCGTGAAGGTTGTACATGGCCTGCGACGGCTTCAACAATGTCCATCGGCAGCCCCCATAGCGCCAGTAAATAGGCACCGATGGCGGCGCGCAGCGGGATATCACCCTGCTCAGTCGTCGCCTCGTCGCTGGTGGTTCTTAATTCTGGAATGAGTAGCGCAATATTGGCCAGCAGCGCCGCAGTGGCTTCCCGTTCCTGATGCCTGGAGATACGCGCCGCCAGCATTGAGGCGCGAAGGGCGGTCTGCTGTAGCTTATCCACATAGGGATCGGTAGCGGCATCGGCATAAACCTGGGACGCGAGTACCAGCAACTTCACTTGTTCCAGCCCCAGGTGAACGATCGCATTACCAATGTCATGAATATGTGCTCCCCGGCTGAACCAGGCGGAATTTGCCAGTTGCATAATCCGGGCGCTTAGCGCCGGATCGCTCGCCAGCAGTTCGGCAATTTCCCGAGTATTCGTCCCCTGGTTGGCAAGGAGTCGGTTAATTTCCGTAAATACTTTCGGGGCGGGCGGAAGCTGGTTAATTTTCCCGACCAGCATGACGACGGTGGGATCCTTGAAAAGCGTGCGCAACGCCAGCGCGTTTGCCACCATCGCCAGTAATTGCGTGCTGTCGCAGGGTTTGGAGACGAAACGGTGCGCAACGCCCAGCATACGAACCGTGGCCTCGGGTTCGGAGTAACCGGACAAAATGATCCGGATCGTGCCGGGCCAGCGGTCACGAACCTGCGACAGGAACTCCGCGCCATCCATCAGCGGCATACGCATATCCGACACCACAACATCGGCAGGGGTTTCTTCCAGCAGGCTCAACGCTTCATGACCGCTGGTAGCGAAGCGGCATTGCCACTCGCTGTCCTGCATCATTAAGGCGCGCTCAATACCCGAGAGGATGCGAGCTTCGTCATCCACGAACATCACCTGCATACTTATGCCTCCTGCTGCACGACGAGGGGAAAACGCATGATGAATGTGGCGCCCGAACCGGGTTTCGATTCGCAGCGAATCTGCCCATTATGCTTGTCCACCACGGTCGAATAGGCAATGGCCAGCCCCTGGCCGGTGCCTTTGCCGACCGCTTTGGTGGTGAAGAAGGGATCGAAAATGCGTTCGCGTATTGCCTCAGGGATGCCGGTGCCATCGTCGGCGACGCGGATCTCCATCATATCGCCGACCTGCTCCGCAGAGACAACGATATGCCCTTTTTCCTGCTCGCGGGTCTGGAGGCTGTCCGCAATGGCGTGCGCCGCATTGACGATAAGGTTAAGCATCGCCTGGCCAACCATGTCGCGCAGACAGGGCAGGAGCGGCAAATCATCGGCAAAGCGGGTTTCCAGTTCCGCCACGTATTTCCACTCGTTGCGGGCGACGGTCACAGTGGTATTGATGATGTCGCGTATATCCACGTACTCCTTTTTATTTTGCGAGGGATGAGAGAACTCTTTCATGGCGGCGACAATCCGGGAGATATGGCCAAGCCCGTCGAGTGATTCATCTAAAGACTGGGGGATCTGATGGCGCAGAAACTCAATTTTGCTGCTCTTAAGGAGGGTATCGAAGGCGGTAAGCGTTGGCTCATCGGCCATTTTTTCCCGCATCACGGCAGCCATGGCGATCGCCGCATCCAGCAGGTTGAGCAGCGAACGGTTGGCGGTCTTCACGAACCCGACGTTGTCAGAAACATACTGCGTGGGCGTGTTAATTTCGTGGGCGATCCCGGCGGCGAGCTGGCCGATGGACTCCATCTTTTGCGCCTGTAGAAGCTGTGCCTGCGTGAGGCGCAGCTCAGCAAGCGCTTTCTTTAACTCATGGCGCTCGTTTTCCAGTTCGATGGTTTTACGTGCGACCACTTTCTCCAGGCCCACATTCTGCTCAAGAATAGCGAACGGGGTCATCTGGTTGTGCCGACTTTCCTGCGCGATGCGTCGCTTTAATACCTCGATGGTTTTATCCCGCGCGACAAGTTTGCGCTGATAATCGGTTAGGGAGAGTGTTGCAACAACTGCTTCAGATGGAGACATCATTTACCTCCTATTGCCACGCCCGTGAATGTCTGGTTGACGTGCAGTCCGTTGTACTGCTCGCCATAGGTTGAGAAACCCACGATCCGGTTTTGCACCATAAAATTGCCGATCTGCAGGTCAAGCTCCTCCTGCTCAAACTGCAAACGCCGCAGGATACAGTCGCAGCCAATAATCACCGCCGGTTCCGGTATGGTTTCATGAACTTTTTCCAGCGCCTTGCTAAAGGTTTCGAGCGGATCTTCCGCAATGCCAATCGAGACGATCAACCCTTCTTCAATTGCGCAGTAGCAGGTCAGCGAGAGATCGTCGTTCATTTTCTGGATCGAACGGACATAAGGTTCGTCGCCAAAAGAGAGCACCAGCGGATTGCGGGAAAAAACGGTGGGCGTTAATTCTGCAACGGTGATGCCCAGCGATTCGGCATACACCTGCGCGGCAGGTTCGCCGTTAATTTCCCGGATCAGCCGTTTTTCAGGATCGGCCTCGGTAATGATTAATTCCACCTTACTGGGTTCGAAGTGCTGAACTTTAAAAATCGCCACCGGCGAGGAGGTTTCGATGACCGCGAACACCGCGGCATCGGAGATAAACTCACCTTTACCGTTATAGACGTAGCTCTTTTCGAAACGCAGATCGTCACCCGCAGAACCGCCGATAACCGGAATATTTCCTGTCTGCTGATAAAGATTAGCGATAAGGCGTTCCTCAGCCATCGACAAGCCATCAACCAGTAACAAACCAAAGCGTTGCAAATTGGGTCTGGCCGCGCTGTCGCGATGGATCTCCTCGGCAATCTCTGCAATGGTCGCGGAGTAATCATTCAGGGGGTGAATCACAAAATGGCGGGTGCGAAAAGCGGCGCTCAGACCCAGCCCTAATATCCCGGAGTGCTGAAAACCTTCGGTGCCGATCTGCCCGGAGGAGGTACATCCAATACAGGGGCAGTGAAAGGTTTTTTGCATCTCTCGGCCCAGAATATTCAGGTCATAGTCCGGGGAACAGAAGAAAAGGATCGTTTCTGGCTCAGCGGGAAGCATCTGCCGGGCAAATTCCGCAACCGCCAGCACGGGGTCAGTCAGTTCGCTGCTTGCATATCGGATCTGGAAATTCACGTTGTTTCTCCCATGCTAAAGCGTCAGCGTCGCTGGCGGCGTCGGGTAATCAACGCCGCAGCGCGTCAGGTTTAAAAGGATTGCCAGTTTTCGTTGGCAGTCGCGTTACGGGTTGTTTTGCGCGAAGGAGGATTTGCCTTCGTGGCGGTTTTGGCTGCCTGTCCGGGAAGGGCAGTCACGGGGTTGCCTCCTAAATCAAAGAGCGCGATGGCGTCGTTTAATCGCCCGGCTTCTTCTTCAAGTGCGATGGCATTCGCTTTGGCTTCCTGAACCAGCACTGCGTTCTGCTGCGTCACCCGATCCATTTCTGTCATCGCCTGGCCAATCTGATCGATGCCTTTGCTCTGCTCGTCGGAAGCAATGGTGATTTCACCCATCAAGGCATTGACCTGACCCACGGTACTGATAATGGTCGACATTGCCTCGCCGGCCTCTTGTACCTGCTCTGCGCCCGTTTGCACTCTCTTAACGGATTCACTGATCAGCGCTTCGATCTCTTTAGCGGCCTGGGCGCTACGCTGCGCAAGTAAGCGCACTTCGCTGGCGACGACGGCAAAGCCACGCCCCTGTTCACCGGCGCGCGCCGCTTCCACTGCCGCATTCAGTGCCAGCAGGTTGGTCTGGAAAGAGATGCTGTTTATGACGCTGGTGATGTCTGCAATCTTCTGCGAGCTTTCCGAAATACCGTGCATCGTGGCGACAACCGTCGATGTAATATCTCCGCCTTGTTCCGCCACCTGCCGGGCGTTTCCGGCCAGTTTTTGTGCTTCGCGTACGTTATGCGCGTTGTTTCTGACGGTCGAGGTCAGCTCTTCCATACTGGCGGCGGTTTGCTGAAGCGCTGCGGCCTGTTGATCCGTGCGACCGGAAAGCTCTTCGTTCCCGGTGCGTATTTGGTTGGTGCTGGTAAAGATGGTGGTTGAGCTACCCTGAATCGCCTGCACCGTTCTGGAAAGATTTTCCTGCATCCCCTGAATAAAGGGGATCAAACGACCGGCGCAGTTACGCCCAAACTCTTCGAGCCTGGTGTGCAGCTTGCCGCTGGCAATGGTTTCAAGGTGCCGCGCAATGGTATCAAGTGGTTTAACCAGATAATTGACCAGATAACGATCGGTTAAGAACAGCGTCACAACACCGGCGACTAACGCACTGATTAGCACCAGTTTGTTAAAACTGACTTTCGCCGTGGTCTGGTTTAAGAAGTCATCTTTTTGAATCGCTTGTGTATATTTTTCGGCGGTCACGCCAAATTGCACACTCAGCGGCGGATAGGTTTTGCGAAACAGTTCGCGGAACTGGTCGGCCTGCTTATCCTGTGCGGCTTTATACATAGGAATAATGCCGTTGTTCAGCAGTCTTTCCCAGTCCTGAGCCATGCTCTGAACAACCTCATCGCTGACGCCAGGATGGCCGCTCTGGCGGAACTTCGCCAGCATATCCTGGCTGATCTCCAGCGCTTTGCCCGCGGAAATCAACGTCTTATCTGCATTGGCATCATCACCGGTCAGGCGATAATCCATGGCGCGCAGCATGCGTGTTACGGTACGGAAATATTGATCATTGCCTTTAACCAGATAAGAGTATGCGTTTTTTTGCGCGGTGTTCTGCGTTAATAAATTTTCGATGGTGGCGAAGTTAAATAAGGTCATTGCCGTGGCGATGCCCCAGATGCAACTGAACAGCACCAGGATGAGTAAAACCATTTTTCTGATTGTTATATCGCGAAGTATTTTCATCGTATTTCCCCACTACGTATTGGGTAAGCTTTTTTGCGGCGCCGCTGCGCGCCGCAAGAAAAAGAGTTCACTTCTCAAACTGCAATTATTGTTGGTTGTTATAGGGCTGCATCACACCTCGCTTCGATATTACATTCAATAATGTGCAGGTTATCCTTGACGGCCTCTAATGAGACTGGACGGCCTATGTAATATCCTTGTGCAATGTCACATTTGTATTTTATTAATTGCTGCAATTGCTCTTGTGTTTCAACACCTTCAGCGGTTACCTCAAGGTTATAATCCTTGCCAAGTCCAATGACCTTTTCCACAATACTCTTTGCTGATTCCGAATCGTTCATCGCGAAGATAAATGACTTGTCGATTTTAATGCCATGAAAAGGAAAACTGTGCAGGTAATAAAGCGAGGCATAACCGGTACCGAAATCATCAATCAGCAGCCGGATACCTAAGGTTTTTAATTCCTGCATGACGATCTGTGCGTTTTCTGGGCTACATAATGTCACGTTTTCAGTGACTTCCAGTTCAAGGCGTGCCGCCGGAAAATGAGTTGTCGCCAGTACGTTTTTAATGCGTGCGATAACATCGCTGGCTTTGAATTCCATCGGGGAAATATTGACCGATACAGAAATATGGTTAAATTCTCTGCCGATGTCCTGACAGGCATTGACCAGCACCCAATCCGTCAGGTCGGTAATAATTCCTGACTCCTCGGCCAGGGGAATAAACTGATCCGGCATCAGTAACCCGTGACGCGGGTGTAGCCAACGCACCAGCGCTTCGACAGAGTTAATGCAGCCTGCACGGATGTCGAAGCGAGGCTGATATACGAGAAATAATTGATTTTCCTTAATCGCTTCCCGTAATTCATTTTCCAGTTCGCGTCGTTGGACGATCTGTTTCGCCATGTCAGCCTGATATAAAACAAAACTGTTATTGCCGAGATTTCTGGCTTCATACAGAGCAATATCTGAGTAGCGTAATAAATCGCTGGCCGTCAGAGCATCTTGTGGTGATTGCGCCGCGCCGATATTGACGCCGAGAGAGACTTCATTGCCGGACACGATAAACGGCTTGTTGATGACAGCAATAATAAGCTGGCAGAGCGTACGGATATCCTCTTTTTTATGAATCGCAGGAGCGATAATAATAAATTCATCACCGCCCTGGCGTGCGACCAGATCGGTTGCGCGTAAACAGTTGCGCAATCTCTGCGCCACCTCGCCCAGCACCTTATCGCCAGCGTCATGCCCGTAGATATCATTGACCAGTTTAAAATCGGTCAGATCGAGACTGAGCATCACCAGCGCGCTATTTGCTTCGCCGCGCGAGTGCAGTTTCCCATCGAGGAACTCTTGCATCATGGCGCGATTCGGCAGGCCCGTTAACTCATCGTGGTGGGAGAGGAAGCGAATACGCTCACTGGACTCCACCTCCAGCGTCACGTCCGAAGCCGTACCACGAAAACCGATCGCGCCATCCGGCAGGGTAATTCTTTTTAACGTGATATTGCAGTAGCGCTGGCTGCCGAGCGCGGAAACATAGCAGCAGTGCGACAACGTTAAATAATCGCCCGGATGCGGCAGCGTTAACCAGTTGCTGATTGTTTGCTGGCTGTCGACTAAAAAATCGGTAAAGCTGCGTCCCAGCCACTCATCGATGCGATGGCCTGTGATCACCGGAAAGCGGGCAGAAATCCAGGTAAGATTAAAGTTTTCATTGGCTTCCCAGATCCAGTCCGTGGTGGTTTCAACAATATCCCTGAAACGCTGTTCGCTGGCGGATAACGCTGCGCGACTTTGTTCCAGCAGAAAGGTTTTTTCATCATTCATGCGCGCTTTTGTTAACGCTTTACGCATTAAACTAATGGCCAACAGCACGGAAACCACCATCAATAGCACCAGTAAAGGCAACACTTTGCTTAACAGTGTTTCGACGGGGTTTTTGCTCTGCCATTCGACATAAATGCGATCGTTTCCGGCGGTGAGAAACATCGTATCTTTGCGCATTGATGCCACTTCAGGCGGCAAAGTATGTAACCCCTTGATTTCGTATTCGTCACCAAGTTGCTGAAACTTTTGTGGCGTAAGCTTATCGACAAAGATCATTACCGCATGCTCTGAAGGATTTATCCCGGCAGCCGTATAATCATCCGACGTGATCCATGATGCGGCGACGAGCGTGGGTTGGTCATGGATAGTGATCAGCCGGGAGAACGCTATTCCTTGGTTGTTGGCTAATGTTGTTATTAACGAGTCGGTCAGATTGACGCCTAACCATGTTTCAAAGGAAACCTGCCCGGGCTGCCCATCCAGCACGCTATAGCGGGTTATGCCATCCGGTGAGAGGACAAAAACGCCTTCATACTGAAACTTATTAAAAAGCGATTTTCCCAGGTTCTGTCTGTCCCATGCCCAGTGCACATTCACGGTGCTTGTCAGATTTTGAAAAGCGTCATCCCAGTTGGCGTAATCAGCAAGGTGTAATCGTAAGTTTTCCTGTCTGTTTTCAAGCGCTTTAGTCAGCAAGTGCATTTTTTGCCGTTGTTCAGTTTGCTGAAGATCGCTTTTTGTCTGGATGAGGGTGAAGAGGATGGTAAAAAAGATAAATGTCATCAGCGCCAGCATCAATGTCGCTGTCTGCTTGAGTATTCCATGCGTATTACCAGCCAGCGAAGGCAGGTTTTTATCATCGAGAACATGCATGCTTCACCCTTTTCTTGTGATGAATAAAATACGCCGGGTCTTTTTACATTAACGGCCTGAGATACGTTTTATTTAATGCAAATAGCACCGTTGATACTTTTTTGTGATAGTTATCAAACTTCATTCTTCTTTTAATTTTTGCGAACGCGGGAATATTAATTTTTCCTTAAATTATTAGCCTGGGTATCATAAAAACAGTGTTTTTTTCTATGGGTTAATGTTTTTTGAGTAGCAGTAACCAATAATATGAAACGTTGGTTTTAAATATATTTTATATTCCTGCTTTGCCGGTGGTGAATTTATCGCATGCAGAATCAATATGTTGTTTATTAGTAATAAGTATTTTCTTATGAAGGATAGTGTAAATACCCCCTGATGGGTATTTTTTGCGTTTGTTTGCAAGCTGGATGACAGAAAAAAGAGACCTGGCGGGGAAGGCTTTATTGCATGTCATGCCGTTCCCCGGCAGGCCTTTTGCGGTGGGAGGCTATTGCCCTCCCACCAGGTTTACATCACATCAGAACGATTTACGCAGACGCAGGCTGACTGTCTGGGCGTCGAAGTGCGGCGCAGTAGAAAGGTCATAACGCGCGCTGAGGCTCAGGTCGTCATTCTGTACCAGCGCCACACCGGCACCGATATCCGCGGTATCGGACACCGGCGTGGCGCCGAAGCTGGTGAAACGCGTTTCGCCCAGCGCATCGGCGACGTAGCTGGCGCTGGTCGCTGTGCGGCTGCGGTCATATTCGTGCGTCCACATCGCCTGCACGAATGGCACCACATCGCCGATTCCTGTGCTCCAGCTATGCTCCAGTTTTGCGCCCAGCGAGCTGCGCACCGACTGCGTATGGCTGGAATCAACTTTCAGCGCGGCACCCTGATCGCTGTGCTCTTTATAGTCATCCTGGTGCAGGTAGCTGTAACTGACGGCAGCGAGCGGGGTCAGCGTGGTTCCCTGGGCGAAGAAGATCGGGTAGCCGACTTCTGCTTTAGTCATCACTTGCTGCCCGTTGAAACTGCCATCCGCCTGGCCGGCAAAGCCGTCGAAACCGATGCGGCGCTGGCTGTCATATCTCTGCGTGCTGACACTGGCGGTCAGGTTGACGTACAGCGGGTTGCCGCTCCAGCTTGCGTAGGCAATGCCACTCCAGGCATCAACATCCGTATGGCTACCCGTCAGGTTGTCGCGGCCATTGACGGAAGAGTTCGCATAGCTGAATGCGCCGCCCACACGCCAGTCGTCAGCGATCTGACGATCCGCTCCCAGCACCACACCGCCGTAATGCGCGGTGTAACCGCTGACGTTATCAATCATGCCCTGGCGAGCACTACCGTAGAACGGCTGGCCCCAGACGGCCCAATCCAGCGCATCATCACCGGTGGCAATACCGCTTTGTGAACCGTTACGGGCGAGACGCGTGCTGTTCATATGGTTGTTCACCACGGCCAGCGCGCCGGAAGAGGCTGCGGCTGCGGTGCTGCTCGCGGCGCTGTTCTGTACCGGCGACAGTTGCTCACCGGCCCGGTTGGCTTCTTCGCGGCTGCCGATCGCCATAGAGGCGTTATAGAGATTGAGCAGGCCTTCAGAGAAACCGCTGTAGTTACCCAGCCCGCGCAAAGAGGAGATAGCATTTGGTGTCGTGGCAAAACCTGTGTTCGGGGTAACCACTGGCGTTGTTGGTGTCGTCGGTGTGGTTGGCGTCGTCGGTTCTGTCGGCGTTGTTGGTGTCGTCGGTGTCGTTGGTTCCGTCGGGGTTACCGGATCCTGACCGTCGAGATAAACCACGAGACTGTTAGTGCCATCAATCGTTACCGCTTTACCGGTCACCGTACCGTTGTAACCCGCGACATGGTAGGCCAGCGCGTTCTCATTGTACTGCGTTCCCGAACCGGAGGCCTGCACCACCAGGAAACGCTGGCCGTTAGCAAAACCGTAGCTCTGGCCTGTCGTTAGCAGCGAAACGCTGGAATGCGCGGCAAAAATCGCATCGCCGGTCACTACCAGGCGGCCATAACCGCTGTCCTGCGTATTACCGTTGGCAACCGCGCCATCGGCGACGCCGATAGCCAGCTCGCCTTGTTCCTGCTGGAGGTAATTACCGTTAATTGTCACCGTACGGTTAAGTAATAAAGAGGCACCGTCGTTGATAACGCTGTGCGTGCCCATCTGGAAATCATCATCCACGGTGAGCTTGCCGGTGCCAAAGTGCAGATCGGCTCCGGAACTGTAGACCCTGCCACCGCTGTTATAGCCGGTCAGCAGGCTGTCGTAGCTGCTGCCGCCATTAATGGTTAACGGGTTTGACGTGTTGTTCCAGATGTTGCCAGCCAGCGTGCCGTTGTTATTAATGACCGATAGCGCGCCGATATTGTAAATAGCAGCATCGATACCGCGCAGCGTACCATTGTTGGTGATCCCGTTGGTCATCGTACCGGCGTTCTGCACCGCGTAGGCGCCATCAATCAGGCCGTTGTTAGTGAAATCGGTGATGGTGCCCCAGCTAATCACACCGCTGTTAGGGCCCTGAATCGTCCCCTGGTTGATCAGCGAGGTAATTGTTCCGAAGTTATTCAGCGCGACGTTACTCGTAATCGTGCCATTCACACTGTTTTCCAGCGTGCCGATGGTTCCCCGGTTATACAGCCCGTAAGCGCCAATAGTGCCTGAATTACCGGCGAGATAACTGTTGTTGGAGAACAGATCTACAGACGAACTATCATCGATATACATACCGGAATCGTTGTAGTTACTGCCGGAACTCATGATCGTGCCGTTGTTGGTAAAGGTACCCATATCAACAGACTGGAATGAGAGCGCGTTACCCGTGGGGCTGACGACACTTCCGGTAGAGGTGATCGTCACTGAATCAAATGAACCGATAAAAGAACTTTGACCTTCTGTTGTGGAAATCTCAGTACCAATTGATGCCTGAGTTACAGGGGTGAATGACACCCAGGCAGCCGCCATCGCGAGCAATAATGGCTTCTTACGAAAGACAGGTTTATGCATATGCTATTCATCCAAAATGAAAAGTAACTGCTGAATCTTTGTCCAGGCAGGTGTGGCGGCAGAAAAGGACGCACCTGAGACCAGGGGCGATGGCGTCCTTAACCGATATTTAGTTATCGGCGTGTCTCTGAATGGCTGTAGGGGAGAGAAGAAAATATATCGTGCATTTATTTTACCTCTTTCACCTGCTGCTTTTGTGAAGACCATTTGCCCGGGAATGAGAGCAAACTGGCGGCAGGGGATAAGAAAGAGCTTAATTGTATTGTGGTTTTTAGGCGCGCCAGGTCTCTGGCGCAGTAAATAAAGCAAAGTTCCCTCTAAATATTTATCTCATCAATTAATCAGGACCTGCGGCAAAAAATGAACTTCCGCAGGTCCTTTTTTGCTGGCGACAACCACAATGACGAAAATTATTATTTTCACCAGTTAATTTATTGACCTCGAATTATGGAGTGGTCTATGTCAAATAAACTGGAATGGCAAAAAATAGCGAATAAAGAGCTTAGTCGGAAAGGAAAGACGATTGATTCGCTGGTAAAACCGACGCCTGAGGGTATCGCCATTAAACCTTTATATACCCGTGAGGATCTCGACGAACTGGATATTGTCCGGTCACTGCCAGGGCTTCCACCTTTTACGCGCGGGCCGCGCGCTACCATGTATACAGCTCAGCCCTGGACGATTCGCCAGTATGCTGGTTTTTCAACGGCAAGAGAATCGAACGCCTTTTATCGCCGTAATCTTGCCGCCGGGCAAAAGGGGTTGTCGGTGGCCTTTGATTTGGCGACGCACCGGGGCTACGATTCGGATAATCCGCGCGTGGTGGGCGATGTGGGTAAGGCGGGTGTCGCCATTGATACCGTTGAGGATATGAAAATCCTTTTCGATAATATTCCGCTGGATACCATGTCGGTTTCCATGACCATGAATGGCGCGGTATTGCCGATTATGGCCTTTTATATTGTTGCCGCTGAAGAGCAGGGCGTCTCGCCGGAGAAATTAACTGGCACCATCCAGAATGATATTCTAAAAGAGTATCTGTGCCGGAATACGTATATTTATCCACCGAAACCGTCAATGCGAATTATCGCCGATATTATTGCCTGGTGTTCGGCAAATATGCCGCAGTTTAATACCATCAGTATCAGTGGCTATCATATGGGCGAAGCGGGCGCAAATTGCGTTCAGCAGGTGGCGTTCACCCTTGCAGATGGCATTGAATATATTAAAGCCGCAATTTCCGCCGGGCTGAAAATTGATGACTTCGCGCCGCGCCTCTCTTTTTTCTTTGGCATCGGCATGGATCTGTTTATGAACGTCGCCATGCTGCGTGCCGCCCGTTATTTGTGGAGCGAGGCCGTCAGTCAGTTTGGCGCCACGAATCCGAAGTCGCTGGCGCTGCGCACCCACTGTCAGACATCCGGCTGGAGTCTGACGGAACAGGATCCTTATAACAATATTGTTCGCACCACGATTGAAGCGCTCGCCGCCACGCTCGGCGGCACGCAGTCTTTGCATACCAACGCGTTTGACGAAGCGCTTGGGCTACCGACAGATTTTTCGGCGCGTATTGCGCGTAACACCCAGATTATTTTGCAGGAAGAGGCGGAAATCTGCCGCACGGTCGATCCGCTCGGCGGCTCTTATTACGTCGAGTCGCTTACCGCTCAGATCATCAAAGAGGCACGGGAGATTATCCGGCAAATCGATGAAGTGGGCGGCATGGCGAAAGCCATCGAAGTTGGGCTGCCGAAACGCATGATTGAAGAAGCTTCCGCGCAGGCGCAGTCAGAGATCGATCAGGGTAAACGCGTGATCGTCGGCGTAAACAAATACAAGCTGGAGCAGGAGGCTATTACGCCGGTGCTGGAGATCGACAATGTGAAGGTGCGCAATGAGCAAATCGCCGCGCTGGAGCAGATCCGCAGCACGCGTGATGCGGCGGCAGTTCACGATGCACTGGCGGCGCTCACCCATGCAGCACAGCATAATGAAAATCTGCTGGCGGCCGCCGTTCATGCGGCGCGGCTGCGCGCCACGCTCGGGGAGATTTCCGATGCGCTGGAAGCCGCATTTGATCGCTATCTGGTTCCCAGCCAGTGCGTCACTGGTGTCATCACCCGCAGCTATCAACAAAGCAAGGATGCCGCAGCGGAATTCGACGCCATTGTTGAGCAGACCCGGCAATTTCTCACTACTCACGGCCGCCGTCCGCGCATTTTGATTGCCAAAATGGGGCAGGATGGTCACGACCGCGGCGCGAAGGTCATTGCCAGCGCCTACTCCGATGTCGGTTTCGATGTCGATCTCAGCCCGATGTTCTCAACACCGCAGGAGATAGCCCGCCTGGCGGTAGAAAACGATGTGCATGTCGTTGGCGCGTCGTCACTGGCAGCCGGACATAAGACACTGATTCCGGAGTTGATTGCCGGGCTGAAAGAGTACGGGCGAGAGGATATCTGCGTTGTCGCGGGCGGTGTCATTCCGCCGCAGGATTATGCCTTTCTGCATGAACAAGGCGTGGCGGCTATTTACGGCCCCGGCACCCCGATGCTGGAAAGCGTGCGCGACGTATTAACACGGATTAGCCGCCAGCATGATTAACGAAAAAACGCTGGAAGCGACGATTCATCGGTTGTGTGCCGGCGATCGTGTCGCGCTCGCTCAGGCGATGACGCTGGTGGAAAACCAGCTTCCGCAATATCAACGCCTTAGTCGTCAGTTGCTGGATATCATTATGCCGCTAACCGGCAGGGCGCTACGCATTGGCCTTACCGGTACGCCTGGCGCCGGGAAAAGCACTTTTCTGGATACCTTCGGCATGCTGCTCATCCGGCTCGGTAAGCGGGTCGCCGTGATTGCTGTTGATCCCAGTAGCCCGCTGAGCGGCGGCAGTCTGCTCGGCGACAAGACACGAATGACATCGCTGGCGCGTGCGGAGGCGGCATTTATTCGTCCTGTGCCCTCCGGTGGTTATGCCGGGGGAGCCAGTCAGCGTGCCGCTGAATTGATCCTGTTATGCGAGGCGGCGAATTATGACGTGGTGATCGTTGAAACCGTGGGTGTTGGTCAGTCGGAAACGGAAGTCTCTGGCCTGGTGGACTGCTTTGTCTCGCTGCAAATCGGCGGCGGCGGTGATGATTTGCAGGGGATTAAAAAAGGCATCATGGAGATGGCCGACGTCATCGTTATCAACAAGGACGATGGCGACAACCGCCTGGCGGTTGCGGCCGCGCGCCAGGTGTACGAGAGCGCGCTTTCGATGGTGCGACATAAGTATCCGCAGTGGTCGCCGCAGGTGCTGACATGCAGCGCACGGGAAAAGCGCGGTATTGAGGATGTCTGGCAGTGCATTGTCCGCTTTAGCGAGGTCATGGCGCAAAGCGGGGGACTGGCGCAGTTGCGCCAGCAACAAACGATGAAATGGCTTCAGAAGCAGGCCGAAGAGGAAGCGCTGCGACAGCTTTTTGCCCATCAGATTTTTCGCCAGACTTTCAGCCAGACGCTGGAAAGCGTGAAAAATAACCAACAGGCTCCGCGCACCGGCTTACAGCACATCCGTGAATTTCTTCAGCATCACTATTTTGAACAATAAGAAGGTAACTTTATGTCGTATCAGCATGTTGTCGTCACGATCATACAAAAAGTGGCTGTTATTGAATTTAACTATGCCCGCAAATTGAATGCGCTCAGCAAGGTATTTATCGATGATTTGATTCAGGCGCTGGAGGATCTCAACACTCCGGAGATTCGCTGCGTAATTCTCCGCGCTCCGCACGGCGCGAAGGTTTTTTCCGCCGGGCATGATATTCATGAGCTGCCGACTGGCCGCCGCGATCCGCTCTCGTATGATGATCCGCTGCGACAGATTACCCGCATGATCCAGAAATACCCGAAACCGGTTATTGCGATGGTTGAAGGGAGCGTCTGGGGCGGCGCTTTTGAGTTGATCATGAGCTCAGATCTGGTGGTGGCAGCCACAACGTCCACCTTCTCAATGACGCCGGTAAACCTCGGCGTGCCGTATAACCTTGTCGGTATCCATAATCTAACGCGCGATGCCGGTTTTCATATCGTTAAAGAGATGATTTTTACCGCAGCGCCGATTACCGCTGAGCGCGCTCTGGCCGTAGGCATTCTGAACCATATCGTGGACGCGAATGAGCTGGAAGATTTTACCTTGCTGATGGCGCATCAGATCTGTGAAAAAGCCCCGCTTGCAATAGCCGTTATTAAGGAAGAACTGCGGGTTCTGGGGGAAGCGCATACCATGAACGCGGATGAATTCGAGCGAATTCAGGGCATGCGTCGTGCGGTTTATGACAGCCAGGATTATCAGGAAGGGCGAAGCGCCTTTATGGAAAAACGCAAACCGCATTTTCTGGGCTACTGAGCAACGGAGAACAGCATGAAAGAGTTCTGGCCCCGGCTAAGCGCTGACGAGGCGGCCGCGCTTATCCGGCATGATGAAATGGTGGCATTTAGTGGTTTTACTGCCGCCGGTTCGCCTAAAGCGCTACCCGCAGCGATTGCCCGGCGCGCGCGTGAGTTACATCAGGCACAGCAACCTTTTCAGATTCGCCTTCTGACCGGCGCATCCATTGGTGCTGCTGCCGATGATGTATTGTCTGAAGCGGATGCAGTCTCCTGGCGCGCTCCGTACCAGTCGGCAGCGGGCATGCGGCAAAAAATCAATCAGGGCAGGGTGAAGTTCGTTGACCTGCATCTGAGTGAAGTGGCGCAAATGGTGAACTATGGCTTTTTCGGCGACATTGATGTCGCCGTTATCGAGGCTTCGGCGCTAACGAGCGATGGCAAGATCTGGCTTTCCAGTGGTATTGGTAATGCGCCAACCTGGCTGCGTCAGGCAAAACGGATAATCATTGAGTACAACCATTATCACAGCCCGCAGGTGGCTCAACTGGCTGATATCGCCTCACCTGGCGCGCCACCGTACCGCAACAGTGTCGCTATTTTTAGTACGCTGGACAGAATTGGCCTGCACTATGTGCAGATTGATCCGCGAAAGATTATCGCAGTGGTGGATACCGAATTGCCGGATGCCGGTAACACGCTTGATGAGGAGAAACCGGTCTGTCAGCAGATTGCGGACAATGTAGTGACCTTCCTGCTCAATGAGATCGCACACGGACGTATTCCTCCAGAGTTTCTGCCGTTGCAAAGCGGCGTCGGTAATATCAATAACGCGGTGATGGCGCGTCTTGGCGAAAACCCGGATATCCCGCCGTTTATGATGTATTCCGAAGTGCTACAGGAGTCGGTGGTCCATCTGCTCGAAACGGGAAAAGTCAGAGGGGCCAGCGCATCCAGCCTGACGGTTTCCGACAAAGCGTTGCGGAAAATCTACGATAACATGGACTTTTTCGCCGAACGCATTGTGTTGCGGCCGCAGGAGATCTCCAACAACCCGGAGATAATTCGCCGCCTTGGCGTCATTGCGCTGAATGTCGGGCTGGAGTTCGATATTTACGGTCATGCCAATTCAACGCATGTGGCAGGCGTTAACCTGATGAATGGCATTGGCGGCAGCGGAGACTTTGAGCGCAATGCTTACTTATCGATTTTTATGGCACCCTCGATTGCAAAAGAGGGGAAAATATCGACGATTGTGCCGATGTGCAGTCATGTCGATCACAGCGAACACAGCGTCAAAGTGATCATTACCGAGCAGGGGATTGCCGACCTGCGCGGGCTTTCGCCGATTGAGCGAGCCCATACGATTATTGAAAATTGCGCCCACCCGCTATACCGGGATTATCTCCATCGTTATCTGGAATCCACGTCCGGCGGGCATATACGCCACGATCTTAGCCGCGTCTTTGAACTGCACACCTCGTTACTGAAAACGGGTTCTATGCTGGGTTAAACCGTCGTACCGTCGCGATCGTCAGCAATGTATTGACATATCGCGGCGGTATGCCGCTGGTTTTTCAGTGAATAAAGATATTCCTGCATCGCCATCGGGCCGTTTGGCGCATCGAAATACGTTAATGTCTGCGGGTTCACCAGCGGCCAGGCGAACCAGGGGATCACGGTGAGAAATTGCCCGCGTTCCACCGCGCTGATTTTGGCCATAAAGCTGTATGCCCGGTAAATAATCGTCGGATGAATGCCGCATGAGCGGATGTGGGCATCCAGCATGGCCTCAAAATTGGCTCGATTCTGGAAACGCATTTGCAGCCACGGCAATTCGCGCAGAAGTTCCTGCGGCTGTTTATCCTGATAGCGTCGCGAGACAAGAAAACCGAGTCGCAGAGGTGGAAGCTCAGTAACCATCAGGTTTTCCAGTTCCTGAACGCGTGGCGAGACCAACTGTGGTGAAATAATAAAATCGAGCTGATGACCCAACAGATCGTCAATCACCCCATTTTCACTGAATTCAACCGCCTGGGTGCTGACGTTTTCATATTTATCGCCCAGGCTTATGAGCTGATCGAAAATAATGGTTGGATAAGTGTTATCAATACCGAGCACCACTTTCTGTGAGCGCTGCGTTGAGTTATGGAGCTCGTTTTCAATGGCTGATAACCGTTCATAAACCGGGAAGAGTTTCTGGTAAAGCTCCTGACCGGCTTTATTCAGGCAGATGCTGTTATCTTTTCGGGTAAAAAGCGGGTAGCCAACCTGCGCTTCAAGCGCGATGATGCTTTTGCCAAAGGGCGATGCGGTCATATGAATTTTTTCCGCCGCTCTGGCAATGCTTTTGGTCTGCACCAGGACAATAAAATTACGCATCCTTTTGGAAATAAAAATAGAGTTGCTCACCTGAAAATCCCTCTCGGTTCCAATAATCATTATGTTTGGCAATCCGTGCCATTGTTAGCATGCTATTTATTGCTGCGATCAATGTTAGCACACAGTGGCGCAGTGGGGACCACTGCAATCCGTCAGAGATGGGAGAAGTGCCGCATTTCACCTGCTGCGTTTGCCAGATGGCTTCTTCGGTCAGTGTGACAGGATGAAAAGAAGCGCGGCGGTTTTTTCTTCCAGGCACATTGCTGGTATGATTTTGAATTAAGATGAGAATGAGATTCATCTCATGCTTTAATTTATTTCAAATATTAAGAAAGCATTAATATTCAATTTCATTGATGCTTTTTTTTGCGAGATGAGTTCCACAATTGATTCATTGATAAATGAATCTCCTGTGGTAATGTTTCATTTAAAATGAATGATCGGATCACCAGTGGAGTGAGTATTATAGTTGCATCATGGTAGATAAAAAAATTTACTTCGAGCTGCAAAAGCTATCTTTAGCACTATTTTTAGCGACGAAAAGTTCAGCGGCGCGATTATTTATCGACGATGATAACCAACCTGTTAATAATTCAGCGGTTAATGAACCTCTCGACGTGATCGACGCGGGGGATCCGCATACCCGGTTGCATGTGCGCCATTTTTGCAACAACGTGCAGCTGGTGAAAATACATACCCGCGCGAGTGAATGTCAGCAGATCATCGAGGCCTGGCGCGCTTACTGTAACGACAGCCTGATGGATGGGCAGTCGATGCCGCTGCTTAATCTTGTCCAGGGCTGGACTTTAATCGAGGACTGCCGACGGCATCGCGATGGATGTATGACGAAACATCGTTTTGGTGAGTGCGGGACATTACATTGTGCAGACTCTATTTTTCAGCAATGTTTGCCTCCACCAACAGAATTAACCACAGAGATACAGGAAAAAAACGACTGTGGGCATTGTTGCTGTCAGTTGAGTATTCCTCATATGCAGGTTTATACAGCGGATAAATAATCCGCATGATTCGTTTAATTTTCATGGCAATACATTAGGCAGCCTGATTTCTTAACATTCGCCCCGGATGGGGTGATGGGCATTTACTGTACTACGAGTAGAACAGACACAAGAATAACGTTAAGGCCCTATTAATTTCAGGGGGAATTCTTCGCTGCGGCGACTATGTTTGTTTTCTCCCTGCCGTTTGCCAGATCTTTCGGATAGCATGCTTTACGGTATATTCGCTAATTCAACAGGTCGTGCAATGAATGACGAAGCGCAAGAATAGTCACTTAACATCGCCAGGAGGAAGTTGATCGGGCAACAAATTGTGTGCCGGGTAATAAACCCTGTCGGTAGCATAGACGGGAATGTTGTTGGCACAAAGCATACTCAGGGAAAAGCTAAATAAGCGTCCGATGGCAGGAGCCGATCGTTTCGGTGTTGCACGATGGCTGTTTCGTGCTGCAGTTAGCGCTATCAGACGTTACTTAAGGGATAAATGGCGGCGGTGTGAGGGAAAGGTCAGAAAAGAAAGCTGAGTGGCTGGGCAGAAATAAAAAAAAGGGGCAGTTGCGCTGCCCCTGATACATTTTAGAGCTCGAAGTCTTCCAGCTTTTTGCCGCCTTCAATGGCTTTTGCAATCGCTTTCGGCGTACGACCCTGGCCGGTCCAGGTTTTTTCGCTGCCGTCTTCGTCGATATACTTATATTTAGCAGGGCGAGGCGCACGAACAGATTTAGACTTCGTGGTTTGCCCTTTCAGGGAGGATAAAAGCTCGGTTGGATCGATTCCTTCATCCAGCAGTTTTTGACGGAATGCCGCCAGCTTGGCTTCTTTCTCTTCTTGTTCTTTGCGAATTGAAGACTCTTCCTCGCGGCGCTCTTCAACGACAACAGACAGTTTCTCAAGCATCTCTTCCAGTGCTTCGAGCGTAACTTCACGAGCCTGAACTCTCAGGGTGCGAATGTTATTTAATGATTTTAATGCTTCTGACATAGCGTCACTCCGTGTGCAGAGAAATGTAAATTCTATCGGAATTAATTTTTAGTGATCATGAGATAAAAATCAATACTGAATTATATTTTTTAGCAAATATAAATTCACTTTTGTAAACATGCTCTACCTCATACATGTGGATAAAGCGAAATTTAGCCAGCGATATACGGGAAAAGACCATATCCTTTAAGGGTTATTTTAATGTTGAGCCACAGTTAATGCCGCCTGGCTTGTTGAGGAAATAATGCGCAACTCACCATTTTTCATCCATACAAAGGTAAGATTGCGCCCAAAAGCCCGTCATTCCATGTTTAGCGCCTGTTTCAACCTATAAAAATTATCTCTGAAGAGGCGCGTTTTCTCTTTCTTGTTGGTTGTTTCGTCAACTGCGATTTCAGCACTGCTGAATGTTTCGTTAAACATTACCACATATTGATGGCTCAGATTCCGACACAATAAGTAGCTAAGGAATTTCGCCCGCGTCAAACATTGTTGAGAATAATCTCGATCCGTCGCCAGTACGGCGCGCTCCAGCTCATACCGGAAATCAAAGAAATCCACTTTGTTGACGGTCATATGTGGTTTTTTCTTCATACCATCCTTTTATTCTGTCAGGTAATGGCGTATGCCGCGTTACCAGGTCTTGCCAATATTAAACTGGAACTGTTCGGCTTTATCGTTCGCATATTTTTTAAAGGGCTGGGCATAAGAGAAGACCAGCGGTCCCAGTGGCGACATCCATTGCAAGGCGATACCTGCGGAAAAACGGATATCATAAGGATCGCTGTAATCTGGCAGACCCGCTGCCAGCGTTTGTGCCGTGTTATGCCAGGAGGTACTCCAGACCGTTCCGGCATCGACGAATAATGAGGTGCGCAAGCTGTCGGCATATTTATCGCTGACAAATGGCGTCGGGACGATAAATTCGCTGTTCAGCACCACCATCGCATTTCCGCCCACCGCATCATCTGAGTTTTCCAGCGGGCATTCGCTATAGCTACTTTCTGATCCGTTACAGCGGTAATAAGCTGATTTTGGCCCGATAGTATTTGAGGAAAAGCCGCGAACTGACGAAGATCCGCCAGCGTAGAAGTTGTCATAAAATGGCACTTCTTTACCATTCAACCCGCCGGCATATCCTGCACGCAGACGTTCCATCCACACCCAATTTTTGTCGCTGTTTAATGGCAGATACTGCGCACTGTCGAAACTGATTTTGTAATAGCTGTTATCGGAACCCGGAATGGTTATTTTGCCGGTTAAGCTACTTTTATTGCCGGAACGGGGGAAAAAGCCGCGATCCAGCGAGTTATAGCTCCAGCCCAGCGAGGCAAAGAAGTCATTGGCGCTATATTCCGCGTTGCTGTCTTCATCTTTGCTCACCACTTTAGGGTAGATACCGCGTGAATTAAGGTAATTCCACGTGGTGAGCTCCGGTTCCATATTGGTTAACCGGTTATGGACATAATCCAGCCCGAGATTGAGGGTATTATTTTCGCTGACCGGGAAGCCCATATTCCCGCTGAGGCCATAACTTTGCTGATTGTAGCTACCGGTGTCGGCATCAGTGGCATCGTAACTGTTATAGAAAATTTTGCCGCCGAGGCTTACCCCATCAACAGTGAAATAAGGATCGGTGACGCCCAGTTCAATATAAGACTGGTAACTACTGCGCGTACCGTTAAAACTGACGGTGTTGCCGGTGCCGAGCCAGTTATCCTGCGAAACGCCCAACTGGTAACTGATACCGCTATCCGTACCGTAGCCGAGGCCGACATTAAAAGAGCCGGTATTACGCTCCTTCACTTTATATTCGACATCCACCTGATCCGGCTGGCCGGAAACCGGTGTGATATGGCTCTCAACGGTTTCGAAATAGCCGGTGCGTTCCAGCCGCGCTTTCCCCTGTTGCACTTTCTCATCATTCAGCCATGCGCCTTCCATCTGGCGCATTTCCCGACGCAGTACCGAATCGCGGGACGTATCGTGGCCGGAAAACCGGATCTGGCGTACCGAGTAGCGACGCCCGGCATTGACATTAATCCGCAATGTGACGCTATGGTTTTTGTCGTCAATCTCCGGCACGGTTTTGACCTGCGGCCAGGCATAACCATCCTTGCCGTACAGTTTTTTGATCGCCTCTTCGACGCGAGTAATGCCCGCTGCGCTGTAAGTTTGCCCTTGCAGTGTTTGCGCCAGTGCATCCACCTCTTTATTGCGCTGCGCCAACTCGCCGTTCACCAGTGTGCTGACGACCTGATAGCGCTCACCCTCGGAAATATTCAACGTGATATACAGTGATTTTTTATCCGGCGTCATACTGACCTGGCTGGAATCAATCGCAAAACGTGCAAACCCACGATCGAGATAATAGCTGCGGAGAGTCTCGATATCGGCTTCAAGTTTTTGCTTTTGATATTTCTGATCGCCAAGCACATTCCACCACGGTACTTGATCGCGTAATTGCAACTGATCCAGCAAGGTCTGCTCGCTGAATACATGGTTGCCAATAATATTAATCTGGACGATTTTAGCGGAAAGCCCTTCCTGAAAAACAAATTTCACATCAACGCGATTGCGCGGTAATGGCGTTACCACGGAATGAACCTGGGCGCTGTATTTCCCTACGCTGTAATAAAAGTCCTGTAACGCTTTTTCTATTTCCGAAAGGTTATTGCGATCCAGCGCGGAACCTTCCTGAATGCCATTGGCACGCAGGTTCTCTTTGAGCACATCATCTTTTATCGCTTTATTTCCTGCGAAGCTAATCTGTGCGATTGTTGGCCGTTCTTTGACCTTTACCAGCAATGTTTCGCCTTCGCGCAGGATCTGCACATTATCGAAACTGCCGCTGGCGTACAGCGCACGTACCGATTCGCTGATATCGTCATTGGTGACATCTTCACCCGCTTTGATCGGCATACTGAGCAGTGCTGCCCCAATGGTAACGCGTTGCAAACCTTCAAACTGAATATCATTGATTTTCAAAGAGGTGGCGGCATGCAAAGCGCAAGGAGACAACAATAAACCGGCGATGATATTGTATTTTTTAAGCATGAAAGTTTCGTCTAAGAGATATTTTCAAAGAGAACGGCTGCAAATAGAAATGCAGGATTGCATTTAATCATGGGGAAAGAATGGAGAAAGCATGGATATACAACGCAGGTAAAAATAATATGCGCGCAAGGAACTTTATTGGAATGTTAATATCAAAAAGTTTGTCTGCGAGGGGTGTAATATTATTTTTGACTCACTCCTTAAAAAAGCCCCCTTCCTGAACGGGGGGGAAGGGGGAAGAGTTTATTAGGAATGATGTCCTCTGCACTCAACAAAGAACGCTGAGACAATAACAAATAATGTGTCAGTTAAAATGAAGAAAGCATGGATAATATATGTATGAAAAAAGGGGCTGCTGAGCATAAAGTCGTTAGTCGAGGAAATCATTAATAAAAGAGCGCAGTGAAGGGAAATCCCCCCTCCACCGCATGGCTGCGGTTGGGATTTGGAAGGGGGGATGGAGTACTACTTTTATGAAGGAGTGGTATTACACCACAGTTGATTTCTGCTGGATCCATTCCCGCCGAACTCAACTGCGCTAATAATAAACCCGCATCGTGAAAGGATTATGCAGAAGCGATGAAGATTTTGTCATCATATATAACAGCGCGGATTTAGCGCACAAAAAAGCCGGAAAAGTAACCTGTTCCGGCTTGGATGATGACATCAGAAATGCGTGTTCACGCTAACATAAAAGGTGCGTCCGGATTCGTTATACGTTTCTGCGCCTGCGCCGTACAGGTAAGCACCGGTGGTGCTGTTGCCGGTGGTTTGCGCATTACCGGCGCGGTAGTGGCGGATATCAAAGATATTGTCCACGCCGCCGGTCAGGCTCAGGTTTTTGTTCACCGTCCAGGTCGAGCTCAGACCGACCACGCTGTAAGGGCTGACTTCATTCAACTCACTGCCGGAAACCGCTTCACCTTTATAGTTGAAGCGTTTGGGTTTCTGCCGTCCGTACCAGGTAAAGGTGCTTTGCAGCGACAAATCATCGCGTACCTGCCAGGCCAGCGTCGAGTTCAGGGTAAATTGCGGGATCACCGACAGACGATCGCCCGTGGTTTTGTTCTTGCTTTGCAGCATCCACGTCATGTTGTTACTCCAGTTGACGCTTTCGCTAACCGGAACATTCAGCGTGCCTTCCAGCCCTTCCACTAACGCTTTCGGCACGTTTTCCCACTGATAAATATTGGTGGTGCCATTGCTGGCGGTACCGACGGCGGAATAACCGGATTCGATCTTGTTGTGGTAATCATTGCGGAAGTAAGTGATGCCGCCCTGGAAGCCGTTGTGTTTGTACTCGATGCCGATCTCTTTGTTAACGCTGGTCTCGGCTTTCAGGTCGCTGTTACCCATCAGATAACAGGCTGAACTACTGGCATAGCATCCCTGGCCATTACTGTAGAGAATGTAGTTCGGGTTGAGCTGATAAAGATTTGGCGCTTTATAGGCGCGCGCAATCCCCAGTTTTAACGTCCAGTCCTCCGCCAGCCCTTGCGACAGGTTCAGCGACGGGCTCCAGTTGTTGCCGACAATCGAATGGTGATCAAAGCGCAGCGCCGGTGTCAGCATGGTGCTGTCGGTAAGGGCGATATTATCTTCGGTAAACAGCGAGAAGATCTCCGCGCTGGAATATGGACTGCGATTGGTGCTGCTGACGCCATCAATCGATCCGTAAGAGAGCGACTGGGTTGTCGAAACGCCATCTTTCATGCGTTGCTGGTTCCACTCGGTGCCGATAGTCAGGTTCTGATCGACGCCCAGCGTAAATGGAATGTTGACCTCGCTGTGTAGCAGTACATCGGAAAGATCAATATCGAAGAACTTATCGCTGGAGAAGATCCCTTCCGTGCCGCCAGCCAGTCCTTCGCTGAGCCGGGAGTTGCGGGTGCGTTCATACTGCGCGTAGGTGTTGGTTGTTACGCCATTGTCCCAGCCGCCGGTCCAGGTCACGCCCCAGTTCTGGCGGTAAAGGCGGTTGGTCTCTTTGCCATACATACTTTTCACCAGCGTACTGGTGTTGGTGTTTTGCGTATCGCCTGCGTACAGATTGCCCTGACGGCTGTAGCCGGACTCAAACTCCAGTGCCTGCATCGGGGCGAATTCCCAGCGCACTTTGCCGTGAATATCTTTATTGATCACCCCTTCACGGCCTGCCGGATAAGAACCGGCGTAGGTACCGGTGCGTGCGGCTTCGTGGCCGGAGTTGATGTCCTGTGCGTCGGCCTGGGTTTTGCTCAGATTGCCCCACAAATTAAAGCTGACGGTATCGGAAAGCGGGCCGTTCAGGCTGAAGTTGGTGCGTTTCGTCGAACCCTCTTTGCGGTGCTGCGGCGCATTCAGATAAGTGTTCCATGAACCGTGCCATTCACCGGTAGTGGGTTTGGTGATGATATTCACTACGCCGCCCATCGCGCCGTTGCCGTAGCGCGCGGCGGCCGGGCCACGGATCACATCGATATGATCGATCATTTCCGCCGGTACCCAGTTGCTGTCGCCACGGCTATCGCGATCGCCACGCCAGCCATAGCGCACCGAGTTACGGCTGGTCACCGGTTTGCCATCCACCAGAATCAGCGTGTTTTCCGGCCCCATACCCCGGATGTCGATCTGGCGATTATTTCCGCGCTGGCCGCTGGTGGAGTTGCCGGTCAGGTTGACGCCAGGCTGCGTGCGGATCAGTTCCGAGACATCGCGAGCGGGCGGGTGTTTGCGGATTTGTTCGGCGGTAATGGTGGATACGCCGGAAGCCTGCAACGTCTGTTTGGCGGCGGTTACCACCAGCGTATCTTCCTGCGTTTTGGTTGTGTCCGTCGAGGTTTGGTCAGAAGTATTACTGGTGTCAGCGGCCTGTACCGGAAGCGTCAGACCCCACAGTGCCACGTGAATCAGCATGGCCAGTGGATAATGTGAAGCGTGTTTCATGCCATATTCCCTGTATTTTTATGTGTGCGGTTCTCGCTTTTTTCGGGCGTCGTGACGCCTCCCTGAGCCGTGGCATAAAAAAGAGAATACATGCCCGGACTGCGGCGGTTATCTGCGTCAGTAAATGAGTAAAAACGAGAGGGATTATTTGCACGATGGGGAAAACGTTATTCGCCAGAGAATCCTCATCATGCGTGAATGACGTTAATAGAAATGAAATTTATTATCAAGATAATAACTATTCAAAATTTACAAATTAAAATACTATTTATAATCAATGCGTTATAAATATTTTTTAAAATTAGGTTGCGAGGTGGGTAAATAATAAAAACAAACCATCATTGTTAATTCATAATGTTTTCAAATTCTCTTCATTATTAACGTTGTTATTCCTTGAGTCACGAAAATAATATGCTGACATTAGCGGCTAACATTTTTCGGGAAACTCTCCAGCAGCCAGTCAATAAAAACCCGCAGGCGATGCGTAACATGGCGGTTTTGCGGATAGACCACATGGAAAGGGTAGGGCGCGGGACGCCACGGGCGCAAAATTTCCACCAGCGCGCCGCTCTTCAGCGCGCTTTCCAGCGCATAACTGAAGGTCTGAATAATCCCCAGCCCGGCCAGACCGGCGGCCAGATGGGCATTACTCTCGTTTACGCCGATGCGGTGATCGACCTTGATTTCACACTTTTCGCCGTCGCGCTCAAAACGTAAGGGGAAGGCTCTGCCGGTTTGCGGCGACAGATAACTCACCAGCCGGTGGCCATTTTTCAGCTCGTCCGGGTAGGCGGGCGTGCCAAAGGCTTTCAGATACGCGGGCGTGGCGCAGGTCAGCAGTGTTGCAGCGCCAATCTGGCGGGCGATCAGCGAGGAGTTATCCAGCGGGCCGCCACGGATCACGCAGTCCACATTGTCACTGATCAGATCCACCGGGCGGTCAGAAACGCCGAGATCGATACGAATATCCGGGTAGCGCGCCATAAACTCCGGTAGCGCCGGGATCAGCACATCGCTCGCCGTGGAGCCGCCTACGTCAATACGCAACTGACCACGCGGATGGCTGCGCACGCTGTTAAAGGAGGTATCGATATCTTCCAGATCGCGCAAAATGCGCGCGGTTTTGTCGTAATAGTCGCGTCCTTCCGGCGTCACCGTCACGCGGCGAGTGGTACGCTGCAACAACCGCACGCCGAGGTGCGCTTCCAGCTCCTGCACCAGTTTACTTAGCGTGGCGTTAGGCATCTCCAGTGAATCTGCCGCCCGGGTAAAATTTCCGGCTTCCACCACGCGGGCAAAAGCCCGTATTGCCTGCAACTGATCCATACGTCCCCCCTTACTGGCGAAAATTGATTATACACCACGGTGAATAGTCATTTTCATTTTTCGGTATTTTTCAATAAAAACGCCAGCGCTACAGTGCAGCTATACCGAAGACGTCAGCCCGACTGACCGCCGGTAAACCCTAAAACCCAAACTGAGGAACAGAAAAATGACGAAACAACTGAGCGGAAAAATTGCCCTGGTCACTGGCGGTACCAGCGGTATCGGTCTGGCTACGGCAAAAGAACTGGTAGCCCAGGGCGCACGTGTCTTTATTACCGGTCGTCGACAGAAAGAGCTGGATGCCGCTGTCGCTGAAGTCGGTGCCAGCGTAACCGGCATCCGTGCCGATGCGTCAGTTCCGGCGGATCTCGACGCGGTGTATGCGCAAATCGCTAAAAGCGCCGGGCGACTGGACATCCTCCACGCCAATGCCGGGGGCGGCGATATGTTGCCGCTGGGGTCGATTACCGAAGAGCATTTCGACCGCATTTTTGCCACCAACGTACGCGGCGTGCTGTTTACCGTACAGAAAGCGCTGCCGTTGCTGGTGAATGGCGCATCGGTTGTATTGACCGGCTCCACCGTGTCGATCAAAGGGACAGCCAACTTCAGCGTCTACAGCGCCAGTAAAGCCGCCGTGCGTAACTTTGCCCGCTCGTGGTCGCTGGATCTGCAAGGCCGCGGTATCCGCGTCAACGTGGTCAGCCCTGGCCCCATCCGCACACCGGGGCTTGGCGATTTAGTCCCGGATGAACACCGTCAGGGATTGTTTGACGCACTGGCCGCGCAAGTACCGCTGGGCCGTCTTGGCGAACCGGAAGAGGTCGGCAAAGTGGTGGCTTTCCTGGCGTCGGATGCCTCCAGCTTTATCAACGGCGTAGAGCTGTTTGTTGATGGCGGCATGGCGCAAATCTGATGGTCAACGCCCTCACTTTTCGCGGGCTGGTGCCGGCAGCGTCGATGGCGCTGCCGCAGGTTCGCGCACAGACAATGGAGCATAAAGAGATGACATCACCTGAACTGCAAATCGCGCAGCACCTGATCGATAAACACTTTGTCATCTGGAACGATCCGCAGCCGTGTATCAGTAGCTTTGGCGAGGTTTATACCGGGGACTTTTATGTCGCCGATTACGCCGACATCGCCACCGGCTATCCGCAGGTTGTGGCGTTAATTGCCCGCGTCCAGCGCGAACATCCGGGCTTTGTCTTCCATCCGGCGCCCGTGACCTGGAATCATGGGCTGGGCCGCGTGACCTGGAGCTATGGCCCGCAGAACGACTCCGGGCTGGTACACGGCGAAGACATTTTCACCGTTCGTGATGGCCGTATCGCCAGCATCCATGTGTTTATCAACCAGCCCTGAGTGGCAAGAACAATGAAACGCCCTCTATTACTATCCCGACGATTGGCAGACCTTTATTGATGCCGCGGTGCCGGAAATGGCCGCCACGTTCTTTCGGATGCTGGCGACGGTGGTCAAAAATATGCGCCTCCTTCATCGCGAAGGCGTGCGTTATGACGTGGCGCAGCAACATTCTGGATCCGCGCGGCAAAGTGGCCTGCGCCGCGCCGCCCGGCGTTTTGCCATTTTCAGCAATAGTTACGCCATTTAAGTTGGTTGTGATTTCTGCCGTTCCCTCACATCGTGACGCGAATAAGCGCAGAGAGTGTATGAGTGAATGGCAAAACGTCGTGCGGTCTATTTACATGAAGAACAACGTCATTTTATCCAACAGCGCGCCCGCAGCTGGCTGTGGCGCTATGAGCTTCCCACCTGGACGGTAATTATCGCCGTGTATAGCGGCTGGTTCGCCACGCTGGCGAACTGGCAAAGCTTAGGCCTGTGGCCGGCAACGTTGCTGCTGATTGTGTTTACCTGCTGGTATCTCTCTGTGCAGCATGAATTAATTCACGGTCATCCAACGCGCTGGCCGTGGTTTAACCAACTGCTGGGCCTGCTGCCGCTGGCGGTCTGGTATCCGTACGGCCTTTACCGTGATTCCCATCTCGCGCACCACAACACGCCGGAGCTGACACTGCCGCACGCGGATCCTGAATCTTATTATTTTGCCCCTCAGCGCTGGCAGCGTTTCTCGCGCGTGCAGCGCGACATCATTCGTCTGCGCAACACGTTCCCCGGGCGATTGCTACTGGCACCGCTGCTCGATATCGGGCAACTGCTGGCAGTCATGATGACCGCATTTTATCAGCGGCAGAGGAAAGCGATCGTCATGTGGCTGATGCACGGTGTACTGCTTGCGGCGCTGTTTATGTGGATGGCGCATTGCGATTTTTCACCGCTGTGGTTTGTGCTGGCGGTTAGTTATCCGGCGCTGGCGGTGACCAAAATCCGCTCCTTTCTCGAACATCAGGCGGCAGACGATCCGCTGGCGCGCTCGGTGATTAATGAAGCGGCGCTGCCGTGGCGTATTCTGTTTCTGAACCTCAACTACCATTCCATCCACCACGATCTGCCCGGCGTGCCCTGGTATGGATTGCGCACGCTCTACCTGCGTGATCGGCAGGCGTACCGCCAACGTAATCGCGGATTTCTGGTTCGGGGCTATAGTGAATGGTTACGACGCTTTTTGTTTACATCGGTGGACGTGAATGCACACCCAGGCTGCAAGCAACACTACGACTAACCTGTTTTCTTTGCCCATGTACGATCTGCACCGCGCAGATACCGTGGCGCTGGGCGGTGTGCTGAAAGAACTGTTCGCCGCTCGCGGCATCATGGCCACGCATGTCTGGCCGCCGCCGGATCTGTTAACGCACTGGCAGGAAGATGCGCTGCTGTTAAGCCAGACCTGCGGTTATCCGCTGGTCACGCAGCTTGATAAAGTGCAAACCGTGGGCTGTTTTCACTATCAGGCACCGGGCTGCGAAGGCATCGGCTACCGCAGTTTCCTGGTGACGCGTGAAGAAGAGAGCGGGAAAACGCTGGGGGATTTTCGCGGTCAGCGCGCCGTCTGCAACGCCATCGAATCACAGTCGGGCTATAACGCCCTGCGGAAAATGGTCGCAGCGCTCTCCGGCGGGGAACGTTTTTTTGCCACGGTGGAGTTTAGCGGTAGCCACCGGCAATCGCTGGTGGCGTTGCAACAAGATCGTGCGGATATCGCCGCTATCGACTGTGTCACCTGGGCGCTGCTGCAGCGCCATCAACCGGACTTACTTGAAGGGCTGACGATTATCGGGCAAAGCCCGTTGACACCCGGGCTACCGCTTATCACCTCCGCTTCAACCTCCGCCGCCAGTCTGGCGCTGCTGCGGGAATCATTACAGCAACTGGTCAGCGATGCACAGTATCAGCACGTTTGTGCGGCGGCATTGATTGGCGGTTTTGCCGCTGTCACACGCGAGGATTACGCTTTACTGCTGGAGTGGCGGGATGACGCGGCAGCGCGCGGCGTGGTTGATTTATAAATGTTGAAATATTTCATCATGTTGTGAAAACCAAAAGCCAACAAACGGCACGTTCCGCCAAAGACAATCGCGCGCGGCAGGCAGAAAGTCATGAGTCTCAGCCGGACTTAAGGAGAAGAAATGAGCCAATTATTTACGCAAGCAAACGTGGGCAGCGTTGCGCTGGATAACCGCATTGTTATCGCTCCGATGTGTCAGTATTCCGCCGACGCGGGGAAAGCGACCGCCTGGCACCGCATTCATTTGGGCAACCTGGCGCTTTCCGGGGCCGGGTTACTGATTATCGAAGCCACCGCCGTAGAGCCGGAAGGGCGTATCTCACCGCAGGATCTGGGCTTGTGGGATGATGAGACACAGCAGGCGCTGCGCGTGGTGCTGGATGATATTCGCCAGTATTCACCGATAAAAATGGGCATCCAGTTGGGCCATGCGGGACGTAAAGCCTCCGTCAGCGCGCCATGGCTGGGCGGCAAACAGCTCAGCCTGGAAGAGGGCGGTTGGCAAACGATCTCCGCTTCGTCCGTGCCGCACGATCCGGGCGAACGCCCGCCGCGTGAAATGAGCCAGCAAGATTTGCAACGCGTCAAACAGCGCTTTGTCGACAGCGCACGCCGCGCCGTGGCGCTGGGCATTGAGGTGATCGAAATTCATGCCGCTCATGGTTATCTGCTGCATCAGTTCCTGTCGCCGCTCTCCAACCAGCGTACCGACGAGTACGGCGGAAGCCTCGAAAACCGTCTGCGTTTTACGCTGGAAGTTTTCAGCGCGGTGCGTGAAGCCGTGCCATCATCCGTGGCGGTCGGCATCCGTATTTCTGCCACCGACTGGATAGAAGGCGGCTGGGATCTGGAGCAATCCATCGTACTGACGAAGGAAATCGAAGCAGCGGGCGGCGATTATGTTCACGTCTCCAGCGGCGGGTTGTCGCCGTTGCAGAGCATTAAAGTGAGCGCCGGGTATCAGGTGCCGTTCGCCAAAGCGCTGCGTCAGCAGACCAGTATGCCGGTGATCGCCGTTGGGCTGATTACGGAACCTCAGCATGCAGAAGAGATTCTGCAACAGGGGGACGCGGACCTGATTGCGCTGGCGCGCGGTGCCCTTTACGATCCGCGCTGGCCGTGGCATGCCGCCGCAGCGTTGCACGGCGCGGTGCATGTTGCGCCGCAGTATCGTCGCGCGGAGCCGCACGGCGTGAAAGGCACGGTAAAATAATCAATTCAGGCGAGCCAGACCGCAGCAGGCTCGCCTGCCTGAAAGTGCTAAGCGGAGCTAAACGCCTTTGCGTACCAGTTCCGCTGCTTCCAGAAAAACCTCATCTTCAACCCCATCACCCCGGCTTCTGCCTTGCCGTTCAATCTCCTGAATAATGTTGTCGCGGTTAATTGTCTTTCGCTCCGAAACCAGTCCAATTACTGCTGCGCCAATGGCTAATCCAATGAGTCCCGTGTGCTCATCATTGAACTTCATGCTCCACTCCTCCTGATTATTGGTATAGGAAAAATCTAGCACAGGGATATATTTTCGTCATTTTCCCAAAGTGCCGTGCGATCAGCAGGATATGGCCGCTATGCGCCGGAGATCTGTTTCCCTTTTTCGCAGCGCTTGCGGCAGGATTGTGCAGGTTATTATCGGGTTGTTCAGGGGGAAAAAAATCAACAACATGGCCTCTCACTGGCTGGCAGTGAGAGGCCTTTCAATCACTTCTTACCGTTTGGTTTTAACTGCTCGCCCGGCTTGAGTTTGAACAACTCGTCGTCGCGCGTGGAGTAACGCACCGTACCATCATCCAGCCGGTATGCGCCTTCGGTAAACCCTGCGCCATTGAGGAACGGAGCCACCGCATCCGGTTTACCGCGCATCGCCGCTTCCAGCGCCAGCAAGGCATAAGGGGCGATACTGTCGATATTGGCGTAGATATACTGCTGATCATCGACGAAAAAGCCATTCAGCCGTTTGTGGGCAATAATGTTGTCCGCCACTTTATCCGCCAGCGTGAGGTAGCTTTTATCGCCGGTTGCCTGCGCCAGATCGATCAGCGCAAAGATGGCGTACGGCTCGCTGTTTTGCGTGGTGAGATCCAGTTTGTGGTTTTTGCCGCCGGGTTCGCCGATATCACCCAACCCCTGGCTACGGGCAATCCCGCGCGCCACTTTCCATATCTCTGTATCCGGCTCCAGCGTCCAGGCGCGGGCGTAAGAGAGCAGGAATTCATTGCCTGCCGGATAAGGCTTCAGCACGGTGCCTTTTTTACCGTAGTAGCCGTCACGTTTCAGGGTATAACCCGACAAATCGCTGCCGTTTGCCAGCATTGGACGGAAGGTGTTGCTGTTCGCGTCATAGGCATATTTGGCGAAAGCTTTCAGGCCATCCAGCGTCCATTTTTTGATGTCATCCCCGTCGTGTCCGAGAGATTTCGCCAGCGCCAGTTGCATCAGCGCGTTTTCCGAATAGAGCGTGCTGGTACGGCCCTTCAGCATCATATTGCCTTCCAGTGCATCCGCGCCAAACTCCGGGCCAAACTGGCGCTGCGCGCGGTCGCCATATTTTGAGTTGGTATCGCTGTCGTCGCTGGTTTCGGCGCGTTTTAACGCCTGGGTAAACTGATAAACGCCTAACCCGGTCTTTTTATCGCGTGGCAGAACATACTGTTCCGCCAGCCGTTTTGCCCAGGTGAGCGCGCCTTTGTCACCATCGTGTTGATAGAGCAGCGAGGCGGAGTAGATCAGATCATTTCCCGCGTTGAGAAAGCTCAGGCCTTTGGTGGCAAAGAACGGCGGCTGTTGTTCAAACTCGCTGTTCCACAGTTTGCCCATTACTTTGCCGTATTCCCCGTGGCGGCTGGTTTCCAGGATCTTCCAGTCGTAAACATGTGCATTCCAGAATGCGCGGATAAAACGTTCGGTCGCCGGTTTATCGACGGTAAACATCAAATCATAGTAGGGGTAGGCGTTCTTCAGTTCGTGGACCATCTCTTTCTCGCTTGGCCCTTCCGGTTGCAGCGTGTTGAGATCGATAAAGCGGTGTCCGCCCCACAGCAGCAGCCCGCTCTTGTCCTGGTAATGGCGGAAATAGTAACGAACATTCTCTTCGGCCAGTTTTTTGTATTTTGCATCGCCGCTCAGATTACTTAACCCAACCAGCACGCGCATCAGGTTCTGCTGCGCGGAAAAATTCGACAGCACTGCGGTTTTCCCATCGGGGAAGATCCATTCCATCTGCTTGCCGGTACGCGGATCCACGCCATCGGCCAGTAACGGCACGTTGGGCTGATTTTGTGCGGCGGCCTTCGTCATCACCGTGTCGGCAAAGGCTTTGACGCTGCTCAGGCGCGCGCTCTCCTGCGCAATGGCCGCGCAGGAGAAGGTACTCAACATCGTTAATGCCAGCGTTATTTTTGACAGTTTCATTATTCGCCTCTTTAAAAATAAGGATTTCTGCCGAAATCCTTATTTATATCCGGGTTATCAGAAATTATATTTCACACCGACGCGGTAACGAGTTTGACGTTCATCTGTATATTTACTGCCGGATACATTACCAATCGCAACATACGGCGACCAGTTTTTATCAAATTTGTAGGTTAATTTCACATCATGCGTCCAGTCGTAATTTTCATTATCGGCAATCAGCACGCCAGCGGACGTCGCGTGTTTATAATCCAGTTCGTAGTCGAGCTGATAATCATTAAACAGTTTCCACGAAATAACAGCCGTCAGGTTGTAGCCGTTTTCGCTGGTGTCTTTTGTGGTGCCGATGTTGTTGGAGTTGCGCTTAAAGTAAGGGCGGTAGCGCAGCGTAGCTCCGACATCACTGGAGAAGTTGACCTTGCCGCGCAGATACGGGCGATAGTTGTTCGAGGTTGAACTGCTGTCCAGTGAAAAACCCGGTTCAATCTGGAAGGTCGGATTAATTTTATAAACATAACTGGCAACCACTTCCGTACCATTACTGACGGTTTCATGATACGCCTTGTCTTTATTTTGTGAGCCTTTCCATTTGCCTTCCAGCGATAAACCAAAACCATTTGCAAAGCGGTGCGACATTAATAAACGATCTTTGTGGTTATTACCGCCACTGTCATTTATTTCATGACGATAATCAAAAGTCACCGCATGAGCCGCAATACTGAACAGCGGTATGGTAGTTAATAACAACGTGCGCAACATAATATCCCCTATTATTTTAACCCAAAGGTACAGAAGGTTCTCCGCAAAAAAATTGCAGATAGTTTTAATTCAGAGGGAATGTGACAATCCCTGCTGATAAAAATTGATATAATTAGCAGGCGTAATAATTATGACGAATATAATCACTGTGCCGGTAATGTGGTGTGTGGTGCCGGGTGCCTCCCGGTGAACTGGAGGCCGATCTCTCCAGTTCGCCCATAAAAATGAAACATCATTGAGGATAACCTCATATCAGCATGACCCCGCCGCTGAGGGGGATTCACCACACAGAATACGTTATCAACCAAATTATCAGGATTAATTGGGTGCATTAATCTTGTTGTTTTCATATCTTACTTAATCATGTGGAACGCACTTTTACACAATTTGAAATGATGTTTTGAGGCTGAGATCAAACATTTAAATACAGACTGTAAATTATTCAAATGATGGAATTAAAGATATTCCTATTTATAATAAATCATTTATAAACAACAAGATAAGTTTTCTAAGTGAGATGATTAATAAAGAGGTGTATTGTTGATTTACTATCGAAAATAAATAAGTTAATAAATTTATTCCTGGAGTAAATTGCGAACATTTGACGAAAAATGCAATACACTGAGTGCAACAGGGAGAGTGCGGAATGCAGAACCAGACGGGATGTCATCAAAAACCTAAACGAAAGCTAAACAAGACAGTTAGCCATGCTTGATCTGCCTTAACGTATCCCTAACACTCAGGAAAAAACATGCCTCCGTTAACGGAGCGGAAAATATAAAAATTATCCTCTGGAGCCGCTATGACAATCTATGGAAAGGATCGCCTTTTCATCTACGGTATTGAGAAAATACTCAGGCAACTGAGCAGAGAAAAAGGCAGCCGTTTTCGCAGCGGTGGCGCCGCAATATATGTGACCGCGGGAATGGATATCGTGGAAATGTATTCACTGTTTTTCTCCAGCCCGCCGCCGCATTACTCTATTTTCATCTCCTCTGAACGCCATTTCGATTCACTGACGCTACTTTTCCCTGGGCTGGTGAAACTCTGCCTTGCAGAAGATGTTCACGTACATGAGCTGCGCCAGGCACTGGAAGTGATGATCCTGCTTTGTCAGCAAAACCAGCAGCCCGGCTATATTCATGGCGCCTTTAAGTTCACCAGCGCCGAGCAGCAAATTATGCGCTTGCTGTTGCGCGGGCATTCAGTGGAGGATATCGCGCGGATACGCGGCGTCAGCCCGACCACCGTCAGCGTGCAGCGCAACAGCCTGATGAAACGTACCGGCACCAAGAGCTTGCAGGCGCTCTGTTCGCTCTATTCAGCGATGCGTACCGGTAGCGCACCCGCGATGTGCCGTTAATGCACGGTGTTGCTGGCTGGCAGGCACAAAAAAAGCGCCTGGCCGGCGCTTAAAAACAACAAACACAATCCACCTGGTGTGGGCTGAGAATCAACAGGTTTTCGCCAAAAAATCACTGACGGTCTGCATACACAACGACCGCTCTTCGACATGGGGCATATGGCTGGAGGATTCGAAAATCACCCATTGTGCCCCGGTAATATGATCCATAAACGGCTGCACTACTTCTGGCGTGGCTTCGTCATAGCGCCCGGAAATCAGTAATGTCGGAACGCGCACCTGCGGCAGACGGTCGATAATCGTCCACTCTTTCATGCTGCCGATCACGTGGAATTCTGTTGGGCCGTTCATTGCGTGGTACACCGTCGGATCGGCGTCCATCGCATCAAAGGTGCGCTGTACTTCCGGCGGCCAGGGGGAGAGACGGCAGACATGGCGCTGGTAAAACACCTGGCTTGCCGCTTTGTATTCCGCGCTGTCCAGCGTGCCCGCTGCTTCGTGCGCCAGCAGCGTCTGCTGGACGTCAGGCGGAAGCTGCGCGCGCAGTTTCGCTGCACCTTCCAGCCACAGCGCCATTGATGCCGGTGAGTTGGCGATAATCATCGCTTTCAACCCTTGCGGCTGGGTGACTGCATGTTCTGCCGCCAGCATTCCGCCCCAGGATTGCCCCAGCAGCGCGTAGTTGTCGGCAATCTCCAGCGCCTGGAGAAGATGATTCAGTTCGTCGAGAAACAGCGAGGGCTGCCAGAAATCCGGGCTTTTCTCCGGCAGATGGGTGGAACGTCCGTTACCCAATTGATCGTAGTGGATCACGGCGCGCCCGGTTTCGGCGATATCTTTGAACGCATCAACATAATCGTGAGTGCAGCCGGGGCCGCCATGCGCGACCACCAACGGCGTTTGACCGTTGTGTAGATCGCCGCAGATGCGAAACCAGGTCTGATATCCCCGGAAGGGAACATAGCCTTCTCGAATGGTGTACATGAGTGACGTTTACCCTGTTAAGTGAACTGGCTTTCAGGTTAGAACGTCACTGCTTACGCTGAACACTAGCAAAAATGCTAGTTCTTAACTGTCCAGCAAACGGTAATGCAACGCACGGACAACAGCCTGGACGCGGTTGGTCGCGCCGAGCTTTTTCGCCGCCGTGTTCAGATGCAGCGTAACAGTCGCAACTGAGCGGTGCAGCTTGCGGGCAATCTCTTTCGCCGTCAGCCCTTCGGCAGACCACGCCAGACATTCGCGCTCGCGGTTGCTCAGTTTGACATGGCGGCAGGTGAGCATTGAGGCGTCAAACAGCGGAAACGCCGACTCCTGGAAGCGGTGCGCCAGAAAGGTCAGCTGCGCCAGCGTTTCGCTGATATCCCGCTCTTCCCGCTGGTCGGTGACAATTCCGGTCAGCGTGACAAAACCGCCATTGGGCAGATGCAGCGGCACGGTGGCGCCGCAGGGCATATTGTTATCGCGCATGTAGTGCGTCACTTCTTGCGCGTTCTCATCCAGTCGCCCCTGTAATGCGCTGCGATCCGGGCGTTGATAAGACCAGACGAACGGCGCGCAACTCTCCAGCGCAAAATGCTGAACCGGATCGACCTGATAGTAGCCGCGTTCGCACCACAGCCTGCGCATATCATCCGGCACATTGCGCATCTCCAGCAGCGACGGCGTAATCAGCGCGCCTTCCAGCGAACGCGGCACCGGCGTGTAGTCGTAAATCACCGCATCAAAACCCAACGCCTGCGTCCGGGCAAACAGCCCGGCAAAAGCCTCTTCAAGCCTGGTGGCGTTGGTTGCACCAGGGCTTTCGATATCAATGCGCATAATGAACTCCCCCAAGGTAAACGGTGCCATGCCACGGGCACGGTTTGTGCAATTTCCCCATGGCTTCGCCAAAGCATGCAATTCCGGTGCCGTCCTGCGAGAAAGGTAAAACTAGTATTTTTGCTAACTACCCAGCCCTGAATGATGCCGTTAGCGTAAAGAAAACGCCCGCTAAGGCTGACCGGGCGCAAATTTATGACGCAGGGCTGCACTACGGCGGAGCGATTTTTTAACTTTCACCACCGTATGCACCATGGGAGTTCGCTGATGCATCGTTACCGTTTTCTGTTATTTCGACCCTTGCAACTGCTGCCCGTGCTGCTTGGGATCAGCATCATCACCTTCGCGATGGTACGGGCAATCCCCGGCGATCCGGCGCGCATTCTGCTCGGCGTACGCAGTACGCCAGAGGCGCTGGCGCGTATCCGTGCGCAGTTTGGTCTCGATGAACCGTTATGGGTGCAGTACGGCTACTTTCTGCGCAATTTATTACAGGGGGAGCTGGGCAAATCGATTGTCTACCGCGTCGATACCCTGAAGCTGATTAACTCGCGGCTCGAACCAACATTGTGGCTGGTGCTGGGCAGTGTGCTGCTGGCGGTGATCCTCACCGTTCCGCTGGCTTCGCTGGCAGCGCGACAGCGCGGGCGGGCGGCGGATCAACTGATCCGTCTGTTCACCACCGCCGGGTTAGGGTTTCCGGCGTTCTGGCTCGGCATCATGATGATCATCATTTTTAGCGTAGTGCTCGGTTGGTTCCCGGTCTCCGGTTACGGCAGCGATTTTGCCGACCAACTGCACCATATGGTGCTGCCGTGCCTGACGGTCGCGCTGGCGCTGTCTGCGGTATTGATTCGCAACCTGCGCGCCAGCCTGCTGATGGAGATGAGCAGTGACTATGTGGTGGCGGCCAGGGCGCGGGGGCAGCGCGAAAACCGTATCTTCTGGCGTCACGTGTTGCCCAACTCACTGGTGCCGACGCTAAACCTGCTGGCGGTGAATATTGGCTGGCTGATTGGTAGCACGGTAGTGATTGAGAGCGTGTTCGCCATTCCGGGGCTGGGCCAGTTGCTGGTGAAAGCGATTTTTAGCCGCGACTACATGGTGGTGCAGGGCGTGGTGATGGTGTTTGCGCTGGCGACCGTGGTCGTCAACCTGCTGGCCGATGTGCTGACCGTGGCACTGGATCCGAGGGTCAAATTATGAGTGCTCTCAGCGTGATTTCCGGGTTACGCCGCCGGGCGATCCCACGCCAGCACGCGCTGCGCGCCGGGATAGTGATTGTCGGGCTGTGGCTGTTTATCGCCCTGTTTGTTCCGTGGCTGGCGCCGTTTGATCCCATTACGCAGGATGCCGCATCGAGCCTGCTTCCTCCCGGCGGCGCGCACCTGTTCGGTACCGATAACTTTGGCCGCGACATCTTCTCGCGCGTGCTGTGGGGCGCGCGGGTGGATCTGCAAATCTGCCTGCTGGGGGTTATCTTCCCGTTTTTGCTCGGCACCACGCTCGGCGCGCTGTCTGGTTATCTCGGCGGCGTGGTGGATGCGGCCATTATGCGGCTGATCGACATCGTACTGGCGTTTCCTTTTCTGGTACTGATGCTGGCGATCATCGCCATCCTCGGGCCGGGGCTGGGCAGCTTCTACATTGCGATGGCGATGGTCGGCTGGGTCTCTTACGCCCGGCTGGTGCGGGCGCAGGTGCTGACGCTAAAACAGCGGGATTTTATTGTCGCGGCGCGCAGCCTTGGCTACGGCCACGCGCGCATTCTGTTCCGTCATCTGTTGCCGAACGCCATCACCGGCGCGCTGGTGTTCTCCATGTCCGACTGCGTGCTGGTGCTGCTGAATGGCGCGGCGGTCAGCTATCTTGGGCTGGGCGTGCAGCCGCCCACGGCGGAGTGGGGCGTGATGGTAGCGGAGGGGCAGAGCTTTATCACCACCGCGTGGTGGATAACCACCTTTCCGGGGCTGGCGATTGTGCTGCTGGCGATGGGGTTCAGCCTGCTGGCCGATGGCCTCGGCGATAAACTGGGAGCGCGCGTATGACCCTGCTGACCGTCTCAGAACTGACCATTACCCGCGAGCCGGATATCGCGCTGGTCGATAAGGTCTCATTTACGTTGAATGCCGGAGAGATGCTCGGCCTGGTCGGCGAGAGCGGCTCCGGGAAAACCGTGACCTGTCGGGCATTGATGCGTCTGCTGCCCGGCCAGGGGCTGGCCATTACCGGCGGCGAAGTGCGGCTGGGCGGCCGTGATTTACTGTCGCTCAGCGAAGCGCAGATGTCGGCGGTGCGCGGTCGCGAAATGGGGATGATTTTCCAGAATCCCGCCAGCCACCTGAACCCGGTGATGACCATTGGCGAGCAAATTGCCGAAAGCCGTCGCCGTCATTTCGGCGCCAGCCGAGCACAGGCGCGGGAAGATGCCAAAGAACTGCTGCGCCAGGTGGGTATTCCCGATCCGCAAAACCGCATTCATAACTATCCGCATGAATTTTCCGGCGGCATGCGCCAGCGCGCGATGATCGCCGTGGCGCTGGCACCTGAACCGTCGCTGCTGATTGCCGACGAACCAACCACCGCGCTGGATGTCACCGTGCAGATGCAGATCCTGCGTCTGCTCAGCGACTTGCGTCAGCAACTGGGACTGGCGGTGATCATGATCACCCATGATCTTGGCGTGGTGGCGCAAACCTGCGATCGCATCGCTGTTATGTACGGCGGGCGGTTGTGCGAAGTGGGCGGTAAGCGCGATGTGCTGGCGCAACCGCTGCATCCCTACACCCGTGGATTAATTGATTGCCAGCCGGCTAGCGAAGGCGGGCAGGGGCGTCTGGTGACTATCAGCGGTCAGCCGCCGGTGGCGGATAACTTCCCGGCCGGTTGCCGCTTTCATCCCCGCTGCCAGTACGCCAGCGCGGCTTGTCAGCAACAGCCTGTGCTGCGGCAGGGGCGCGACACGCTGGCGCATGCGGCGGCCTGCCATCATGCATTACAACCACTTAGCCTGCGGGAGGGCGCATGACGACATCAGCAAACTGGCCCCTGTTAGAGGCGGACAACGTCAGCGTGACCTTTCCGGTTTCCGGCGGCCTGATTGGCGCCAGGCGGATGGTGCACGCCGTTAATGACGTCACACTGAAAATTCACGCCGGGGAAACCCTCGGTTTGGTGGGCGAATCTGGCAGCGGCAAAAGCACGCTGGGACGGGCGTTATTGCAGCTTGAGCGGGTGACGGCGGGCGAGGTGCGCTTCGATGGTCACCGCATTACTCATGGGCTGAAGAGCGACGTGGCGCGGTTGCGCCTGCAAACGGCGATGATTTTTCAGGATCCTTTCGCCTCGCTTAATCCTCGCCAGACCATCGGCGACAGCATTGCGGAAGTACTGCGCGTGCATCAGAAAGTGCCGCGCAGCGGTGTGAATGCGCGGGTAGCTGAACTGCTGACGTTAGTCGGGTTGCGCCCGGAGCAAGCGAAGGCCCGACCCGGCCAGCTTAGCGGCGGGCAATGCCAGCGTGCCGGGATTGCCCGCGCGCTGGCGCTCGAACCCCGGTTGATAGTGGCAGATGAGTGCGTGGCGGCGCTGGATGTCTCCATTCAGGGGCAGATCGTTAACCTGCTGATGGAACTGCGCGAAAAGATGGGGCTGGCGATTTTGTTTATCGCACACGATCTGGCGATTGTGCGCCGCCTGTGCGATCGCGTGGCGGTGATGTACCTCGGGCGTATTGTCGAAGAAGGCCCGTCCGAAGCGGTGTTCACGCAGCCACGTCACCCTTATACCGCCGCGCTGGTCGCGGCGATCCCGGAAATCGATCCCGATAAACCGCTGCCCGCAGAGCCGCTTGGCGGAGAACCGCCCAGCCCGTTATCCATTCCACAGGGCTGCGCTTTCCATCCGCGCTGTCCCTATGCGCAGGTGCAGTGTCGCACCGGCGCGTTACCTCCAACCCGGCAGATTGCCGATCACGCATATTCCTGTGTGTTGACCCACACAGGCGATGAGACTGTTTTTCCTTTAACCAGGAGATCTTTTGATGAAGCACAGGCATGTTAAGTTGTTGGCGGCCAGCGTTTTTCTGGCGCTCAGTGTGGTCAGCGAAATGGCGCAGGCGGCAGGCGTATTAACCATTGGCCGTCGCGAAGACAGCACCACGTTCGACCCGATCAAATCGGCGCAAAACGCCGACAACTGGGTGTTTTCCAACGTCTTTGATCCGCTGGTACGGGTAGATAAAACCGGCACCAAACTGGAGCCAGGCGTGGCGGAAAGCTGGAGCATTTCGCCGGACGGCAAGGTCTATACCTTTAAAATTCGCGACACCAAATTCTCCGACGGTACGCCAGTGAGCGCCAGTGATGCCGCGTTCAGCCTGCTGCGTATCCGTGACGATGCCGGTTCATTGTGGCGCGATTCGTACAGCATTATCGACAAAGCCGAAGCGCCGGATGCGCGTACGCTGGTCGTCACGCTGAAATCACCGTCTGCGCCGTTCCTGTCACAACTGGCATTGCCTAATGCGTCGGTGATCTCGGAAAAAGCGCTGAAGGATGAAGGGGCAGAGACGTTTGCCGAAAAACCGGTCGGTTCTGGCGCGTTTAGCGTGAAAGAGTGGGTGCGCGGCGAGAAAATCGTGCTGGTGAAGAACCCGAACTTCTGGCAGGCGAAGAACGTCAGCCTCGACGAAGTGGACTGGCTGACCATTCCTGATGACAACACCCGCATGCTGAAAGTGCAGGCCGGTGAACTGGATGCCGCGCTGACGGTGCCGTTCTCGCGCATTGCCTCACTGCAAAAAGACAGCAATCTGAAGGTGGAGCTGGATCCATCAACCCGTGAAGATCATCTGTTGATCAACCACTCGCACGGCGCACTCGGTAAAGTGGAAGTGCGCCAGGCGCTGGACTTTGCCATCGACAAAGATGCGATTGTGAAGACCGTGACCTTTGGCTACGGCCAGGTGGCGAACTCCTATATTCCGGCTGGCGCGCTGTATCACTACAGCGATAACCTGCGCCGCGCCTACGATCCTGAAAAAGCCAAACAGATGCTGAAAGCCGCCGGCGCCTCCGATTTAACGCTGAATTATGTGGTTAACGCCGGGGACGAAGTGGATGAGCAGATTGCCATTCTGCTGCAACAGCAACTGGCGAAAGCGGGCGTGAAAGTGAACCTGCAAAAAGTTGACCCCAGCCAGAGCTGGGACATGCTGGTGGCGGGCGAATACGATATTTCGGTGATGTACTGGACCAACGATATTCTCGACCCGGATCAGAAAACCACCTTTGTGCTGGGCCACGATGCGAACATGAACTACATGACGCGTTATAAGAATGACAAGGTGAAAGCGCTGGTCGCTGCGGCTCGCGTGGAAATGGATCCGAAAAAACGCGAACAGATGTATATCGATCTGCAAAAAATGGCCAAAGCCGATGTGAACTGGATCGACCTCTACTACAGCCCGTACCGCAACGTGAGCCGGAAAAATATCGAAGGTTTCTACCAGAATCCGCTCGGTCGCTTCTTCCTCGAAGATACGGTGAAGAAATAACGTTTTGCCTGATGGCGTACGCTTACCGGGCCTGGGGGAATCTGCGCCAGGCCGGGTGAGCGGCGCTAATCGAAAGCCGCGAGGAGGCGTCGCACCAGCGGCTTTGTTTCGTTTTTTCTCCACACCAGGTGTAGCGCGATCTCCAGCGGTAGCCATGGCAAAGCCACTAATGCCACATTCTCCGAGGCAATGCGCGCCAGGCTTTGCTGAATAAACGTGAATCCCAGTCCTGCTTCGACACAAGAGAGCGCGGCCAGCGGGCCGGAAACTTCCAGGCTGATGCGCGGGGTGAAGCCTTTTTCCTGACAGGCCCGAAGTAACTGCGCGCGCGCTGCCGGGTTCAGGTTTTCCTGCTCGGCTATCCAGGGATACTGCTCAAGCTGCGCGGGCGTGGGCGCGGGGAGAGCCAACGCTTTCGGCATCGCCAGCAACACCGGCTCGGTAAGGACGATTTTCTGGCAAAACTGCGCGTCGCTTGACGGCGGCAGCGTGTATAAGAACGCCACATCAATTAACCGGGCCTGTAGCTGCTCAAGCTGCTGTTTTGAACGCATCGAATGCAGCTTGATATCGATCTCTGGCGGGAGCGCTAATTTTGCCAGCGCATCGGGCAGCAGACGTGAGTGAATCGCCGCTTCGACATAGCCGATATCAATGCGTCCGGCGTTGGCCTGACCCAGATGTCTGGCGTGATCTTTCAGCCGATCATAATGCTGGAGAAAAGGCCCCACTTCGTCGAGAAATTTTTCCCCTTCGGTGGTCAGATGGAGGCGTTTTTTCTCGCGATGAAACAGCGTGACGCCTAATTCATCTTCCAGCATCTGAATTTGTCGGCTCAGCGGGGATGATGAGATATTCAGCCTTTCAGCCGCCTGGCCGATATGCTCAAGCCGGGCAACAACGGTAAACGATCGCAGCAGTTTGATGTCCACAACAAATCCGGTCTCAACTGGGTTAAAAATGGCAATAGCCTGAGCGGCTATTTAACCGCAATATAACCCTCATGAATACTGCACCGTAACGTGTTGATAATTCACTACTCATAGAGAGGAGTTTGCGTATGTTTATCGTAACGCTGAAATATAAAAAACCGTTAAGCGAGGTCGATCGCTTTGTTGAGGAGCACCGCACGTATCTCGACGCGTGCTTTAAAGAGGACTATTTTCTGGCGGCCGGGCCAACGAACCCGCGCAGTGGTGGCGTGATTTTAACCCGCGCGCTGGCCCGCCCGGCGCTGGATGCGCTGCTGCAAGAAGATCCCTTTTACCGTGAAGGTGTGGCCGATTACGACGTTGTTGAATTCGAGCCCATGAAATGCAGCGCCGCAATGGCCGCCGCACTGGGAAAATAGCGCTTACCGTAGCAACAAACTCAGCAGGGCACGAATCGTGCCCTTGTGCTTTTCCCGCATTAAAACACCATCACATGTAACAGCGTGCGGACCAGAATGCCGACAATCGCGCCTGGCAGTACAAAGCGGAACAGGCGGACAAAGCGGCTGGCGATACCGAGGAAAATCCCAATTCCTGGTAAATCGAGGGTTTGCACCAAGAAGCCCGCCGAGGCGTTGATCTGCTGCGCCGTCAGTTGACCGTGCTGCGCCATCTCCGAGGCCACGCCAAAATAGGCCGTACCGCCCGCCAGGCATTTAGTCAGCGTCAGCAGCACATATACTGTGGAAATATGGAAGAATTCCAGCATCGGCGTTAACAGCGATGTCAGCGCTTCTACCACGCCTGCCGCTTTTAGTAAGCCCACCACCGTCAGCGATAACAACAGCATCGGCAGCGACCCCAGCGCCAGGCGAATCGCATCTGCGCCAGCGCCGTTAATCACCGAAATCAAACTCGCGCGCGGTTTATCTTTATTCAGTTCACCCTCTTCATCGCGCAGGCTGGCGGCAGAGAGCCTGCGTCCCGTGACGTACCAGGTCAGCGTTGAGGCGGCAAGACCACCAATCATCGAAATCACAATCGCTATGCCCCAGTGCAGGCCGAACGGAGTCAGAGGGTAAAACACATTCGCCTGACCCATGGCGAATAACATGGCGAGCGTGGCGGCAAGATGGCGATCGGAAGTTCCGCGGCGCTCCATAATCGCCAGCGCGGCGAGCGGTGCGGCAAAGCTGACGAAATTAAGCTGAATCAGGGCGAAAATCCCCATTCCGCTGATACCAAAAGGTTTTAATACCGGGGAGGTGAGACGAACAATGCCATCCAGAACCCCTTTTTCCTCCAGATACTTCATTATGATGAGCATCACCACCATGATCGGCAGCAAGGTATACAGTGCAACATCCACGGAAACCTTGCCCGCCGACATGATGATTTCAATGATATTCATGAACCACTCCGGTAAACGTACTTGCCCGGTAGTTTACACCCGCTAACGGAACGGCAGGCTCATTCATTCCATTGGTTTTACTTATTTTCTGTAAGCGGATACGGCATTCGCGAATGCGCCGTCGGCATAAATCGGAGGGGAAAAGACGTCAGGAACCTGGGTTGGCGTAGCCGCCGAGGATAAACCAGGCAAGGAAAGCGACCGCTACAATAAAAACCAGCACCGGAAAGGCAATACCAATTCTCATATACCCTCTTACGTTGTCAAAAGCCTTAGTCAACAGGAAACCGCGTCGTCTGCGCGGGGAGACAACGTTAACACAAAAACACTAAAAATGACCGTGTTACAGACTAAAAGCGACTGCGATTCGCCGGTTCAACGGTGATTTTTAAGTAGCTGTTGGCAATATTTTCGCGGAAGTACGCTTCCTGCTGCTGGCTCATCAAAAAACCCTGCCAGATCTTCGGTGGTACGCCGAGATACTGCTCAACGCGGCCATTACTGTGCTCAAGCTCCAGCACGCTGGAGTTCGGGTCATAACCTGCCGCCTTTAGCGCCCTGCAAGAAAGGGGATGTCTTTTCATTTTTTGTCCTGCTCAACGTCAATGTCACAAAAGGCTTTTAAGCTATCGGCAGGCGGCTAAGAATGTTTACTACTGGTACAAGACTCTTTTCATATAGCTACGGTGAATGAATGACGCTCAGGAGCCTACACATTGCGCCATGCGCTGGCCGGAACTTTCAGCCAGCGGCAATGGTGAACAAGTTCGGCGCGGCGATGATCGCTGGCACTGATCAGCGCTTCCAGCTCAATTCCGGTTAGCTTTTGGCTCCGAAGTTCATAAATTTCTTCGACCGCATTGAGCGAGGAATAACGACGTAAAATACGCAGATAATAGTGGCGCAAGGCGGTCATACTACAAAGGTTAGTAGGCATGGTAATTTTCTCTTGTTTTTAAATGAATAAGTCTTTTCAAAATAACATTTGTGGTGAGGCCAGTCTTATTTTCGGTGTCAGCTATTGACGTGTAACGCTGTTCATCAGTAAATAAAGCATGCTTTCTATGCGAGTACACAAAATGATCATCATCGAACTGACTGTGATTGGTGTGCTACTGGTTATAATCATTTTTTCATTCTATAAGCATTTAAAAGTGGTTCGTTCCAGAAACGTCGGCAACACCAGAAAATATTACCGACGATAGTCCTGCTGCTATTATATTTTTACGCTGTCTGTTTCGAACGTAAACAGGTACAGAGGATATATCGCAATACTGAATTATTATGGTTTACGTTGTGAACATCAGGTTTTTATTTCAACCTGTAGTGATAATCAGCCGTAGGCCACCACTCTACGATTTGGCGTTTTTTGCTGGGGGAATGGCATTATTTCTTCCTCATTTTCGGCCAGTCCACAATCTTTGAATGGAAAAATACTGAAGGCGTAAAAAATATCAATCCTGGAGTTGGCTGATATTTTCTTCTTAATGTTATCCTTATGAGATGAGACGGTTTTTTTGTTAATACTCAGTAGGTTAGATATTTCATCATCGCTCTTCTCGAAGATCATGCCCTTCAATATTGCGATTTCTCGACGGCCCAGTCGAATGGTTTTTACATGGCTACTGACGCGTCCATTTATAAATTCAGTTAAAATATCCAATAAAACATCCACTTGTATTTTATCGGGAATCACAATTATAGGTGTATGTACCAGGGTAAAGGGAGAAAAATGACCTTTAGTCACAACCAGCATCCCTCGGTTGGAAAAAGGCGCACTAAAGTTAATGGCAATGTGTATTTCACTGCAATTTCTGATTTCTTTTACTAATTGAATTATACCTTTTTTGGTATAAGAGCAATTAATTTTGAACAATACGATATCTATATTTCTTCCCATGTTAACATCCTCCCGGTTCGTATGAAACTGTGTGTAAAAACATTGGCGGGTAAAAAATGGTTTCTGCTTTTGATCCTTCTTCTCTTTCTAGTTTGATCTGTATCATATTGCTAAAAAGTTGTTAACTGAGGATATTCTTATTTTTGTTTTATGCAAGCTGTTGCCGCTTCGTTTAGATAATTAAATAGAACTGAGGAATCTCCCAATTGTTTCCATATTGTCGAGGAATGTCTTAATTTGCGATCTTATTTTGTGATGGCGATTTAAAGTGCGAAAGGTCCCAATAAAATATGAGGGTTGGTTCATGACGCATTTACATCGCATTATTTTGGTCGTTAGTTTTATTATTTCTGGATTAGCACACGCAGCACCGGTAGCAGAAGGCTCTGCCGCAGGAAGTGACGCTTCAGACAGTGCCATTGGAAATTCGGCGTGGGTTGGTGTCGCGGGCGTTGCTGCCGTCACCGGGTTGGCATTGCTGGCAATGGGCGGTGACAACGGCAGTAACACGTCAACCAGTACCACCACCACCACCACGCCGTCGAATTGAGGTAAATTAAGACCGCATCGTTGTTGACTGAGAAAAAAGGGAGCCAGGATGTCTCCCTGCTTCGGCGCTAGCCGCCAATGCAGCCAATCAGTTTCGGGCATAATGGATAATATCGACCAGCGCTTTAGTTTTGCCCGTCTGTTTAGTACTCCGAAAACGCTGGCCTTGATGCTGACAAGGTTCAGTAGTGAAGCCGATTGCATCGATCGTTATTCCACATGAAAAAGGCAGTCAGTACGCGATCGCAGTACTGCCAGCAAAATCATCATTAACTGCACTGCGCCTTACAGCCTGGCACTGCAGCGAATCCCTCAAGGGCGATGTGAACCGTTAATCAGTAATAAGGAGCCAGCATTTCAGCAACAAATGCCCGAACCGCGTGTCACTGTGGGCAGCGGCGGCGCATCCGGCTTCTCCTTTATTATTGGGCCGTTCGACCTCTGCCTTTTATTGCCAGCGCGACATCAGCCCTGCGATTAAACCGGCAATATACCCCGCCTGTAGGTCTGATAAGACGCTGCTGCCCTCCGGCGATCCCATCGTAATTTCATATTTTCCGTAAGGTTATAGCCTTCGTATAGTGAAATCGCACCCATTACACAGCTTGTGGAATTCGTTGAAACACTACGAGGGATACTATGCGAGTCATCAAACCCTTCTCTCTTGGTGCGCTTTTAGGCACCGGTTTTGCCGCCATTATTGTGATCAGTTTCCTGGTGGCGATTTTTGGACGGACACAATTACTTAGCACCAGCAAACACATTGAATATTATGAAAAATATCACCTGACTAACCTGCTGGCGATGCAGGAGTTAAAGGACACGTTAAATAACGCTACCAAAGCGACCTTTATTATGGTGTTTCAGGATGACGCCGATAAACAGGAGGCCGAAGAGAAGGTCACCGAAGCGGCAATCCAGCGTATCGACACGCTGGTCAAACAGTTACAGCAGAATATTCAGGGCAGCGATGTCCAGCAGATGTTGGATCGTTTTAAACAGACGCAGGCGCAATACGTCGCGGTTGTGCGCCAGACGGTGAGCATGGCGAAAAATGGCCAGATGCTCGACTCCCAGTCGATGGCGGTGGATAAACTGCAACCGGTTCAAGCACAACTGTTTAATGAAATCACTGTGATGATCCAGCGCCAGCAGGCCAGCACGACCGCGGCAGCGGCGGAGAGCACCGGCAGTGCGCGAGCGTCTGGCGATCTGTTGCTGATGCTGGCCGCAGCGGCAACGCTGTTTGGCGTGTTGATCGCCTGGTTTGCCACGCGGCTTATCAAGCGGCAGCTGGGCGGTGAACCCGCTTATGCGTTGCGAGTGGTACACGATATCGCTGAGGGCAATCTGGCAATGCCGGTGACGCTGGCGGCAGGCGATCGCCACAGCCTGCTGGCCGGGATGGAGGCGATGCGTCAAAGCCTCAATCGCATTGTGGCGCAGGTTCGTGAGAGCAGCGAATCGATCTCGGCAGGGGCCAGCGGCGTGGCGGCGGGCAGTATGGATCTTAGCCAGCGCACGGAACAGCAGGCAGCCAGCCTGCAACAGACGGCGGCGTCAATGGAGCAAATCGGCCAGACCATTCGCCAGAATGCCGACACGGTACGCGTCACCAACCAGCAGGCCACCGCCGCCAGCGACATTGCCGCCAAAGGCGGGGAAGCGATCGACAACATTGTGCGCACCATGGATGAGATCAGCCAGAGCGCGCGCAAAATCGGCGAGATCATTACCGTTATCGACGGCATCACTTTCCAGACCAATATCCTGGCGCTCAATGCGGCGGTGGAAGCGGCACGTGCCGGTGAGCATGGGCGAGGCTTTGCCGTGGTCGCAGGAGAGGTGCGTTCACTGGCGCAGCGCTCCGCCACGGCTGCGAAAGAGATCAAAGGGCTGATTCAGGCCAGTATTGATTGTGTGGATAACGGCGCTGCGCTTGTCAACAATGCCGGTTCTACCATCGGCGAGCTGGTTAAGCAGTCGCACCATGTCGCGGAAATGATTAACGAAATCGGTATGACCACTCAGGAGCAGGAGTTGGGCGTTGCGCAGGTGAATGATGCTATTGCCCAGCTCGATCAGGTAACGCAGCAGAATGCCGCGCTGGTGGGCGCCTCCAGTTCGGCGGTCGATCATCTGCGCGATCAGTCACGGAATCTGGTGGCGTTGATGAGCGTTTTTCGCACCGAGCATGCCCGGCGGGAAAGTTCGGCGCAGCTTGCCTCCGGTGTGCTGGTGAATACCTGACGCTTCTGAACAAACGCGATGCCATGATACATGAACCAGACAACGGTGTCGCAGAGCGAGGGACAAGGATGTCCCGATAGTGATTTGCCTTTCTCATTGATGTAATCCGGACGGACAGCACGCGTATCGCTTAATCATTAAACCATCGTGAATGGGCGGATTATGCCGCCAGCGGCGGTCAATTCTGTGATTTCAGTCAGTGCGAGCGATCAGAACAATTGGCCGGATATCGTTATTTTTTGCAGTAGATTCGATGAAGGTGTTATTTACCCCGGAAAAATTCTGGAAATTGATATTTTTATTTTATAAACATTGGGGGTAATACTTTTATTTTAATAAGGTAAATGGTCTGAATGTTAATGATGCGTAATTTTTACTTGTCTTTTAACTGTGGAGACGGTTTTTTGTTTGGTTCAATCCTCTGGCTAAAGTGGATTATTTTTAGTTATTATTACTGAAGGTTTGTTATTGTCTTAATGAACTAAACATGTTTTTATCTTTCGGCAGTTAACCTGGAATTGCTGCCTTGTGAATATTAATGATATTTACATGCAAGAAATAAATGTTATTTATTATGCGAATAACTTACAGCGTGTTGTTTTGTCATTTTGACAATAAAATTGTGCGGTACAGACATCTGTGTAAACGCTAAGGAGGGGTATGCCAGACGAGGAAAATAAAGCGCTTTCAGTCATGGGCTTCCTTATCGAAAAGAGTGTGATTTATGACTGTAGAACAAAAAGACTCATCTGCCTTTATGGAACGGCGAAATATATTTCTCTGAGAAAAACCCAGTCGTACTTACTGGAATACCTTTTGTGTCATGGGGTTAACAACGTTGTTTCTGATGACATGCTTATGAGTGATGTCTGGGAGCGAAACGGCCTTCGCGCGTCAGTTCAGCGGGTTTGGCAGGTTATAAATGATCTCAAATATAACGTTAGTAAATCAGGTGTCAGTGATGAGTTTATCCTGAGGGTTTCCCGGAAAGGATATTTGATTAGATCAAGTAGTGTGCAAACTTTATTTTATCATGCAGACAATGAATGCTAATTTTCGTTGCATAAAAATAAGGTTAAGGTTTAGTGGTAATACATTATTTGTTTTTGGTTGATGTTAACAATGTCAGGTTTGAGGTTATCGATGAAAAAAATTTTATTATCCATTGCCGTCTCTGTAGCTATTACGATGCCAGGATTGGTTCACTCTGAGGGAACGGCGACTGTAAATCAGGTAGTGCGACCGGAAGTGGCTGAAAGGGTCAAGGCTTATGAAGGGGCGGAAGGCACCATTGTATGGACACTGCGTTATGGTAAACCTGACGAGAAAAAAATGATTGTGCAGATGACGGATATTGATCATCCATGGAATAAAAAAATTCATTTAATGAACGTGGATGATGTGGGTACGAAAAAATATGTTTACACACTGGTTGATGGGAAAAAATTTACCGTCTTGTTTTTTAATAGTAATGGGTGGGGGGAACTGAATCTGCCGGGCGAAAATAAAGCGATACCAATATATTACAGCAAAGCATACTCCTCCGAAGGAAATGCCCAGGCTTTCCTGACTGATTATCTTGAATCGGATAAATAAAAAAGCAGTATCTGCTCTCTCAAGATCAAATCATACGCGTTACGACGATGTAGCAAGATTGAACCAATCCAGTTGCTGGCATAAGTCAGCGACTGTGGTGGTGTTGCTAAAATAGCTGACGTAAAAGCTACCCGGCAGGGGTAACAAAACTGACAGGATTATCATTTTCGCGTCACTTTTGAGTCAGTATCCCTGCGTTAAGGTGAGAGCTCCTTAAGAAGGAGGCTTTCACGATGGGTATGCAACAGATGGTGGTACATGAGATCCAGCAGTGGATCGATGAAAACCTCGACCGTCCGCTCAGAATTCGCGATGTCGCCACGCGGGCCGGTTATTCAAAATGGCATTTACAGCGTCTTTTTCAGGAAGTGATGCAGGTGCCGTTAGGGATTTATATCCGTAATAAGAAGCTGGAAAGCGCTGCCGAGGCGCTGCTGACGACGGAAGATTCGATCATCACCATTTCCACGCGTTATGGTTATGACTCACAGCAAACCTTCACCCGCACCTTTGCCCGTAAATACCATATGCCGCCGGGCGTATGGCGTCGGTACCATCAAAGCTAGCGCTAGCGCAGAATTGACGCCACGATACGTGGTTAATCATCAGGTTGCATTTTGTCGCTAAAACGGTGAAAAAATGTCAGCTAAATGTCAGCCCAACAGCGGTAACATTGCGGCTATGAATATGTTTGCGGCAGGTGCCGGAACGTTGAAGGAGTCGCCCCTTTGAAGCTGTTACTCATCGAAGACGAGGAAAAGACCTCGTCATATATTAATCGTGCGCTGAGCGAACAGGGTTTCACTCTCGATGTCGTTGATAATGGTGTCGAAGGGCTGCACCTGGCGCTGGAATACGAGTACGACGCGATTGTGCTGGATATCATGTTGCCCGGCATGGACGGTTACCAGATTCTTGAGCGGCTGCGCGCCTGCAAACAGACGCCAGTGCTGATGCTCTCGGCGCGCGGCTCGGTTGAGGAGCGGGTAAAAGGGCTGCGCCACGGCGCGGATGATTATCTGCCAAAACCCTTTTCGCTGATCGAGCTGGTGGCGCGCATTCAGGCGTTGCTGCGCCGCAGACCAGGCGACGGCGCGGACATCACTCAGTTGCATATCCACGATCTGCACCTCGATCTGCTGGCGCGGCGCGTAACGCGCGGCGGCGACCGCCTTGAACTGACGGCGAAAGAGTACGCGCTGCTGAGCCTGCTGGCGCGTCATCAGGGCGAAATCTTGTCGAAAATGATGATCGCCGAACAGGTCTGGGATATGAACTTTGACAGCGATGCCAACGTGGTTGAAGTGGCGATTAAACGCCTGCGCGCCAAAGTTGATAATCCTTATCCCGTTAAGCTGCTGCATACGGTGCGCGGTATGGGGTATGTGCTGGAAACCCGCCAGGAGAGTAAAGCCAGTTGAATGCGCTCTCTTTGTGTAAACACTCGATTGCCGGACGCATGGCGCTGATGTTCGCCGTGGCGTATGTGTTTGTCGTCGTCACCTTTGGCGTTGTGCTCAGAAGCTCGTTGTATGAGTCGCTGCAAAGCCAGATGCATAACGAATTATTATTCCGCGAATCGTTGATGGCGCCGTGGGTGGAAAACCGTCAGTCCATCGACGGCTGGAAATCCCTGACCACCAAATTTAATACGCTCTCCTCCTATGAGGGCGGGCGCGTGAAGTACTGGCTGGTGGCCGATGATCCCCGCTTTGATATGGGCGGTCCGCCGCCGAAAGGCGTGGAGTGGGCTTCGCTGAAAAACGGGTTCAGCACCGCGCCAGGCGAAACGGAAGCATCCTGCCTGCTGTTCCTCTACTCCTGCGAAATCCCGGCGAGCGGCGAACGCCCGGCGATGCGCTATGTGGTGGCGATAGATTCCACGCCTTATATGGGCACGTTGTATGAATTTACCTGTGCACTGGTGCTGGTCAGCTGTATCGGTGTCTTCCTGATTGCGCTGCTGGGTTATTTGATCGCCCGTTTCGGTATGCGTCCGGTGAATACATTAAGCGAGCAGGCACACCAGCTTGCGCCGGGTAATCATGGTCAGCGTCTGCAGGCGCATACTTTGCCGGACGAGCTGCAAACGCTGGCGGTCTCGTTTAATGGTGCGCTGGAGCGCCAGGAGATCGCCTGGCGCCAACTGGAGAGCTTTAATGCCGATGTGGCGCACGAACTGCGTACTCCGCTGACCAACCTGATTGGCCAGACGCAGCTTGGCTTGTCACGTCAACGCTCCATAGAAGAGTTACAGGATCTGCTGGAGTCCAACCTCGAAGAGCTGGAGCGCATGACCTCCATCGTCAACGATATGCTGTTTTTATCCCATGCCCAGGCGGGCGAACACGCCACCCAGCTCACCACGGTTTCTCTGCGCGAAGAGGCTTACAAAACGTTTGAGTATGTCGAGCCTTCGTTTGCCGAGAAGAATCTCCAGGTGCAGGTCGAGGGAGATGTCACGGCATCCATTGACCGCCGTCTGTTCCATCGTTCGCTGGCGAATTTGCTGGAAAACAGCGCCCGCCATGCGCCGCAGGACAGCACAATCATTGTGCGGCTGCAAAACGTCGGTGAACTGGCGCATGTCGCGGTGTCGAATAACGGCGAGGAGATCGCGCAAAGCCACCTTGCGCGGCTGTTTGAACGTTTCTATCGTGTGGATGCCTCCCGCACCCGCAGCGATACGCACCACGGGCTGGGGCTGTCAATTGTCCGCGCGGTAGCGAACATGCATCAGGGCGATGTGTTTGCCACCAGCGCAAACGGGATCAATACCTTCGGCTTTACCCTGGCGCTGAAGCGCGAAGCGGCCAGCCGCGAGGCGGAAAAGCGCTAAGGGCAAATACCTTATGCTGAAGCGGCGGGGAAGATCCCGCCGTATTCCACGCGACGATGTTACTCAGAAGCGAAACGCTTCGTTCCACGCCAGACTCTTTACCTCAATGTGTCGCTTTAAGTTATTACATATATGATTTACCATATGTGTAAATGAACGCCATCGAGACTCAGCATGCTACATCCGGTTCAGCTTTTCAAAACGCTCTCCGATGAAACCCGCCTGTCAATTGTGATGCTGCTCCGCGAATCCGGAGAACTCTGCGTCTGCAATCTCTGTGCGGCAACGGGAGAATCGCAGCCCAAAATTTCCCGCCATATGGCGATTCTGCGTGAATACAACCTGGTTATCGACCGGCGTGAGGGGAAATGGGTTCATTATCGTCTCTCTCCGCATATTCCGGCCTGGGCCGCTGACGTCATTGATACCAGCTGGAACTGCCTGCGCGAAGAGACGCGCGAAAGGCTAAAAACCGCCGCGTCCGGCAGCTGTTAACGCCTCAAACATATTCATAAATTCAGATGTGATGGAGTAAGTGATGTTACTGGCAGGGGCAATTTTTTTGTTCACTCTGGTGCTGGTTATCTGGCAGCCGAAGGGGTTGAGTATTGGCTGGAGCGCGGTGATCGGCGCCGGGCTGGCAATGGTCTGCGGGGTGATTCACCTCAGCGATATCCCGGTGGTGTGGAATATTGTGTGGAATGCGACGGCCACCTTTATTGCGGTCATTATTATCAGTCTGTTGCTGGATGAATCCGGCTTTTTCGAATGGGCGGCGCTGCATGTTGCCCGCTGGGGAAACGGGCGCGGTCGGCTCCTGTTCACTTATATTGTATTGCTTGGTGCTGCGGTGGCAGCATTGTTCGCCAACGATGGCGCGGCGCTGATCCTGACGCCGATTGTTATTGCCATGCTGCTGGCGCTGGGGTTCAGCAAACGTGCCACGCTGGCCTTTGTGATGGCGGCGGGGTTCATTGCGGATACCGCCAGTCTGCCGCTGATTGTCTCGAATCTGGTCAATATCGTCTCGGCCGACTTCTTCCGGCTCGGGTTCAGGGAATATGCCTCGGTGATGGTACCGGTGGACATCGCGGCGATTATCGCGACGCTAATCATGCTGCATCTCTTCTTTCGCCGGGATATCCCGCCGGTGTATGACATGGAAAAACTGCGGGAGCCAGCGCTGGCGATTAAGGATCGTGCAACATTCCGCGCCGGTTGGGTTGTTCTGCTGCTGTTGCTGGTCGGTTTTTTTGTGCTGGAGCCGCTGGGTATTCCGGTCAGCGCCATTGCGGCAGTTGGCGCGCTGATTCTGTTGGCGATGGCGAAAAAAGGTCATGCCATCAATACCGGTAAAGTGCTGCGCGGCGCCCCGTGGCAAATCGTGATTTTTTCGTTGGGGATGTACCTCGTCGTCTATGGCTTGCGCAACGCCGGATTAACCGCGTATCTCACCGACATTCTGAATATGCTGGCCGATAAAGGATTATGGGCGACCACTCTGGGAACGGGATTCATCACAGCGTTCCTCTCTTCGGTGATGAATAATATGCCGACGGTGCTGGTGGGCGCGCTGGCCATTGATGGCAGTTCGGCAACCGGCGTAATGAAAGAAGCGATGGTTTATGCCAACGTGATTGGCTGCGATCTTGGGCCAAAAATCACGCCGATTGGTAGCCTGGCGACGCTGCTGTGGTTGCATGTGCTGGCACAAAAAAATGTACGCGTAAGCTGGGGTTACTACTTTCGTACCGGTGTGGTCATGACGCTGCCGGTGCTGTTTGTCACGCTGGTGGCGCTGGCGCTACGCCTCTCTATTCATCCGTAACGGGACACTGCTATGAGCAACATCACTATTTATCACAACCCGGAATGCGGCACGTCACGCAATACGCTGGCGATGATCCGCAACAGCGGCGAAGAGCCGACCATTATTCTCTATCTTGAGACGCCGCCGTCGCGCGATGAACTGAATAAGCTGATTGCGGATATGGGCATTTCGGTGCGGGCGCTGCTGCGTAAAAACGTCGCGCCTTACGAGCAGTTGGGGCTGGCGGAGGAGACATTCACCGATCCGCAGTTGATCGATTTTATGCTGCAGTATCCGATCCTGATTAATCGCCCGATTGTGGTGACGCCATTGGGGACGCGGCTGTGTCGTCCTTCGGAAGTGGTGCTGGATATTCTGCCCGGTCAGCAAAAAGGGGCATTCACGAAAGAAGATGGCGAGCAGGTTGTGGATGCCGCAGGCAAGCGAATCGTATAACGGCTTTTCAGGATGCGAAAAGAGAAGGGGGGCACGGCTGGCCCCCCTTTTTTCATTCACCGGTTGCCGGATATCCGGCCTGCGGCTTATTTATACAGCGTCGCAACGCCGTAATATTTATCATCGCCACCGGCAGAAACGATTTTAAAGCTGCTGGCACCCTCTTGCGTTGCTTTCTGATTCAACTGGTGTTGCAGGTCGCTTAAGGTATCGGCACCGGAAACGGAGACGCTGCCAATCGGCTGCATTCCGGCAGCCGAGGTCACTTGAGTTGCTGCCCAGGTTGCCGTAGAGAAAATAACCAGACTCGTTGCGAAAAGCGCTGCTGTAACCTTTTTCATCTTAACCACCTCATACTATACAGAAGTAAATAAATCGTCTTTACAGCTGCTATTTTACGCGGCGAGGCTGACAGGATTCTGACCTGAAAATTACGAACTTGTCAGATAACAAAACTCAACAATTCTTTTAATAAAAAGAGGTTACGCATAGGGAAGAATACAAAATCAGCGGGGAAAAGAAGAGGCGGCGAGCGCCGCCTCTGTACATAATCAGAACTGATAAACCATACCTACAGCGACAACGTCATCGGTATTGATGCCAGCCGCATCGGTGAATTTATCGTCATCGATCAGGTTAATTTTATAATCGACGAACATATTGAAGTTTTTGTTGAAATAGTAAGTTGCACCCAGGTCAACATATTTTTCGATATCTTCATCACCGTAGCTAACACCGCTGGTATTGCTGCCGATTTTTTTGCCTTTCAGCGCGTTATACGCAACGAACGGCTGTAAGCCAAAGTCGAACTGATAGCTGGCATAGGCTTCAAAAATCTGCGATTCGTTAGCATAACCGAAAGTCTGCGTATCGCTGGATGAGCTACCAAAGCGTGAAGCGTTATAAGCCTGAGTAAACATGGCTGCCAGATAAATATTATTGGCGTCATATTTGATTGCGCCGGAATAGGCTTCTGCGCGTTTGCCGCTGCCATAAATATTGGCTGTATCATTCTGTGCATTAGTACGATCGGCAGAACTCATCGCGCCGACAACGCTTACGCCTGCGCCAATGTTATATTCCAGCGACATACCGTAGCCGTCGCCATTCTGGCGCAGCACATTACGACCGGCTCCAGATTCACCCGCGCCGTCATTTTTACCCTGATATTGCAGGGAGAAATTCAGACCATCGACCAGGCCGAAGAAATCAGTATTGCGGTAAGTCAGCATGCCATTACCACGGCTGAACATAAACTGATCGGAACCGTAGGTCATGCCATCGAACTCAGGCTGCATATCGGTATAACCGAGTGAGTCATACAAAACGCCTTTATTACGACCGTAATCCAGTGAGCCATAATTGGCGAATTTTAAACCAGCAAAACCATAACGAGTACGCGGTGTATTGGTATCGCCTTCGGATTTATTGGCATCGATATGCATCTGCCACTGGCCGTAACCCGTCAGTTGGTCGTTGATTTGTGTTTCACCACGGAAGCCAAGACGCATATAAGTCTGGTCGCCATTCCAGCCGCTATTATCAGAAAAATAATGTTCTGCTGAAATCAAACCATATAAGTCTAACTTATTACCGTCTTTATTATAGATTTCCGCAGCCTGTACAGAAGAGCACAGCACTGCAGCAGAGACTAAAAGACTCAGTTGAGAAATTTTCATATAAATAAACCCTTAGAAATTGCCACTGTTTTTTAATAGCAACAAGAATCCGCCACCATTTATGAAAATGATTCATGGTTAATTCAGGTTGTACCACACTGTTTATCACCGGGGATCCGTGTCTGTAAATATGTAAATTGTTTTTAGCACAGATTGATAAATATTTACATTGATTCGGTTGAACTATTTTTTATCGCACATATCGATAATATTTTTGCGCCGTAAGTGGGGTAAGTTAACAGCGTTTTATTAACCTCATTGCATTTTTTTAGTTGTCTATTGCTTATTTTTTAATATCCCCGGGGTATTCCCCGGGAGTTTTATTGGCAATATGTGCTTTTAAATTTGCAGGGTTGATCAGGTGGCTATTTTGGTTTGCCGCTAATAGCGGATATTTGATTTTTAAATATCTGCCGCTGCTGCATGGGTAAATATAATTAATATAAATTAAAATAGCGGAAAATAAAAAAGGCCGGAAATTCCGGCCTCTGGCTTGAAATGACTCGTCGTCCTTATCGTGGCTTCGCGTGTGTCCATCGTCTTCACGCCGCTCTCCGGTTGAATTACCGGCGCTGACGGGGTTGCCGTGGATTTTCACCACTGCGTTCGATGCGAGCGACATCCTGCAACCCCCTGTGAGCCATCGCGGTTCACTTTCAGCAGAATATTGGTGAGCTCTTCCGCCGGGGTGAGTTTGTTGGGATCAAACCATGCGCACATCGCTGACGACGAACCGACAGCGGTATTGCCGACGCCAATGCGATGCCCGCAGGCATCACAATAATCGCCAGCACCCAGGCAAAAATGGGGCGGCTGATGAAAAAATCGACATCAAAGAGTCCTCGAAAGCAAAGGGCAGGCAGAATCAAACTGGTGCGTGGGAGGTTTCTGTCTTGCCGTTTAAACGCCGAAAGCGGGAGGGCGGTAAACGGTATTTTTTTGCAAAACTACGGGTGAACGACTGTTGCGAGTCGAAGCCATATTTCCACGAAATTGAGAGTATGCTTTCGTCACTCTGGATTAAATCTCGTGCTGCCATTTCCAGTTTTCTGTCGCGAATATAATTCGCCAGGTTGGTATTCTTCACCTGATAGAAAACGCGTTGCAGATGCCACTTTGAATAGCCGGAACGCTGTGCCACATCTTCTATTTTCAGCGGCTTATGAATGTTGCTGTCAATCCAGATGAGTAATTCATCAATGATATGTTCGAGTTTGACCACTGAAGCATCCTTTTTAGTAACCTTGATTTTTTGTCAACCACAATCCCGGTTGATTAAAATTCCAGACGTCTTCGGTGAATGAGCTGTGGGGATTGTCGTGCCGTTATTTATAAATTTCGGCATCACCGTGTAGCTTATTATTGCCGGTCGTCGATAATACCCGAAAAGCGCTCGCACCCTGCCGATCGGCTTTTTCGGCAAGCTGATTCACCAGTTCATCCAGCGTCAGCGCATTGCTGACAGAGACCACGCCAATTCTTTGTTTACCTGTGCTGTCGCTAATTTGTTCAGCGGAAAATGCCTGTTGTGTTGTGCCTAAAATAAACAGGGTGGCCATGATAAAAGTGAAACGTTGCATAAAAACCTCGTCAGTTTTGTGGGGGATATTACTGCCATAACGACCGTGATATTACCGTCTGGATGAGCACTGATTAAGGGGTGATTATTACTTGAGGTTATGAAGTAAATTCATTAAAGGTGTTTTCAGAGGATGTCTATAACATGAAAACAAGTGACCTGCTTCGCAATTGGAGCCATTTTGCCGCACGATTCGTGAATTATGAACATATATTTAATGGCAGGCAGAGTGTAGCATAACCCGCAATGACATAATCTGACAAAGGAGCAGAAATGCTAAAAGATAATTTTAACGATCTGTTCTATTTAATTGTGGTAGCGCGGGAACGGAGTTTTACCCGCGCGGCAGCAAAATTAGGCGTATCGCAATCGGCGCTTAGTCATGCTATTCGCGGGCTGGAAGAGAGACTGCAAATTCGCTTATTAACGCGTACTACCCGCAGCGTCGCACCAACCGACGCGGGTGAGTCATTAATTAATAGTATTGGCCCACGTTTTAAAGAGATTGAGGAAGAGCTGATTGCACTGACCGATATGCGCGATCGCGTGGCGGGGAATATTCGCATCAATCTTGGTGAACACGCTTTGCATTCCACCGTGTGGCCCGCGCTGCAGCCGTTTCTCGAAACCTACCCCGATGTTCACGTTGAATTAACCATTGATAATACCCTGACCGATATTGTCGCCGGGCGCTATGATGCCGGTATCCGCCTTGGCGAGCAGGTTGCCAGAGATATGGTTGCGGTGCGTATTGGCCCCGACTGGCGCATGGTTGTGGTGGGTTCTCCGGCTTATTTTGCGCGTTACGGTAAACCGCAAACGCCACATGATTTACAGAGCCACAACTGTATTAATATGCGCTTGCCGACGCTCGGCGGATTATACGCGTGGGAATTTTCTAAAGACGGACAGGAGATTCGCGTACGGGTCGAAGGGCAATTAACCTTCAATAATCTGGCTTCGCGTATTAATGCGGCAACCAGCGGAATGGGGCTGGCGTTCGTGCCGGAAGATTGCGTGGCCGATGCGGTGGCGCAGGGAACGCTTGAGACTGTGCTCGATGAATGGTGCGAACCTTTTCCCGGCTACTTTCTCTATTATCCGAGCCGAAAACAACATACCGCCGCCTTTGCGCGTTTAATTGACACGCTGCGTTACTCCGCGCATTGAATAAGCCCGATGACGCCGCACCAGCGGAGCTGCGTTTTACCGCGCCACCCTATCAATCTGAAAGAGGCCGGTGGCGAGAAAAGTATAAACCTATTATTAATGTGGCTTGTGTTTATGAGCGATATTCATAGATAAAAGCAGCGGCGAAATAATAGACGTAAAAAAACGAACTCTAACAGCAGGCTGACAGCCTGATGACATTTCTGTTAGGTGTGCATGCAATATTTCAATTAGTAAGAATAATAGCTTGAAGTGTTAAATCCCTTGTCGAAATATCAGCGTATGCTGACGCCGGGAGTTGCCTGAAAAGGATTTCTGCACATAAAAATTAACGTTGGGAATAGTGCATAAAATCAATGCTACGAGAGAATATTGTCAATCTGTTATCGTTTATTGAAGTGGCTCGTGAGTGCAGTTTTACGAAAGCGGCGGCAAGACTTGGCGTTACCCAATCGACATTAAGTCATTCGGTGAAAACGCTGGAGGAGCGTCTGGGGGTGAAATTGCTGATCCGCACCACGCGCAATGTCGCGCCAACGGATGCTGGCGAACAGTTACTGAATATCCTTGTTCCACGTCTGGGGGAAATTGATGAAAAGCTCAACGATCTGGCAAGTAATAACAGTTCGCCGGTGGGAAATATCCGCATTGCCACCAGCGAACATGCTGCGGATGCTTATTTATGGCCAAAGGTAAAAGAATTCCTCGCGGCCTGGCCAAAAATTAATGTCGAACTGTTTATCGACAATGGTTTTAATAATATTGTCGCTGAACGTTTTGATGCTGGCGTCAGGTTAGGAGAATTCATTGAAAAAGATATGGTTGCGGTACGCATCAGCCCCGATTTTCGTATGAAGGTGGTCGGCTCTGCAGACTATTTTTCACGCCATTCCGTGCCTGTAACACCGGATGATTTACATCAGCATGAGTGTATTAATTTTCGACTCTCGACGAGCGGAGGTATTTATTGCTGGGAATTTGCCAGGGCCGGGCAGGAAATTAAAGTTAAAGTGAAAGGGCGATTTATTGTCAATACTGTGAGGCAGTGCGTTGAAGCGGCGAGTGCCGGGCTTGGTCTGGCTTATGTGCCTGAGGATCTTGTTAACGATGCGCTGGCATCCGGCGAGCTGGTACAAGTGTTAGAGGAGTGGTGCCCGGTTTTCCCCGGTTATTTTCTCTATTACCCGAACCGGCAACAGCACAGTAATGCCTTCCATTTATTTATTGAAGCCGTGCGTCGCCATCCGTTTTGAAAAAACCTTCCCGACAATAAAGTTTAAGCACCATCTCATCAGGGATCATGTAACCTTTTCCCGCCACCCGCACTATAAAATCTTCCGGTAAATCAAACTGCTCCAGCTTGCGCTTCAGGTTATTCATCACCTGCCACAAACGCTGGCTGGAGCAGCGCAGGCCGTGGTTTTCCCATACCTGGATCTGTAATGCTTTATCCGCCACCACGGTGCCAACTGCATGACTTAACAGGTAGGTCAGCAAATTAGCCATTGTTAGCCGTAAACTGACATTACTTTCCGCAGAACCATAGCGGATAAGGCTTTTTTTAAAAGGTACAAATTCTATTTCGCTATTTTTACCCAGGCGATAGCCATAAACAGTGAGTTTTTCCATCGTTTCAATCCAGATGTTCAGGGAAGAGGATGAAAAGTGCAAAGTGCCTCTTTTCCGTCTTCTCTGAAAAGGCGACCATCGGAGGGAAAAACTTAAATCGTGGTGTAAAAAAACTGTCGTCTCTGTACTGCCCTGGCCTCAGAGGCTGTCAGAAGGAATATCGTCGGTCCATTTGGTTGCCGCTTTAATCAGTTCCGCAATCATGCTGCGGTTGAAACCCAGACGGTGACCAAGGGCGCTGACCTCTTCCCACTGGTGCTGTTCGTAGAGTTCGATCAGGCGCAGGTAAGGGTACAACGTGCCTTTTTTTTCCCGCAGCGCCAGCATGACGTTGGCGGAGATATCGATCTGGCTTATCAGATCCGCCATCGGCATTTCGAAAATGTTGTCGAGCTGTGAGAAGAGGCCGACGATAAACGCGTCGTCTGCGGAGTGGCGGCTAATCGAGTGCGCCGATGCCAGTTCGCAAAACTTGGCGCGAATCAGGCTCTGGCGATAAATATCATCGGTCTCGTCTTTATTGACCGATGTCAGGCAGGAGACCAGCACAAAGCGGCGCAACTCATTGGTGCCAAGATAGAAAATAATGTCTTTTAACGACTGGCTGCGGATATGTTTAATGCCGCGGGCATTAAAGACAATATTTTGCGCATAACGCATGATTTTGAACGACAGCGCCAGATCCTGCTTCAATAGCGCCTCGATCTTGCTGAAATCCGGCGAATCGGTATTCACCTCTTTCATCAGTTTCAGGGTGATGGCCTGGTTTTGAATCAGCTTGTTGCCGGAGTGGATCACCGGTCTGCTGAAAAAATGGCCCTGAAACAGCGTGCAGCCTATATTTTTAAAACACTCATACTCTTCCTGCGTTTCGACTTTTTCCGCCAGAAACACCGTATCTTTTAGTAAGGCGCCTTTGTCTTTGATATAGCCGCTTATTTCTTCCGGCGTGTTTATCCGCACATCGAATTTAATGATGTTGATATAGGGGAGAAAGGCATTCCAGCCATCGCCAAGTTCGAAGTCGTCCAGCGCAATGCGAAAGCCATGCGCAGAAAGCTGTTTTACTGTATGCAGCAGCAGCGGCGTCGGTTTGGCCGTTTCGAGAATTTCCACAATCACTCTATCTTTCGGCAACGTTTCCGCCATGCCCTGCACCAGCAATTCATAGGGGAAGTTGACGAAAATAGCGCTGTACTCTTTCAGACGGCCCAGCGGCGCGCCGAGAAATTGTTCCACAATAATTTGAGCAGTCGCGTACTCCGGCGTTACGTCGGGAAACCGGTTTGTCATACTGTCTCTGAACAACAACTCGTAACCGACTGTGTTCATATTTGCATCAAAAATCGCCTGGCGGGCGACAAAAGAGAACATGCGAAACTCCACTTACAGATGCCTGCAAATCTTTTAAAAGTCGGTAATGCGCGAGTTTGACCTGGTCAACCCCCGCCATTTTTCCGCAGGGTAAAATGGAAGCCTGGACGAAAACGGAAAAGACGCAAGTCGGAGCTGGGGAAGGCAGTATCTTTTGTAAACTTCCGGGGAATTTAAGTCAAATTCGGAATGGCAGAATCATACAGTATTGCGATATTTATCGGCAACTGAGGCAAGAAAATAACCCGACGGCAGACAATCGGGTTATTTCCCTCACGGACATCAGGTATTGCGCGCCACGACACCGGCTTTTTCCAGCATCGCATGCAATAACACATTGGCACCGGCGCTCACCTGTTCTGGCGACGAATACTCAATTTCGTTATGGCTGATGCCGTCCTTGCAGGGAATAAAGATCATTCCGGTCGGTGCCAGCATGCTCATATATACGGCGTCATGTCCGGCGCCGGAAACAATATCCATATGAGAATAACCTAATTGCTGTGCCGCCCGGCGCACAGCCTCTTTGCAATCGGCATGGAAGGGCGCTGCAGGGTACTGCGACACCTGGCGCAGAGCGATATCCAGCCCGGTTTTCTGCGCCGTTTGCTGGATAACGGCTTTCAGCGCGGCATCCATTTTATCGACCTCGGCATCGGTCATATTGCGAAAATCGATGGAGAAGGTGACGCTGCCCGGCACCACGTTACGGCTGTTCGGATGCACCTGCACCATGCCCACCGTTCCGCGCCCGTGCGGGGCAAACTGGTTGGCGATGGTGATCACTTCCTGCATCAGACCGGTTGCCACTTGCAGCGCATCTTTGCGCATCACCATTGGCGTTGGGCCAGCGTGCGACTCCATCCCCGTAACCGTGCAGTCATACCAGCGGATCCCCAGCACCGCCTGCACCACGCCGATGGCGACATCCTGCTCTTCCAGAATCGGCCCCTGCTCAATATGCGCTTCAAAATAGGCACCAATCGGATGCTGGCCTGGCGTATGCTCGCCCGCATAGCCAATGTTGAACAGCTCATCGCGTACCGTTTTGCCTGCGGTATCGGTTGCCGCATAGGCTTGTTCCAGCGAAAAAATCCCGGCAAAAACGCCAGAACCCATCATCACAGGAACAAAGCGCGAACCCTCTTCGTTAGTCCAGAACACCATCTCGACGGGGGCTTGTGTTTCAATGCCGTTGTCGTTGAGCGTGCGGATCACTTCCAGCGCGGATAACACGCCAAAGTTACCGTCGAATTTGCCGCCGGTCGGCTGGGTATCGATATGGCTTCCGGCGACGATGGGCGGCAGGCTGTTATTCCGCCCGGCGCGGCGCATAAAGACGTTGCCGATTTGGTCTATTTCCACCGACAGCCCGGCCGCTTTGCCCCAGCCGACCACCAAATCGCGCCCCTGGCGATCAAGGTCGGTGAGCGTCAGGCGACAGCAACCGCCTTTCGGCGTTGCGCCGATTTGCGCCAGATCCATCAGCGACTGCCACAGGCGCTGGCCATTAATACGCAGGTCGCCCGTCGCAACCACGGCGTCCGGCGCGGAGATCGTTTCACTCATCTTTTTTCTCCCAGGTTAACGTTGCACGGCCTGCGGCGCACGATGGCGCTCCCAGACCGCGGCGGCACTGAAATCCGGTCCGAAGGCCGGGCGTTTGATATAGCGTCCTGCGCCTTCGCGCGCGCGCAGTTCACCGTCAGCCCAGACCACCACGCCCTGGCTGAGGGTATAAGCCGGGACGCCGGTGACGACGCGGCCCTCGAAAATATTGAAGTCGTTGCGTGAATGGTGGGTCGCAGCAGACAGTACCTTGCTGCCCTGCGGGTCCCACAGCACCAGATCGGCATCCGCGCCTGGCGTGATCACACCTTTGCGCGGGTAGATGTTAAAGAGCCGCGCGGTATTGGCAGAGGTGATGGCGACAAACTCACTCGGCGTCAGACGGCCACTGTTAACGCCTGCATCCCATAGCACCATCATACGTTCCTCCACGCCGCCGCAGCCGTTCGGGATTTTGGTGAAATTATCCAGTCCGGCGGCTTTCTGGCTGGCGCAGAAGGTACAGTGATCGGTGGCGGTGGTATGAAGCTGACCGGACTGCAAACCGTGCCACAGCGCAGCCTGGTGCGATTTATCGCGAAACGGCGGGCTCATCACATGGGCGGCAGCGAAGGCGAAATCGGGGTGACGGTAAACGCTGTCATCCACCACCAGATGGCCCGCCAGCACTTCGCCGTAAACGCGCTGACCGCGGCCGCGCGCGCGGGCAATGGCTTCTGCCGATTCCCGACAGGAGACATGCACTACATAAATCGGCACACCCATAATGCTGGCGACGGTAATCGCGCGGTTGGCGGCTTCACCTTCCACTTCCGGCGGACGCGAGAGGGGATGCGCCTCCGGGCCGGTGATCCCTTGTTTCAGCATCTCCTGTTGCAGCAGATACACCATCTCGCCATTTTCCGCATGCACCGTTGGCATGGCGCCCAACTCCAGGCAGCGGCGAAAACTGTTCATCAGCGTTTCGTCGTCGCACATGATGGCGTTTTTGTAGGCCATAAAGTGTTTAAAACTGTTCACCCCTTCCTGCTGTACAAGCTGCCCCATATCCTCACGCACGCTCTCATCCCACCAGGTAATGGCGACGTGGAAGCTGTAGTCGGCGGCGGCTTTTTCTGCCCAACCGCGCCACTGCTGATACGCCTCCATCAGCGGTTGCTGTGGATTGGGGATAACAAAATCGATAATCGTCGTGGTGCCGCCCGCCAGCGCGGCGGCGGTGCCGCTGTAGAAATCATCGACCGTTGTCGTACCCATAAACGGGAAATTCATATGGGTATGCGGATCGATGCCGCCGGGCATCACATACAGGCCTCCGGCATCAATGACTTGTGTGTGTGCCGGAAGATCCCACAGTGAGGCGTCGCCGACGGCGGCGATCAGGCCATCAACGCACAACACATCGGCGCGGCGCTGGCAGTCCGCATTGACCACCGTGCCGCCTTTAATCAACACATTACGCATGCTCTTCTCCTGTGCCTGACCCGGTTTACGCCGTGGTCGCCATCGGGTTATTGGGGTGGGTTGTCCAGTTGGCGTACTGGTCGGAAACCACGTTTCCGGTGCGTTTATCCACTTCGCCGGGTTGCAGGTGGCGCAGCGAAATACAGTTTTCTACCGGGCAAACCGAGGCGCAGAGGTTGCAGCCAACGCAATCTTCCTCGCGCACAGCGAAATGGCGCTCGCCCATCAGGCTGGTGGAGATCGCCTGGTGCGAGGTGTCTTCGCATACCAGGTGGCAGCGCCCGCACTTGATGCAGCTTGTCTGGTCGATGACGGCTTTTTCGACGTGATTAAGGTTGAGGTAGCGCCAGTCGGTAACGCTGCCCAGCGCCATGCCGCGAAAATCCTCCAGCGTGCGAAACCCTTTCTCATCCATGTAGTTTTCCAGGCCGCTTATCATGTCGCGCACAATCTGAAAGCCGTGCACCATTACTGCCGTACAGACCTGGACGGTGCCGCAGCCCAGCGCGATAAATTCGGCGGCATCGCGCCAGGTGGAGATACCGCCAATGCCGGAGATCGGCAACCCGCGCGTTGGCGCGTCGCGGCCAATTTCCGCCACCATATTCAGCGCAATGGGTTTCACCGCCGGGCCGCAGTAGCCGCCGTGGGAACCCTGATTGCCGGTGTGCGGCGTCATCAGCATCTGGTCGAGATCAACGCCCATCACCGAATTGATGGTATTGATCAGAGAAACCGCATCCGCGCCGCCCGCTTTTGCCGCCCGCGCCGGGTAGCGGATATCGGTAATGTTCGGCGTCAGTTTGACGATCACCGGCAGGCTGCAATACTGCTTGCACCAGCGGGTGACCATTTCGATATACTCCGGCACCTGGCCGACCGCCGCGCCCATGCCGCGTTCGCTCATGCCGTGCGGGCAACCGAAGTTCAGCTCAATGCCATCCGCGCCGGTGGCTTCCACCTGCGGCAGGATCCATTTCCATGCCTCTTCCTCACAGGGCACCATGATCGACACCACCACCGCCCGATCCGGCCAGCGCTGCTTAATCCGCGCGATCTCTTCCAGATTGGTCTCCAGCGAGCGGTCGGTGATCAGCTCAATATTGTTCAGCCCAAGAATACGGCGGTCCGCGCCGCGCAGGGTGCTGTAGCGCGGCCCGCAGACATTGACGACGTGCGGATCAAGCCCCAGCGTTTTCCACACCACGCCGCCCCAGCCAGCCTGGAACGCGCGTTCGACGTTGTACTCTTTATCGGTGGGCGGTGCTGAAGCCAGCCAGAACGGATTGGGGCTGTGAATGCCGAGAAAATTACTATGCAGATCAGCCATGAGACGGCTCCTGGAAAAAGGTGGCATTGGCGGCATCGGCCTGTGAAATGGCCAGTGCCAGCAGGATGGAGCGGGCGGCGGCTTTGCCCTGTTTAACCGCATCGACAGTGAGATCCAGCCCGCCTGCGCAGCAGTCGCCACCGGCCCAGACGCCGGGCAGCGAGGTGCGTCCTGCCTCGTCAGCGGCGATGCGCCCGCCGCTTAATGCCACGCCCTGCGCCGGGCGCGGATCGTAGGTTTGCCCAATGGCTTTCAGCACCATATCCGCCGCCAGCGTGAAGGTTTCACCGCCAGGCGTCAGCCCTGCATCGGTCTGTTGCATGAGGGAAAAGGTGACGCCAGTTAAGCGGTTATCCTGCTGCTCAAAGCGCAGCGGCGCGGCGAGAAAGCGCAATGTGACGCCGCACGCTTTTGCCCACTGCTGCTCTTTCAGGGAGGCTTTCATCTGGCTTTCGCCACGGCGGTAAACCAGGGTGACTTCGCGCGCGCCAAGCTTTTTCGCCTGCACGGCGGCATCCACCGCGGTCATTCCGCCGCCAATCACTACTACATTGCGACCCACTGGCATCTGGCTGAGATCGGCACACTGGCGCAGTTCGGCAATAAACTCGACGGCTTCGCGCACGCCGTGCGGCTCTGGCGTATCACTGTCGAGCGCATTCACGCCCGCTAAACCGGTGCCAAGGAATACCGCGTCATACTCTGCGCGCAGTTGCGCCAGCGTGAAGTGCTGGCCCAGCGTTTTGCCGCAATGCAGGATGATACCGCCTACCGACAGCAGCCACTCCACTTCCAGCGCCGGAAAATCCCCGGTCACTTTGTAACGGGCCAGACCGTATTCGTTCAGACCACCAGCTTTCGCGCGGGCATCAAACAGATCAATCGCATGCCCGGCGAGCGCCAGCGCATGCGCCACGGTCAGCCCGGCAGGCCCGGCGCCGACAATCGCCACGCGTTTACCGCTGCTGGCGGCGCGGGTAAACAGCGGTTTGCCGGGAGCGGCGAAAAAGCGATCGGTGGCGTAGCGCTGCAAACGGGCGATATCCAGCGGACGGCCATCCTGCGCATTACGCACGCAGGCCTGCTCGCAGAGGGTTTCGGTCGGGCAGACGCGTGAGCAGGTGCCGCCAAGAATATTGGCCCGCAGGATCACTTCCGCCGCGCCACGATCGTTACTCTGCGCGATGCGCTGAATAAAGCTCGGCACATCGATCTCCGCCGGGCAGGCGCGGGTGCAGGGGGCATCAAAGCAGTAGTAGCAGCGTTCCGCTTCCAGCACCGCCTGTGTGGAAGAGAGCGCGGGGTCGCAATCGCTGAACGCACGGGCATACTCCGCGGGCGTCAGCCGACCGGGGCAGATCCCCGGCGTATCGAGTGTGTTCATCATGCCTCCTGAATAATCCTGACCAGATGGTTAAGTTTTCACAAATAGCCATGCGATTTGTGTGCCATATTGACGGCAACAGCAGCAGGGCAGACAAAATCAGCGGTTCAGGGATCTTCAGGATCGATTGCACTAAAATGATCGTCGCATTTTGGTGCATTTCGCACCAAATTTGCCGATTATTGCTGCATTTAGCAGCAAGAAGGTTATTCCAGACCGCAGATGCGCCAGACGGCGCTCAGCACATGCTGCGTGGCGCGCGACTGCATCGTGTCGCTGTGAGCATCTTCGCCGCAGACGGCTTCCACCTGGATATCGAAATCGGCATAGGTTTGCGTCATCGACCAGACAGTAAAGAAGAAGTGCGTGGTATCCAGCGTGCGCATTTTACCGGCGGCAATCCAGCCATCGAGGATGCGCGCTTTCTCTTCCACCAGTTGTCGCAGTTCGCTTTTCAGTAACGGATGCACAACCTGTGCGCCTTGCAGGATCTCGTTGGCAAAGAGTTTGGAGGCTTCCGGGCGGCTGAAACTGAAGTGGATTTTGCGCCCGACATACTCCGCCAGCGCGCTTTTCGGCTCGGCGCTGGCGCAGATCCCCTCCAGCGGCGACAACCAGTCGTGGAGAATGTTTTCCAGCACCCGCAGGTAGAGATTGTGTTTGTTGCCGAAGTAGTAGTGCAGATTGGCTTTCGGCAGACCTGCGGCATCGGCAATCTGTTGCATCGTCGCGCCGCGAAAGCCGTAGCGGGCAAATACGCGCTCCGCCGCTGGCAGGATAATGGCTTCGTTATCCTGACGAATGCGTCCCTTATCGGGTGACTCCACCACGCCGTGGAGAAGAACCTCATTCATAGTGTGCTCCGTGAGAAAACCGCCCTCCCTGGCGGCGGGGGTTATTTCAGTTTGGCGGCGGCATCCCAGACTTCGTGCGTCATACCGCTGTCGCCCGGATCTTTCTTGATAACCGGCGTATCGCCACCGCTGTGCAGCAACACGTCGATGGTGCGACGGTACGCGGCCGGATCGAGATAGCCGATTTTCGGCGTATTGGCGTTGGTGATAAGCTTCGCCACGTTCTCCATCTGGCGAGTTTGCACCTCTTCCGTGGCAGCGCCGGAGGCATCTTCTGCCACCACGATTTTCGCCGCTTCATCCGGGTGTTTCACCGCGTAATCCCAGCCTTTAAACGACGCTTTGAGGAATTTCGCCATTTTGCTGACAAACGCCGGATCTTTCAGATCGGAACCGAGGACATACAGCCCATCTTCCAGCGTAGAAACGCCCTGATCCTCATACGGGAAGGTGATTAAGTCGTCCTGCTTCAGCCCGGCGTCGATCAACTGCCAGTATTCGTTGTAGTTCATGGTCGAAATACAGGCGGCCTGATCCTGTAACAGCGGATCAACGTTAAAGCCCTGTTTTAAAATGGTGATGTCTTTACCCGGTTTGAGGCCCAGCTTGTTCATCCAGTTAAAGAACGGGTATTCGTTGCCGCCGTACCAGACGCCAAGGGTTTTGCCTTTGAAATCGGCCGGGGTTTTGATGCCGCTCGATTTTTTACAGGTCAGCATCATCCCGGAACGATCGTACACCTGGGCGATATTCACCAGCGGCACGCCCGCTTCGCGCGAGGCCAGCGCATCCGGCAGCCAGTCGACAATGACATCGGCGGATTTACCGGCAATCACCTGCACCGGGGAGATATCCGTGCCGCCGGGTTTAATGGTGACATCCAGCCCTTCATCCTGATAAAACCCTTTTTGCTGCGCCACGTAATAACCGGCGAACTGTGATTGCGGCAGCCACTTCAGTTGCAGTGTGACTTTCTCGGCGGCGGCCGCCTGAAAGGCCAGTACAGACATTGCCGCCAGCAACAAACCCCGGCGCAAAGCGAAACTTTTTATCATTAGAGAACTCCTCGGGTTAGTGAACCTGGATAGGTGCTAATTGTTTTACTTCTGAGCGGCGCTCCCACGTAGCGTGGGGTGCCAGAAATTCACGCGCCGGTCGAGCTGAACCAGCAGGCTGTAGAACAGGGAACCGGCGATCGAGGCGACAACAATTGCCGACCACACTACCGGCATATGCATGCGCGCCGACTCGGTGGAGATGCGAAAGCCCAGTCCGGCGGTCGGCGAGCCGAAAAATTCCGCCACAATCGCGGTGATAAGCGACAGCGTGGCATTCACTTTCAGAGCGCTGAAAATAAACGGCATCGCGGCAGGCAGACGCAGCACCCGCAGGCTTTGCCCCGGCGTGGCGGCATAGCAATACATCAGTTCCTGCTCCAGCTTGCCGCTGGCTTTTAACCCGGCCAGCGTACTGACCAGCGCCGGGAAGAAGGTCACCAGCGTGACCACGGCGGCCTTGGAAGGCCAGTCAAAGCCAAACCACATCACCGCAATCGGCGCGACGCCGACCAGCGGTACGGTGCTGGTAAGGCTGGCCACCGGCAGTAATCCGCGTTGTAAAAACGGCAGGCGGTCGATAAGAATCGCCACGCCAATCCCCAGTCCGCTACCGAGCAGATAACCTGCCAGCACGGATTTGATCACCGTTTGCAGCACATCGCCCGCCAGCAGCGGCACGCTGTTGACCAGCGCGGCAAGAATGTCCAGCGGCGCGGGCAGAATGACCTGCGGAACGGCAAAACCGGTGACCAGAATCTGCCAGAACCACAGCAGCCACAGGCCGAGCAGCGCCGCGACGCTGGCTGCCGGAAGCGTTGAGCGCGCCAGACGTTGCACGCTGACCATCGCCAGCAGCGCTACGGCGCCCAGCGTCAGACCGTGAATCGGCTGCCACGCCAGCCACAGTACGCTCGCCAGCAAAGTGACGGCGAACAGAGCGCCGCGCAGAAGGCTGAAGGTGGTGGTGCACCCTGCCAACGCGCACAGCACCAGCAGGATATTGACCAGCAACAGCGGAGCCGATAACGGCGTTTGCCCACTCAACTGGATCAGCGACAGCATCAACAACAGCAGCGCGCCGACCAGCAAAAACGTGCCGGGTATCGCAGTGCGTTTCATCATCCCCCCTTACGCTGGCGCATCACCAGCCGTTCCGTGAGCGTGACCAGCCCGGTTAACGCCAGCCCAAGCAGCGAGGCCATTACCAGCGCCGACCAGATCTGAATGGTGTTGCCATAGTAGGAGCCGGTCAGCAGCCGCGCGCCCAGCCCGGCCTGCGCCCCGGTGGGCAGCTCGGCCACCATCGTGCCGACCAGCCCGCTGGCAATCGCCACGCGAAACGCCGGAAACAGATACGGCAGCGAAGAGGGCAGGCGCACAGTCCAGAAGATATCGACCCGCCGGGCAGCCCAGGTGTGCATCAGTTCCATCTCCATTTTTTGCGGCGAGCGCAGCCCTTGCACGGTGGCAATGGTGACCGGGAAGAAGCAGAGATACATGGCGATAGTGGCTTTTGGCAGCATGCCGGTGATGCCGACGCTGCCCAGAATGATCAGCACAATGGGCGCTATCGCCAGTACCGGAATGGTTTGCGAGGCGACGATCCACGGCAGTAGCGCTTTATCCAGCGTGCACGAGTGAACAATGCACACCGCCAGCACCACGCCGAGCACCACACCCATGGCAAAACCCGTCAGCGCTGCGCTGGCGGTGACCCAGGTATGCAACAGCAGGTTGCGCGGTGAGGTAAGCGGCCACTGGGTGATGCTGTTCCAGATATCGATGGCAATCTGGTGCGGTGCGGGCAGCAGCGGACGGCTGGCATTCAGCGCGGCCTGCATCACATCGTGATAATTCCACGCGCCGCGCGGGGCCAGTACGCGGTCAATCACGCCGGGCGCATTCAGCGCCAGCGCCAGCAAATACCACAGTACCAGCGCGACCAGCAGCACCATGCCCACTGGCAGTGCGTTCGCAATAAGACGCCGCTCAGCGATCATGATGTCCCTCCACCAGCGCTTCGCGCACCTCCTGCGCCAGTGCGAGGAACGCGGGTGTATTGCGGATCGCCAAATCGCGCTGTGCCGGAAGCGGGGAGTCGATCACCTTCACGATGCGCCCCGGACGCGGCGACATCACCACGATTTTGGTCGACAGATAGACCGCTTCGGCAATGGAGTGGGTAACAAACACCATCGTGCGCTGCTCGTTGTACCACAGTTGCTGAAGCTGCTGATTGAGGTTGTCGCGAGTCAGTTCGTCGAGCGCGCCGAAGGGTTCATCCATCATTAAAATTTTCGGCTCAAAGCCGAGCGCTCGCGCGATAGACACGCGCTGTTGCATGCCGCCCGAGAGCTGCCACGGGTATTTTTTCTCAAAACCCTTCAGGCCAACGCGTGAAAGCTGCTCACGGGCGATTTCATCGCAGCGTTCTGGCGGTACGCCCTGGATCTGCAACGGCAATTTGACATTGGCTATCACGGTGCGCCACGGCAGCAGCACCGGGGCCTGGAAGACATAGCCATAAGCCCCCGCCTGGCGCGCTTCCGACGGCGACATATCGTTCACCAGCACATCGCCGGAGGTAATCGGCTCAAGATCGGCAATAACCCGCAACAGGGTGGTTTTGCCGCAGCCGGATGGCCCGATAAACGAGACAAACTCGCCCTGGCGAATCGTCAGATTAATGTCCTGTAACGCATGTACGGGTTTATCCGCCGCCGGATAGATAACGCTGGCCTGACTGACGGTTATGGCGGGCCGCGCTGTGGCGCTGGCGGTCTTTAAGGACACCACTGCGCTCTCCTCAGCAAACATCACCTGGCTCATCCTGCTCCCCCTGTTTTTTGACTAACTGGTTAGGTTTCTTTTTCACCATGCCATTTTTGTGCCAGGGGTTAATTTCCGCATTTTTACTGCATTTGGCTGCACGATAATGAATTTTACTCATCAATTTAGTGCAGATGTCGGCGCGTTTGCTTTGTGATGGGGCAGGGAGGGGGATCGGGGTGGGAAAAGGCAGCATAAACAGGCGCAGCGCGCGTGGTTAGTGACAGTTGTCGTATTTCTGCGTGCCAGTGGCGCGAAAAGAATGATCGACGTCATACATCTTTCGCGCCGTGCGCGTTACATATTGCCAGGATTAATCCGATTGACTATTATCTCTACACCCCTTACAGAGCTAACGCCACATCTTATGTGAGTGCCGGAGATAAGCGCCGGGCGGGGTAAAACCTTGCAGTACTTAGCTACACTTAAAACACCAGGCCCTGGCATCAGCCGGGGCGTTTTATTTTGTACGCCAGTTAACCCCCTCCCCGCAGGAAGAGGGCGGTAACTCAGTCGCGGTCGATGGCAAACGGCTGCCAGGCCTGACGCACCGGCATCACTTCCACGCGGTTGATATTCATATGATCCGGCAGAGTGGCGATGTAGAACATCTGTTCGGCAATATCCTGCGCGGTCAGCGGCGTGGTGCCGCGATAGAGGTTATCCGATGCGGCCTGATCGCCTTTGGTGCGCACCAGTGTAAATTCCGTTTCCGCAATCCCCGGCGCTAAATCGGTCACACGCACCCCGGTACCGAGTAAATCGCAGCGCAGGTTATAGCTGAACTGCTTCACAAATGCTTTGGTCGCGCCATAAACATGGCTGCCAGGATAGGGCCACTGCCCGGCAATTGAACCGATATTGATGATAGAAGCGCCTGCGCCGTGTTGAATCAGCGTGGGCAGCAGGGCGTGGGTCACATTGACCAGCCCGGTCACGTTGGTATCGATCATGGTCTGCCAGTCTTCAAGATCCACGCGCTGTGCAGGTTGCGGCGACAGCGCCAGCCCGGCATTGTTGATAAGCGCGGTAATATCGGCGAACTCAGCTGGCAGCGACGCCACGGCGCTTTTCACTGCATCTTTATCGCGGACATCCAGCTCAATAATATGCACCGGCACTTTTCCCTGAAGGCGGTCTTTAAGGCTTTCGAGACGTGCCAGACGACGCCCGCTCAGCACCAGCGACCAGCCCGCATCGGCAAACACCTGCGCTGCCGCTTCGCCAAAACCGGAGGTTGCGCCGGTAATAAACACCACTTTCTTTGCTTCACTCATCGTCTTCTCCTGTGCGGGTTTGTGACGTCACTATAAAAACGCCCGCCCGCGCCAGACAGTGCCAGTTGTTATGTCGCGGTGTGACACCTGTGTCACATGTTGCTAACACGACTGGCTCTATCCGCGGTTTGCCCGCGCGCCGCATGATACGGACAACAATAACGGCATGAGAGGAGCAGGATATGAAACTGGCACTTCAGAGCGAGATGGCGATAACCAACGACGACGTACGTCAACTGGACCGGTCGTATGTGTTTCATTCATGGTCGATGCAGGGCAACCTTAACCCGATGGTGATTGCCGGGGCGAAAGGCTGTGAGTTGTGGGACTACGAAGGCAATACGTATCTCGATTTCAGCAGCCAACTGGTGAACGTTAATATTGGTTATCAGCATCCGCGCGTGCTGGCGGCGATGAAAGCACAGCTTGACGAACTGGTGACGATCGCACCGGCGACGGCCAACCTGGCGCGCGGCGAAGCGGCCAAACGCATTGTCTCGCTGGCGCCGGAAGGTTTCAGTAAAGTCTTCTTTACCAACGCCGGGGCGGATGCCAACGAAAACGCCATCCGTATGGCGCGTCTCTACACCGGGCGCGACAAGATTTTCTCCGCCTACCGCTCCTATCACGGCAATACCGGTAGCGCGATTGCCGCCACCGGCGACTGGCGGCGCGTACCGAACGAATATTCACGTGGGCATGTGCACTTCTTTAACCCGTACCTCTATCGCAGCGAATTCAACGCGACGACGGAAGCCGAAGAGTGCACACGTGCGCTGGCGCACCTGCGCCGCATGATTGAGGTTGAAGGGCCGGCATCTATCGCCGCGATCCTGCTCGAATCCTTACCGGGAACGGCCGGTATTCTGGTGCCGCCGGAAGGGTATATGAAGGGCGTGCGCGCGCTGGCCGATGAGTTTGGCATTGTGCTGATCCTTGATGAAGTGATGGCCGGTTTTGGCCGCACCGGTAGCTGGTTCGCTTTTGAACAGGATGGCATCGTGCCGGATCTGATCACCTTCGCGAAAGGCGTTAACGCCGGTTATGCGCCCGCAGGCGGCGTACTGATTTCGGAGCCGATTTCACGCTACTTTGACGACCACTTCTTCGCGGGCGGTCTGACTTACTCCGGCCATCCGCTGGCAATGGCAGCGATTGTCGCCACGCTGGATGCGATGAAAGAGGAGAAAGTGGTGGAGAATGCGGCGCTGGTGGGTAACGGCGTGCTGCGTCCGGGGCTTGATGCGCTGGCGGCGAAACATAAGCTGATTGGCAACGTGCGCGGGCGCGGCATGTTCCAGGCGATGGAACTGGTCAGCGATCGGCAGAGCAAAACCCCGCTGGCGGCGGCAGAGATGGGAGCCATCAAAGCGGCGCTCACGCAGGCCGGTATTTTGAGTTTTATCGTCGAAAACCGCATCCACGTGGTGCCGCCTTGCACCATGAGCGCGGAAGAAGTGAATAAAGGCCTGGACATTTTTGACCGTGTTCTGGCGCAATTTAGCCATTTCGCGAAATAATCCCTCTGGCGTCAGAGCTTTCTGACGCCAGACCTGCTCATTTCTCTGATTTGAAAAGCTTTTTTAACAACGTCCCCCAATTTTTAGCACTATATTCCGGCGCGCAGACTTGATAAAACATCTCTTTTATATTGGTCTTTTTTGCCGGGGAGAGAAACGTGCCGGAAATCAATCACTTTGGTCAAACAGTCGGCGACAGGCTGCCGCACTGGAACGGTGTTCAGCCGCTGCCGCACAGCGTGTTGCCGGGCCAATATTGTCGGCTCGAACCGCTCGACGCCAGAACGCATACGCACGATCTCTTGCAGGCTTACGCGCAGGCAGAAGATGACAGCGGCTGGACCTGGCTGGCGGGCGAACGGCCTGATGGGCTGGAGAGCATGGCGCGCTGGATCGTCGGTAAAACGCTCGACGCCAGCGTAGCGCCTTTTGCCGTGGTGGAAAATGCCAGCGGCGATGCGCTCGGCGTGATTGCCTGGCTGGCGATCAACGCCGACAACGGTTCGGTAGAGATTGGTCATGTCACCTGGTCGCCACAGATGCAAAACAGTGTTCTCGGCACGGAAGCGATATGGCTGATGCTGCGCCACGCTTTTGCCTGCGGTTATCGCCGCGTGGAGTGGAAATGTGATTCGCTGAATGTCGCCTCGCGCCGCGCGGCAGAACGCATCGGTTTCACCTGGGAGGGGCGCTTCCGCCAGCATATGGTGCGCAAAGGGCGCAATCGCGATACCGACTATTTATCGATGCTGGACAACGAGTGGCCGCTGCGCGACGCCGCCATTTCCGCGTGGCTGAACGCGGATAACTTTGACGCGCAGGGGCAACAAAAACAGAAACTTGATACCTTCCACGAGCAGCAGTAAGCCACCGCGCACTGGTGGCTGCCGGTGCGCGGCATTACCCCATCCGGTGTTCACCACGCACCAGCGCGCTACGGTCAAAGAAACGCTCAATCACGCCATTGGCCATAAATGCTGCCCGGTCAGACATATGGGCAATCACATCGGCATCATGGCTGACCAGCAGATAGCTCATGCCGTGCTGCTGCTTCAGGCGGTTAAGCAGGTTAAGAATTTCGGCCTGCACCGACATATCCAGCGCCGATGTCGGCTCATCCAGCAGCAGAATTTTTGGTCGCAGCAACAGTGCGCGGGCGATTGCCACGCGCTGACGCTGGCCGCCGGAGAGCTGGTGCGGGTAACGCCGTGCGGCATCAACCGGAAGCCCGACCTGCTCCAGCGCGGTAGCCACCTGCTGGTCAATTTCCGGTTCACCGTGAATTTTCAGCGGCTCCGCCAGCGTGCGCCACAGCGTATGGTTCGGGTGCAGCGAGGCGTAAGGATCCTGGAAGACCATCTGCACATTGCGCCGCAGCGTACCCTGATAACGCGTTCCGGCTTTCACCGGCTGGCCGAACAGCGACAGCTGGCCCTGCCATTCGCGCTGTAAACCTGCCAGCACGCGCAGCAGGGTTGATTTCCCGCAGCCGGACGCGCCAATCAGGCTGAAAGTTTCACCTTCTTCCACGCGCAAACTGGCGCCTTTCACCACTGTTTTCTCAGCAAAAGTGACCTGCAACTGCGCGATATCAACGATGCTCATCATTCGCCTCCGTAAAGGACTGGCTGCGATCCAGCGTCGGCAGCATCTGGCCCCAGGTTTCCGAGCCCGGTCGGCAGGTCCACAGCGTGCGGGTGTAGGGATGCTGCGCCTCAGGCAGATCGCTCGCCGCCATTGTGTCCACGCATTCCCCCTGATACATCACCATCACCCGGTGGCAGTGCTGCGCCACCAGCGGCAGATCGTGGCTGATGAGCAGCAGCGCCATTTGCCGTTGTTCGCACTGGGCGACCAGCAGTTCAAGGATCTGGTTACGCAGGCGCGCATCCAGCGCGGAAGTGGGTTCATCGGCAATCAGCACCTGCGGATCGTTAACCAGCGCCATGGCGATCATTACCCGCTGGCCCATACCGCCGGAGAGTTCGCCGGGGTAGCGTTGCAGCACCGTCGGTTCAAGTTCCACCGCCCATAGCGCCTCGTTGATCTTCTCCAGCCGCTGCTTGCGGTTCAGCCGCTGGTGGAGCGTCAGCGCTTCATCCAGTTGTGCCAGCACGGTTTTCACCGGGTTCAGCGCATAGCGCGGATCCTGCAATACCATCGCAATGTCGTTTCCGCGCAGCGCGCGCCAGCCGCGATCGTTGAGCGTGGTGACATCTCGTCCCAGCACATTCAGCGTGGTGGCGCTGACGTGACCCGGCTTGCGCACCAGCCCCATCAGGGCGCGGGCGGTCATCGATTTTCCCGAACCGGATTCGCCGACCAGCGCCAGCCGCTCGTTGCCAAGTGTAAAGCTCAGGTTTTTCACCACCCGCGCGCCGGGGTAGTCGATATTCAGGCCGCTTACCGCGACGCGTGTCTCAGTCATGTTGCGGCTCCAGTACATCGCGCAGGCCATCGCCCAGCAGGTTGAAGGCGAGGCTTGCCAGTAAGATCACCGCACCGGGCGCTGCGGCAATCCACCATTGATCGAAAATCACCTGCATACCGTCGGCGATCATCGCACCCCATTCCGCCATCGGCGGGCGTGCGCCCAGCCCTAAGAAACCCAGCCCGGCGGCAGCCAGAATGATGCCTGCCAGATCGAGCGCGAGGCGCACAATCGCCGAGGGCAAACAGAGCGGCAGAATATGGCCAAACAGCAGCCGCCAGCCGCGAATGCCCATCATCTCGGCGGCAGCCAGATAATCACTGTGACGCAAACGCTGGATCTCGCTGCGCGCCTGGCGGGCGTAAGCGGGCCAGGTGGTGAGCGCCAGCGCCAGCGCGCCGTTCACCAGCCCAGGGCCAAGCATGGCGACAAAAGCAAAGGCGAGGATCAGGCGCGGCATCGACATCACCACGTCGGTAAAGCGCATCAGCACGCGCTCCAGCCAGCCGCCGTAGTAGCCGGAAACAATACCGATCAGCAGCCCGACAGGCAGGGTAATGGCGGTCACCAGCGCCACCAGGCCGAGCGCCGGGCGGGTGCCGTAAATCAGCCGCGAGAGCAAATCGCGCCCGTAGCTGTCGGTGCCGAGCCAGTGCTGTGCGCTCGGTGCCTGCAAGCGCGCGGCGGCGTCCTGCCAGTTGGGATCGCGCGGTGCGAGCCACGGCGCAAACAGGGCGATCAGCAGCAGCACGGCGACAATCAGCAGCCCGCTGAATGCGGCAGGCGAGCGGCGCAGACGGTGCAGAAAAAGTGTCGTCGGCATCAGCGCACCCTCGGGTCGGTTAACCGTACCAGCAGGTCGGTCAGGTTATTGATCAGCACAAAGCAGACACCAATCACCAGCGTACCGCCCATGATGGCGGTGGTGTCGCCAGCGAACAGCGCTGTGGTGAGATAACGACCAATGCCGGGCCAGGAGAAGACCGTTTCGGTGAGTACCGCGCCTTCCAGCATGCTGGTGTACGCCAGTGCGATCACCGTCAGCAGCGTACCGCGAATATTAGGCAGCACATGGCGCAGCAGAATAGTCATCTCGCCTGCGCCTTTAGCGCGCGCCAGCAAAATGTACTCTTTGCTCATCTCGCTCAGGCAGGCAGAGCGGGTAAGGCGGGTAATGCTCGCCAGCGAATAGTAGGCCAGCAGCAGTACCGGCAGCAGCAGGTGGCTGAGCGCATTTTTAAACGCGCCGCTATCGCCGGAAAGCCAGGTATCGATCAGCGCGAAGCCCGTGCGCGGCGTGACGGTGTACTGGTAGATATCATCGAGCCTGCCCGGCCCGGCGCTCCATTGCAGGCGGGCGTAAAACAGCGCCAGCATCAGCAAACCCAGCCAGAAAATCGGCACCGAGTTGCCAAGTAGCGTAAAGGTGCGCACCGCCATATCCCACGGTGAGCCTTTAAAGCGTGCGCATAAAACGCCCGCGATCACGCCGAGCACGCTGCCGACAATCAGCGCCAGCGTTGCCAGCTCCAGCGTCGCCGGAAATGCGGCGAGCAGATCCTGTAACACCGGTTGCCCGGTGGCGCTGGCAGTGCCTAAATCACCATGGGCCAGGTTCACCAGGTAGTGCCAGAACTGCACCGGTAGAGGCTGGTCCAGCCCCAGTTGATGACGTACCTGATCGTAGGTGGACTGGCTGGCATGATCGCCGACAATCTGCAAAACCCGGTCAACAGGGGAGAAGGCCGACAGCGAAAAAGTCACCAGCAGCAGGCCAAAAAGCGTCAGGGCCAGCGTGAGCAGCCCCTGAAATAGCGCGAGCAGAGGACGTTTTACGCGCCGCTCTGCTCTGTTGGGTAAAACCACAGACATGGAAAAACTCGTCTTCAGCGAAAGAACCCTCCCGCGCGGGCGGGAGGAGGAAACGTTATTTGGTGACGCGGTCGTACCACACCATATCCGCATTCAGCCCCTGCTGGTAGCCTTTCACGTTATCGCGCACCACGATCTGTGTTTTGCCCTGATCGACAAAGACATACGGCGAGTTGTGCTGCAACTCCTGCTGCATTTTCTTGTACAGTTCGAGGCGTTTTGCCGCATCCGGCTCGGCCACCGCTGCCAGCGTCTCTTTATTCAGTTGCGGGATCTGCCAGCCGTTCAGCCCGGCCACGGTGCTGGATTTGCCATCGTTCCAGGCAAAGGCGCTGGCGTTAGAGTGGGCGTCGAAGTAATCCGGGATCCACAAACGAATCGCCGCCTGATGCTGTTTTGCCCGCACGCGAGCGTACACCTGGCTACCCGCTGCGGGCAGCAGATCCACTTTCACGCCGCCCTGGGCGAAGCTGGCCTGCATTGACTGGGCAATGGTGATAAACGGCGGTTTGTTTTCGACATCCAGCGTGAAGTGCGCGTCTTTAATGCCCGCTTTGGCGAGGATCGCTTTGGCTTTCGCCGGATCAAAGGTGAACGGGTTATCCTCCAGCGCGCCCGGCAGGCCAACCGGCAGGAAGCTCTGATGAATAAAATACTGGCCTTTCAGCAGATCTTTAGTGATGCCGTTGTAATCAACCAGCCAGCGCGCGGCTTCCCAGAACGCCGGGTTGTTCAGCAGCGGGTTGGCGCTGTTGCCGGTGTTAAAGACCAGGTAATTCTGCTCGGCAGACGGAATGCTCAGCACTTTCACGCCTTTCTTATCCGCCAGCGCGCTGATTTGATCGGCGCCCAGATCGCGCGCGACATCGGCATCGCCCTGCTGGATCAGCAGGCGACGGGAAGCCGGATCCGGCACGTTTTTAATGATGATGTTTTTAAGCTTCGGCGCGCCGCCAGGCGCGCTGGCGTTGGCATCCAGCACGATGGCCTGGTGCGGCTGGTAGACACGCATTTTAAACGCGCCGCTGCCCGCTGAGTGCATTTTCAGCCAGGCGTTGCCGAAGTCATTACCCTGTACATTGGCGCTGACCAGCTTCTCATCGACGATCGAGGCAATCGGCGTGGAGAGAATATTCAGCGCTACCGCCGGGCTGACATCCGCCGTCCAGTGCAGTTGCAGGGTGTGGTCATCCACTTTCTTCAACTGGCTGGCAATATTATCCGGCTGCCAGCCCAGCACGTTGAGGATAAACGCCGGGGATTTGTTGAGCGTCACCGCGCGGGTATAGGAGAAAATCACATCTTCCGGGCGCAGCGGGTTACCGGAGGCAAATTTCGCGTCGCTCTTCAGTTTGATAGTCAGGGTTTTTGCCGCTGGGTCCGCCTGCCAGCTTTCAGCCAGAATCGGAGTGATTTTTTCCGGGTTTTCACGATCGGGTTGCACCAGGCGCTGATACAGGCTCGGCACGGTCTGAATACTGGAAAGCTCGTTCGCTTCCGCCGGGTCAAGGCTGACAATATCGTCTAAACCCTGAGCGATGACCAGCGTATCCGGCGGTGTTGCCGCGTAGCTGGCAGCAGAAAGGAGCGCCAATATGACAGCAGGCAGCAGTTTTTTAGTCATAAGAAATCCCTGAAAAGTTAATATGATGTGATTATTTTGTACCGCTAAGGTAGGCCAGCTGCCGGCGTTTTTTAAAGTTTAAATTCATCTTTCTATATGCTGCATGCGCATAAGCCAGATTGTTTTGTCATTAGGGGAAAGATGCGTGGGGCGAGCGCCCCGCGCAGAGAGAATTACTTCGTCGAGCGCGCCAGTTGCACTGCGTTTTGCCAGTCAAACCAGCGTTTTTGCAAGCGGCCATGACGCGCCATATCCGGCTGAAAAGTGATGTGTTCCGGCAGGTAGCGGCGCAACTGTTCGCCATCGATGCGCAGCAACGCTTTGCGCGCCAGCAGCGCCGCGCCGATTGCCGACAGTTCCGCAACGTCGCTGCGCATTACCGGGCAGCCGAGCAGATCCGCCTGGTACTGCATTAGCCAGTCATTCTTCGTCGGCCCGCCGTCCACCATCAGCGCCTTCAGCGTGAAATCACCGTGCTGGCGCATGGCGACCACCACATCAGCAATCTGATAAGTGATGGATTCCAGCGCCGCGCGAATCAGATGCGCGCGCTTAACGCCCCGGCTTAAACCGTGGATCAAACCGCGCGCCTGCTCATCCCACCACGGCGCGCCCAGCCCGGTCAGCGCCGGAACAAAGTAGACGCCAAGCGTGGAATCCACCGACGCAGGCAACGTGCTGAGCGCCTGCGCCAGATCGGCTTCCGGCAGCTCGCTCAGCCCGGTGCTTTCGACCATCCACGCCACCGCATCGCCGGTGTGCGGAATATTGCCTTCCAGACCGTAAACCAGTTTTTCGCCGTCGTGCCAGGCGACGGTCGTCGCCAGCGATTTCACGTCACCCTGCGCCGGTGCGACCGGCACCATTACCGAAGAACCGGTGCCGTAAGTCGCTTTAACGCAGCCCGCCGCGCCCAGCCCGTGGGCGAACAGCGCGGCATGGGAATCGCCAATCATCGCCAGCAGCGGAATGCCGTCCGGAATTCCCTCCAGCCCTCGGGTGTGACCAAACAATCCGCTGGAGGGGCGGATTTCGGGCAGCGCCCGGCGCGGAATGCCGAACAGTTCCAGCATGCTGTCATCCCACTCGCCGCGTTGCAGATTCAGCAACTGGGTGCGCGAAGCGTTGGAATAATCACAGCAAAACGCCGCGCCGCCGGTGAAGTGCCACAGCAGCCAGCTATCGATCGTGCCAAGGCAAATCTCGCCTTGCTCCGCCAGCGCGCGGGCGTTGGGTGTGGCATCGAGCAGCCAGCGCATTTTCGAGGCGGAAAACAGCGGCGCGACCGGCAATCCGGTCACGGCTTTAATCTCCGTTTCGCGCCCTTGTTCACGCAGGGCGTGGCAAAAATCAGCGGTACGCGAACACTGCCAGCTTAGCGCCGGGCCTAACGGTTGCCCGCTGGCGCGATACCAGCCGATGGCGGTTTCGCGCTGGTTGCTGATCGCCAGTGCCGCAACGTTTTGTGCGCCGACGGCGTCAATCACCTGGCGCACCACGGCCAGCGAGGCCTCCAGCAGCAGTTCGCCGGACTGCTCGACCCAGCCTTCGCGCGGCGTCTGGATATTCAGCGGCCGCGCGCATTTGGCGACCACGGCGCCGCGGGCGTCCAGCGCCACGGCTTTCGCGTTGGTGGTGCCTTCGTCCAGCGCGATAATGATCTCTTTATTCAGCGGCATGATGTCTCTCCCGGCGGCATTATTGGTGGAGATACGTTTCGACGCCGAGATAACGGGTAAAGGCTTCGTGCAGGATCTCCGCGCTGGCCGCATGGTTCATCGCCACGTGGTGTTCAAAGCCGTTACGGCAGATCCACGCCAGCAGGTTTTCCAGGTTGGGCACCTGAATCACCGCGCGGCAGCCGACGGTATCAAGCGGATCGTCGACCGACTGCCCGGAACCGACATAAGCTTTGATCTCGCCGCTCAGATCGTCAGTACTTAAGCGGAAGTAGGTGAGAGCACCCGCTTTCAGGCGGCCATGCACTGCGCCGCAGGTGTTCTCTTTGCCGACGGTGGTGCCGATGATATCAGCGGTGCCCATATGCGGGCTTTCCAGGCTGGCAGAAGCGAAGTTACCGCAGTGAAACAGCACGCATTTGTTGCGATCATCGCCAAAGTTGTTGTTCCAGTCGGCAATAGAGGCCGGGCTCATATTGGCGCTCGCCAGCGCATACATCGACAGCGCGCCCATCACGTCCACTTCGCAGGCCGACGGCATCAACTGGCCGGACATCACGCTCATGATCGAACAGACGTTAATGCCGAGATTCTCCTGCAACGAGGTCCAGCACTGGATGGCGGTAGTGTCGATATCGTTGGCGATCACCCATTCGCTGATCACCACGAAGAGCTTCGCCATCGTCACCAGTTTGTCGGCGGGAATGGCGCTGGCATCGGCGTTATCCAGCAGCAGGCGGCGTTTTTCATCGACGCGAATATCGTCATCGCGCAGGGTTTTGATGCGGGTAAAGACTTCGGAAAGATCGAGGGTTTCTACTGCAATGCCCAGCCGTTCGAGCAGTTTTTCGCTGTAACGCACGGTGTTGAATCCGGCAGGCCGCGCGCCAATTGCGCCAACGCGTACGCCGCGCATGCTGCTGACCACCCGGCAAATCTGCTCAAAACGTTTTAGGTCTTTTTCAAATACCTCGCCGCTTAATGCACAAACATGCTGAGTGGTGAGGGTAAAAGGAATGCCGTACTGGCGCAGGTTGTTACACAGGGAGATTTTGCCGCAGAAACTGTCGCGGCGCGTCGCCAGCCCCATTTTGTCCAGATTATCCTCTTCGGCCTGCACCAGCACCGGCACATTCAGCCCGGAAAGGCGCAGGGTTTCCGCCACCGCTTTTTCATCGCCAAAGTTGGGCAGCAGCACCACCACACCGTGGATCTCATCGCGGTGAGCGCGGAACAGTTCAGCGCAGATTTTCGCATCCTGGCGGGTTTCTACACCGCCCAGTTCGGTTTGCGCTTCATCAAGCATGATGGTGTTGATGCCAAGACGGCTGAACAGCGCGATGGCCTGCTCGCGGGCTTCGGCGACCAGATAGCTCGGGAAGAAACCACGGTTGCCAATGATCACTGCCATGGTCAGTGTTTGCGGAATTCGGGACATTGTTCTCTCTCCAGTAAGATGTTCTTTTTATTGTTATTGCCGTGCGTTCAGCAGTTCGCGGGCATTTTTTACCACGCCAGCCGCATCAATTTGATGGCGGGCGCGGGTTGCCGCGCGATCGGCGGCGATGGCGTATTGCCCGTCGGCAATACCAAGCCGACGCAGCGGTAGCGCGCATCCGGCTTCGGCCAGCACTTCAGCCACCAGGCTGCCGACGCCGCCGTTAATGTTGTGCTCTTCGACGCTGACTACGGCGCGGTGGGATTTCAGCGCGGCCAGTAGCTGGGATATATTGCAGGGACGAATAGACGGTACACTGATAACACTGGCCTCAATACCCTCTGCTGCCAGTTGTGTGGCAGCTTCGACAATTTCATGGACCGTCGACCCCATCGCCACCAGCGCGATATCGCCACCGCTCCGCAGCACATCGATGTTACCCGGTGCGAAGCGGTAGCTTTCGTCATGCAGCTCCGGCAGCGCTTTGCCATCAAGACGGATATAGACCGGGCCAATGTGGGCGAGGGCGTAATCAATGATCTGCCGACACTCCAGCGGGCTGGATGGGGCATAGATTTCGATATTGCCGAAACCGCGCAGCACCGAGATATCGTCGATACTGTGGTGCGTGCTGGCCAGCGGGCCGTAGCTGGCTCCGGCGTTCAGGCCGAACAGCTTCACATTGGTGTTGTTGTAGCAAATATCGACTTTGATCTGCTCGTTGGCGCGGGAGATCAAAAACGGCGCGGCGTTACAGGTGACGGCGATTTTGCCGCCCAGCGCGAGGCCTGCCGCGGCACCGACCAGCGTCTGTTCGGCGATGCCGACGTTCACCACGCGGCCGGGAAATTTCTGCATAAACGGTGAGATTTTGGCGGTGGACGTGGAATCCGCCACTACCGGCACCAGATCCATACCGTTGTCGACCGCGTCGATAAAGGCGTTCACCATCACCGTCGCCAGGTGTTCACTGTTACTCATCTTTCAACTCCTCCAGCGCCAGTTCAACTTCGTCGCCTTTCGGTACGCGGTGATGCCACTCCGGGCGCCCCTGAATAAAGGAGATGCCCGCGCCTTTGGTGGTGTGGGCGATCACCACATGCGGTTTACCTGCGGGCCGTAAGCCTTCCAGCGTGCGCACCACATCGGCCATATCGTTACCGCGACATTCCGTTACCTGCATACCAAAGGCACGCCACTTGGCATCCAGCGGATCGGTATTGAGGATCTCTTTGGTTGGCCCGGCGAGTTGCAGGCTGTTTTTGTCGTTAATAATGATCAGGTTGTCGAGCTGGTAGTGCGCCGCCACCAGCGCGGCCTCCCAGTTGCTGCCTTCCGCCAGTTCACCATCGCCAGTGACCACGAAAACACGGCGCGCGCTGTTGTTGCGTTTGGCGGCCAGCGCGATGCCGACAGCGACCGGCAAACCGTGACCGAGCGCGCCGGTGTTGAGTTCAATGCCGGGGGTTTTGTGTTTCACCGGATGGCCGGGCAGGTGCGAATCGGCGTGTTGATAGGTAGAAAGCCAGTCGACAGGAATAAAACCGGCTTCGGCCAGCACACAGTAATAACCGCCGACCGCGTGGCCTTTTGATTGAATGTAGATGTCCCGCTCATCGCTCTCTTTGGTCTGCGGTGAGCAGTTCAGGATGCGAAAATAGAGCGCAGTCAGCACTTCTACCTGGGATAAATCAGCTCCGGTATGCCCGCCAGCCGGGCTTTCGGCGTTAAGCACGATAATGCGACGACGTACCGCGCGGGCTTTTTTTTCAAGTTCATCCACAGAGAGTGAAAACGGATTCATAGCGTACCTCTTGAATGTATAATCTGTAATGAATAAATATTCAATCGGGGCGTGAAAAGGCTTCCGGATAGCAGGTGACAACGCATTATCGTCAGTTTTTACGACAGGTTGTGACTGAGTCGGAATATATATTCACTGTTGATTTATTATTCATGATTAAAGATATGCCTTGTGTTAAGGTTTGTCTACGCCCGGATCGGGCAAATTTGGAAGAAAGGAGAAAAGGATCACATTTGGATGAGGGTTGCCGCATCGGGCTGGCTTGTTATCTATTCAATGATGAATAAAAATATCAGGCATCAGAGAAAGGGGAATCTCATGTCAAAGCAGGATGAACAGCGGCTACTGGTGAAAATCGCCACGCTTTATTACAACGAAAATAAAAAACAGTCTGAGATCGCGACGTTGCTGCACCTTTCGCAATCCTTTGTTTCGCGCGCGCTGACGCGCTGCCAGAAAGAGGGGCTGGTGAAAATCACCGTTGTGCAGCCGACCAATATTTTTGTCGCGCTGGAAAAGGCGATCGAGCAGCAGTACGGCATCCGGCAGGCGATTGTCGTGGATGTCGGGGAAAATCCCGCTAACGCGGCGATAAAACACGCCATCGGCAGCGCGGCGGCGCACTATGTCGAAACGCGTCTGCGCCCGGAAGACCTGGTCGGGATCTCGTCGTGGAGCAGCACCATTCGCTGCATGGTGGATGAGATGCACCCGCAGAGTATCCGCGCAGCCGGGGTGATTCAGCTGTTGGGCGGCGTCGGGCCGAACGGCAACGTGCAGGCGACGATCCTGACGCAGCAACTGGCGGCGCACCTCGGTTGTCCGGCGTGGCTGCTGCCGTCGCAGAGTATTGAGCATTCGGTGGATGAGCGGGCGCGGCTGGTGAACAGCCCGGATGTTGCCGCCGTGGTAGCGAAATTTGCCGAAGTGGATGTGGCGATTGTCGGTATCGGTGAGCTGGAGCCGTCGCAACTGCTGAAAAATTCCGGTAACTACTACAACGAAAACATGTTGAAACTGCTGGCGGAGCGCGGCGCGGTGGGCGATATCTGCCTGCACTATTACGACGCGGCGGGCAACCCGGTGCTGAGCCATGAAGAAGATCCGGTGATCGGCATGGAACTGGCGCAGATCCGCCAGTGCCCGCAGGTGATTGCGCTGGCGGGCGGTATCGAAAAACGCAACGCCATTCGCGGCGCGCTTCAGGGCAATTATATTGATGTGCTGATCACCGATTACCCGACGGCTCGTAGCCTGGTGCAGGCTGAGTAAGGCCTGGCGGCAAAATTACCGTTGGCGCTGCGCTTATCGGGCCTACGTAATTACAGCAACGCATAAGCTATTTTCTGCCACAACTCTCACAGCGAGGGGGTTGTGTCCCCGCTGAAATCGGCGAGCCGAAGCGCAGATGACAAGGTCTGGACGCCTTGGATGGCGGCCAGAGGCGAACCGAGACAGGACGTCGAGTTGAGCCGACCGCAGGCAGATGCGCGGGAGGTGAGCGCAGTGCGCAGCACCGATTTCCCGCGGGGCCGCGGGGATTGGCAAGGGGAGCGCGGCAGCTCCCCTTGTCCCGTTCACGTGATGCCATGTTTCTGAAACTACTGAACGCCTGGTGAACGGAACCCTTTCTCATAGCAGCGGTTTTGCTAAACTCGCAGACCCGGTTCGTGCTGCGCCACCAGGCATTCCTCACTACAACCCCCTCGCTGCGAGAGTTGTGGCAGAAAATAGCTTATGCATCGCTGTAAGCGGGTCAGCCCGGTGGTGCTGCGCCATCGGGCCACCCGCCGCGATTGTTATCGCTGTTTTAAATAAAAGTTATTGCCTTACTTCTTTTTAATCTTAATTAACTTCGCTGTAACGCCGATGGAGAGTTAAGCAGCGCTGTATCGCTGTTGTTCCTTTTCTTCACAGCAATTTACCGGGGTTTTTATGCACATAATTCGAAATTTAAAAATCAAGGTCGTGATGCTTGCGATCCTGATCATTTTTACTCTGCTCTGGGGCGGCGTGTCGTTTTTCTCTCTGCATGCATTAAGCGGCTTAACGGACGAAGTTGAACTCACCAACGTTCAGCAGGTAAACGGTGACATTATCAATAACGCCAGCGACCGTTACTATCAGGTGAAACTGCTGATGGATCGCGCAATCGTTTACCAGGCAAATAACGATACCCAAAACTACCAACAAACCATCGAGCGCATCGGCAAAGATATCGACTTTCTGCAGGGCGGGTTGAACCAGTTTAAAGTCACCGACCACGCCAATATCAGCACTACTGCTACGGACAATATCTACAACAGCTCGCTGACGCTGTTTAACCAGGCCATCACCCCCATGTTTGCCGCTATCAAGGAGAACAACGCCGCGAGTTATGCGCAGCTGTCGAAAGATCAGTTCAGCCCGCTGCGCAGCGGTTTTTCGCAGGCAATCGTCGCTTATAACCAGGAGATTCACGATCTGAAATCCGCGGCGAATGGGCGTATTGCCAGTTGGGTGTCGGTGACGCGCACCATCATTATTATCGCGATGGTCATTGGCCTGGCGATGCTGGTGCTGTCGGAACGTTACCTGGCGCTGTGTCTGGGGCGTTCGCTGGAGTGGGTGAAACAGCATTTGCAGGTGCTGTCGGTCGGGAGCCTGGATAAACCGACGAAAGATCTGGGGCGCAACGAAGTCGGGCAGTTGATCCCGTATCTGGCAACGATGCAGGAGAACTGGGTGAAAACCGTCGCGCAGATCCGTAACAGCGCCGGAGAAATCTACCAGGGCGCCAGCGAAATTGCCTCCGGGAATACCGATCTCTCTTCGCGCACTGAAGAGCAGGCTGCGGCATTGACGCAAACCGCCGCCAGCATGGAGGAGTTGAGTGCGGTGGTGAAACAGAACGCCGACAACGCCAATCAGGCCAGCCAACTGGCGAAAACTGCGTCGGAAGCGGTGAACACCGGTGAAGAACGGGTGCAGGCGGTTATCGCCAGCATGAAGAACATTACCGAAAGTTCGCAGAAAATTACCGACATTATCAACGTGATCGACAGTATTGCTTTCCAGACCAATATCCTGGCGCTGAACGCTGCCGTGGAAGCCGCGCGCGCCGGTGAGCAGGGGCGCGGTTTTGCCGTCGTCGCCAGCGAAGTGCGTAACCTGGCGCAGCGCAGCGCCGGTGCGGCGAAAGAGATCAAAACGCTGATCGACGAGTCCGTAGTTAACGTCAATAACGGTTACGACCAGGTGACGCTGACCAGCGAATCGATGGATAACATCCTGCGTTCCGTCACCAGCGTGACGGACATCATGGGCGAGATCGCGTCGGCATCCAGCGAGCAGAGTAAAGGGATTGGCCAGGTCGGCACGGCGATTTCGCAAATGGATGGCGTTACCCAACAGAACGCCGCGCTGGTGGAAGAGTCTTCCGCCACCTCCAGTTCGCTGGAACAGCAGGCTTACCAACTGACCGAAATCGTGTCGGTGTTTAAACTGCCGGGCGATGTTGCTGCGCAAAGCGCCGCCAGCAAACCGGCATCGAAAGCGCCGAAAGCCGGAAAACCGGTGCTGCGCCCGGCATTAGCCAGCGCCAGCAAAGCGCCGGATACCGAGTGGGAAGCGTTCTAATAAAAAAATGCCCGGCCGCATCATGCGAGCCGGGCGGTAAAAACCCGGCGCATCAGAGCCGGGCAAGCTGGTCTATTTACCTTCCATCACCGCCTTCTGCGCGACCACTGCCGCTTTCTGCTGCATGCGGTTTTGCATCTGATCGATAATCACCGCCACGATAATCACGATCCCTTTGATCACCATTTGCCAGAACTCGCTGACGCCCATCATCACCAGCCCGTCGGCGAGAAAACCGATCACGAACGCGCCAATCAGCGTACCGAGCACGGTGCCGCGACCACCGGCCAGCGACGTACCACCCAGCACCACGGCGGCGATGGCGTTCATTTCAAAAGCCGTACCGTTAGCCGGGTGGCTCGCCAGCAACTGCGCCGAGACCACAATGCCCGCCAGCGCGGCGCACAGCCCGGAGAGGGTGTAAACCCAGATTTTTACCTGCTTCACCCGCACGCCGGAGAGCTCGGCGGCGCGTTCGTTATCGCCAATCGCATAAACATGGCGGCCAAACGGCAGGCGGCGGGCGATATAAGCAATCACTGCGGCCAGCACAATCATCAGCCAGATGGCCCACGGAATGCCGAACAGCGTCCCGGCGCCAATTTCATCAAACCCGGTATTGCCGAGCAGCGGGTTGCCGGCAAGCCCCGGAAACGTCTGCCCGTCGGAGGTCAGCATCGCCGCGCCGCGCAGCACATACATGGTGCCAAGGGTGCAGATAAACGGCGCAACGTTGTAGCGGGTGATGATCCAGCCGTTTACCGCGCCGATAAGCCCGCCAGTCAGCAGTACCAGCGGTACAATCACCCACACGCTGGGGAAAATGGCGATACCGAACATCGGCAACACAATGCCTTTGGTGATCATCCAGCCAGCGATCATTCCGCACAGCCCGAGCGTTGCGCCAATCGACAGATCGATTCCGGCGGTGATGATCACAAAGGTAATGCCCAGCGCCAGAAAGGCGTTGATGGCGATATGTTTAATCATGATCAGCAGGCTGCCGGTGGAGAGAAAACCCGGCACGGTGGCGGTAAAAAAGCCGACGATCAGGAACAGCGCGATAAAGGTACGCAGCTTCAACAGTAAAAGCAGAATGCTTTCGCGTGATAACGATGCGCCCGCGCGCGGCACGATGGCCATAGATTGTGTTGTTTTCATATCAGAACCCCTGAGCACTTGCTGTTACCAGTGCCGACTCTTCGGCCCGGGCGCGTTCAATATCGGCCGTCAGTTTGCCGCCGGACATCACCATAATACGGTCAGAAACCGCCATGATTTCTTTCAAATCGGAGGTGGAAAAGACCACCGCGATCCCCTGTTGCGAAAGCTGCACCATCATGCGGAACACATCGGCTTTTGCGCCGACATCAATGCCGCGCGTTGGCTCGTCGAGAAACAGCACTTTCGGGTTAGTCAGCAGCGAGCGGCCAATCACCACTTTCTGCTGGTTACCGCCGCTGAGCGCCTGGATCTCCACCTCCGGCGAGGAGACTTTAATCGACAGGTTGCCAATGGTGCTGGCGACCACCGCTTCTTCATCCTTTATGGCGATAGTGAAACCGCGCTGCAAGCGCCGCCACAGGCTGGCGATGGTGAGATTGCTCGCTACCGACGAGATGGGAAAGATGCCGGTGCGTTTGCGATCTTCCGGTACCAGGCTCATGCCCATGCGGATGCGCTCCGCGGGCGTCAGCCGTTGCGGCACCGGTTTGCTGTCGAGCCACAGCTTGCCGAGATAGTTGCGTTCGGTTCCGAGCATGCACTCAAACAGCTCGGTACGTCCGGCACCCATCAGGCCGTAGATGCCGACAATCTCGCCAGCATGCACTTTAAAGCTGACATCATTTACCGTGGTGACGCCGCTGGCGTTTACGCAGGTGATGTTTTCAGCTTCCAGAACCGGCGCGCCGAAGGTTCTTCCCGGCGAGAGGAAGTTACTCACCGGATCGCTGCCGAGCATTTCGCGTACGATCCACGGCACATCGATATCGCAGACCTTCGCTTCGGCCTGAAATTTGCCATCGCGCAGAATGGTGATGACATCGCCAATTGCCATTAACTCTTCCAGCCGGTGCGAAATGTAGATAATCGACACCCCCTGGCGCGTGAGTTCACGTATCACGCGGAACAGGATCTCCACTTCCGTTTTGCTCAGCGCCGAAGTGGGTTCGTCGAGGATCAGAATATCGGCATCCTCGGCCAGCGCTTTGGCGATCTCGACCAGTTGCTGCTGGCCGACTTTTAAGTTGCCAACCAGTTCGCGCGGCGAGATGGGCTGATCGAGGCGCCTGAGCAGTTCAGCGGTGCGTTTTTCCTGCTCCGCTTCGTTAATCGGCGTCACCCCTTTTTGCAGCTCGCGGCCGAGAAAAATATTCTCCGCGACGTTGAGGTTTTCGAACAGATTCAGCTCCTGGTGCACCATGCCAATACCGTGTGCGGCGGCGGAGCGGGTGTCGGAAAAGTGCACCGTTTCGCCATTCAGTTCGATGGTGCCGACGCTCGGCTGCTGCACGCCGGCGAGAATTTTCATCAGCGTCGATTTGCCCGCGCCGTTCTCGCCGATAATCACGTTTACTTTGCCGCGCCAGACGTTGTAATCGACGTTGTCCAGCGCCACGGTGCCGGGAAACAGCATCGACACGCCGCGCGTGCGCAGAATGATGTCGTCCACAGGTAGATCGCTCATTACTGTGCCTCCTGTTGCAACTCCAGTGCCACGGCGTCATCAAGCTTGCCGCCGCTGAGCGTGACCGCCATCAGTATGGTGACCGGTTTTCCGGCCCAGCTGGCGTCAACTTTTGGCAGATGTTTTGCTGCTTCACGGTTATAGGCGCGGGAAAGCTGCGCAAACTGGACCTGGTTGGTAAAGTCTTCAAATTTAAAACCGGTAGCATCGCGAATTGCGTTACCGCGTATTACCGGGCCAAGCTGCACCGGCAGCGGTTGCCCGTTAACGTTAATCAGCATCTGCTGTTCGCGTTCATTACTGGTATCAATGCGTTCGACCTGGCTTGTCAGCCGGACAAATACGCTCTGCGGCGCGGCGGCCGGTTTTTTTTGTTGGGCGGCCAGCGTGTCGGCGCTCAGCGCATGTTGGTGCGCGGCGTTGATCACGCGTTCCTGCCAGGTTTGTTGCGCGATCTGCTGCGGCGTCTGGTTGTCAAAGCTGGCTTTGGCATGCGGATCGGCAGGCATAATCGGCTTGCCGTTCTCATCCAGATCCACCACGGTGCAGGCCGTGAGCAACAGGGCAACGCACCCTGCGAGCGCATTACCCCATTGTTTTAACCACATAGCGCCTCCGCGTTACTTGCTGAGGTTGAACATTTTCAGTTTGCTGGCGTTGCTGTCATCGATCAGCATGCAGTCCATCAGTTGTTTCTCTTCCTTCTGCGCTTTGCCGTTTTTCAGGAAGTAATCTGCCTGAACGACGGCCATTTGCGCCTGCTGCCAGCCGGGTTGCAGCACGGTGGCTTTGATGTTGCCTTTGTTGATGATCGAGTCGCGCACGTAGTCGCTGCCGTCAAAACCGACCACGATGACGTTATTTTTTCCGGCGGCTTTCAGCGCTGCTTCCGCGCCAAGCGCCATGGTGTCGTTGCCGGAAATCACGCCGACAATGTCCGGGTGCGTTTGCAGAATGGCTTCCATTCGGGTGAAGGCTTCGGTCTGGCTCCAGTTGGCGGTTTGCTGCGCCACCATTTTCATCTCCGGGTTGTCATCCAGCACATCGTGATAGCCCTGGGAACGCACGCTGGCGTTGGTGTCTGACTGGCGGCCTAACAGCTCAACGTACTTGCCTTTACCGTTTAGCAATTTGGCGAACTTCTCCGCGCCCAGTTGCGCGCCCTGATAGTTGTTGGAGACGATTTGCGCCACCGCCACGCCGGTTTTGTTGATTTCACGATCGATCAGAAACGTGGGCACGCCTGCTGCTTTTGCTTTCTCCAGCGGGCCGACGGTGGCATCTGCCCCGGCGTTATCCAGAATGATCGCTTTCGCTTTGCGGGCGATCGCCGTTTCAATCAATTGGTTCTGTTTGTTGACATCGTCGTCATGGGAAGCGACCAGCGTGGTGTAGCCCAGCTCCTTCGCTTTGGCTGCTGCGCCATCGGCTTCCGCTTTAAAAAACGGATTGTCGTGGGAAGGGGTAATAATCGCGATCAGGCCGTTATTTGCGGCGAAAAGCGAGCCGGATGCAGCGATCATCGAAGCCAGTACAACGGATTGCAGTAGGGTCTTTTTCATCTTTTTCTCCACATTGAATATATATTCAATAATGATTTATTATTCAAAATAACGATAATTCGGCGACGGCAAACTGTCTACGGTTTGCGCAGCTAATTTCTTAAAAGGAGAAAAGGATCACGATCCGAACGGTAAACCCACGGCCAGCGTCATTACCCGTTCGTGGTCGGCTCGCCAGTAGACGTTTACTTTTTTATCAACCAGTTGTGGGGAAAATTCCGCCAGAAAACGCAGCTCAAGATGCTGTTCATCAATGGCGGTGATGTGCGCGCTGGCAAAGCCGGGGAAGGGCTTCGCCTGCGGGGAGAACGCTTTGTAAAGGCTCTCTTTCGCGCTGAAAGCGAGCGTGAGCGCCAGCGTAAACGGCAGGGGGCAGGCGGCGAGCAGCGCATGTTCCTGCGCGTTAACAATGCTTGCGGCCAGTTCATCGCACAGCGCCGGGCTGAACTGCGCTTCAAGATCCACGCCGACAGGATGCGACGCCACTACGGCAACGGCACGCTGCCCGCTGTGGCTGATGCTACCCGATACGCCTTGCGGCCAGCAGGGTTCGCCAGCCGCGCCAGGGGCCGGAATCGTGCTGAAACCATGCTCCTGCAATGCGTGCAGCGCGGCGATGCGCCCGGCCAGATGCTCGGTCTGGCGCTTTAACGCGCAGTGCGCAAGCGCCTCATGATGCGGCAGCCAGAGCAGATCGGCGGGAGTAAACGTCGCGGGAAGAAAATCAACCAGATGAAGCGTGTGATCGGCGAGGGAAACGGTGTGATGAGTGGTGTGCATGGCGTTTCCTCGCCCGGCCCTCTCCCCGCCGGGAAGCGGGGCTCTTCCGTTGGGGGAGAGGGCAGGTGCAACTTAGAAGTGGGTATTCACACTCATATACCAGGTGCGGCCCGATTCGTTATAGGTTTCTGCGCCAGCGCCGTACATCCAGCCGGTGCTGCCGCCGGTACTCTGGGCGTTACCCGCGCGCCAGTGGCGTTTGTCGAACAGGTTATCGATACCGGCCGTCAGGCTGACGTATTTGGTCACATCCCAGGTGCCGCTCAGGCCAACAATGCTGTAAGGGCTGACTTCGTTGGTGGCGGAACCGGTCACGCGGTTACCCTGATAGTCATACTTTTTCGGTTCCTGTTTGCCGTACCAGGTAAAGGTCGACTGAACAGAAACATCCTGCACAATTTGCCAGCTCAGGGTGGAGTTGACCGTGTATTCCGGAATGATCGACAGGCGCTCGCCAGTGGTTTTGTTTTTGCTTTGCAGCATGTAAGTGAAGTTGTTGCTCCACGTTACCGCATCGCTGACCGGCACGTTCAGGGTGCCTTCTAAACCTTCCACTACCGCTTTCGGCACGTTTTCCCATTGATAGAGATCGGTTTTGGTACTGCCGACCGAGGTCTGGCTCAGCGGTGAATAACCGGCTTCAATCTTGTTGCGGTAATCGTTGCGGAACCAGGTCAAACCGGCCAGCCAGCCTTCATGTTTGAATTCCAGGCCAATCTCTTTGTTGATGCTGGTTTCCGCTTTCAGATCGTCGTTCCCCATCATGTAGCAGCCCACGCCGGTGCCGCTGGCGTAGCAACCCTGACCACGACTGTAGAGAATGTAGTTCGGGTTGGTCTGATAGAGGCTCGGCGCTTTGTAAGCGCGGGCGATACCCATTTTCAGCGTGAAGTCATCGCCCAGACCCTGCGACAGGTTCAGCGATGGGCTCCAGTTATTGCCGACAATGGTGTGATGATCAAAGCGCAGGGCTGGCGTCAGCATGGTGCTGTCGGTCAGCTCCATGTTGTCTTCCGCGAACACCGAGTAGATATCAGCGCTGGAGTAAGGGCTGCGGTTGGTGCTGCTCAGACCGGAAATGGGGCCGCCCTGGAAAGCCTGCTTATTCGACGCCATGTCTTTCATCCGCTGCTGGTTCCACTCGGTTCCCAGCGTCAGCGTCTGATTGACCAGCAGATCCAGCGGCAGGTTCACTTCGTTATGCAGCATCACGTCCGAGAGATCGATATCGGTGAACTTATTGGTGTTGAATAACCCTTCCAGACCGCCCGCCAGGCCTTCGCCGAGACGCGAGTTGCGCGTGTGTTCGTACTGGAGCCAGTTATTGGTGGTCACACCGTTATCCCAGCCGCCATTCCAGGTGACAGAGTAGTTCTGGCGATAAAGACGGTTCGTCTCTTTGCCGTAGTTCTCTTTCACGTAGTTATTGGTGCTACTGTCGTTGTTGGTGTTCTGCGTATCGCCCGCGTAGAGGTTGCCCTGGCGGCTGTAACCGGCTTCGAACTCCAGCGACTGCAACGGTGCAAAATCCCAGCGCACCACGCCGTTGATATCTTTGTTAATCGAACCTTCACGACCGGCGGCCATGGTGTTGGCATAGATCCCGGTACGTTCAGACTGGTGATCCTGGTTGATATCCCATGCGTCGGCCTGGGTTTTTGCCAGGTTGCCATACAAGCGGAAGCTGACATCGCCGCCCAACGGGCCGCTCAGGCTGAAGTCGGTACGTTTGGTGGAACCTTCGTCTTTATGTTCCGGCGCGTTGAAATAGGTGTTCCAGGCACCGTGCCATTCGTTTGTTTTATCTTTTTTGGTGATGATATTCACCACGCCGCCGGCTGCGCCGTTACCGTAACGCGCTGCTGCCGGGCCGCGAATCACTTCGATACGTTCGATCATTTCCGGCGGCACCCAGTTAGTGTCGCCACGGCTGTCACGCTCGCCGCGCCAGCCAAGGCGCACGGAGTTGCGGCTGGTAACCGGTTTGCCGTCAATCAGAATCAGGGTGTTTTCCGGGCCCATACCGCGAATATCGATCTGGCGGTTGTTGCCGCGCTGACCGCTGGTGGCGTTACCGGTTAAGTTAACGCCCGGCATGGTCCGGATAATTTCAGAAACGTCGCGCGCTGGCGGGTTTTTGCGAATTTCGTCAGCGGTGATGGTGGAAACGCCCGGCGCCTGCAAATTTTGCTGCGCGGCGGTCACAACGATGGTGTCATCATTCTCGGTGGAGTTGGTGGTATTGCTGTCTGCCGCCATGGCGGGCAAAGCAGCACCGTAAATTCCCAGATTGACCAATAAGGTCAAGGTCTTGATTTTGTTATTCATTGTTTTACCTGATTTTCATCGCCGCTTCCCCGGTTCATCCATTCCCAGGGGGAGAGGAGGCGGCATAATGGAGCCAGCACAAAGCGAGCTATTCAGCCCTGAGCAGCATCGACAAAGGTGGCCAATTGAGTGAAAGACGCGCTTCCCACAGCGCGCTAATACGCTATTGCAAATGCAAATTGTTATCAATAATATTATCAACAAATTTGGAAGTGCAAGCAAAAATTTCCACAGCATATTTGGGGTAATAGACGTGACGTCAACAACGGGAAGTGATGCCTGGTGGGAGTCAAAACAGGGGCCGGAATGGGTGCAGGAAGCGGGCGAATACCGCGTCACGTTTTGGTGGCGGGATCCGGCAGGCACGGAAGCCACTTCCCCCATTCAACGGGTCTGGCTCTATATCACCGGCGTGACCGATCATCATCAAAATGCCCGGCCGCAATCGCTTGAGCGCATTGCCGGTACTGATGTCTGGTACCGTGAGATCCGCCTTGAAGCGGGCTGGCGGGGCAGCTATTGCCTGATGCCTTCGCAAAATCACGACGATTTTTCCCCCGCGGTGTTTGCTGCCATTCCGCCGGATCGCGCCGCTCTGCGCGAAGGCTGGCGCAAACTGCTGGCGCAGGCGATTGCCGATCCGCTTAACCCGCAAAGCTGGCGCGGCGGTCGCGGCCATCCGGTTTCGGCTCTGGAAATGCCTGATGCGCCGCTACAGCCGGGATGGCAGGCATCCGATACGCCTTTCAATGAACCGCAACTATTGCACTGGCGCAGCCAGCGGCTGAACAACACGCGCCGCGTGTGGATCTACACCACCGGCGAGGAAAACGTGGCCGAACGCCCGCTGGCGGTGCTGCTCGACGGGCAATTCTGGGCGCAGAGTATGCCGGTCTGGCCCGCGCTGGCCGCGCTCACCAACGAGGGGCAATTACCGGCGGCAGTCTATGTGCTGATCGATGTGATTGATAATGTGCACCGCACGCGCGAACTGCCCTGCAATGCCGATTTCTGGCTGGCGGTGCAGGAAGAGCTGCTGCCGCAGGTGCAGGCGCTGGCGCCGTTCAGCAATCGCGCTGAGCGCACGGTGGTGGCCGGGCAGAGTTTTGGCGGTCTCTCTTCACTTTATGCCGCGCTGCACTGGCCGCAGCGTTTTGGCTGCGTATTGAGCCAGTCTGGTTCTTACTGGTGGCCGCATCGCGGCGCAGAGCAGGACGGCATCCTTATCCAACAACTTCAACGCGGTGAACTGCACCCCTCCGGCCTGCGCATTGTGCTGGAAGCGGGCGCGCGCGAACCGCTGATTTTTCGCGCCAATCAGGCGCTTTTTTCCCTGTTACAACGCATACAGCAGCCGGTTTTCTGGCGTCAGGTTGACGGCGGACATGATGCGCTTTGCTGGCGCGGCGGGCTGACTTCCGGGCTGATTACCCTCTGGCAGCCTTTGACCCGCGCCCGCTGACGCGCCTTTCTATGACAGGAGTTTGCTATGGAGTTCACCAACCCCTTCGATAATCCGCAAGGGCGGTTTTATATTCTGCAAAACAGCCAGCAGCAATACAGTTTGTGGCCTGCACAGTGCGCGTTGCCTGGCGGCTGGCGCGTGGTGTGCGAACCGCAGCCACAGGAAGCCTGCAATAGGTGGCTTGACGCTCACTGGCAGACCTTAACCCCGGCGCACTACGTGACTGCAAGGAGCGGCCAATGACGCAACGTTTACCGCTGGTCGCCGCCCAGCCAGGGATCTGGATGGCGGAAAAACTCTCGTCGCTGCCCAATGCCTGGAGCGTGGCGCACTATGTTGAGCTGAAGGGCGATATCGATGCCGCGCTGCTGGCGCAGGCGATTGTCACCGGTATGGCGCAGGCCGATACGCTGCGCATGCGCTTTGAGGAAGATAACGGCGACGTCTGGCAGTGGGTGGATGAATCGCAACAGTTTGCGCAGCCCGCCATCACCGATTTACGCTCCCACAGCGATGCGCATACCGCCGCGCTGAACATTATGCGCGCCGATCTGGCGCAAAACCTGCGCGTCGAGAGCGGTAAACCGCTGGTCTGCCATCAACTCCTGCGCGTGGGCGAACAGTGCTGGTACTGGTATCAGCGCTATCATCACTTACTGGTCGATGGCTTCAGTTTCCCGGCAATTACCCGCCAGATTGCCGCAATTTACAGCTCCTGGCGACGCGGCGACGAAACGCCGTCATCCCCCTTTACGCCGTTTGCGGAAGTGGTGGAAGAGTATCAGCGTTATCGCGACAGCGACGGCTGGCAGCGCGATGCCGCTTTCTGGGCGAAACAGCGCAGCGAACTGCCACCGCCGGTTTCACTCTCGCCGACACCGCTGCCGGGACGCGCGGCGACCACCGATATCCTGCGCCTGAACGTTGCGCTCAATGCCGATGATTTCCGCCGTTTAACCCGCGCGCTGCCGAATAGCCAGCCTGCCGATCTGGGGCTGGCGCTGGTGGCGCTGTGGCTCGGTCGTCTGTGCGGGCGGATGGATTACGCCGCCGGGTTTATCTTTATGCGCCGCATGGGTTCCGCTGCGCTGACGTCGACCGGGCCGGTACTCAACGTGCTGCCGTTGGGCATTCATATCGATGGCGCGCAAACCCTCGCGGAACTGGCCGCGCAACTGGCGGGCAGCCTGAAAGTGATGCGTCGCCATCAGCGTTACGATGCCGAACAAATTGTCCGTGATGCGGGCCGCGCCGCCGGCGATGAGCCGCTGTTTGGCCCGGTATTCAACGTCAAAATGTTTGACTACTTGCTGGATGTCGATGGCATTCACGGCATCACGCACACGCTGGCGACCGGGCCGGTCAACGATCTGGAGATTGCACTGTTCCCGGATGAAGAGGGCGGCCTTGCCGTTGAAGTGTTGGCGAACCGCAGCCGTTACGATGAAGCCACACTGCGCGTCCATGTGGCGCGGCTGGGCCAATTACTGGCGCAGTTTGCTGAAAACCCGGCGCTGCGCAGCGGCGATGCCGATCTGCTTGCCCCGCACGAAGCGCAACAATTGGCGAAGATTAACGATACCGGCATGATGCTGCCGACCACAACCTTAAGCGATTTAGTGGCGATGCAGGCGGCGAAAACGCCGGACGCGCCCGCATTGCGCGATGCCCGCTGGCAGTTCAGTTACCGCGAAATGCGTGAACAGGTTGTCGCGCTGGCGCAGCATCTGCGTCAGCTTGGCGTGCAACCCGGCGACAGCGTAGCGGTGGCGTTGCGGCGCTCGGTCTTCCTGACGCTGGCGCTGCACGGCATTGTCGAAGCGGGCGCCGCCTGGCTGCCGCTGGATACTGGCTACCCGGACGAACGTCTGCGGATGATGCTGGAAGATGCGCAGCCAAGGTTGTTGATCACCGCAGAAGATCAACTCTCCCGCTTTAGCGATATTCCGGGGCTGGCGCACTTCTGCTACCAGCAGCCGCTGGCCGCGCAGGGCAGTGAAGCGCTCAATCTGGCACGCCCGGAACAGACGGCGTATATCATTTTTACCTCCGGCTCCACCGGGCGACCGAAAGGGGTGATGGTCGGCCAGACCGCCATCGTCAACCGCCTGCTGTGGATGCAGGAGCAGTACCCGCTGACTGCTCAGGATGTGGTGGCGCAGAAAACGCCATGCAGTTTTGACGTCTCGGTGTGGGAATTCTGGTGGCCGTTTATCGCCGGGGCCAGCCTGGTGATGGCCGAGCCGGAAGCGCACCGCGATCCGCAAGCGTTACAGGCTTTCTTTGCCGAATATGGTGTGACCACGACCCATTTCGTGCCGTCGATGCTGGCGGCTTTTGTCGCTTCGCTGACGCCGGAGAGTGCGCAGCAGAGCTGTCGAACGCTTAAACAGGTGTTCTGTAGCGGCGAAGCGTTGCCGGCAGAATTGTGCCGCGAATGGCAACACCTGACCGGCGCGCCGCAGCATAACCTGTATGGCCCGACGGAAGCGGCGGTGGACGTGAGCTGGTATCCGGCGCACGGCGAAGCGCTGGCGCAGGTGCGCGGCAACAGCGTGCCGATTGGCTTCCCGGTGTGGAATACCGGGCTGCGTATTCTCGACGGCATGATGCGTCCGGTGCCGCCGGGCGTGGCGGGCGATCTCTATCTGACCGGTATTCAACTGGCGCAGGGCTATCTGGGACGTCCGGATCTGACCGCCAGCCGCTTTATCGCCGATCCGTTCGCCCCCGGCGAGCGTATGTACCGTACCGGCGATGTGGCGCGCTGGCTGGAAAATGGCGCGGTGGAATATCTGGGGCGCAGCGACGATCAACTGAAAATTCGCGGCCAGCGTATTGAACTGGGCGAAATTGACCGGGCGATGCTGGCCCTGGCGGATGTGGCGCAGGCGGTGGCGCATGCCTGCGTCTTTAATCAGGCGGCGGCCAGCGGCGGCGATGCGCGTCAGCTGGTGGGCTATGTGGTTTCCGCATCCGGTTTGCCGCTCGATACCGCCGCGTTGCTGGATCAACTGCGTGAGCAACTGCCGCCGCATATGGTGCCGGTGCGCCTGCTGCAACTGAGCACCTTGCCGCTGAGCGCGAATGGTAAACTCGATCGCAAAGCGCTGCCGTTACCGGAACTGGCGGCGGCACGCTGTGGTCGCCCGGTGAATACCGGGATGGAAACACGCGTGGCGCAGGCATTTGCCGCGCTGTTGGGTTGCGAGGTGCAGGATGCGCAGGCTGATTTCTTTGCGCTGGGCGGCCACTCGCTGCTGGCGATGCGTCTGGCGGCACAGCTCAGCCGCGAGCATCAAAGGCCGGTGACGCCGGGGCAGATTATGGTTGCATCTACGGTGGAGAAACTCGCCGCGCTGCTGGAGCAGAGCCTGACGGCGGAGCAGGCGCAGCGCCTCGGTATGGAAACGCTGCTGCCGCTGCGTGAAAGCGACGGCCCGACGCTGTTCTGCTTCCATCCGGCTTCCGGTTTTGCCTGGCAGTTCAGCGTGCTGGCGCGTTACCTCGCGCCGCGCTGGTCGATAACCGGCATTCAGTCGCCGCGACCTTTTGGGCCGCTACAGCAGGCGGCGACGCTGGATGACGCCTGCGAGCAGCATCTTGCCACGCTACTGGCGCAGCAGCCGCACGGGCCTTATCACCTGTTCGGTTACTCGCTTGGCGGTACGCTGGCGCAGGGCATTGCCGCACGTTTGCGGGAGCGGGGCGAAGAGGTGGCCTTCCTTGGGTTGCTCGATACCTGGCCGCCGGAGACGCAAAACTGGGCGGAGAAAGAGGCCAACGGGCTGGATCCGCAAGTGCTGGCCGAAATTGAGCGTGAGCGGCAGGCCTTTCTTGCCGCCCAGCAAGGGCAAGGCTCCGGCGAGCTGTTTTCGACTATCGAAGGCAACTACGCCGACGCGGTGCGTTTACTGACCACCGCGCACAGCCTGCCGTTTGACGGTAAGGCGACGCTGTTTGTCGCCGAACGCACGCTGCCCGCAGGCACCGATCCGCACAAAGCCTGGGCGCCGTGGGTGCGGGAACTGGCGGTGTATCGCCAGGATTGCGCCCATGTCGATATTATTTCGCCGCAGGCGTTTGAGCGTATCGGGCCGGTGTTAAGGGAGATATTGGGGGAGTGATATTGCCTGTTGCCCGCTAACGCGTTTAGCGGGCAGGAGGTTTGCATCGTAGGCTGGATAAGGCGTTTGTGGAGTGGTTCCGTTCACGTGTTAGTGCGTTTCTGAAACTCTTGTATGCCAGGTGAACGGAACAATACCTCTGGAGTGACATATCCTCTGGAGAAACCCGCTTTCCCCGGGCTGAGATTATGTGGCACAGCTTGCCGATTGCGCTAAGTCTTTCGGGACTCTATTCCGCTGCGCCCCAGCGGCACCACCAGCGGCGTATGCGCCACTGGATCGTCAATGATCATGCAGCGCAGACCGTAGACCGCTTCTATCAATTCGGCGGTGACAATCTCTTTGGGCGCGCCCTGCGCGACAATTTTGCCATCGCGCAGTGCAATCAGATGCGTGGCGTAGCGGCAGGCCTGATTCAAATCATGCAGCACCGCCGCCAGCGTATAACCCTGCTCGCGGTTCAGCGCGCTTAACAACTCCAGCAGATCGATCTGGTAGCTGATATCGAGCCAGGTGGTGGGTTCATCGAGCAGCATGATGGCCGTCTCCTGCGCCAGCACCATCGCAATCCACGCCCGTTGCCGCTGGCCGCCGGAGAGCGTATCGACACTCTGGCTGGCCAGCGAATCCATGCCGGTGGCTTTCATCGCCCGCGCCACGGCGTCTTCATCCTCTTTACGCCAGCGGGTGAACAGCGGCTGATGCGGGTAGCGACCGCGTGCCACCAGCTCCTGCACGGTGATATCGCCCGGCGTGGTGGCGTTTTGCGCCAGCAGCCCGACACGCCGCGCCACCTCTTTGCTGGCGAAGCGCTGGATCTGCTCGCCATCGAGATAAACATGCCCCTGTGCGGGCGTCATCAGGCGGCTCAGCGTGCGCAGCAGCGTTGATTTACCGCAGCCGTTGGGGCCGATAATGGCGGTGAAATGGCCGTCGGGAATGGCAACGCTTAGCTGCTCGGCAATGATTTTTTTGCCATAACCCAGCGTTAAGTCTGCGCCGCGCAAACGGGAAGATAAATCGGTCATTTCTTGCTGGACTCCTGAATTAACAAGGCGATAAGGTAGATACCGCCAAGGCTGACGGTGACCACACCCACCGGCAACTGATAAGGCGTAAACCCTTGCTGGGCGACAAAATCCGCCAGCAATAACAGCAACGCGCCGCACAGGGCAGACTGCATTAAGCCCCAACGGGCGGTGGCGCTGATGCGCCGGGCGATGTGTGGCGCTACCAGAGCGATAAATGAAATCGGCCCCGCCAGCGCGGTAGCCGACGCTGTCAGCGCCACCGCCACCAGCATTAACAGCAAGCGTGAACGCTCGACGCTGACACCAAGCGCGCAGGCGCTGTCATCACCCATCTCCAGCAACCGCATCCGGCGGACGAGCAGGGCGGCGCACACGAACATCAGCATAATGATTGGCGCGGAAGGCAGCGTTTTCGCCCAGGTCAGGCCGTTCAATGAGCCAGCATTCCACAGCCCGGCGGTGACGGCAGTCTCCAGCGACGCCTGCAGCAGCAGCCAGGTATTGAACGCCACCAGCATCGCACGCACGCCAATGCCGACAATAATCAGGCGGAAGGTTTCAATGCCGTTGCGCCAGGCCAGCAGCCAGACCACCAGCGAGGTGAGCATACCGCCCGCCATCGCCGCCAGCGCAATGGCCGTTAAATGCTGACCAAACAGCACCATCGCCACCAGCACGCCGCTCCACGCGCCGGTGTTAAAGCCCATCACATCCGGGCTACCTAACGGGTTGCGCATCAGCGATTGAAAAATCGCGCCGCTGACGCCGAGCGCGGCACCGACCAGCAGCGCCATCAGCACGCGCGGTAAACGCCACTCCATCACCACCAGTTGAATCGCGCGCGGCGCATCGCCAGTTAGTGCGTTCATCACCTGGGGCAATTCCAGCGTCACTGCGCCGCTGCGCAGGCTCCAGACCGCCATCAGCACGGCACAAAACACCATCAGCAGGCAACTGGCGACTAAACGGCGGGACGGTGAAATCACAGGCCACCTCCGCGTGCGCGGCGCACCAGAACAATCAGCACAGGCGCACCGAGAAAGGCGCTGACTACCGATACGCGCAGCTCACCGGGCACAATCAGGCGGCCAATAATATCGGCGAACAACAACAACGCTGGTGTCGCAAGCAATGTGACTGGCAACGACCAGCGGTGATCCGCGCCCACCAGCCAGCGCGCCATGTGCGGCATCATCAGGCCGATAAAGGCAATCGGGCCGACTACCGCCGTCGCGCTGCCGCACAGCACGGTGATGGTCACTAATCCAAGTAATTGCGTGCGCGCCACCTTGCTGCCAAGCGCAGTGGCGGTATCGCTGCCGAGACTCAAACTGTTGAGTGAGCGGCTCAGCAGCAGCGCGATCGCCGCCGCCAGTAGCACCGGAATGAGCACAATTTTCAACGTTTGCAGGGTGCGGATATCCAGCGACCCGGCCTGCCAGAATCGCAACTGGTCATAGACATCGGCATTCAGCAGCGCAATCCCGCTGGAGAGCCCTTCCAGTACCGCGCCAAGCGCGACTCCCGCCAGCGTCAGACGCACCGGACTGAGTTGCCCGCCGCCCTGGCTGCCGGTAAAGGCCACCAGCAGCGACGCGGCCAGCGCACCGCAAAACGCCAGCAGTAATTGTTCCGCCGGAGACGAAATACCGAGCAGCGCTGCGCCGAGCACAATGGCGAAACTGGCGCCGGAGTTAACGCCAAGCAGGCCGGGATCGGCCAGCGGATTACGGGTGAGGGTTTGCATTAGCGCACCAGCAAGCCCCAGTGCGCCACCGGCCAGCAGACCCGCCAGCGTGCGCGGCAGGCGCGCATCGCGGATTACGGTGCAGTCCGCGCTCTGGCAGACACCGGAGAGCGCGTCGATCACCACGGCGGCGGGCATCGGTTTCGCGCCAATAAACAGGCTGAGTGCGGCGGCGACAACAAGCAGTATCAATAGTCCGGCGAGAGCAAAGGGGCGCGCCGGAAAAGCAGAACACGACATAAGACGTCCCAAATTTGATAATGATAGTAATTATCGTTATCGATCTTGTTTTGATATGTTAACATGCGAAGCCGGTATATGGACATAAAAAGTACGTATTTAAGGCGCTGTGATGAAACAACAATCCTGGCTGTTGAACCTTAGCCTGCTGCACACGCATCCGGCTTTTCGCGCAGTGTTTTTGGCGCGTTTTATCTCGATTTTATCGCTGGGCCTGCTTGGCGTAGCGGTGCCGGTGCAGATTCAGGCAATGACCCACTCCAGCTGGCAGGTGGGGTTATCGGTCACGCTGACCGGTTCGGCCATGTTTATTGGCCTGATGTTTGGCGGCGTGCTGGCGGATCGCTATGAACGTAAGAAACTGATTTTACTGGCGCGTTCGACCTGCGGCGTTGGGTTTATCGGCCTGTGTCTGAACGCGCAACTGGCGGAGCCTTCGCTGGCGGCGATCTATCTGCTGGGTTTGTGGGACGGCTTTTTCGGCGCGCTTGGCGTGACGGCGCTGCTGGCGGCAACGCCTGCGCTGGTCGGGCGGGAAAATCTGATGCAGGCGGGCGCGATCACCATGCTGACAGTGCGTCTGGGGTCGGTGATTTCGCCGATGTGCGGCGGTCTGCTGCTGGCTTCGGGCGGCGTGGTGTGGAACTACGGTCTGGCAGCGGCGGGGACATTTATCACCCTGTTGCCGTTACTCAGCCTGCCCGCGTTGCCGCCACCGCCGCAGCCGCGCGAGCATCCGCTGAAATCGCTGCTGACGGCGCTGCAATTTTTATTTCGTAACCCGTTGATTGGCGGTATCGCGCTGCTCGGCGGGCTGTTAACCATGGCCAGCGCGGTACGCGTGCTTTATCCGGCGCTGGCGATGAGCTGGAACATGTCGGCGGCGGAAATCGGCCTGCTGTATGCCGCGTTGCCGCTTGGTGCGGCGATTGGGGCATTGACCAGCGGCAAGCTGGCGCACAGCGAAAGGCCTGGCGTGATTATGCTGATGACCAGCGTCGGCTCTTTTGTTGCGATAGGGCTGTTCAGCCTGATGCCGGTGTGGGCGCTTGGTGTGCTGTTCCTGGCATTATGCGGCTGGCTGACCGCCGTGAGTTCGCTGTTGCAGTACACCCTGCTGCAAACCCAGACGCCGGAAGCGATGCTCGGGCGTATTAACGGCTTGTGGACCGCGCAGAACGTGACGGGCGATGCGATTGGCGCGGCGCTGCTGGGGGCGATGGGATCGATGATGACGCCCGCCTCATCGGCGAGCATCAGCGGGCTGGTACTGGCGGCGATCGGTTTAGTGCTGGTGGTGGCGCTCAGCGAGCTGCGCCGTTTTCGTCAGACGCAGCCTACTGCATAGAAAGCTTACGGCCGGATGGTGCTTCGGGCTTACATGTTTAGCGGATCTCGATCGCAGGCCGGATAAGACCGACAAAAGGTTAACCAAACAGCGCCGACAAACGCTGCAACACGCGGGTGGCGCTGTAGTAGTCCAGGCGGAAGGTTTCTGCGCCGAGGGCGTAAACGCGTTTGTTCTGTACCGCAGGCAGATGCGCCAGCAGCGGATTCGCGCTCAGCGCGTCGGCATCTTTTTGATCGCTGGCGAACAGGAACAGCGCTTCACCGCCCAGTCCGGCAGCAAGGTTTTCTCCGCCCAGTTGCACGATGTCGTGGCGTTTACCCTGGCTCTGGCTGGTTTGCAGATTGGCCGGTAGCGGCGCAAGGGCGAAGCCCAGTTGCTGCATCAACTTGCCCTGCGCGGAGTCGCTGGTCCACAGGTTGGCGCTGTGCGCGGCGGGGGTATAAACCAGCGCAGTAACCGGCTGCGGCGGCAGTTTCATCCGTGATTTGACGTCGGCCAGTTGCTGGTTGAATTCGCTGATGCGCGCAGCGGCCTGTTTTTCCTGGCCGGTGATTTCACCCAGTTGGGTGAGCAGCGCCTGCCAGCTTTTATCGTCGTAATTGATAACCAGCGTCGGCGCGATGGTGGAAAGCTGGTCGTACAGGGCAAGGGCGGAATCGCCGCCGGTAGCGCTGATGAGGATCAGATCCGGCATCTGTGCGGCAACGGCCTCGGCATTCGCTTCGCCAATGTAAAGACGAGCGACGTTGCGTTGTTTCGCCACATCGCCCCACTGGCGTAGAAAGCCCTGCGCGTCGGCGAAACGGTTATTCGGCGTGGTTGCACCACTGGCAATTACAGGTGCGTCAATCGCCAGCAGCGATCCGGTAAGGGTGACGCTGGTTGACACAATGCGCAGCGGCTTGCTGTCGAGCTGATGCGTACCGCGACTGTCGGTGACCTGGCGAGGCCAGTCGGCGGCGATTGCTGAGGTTAGTCCTAAAACAAAAATGCCCAGAATCACTAAGGGCTTACGGAACAAAAAAGAAAATCTCACGGATTGCGTCCTGTTTTTGTTGAGGTTAATGCTTCTCATTTTCATCATTGTATGAAGGGGATGCAAGCATTAGCGGCGCAGAAGAGGAATCTGCTGTTGACAGCGCTGGTAATAACTTTTTATCTTACCGCCACAAAACACAAATGATAATCATTATTAATCTCACTTATCATTGTTGGAGGATGATATGGATATGTCCCTGGCTGAGGATATCCAGCAGTCTGCGAAGACACTGGCCGCGGATCAGTTTTTGTTTATGTCGCCGTACCGCAGTTTTATAACCTCCGGGTGCGTTGCCCGTTTCTCTGAACCTGCCGTCGGCGGTGATTCTCCGGAGAGCGCCTTCCAGACCAAACTGGCGCAGGCCTTTGCCGATGCGAAAGCGCAGGGCGTGGCCCGGCCGGTGATGGTTGGCGCGATCCCGTTCGATACCACGCAACCTTCTGCGCTATTTATTCCGGCGTCGTGGCAAACCTTCTCCCGTCCGGCGCGCCAGCGTTCTGCCCGCTATTTCAACGCCAGTGACATGCCGAATGTTGTCGCGCAACGCGAAATCCCGGAGCAGGAAACCTTCATGCAGATGGTGGCGCGCGCGGCGCAGAAGACCGCCACGCCGGAAGTGGACAAAGTGGTGCTCTCCCGTCTGATTGAGATTGCCACCGACAGCCGCATCGATAGCGGCGTGTTGCTGGAGCGGCTGATTGCCCAGAACCCGGCCAGTTTCAACTTCCACGTTCCATTGCCGGATGGCGGCGCGCTGCTGGGCGCCAGCCCGGAGCTGCTGCTGCGCAAAGAGGGCGACCACTTCAGTTCGCTGCCGCTGGCCGGTTCCGCCCGTCGCCAGCCGGATGACATGCTGGATCGCGAAGCGGGCAACAAGTTACTGGCGTCGGAAAAAGATCGTCACGAGCACGAACTGGTGACGCAGGCGATGAAAAAAGTGCTGCAGCCGCGCAGCCGCTCTCTGAACTTACCGGATTCGCCGCAACTGGTGACCACGCCGACATTGTGGCATCTGGCGACGCCAATTGAAGGCACGGCGCTGGCGGGAGAAAACGCCCTGACGCTCGCCTGCCTGCTGCACCCGACGCCTGCGCTGAGCGGTTTCCCGCATCAGGTGGCGAAAAAGCTGATTGCCGAACTGGAACCATTCAACCGTGAACTGTTCGGCGGCATTGTCGGCTGGTGCGATGACGAAGGAAATGGCGAGTGGGTGGTGACCATCCGCTGCGCCCGCATTCATGAAAACCACGTCCGGCTGTTTGCCGGAGCCGGTATTGTGCCTGCATCCTCGCCGCTGGCGGAGTGGCGCGAAACCGGGGTGAAACTGACCACCATGCTGAACGCATTTGGTCTGCACTGAGGAGCGAAGATGACCATTCCTTTTACCCGCTGGCCGGAAGAATTCGCCCGCCGTTACCGCGAAAAAGGGTACTGGCAGGATCTGCCGCTTACTGACATTTTGACCCGCCATGCGCACAGCGATGCCACCGCAGTAATTGATGGCGAGCGTTCGTTGAGCTACCGCCAGTTGCATCAGGCTTCCGATAACCTCGCGTGCAGCTTGCAGGCGCAGGGGATCGCCCGCGGCCAGACCGCGCTGGTGCAACTGGGCAATGTGGCGGAGTTCTACATCACGCTGTTTGCCCTGCTGAAACTCGGCGTTGCGCCGGTGAATGCGCTGTTCAGCCATCAGCGCAGCGAACTGACCGCCTATGCCGCACAGATCAAACCGGCGCTATTGATTGCCGATCGCGATCATGCGCTGTTTGCCAACGACGCGTTTATTTCCACGCTGGATTCTGTTCGCGTGGTGCTGTTGCGCGGCGAACAGGGCGAGCACGCGCTGGAGGCAGCGATTGCCCACCCGGCGGATAACTTCGTCGCCACGCCGACACCGGCCGATGAAGTGGCATTTTTCCAGCTTTCCGGCGGCAGTACCGGCACGCCGAAACTTATCCCACGCACCCACAACGATTATTACTACAGCATTGCGCGCAGCAACGAGATTTGCGGTTTCACCGCTCAAACCCGCTACCTGTGCGCACTGCCCGCAGCGCACAACTACCCGATGAGTTCTCCCGGCGCGCTGGGCGTCTTCCTCGCGCAAGGTTGCGTGGTGTTGGCCGCCGATCCGAGCGCCACGCTCTGCTTCCCGCTGATCGAAAAACACCAGATTACCGTGACTGCGCTGGTGCCGCCTGCGGTGAGCCTGTGGTTGCAGGCGATCACCGAGTGGGGCAGCAATGCGCAACTGGCATCGCTCAAACTGTTACAGGTCGGCGGCGCGCGGCTTTCAGCAACGCTGGCGGCGCGTATTCCGGCGGAGATCGGCTGCCAGTTGCAACAGGTATTTGGCATGGCCGAAGGGCTGGTGAACTACACCCGGCTGGACGATCCCTTTGATCGCATCATTAATACGCAGGGCCGCCCGATGTGCCCGGATGATGAAGTGTGGGTGGCGGATGAACACGGCAATCGGCTGCCGTCAGGCCATGTCGGGCGGCTGATGACGCGCGGGCCGTACACCTTCCGTGGCTATTTCAACAGCCCCGAACACAACGCCAGCGCCTTCGATGCGAACGGTTTTTACTGCTCCGGCGATCTGATTTCGCTTGATGAGCAGGGCTACATCACCGTGCAGGGGCGGGAGAAAGATCAGATCAACCGCGGCGGCGAGAAGATCGCTGCCGAGGAGATCGAAAACCTGCTGCTGCGCCACGAGTCGGTTATCCATGCCGCGCTGGTGAGCATGGAAGACAGCCTGCTGGGAGAAAAAAGCTGCGCGTACCTGGTGGTGAAAGAACCGCTACGTGCCGTTGCGGTGCGTCGTTTTCTGCGTGAGCAGGGCGTCGCGGAATTTAAGCTGCCGGATCGCGTGGAGTGCCTGGAGGCACTGCCGCTGACGCCGGTCGGCAAGGTTGATAAGAAACAGTTACGTCAGTGGCTGGCCGAGCGCGCCACCGCGTAAAGGAGAGAAGATGGCGATTCCAAAATTAGAGGGTTACGCACTGCCTGCGGCGGCGGATATCCCGCAGAACAAAGTCAGCTGGCCGTTTGAGCCGGAGCGTGCAGCGCTGCTTATTCATGATATGCAGGACTATTTTGTCAGTTTCTGGGGCGATAACTGCCCGATGATGCAACAGGTGATAGCGAATATTGCTGCACTGCGTGCGTTCTGCAAACAGCACCACATCCCGGTTTACTACACCGCGCAGCCGAAAGCGCAGAGTGATGAGGACCGCGCATTACTGAATGACATGTGGGGGCCGGGGCTGACCCGTTCGCCGGAGCAGCAGAAAATCGTCGCCGAACTGGCTCCCGATGAAGCGGATACAGTGCTGGTGAAGTGGCGCTACAGCGCGTTTCATCGCTCGCCGCTGGAGCAGATGCTGAAAGAAACCGGGCGCAATCAGTTGCTCATCACCGGCGTCTATTCGCATATTGGCTGCATGACCACAGCCACGGATGCGTTTATGCGCGATATCAAGCCGTTTATGGTGGCCGATGCGCTGGCGGATTTCAGCCGCGAAGAACATTTGATGTCGCTGAAATATGTCGCCGGGCGTTCCGGCCGCGTGGTGCTCACCCAGGAACTGCTGCCGGTGCCGGGCAGCAAAGCGGCGCTGCGCGCGGTGGTTCTGCCGCTGCTCGATGAATCCGACGAGCCGCTGGATGACGATAATCTGATCGACTACGGCCTGGATTCCGTGCGCATGATGGCGCTGGCCGCGCGCTGGCGCAAAGTCCACGGCGATATCGATTTTGTGATGCTGGCGAAAAATCCGACCATCGATGCGTGGTGGGCGCTGCTCGCGCGCGAGGTGAAATAATGGCCAGCCTGGATTTTACCGGCAAAATCGTGTGGGTGACTGGCGCAGGGAAGGGCATCGGTTATGCTACCGCGCTGGCCTTTGTTGCGGCGGGCGCGCAGGTTACCGGCTTCGATCTGGCTTTTCCTGGCCGCGATTATCCCTTCTCCTGTGAAACGGTGGATATTGCCGATGCCGCGCAGGCGCAGGCCGCCTGCAAACGGCTGCTGGCGCAGAACGATCGGCTGGATGTGCTGGTCAATGCCGCCGGGATTTTGCATATGGGTGCGACCGATGCGCTGAGCGCAGAAGCCTGGCAGCGCACCTTTGCTGTGAATGTTGGCGGCGCGTTCAACCTGTTCCAGCAGACGATGGCGCAGTTCCGCCGTCAACAGGGCGGGGCGATCGTCACGGTGGCGTCCGATGCGGCGCATACGCCACGCATCGGCATGAGCGCTTATGGCGCGTCGAAAGCCGCGCTGAAAAGCCTGACGCTGACCGTCGGCCTTGAGCTGGCGGCAAGCCGCGTGCGCTGTAATGTTGTTTCGCCGGGTTCGACGGATACCGATATGCAGCGCACGCTGTGGGTGAGCGATGATGCTGAACAGCAGCGCATTCGCGGTTTTGGCGAGCAGTTCAAGCTCGGCATTCCGCTGGGCAAAATCGCCCGGCCACAGGAAGTGGCGAACACCGTGCTGTTTCTGGCGTCCGATCTGGCCAGCCATATCACCCTGCAGGATATCGTGGTGGATGGCGGCTCAACGCTGGGGGCGTAGATGATCTGGAAACGTCACTTAACGCTTGAGGAACTGAATGCCAGCAGTGAAAACACGCTGGTGGCGCATCTGGCTATTCTCTATACCCGCATCGGCGACGATTTTATCGAGGCCGAAATGCCGGTCGATGCCCGTACCCATCAGCCATTTGGCCTGTTGCACGGCGGCGCGTCGGCGGCGCTGGCGGAAACACTCGGTTCGATGGCGGGCTATATGATGACGCGTGACGGCCAGTGCGTGGTCGGTACGGAGTTAAACGCTACGCATCATCGCCCGGTTGCCCAGGGAAAGGTGCGCGGCGTTTGCCAGCCGCTGCATCTTGGACGGCAAAACCAGAGCTGGGAAATTGTGGTGTTCGATGAACAAGGACGTCGCTGCTGTACCTGCCGCCTGAGCACCGCCGTGCTGGGCTAATTTCTCCCTCTCCTTTCGCGGAGAGGGCATTCTTGCGATCCCGTTAACACAATCATGTAAATACCTGGTTGCAGGGCAAATTTCCCCTGTTTCAAAGTTGTTAAAAGCCGTGGGTTGATATAGATACAAAATGTAACATCTCTCTGTTTCTCACACGGATAACCGCTATGAACAACCCAGGGAAATACCTTATCTGGGCAATCCTCTCCCTCGTCGGAGCCTTTGCCCTCGGCTATATCGCTCTCAATCGCGGCGAACCGATCAACGCACTGTGGATCGTGGTTGCTGCCGTCTGCATTTACCTTATTGCTTACCGGTTTTATGGCCTCTATATCGCCAAAAATGTGCTGCAGGTTGATCCGACGCGCATGACCCCGGCGGTACGGCACAACGATGGTCTCGACTATGTGCCGACGGATAAAAAAGTGCTGTTCGGTCACCATTTTGCAGCAATTGCCGGGGCAGGCCCGCTGGTGGGGCCGGTGCTGGCGGCGCAGATGGGGTATCTGCCGGGCATGATTTGGATCCTCGCAGGCGTGGTGCTGGCCGGGGCGGTGCAGGACTTTATGGTGCTGTTTATCTCGACCCGTCGCGACGGGCGTTCGCTCGGTGAGATGGTGAAAGAAGAGATGGGATCGACTGTCGGCGTGATTGCGCTGGTGGCGACCTTTATGATCATGGTGATCATCCTCGCGGTACTGGCGATGATTGTCGTTAAAGCGCTGACCCACAGCCCGTGGGGCACGTACACCGTAGCGTTCACCATTCCGCTGGCCATTTTTATGGGCATTTATATTCGCTATCTGCGCCCCGGGCGCATCGGTGAAGTGTCGGTAATCGGCCTTGTGCTGCTGGTGTTTGCCATTATTTCCGGCGGCTGGGTTGCCGCCAGTCCGACCTGGGCGCCGTTCTTCGATTTCACTGGCGTGCAACTGACGTGGATGCTGGTGGGCTATGGTTTTGTCGCCTCGGTACTGCCGGTGTGGCTGCTGCTGGCACCGCGTGATTATCTCTCCACCTTCCTGAAAATCGGCACCATTATTGGCCTGGCGATTGGCATTTTGATTATGCGCCCGACGCTGACCATGCCGGCGCTAACCAAATTTGTTGACGGCACCGGCCCGGTGTGGACCGGCAACCTGTTCCCGTTCCTGTTTATCACCATCGCCTGCGGCGCGGTGTCCGGCTTCCATGCGCTGATCTCTTCCGGCACCACGCCGAAGATGCTCGCCAGCGAAGGCCAGGCCTGCTTTATCGGCTACGGCGGTATGTTGATGGAATCGTTTGTGGCGATCATGGCGCTGGTCTCGGCGTGCATTATCGATCCGGGCGTTTACTTCGCGATGAACAGCCCGATGGCGGTACTGGCGCCTGCAGGCACGGCGGATGTTGTCGCCTCGGCGGCGCAGGTGGTCAGTAGCTGGGGCTTTACCATTACGCCGGATGCGCTGACGCAGATTGCCAGCGAAGTGGGCGAACAGTCGATCATCTCAAGGGCGGGCGGTGCGCCGACGCTGGCGGTGGGGATGGCGTACATCCTGCACGGCGCGCTCGGCGGCATGATGGACGTTGCCTTCTGGTATCACTTCGCCATTCTGTTTGAAGCGCTGTTTATTCTGACAGCTGTCGATGCCGGTACGCGCGCGGCGCGCTTTATGTTGCAGGATCTGCTGGGCGTGATCTCGCCGAACCTGAAACGGACCGAATCGCTGCCTGCTAACCTGCTGGCGACGGCGCTGTGCGTACTGGCGTGGGGGTACTTCCTGCATCAGGGCGTGGTTGATCCGCTTGGCGGCATTAACACCTTGTGGCCGCTGTTTGGTATCGCCAACCAGATGCTGGCAGGCATGGCGCTGATGCTCTGCGCGGTGGTGCTGTTTAAAATGAAACGCCAGCGTTATGCATGGGTGGCATTAGTGCCAACCGCCTGGCTGCTGGTGTGTACGCTGACCGCTGGCTGGCAAAAAGCCTTCAGCCCTGATGGCAAAGTCGGCTTCCTGGCGATCGCCAACAAGTTCCAGGCGATGATCGACAGCGGCAACATTCCGGCGCAGTATACCCAGTCACAACTGGCGCAACTGGTATTTAACAACCGTCTTGATGCCGGGCTGACCATCTTCTTTATGGTGGTTGTGGTGGTGCTGGCGTTTTACTCGCTGAAAACCGCGCTGGCGGCGCTGAAGGTGAGTGAACCAACGGCGAAAGAGACGCCGTACGAGCCGATGCCGGAGAATCTTGAACAGATTGTCGGCCAGGCAAAAAGCGCCCATTAATGGTTTCCCCCTCTCCCTTGCGGGAGAGGGTTTTCTCAGGGGGAAAAGATGTTTGATACGCTCTCGAAAGCCGGAAAATACCTGGGCCAGGCGGCGAAGATGATGATTGGCGTGCCGGACTATGACAACTACGTTGAGCATATGCGCGTTACGCACCCGGATCAGACGCCGATGACCTACGAGGAGTTTTTCCGCGAACGCCAGGATGCGCGCTACGGCGGTAAAGGCGGCGCGCGCTGCTGCTGACGCGCCGCCTCTGCTGGCGTTACGCGTTGGCACCGCCATCCACCACAATATCGGCCCCGGTGATCTGCTTCGCCGCCGGGCTGGCCAGGAAGGCAACCGCCTCGGCGATATCCTGCGCTTCACCGTAGTGGCCCAGCGCGATCAAGCGGCGCTGCGCATCGGAGGTTTCACCGTCCACCGGGTTCATATCACTTTCTGTCGAGCCGGGTTTCACCATATTGACGGTGATGCCGCGCGGCCCCAGATCCCGCGCCAGTCCGCGTGTTAACGAGTTCAGCGCCGATTTGGTCATCGAGTAAATCGCAATTTCACCCAGCGGTACGCGGTCGGAAAGGTTGCTGCCGATATTGATAATGCGCCCGCCTTTCGGCAGATGGGAGATGGCCGCCTGTGTCGTATAGACCACACCGCGAATATTCACGTTGATCAACGCATCGATATCTTCCTGCGACATCGTTTCCAGCAAACCGCCGCGCGCAATCCCGGCGTTATTGACCAGAATATCCAGCCCGCCCAGTTGTTCTACCGTCTGCGCAACCGCCGTGCGTGCCGCCTCCGGCTTGGCGCTGTCGGCCTGAATAGCAACGCCGTTACGCCCGAGGGCGCGGATTTCTGCGGCAACCGCTTCGGCTTTCTCTGCTGATTTCTCCCAGGTGATGGCGACATCCGCCCCGGCGCGCGCCAGCGTTAAGGCAATGGCTTTCCCCAGACCGCGGCTCGCACCGGTGACCAGTGCGCGTTTACCTGCAAGTGAGTGTGACATGAGTGGCTCCTGAATTATGTGTCGATTGATACATAATTAAAATAATCACGCTTCCATATATTCGTCAATATTATTAATATACCGATCAGCACAAAATGTGAGGGTAGCGAAGTGAGCCGTGGAAGACCCCGTGAATTTGATCGCACAGATGCGCTGAACAAAGCGATGATACTCTTCTGGCAGAAGGGTTATACCGCGACGTCGATGAATGATCTCTATGCGACGATGGGGATTAAATCCCCCAGCTTGTATGCCGCGTTCGGCAGCAAAGAGGATCTCTACGACGAGGTGTTGCAGCACTACGAAGAATGTGTGGCACCGCATATCTGGAACGGCATGGAGAGCGAGCCGTCACCAAAAAAGGCGATTGCGCAGTGGCTGGAGCGTTCAGCGGAAACCTTAACCTGCAGTGATTTGCCGCATGGCTGTATGGTGACGCTGTCGTCCGTCGCCAGCGAAGGTCACGAACGGCTCGGCGCGCGGGTTCAGCAGTTGCGTAATAGCGGCTTTGAACTATTGAAAGCACGCCTGAGTGAAGCGCAGCAGTGCGGCGAATTACCGCCATCAACCGATATCGACGCGCTAACGCGTTTGTATGTCAGCATTCAGCAGGGGATGTCGATTCAGGCGCGGGACGGCGCCAGTCGCGAAACGCTGCTCGGCATCGCGCGAATGGCGATGGGGCTGTGGCCTGCATGAGTGGGGCGGATACGTTCATACGACGGATAAAACCACAGGCCGGATAAGGCGAAGCCGCCATCCGGCAATGAGCGCTAACGGTCTTCTTTTGTATGCCAGATTCGCAGGATGATGATATGGCTGTCCGTCAGTTCGTAAATCATTTCATAACTGCCAACAAACAAAGAACGGACTTCGCGCGGATACCAGCTTTCATCCGGCGGGCCTATTTGTGGGTGGAGCAAGAGCATTTCAGGGGCGTCAGCCAACATGATGACAACTTTGCGGGCGGCTTCAGGGTTTTGGATAAACAGGAATTTTGACAGTCTCTCTACATCCTGAAGAGCGAGTCGCGTCCATTCTAACTGCATTTATCATCCCCGTTTTTTAACGCCTGGCAGCGGCATTGGATTAACCGTCCCCAGACTTTTAAGCCAGGTCGCCGCTTCTGCATGACTGACGGTTTCACCGCGTTCAACGGCATCCAGGCCTTGCTGGATCATGGCCTGGCGTAATTCTGCACGCTCAATATATTCCGCGAGCGCACGCTTGATAATCCAGCCCCGCGAGCGTTCGCTGCTTTCGGCAAGTAAATCGACTTTATCGGCGAGTTCAATAGGTACATGCGCTGTCAGTACTTTCGTCCCAGGCATTTGGACACCTCAATCAGTGTGATTTTTAAAAAATCGTAGCGATTAGGTGGAAGAGATTCAACCTCTTTTTTGACTGTCTGTCGGGGAGGCACGATGAAAGATGTTTTCCGATTTACGTAGCAGGATTTCCAACCAGGATAAACAGAATAAGCGCCAGCCAGTATTTTGTCTGGCATCGCAGCTTATTGCCGGATGGCGGCCTCGCCTTATCCGGCTTACACGCTACCTGCCGGGGCAAGCACCGAAACCGTAGGCCGGATAAGCGCCAGCGCCATCCGGCACTATGATTAGCGCGACAGCGCTTCGACTTTTTCAAACGCCGCTCGCAGCGTGTCGGCGGAGAGGTTTACCGGCAGGTAGTGGATGGATTCCACTGGACGCAGGATGTGAGCAATCACTTTCTCCAGCTCGGCGTGATTGTTGATATCCACCTCCAGCGCCGCCAGCGTGGTGGGCAGGTTGAAGCGCTGATATGCATCGATTAGCTGTGCCAGCACATCGTCCTGGCCGAGCAGGGCGCTCTGCACCAGAATGCCGTAAGCGACTTTGGTGCCGTGCAGGAATTTATCCGTTTGCGGCAGTACCGTCAGGCCATTATGCACGGCATGTGCGGCCGCCACGCGGGTATAGCGCTCGCCCAGCCCGCCAACCATACCGCCGCCAGCAATGATTGCGTCCACCACATCACGAAATGCCTGCGTCACTTCGCCGCGCTGCTGATCGGCCAGCGCCTGTTCGCTGCTTTCCAGTAGCACATCGCGGATAGCCAGTGCGCCGTTAATCCCCAGCCGCACGGTCAGCGGCAGGTTTTCCGGCTGCGGTGCCAGCACCACGGCTTCATACCACTTCGCCAGCGTATCGCCGATGCCCGCCAGCAGATACTCCGCCGGGGCATTGAGGATGATTTGCGGCTCGACCAGCACGAGGAAGTTGGCGTCGTCGAAAATCTCAAAATGCAGCGCCTGCCCGGCATCGTTGTACCACACCGACAGCGGCGTCCAGGCTGCGCAGGTCGCAGCAATGGTCGGGATAGCCACTACCGGTAAACCGAGGCGGCGCGCCACCACTTTGGCGGTATCCAGCAGTGCTCCGCCGCCAACGCCAATCACCACTGCGCGGTCATCGCCGGATTGCCGCACCAGTTCGGCCACGTCGTGTTCGCTGCAATGGCCCTGAAACAGAATGTGCTTTGCGCCCGGCGCATTAAACCCTTGCGGCAGAAAGGCTTTGGCCCCGGCAAAAGCGCGTTCGCCGTAGATCCACACCGCGCGCGAGAGCTGCTCTGCGCTGTAGAAGTCGTGCAAACGCGCAAGGCTTCCGGCATGGGAATAATAATTGGCAGGGCCGGGTACGACGCGAATATCAGTGTTGCTCATGTGTAGTGTCCTTGTGCGTGTTTGCTAACCCGATGTTATGTCTGGACATCCGGATGGCTAATAATATTTTGCTTTATCTTATGCATTTTCCGTCGTTGCCAGTCAAGCGAGGCTGTGAAAAATTCGTTAAATCAATCTATTAATTGCAGGGATTCATGCACCATGAGCCGTAACCACCTCGAAATGCGCACCATTAGCCTGGCCTTTGGCGGCTTCAAGGCGCTGTCGCATGTGGATTTCAGCCTGCACGGCGGCTCGGTGCATGCCTTAACCGGGGCAAACGGCGCGGGGAAATCGACGCTGATGGCGGTGCTGTGCGGTACGCACGATCACTACGAAGGTGAAATCAGCATCAACAATCAGGTGGTGTCCATTCGCACCCCGCGCGACGCCAAACAACTCGGTATCCATCTGGTGCAGCAGGAAGTGGATGTTGCGCTGATCCCCGGTTTAAGCATCGCCGAAAACATTATGCTCGATACGCTGGCGGAAACCGGGCACCGCTTCCGCTGGAATGAGATCCGCCAGCAGGCGCGTGATGCGCTGGCGCAGCTTGACGTTCAGCTTGATGTAAAGCGCTCAATTGATAGCTGCACGCTGGCGGAGAAGCAGCAAATTCTGCTGGCGCGGGCGCTGTCGCACCACTGCCGTTTTTTGATTCTTGATGAACCCACCGCACCGCTCGATCAGCATGAAAGTGAGCGCTTGTTCACCGTGGTGAAACGCCTGCAACAGCAGGGCATTGGCATAGTGTTTATCTCGCACCGCATTCATGAACTGAAAGCGATTTGCGACACCTTAACGGTGCTGCGCGACGGCAAGCTGATTGAATCCGGGCCGATGGCGGAGCTGAGCGGCGAAGAGATTGTCGAGAAGATGCTCGGCCACGAATTAAGCGATATCTATCCGCCTGCGCGCCCGCCGCACAGCGATGAAGTGCTGCTGAGTATTGACGGTCTGCACGACGAAGGGCTGTTGAAAGATATTTCGCTGCGCCTGCGCAAAGGCGAAATTCTGGGCATCGCCGGGTTGGCGGGCGCGGGGAAAACCGAATTGTGCAAGGCGCTGTTTGGCGCAAGTAAAAGCCGTATCAATCGTGGCGAGCTGAATAACCAGCCGTGGCGACCGCGCGATCCGGCTGATTCGGTGATACGTGGACTGGCGCTGGTGCCGGAAGAGCGGCGCAAAGAGGGCATTTTTGTTGATGAGCCGATCAGCATGAACCTCGCCATCAGCGCGGATAACAGCTTTTCACGCTGGGGATTGTTTGGTCATCGCCTGGCCTGGCGCTGGGCGGAAGAGGTGATTGCCCGTGTCGGCATTCGCACTACCGGCCCGGCGCAGACGCTGCGCCGCCTCTCTGGCGGTAATCAGCAAAAAGTGGCCATTGGGAAGTGGTTGCGCGGTAACGCTAACGTGGTGATTTTCGACGAGCCGACCAAAGGTGTGGATGTGAAAGCGAAGACCGACCTGTTCCAGTTAATTGACGGGCTGGCGCGGGAAGGGAAAGGCGTGATCTATGCGTCAGGTGAATTCGCCGAGCTGGTTGGGCTGTGCGATCGGATTTGTGTGCTGTGGGACGGACGCATCGTAGCAGAAGTGGCGGGTAAGGAGGCCCGTGAAGAGACATTACTTTATTATTCCACCGGAGGAACGGCGCTGTGAGTAAGGCCCTGTCAGTCAATGCGGCGGTAACGCCCCGCCAGCAGTTTTTTGATTTTCTGTATAAATGGGGCATGTTGCTCACCGTGGTCTTGTTGATCGCGATTTTTGGCCTCGCGTCGGACAACTTCCTCGACCCATTCAATATTATCAATATCTTACGCTCAATCGCCATTGTGACGGTGATTGGCGTAGGCGTCTCGATTTCGCTGACAATCGGCGGCTTTGATCTCTCCGTGGGGTCAACGGCTTCGCTGGCGAATGCGCTGGTGATTTCGCTGTTTGTCTGGCACGGCTTCGGCACGACGGAGGCGATCGTTATTACTCTGGCGCTCTGTACGCTGGTCGGCCTGTTCAATGCTTTTTTGATTGTGGTGCTGCGTATTCCCGACATGCTGGCGACGCTCGGCAGCCTGTTTGTTATTCAGGGTGTGGCGATGACCTACAGCTACGGCGGCTCGATCACGGAAAATATGGTGCTGCCGAGCGGCGATATGGCGGAAGGGACGATCCCAGCCGCGTTTAGCCTGCTTGGCCAGGTGCCGACGATCGTGATCATTATGCTGGTGGTGACGGTAGTGGCGCAGCTCGGTCTGTCGCTCACCACGCACGGCCGCCGGATGTATGCCATTGGCGGCAATCCGGAAGCGGCGCGCCTCTCGGGTATTCGCACCACGCGCTATAAAGTGGCGGCCTACGTTATTGCCTCGCTGCTGGCGGGCCTTGGTGGCATTCTGCTCGCCTCGCGCATTGGCTCTTCGCAGGTGAATGCGGGCGGCGGTTATTTGATGGATGCCGTGGCAGCGGCGTGGATCGGCTTTTCGCTTGCCGGTTCCGGTAAACCGAATGCGCTCGGCACGCTGGTGGGCGCGGTGATCCTTGGCGTACTGCAAAACGGGCTGGTGATGCTGTCGGTGCCCTACTATGCAATGGACATTATTAAGGGGCTGGTGCTGGCCAGTGCTCTTGCGTTGACTTACTTCCAGCGTCGTTAATTTTCAGGGGAAAAACAGACATGAAAAAAATTGCACTCTCACTGTTAGCGCTGGGGTTACTGAGCGCGCTTCCGGGCCATGCGGCCACGCCAGCGCCGGTGCCGGATGCCATCGCCAATCACAACGGCCCGGTGCGCATTGCGCTGATCCGTAACCTTGGCTCGGACGATAACACTACGCAGTTCGTCTCCGGTGCCTTACAGGAAGGTAAAAAACTCGGCTTTAAAATCAGTACCTTTTTGAGCAATGGCGACGATGCCAAATTCCAGGACTTTGTAAATCAGGCGATCAGCCAGAAGTATGACGGCATCATCCTGTCGCAGGGTCGCGATCCCTATTCCACCGATCTGATCAAAAAAGCGGTGGCCGCCGGGATCAAAGTGTCGGTATTCGATACCGCTGTTAACGGTGAAATTCCGGGCGTGACCGTCACCCAGCAGGATGACGCCTCGCTGACCAAACTCTCATTCGGTGCGCTGGTAAAAGATTTCAACGGCAAAGCCAACATTATCAAACTGTGGGTCGCCGGTTTCCCGCCGATGGAGCGTCGTCAGGCGGCTTACGCTGAGCTGCTGAAAGCTAATCCGGGTATTAAAGAACTGGAATCCATCGGCGCGGTCTCTTCCGATGTGCAGGGCGATACGGCTAACAAGGTCGGCGCGGTGCTGGCGAAATACCCGAAAGGTAAGATTGATGCTATCTGGGGTACCTGGGATGCCTTCAGCCAGGGCGCGTATAAGGCGCTGAAAGAGAATGGCCGCACGGAGATCAAACTCTACAGCATCGATATTTCCAACCAGGATCTGCAACTGATGCGCGAAGCTAACAGCCCGTGGAAAGTGAGCGTGGCGGTGGATCCGAAGCTGATTGGCGCGACGAACGTCCGCCTGATTGCCAACAAGATTGCCGGTGAGCAGACGCCTGCCACCTACGACTTTAAAGCGGCGGCAATCCCGCAGGCGCTGCTGGCCAGCCAGCCGGGTGCGGTGAACGTCGCGTCGCTTGGCAAAATCATTCCGGGCTGGGGCCAGACGGAAGATTTTATTGCGCCGTGGTTCGCGACGCTGGAAGCGAAAAACAAATAACTTCGCCGGATAGGTTTGCTTACGACTGCCGGATAAGCGTTAGCGCCATCCGGCATTTTTAAATCCAGCATCGGAAAGGATTAATCATGGCAACTGAACTTCCGCGTCCCGAATACAGCCGCAATATGCGGTTGATTGGGCACAGCGATCAGGGGGGACGCCCGGATGGCGTCCAGTTGATGGTGCATCGCGGCTTTGCGTATATCGGCCATATGGTGTCGCAGGGGTTTTCTATTGTTGATGTCCGCGACCCGAAAAACCCGAAACCCGCAGGCTACGTAGCTGCGCCGCCGGGCACCTGGAATGTGCATTTACAGGCGCATGACGATCTGCTGCTGGTGATTAACGCCCGCGATCTGTTCGCCGATGCGCGTTTTGCCGATGAAAAGGTGTACTACACCCGCTCGGTAGGCGATACGGTCAGCGACGTGCAGGATAAAGGCTGGAGCGCTGGGCTGCGCATTTTTGATATCTCCACGCCGGATAAACCGCGCGAAATCAGCTTCCTGTCGCTCAATGGCATTGGTATCCACCGCATCTGGTACGTTGGCGGGCGCTGGGCTTATGTATCGGCACTGATCGACGGTTTTACCGACTACATTTTTCTGACCATCGATCTGGCCGATCCGCGCAAGCCGCAGGTCGCCGGGCGCTGGTGGCTACCGGGCATGAACCAGCAGGCCGGCGAAACGCCCGCATGGCCGGAAGGCAAACGCTATGCGCTGCACCACGCGATTATCAGTGGTGACACCGCCTACGGAAGCTGGCGCGACGGAGGCTTAACGCTGCTGGATGTGAAAGATCGTACCCAGCCGAAGCTGATCAGCCATCGGAACTGGAGCCCGCCGTTTGGCGGTGGTACGCATACCGCGCTGCCCTTACCGGATCGCAATCTGCTGGTGGTGCTGGATGAAGCGGTGCTCGACAATCAGGAAGATGGCGAGAAGCTGATCTGGCTGTTTGATATTCGCGAGCCGTCGAACCCGGTCAGCATCTCAACGTTTCCGCAGCCGGACGAGACGGATTATGTGGCGAAAGGGGCGCATTTCGGCCCGCACAACCTGCACGAAAACCGTCCCGGCAGTTTTATCAGCTCGACGCTGATTTTCGCCACTTACCAGAACGCCGGTGTCCGTGCTTACGATATTTCTAACCCGTATCGCCCGGTGGAAACGGGTGCACTGGTGCCTGCTGCGCCCGCGAAAATGATGGATACCCGGCCAGGACGCCCGCGCGTGATCCAGTCGTGTGATGTGTTTGTTGATGCGCAGGGGATTATCTACAGCACCGATTACAACGGCGGGTTGTCGGTGATTGAGTATCTGGGGTAAAACGCAGGCTGGTTAAGGCGAAGCCGCCATTCGGCAAAACCGCTAATTCGGCGTATGAGAAGGGATTCCGTTCACCAGACGTTTGGCAGACACATAATCTATGTGGAACGTGAACGGGAAAAGGGGGCGCCGCCGCGCTCCCCCTTTTCAATCCCCCGCGGCCCCGCGGGAAATCGGTGCTGCGCACTGCGCTCACCTCCCGCACATCTGCCCGCGGTCGGCTCGACTCGACGTCGTGTCTCGACTCGCCTCTGGCCGCCATCCATGGCGTCCAGACCTTGTCATCTGTGCTCCGGTTCGCCGATTTCGAGCGGGGGGTCAACCCCATTGCTGTAAGGGATGTGCCTGGAAATAGCGAATGCGTTGCTGTAGAGCCGAGACTGAGTAGGCCGGGTAAGGCGTAGCCGCCACCCGGCATTTAATATTGGGGAACAATATTTGCCGGATGGTTTTACGAATACTGGCGCACCCGCGCGATCAGCTCTTCCACGCTGTCGATGCGTTCGGCAATCACAATCAGCGCTTTGCCGAGCGAAATAGCGTGGCGCAGACATTCGTGGCGCATCTCTTCATCTTTAATGGTGTCGATGTCCGCCACGTGCGACAGCCCGACGCTGCGGCGAATCAGTTCGGTGCCGCAAAAACCAATCGCATCGGCCCACACTTTTTTCAGGAAAGCCGAAGCATAACCGGGCTGCGCCAGCGCCACGTCGCGGGTTTTTTCCGTTGCCAGCGCCTGGAAGCGCTCTGCAAACGTGGTCCACAGCGTCTGAATATCGGCGAGGCGCTGTTCGCGTGCCGCAGCGGCATCGCGAATGCCCAGATGCCCTGGCAGACCGCAATAGTTGAGCAGCAGGTTGCCGATCGCCGTGCCGACGTCGAAGCCAATCGGCCCAAAATAACCAAACTCAGCATCGATAGCTTTCAGGCTGCCATCGGCCACAAAAATCGAGCCGCTGTGAATATCGCCGTGCAGCAGCGCTTCGGCGTGAGAGAAGAAACGGTGCTTCAGCGCCGCAACGGCCAGCTTGAGCTGAACGTCGTCGCGCAGGGCGGCAACATCCGCTTCCAGCGCCGCCGGATAGTTGTTGCGCTCGTGGATCTGATACGGATCGTTGAAGAACAAATCTTCGGTGATCTCGCACATTTCCGGGTTAATAAACTGCGCCACCTGCGCTTTTTTCTGATGCGGATGCAGGTAGAAATCGCTGGTGTGGAACAGGGTTTGCGCCAGGTAGTTGCCGAGTTGCGCGGCCGCCTGCGGGTAATAGACATTGGCGATCAGTTCGCCGCGCCAGATCTTATGGTCGGAGAGATCTTCCATCACCATCACTGCCAGTTCCGGATCGAAGTGGTGGATTTTCACCGTGTGCTGCGGGCTGTGCTGATAGTGTTCCACCAGCGTTTGCGCTTCCAGCCTGGCTCTGTCCAGCGTTAATGGCCAGGATTCGCCGACGCAGCGCACATAAGGTAGCGCCTGTTTCACGATGATACGGCTGACGCCCTGCGCGTCGAAAATTTTAAACACCAGATTGAGGTTACCGTCGCCCACTTCCTGCGCGTCCACCAGTTCGGACGGATTGTCCAGACCGCCAAATTGTTGTGCATACGCCACGGCATCACGGGCGGAGAAGGTACGGTATTGCGACATTGCCTCGATCCTCTTTTTGCTGATTAAGCCATTTAGACGTCTATACATCTGAACGTCATCCTGACACAATACGATACAACAACGCAACAGGGATTTAACGATATGCACGCATTACAGACCACCAGCCTGCGAGTCGCCGACAATCACTTATTTATTCTCGACCAACAGGCGCTTCCGCAGGAGAAACGCTGGTTGTCGGCGGATACGGTAGCGGAACTTGTCGGCCATATTCACGCTTTGCGCGTGCGCGGCGCGCCGTTGATTGGCCTCTCCGCCAGCCTGTTGCTGGCACTGCTGGCCGAACAGGGCGCAAACCGCGACCAGTTAGCGCAGGCGCTGGAAACGCTGCGCGCGGCGCGTCCGACGGCGGTCAATCTGATGAACAACCTTGATCGTATGAAGCGAGCGCTGGCGCAGGAGAGCTTTGTTAGCGCGTTAAGCGCCGAAGCGCTGCGGCTTATTGATGAAGACAAACAACTGTGCGACAGCATCGCGCAGGCGGGCAGCGCGCTGGTTACTCCTGGCAGCCGCTTGCTGACGCACTGCAATACCGGCGGGCTGGCGACAGCAGGTGTCGGCACGGCGCTCGGCGTGATTGCGCTGGCGCATCAGCAGGGCAAAGTGGCGAATGTCTGGGTGGATGAAACCCGTCCGCTGCTGCAGGGCGGTCGTCTGACGGCCTGGGAACTGGGCGAACTGGGCGTGCCTTATCAGCTGATTACCGATTCGATGGCCGCCAGCCTGATGGCGAAAGGGCAGGTGGATGCGGTGTGGGTCGGCGCTGATCGTATTGCTGCCAACGGCGATGTGGCGAACAAAATCGGCACCTATTCGCTGGCGGTGCTGGCGAAGTTCCACCATGTTCCGTTCTATGTTGCCGCGCCGCAAACCACGCTCGATCCGTTGTGTCCGAATGGCGATACGATTCCGATTGAGCAGCGTGCGGCTGCGGAAGTGACTGGCGTGGCGGGCAGTTTCGGCGCGGTGCAATGGGCGCCGGAGAATGCGCAGGTCTACAACCCGGCGTTTGATGTGACGCCTGCGGCGCTTATCAGCGGCTGGGTGCTCGACAGCGGCGTGGTGACGCCTGCGGAGGTGGCAAACGGCGTGTTCCAGACGAAATAACGCATTGGCGGAGCACTCGCCAGCCGGATAAGCGTTAGCGCTATTTGACATAATGCCCGGTGGCTAATTCATGCCTCCGGGCGCTGCACTATCACATCATTATCGGTAGTTTGCACCTGGTTTTCCGGCTCGTTACTGCGCTTGTCGTAGCGTGGCGGAGTGATCACCGGATAGACAAAACGGCTGGTTTCCCGGCACGGCTCCGGATCTTCCGACCCGGCATAAAACAGGTAGTACTGGCCCGAATCCGGGAAAAAAGCCAAATCGTCGCCGTTACCAAAGGTGGTGCTCCAGAATGCCACGCCCGCTTTGGTATGGTTGCGCTCCTTGCCCGCCGCGACCTGAAAATGGTCGCCCCATTTCATGGTGATCAGATGGTAGTTGAAAAAGGAGATCGTGATATTACCGCGAGTTGGGCAGTTAAGCCGGACGGCATTGTCTTCAGCCTGCGCCGTGGTGAGGAAGGCAAGCAGCAACAAGGGTGAATATTTCATAGGGTGTTTCCGGGAATTAAGAAAAAAAACGAGGGTAATCATCAGCCTGATGATAATCCGTAATAAATTATGTCAGCGAAACAGAAAACGGATCAGGATGTTAAAGCGGGGTTGCGGTACAACGAATTATTGGTGTTGTATATGATTCATTTAGTTTAACATGATAATAATTATCAAAATCATTACAATCCAACTCTCAGCAAGGTTGTTTTTTATGCAAGGAAAATCCATCAGCAAGCTCGTTCTCGCCGCTTTTCTCGCCGTTCCGCTGCTGGCTCACGCTACACAATATCCCCTGACAGTGACCGATTTTTCCGGCCAAAAAGTGACCATTGCGCACGAGCCACAGCGCGTGATTTTGCAGGATGGCCGCGACATTATGGCGATGGCGCTGCTCGATCGTGACGATCCGTTTAAACGCCTGGTGGCGTGGAATAACCTCGCGAAAAAACAGGATGTTGCCACCTGGGAGATGCTGAAAACCCAGTGGCCGGAAGCGGCCAGCATTATGGATATGGGCTTTAGCGATAAAGGTAACGTCGATCTGGAAAGTGTGCTGTCCAAACAGCCGGATCTGATGGTTGCCCAGCTACGGGCTAAACCGGCACTCGCCGATAGCGGTGTGCTCAGCAAGCTGGCGGCGCTGCATATTCCGGTGCTGTTTATCGATTATGAAGTCAATCCGGTGAAAGATACCGCTTCCAGCGTCGATCTGCTGGGAAAAGTACTGAATCGCGAGAGCAATGCGGCGGCGTATACCACCTACTATCGCCAGCAGTTAACCGCCATCGAACAGAAAACCGCGGCCATCAAACCGCAGGCGAAAGTGTTTGTTGAAGCGCTGGCCGGTAATACCGATGCCTGCTGCTTTACCCACGGCCACAGCGGCTGGGGCGGGCTGGTTGAAGCCGTCGGCGCGAAAAATATCGGTTCTGAATTATTGCCAGGCGCCAGCGGTTTTATCGCGCTGGAGAAGGTGATTAGCGAAAACCCGGATGTTTACATCATGACCGGCTCGAAACGTGGTAACAGCCAGGTACTGCCGCTGGGGCTGAAAACCTCGCCGCAGGAGGTGAATGCTCAGGCGCAGGTATTGTTGCAGCGTACCGGCGTCGCCCAGATCCCGGCGGTGGCGGCGAAACACGTTTATGGCGTTTATCACCACTTCTACAACCATCCATATAACATTGTGGGGATGGAGTATCTGGCGAAAGATATCTATCCGCAGGCTTTCGCGGATCTCAATCCGGATGCGACGTATCACCACATCATCAAAAACTTCACCAAACTGCCGGACGACAATTTCGTCTTTAGCTGGCAGCAGAGTAAATAACCGTGAGTACTACTATTGAACCGGGGGCGTCACAGACCGACGGCCTGATGCTCAACTACCGCGCGATTTTGCGCCGCCGCGTCAGCCTGCTGGTTGTGCTTGCAGTATTGATTGTGGCGTCGATGTTGCTCGATTTTACCCTTGGTCCGTCGGGCCTGCCGCTGGATACGCTGTGGCATACGCTGATCGATCCGGCCAGCGTTGATGCCGGGACGCGGGTGATTGTCTGGGATATTCGCATGCCGTACGCGCTGATGGCGATTATCGTCGGCCTGACGCTCGGCCTTGCTGGTGCGGAGATGCAAACCATCCTCAATAATCCGCTTGCCAGCCCGTTTACGCTTGGCGTTTCGTCGGCGGCGGCGTTCGGCGCGGCGCTGGCGATTGTGCTCGGTATTGGTATTCCGGGCATTCCGGCGCAATGGTTTATCTCAGCAAATGCCTTTATTTTCGCGCTGCTGGCGGCGTTGTTGCTGGATGGCATCACCCGCTGGACGCAGGTGGCGACCTCCGGCGTGGTGCTGTTCGGCATTGCGCTGGTATTCACCTTTAATGCGCTGGTGTCGATGCTGCAATTTATTGCCAACGAAGATACCTTGCAGGGACTGGTGTTCTGGACGATGGGCAGCATTGCCCGCGCGTCGTGGGAGAAACTCGGCATTCTGCTGCTGGCGCTGGCGGTGATTATGCCGCTGTCAATGCTTAGCTCGTGGAAACTCACGTCGTTGCGCCTCGGCGAAGACCGGGCCATCAGCTTCGGGATTAACGTGCGCCGTCTGCGTCTGGCAACGCTGCTGCGTATCAGTATCCTGTCGGCGTTGTCGGTGGCATTTGTCGGGCCGATTGGCTTTATCGGCCTGGTAGCGCCGCATATTGCGCGTCTGCTGTTTGGCGAGGATCACCGCTTTTATCTGCCGGCCAGCGCGCTGATCGGCGCGCTGGTGCTGTCGCTGGCATCCATCGTTTCGAAAAACCTGATCTCCGGCGTCATTATCCCGGTCGGCATTGTCACCTCTCTGGTGGGCGTACCGTTCTTTATCACCATCATCGTGCGTCACCGGGGGAGTGTATGAGCCACAGCGGTCTGAGCCTGCGCGGGTTTGGCGCGGGCTATCACAAACGGCAGATTATTCACGATCTTAATATCGCTGAACTGCCGCGCGGCAAAGTCACCATTCTGCTGGGGCCGAACGGCAGCGGGAAATCGACACTGCTGCGGGCAATGGCCGGGTTGAACAAAGCTGAGGGCGAGTTGCTGCTGGATGATGTCGATCTGCTGAGCCAGCCGTTTGCCAGACGGGCGGAGCAGGTGGTCTACCTGCCGCAGTCGTTACCGGCGGGCGTGCATCTGCATGTGCTGGAGTCGATCATCGTCGCCCAGCGCGCCTCTGGCGGCCTGCACAGCGCGGCAAAACAGGCGGAAGTGATGACGTTGCTGCGCCAGCTCGGAATCGAGCATCTGGCGCTGCATTTTCTCGATCAGCTCTCCGGCGGGCAGAAACAGTTAGTGGGGCTGGCGCAGTCGCTGATCCGCCAGCCGTCGCTGCTGCTGCTGGATGAGCCGCTGAGTGCGCTGGATCTCAACTATCAGTTCCATGTCATGGATCTGGTGAAGCGCGAAACGCAGCAACGCAACATTGTCACGGTGGTGGTGGTGCACGATATCAATATCGCCCTGCGCCATGGCGACCATGCATTGATTCTCAAGCAGGGTGAGTTGTTAGCCAACGGCAAACCTGATGAGGTGATCACCCCGCAAAGTCTGGCACAGGTCTATGGCGTGCGCGGGCGCGTGGAACCCTGTTCGCAGGGGATGAAGCAGGTGATTATCGACGGGCTAACCGACGCGGCGCACTGATCGTTACGCCAGTTGCGCCATCCATTTGCTGTGCTCCTCGCCTAGCATCTGCGTGGCCATTTGCAGAAAAGTTTCTACCGCTGCCGGGCGGTGTCGGCTGCCCGGTACCTGAATCTGTAACGAGCGCTGGCTGAGCGAGGTGTTATTGATGGCTTTCAGTGTCATTGCATCCAGCCGGGCGCGCCACAGTACGCTGAAATGGCTGCATACAGTAATTGCCTGCGCGGTATGACGGGTAAACTCGTACAGCGCGGAGAAGTTATTGCTGCTGAACGCCGGTTCCAGAAAGGTGTTCGCCATCCGGCAGGAGAGATCGAACAACTGGCGAATCGTTGTTCCGGCTTCCGGCAGCACCAACGGGTAGTGATGTAGCGCGTCGAGGGTGACGCTCGCCTGCTGCGTTAACGGATGTCCGGCATCGAGCAACAGCAAGACCGGCGCAGGCCATGCGGCAATGATCTCCACCTCGCGCTCAGGCGCCAGGCTGAACTGAAACGCGACATCGCACTCGTTATGGCGGATCCACTGCGCCACCTGCAATGCTGTGCCAACCTGCAAATCAAAATTGACACCGGGATGCTGCTGGCGAAAGCGCGCCAGCACGCCGGGCAGCAGATCAAACGCCATGCCGTCGGTGCAGGCTATGCGCACCAGTGCTTTGCGTACCGCTTTTAGCCCCTGAATTTCTGCCAGCGCAAACTCCATATCGCGCATGCTTTTACGCACGTGATTAGCCAGAATTTGCCCGGCATCGGTCAGCACCATCCCGCGCGCATGGCGCTCAAACAGCGTGACGCCAAGGCGAGCTTCCAGCTTCTGAATCTGTCGGCTGATAGCGGAACCCGCGACAAACAGTTGCTCGCTGGCGGTGCTCAGCGAGCCGGAGGTCGCCACCGCGAAAAAGTAGCGCAGTTCATTGGTCAGCATTGCGATAAGGCTCCATTGGGGAAAGGAAGAATATTGCACGTTAAAGTTGTTTTTTGTACTGATATCAACGGGCCGCACAGGGCGAGTAAAACCGGGGGGAACAGGCCTGAACCAGCGGATGCGAAAGGATGCCGCCCCGCCCGGATTTGTCGGATTGAGGTTCCTGAATCCAGCGCACAGTTTGGCGGCAAAGTCTTGCTGGCTATTTTTCATCTGTCTGATATTGAAGTATTATCGCCAACAATAACCTTACGGATGAGGTGGTTTTATGTGGCGGGATGAGATTGACGGTATTTGAAAAGCAGACAGATAGCCTGGTGGGAAGCCAATAAGGAGATGATAAAGGCGAAGTACGGGATTCCACACAAATATAGCGATGGTGGATATGATGTTTTTATTATGGATTTTGGCGACGGATATCGTATCGACAGAGGAACAGATGAAGATTCGGATCTGCTTTGCTTCGATGAGATGCCCGTAGCAGCAAGATGCATTGAAAAAAAAGCCGCTTCGCTGGATCGGCTGGAGCCAGAATTCAGGGCAGTTTTATCGATAGCTATTAGGGGGCATCTTACCCCGGATCGTAGAGGCACATGGAACGGATGTTTGCAGTGAAACTAGCCCTCTTTGCGATGGCGTTATTCTCTTTGTCAGGCATTTCTCTTACTTAAACCCCTTCCTGTATTGCTCTGGAATTGTGCAACTCACACTTATCAAAAAGGCAACGCTAAGTTGCAATTATTATTATTGTGGCAACGCTCTGTTCTGGTTTAGAACAAAAAGACAACAACAGATATTTGCGCCATCGGCAGCAAATCAGACAGGGCAAACAACATGACAACACAACAAATTATTGCGCAGGCGCTGGCGTGGTTTGATAGCGGCCACTTCAAAGAAACGCTTGCCGCACGCGTGGCGATCCCCAGTGAGAGCCAGCGCACCGATCGCGACGAAGCATTACGTCGTTACTACGACGAGGCGTTTATTCCGGCGTTTCACGAAATGGGCTTTCAAACCGAGATCATCGCGAATCCGGTGAACGCCGCGCGGCCATTTTTGCTTGCCAGCTATCAGGAAGATCCCGCCTTGCCGACGGTGATGTGCTACGGCCACGGCGATGTGGTGTTTGGCGATGATGCACGCTGGGCCGAAGGGCTTTCGCCATGGACGTTGACCGAGCGCGATGGCAACTGGTATGGGCGTGGTACGGCGGATAACAAAGGCCAGCACTCGGTGAATCTGGCGGCGCTGGCGCAGGTGTATCACGCGCGTAACGGGCGTCTGGGTTTTAACTGCGTCTGGCTGTGCGAGATGGGTGAAGAGATGAGCTCGCCGGGGCTGGCGGAGGTGTGCAAGCAGTTAAAAACGCGCCTTAACGCCGACCTGTTTATCGCCTCTGATGGCCCGCGCCTGAGCGCCGATCGCCCGACGCTGTTTCTTGGCTCGCGCGGTTGCGCCAACTTCCGTCTGACCATTCATGCCCGCGCCAAAGATTACCACTCCGGTAACTGGGGCGGTTTGCTGAGCAACCCCGGAACGCAACTGGCGAACGCCATCGCCAGCCTGGTGGACGGCAAAGGCGAAATCCAGATTGCCGCGCTGAAACCACCCGCGCTGACAGCGGAACTGAAAGCGATCCTCGCGGATATCACGCCTGCGAGCGGTAAAAACGATCCGGCGACCGATGCAAACTGGGGTGAGCCGGGCTTAACTGCTGCCGAGAAATTGTTTGGCTGGAACACGCTGGAAGTGCTGTCGTTTCTCACCGGCAACCCGGCGCAGCCGATGAACGCTATTCCCGGCCACGCGACGGCGGTCTGCCAGCTACGTTTTGTTGTTGGCACTGACTGGCAACAACTGGAACATGCGCTGCGCGCGCATCTCGATGCGCACGGCTTTTCGATGGTCACCCTCAGTGAAGTGCGTGGTACACCAGCAACCCGCTTTGACCCGACCGATCCGCTGGTGCACTGGGTGCTGGAGGCGATGGCGGAGACCAGCGCCAACAAACCGGCGCTGCTGCCAAACCTCGGCGGCTCCTTGCCCAACGATGTGTTCGCCGGGATTTTAGGTCTGCCGACGCTGTGGGTGCCGCACTCTTATCCGGCCTGTGGCCAGCATGCGCCGGATGAGCATCTGCCGGTCGCCATCGCCCGCGAAGGGCTGGCGATCATGACGCGTTTATTCTGGGATTTAGGCGAGCAGGGCGCAGAGCTGCTGGCGCGCCACCGTTTACATCAGGCCGGAGGTGCGCAATGAGTACGTTGGCTCGAGAAATGGATCAGGGCGGTACCCGTCCGAGCCTCTATAAAACTCTTTTCGCTACCTGTATTGGCAACGCGCTGGAGTGGTTTGATATTGCGGTTTACGGCTTTTTTGCCAGCTATATCGCCCATGTCTTTTTCCCGACCGCTAACCCGACAGTATCACTGCTGCTGGCCTTTGGCAGCTTTGGCGTCGCCTTTCTGATCCGCCCGCTGGGCGCGATTGTGCTGGGGTCGTATGCCGACAAACACGGGCGCAAAGCGTCGCTGCTGCTGTCGATCAATTTGATGATGCTCGGCGGCGCGATGATCACGTTTATGCCCGGCTATGCCACGCTGGGCGTTGCCGCACCGCTGTTGATTCTGGTCGCACGGTTGATTCAGGGCTTTTCGGCGGGCGGTGAGTTTGGCAGTTCGACGGCGTTTCTGGTGGAACACTTTCCCGAACGCAAAGCTTTTATCGCCAGCTGGCAGTTTGCCACGCAGGGCGCGAGCACGTTGCTGGCCTCCGCGTTTGGTCTGGGGCTGGCGCAGTGGCTGACAACGGAGCAGTTGCAGGAGTGGGGCTGGCGAATTCCGTTTGCCTTTGGCCTGCTGATTGGCCCGGTCGGGCTGTGGATCCGCCGTCATGTTCATGAACCGGCAGCCTACGCTCAGGCAGAAAAACCTGCCCATCCGGTGAAACTGCTGCTCGGCGCGCAGAAGCGACTGGTGCTGCTGGCGATTGGCCTGATGGTGGTTTCGACGGCGATCAACTATATGCTCAACTACGTGCCGACGTGGGCGACGAAAAGCCTCGGTTTGCCGCCGTCCTCCGCGTATAGCGCCACGCTGCTGGCCGGGGTGATCCTGACAGTGGTAACGCCAATTGGCGGCCTGCTGGCTGAACGTGTTGGTCGCGTGAAGTTGCTATGGGTGGCGCTGGTGCTGATGGCGTTCACGCTACTGCCCGCTTTCTGGCTGACCAGCCTGAACGTCACGCCGCTGTCACTGGCCTTGTTGGTAGGCTGGATGGCGCTGCTGAAATCGATTTACTTCTCGACCATTCCGTCGCTGATGGCCGATATCTTCCCGGTATCGACCCGCGCCAGCGGCATGTCGATCAGCTATAACGTGGCGGTAACGGTGTTTGGCGGTTTCGCACCGTTTATCTGTACGCTGTTGATCAGCGCCACTGGTAGCCACTTCGCTCCGGGGCTGTATCTGATGGTGACGGTATTCCTCAGCGTCATGGCGCTGTGGCAAGCGCAGAAACAGCATCGGTAGCTCAACCTTCAGGGCGTTGTGCGTATTCGCGCAGCGCTCTGGCGTAAGGCGCGGTGCGCGCATCCGGGTGCTGCGCAATACAGTTAAGCAGCAAGCTGACCGCCTGTTGATGTTCGCCGAGATTGTGCAGGCACAAAGCATACAATGGCCTTACCTCTGTAGCCTGCGGCCAGCAGGTAAGGATCTCTTCAAACAGGATTTTCGCCTGCGCGTACTGCCCCAGGCAGCGCAGTGTTGAGGCCAGGCCAAAGCGGGCTTCAAATTCATCTTCGCCTGTCAGCCCAGCTTCCAGTGCGGCACGGTACCACTGCTCTGCTTCCTGCTCATTACCTTCGTTATCATACGACCAGGCGATATTCAGCAACGCCAGCGCGCGTAGCGTCGGTTCCGCGACAAGCACTTTCAGCGCCTGGCGGCTTTGTTCGTACTCGCCCTGTTTTCGCAGCGCGATCGCTGCCTGTATTCTGTTATCCATCTCTTCCTTACCTGATAAGCCAACATGGCACAGCGAACTCATCGTAATAAAGAATCAAGGAAAATCCTATATTTTTAAAAGCGCTGGTGAAGCCACTGGGTATGTTTTAATATTATTATTAATTAGTAGTGATAATGAAATTGCGCAGAGCTTAATTAGCGCATGTTAATTATATTTTTTGTTTTTACTGACTCACACAGCAAACTAATCATCACCTTCTGGATTGCATTAATTTTAATTGCAATCATAGCTACTTTTGTCTTTTTTTATAAAAAAATATCAATGGATGTCGTTAAATTTATTGGCTTGTTCTATATCTAATTTATGTTCTTTTGCGCGGTGGCTGTGATCAGCTTTTTACCAGTGATGTTGTTGCCACCAACAATGACCCTCAAAAATTTAACCTGTTTGGGTTGATTGCGGCGCGGATACTGCATTTTTATTGCTAAACTGAAATTAACCCCCTTATTACTCACCATTCTGATGGTCGTGACAATGTTATGGCCTTTTCTGCTTCGGTTGATCCATTTTGCCAGAAATGGAAATAAAATTACTGGCGAAGAAAACAAAGAAACCGGCAACTTACCTGAAGTATCGGGTTATTACTGGCAGCTCGATGTTGCCTGCTAATATTTCCGTGGCAATATATCCGCGTATTAACCTGTTTTTATCTGCGGGTTAAGTGATGCCCATCTATGAGATATCTATTCGGTAGCAGTAACGTTAGCCATTTCCTGGAATTTTGTCGTGCTGACGCAACTGAACTACGGCGACAAAAAGCGCGGTGCTGAAGATGCACCTGCTGATGTTTGGCGCGTTACCAGGCATGATGCGAAGGATCTTCTGCGATCGGCCGGAAAGTCGTGGCTTTCCGGCGTCGTGCAATCAGGCTGTTTTTTCTTCGTAGCCCAGTTCCTGGGAAATCGCTCTGGCGGTATTTTTCAGCGCCGCAAGCAGACGTGCTTCACCTAACAATTCCAGCCGCGAGGTGGAGAGCGAAATGGAGACGGCGTACGGCACGCGGCCCTGAATATCGAACACTGGCACCGCGAGGCAGGAGACGCCTAACTCATTCTCTTCCCTGTCTTTTGCCCACTGCTGCGCACGAATTTCCTGCAACTCCTGCTGCATCACATCGAGCTTATCGATGGTGTAGCGGGTGAGCGGCTTGATCCTCTCCCGGTGGTTTGTCCAGTACTCGACAACATACTCCGGGCGGCCATAAGCCAGGTAGATTTTGCCCATCGCCGAGCAATACAGCTCCTGGTGCTGGCCGATATATGCCCGCGTTCTCAGCATGCCGGTGGTCGGCTCAAGTTTATAAATCAGGATCGCGTGATCATCTTCGCGGGTGGAGAAGTTGATGGTTTCACCGATCTCCAGGTTCAGCGCTTCAAGATGCGGCGCGGCAACATGAATGATGTTTAATGACGACAACGCCTTTTGCCCAATGGCGATGCATTTGGTGGTTAAACGGTAACTGCCTGCCGCCGGTGCGGGTTTGACATAGCCGCAGGATTGCAGCCCCTGCAACAGGCGGTGCACCGTACTTTTGTTCAACTGCGCCAGCTCAGAAAGATGCGCTAACGGGCATCCATTTGGGTAGTTACTCAGAATATCCAGCAGTTGTAATCCCCGAAACAGGCTTTGGCTACCCGACGGTTTCTCTTTTTCTTCTTGCATTGATGCGCTCTCGCTTCCTGCCACTTACGGACCCGTTAAATTTGCCAGCTTCAATACTAACGCAAAATGGAACGGGCCACACAAAATCGCGGTACGTTTGTAACTCATTGATAGTAATAAACTTGGAAATTTAAAGTGACGCGATGATCACATATCTGAATTTTACTATACGGAATGCTATTTCGTATTTTGAAATTCAGGGGTATAAAAAAAGCACAGATGTTCGATGCAATCAGGAGAAAAAAATGAAGGTAACCTTCGAAGAGCTGAAACACGCTTTCAAACGCGTGCTGCTTTCCCGCAAGGTGCGTGAAGAGACTGCCGATGCCTGTGCAGAAATGTTCGCCCGCACCACCGAATCCGGCGTTTATTCCCACGGCGTTAACCGCTTCCCGCGTTTTATTCAGCAACTGGATGCCGGCGACATCATTCCGGAGGCGCAGGCTAAGCGCATCGCCAATCTTGGCGCGATTGAACAGTGGGATGCACAGCGCTCGATTGGCAATCTGACGGCGAAAAAGATGATGGATCGCGCTATCGAACTGGCGTCGGATCACGGCATTGGCCTGGTGGCGGTGCGTAACGCCAACCACTGGATGCGCGGCGGCAGTTATGGCTGGCAGGCGGCGGAGAGAGGTTATATCGGTATCTGCTGGACCAACTCCATCGCCGTGATGCCGCCGTGGGGCGCAAAAGAGTGTCGTATTGGCACTAACCCGCTGATCGTCGCCATTCCCTCCACGCCGATCACCATGGTGGATATGTCGATGTCGATGTTTTCCTACGGCATGCTGGAAGTGAACCGGCTGGCCGGGCGCAAGCTCCCGGTGGATGGCGGCTTCGATGATGATGGCAACCTGACGAAAGAGCCGGGTGTGATTGAGAAAAATCGTCGCATTCTGCCGATGGGTTACTGGAAAGGTTCTGGCCTGTCGATTGTGCTGGATATGATTGCCACGCTGCTTTCTGATGGCGCATCTGTCGCGGAAGTGACGGAGGATAACAGCGACGAATACGGTATTTCTCAGGTCTTTATCGCCATTGAAGTCGATAAGCTGATAGACGGCGCTTCGCGCGATGCCAAGCTGCAACGCATTATGGATTACATCACCACCGCGGAACGCGCTGATGAAAATGCGCCGGTTCGCCTGCCGGGCCACGAGTTTACTCGCCTGCTGGAAGAGAACCGTCACAATGGCATCACCGTGGATGACAGCGTGTGGGCCAAAATCCAGGCGCTGTAAGGAGGAACGATGATCTTCGGCCATATTTCACAGCCCAATCCCTGCCGCTTACCGGCAGCGATTGAAACCGCACTCGAATTTCTGCGCACCACCGATTTCCGCACCCTGCAACCTGGTGTAGTGGAAATTGACGGGCGCACGGTCTTTGCGCAGATTCTTGACCTGACCACCCAGCCCAGGGAGCAGCAGAAACCGGAAGTTCACCGCCGCTATCTGGATATTCAGTTTCTGGCGTGGGGCGAAGAAGAGATCGGTATTGCCATTGACCGCGGAAATAACGTTATTCGGGAAGAACTACTGGCCCAGCGCGATATTATTTATTACCAGGGCAGTGAAAACGAATCCTTTTTTGAAATGGTCCCAGGCAGCTACGCGATATTTTTCCCGCAGGATGTTCATCGTCCGGCCTGTAATAAACATCGCGCAACGGCTATTCGTAAAATTGTTGTGAAGGTGGCGATTGCTGCATTGAATTAATTTGCCACTGAGCAGGAGCGAAATATGAATAATAATGCCGGTTATATTATCGGTGCGTATCCCTGCGCGCCGTCGTTTCACCAACAGGGTGAAGAGCAGGAACGGGATTTCTGGCGGCAACTGGCGGATACGCCGCACATTGCCGGGCTGGAACAGCCTTGTCTGGAGAATCTGCACCCGCTTGGCGATGAGTGGCTGCTGAAACACACGCCGGGCGAGTGGCAGATAGTGGTGACAGCGGTGATGGAAACCATGCGTCGCCGCGCGTCGAACGGCGGTTTTGGCCTCGCCTCCAGCGATGAACAACAGCGCCGCGCCTGCGTTGATTATTACCGCCATCTGCATAACAAAATCCGCGCGGTCAATGCCCGTTTTCCCGGCAAAATCATCGCGCTGGAGATGCAGGCCGCGCCGCTGGCGGGTAATGCCAGCGTGGAACAAGCTACCGACGCATTTGCCCGATCAATCGCGGAAATTGCCCGCTGGGACTGGGATTGCGAGCTGGTGCTCGAACATTGCGATGCCATGAACCAGCCCGCGCCGCGTAAAGGCTTTTTGCCGCTGGAAAATGTACTGGAAACGCTGGCGGGCGTGGAGGTTGGCGTGTGCATTAACTGGGCGCGCTCCGCTATTGAAGGGCGCAATACGACACTACCGCTCAGCCATACGCAACGGGCGCAACAGGCCGGGAAACTGCGCGGCTTGATGTTCTCCGGCACCACGCAGCAGGGCGCGTACGGTGAATGGCAGGATTTGCACGCGCCATTTGCTCCGTTTTGCGCCGAGAGTTTATTAACGGTCGATCGTGCCAGCGCGTTATTTAACGCCACGGCAAACGATAATTTATTATTCAGCGGCATTAAATTACTGGAAATTGATGCCAGGGCCAGTGTTGACCATCGCGTCGCGATATTACGCGACGGCATTACCGCATTAAATAAAGCCAGACAATAAATACAACAAACTCTGTCATCGCATACCTGTTACTTTTAACGAGATGCTAATTATGAATACATCCTCTTACTCTACACCTGCGGATATTCCGCATCAGCGCTGGTTAAGAATAATTCCCCCGATTCTTATCGCTTGCATTATTTCCTATATGGACCGCGTGAATATCGCGTTTGCCATGCCCGGCGGGATGGATCAGGAACTCGGTATTACCGCGTCGATGGCCGGTCTCGCCGGGGGAATTTTCTTTATCGGTTATCTCTTCTTGCAGGTGCCTGGCGGCAAAATTGCTGTGCACGGTAGCGGCAAGAAATTTATCGGCTGGTCGCTGGTGGCCTGGGCGGTGATCTCGGTACTGACCGGGTTGGTCACCAACCAGTATCAGTTACTGGCACTGCGCTTTTTACTCGGCGTGGCGGAAGGCGGCATGCTGCCGGTGGTGCTGACGATGATCAGCAACTGGTTCCCGGATGCGGAACGTGGCCGCGCCAACGCGATTGTGATCATGTTTGTGCCGATTGCCGGTATCGTCACCGCGCCGCTCTCCGGCTGGATCATTACCGCGCTGGACTGGCGCTGGCTGTTTATCATCGAAGGGCTGCTCTCCATTGTGGTGCTGGTGCTGTGGGCGATGACTATCTATGACCGTCCGCAGGAAGCGCGCTGGATCTCGGAGAGCGAGAAAAAATATCTGGTTGAGACGCTGGCGGCAGAGCAGCGCGCGATTGCCGGGAAAGAGGTGAAGAACGCCTCGCTGAGCGCCGTGCTCTCCGACAGAACCATGTGGCAACTGATTGCGCTCAACTTCTTCTACCAGACCGGCATCTACGGCTACACCCTGTGGCTGCCCACCATTCTGAAAGAACTTACTCACAGCACCATGGGGCAGGTGGGCATGCTGGCCATTCTGCCGTACATCGGCGCAATTGCCGGGATGTTTATCTTCTCTTCCCTCTCTGACCGTACCGGTAAACGCAAGCTGTTTGTCTCGTTGCCACTGGTGGGGTTTGCACTGTGCATGTTCTTGTCGGTGGCGCTGAAAGAGAGCATCTGGCTCTCCTATACGGCGCTGGTTGGCTGCGGCTTCTTCCTGCAATCGGCGGCGGGCGTGTTCTGGACCATTCCGGCGCGGCTGTTCAGCGCGGAAATGGCCGGTGGCGCGCGTGGCGTGATTAACGCACTGGGTAACCTTGGCGGTTTCTGCGGCCCGTATGCGGTGGGTGTGTTGATCAACCTCTACAGCAAAGATGCCGGGGTCTATTGCCTGGCGATTTCCCTGGCGCTCGCCGCGTTGATGGCGCTGTTGCTGCCAGCGAAGTGCGATGCGGGAAACGCAGCCGTTAACCCGCTCGGCGCGCGCAAACGCGAAGCCTGACCGCGATGCCCGGTGGCGCGGTGCTTACCGGGCATACAGATAAGCGGCAATAACAACGAGAGCATAAAGATGAGTGAAAAAGAGACCTTCTGGTTGGGTATCGATTGTGGCGGTACTTATCTGAAAGCCGGTTTATATGACAGCCAGGGCCGGGAGCACGGCATTGAGCGCCAGCCATTGAAAACGCTCAGCCCGCAACCAGGCTATGCCGAGCGCGATATGCACGCGCTGTGGACGACGTGTGCCGAAACGATTTCCCGCCTGCTAAAACAGACCCACACACCAGGGAAACTTATTCGCGGCGTGGGGATTTCGGCACAGGGAAAAGGATTATTTCTGCTCGGTAAAAACGACCAGCCATTGGGAACGGCGATCTTGTCCTCCGATCGCCGGGCCCTGGATATTGTCCGCCGCTGGCGTGCTGATGACATCCCGCAAAAACTCTATCCGCTTACCCGCCAGACGTTATGGACCGGGCACCCGGTTTCGCTGCTGCGTTGGATGAAGGAGAACGAACCACACCGTTATGCACAGATTGGCTGCGTGATGATGGGGCACGACTATTTACGCTGGTGCCTGACCGGTCGCAAAGGCTGCGAAGAGAGCAATATCTCCGAATCCAATCTCTACAACATGGAAAGCCAGCGCTACGACGCACGATTGTCGCAGTGGCTGGGTATTCAGGAAATTGACGCCGCGCTGCCGCCGATTGTCCGCTGCGCCGAAATTTGCGGGGAAATCACCGCTCAGGCAGCCGCCATAACCGGTCTGGCGGCGGGTACGCCCGTCGTTGGCGGTCTGTTTGATGTGGTTTCCACCGCACTCTGCGCCGGATTGCAGGATGAGCAGCGGCTCAATGCGGTAATGGGAACATGGGCGGTGACCAGCGGCATTGCCAACGGGCTTCGCGATCACGAAGCGCATCCTTATGTTTACGGTCGCTACGTCAATGACGGCCAGTACATCGTGCATGAAGCCAGCCCGACTTCCTCGGGCAATCTTGAGTGGCTCACCGCTCAGTGGGGAGACATCTCTTTCGACGAGATCAACCAGGCGGTGGCCAGCCTGCCGAAAGCAGGCAGCGAGCTGTTCTTCCTGCCGTTTCTCTACGGCAGCAACGCCGGGCTGGAGATGACCAGCGGTTTTTACGGCATGCAGGCGCTGCACACCCGCGCGCATCTGTTGCAGGCGGTGTATGAAGGCGTGGTGTTCTGCCATATGACTCACCTCAATCGCATGCGGGAACGCTTTACCGCGGTACGCGCGTTGCGGGTCACTGGCGGCCCGGCGCACTCCGACGTGTGGATGCAGATGCTGGCGGATGTCAGCGGCTTAGCGGTGGAATTACCGCAGGTGGAAGAGACCGGCTGCTTCGGCGCGGCGCTGGCGGCGCTGGTTGGCACCGGCGTATTCCGCGATTTTCACCACGCGCAGCAAACGCTGAAGCATGACATTCGTACGCTCACTCCCGATATGGCCGCGCACGCCGCCTACCAGCGCAAATACGCGCATTACCAGTTTTTGATTGAAGCACTACAGGGCTTTCACGCCCGCATTAAGGAGCAGACGTTATGAGCCGACCATTACTGCAACTGGCGCTCGACCATACCAGCCTTGCGGCTGCCCGGCGCGATGTGGCGTTGTTACAGGATCACGTGGACATCGTCGAAGCCGGCACCATTTTGTGCCTTAGCGAGGGGCTAAACGCCGTACGCGCCCTGCGTGCGCAGTGCCCGGAGAAGATTATCGTTGCCGACTGGAAAGTGGCCGATGCCGGAGAAACACTGGCGCAACAGGCGTTGGGCGCGGGCGCGAACTGGATGACCATTATCTGCGCTGCGCCGCTGGCGACCATTGAGAAAGGCCACGCCGTGGCGCAGGCGCATAACGGCGAAATTCAGATCGAACTGTTCGGCAACTGGACGTTTGATGATGCCCGAGACTGGTACCGCATTGGCGTGCGTCAGGCGATTTACCACCGTGGACGCGATGCGCAGGCCAGCGGCCAGCAGTGGGGCGAGGCCGATCTGGCGCGGATGAAAGCGCTGTCGGATATCGGCCTTGAACTGTCGGTGACTGGTGGCCTGCAGCCTGCCGATCTGCCGCTGTTTAAAGATATTAACGTCAAAGCCTTTATTGCCGGGCGTGCGCTTTCCGGCGCGGCGGATCCGGCACAGACCGCGAGCGATTTCCACGCGCAAATTCGCGCCATCTGGGGAGATAACTAATGCGTACGCATCCGTTAGGCATCTATGAAAAAGCGCTGGCGAAAGAGCTGAGCTGGCCGGAGAGGCTGGTGCTGGCGAAAAGCTGCGGTTTCGATTTTGTCGAAATGTCAGTGGATGAAACCGATGAGCGCTTATCACGGCTGGAGTGGAGCACTGCGCAGCGGGCATCGCTGGTGGAAGCGATGCTGGAAACCGGCGTGGCAATTCCTTCGATGTGCCTCTCTGCGCACCGGCGTTTTCCGTTTGGCAGCCGCGATGAAGCGGTGCGCGAGCGGGCGCGCGACATCATGCGCAAAGCGATTCGTCTGGCGCGCGATCTGGGTATTCGCACCATTCAGCTTGCCGGTTACGACGTCTATTACGAAGAGCATGACGAAGGCACGCAGCAGCGTTTTGCCGAAGGGCTGGCGTGGGCGGTGGAACAGGCCGCCGCCGCGCAAGTGATGCTGGCGGTCGAGATCATGGATACCGCCTTTATGAACTCGATCAGTAAGTGGAAAAAGTGGGATGAGATGCTCGCGTCGCCGTGGTTCAGCGTCTATCCGGATGTCGGCAACCTCAGCGCGTGGGGCAACGATGTCAGTGCCGAACTGTCGCTGGGTATCGACCGTATTGCCGCCATTCACCTGAAAGACACACAGCCGGTGACTGATGACAGCCCCGGCCAGTTTCGTGATGTGCCGTTTGGTGAAGGCTGCGTCGACTTTGTCGGCGTGTTCCGCACGCTGCAACAACTGAACTACCGCGGCGCATTTTTGATTGAGATGTGGACCGAAAAAGCCAAAGAGCCGGTGCTGGAGATTATTCAGGCGCGGCGCTGGATTGAAGCGCGTATGCAGGAAGGAGGATTCGCATGTTAGAACAACTGAAAGCCGAGGTGCTGGCCGCCAACCTGGCGCTGCCCGCTCATCATCTGGTGACCTTTACCTGGGGCAATGTCAGCGCCGTGGACGACACGCGCACGTTGATGGTGATCAAACCGTCTGGCGTGGAATATGAGGTGATGACTGCCGACGATATGGTAGTGGTGGAGATTGCCAGCGGGCGCGTGGTGGAGGGGAGCAAAAAACCGTCGTCCGATACGCCGACGCACCTGGCGTTGTACCGCCGTTTCCCGCAGATTGGCGGCATTGTGCATACGCATTCGCGCCATGCCACTATCTGGTCGCAGGCCGGGCTGGATCTGCCGGCATGGGGCACCACGCACGCCGATTACTTCTATGGCGCTATTCCCTGTACGCGGCTGATGACCGAAGAGGAGATCAACGGCGAATATGAGTATGAAACCGGGGAAGTGATCATCAAAACCTTTGAACAGCGCGATATTGACCCGATGCAGATCCCGGCGGTGCTGGTGCATTCGCACGGCCCGTTTGCGTGGGGCAAAAACGCGGCGGATGCAGTGCATAACGCGGTGGTGCTGGAGGAGTGCGCTTACATGGGGCTGTTCTCACGCCAACTGTCCCCGCAGCTTGCGGATATGCAGCAGGCATTGATGGACAAACACTATCTGCGTAAGCACGGTTCGCACGCCTATTACGGCCAGTAAATGGCAGACCGGAGGGGAGCGTCCTCCGGTTTTTTATTTCAAAAAGCGGCTATTGAATTTGCACCCCTACTTCGCACATCGGCGATGTTAATCCGCTATTCATGGCGTAAGCGTCCGGCGCACTGCTGGTCATTCATCACGCCCTATTTGCTTCTGTTCGGATAAAAAAACACATAATCCGCAGTCGGTTTCTATACTGACTGCGGAGGTGATGAATGAAAAAAATGTTGTATTCGTTGTTTGCCAGTCCCGATCGGTTATTGCAGGTGATGAGCCATAGCGAGATCCAGGATTCGATTGAAGATGGCGATCGTATTGTTGTTGATGCCGACGGTAATACCTCGGTGAATATTCACTGTCAGCAGGTGCAGGACGATTTTAAACGTCATGTTGACGCATTGAAGAGGGCGTAAATATGGGAACCGCCATCTTCATGGTATTAATGGTTTGCGGCTACTGGTATACCTCGCACGATCTCTCCACGCGCTTTAAATTCAAACGTAGCTTCGGCTGGGATGTCTATTTTCTGGTGGCGCTTTATGGCTGCGTTTTTGTCCTGCAGGGCATTCTGGCCACGGCGCTGCTATGGCTGTGTCTGTTAATCGCTTCCACCGTGATGAACCAACTGCCTGCGGAATTTGGCGCCGAACAGCATCACTTGCACATGAGTTTTATGAACTGGAGCTTTTTAGGCATTCAGGCGCCGGTGGTGATTATGCTGGCTTTTGCCGTTCTGTTTTGTCTCTGGCGATCAAACTGGTCCGGCAGCGCGCGGCTGGACAGCTCCGGGCGTCGTGAACTGTATAAACACCTGTCACGCGCCAACGGCGTGGAAGGGCTGATTTATCAATGTATGGAAACGGGCGATCTGGCGTGGATAACGCTTAAGTCGCAGCGCATTTACATCGGTATGATCCACACTGCTACGTTTGACAGCGGCGATGCGAACAACATTGTGCTGATCCCGATGTTGAGCGGCTATCGCGATGAAAAGACGCTGGATCTGCATGTCGAGCACAACTACAGCGCGTGGTACGCCGAACACAATATCGAGCTGGCTTCCGGGCCGCGCCCGGCGCTGGATTTCCGCAAAGTGCTGCTGTTATCGCAGGTTGAGAGCCTGTCGCTGTTTGACCCGGCGCAGGTGCTGGCAATGGGAATTCATCGCCAGCGGGAACAGCAAGCGTAACCCGGTTTGCCGGATAAGCGCGCCATCCGGCAACGCCTTTCTTGCACAGCAGTCGATCTGCTACTGTCGGCTGCAGTGACAGCCGTGCGTGTTGTGAAATTCACCCACCAGGATTTGTGGGTTCTTATTTCGTCATCCAGGGCGCAATATCCCGACCTGGGGATATTAAGGGTTTTATCCCTTTGTCGGGATAACGATAAAAGCCCGCAATGGGAAAGGAGCTTCACCCATGAACGAGACCTTTGTTTACCTGAGCATCGGTTGCCTGGTTCTGATGGCGCTGGCGATCCCGCTGGCGTGGCAGCGCATTAAACCGAACCGTTTTTACGGTGTGCGCACGGCGCTTACGCTGCGTGATGAAGCGGCCTGGTATCGGGCGAACCGCGTATTTGGTGTGACGATGTTATTTTGCGGCGCAGCGTTTTTTCTGCTCTCGGTGCTGCTCGGCAACTGGCGCGAGAGGGGGAGCCAGGCTATCAGTGTTGTATTGTTTTTGATTGCGGTGTCGGTTCCGGCGTTAGCGGCACTGGTGACGAATAAAGGCGGAGAAGTGCGATGATGGATGTAAGAGTGAAAGCCTTTGGCGCGCGCTTTTTCGGGCGTGTGGACGCTGAAAGGCTGCAATTTGCCATCGATTATGTGGATTACAACGAAAGCGGGCTGGCTTTTGAAACGATCTGCGATTACCTCATTGAAGCGGATGCTCCCCTCAGCGAAGAAGAGTACCGGCTGGCGGAAGAACTGTACCGCGATATGGAAATGAAATGGGGCGGCAGTTGCCTGAAATACTTGCAGGTGCTGGTGGCTTCGCGACAATAAAGTAACCCGATCTTCTGCACTGCTGTTACCCCGTATTCTGAGTACAACCGGCCGGGTAAGCGCGAGCGCCACCCGGCATTTCGGCTACAACCTGAACGCATTCACATCATTCAGCAGCTTCCCGGCCTGATGGCTGAGCGAATTGGCGGCGGTAGCCATCTGTTCGACCATTGCGGCGTTCTGTTGCAGGTTACCTTCCATCTGGCTGACGGCAATATTCACCTGCTCAATACCGTGGCTCTGCTCGCTGGATGAGTTATTCACCTGATTAATCAGCAATGTGGTTTCATCCACTGCACCCAGCGCATTATTCATCCGCGTAGTAACACTGGAGGCATAGCTGACCCCTTCACTGACATTCTTAATCGCTTCATCGATCAGCCCGCGAATATCCCGTGCCGCAACGGATGAGCGGTGCGACAGCGAACGCACTTCGCCCGCCACAACGGCAAAGCCTTTGCCCTGTTCGCCCGCGCGGGCGGCTTCCACCGCCGCATTGAGCGCCAGAATGTTGGTCTGGAAGGCGATGCTGTCAATAATGTCGGTGATTTCAGAGATCTTCGCCGATGAAGCGGAAATATCGTCGATCGATTTTTGCAGGGAACTCAGTTCGCGATGATTTTCGTTCATCATCGTCTGCAGACGGCCAATAAAGACATTCGCCTCCTGTGCGTTGTCCTTATTGTGTTTCACCGTCGCTGAAAGCTGGTTCATACTGGCGGCAGTCTGTTCCAGCGAGGACGCCTGTGATTCTGTGCGTGAAGAGAGATCGTCGTTGCTTTTGGCGATTTCACTGGCGGCGGTATCGACTTCACTGCTGGCCTCTTTCACGCTACTCAATACATTGCGGATTTTTTCCATCAGGCCATTAAAACTCGCCGCAGTCGCGCCCAGTTCATCTTTTTTATCGAGATCCACTTTCAGGGTTAAATCCAGTGATTCGCTGATAGTGCCCATACTGGTTTGTAGGTTTTTCAATCCTTTATTTAGATAGCCAAGAATGAGTGAGGCAAATACGGCAATCAGTACTAATAAAAAGATAATCGTTGAAATTAATAACCAGAACGTATTTTGATACTGCGTATGGTTATTCGCCGCATATTCCTTAGCGATATTATAATTGCGCTTCAACATTTCCGTGATATTCGCACTTAATGCAGAGGAAGCCTTGGCAATAATTCCACCATCCGACACCATCTGCCGAGCAGCCTCGATACCGTCACGGTGGTAAACGCCTGTCATCGATTCTAATTTCTGCGCATAATCAGCAAAAGATTGTTGTGTGCTGGCCAGTTGCCGGGCATCAGTATCATCACTGATTAAATTCGCTTTGTAATATTCAAATATCGCTTTGGTTTTATTCAACTCATCTTTCGCTTGCGCCATATGTTTAGTAAAAACGGCTTCATCATTAAGCAGCAATGACATCAGAATTTGCCGCCTTGCCTCTTCGCGATGCTGTAGTGCCTCGCTGAGTTTACTGATACTTGGCAGACTATTATCAATAACATAATCAAAGCGTTCTTGAGCTTTGTCTAATGCGCGAATACTCAAGCCGCCGAGCAGAAGCATGGCGACAAAGGTAATGGCAAAAACAAATAGCAGTTTTTTTAAAATAGTCATAACGTCCTCAGATACATTCCATTTCCAGGGGTGATGTTATTTTTATCGGCGACTAAAGGGAAATCTTCATGGTTAAAAAAATAAAAAATCGTTTTTGTTTTATTCCTGATTAACGATTAAAAAAAACCATATAATACAAAGGGTAAATATGTCCGGGAGGATTTTACGGTGTCGCCTGTATAATATATTTTTCGTGTTTTTGATTTCTTTTGATAAATATATTCTACATCTTTACATATTACTAACAACCCAATGTAGCGTTACTGAAATATAATTAAGGTGCAGTATAAAAATAATGATTAACGCTACCTGATTATCCATCGGCAGGTAATGCGCTGAGTGCTTTTTAGAGAAGCGTGTTACCGGCCAGCTACGTTATTCAGGGAAACCGGACTGGCCGGATTTTGTGAGCAGAGAAGGCGGGGCAAAACATTAGCTGAGATCGTGAAGATCTTTCTCCAGCAGCGGCGTTAACGCCATTTCAGTAAAACTCACTGCCAGCCCGCTTCGCTCCGGCGTGCAACACATCACGCCGACCGCACAGCGCGGATGGGGAAAATGGCACAGCCGCAGCAGCGGCCAGACGCGTCCGTCGGTGGAGTATTGCAGTCGCAATGCGTCGCCTTTGCGGCTCAGCCGCAGCCAGAAATCCCCCGCGTCGCCAGTGAAAATACCGGTCGCCCAGTCCGAAAAGCCCTGCGTTAGTACGCTGCCGATGGCGGGCGCGCCGTCATTAAACTCAATCCCGGCTTTTAACCAGTTCTGCTCATCCGCCACCAACAGCACGCCCGCCTGATCGTACAGCGCGGAAAAATGCGCCTGGATCCGCACCTGAAAGGTGAAATCGCCCGCTACATCACGCACATAACCGTGGCCGCTGAAGCGCTCAAACCCGTACCAGGTTTTGCGCCAGAAATCGGTGTTGCCATCGGTGAGCACCTCGATTTTGCCCTGCGCTTCGCGCCACTGCTGCGGTTCATTGATCCAGTAAAAATCACCCGACATGTTTCGCTCCTTTTGTCTGTTGGCTTAAGGAGTGTTGCTGGTGGAGGGGGAGATTGCCAGCGGGCTACGCGGTGTATTCTGCGCGGATCACACCTTTTGGTCGAAAGGCATTGCGAGAAACGATTAGCTACCGTAAATACGCAGAAAGCGCCGCGGTAAAAACAGAGGCCTCTCTGACTGGTTGTTTCATTTGGGGTAAAAGGCGCTCATGAAAATGAGATTTCGCAATAGTGAAAAAAGAGTGGAGCAAATGGCATCCGTCTATTCAGAAGAGTACCAGCGCGTGATCATCGCGCTCAAAAAAGCCCGTAAAGAACGAGGCATTACTCAGGCGCAACTTGCCGAAGCGCTTGGTCGCCCGCAATCTTTTATCGCCAAAATTGAGAGTGGTGAAAGAAGGTTAGATGTGGTTGAGTTTGTGCATCTGGCGAGATTGGTGGGCCTGGAGCCAGGGGATATATTGCAGGGGATACGTTAACGAACGGCGTTACCCACTGCCGCTGGAGATAGCTTACTCTTCGAACAGGCGTTCAATAGACTTTGTTGGATAGAACAGTGAATGCTGGTTGCCATCGGCTAACGGAATGAAGCCCAGCTTTTCATAGAATTTTTTGGCGTTGCCAGTGAGTGCTTCGACAAATAATCCATATACGCCGATGGTAAGTGAGGCGGTGTAAACCACCCTCATAGCATGAGCCACCAGGATTTCTCCCCAGCCGTTTCCCTGGAGTGATTTATCAATAGCGAGCCGACCTAATATGACGCAGGGGACATTGTGATAAGGCACCTTTTTTTGCTGCGTTTTCGTGGGCAGTTGTTCTTTCTCGAAACTGCCGCCAGACAAGGTGTAATAGCCTAAAATGCGCGGCCTGGGCGTTTTCGTCACAAGGAGCCAGGCACGTAAAATTTTGCCATCATGCTGGCGTTTGAGATGGTTGGTTAAAAAAGCGTTGAGCGATACCTCACCACAATCAAAACCTCCTGTTTCATACTCTGTCTCTCCTGAGAACATCTCAATGGTCAGGTTGTCCACGATTCACTCCATGTTTTGCAGACGTTTTGCGGCGCGTTTAAGTTTGTCATTCGGTGCTGGTGGGTTTTCGATAGCATCCATAACCCTGTTCCATGATTCCTCGCTGAGAATCAGGCGACGGTGCTGTTCAATCACTTCCGCGGCGCGTTCAGAAGCGCTGTTAACCAGAAACTGTGTGACCGTCTGATTGGTCATTGCCGCCGCTTCTTCGATCATTTTCTTATCCTCATCCGTTAGTCGCAGATCTATGCGCTGTTTTTTCAGTGCGGGCATAGCGGTTCTCTCCCCGGCGGCCTGAATTTATACAGACCAGCCAATAATCTTTATCAGTTTACGTACGGATAAAATCCGTACATAACGATAAGATCAGACAGCGCGAATTGCAACTCAAACCAGGTATCTGTCGCAAGGGATGTGAAATGAAAAACCGAGCAGGCTCCCAAAAACGTTGACTGCGCGCCGTGGGAGCCATGTCGGGTTAGAGCAGATAATCCTCTGCGATAATTTTTCGTTCAGTGATTTGATGAAGTTCCATCAACGCCGGGAGCAGGGTTGCGGCGGATTTTAACCCGTGGCCCAACTGGCACAGGCTTTCGCGGGAAAACTCCAGGACGTCGCTGTCTGCAAACGAGACAAAGGTTTTGCCCAGAAAGTGCAGACCATGGCAAAGCCCGGCAATGTGTTCTTCACAACCGTTCGCCAGTTGAAAAGTCTCTTCCGCGCTGAGCTGCGAGAGATCCAGTTTCCGGAAAATATCGCGCAGTTCAGAGGAGAGGATATCGGTGTCAGGCAGCATTGCGCACCTCCCGCGAAGCGGAGAGACGAACAACAGACAGGCAAACAAAAGCGTTAAGAGAGAAGGGGTTGGGCTTTAAATATCCGTACGTGGTACCATTGGCAACAGCCATACATTACCTCCAGTAATGATGTGGTTAGACGCCTCGACAGTGTTCCCGCACTTCGGGGCGTTGCTTTTTAAATTCACTACATTGGTGTACATTGAACACCAGCATGTAAAATATACAGGAGCGGCAACCAATGTCAACCAAAGACAACCAAAAAGAAAGGCACGTTGTGCAACTCCGTCTGGATGCTGATCTATCAGAAAGACTGGCTATCGCGATGAAAGAAGATGGTGATGACAACAAAGCAGGGTGGATTAAGCGGCTGTTGCGCAGGGAGTTGGATCGCCGAAGTATAGATCTTAAGCGAGAAAGATAAAGAAAATCATATTACATGAATTATTAGATATAAGGTATGGTGTGGTTATAGTGGCATATAGTATGTGGATATGGCTTTAGTAAATTTGATTTTTATGACATGTTCTAAAACATGATATATAGAATTGCCTTTAATTTTATAGGAGCTAGTTTTTCTTTTTGTGAGTTTAATTGCAAAAATTTTTTATCATATAGGTTATTAAAGTCCCCAGTATGGAAACTTAATCATAGAAGGTGGCTAGTATTGATTGCATGGCGATTTTTCAGAATATATTAATTTTTTTATTTAAAAGGAAATCGATATGTCAGAATCGAATCAGCCGGAAAAAGTTAATGTTGAAGCTAAAGAAAGTCAAAAAAAAAGGACACGTAAAATTGTTCCATATCCACTGTGCCCAGTACAGGAATGTTTTAAGCTTGCTGCCTCTATTTATGAGTTAGGCATGGGACATAAGGTCAGAAGAGTAACTCTTTTTGATCAAATCAATCGTTCTCCAGATAGTGGTCCCTCCAGAACTTTAATATCGAATACAAATAAATATGGCTTAATAAAAGGAGGATATCAGGCAGAATATTTAGAATTAACTGCTGCTGGGGTTGCATTATTCAGTGAGAGTAGCGATGCTATCAGCAAAATCAAAGCTAAAATTGAAATTGCTATATTGAATGTTGAACCTTTGAATCAGTTGTATCAGAAATTTGTTGGTAATAAATTACCCGCAAAATCCGTATTGGCTGATATTTTAAAAGAAAATGAAGTCCTTGACAGTTCTATTGACACACTCGTAGACATATTTATAGTTAACGCAGAGTTTTGTGGTGCTTTGCAGACCCTATCAGGAGCTGCAAGACTAGTTAGTATCGAGCATATTATCGAATCACAAATCTCATCAGAGGTTAAATCTTTTACATCAAGTAAAGTAATACAACCTCCAGGAATTCAGGATAGTTCTCTGACACAAGAAATTTCTTCTGTTGTCACTTCTGGTAACTCTAATTTTGATACAACATGTTTTTATATTACGCCTATTGGAGCAGAAGACTCTGAGCATCGGAAGCATTCAGATTTGTTGCTTGGTTCTATTGTCGAGCCAGCTATTGAACCATTAGGGTTGAAATTAGTAAGAGCTGATTCTATTGATAAGCCCGGGCTAATTACCAATCAAATCATTGAATATATATTAAGATCAAAGTTGGTAATTGTAGATCTTTCTTTTCATAACCCCAATGTTTTTTATGAATTGGCTCTGAGACATGTCTCTCGGTTACCAGTTATTCAGATTGTTAGGAAGGGAGATAATATCCCTTTTGATGTTGGGAATTTCAGAATAATAATTTTGGATTTTACAAGTATATATACATTAGTGCCAAAGCTTGAAACATATAAATCCGATATTCGCTCCCAAGCTAGAACAGTATTGGAAGATCCTGGGATTGTCGAAAATCCTGTAATATCTGTTTATCCGAATCTTAAACTTAGCTTGGGACAATGAATGTCAGATAAAAATAATAAAAGTGTGGATGTGATTATGTTTCAATAAATTAAACAACTTTTATCAGAATGACCTTTTATGTCGGTCGATAAATGAAAGTTGGTTGGAACCTATATAAAATTAGAATGCCGGATGGAGTTAACGCTCATCCGGCCTAAATTCTGTGTTAGGTATGAATCACGCCAACCTTGGATACCCTTCCGCAATATCACTCCCGGTAAATTGCGCAATCCAGCCTTCGGGATTATCGAAAATCCTGATCGCGGTGAAGTTCGGTTCCGATCCCATATCAAACCAGTGCGGGGTGCCGGCGGGTACGGAAATCAGGTCGTTCTTCTCGCACAGCACCTGGTAGATCTCGCTGCCGATGTGCAGACAGAACAGGCCCGCGCCTTCAACGAAGAAGCGGACTTCATCTTCACCGTGGGTGTGTTCGTTGAGGAATTTGGCGCGCATCGCCTCTTTTTGCGGGTTGTCGGCGCGCAGGCTGATCACATCCCAGCTCTGATAGCCTTTTTCGGCCACCAGTTTGTCGATGGCATGCTGGTAAGCGGTGATCACCGTCTCTGGCGTCGGGTTGGCGCCCAGATCGCGGTCCGCCTGCCAGCGTTCAAAACGCACGCCTTTGGCGTTTAGCTGCTGCTGAATTTCACTGGCCTCTGTGCTGTGCCACACCGGCGTGCTGGCATCTTTGTCGGTATAAATCGTCAGTGCGCTCATGAAGGGATCTGCTCCGGCTTAATGTTACTGAAAGAGTTAACCTGGTGATGATGGCTGGCTGCGTCATCATCGCCGCGAATCAGTTGCGTGGTGCGAAAACCTGCCGCTTCGGCCGCGTCCAGCTCCTGATGAATATCGGAGAGGAACAGAATGGAAGCGGGCGGCTGCCCGATTTGCGTCGCAATATTGCGGTACGACTGCACGTCCCGTTTCGCGCCGACCAGCGTGTCGAAATATCCGCTGAACAGATGAGTAATATCACCTTCGTCGCTGTAGCCAAATAACAGTTTTTGCGCCTCCACTGAGCCAGAGGAATATACATACAGATCAATGCCCTGTGCTTTCCATTTTTCCAGAGCAGGCAGCACATCCGGGTAGAGATGGCCTTTAAAATCGCCATTCACATAGCCGTCGCGCCAGATGATCCCCTGCAACGCCTTCAGCGCCGTCGATTTACGATCTTCATCCATAAAGGCAAACAGCACCTCGATCAGTTCGGCGGCGGTTGCCTCCGGTTGCGCCACTTCTTCACGCAGATTATTGAGGATGGTGCTGACCGGCTCTTTGTACTGCTCTGCGGTGACAAACCCGGCCAGACGCTCGCGGGCGTACGGGAACAGGACGTTGTGCACAAAGCGGATGTCACTGGTGGTGCCTTCAATATCGGTAACGATAGCGCGGATCATGGTCTCTCCAGCAGGCGACGCTGCATTTCGCATTCAAATAAAAATTCCAGCCCTTCCAGATGGCGACGAGCTTCGGCGACATCGCGCCCCCAGCAGGTCAGCCCGTGGCCGCGCAGCAGAAAACCATAACGCAGCGGGTGCGTCTGCGCATAGTCGGCAATGCGTGCGGCCAGCGCGTCGATATCCTGATCGTTATCGAAAATCGCCACCGGCACGGTGTCGAGGTGCGTGGTCTGGCCGCTGAGGGATTTTTGCATTTCAAAGCCGTTCAGCAACAGGGCAGAGGATTTCTCCACCCGTGAGAGCACCGTAGCGTTCACCGTGTGCACATGCAGCACCGCGTTCGCTTGCGGGTAGAGGCGATAAATCAAAGTATGCAGGCCGGTTTCCGCCGAGGGTTTGCGGCCGGAGGGCGCGTGGTTATCGGCAATGGAAACCTGCAAAAAATCCGCTGTCGTCAGGCTGCCTTTGTCTTTGCCGGATTCGCTCAGCCAGCACCAGTCGGCGTCCTGGCGCACGGACATGTTACCGCCGGTGGCGGGCGCCCAGCCTTTCGCGCCGATCCAGTGGCAGGCGGCGACGAGTTGTTGGAGTTGCAGGTGGTCTGTCATAACCCTTCCTTATAAGGAATATTGTTATCGTATAGACGTCTAAGCGTCTTGATTGCCAAATGCTAACATCGTGTTATAGTGGCAGCAACACGCGTATTACAAGCAGGCACACAACGATGAGCAATAACGCATTGATTCCGCAAAGTAAACTCCCCGCTTTAGGCACCACCATCTTCACGCAAATGAGCGCGCTGGCGCAGCAGCACAACGCCATTAATTTGTCGCAGGGCTTCCCGGATTTCGACGGCCCGCGCTATTTGCAGGAGCGGCTGGCGTTTCATGTGGCGCAGGGGGCGAATCAATACGCGCCGATGACCGGTGTGCAGGCGCTGCGCGAAGCCATTGCCGATAAAACGGCGGAACTGTACGGCCATAAACCGGATGTGAACACCGATATTACGGTGACCGCCGGGGCGACAGAAGCGCTGTATGCGGCGATCACTGCGCTGGTGCGTCAGGGTGATGAAGTGATCTGTTTTGACCCGAGCTACGACAGCTACGCGCCTGCGGTGGAGCTTTCTGGCGGTGTGCTGAAACGCATTGCTTTGCAGCCGCCGCACTTTCGCGTTGACTGGCAGCAGTTTGCCGCGCAGCTCAGCGATCGTACGCGGCTGGTGATTCTGAATACACCGCATAACCCGTCGGCAACGGTATGGCGCAAAGCGGATTTTGCCGCGCTGTGGCAGGCGATTGCCGATCGTGAAATCTACGTGCTGAGCGATGAAGTGTACGAGCACATCTGTTTTGCCGAAGAGGGCCATGCCAGCGTGCTGGCGCATCCGCAACTGCGCGAGCGGGCAGTGGCGGTATCGTCATTCGGTAAAACCTATCATATGACTGGCTGGAAAGTGGGGTACTGCGTCGCGCCTGCCGCCATCAGCGCCGAATTGCGCAAAGTACATCAATATCTGACTTTCTCGGTCAATACCCCGGCGCAACTGGCGCTGGCGGATATGCTGCGCGCCGAACCGGAACATTATCGCCAGTTGCCGGAATTTTACCGCGCACGTCGCGATGTGCTGGTGAATGCGCTCAGCAACAGCAAGCTGGAGATTTTGCCGTGCGAGGGGACTTACTTCCTGCTGGCGGATTACAGCGCGGTTTCCGATCTAGATGACGTGAGTTTCTGTCAGTGGCTGACCAAAGAAGTGGGCGTGGCGGCGATCCCGCTGTCGGTGTTCTGCGCCGATCCCTTCCCGCACAAGCTGATTCGCCTGTGCTTCGCGAAACAGGAATCGACGCTGCTGGCAGCGGCAGAGCGCCTGCGTAAGCTGTAATGCTTCCCGGCGGCGCGGTCTGCGTCGCCGTTATTTCTCGCCCATAATGGTTTTCAGTTTTTCCGCGTCCGGCAAGCCCACTTCCTGCTGTAACACGTTATCTTCATTCATGTAGTAAATCGCTGGCGTGGCATTCGCACCGAGATCGTCCATGATTTTCTGGTTGATATTGAGCTTTTTCATGATCTCCGGCGGCACGGATTTCGGAAGCGTCAGCGCCATCTTGCCGTTGGACTGTTCATAATCGTGCCAGCTTTTCGCCGGATCTTTCGCACTCATGATCGCCGCAGCGGCCGCCGGGCTTTCCGGTTTGATCACGCCAACCAGTAATGTGCGCAGCTGCACTTTGCCGGATTCCACCCACGGACGCGCCTGCTGCCAGAACTGTTTGCAGTACGGGCAGTACGGATCGGCGAACATGTACACCACGCGCGGCGCCTCTTTTTTGCCATCAAGGATCCAGTCGGCTTTTTCCATCTGCTGCCACAGCGCGCGGCCCGCCGGGGCGTAAATCTCTTTGGTGATTAACTTCTCGCTGAGGTTGGTGCCCGCCTCGTCGTACATATAGCCAGAGATGGCGTGTTTACCGTCCGGCGTGACGTAAATGGTAACGCCCATCTCCTGATATTTACCGAGATATCCCTTCATACCGCCCGGCGCATCGAAGGATTTGATGATGGTGATGCCTTGCTTTTCTATGGCTTTTACCGGAGCAGGTAACTCTTCAGCATGCAGGGTCAGCGGCAGCAACGTCAGCATTAACAGGCGCTTAAGCATAAAAATCCTTACTAATTAAATGGTTAATATTCGACTTAGGGAAAACCTATCACAATCATCGGCAGGATCGCGAAATGAAACGTTGTCGTCAGCCGCCCACAGTGTTCTAATCGAACAGCTTGATGGCCTTTAGGTTATGAGCGCAACGCATAGCCAGCTTGCTGGCGCTGAAGCACCCACGGGTATTTCAGGTATCGAGGCCACCCGTCGCGGTGGCCTTTTTACTTTTGGCAAATCAGCCGTTCACATGGTTGCTCGTTAGGGTTTGTTAGCTAACGCTTATTGATTTGATAAAGCAAACGCATTGGCTCGATCAAACAAAGTTCGTTAACTTACACCCCAACGAAAACACGGAGGAAGTATAGATGTCCTTAATTAATACCAAGATCAAACCTTTCAAAAACCAGGCGTTCAAAAACGGTGAGTTCATCGAAGTAACCGAGAAAGATACTGAAGGCCGCTGGAGCGTCTTCTTCTTCTACCCGGCTGACTTCACTTTCGTATGCCCGACTGAACTGGGCGACGTGGCTGACCATTACGAAGAGCTGCAGAAACTGGGCGTAGACGTTTACTCTGTCTCTACCGACACCCACTTCACCCACAAAGCGTGGCACAGCAGCTCTGAAACCATCGCGAAAATCAAATACGCGATGATCGGCGACCCGACTGGCGCCCTGACCCGTAACTTCGAAAACATGCGTGAAAACGAAGGTCTGGCTGACCGTGCCACTTTCGTTGTTGACCCGCAGGGCATCATCCAGGCCATCGAAGTAACCGCTGAAGGCATCGGCCGTGACGCTTCTGATCTGCTGCGTAAAATCAAAGCGGCTCAGTATGTTGCTTCTCACCCAGGCGAAGTTTGCCCGGCTAAATGGAAAGAAGGCGAAGCGACTCTGGCTCCGTCTCTGGACCTGGTCGGCAAAATCTAAATTTCCCTGCGTCATTACGGCGTTGGCGTCACCTGCTCACCCCGGTCACTTACTGATGTAAGCTGCCGGGTACTTTCAGGCTGGTCGCCTTGCTCTGACGCGAAATACTGGGGAAATTATCTTACAAACGGGTGCTTTTGGTGCCCGTTTTATTCAGCACCATGATGCAAGTTGCATTGATGCAGCCCAGAACAACGCGGCTTGCATGATGATGTTTTAAGCGAGGGATTAAGAATGCTCGACACCACAATGAAAACCCAGCTCAAGGCTTACCTTGAGAAACTGACTAAACCTGTTGAGTTGATTGCTACGCTGGATGACAGCGCGAAATCGGCAGAAATCAAAGAACTGCTGGGCGAAATCGCTGAGCTGTCTGACAAAGTCTCCTTTAAAGAAGACAACAGCCTGGCGGTGCGCAAACCGTCATTCCTGATCACCAACCCAGGCTCAACCAGCGGCCCGCGCTTTGCCGGTTCGCCGTTGGGTCACGAATTTACCTCACTGGTGCTGGCACTGCTGTGGACCGGTGGGCATCCGTCGAAAGAGGCGCAGGCGCTGCTGGAGCAGATCCGCGATCTCGACGGTGACTTTGAATTTGAAACCTATTACTCGCTCTCCTGCCATAACTGCCCGGACGTAGTCCAGGCGCTGAACCTGATGGCCGTGCTGAACCCGCGCATCAAACATACGGCGATTGACGGCGGTACGTTCCAGAACGAAATCACCGATCGCAACGTAATGGGCGTTCCGGCGGTGTTCGTGAACGGTAAAGAGTTCGGCCAGGGGCGTATGACGCTGACGGAAATCGTCGCCAAAATCGATACCGGCGCGGAAAAACGTGCGGCGGAAGAGCTGAACAAACGCGACGCTTACGATGTATTGATCGTCGGTTCCGGCCCGGCGGGCGCGGCGGCGGCAGTCTACTCTGCGCGTAAAGGTATTCGTACCGGCCTGATGGGCGAGCGTTTCGGCGGCCAGGTGCTGGATACCGTGGATATCGAAAACTACATCTCCGTACCGAAAACCGAAGGCCAGAAACTGGCGGGTGCACTGAAAGCGCACGTAGCGGATTACGACGTGGATGTGATTGACAGCCAGAGCGCCAAAAAACTGACCCCGGCGGCAGTTGAAGGCGGTCTGCACCAGATTGAAACCGCGTCCGGCGCGGTGCTGAAAGCTCGCAGCATCATCATTGCGACCGGCGCGAAATGGCGCAACATGAACGTTCCGGGTGAAGATCAGTATCGCACCAAAGGCGTGACCTACTGCCCGCACTGCGACGGCCCGCTGTTTAAAGGCAAACGTGTGGCGGTGATCGGCGGCGGTAACTCTGGCGTGGAAGCGGCTATCGACCTGGCGGGGATTGTTGAGCACGTGACGCTGCTGGAATTCGCCCCGGAAATGAAAGCCGACCAGGTATTGCAGGATAAAGTGCGCAGCCTGAAAAACGTCGACATCATTCTGAACGCGCAGACCACCGAAGTGAAAGGCGACGGCAGCAAAGTGACCGGCCTTGAGTACCGTGACCGCATCAGCGGTGACGTACATCAGGTCGCGCTGGCCGGGATTTTTGTCCAGATTGGTCTGCTGCCGAACACCACTTGGCTGGAAGGCGCGATTGAGCGCAACCGCATGGGCGAAATCATCATTGATGCCAAATGTGAAACCAGCGTGAAAGGCGTGTTTGCTGCAGGCGACTGCACCACGGTGCCGTACAAACAGATCATCATTGCAACCGGTGAAGGCGCTAAAGCCTCTCTGAGTTCGTTTGATTACCTGATTCGCACTAAGACTGCATAAGCAAAATAAGAAAGTAAGCAATACCTGCATAAAAAAAAGAGGCTACCTTCGGGTAGCCTCTTTTTTTATGCAGGATGGCATTAGCGCCATCCGGCAACCCAACAATATTTACCGCACCACCAGCACCGGAATATGCGCGTGGCGCACGATGTTGGCGGCATTGGAGCCGAGCAGGTGAGTGGTAATTGACGGATTGCGCGAGGCGATAACCACCATATCCGCGAGCAGTTCTTCGGCCAGCTCATTGACCACATCTCGCACGTTGCCAAAACGTACATGGGTGCGCACGCGTGACGGCTCAATGGAAAAATGGGTCTTCATGGTGTCGAGGCGGGTTTGCGCTTCCTGCTGCAAATGCTCTTCGAAGCGGCGCAAATCGGCAGCAAAACGGTGCAGACTCATGCTGGCGGAAGCGGGTAATACATGCAGAAGATGAATAACGCCCTCGCGCTGGGCGAGGAACTCAGCGTGGCGCACCGCTTTGTCACTCAGCGCCATTTCGAAAACATCAACCGGCATAATAATGGTCTGATACATAAACGCTTCTCCCTGTGGGTTATGTTGTGCTGATTGAACCATAAAGGGCGTGAATTTTTTGCTGCGTATATGGCAAATATGAAGAATATGATGGCGGGAACGGAAAGAGGATGCGGGCGCATCCTCTGCGGAAAAAGCAGCGGGAATTAAAGCCTGAAATCGCCTGCTGCTTCGGGTTGATAAAGCAGCTCAAGCACTTCAAGATCGGTGGTGGTGCCGCCCGGCAACTGCCAGTGAATGCTGTCACCCACCCGTAAACCGAGCAGCGCAGCGCCAACCGGAGCCAGCACGGAAAGCTGCGTGGCGCTGTCGGTCATCTGCGCCGGATACACCAGCGTGCGCACCCGCTCTTCACCACTTTTCAGTTCGCGGAATTTCACCGTGCTGTTCATTGTTACTACATTGTGCGGCATCGCTTCCGGCGCGCACATCTGAGCGCGATCCAGCTCATCATTCAACGCATCCGCGACCGGCAGGCTGGCATAATCAGGTTGCTCCAGCAACCGGTCAAGACGCTCGGCGTCTCGCTCATTAATCATAATGGCAGGTCTGGACATCAGTTACTCCATGTCGTTTGATTGATCCAAAGAAAAACCCTCGCCGACGGGCAGCGAGGGTTTGTCTACAACGGATGATACTGAGAGCGCGGCCCGGTGTGAAGTGATGCGGCGCACATTTGCCGGAATTATGAATGTTCCGATCGTCGGCTCAGTAACCCGCTTTATCAATCACAAAACTGTTCCCGCAGTTACCGGGATGCGGCTGCGGCAAAAAGGAACCGCTGACCAGCGGGGCATTGATGGCATCGGCTTTGATGGCGATTTGCATCTCCGTCAGCCACGCCGGATTGCCGCTACAGGTCAACTTCACCGCTTTCACGCTTTGCTCGCCGTAGGCTTTGGCGACGGCTGCGTTGAATGCATCGCGGGTAACGGTTTTTCCGTAATTTTCTGCGAGGAAAACGCCGAGCGGGCTGGCTTTGATTTCGGTGTTCAGGCGCACCATCGCACCGAAATAGTCATCCGGATCGAATCCGAAACAGACGCCGTGTTTGGCATATTCATAACGCTCAAGGCAGGTATTGCTGCCTGCACCGGGCATGACGGCATTCAGTTTATTCGCCACTTCGAGCGATAAACCGGTTTCCGCTGCGGCGCATTTCTGGCTGGCTCTGGCTTCCGGCATATTGGGAACCGGGCGGGTAGCACAGCCGTAACGCATCCAGCGACGATCGTCGACGCCGCGCACGGCGATGGATTTCGGCAGAGCTGGCCACAGACCGTGTACCGTCAGGTAATCCGCTTTATTGGCGGGCTCTTTTTGCAGACGGCATTCATCGGGTTCGCTACGCCCGCGGTCATGCAAGCTCTGGCAAAATCCGGTCTGCCAGGATAGTGCCAGCACATAGCGATCGAAATCACCATATTGTTCGGGCTGGAGCGGTGCTGCGTACGCAGAAGAGAGCTGGATGGCGGCAACGCACAGGCCGATGGAGAGTCCCTTTTTAATCATTTCATTTCCTGATGGGTGAGTCCGGGTAATTACTATGAGTTATTAAAGCATAAAAAAAGCGCCGGGCAGGCGCTTTTTCATAAGTGGCGTTTATTGTTGATTAATGAACCGCAACCCCCGGAACCAGAAATTCAGTAGCAATAATCACTACAATCAGGCCAACCATCACCGGAACTGATGTGCGTTTTACCACTTCAAATGGCGAAATATTCGCCATCCCGGCCACCGCGACCACCACGCCGGAAACCGGAGAGATGGTGCGACCGAGGTTGGATGCCTGCAACATCGGGATCGACAGATACGCCGGGTTGATGCCGGATTCATGGGCCAGTTTCGGGATCATCTCGACAAAGGCGTAAAATGGCGCATTACCGGAACCGGTGGTCATTGCTGCCAGCATGGTGAGGATCACCAGTACCAGCATCAGAATAATGCTTGCCGAACCGAAAGAGGTGGCGATGGAGATCAGACTCTGGATAAAGCCGATGGTGCTCAAGCCCTGGGCGAAAACCCCGGCGGCGACCAACAGCATCACCACGCCTGCGAAGGCGTCGGCCATACCGCGATATGCCACTTCCAGCCCGGAGAAGACTTTTTGCGTATTAAAGCTGCGTAAAAATTCCAGCGCTGCTGCCAGCAACATACAGATCACCAGAATGGTGATGATGTGCAGTTCCGGGCCCCATTTACCGTCGAAAATCAGCACGCCGATAATTGGCGTAAACGGCAGAATGGCGTAAAACGTCGGCGCCGTGGTGGTGATGTCTTTCACATCCAGCATTTCGCTGACAATGTGCTCTTTTTTATCGAGAAAGCGCTGCCAGAAGTAGTGCGCGATTGCCATGGCGATAATCGCCGCAATCGAGATTGGCAGTGTGGTTTTGAAGGCAAAATCGATCAGCGGCATTTCGGCGGCTTTCGCGGCCAGCACTACATCGCCGGAAGTGGGCGAGAGAATAATTGCCGCTGGCGAGGCGCAAATCGCCGCTGCCGCACCGCGACTGATCCCGACGTTGACCATCACCGGGAACAGCGTTGCCATCAGCAGCACGCCGAGGCCCGTGGCGGACGACACCGCCAATGACATCAGGCAGGCAACGAAGTACGCGGCAATCATCAGCAAATAAGGTGAGTTGATAAAACGCAGCGGGCGCGAAGCCAGCTTGACCACCATATCGTTCGCACCAATGTGCGTCATATAGGCGGCAAAGCCGCACAGCATCATGATCATCATGCCGAGATCGCCGCCGCGGCTCATCAGCAGGATTTTAATGTATTCGACAATATCCGTGGCGCTGTAACCGGTACTGGTGGCGCTACCAGGTAATATTTTGTGCCCCATCAGCGCACTGACGATTAATAACGCCAGACCGCCGACAAACAGCACGCCGGTGGCGGAATAGCCTTTGATGATATAGCGCGCAACGCCGACAATCACCACCACGCCGATCAGCAGTTCGATCAATGTTAAAGTCATGTTATTGGTCCCGGAGGTTGACCTGAAAGATAAGTAAGTAAAAAAATCAGCAACGCAATGTGCCGAATAACGTGCGGTTCGTAGATGATTAAAATCAATGAAGCGTGATGTTGAGGGAAATATCGCGGGAATTTGCTATCAATCTACAGAATAAATAATGGCTGGTTGATAAGTTAAGCGAATGCATTACGATAATTTTGTATTTTAAATGATAAAAACTAGTTAATTAGTTTGGTTATTTAGGTTTCAATACAGCGCCAGACGTAAATTTGCTAAAAATATCTTTAAAAATAAAAATAGTGCTGCTTATACTCGCCGTTAATTTCCCACGGACCTGGTGTTTTATGCACGCTGAATGGCTATACCGAATTCGCTTTATGAAGCGGCATCTGTTGATGCTGCTGATGGCGTTCGGCTGGCTATTAATCCAGAGTCAGGTGGCGATTGCTTCTCATCACTGCGACTTGCAGGTTGACGAATCGCGAGCAGTAACCCAGCACATAAGCCATATGATGATGTCGGATACGACACCGCGTATGGACATGATGAAATCCCCGCTGTGCGAAAAGCATTGCGTGCCGGATGCAGCACAGAAGGATAGCGGCCACCCGCCTCTGGTGGCGCTGCCGGTTTCACTGACGCTGGCTGAAGTTACGCCGGTTTGTTCCCCCGTCGTCGATGAGGGTTGGTCATTAACCCCGCCCGCCGCAGGCCCGCCGGCAACGATCCGTTTTTGCCGGTTCAGGGAGTAGACAACTGTTAATTCATTGAATTTTATTTAATTTATGATTAACAGGAGTCTTATTATGCGTTCTTATGTACTGTGCATGCTGTCTGGCGTGCTGTTGTTCTCCGTTTCCGCTGTTCAGGCGGAAGATATGCATGCGATGCACGGCATGCACGATATGTCGCAACATGCGGCAATGCAGGCTCAGGCTCAGGAATACCAGAGCCAGGGTACCATCAAAAAACTCACCGCCGATTCTGTTTCCATCGCTCACGCTGCTATTCCGGCGCTGAACTGGCCGCCAATGACCATGCAATTTGCACTGGCGCAGGGCAGCGCGTTGCCTGCGGTAAAAGTGGGCGACGAGGTGAGCTTCACCTTTGTTCAGAGTGAGAGCGGTTACCAGCTCGTTTCATTGACGCCACAAAAATAACCGGGAGCGACAATGAAACGATACTCACTGAGTCTGCGGCTCGGTGGGGTATTGCTCGGACTGATGTGCTCCGCCGTGCAGGCGGAGCCATTGACGCTGACGCAATCCCTGGCCGCCGCGGAACGCTACTCTGCCGAACTTTCCGCCAACCGTAATGAAGCGCAGGCACTGGATGCGATGGCGGATTCCGCCCGCCAGTTGCCGGATCCAAAACTGAAATTTGGTATCGAAAACGTGCCGGTGCAGGGCAACAATGACCGCCGCTTAACCCGTGAGGGAATGACTATGCAGCGGATCGGCATCATGCAGCAGTACGTCAGCGCGGAAAAACGCGACCGCAAAGCCGAAACCCTGCTGGCCGAAGCGCAGAGCGTCAGTGCCAAATCCTCAGTGGTGCGCGCTAATTTACAGCGTGATACCGCGCAGGCGTGGCTCGATCTGGCGTTGTCAGAACAGGCGCTGCAAACCGCGCGTAAGCTGCTGGCAGAAACGGAACGCCAGCAGGGCGCACAGCGCGCCAGCGTCGGCGCAGGTAATGCCGCGCCGGACAGCGTGCTGGCATTTCGCGTGGGCTTAAGCGCGATGCGCGACAAAGTCACCCTCGCCGAACGTGATGTGCAACTGGCGCAAACCCGCTTGATGCAGCTTACCGGCGAGACGGTGACTGCCGTTTCTGGCGATCTTCCTCGTTATCAACGCTTGCCTGCCGATGAAAAAACGCTGGAGCAGGGCATTGCTCAGCATCCTGACATTGTCGCTGCCGCCAGCGCCGCCAACAGCGCGAAAACGCGTTCGGCGGAGTCAGCGATTGCGGCCATTCCGGATGTGGAAGTTGAAGTGTGGTACGGACGTCGCGCTGAAGGTTACGAGGATATGGCCGGGGTGATGTTCACCGTCGACCTGCCGCTGTTCCAGTCCCATCGTCAGGATAAAGATCACGCTGCGGATGTCTCGCGCACCATGCAGGCCAACGATCAACTGGCGCTGGCCGAGCGGGATCATATGGCGCAACTGCATTCCCTGATTGCTGAGTACAACGCGGCGCAAACGCTGTGGATGCGCCAGCGCGATGAAGTGCTGCCGATGGTGCGTCAGCGCGCCACCTTGCTGGCAGCCCAGTATCGTTCCGGGCAGTCGGATTTGTCGGCGCTGCTGGAAGCGCGCCGTAACGTCCTCGACAGCGAGCTGGCCGTTAATCAGGCCGAGAAAGAGATGGCGCAGAAATGGGCCGCGATCCGTTGGTTGATCCCGCAGGAGTTGATGTGATGAAGAAGACCCTCTTGGCTGTCGCGATCGCCGCATGTCTCGCAGCGGGCGCAGGCTATTTTATCGGGCGGCAACACACCGCGCCTGCCGCATCCGGCGAACAAGCGCAGGAACGCAAAGTGCTCTACTGGTACGACCCAATGGTACCGGATCAGCGTTTTGACAAACCCGGTAAATCACCGTTTATGGATATGCCGCTCAAACCGCGTTATGCCGATGAAGCCCCGGCCAGCGGCGGTGTGAGCGTGAGTGCGCAGCAGCAGCAGAATCTCGGCATGACCACGGCAAAAGTGGAAAAACGCGTTCTCGGCAGCGCCTTCTCTGCGTTCGCCACAGTAACGACCGATGAGCGCAGCATCCAGAGCGTGCCTTCTCCGGCGGCGGGCGTGGTAGAAAAACTGTTTGTCCGTGCGCCGCAGCAGTGGGTGAAAAAAGGCGAAGCGCTGGCACAGTTGTGGATCCCACAATGGACGACTTCTCAGCAGGAGTATCTGGCGGTACGCCACCTGGGAGATGGCGAACTGACGCGTGCTGCCCGCGAACGTCTGGCATTGCAGTTTATGCCGGAAGCGATTATTCGCGCTGTCGAGCGCAGTGGGAAACCACAAACCCGCCTGACGCTGCGCGCCGATCGCGACGGTTACGTGGTCAAGCTGGATTCCCGTGAAGGCGCGCAAGTGGCCGCCACGCAAACCCTGTTTGAGCTCGCCAGCCTCGATCCGGTGTGGCTGGTTGTCGATTATCCGCAAAGCCAGGCACAGGCGCTCAGTGCAGGCAGCGAAGTGATAGCAACTTCTGCAAGCTGGCCGGGCGAGCAGTTTCATGGCCGCGTCAGCGAATTGTTGCCGCAACTGGAGACCACCACCCGTACGCTGAAAGCGCGCATTGTGCTCGATAATCCGCAGCAAAAACTCAAACCCGGTATGTTTCTCACCGTAACGCAGCCGGAATCTGCACGGCAACCGGCAGTGCTGGCGATCCCGGAAGAGGCGCTGATTGCAACGGGGGCTGCCAGCCGTGTGCTGCTGGCTACGGGCGATGGCCACTTCCAGGCGGCAAACGTGACGACCGGGCGCACGGCGCAAGGCTGGACTGAAGTGCTGTCCGGCGTCAAGGAAGGTGACAACGTGGTCACTTCCGGCCAGTTCCTGATTGATTCGGAAGCCAGTTTGCGCAGTGCATTGCCGGAACAGCAGGCGCAACAACAGCCAGCGGCGAAAAAAGTCGAGACTTATGAAGGAACCGGCGTGGTGAAAGCCATCGAAGCAGGCAGTATTACCCTGTCGCACCAACCCATTCCGGCACTGAACTGGGGAGCGATGACGATGGACTTCGTGCTCAAACAACCCGATCCCAGTGTCAAGCCGGGCGAGACAGTGATGTTCAGCTTTGTACTGGATGATGAAGAGGGCGCAGTTATCACTCACCTGATGCCGATGCAGGAGGAGATGAAATGATCGCTGCCGTTATTCGTGCCTCGCTGCGCAACCGCTTGTTGATCCTGCTGGCCGCTCTGGTGCTGACCGGCTGGGGGATCTGGGCGGTTCAACGCGCACCGCTCGATGCACTACCGGATTTGTCGGATGTGCAGGTGATTATTCGCGCCAGCTATCCGGGCAAAGCGCCGCAAATTATTGAAGACCAGGTCACCTATCCGCTCACCACTGCCATGCTTTCCGTGCCGGGCGCAAAAACGGTACGTGGCTATTCGATGTTCGGCGATTCCTATGTGTATGTTTTATTCGAGGACGATACCGATCTCTACTGGGCGCGATCGCGGGTGCTGGAGAATCTAAGCCAGATCCAGTCCTCGCTGCCTGCCGGGGTGAACGTCGGGCTGGGGCCGGATGCTACCGGCGTTGGCTGGATTTATGAGTATGCGCTGGTTGATCGCAGCGGTAAGCACAATCTGGCGGATCTACGCGCTTTACAGGACTGGACGCTGAAGTTCGAGCTAAAAACGGTGCCGAACGTGGCGGAAGTTGCCAGTGTTGGCGGGATGGTACGTCAGTATCAGATTGTGCCGGATCCGGCACGAATGCGGGCGCTGAATATTACCCATGAACAGATTGTCAATGCGGTGCAGGCGGCGAACCAGGAGAGCGGCGGCGCGCTGCTGGAGATGGGCGAAGCCGAGTTCATGGTGCGTACAACCGGCTATTTGCGGCAGTTGTCGGATTTTCGTCAGATAGTGATCGCCAGCCGCGAGGGCGTGCCGGTGATGCTTTCAGATGTGGCGACGGTGCGGTTGGGGCCGGAACTACGACGCGGCGTGGCGGAGTACAACGGCGAAGGGGAAGTTGCAGGCGGTATTATCGTCATGCGTTACGGCAAAAATGCGCTGGATACTATCCACGCCGTTAAAGCCAAATTGGGTGAAATACAGAAAACGCTGCCCGCCGGGGTGGAGATCGTACCGGTTTATGACCGTTCAACGCTGATTGAGCATGCGGTTGAGACGCTCACCCATAAACTGATTGAAGAGTTTATCGTTGTTGCTCTGGTTTGTACGCTGTTCTTGTTCCACTTCCGCTCTGCGCTGGTGGCCATCGTCTCGTTGCCGCTGGGGATTCTTGGCGCGTTTATTGTGATGCACTATCAGGGCATCAACGCCAACATAATGTCGCTTGGAGGGATTGCCATCGCCATTGGCGCCATGGTGGATGCCGCGATTGTGATGATCGAGAACATGCATAAGGTGATGGAGCAGTGGCGACATGATAACCCCGATCGTCAACCGACGAGTGCTGATTACTGGCGCTGTTCAGAGCGGGCGGCGGTGGAAGTTGGTCCTGCTCTGTTTTGCAGCCTGTTGATCATCACGCTGTCATTTATTCCGGTGTTTTCGCTAGAAGCGCAGGAAGGGCGCATGTTTTCCCCGCTGGCATTTACCAAAAGCTGGGCGATGGCGGTTGCGGCAGGGCTTGGGATCACGCTTGTACCGGTGCTGATGGGGTTGTTTATTCGCGGCAAAATCCCCGATGAAAAAGCAAATCCGATTAACCGCTTTCTGATCCGTCTGTACGAGCCGCTACTGGATAAAGTGCTGGCATGGCCGAAAGCGACGCTGGGCATTGCGCTGCTGTTGCTGGTGGCGACGCTGTGGCCGTTAAGTCGTCTGGGCAGTGAGTTTATGCCGCCGCTCGATGAAGGCGATTTATTGTATATGCCCTCGACGCTACCGGGGATTTCCGCCCGTGAAGCCAGCCGTTTGTTGCAGCAAACCGATCGGCTGATCAAAAGCGTGCCGGAAGTGGAAAGCGTGTTTGGTAAAGCGGGAAGGGCGGAGACGGCAACGGATCCTGCGCCGCTCACCATGGTGGAAACGACCATCCGCTTTAAACCGCGTGACCAGTGGCGCCCTGGAATGACGCCGGAGAAACTGGTTGATGAGCTGGATAAGACCGTGAGTATTCCGGGGATTGCGAATGTCTGGGTACCGCCGATCCGTAACCGCCTGGATATGTTGGCGACCGGTATTAAAAGCCCGGTCGGCATAAAGGTGAACGGTAATAACATCGCCGATATCGAGCGCGTGGCGCAGCAAATCGAGCAGGTTGTGAAAACCGTGCCGGGAGTGACTTCGGCACTGGCGGAAAGGCTGGCGGGCGGGCGCTATGTCGATATCAACATCAACCGGGCGCAGGCCGCGCGTTATGGCGTTTCGGTGAAAGAGCTGCAATCACTGGTTTCCACGTTGGTGGGTGGGGAAAATATTGGCGAAGTGCTGCAAGGTCGTGAACGCTTCCCGATTAATGTGCGTTATCCGCGTGAAATACGCGATAACGTCGATGATCTGCGCACATTACCCGTAATAACCGAGAATGGCAGCCAGATTGCACTTGGTGAGCTGGCCGATATCGTAGTTACGGAAGGGCCACCGATGCTGAAAAGCGAAAATGCGCGCCTGTCCAACTGGATTTACGTCGATCTGCGCGGACGAGATTTAAAATCCGCCGTTGAAGAGATGCAGCAGCGAGTGGCGCAGCAGGTTAAGCTACCGCAAGGTGTGACACTGTCGTGGTCCGGTCAGTTTGAATATCTGGAGCGTGCAACGGCGAAGCTGAAGATCGTCTTGCCGGTAACGTTAATGATTATCTTTGTCTTGCTGTTTATTACCTTCAAACGTGTCACCGATGCCCTGTTAATAATGGGGACATTACCCTTCTCATTGATTGGCGGTGTCTGGTTATTGTGGCTACTGGGATATAACTTATCCGTTGCCGGGGCCGTTGGATTTATTGCGCTGTCCGGTGTTGCGGCGGAGTTCGGCGTTATTATGGTGCTCTATCTGAACCACGCACTGGATAAATATCGTCAATGCGATCCGCAGGGAGGAAATAAGATGTTGCTGCGGGCAATTCATGAGGGGGCCGTATTGCGTGTGCGGCCGAAGGTGATGACTGTCGCGACTATTATGGCAGGATTGTTGCCCATCATGTGGGGCAGTGGCAGCGGATCAGAGGTCATGAGCCGTATCGCTGCGCCGATGATCGGCGGTATGGTCACTGCGCCATTACTGTCGATGCTGGTCATTCCGGCGGTGTATTACTTGTTGCATCGTCGACGCTAAGAAAATGTACGCCGCAATATTGTTGCGGCGTAACATATTGTATTTAACCTGAAAATGATTAGCGGAATAAGGAATTTTCGCTATGTTTTCAGAATTAATCTGATTTCGTTAAGAGTTTATTCAGATATCCTGCTACAGACTATACGTCAATACGTAAAATGGAATGCATACGGTGTCTGTTAAAAATAAAATTTTCACACTCTTCGCTATATTTTGTCAGTTTTCGGTGGTTTCCCTGACGCACGCAGCCCAGCAGTCCTGGTTCTCCGATTTTACCGACAACGTAAAGCAAACCTGGCAAGCGCCAGAGCATTACGATCTCTATGTACCGGCTATTACCTGGCATGCGCGTTTTGCTTATGACAAGGAGAAAACCGACCGTTATAACGAACGCCCATGGGGCGCCGGATTTGGTCAGGATCGCTGGGATGAGAAAGGCAACTGGCACGGCTTGTACCTGATGGCCTTTAAAGATTCGTTTAACAAATGGGAACCGATTGGCGGCTATGGCTGGGAGAAAACCTGGCGACCACTGGCGGATGATAATTTTCGTCTCGGACTCGGTTACACCGCAGGCGTGACTGCACGCGATAACTGGCATTACATTCCGATTCCGGTGCTGTTACCGCTGGCTTCAATTGGCTATGGGCCGGCAACATTCCAGATGACCTACATCCCAGGAACTTACAATAACGGAAACGTTTACTTCGCGTGGATGCGCTTTCAGTTCTGATTTGGCCAGCGGATGATGCTCTGCACAGTTCTTAAGCAGTACAAAAAATGCGGAATAAAGCGTCAAAGAACAAAACTTAGCGACATTTATCACTTTTTAGCGAATAACGACTGGACAAAGGTCGCCACAATTGATGTACTGATACCCGACACAGCATTTGTGTCGTTTTTTCATGTAAAGGTAATTTTGATGTCTAAGATTAAAGGTAACGTTAAGTGGTTTAATGAATCCAAAGGATTCGGTTTCATTACTCCGGAAGATGGCAGCAAAGACGTGTTCGTACACTTCTCTGCAATCCAGAGCAATGGTTTCAAAACTCTGGCTGAAGGTCAGCGCGTTGAGTTTGAAATCACTAACGGTGCCAAAGGCCCTTCTGCTGCAAACGTAATGCCTGTTTAATTCAGCTACGTAAGCAAGAATTCCAAAACCCGCTGATAAGGCGGGTTTTTTTTGCCTTCAGTTTGCATTAACGGCCGAAAAGAGCCAGAAAGCCAGCGCAGTCATCGCAAACGATCCCAGCAGGTTAACTGCTACGTTCAACAACGCCCAGCTGACACGACCTTCCTGCAACAAAAACACCACTTCAGCCGAAAAGGTGGAAAATGTCGTCAGCCCGCCACAGAAGCCGGTGGTAAGCAGCACTTTCCACACCGGATCGATATGTGTCATTCGATTGAACCACGCCAGCCCCATGCCAATAATAAAAGCGCCCATCAGGTTGGCGGTTAATGTGCCAAGGGGAATGATCTGATGCGCCGGGTTTAGCTTCATGCTGAGCATCCAGCGCGCAACGCTACCTGTACCGCCACCGATAAATACCGCTAAAAGGAGTTGTAACACCGTGAAATCCTGCTATTTGATTTGCTAGAGTGTTGAGTTTAGCGCCGCAGCCACTTTCTGGCTATGACGGCACAGCGGAGGGAAAACGATGATTGTTGCAGCCGGGCAGTTTGCCGTTACACCGGACTGGAAAACTAATGCATTAACTTGTGTCGAATTGATGGCGCAAGCGGCACAGCAACAGGCATCGCTGCTTGTGCTGCCAGAGGCGTTACTGGCCCGGGATGATGCAGACCCCCATCTTTCGGTAAAATCGGCGCAGAGGCTGGATGGTGGCTTCCTGCATTTGCTACTTGAAGAGAGTCGTCGGAACAGTATGACCACCATACTGACGGTGCATGTGCCTTCCTCGGAAGGACGGGCAGTCAATACGCTGGTGGCGTTATACCAGGGGGAAATCATTGCACAGTATGCAAAGCTCCATCTCTATGATGCATTTAGTATGCAGGAGTCGGCACGGGTGGATGCAGGCAACATTCTGCCACCGCTGATTGAGATTGACGGAATGAAGGTCGGGTTGATGACCTGTTATGATTTGCGGTTTCCGGAACTGGCGCTGGCACTGGCGCTTGCTGGCGCACAACTGCTGGTTCTGCCTGCCGCATGGGTGCGAGGGCCGCTAAAAGAGCAGCACTGGGCGACATTACTGTCTGCGCGGGCGCTGGATACCACCTGTTACATGGTGGCCGCCGGGGAGTGTGGCAACAAGAATATTGGTCAGAGTCGGGTTATCGATCCGCAAGGCGTAACTATTGCTGCGGCAGCTGAAGCACCACAACTAATTTATGCGGATGTCACTGCAGACCGCGTGGCGCAAACGCGAGAGAAACTTCCTGTTTTACAGAACCGACGCTTTGCGCCGCCGCAACTCCTGTGATGTTTTTTTAAACAATGCTTGATTCATCTCGTTACAGATTGCTATTGTGTGCGCGCGTCGAATGACCGTTAATGAAGTCAGGTTATAATGACGTTTTATACAGCCTGTTTTACGAAAGAAGGTATCTATGGGTGAAATTAGTATTACCAAGCTGCTGGTCGTGGCCGCGTTGGTTGTTCTGCTGTTTGGAACCAAGAAGTTACGTACGCTGGGCGGCGATCTGGGCGCGGCCATCAAAGGCTTCAAAAAAGCCATGAATGATGACGATGCTGCGAAGAAAGACGCTGACGAAGTGACAGCAGAAAAACTCACTCACAAAGAGTGAGCCGCCCCGACAGGCGAAAAAAAACCGGCGTAGAGGCCGGTTTTTTTGTCTGGAGTGTAAGCAGGTGTTACTTCACCTCAATGCCTTTTGCCTGCAGGTCCGCGTGATAGGAAGAGCGAACGAACGGGCCGCACGCCGCATGGGTAAAGCCCATTGCCAGCGCTTCTTCTTTCATTTCGTCAAACTCGTCCGGGCTGACATAGCGCTGGACCGGCAGGTGATGGCGGCTAGGCTGTAAATACTGCCCCAGCGTCAGCATCGTCACTCCGTGGCGGCGCAGATCGCGCATCACGTCGATAATTTCAGCGTTCGTTTCGCCAAGCCCTACCATCAAACCTGATTTGGTTGGGATCTCCGGATGCGCTTCTTTAAAGCGCTCCAGCAGTTTCAGTGACCAGTTGTAATCCGCACCTGGACGTACCTGGCGATAGATACGCGGCACGTTCTCCAGGTTGTGGTTAAACACGTCTGGCGGCGTTGCGGTGAGGATATCCAGTGCGCGATCCATACGACCGCGGAAGTCCGGAACCAGTGTCTCAATTTTGATGGACGGACTTTTTTCACGGATTGCGGTGATGCAATCCGCGAAATGCTGTGCACCGCCGTCACGCAGATCGTCACGGTCAACGGAGGTGATAACCACATAACGCAGCGCCATATCGGCAATTGTCTGCGCCAGTTTTTGTGGTTCGTTAGCGTCAGGTGCCACCGGACGGCCGTGCGCCACATCGCAGAACGGGCAACGGCGTGTACAGATGGCGCCGAGGATCATAAAGGTGGCCGTTCCGTGGTTGAAACACTCAGCAAGGTTCGGGCACGATGCCTCTTCACACACAGAGTGCAGCCCATTTTTACGCATGGCTGCTTTGATCCCCTGGATACGGGAAGAGTCTGCCGGGAGTTTGATTTTCATCCACTCCGGTTTTCTCAACAGAGCTTCGCGCTCGGTTGCCACGTTTTTAACCGGGATAAGAGCCATTTTATCGGCATCGCGGTACTTAACACCGCGTTCCATCACAATGGGTTTACTCATAGCGTGCGTGTTCCAGTTGCGGATAACGAAGTAAGTATTTCAATTCAAGGAAATGTTGTATTTATCAACTATTTTTGAATTAACGTGCACGCAGTATACCATTATCGGCGAGTAGAAAGCAGCCTGACAGCGGGGCAATTTGTAAAATAGTTGTTGTTTTGTGCCAAACGCCCAGCAAGCGTTAGTACTTTCACCAGGGGTGAACGGGCGTTAAAAAGCCCGTCGGATAACATTGATGACATTCTCCAGCACTGGATCGCGCAAACTCAATTTATTGTAATACAGGGAGATATCGAGACGTTCGCTGCTAAGCGGCGGAAAATCGATTTCGACCAGCGGCCAGCAACCACTGAAGAGTTTGAACAAACGTGTTGGCATCAGGCCGAGCATATCGCTGTTGCCGATCAGTGCTGCAATAGTAAACATATTGTAACTGCTGAAACTCACCTGACGTTCCGGAAAGAGATCCTGTACACGCTGACGTAGCCCGCTCAGGTTTTGCCCTTCCAGCATCAGCAGCGTGTGCTCATACTTTTGCAAAACCTCTTCGTTGATCGGCCCATTCAGACAAGGATGCCCTTTACGACACACCAGCATCATCCGGTCGCTATACAACACGTGATGATTGAGCGTGCGCGAGCTGGCAATGTGCGTATCAATAATCAAATCCGTCTGGAACTGGCTAAGCTGGCTTTCTGCGTCGTTTACCGGAATATTACGCATCATCAGATGCGGCGCGTTTTCTTTAATAGCCTGAAAGATAATCGGAATAACTAATGCGCCGATGGACGGCGGCGTGCCAATCGTAATGGTACGTTGTTTGTCGTAGCTACCGGTAAGATCCAACGCGCCGAGGATCGACTCCAGCCCCTGGCTGATATATTCATGTAAATGCGATGCATAGGCGGTCGGCGTAACGCCCTGGCCTTTACGAATAAAAAGCGGATCTGGAAATATTAAGCGCAGTTTCTGAATCGACTGGCTAATAGCTGAAGGCGTGAGGTTAAGCACTTTTGCCGCGTTAACGATCCCTTTATGAACATATACTGCCTCAAAAATCGTCAGTAAGTTGAGATCAATATTGCGCAGCGTCCGGAAGATTTGCGGCTTATCATCTTCAGGGCGCACGGTTATTCGCTTTTCCGGTTGGTTATTATTATCCACGCTTGTGCTCCATAATCATTCGCAATATGAATGATAGTTGAATTTGTTTTTTTAGTTGATTATTAATTTGAGTTAACATCCTGTCCTGCATCATCATTACGTAGATTTTTCACCGTGATGCGAACATTGCGCTCAAAATGGCTGGCCTGAAGCACGCATACGAAGCCCGGAATAGCACCGTAATGCATATTAGCCAGACAAGGCAGGTAGGTTGAAAATAGAGAATAAGGCATCTGTTGTAAAGCGCTAACATGCCAATTAAATAACGACCCGCACGAAATGCGGGCCAAAATACATGATATATTAAGCACCTATATATTGATGGGGTGGATTGTTTAGTAACGCTAAAAATTGCTGAACAAGAATTGGCCTTATTTTATCCACCTCAATATTTTCCGTCAGTTGGCTGACCTGCGTCATTTCCATCCCGGCATAGCCACACGGATTGATGCGCATAAACGGCGCCAGATCCATGTCGATATTTAATGCCAACCCATGAAATGAACAGCCTTTACGGATACGCAAACCCAGCGAACAGATCTTCTTCCCTTGTACATAAACGCCCGGCGCATCAGCACGCGCTTGCGCATTGATACCCTGCGTCGCCAGCGTGTTGATCACCGTATTTTCCAGCAACGTAACAAGCTCACGTACGCCAATTTTGCGGCGTTTCAGGTTGATAAGCACGTACATCACTTGCTGGCCTGGCCCGTGATAGGTCACCTGGCCGCCGCGATCGCTCTGGATCACCGGAATATCGCCGGGCGCCAGAACGTGTTCAGCTTTACCGGCCTGGCCCTGAGTAAACACCGGGTAGTGCTCTACCAGCCAGATTTCATCGGGCGTTGTATCGTCGCGGGTATCGGTGAAGTCATGCATTTGTTGGGACACTGGCTCGTAATATTGCAGGCCCAGATTGCGGATAAGAATGGTGTCCTGAGACAAAACGGCATCTCCGGCGGAGAAAAGAGTGGGGGGAGTATATCACAGCGAAGACGTTACCCGAATGTTTCCGGGTAACGTCAAACGATTACAGAACCATACGCACAATTTCGATGTTGCCGAGTTCTTCGTACAACGTTTCAACCTGCTCAATATGGGTGGCAGTGATAGTGATGGATACCGAGTGGTAATTGCCTTTGCTGCTCGGTTTTACCTGCGGGGAGTAATCACCTGGCGCGTGGCGCTGTACCACTTCAACCACCAGATCAACCAGCTCTGGCTTCGCCAGACCCATCACTTTGTAAGTGAAGGGTGTCGGGAATTCAAGCAGTTCTTTGAGATTGGTTTTCATGTCAGCTCCGGCGTAAAAAATAATAACTCCTGCCGGATGAGCAGGAGTTTTTCTGAGATGCTAAGTATATGGGGACGGAAATCACACTTTCAAGTGTTCAATTTTTAACCAAACCAGTGATGGAACATCAATTTAATGTAATCAATGATTTTGCCGAAGAAATTGCCTTCCGGGATCTCCTGCAACACCACCAGCGGGCGTTGCTCGATGGTTTTGCCATCTAACTGGAAGTTAATGGAACCAACAACCTGATTTTTCTGCAGCGGCGCGTGCAGTTCGCTGGTGTTCAGCACATAGCTGGCTTTCAGATCTTTCATGCGGCCGCGTGGAATAGTCAGATAAACGTCTTTATCGACGCCTAACGATGCGCGATCGCTGTCGCCAAACCAGGCTGGCTCAGAAGCGAACTCTTTACCGGCTTTCAGCGGACTGACAGTTTCAAAGAAACGGAAGCCCCAGGTCAGCAGTTTTTTGCTTTCGGTCTCGCGGCCTTTAAAGGTACGACCGCCCATGACGGCAGAGATCAGGCGCATCTGGCCTTCTGTTGCCGAAGCCACCAGGTTATAACCCGCTTTGTCGGTATGGCCGGTTTTGATACCGTCTACGTTCAGGCTGTTATCCCACAGTAGACCATTACGGTTGGTCTGGCGGATGCCGTTAAAGGTAAACTCTTTTTCTTTATAGATGGCGTATTCGTTCGGTACGTCGCGGATTAATGCCTGGCCAATCAGCGCCATATCGCGTGCGGAGCTGTACTGACCATCAGCGTCCAGACCGTGAACCGTCTGGAAGTGGCTGTTCTGCAAACCGAGCGCATTCACATAGCTGTTCATCAGACCGACGAAAGCGTCCTGGCTGCCCGCAACATAATCGGCCATCGCCACACAGGCGTCGTTACCGGATTGCAGGTTGATACCGCGAATCAGCTGAGAAACCGGCACCTGCATGCCTGGTTTCAGGAACATCAGCGAAGAACCACGGAATACCGGGTTGCCGGTCGCCCATGCATCGTTACCAATAGTCACCAAATCGCTGTCTTTAAACTTGCCCGCTTTCATCGCCTGGCCGATGACATAGCTGGTCATCATTTTGGTCAGGCTCGCCGGGTCGCGGCGCGCATCGGCGTTCTGTTCCGCCAGCACTTTACCGGAGTTGTAATCGATCAGGATGTAAGATTCCGCATCAATCTGCGGAACGCCTGGGATCATGGTTTTGATATTCAGATCATCGGCATGGGCAGCGGTAAGAGATGCTGCGGTCAGCGCGGTGGTGAGCGCCAGGCGCTGCATAAAACGAACGGAAAAAGTGGTCTTCATGGTCGAACAACGACATCCGTGATGGAGTTAAAAAAAGTGCCTTACTATAGCAAAAGCTATATCGGCAGGCATCTGACTTTAAGCATGACTTTGTTAATGCTGCTTACACAAGCTGACAAAGTCAGATATCTTACCCAATTACTGCGCGCCAGTGATGAAAGACTGTAACTGTGCTTCATTTTGCAACCGCTGCTGCAATGCACTGGCGTCTGCTTTGGTGCTGAATGGCCCAAGCTGAACGCGCCATACCGCACCGTTCTGCGTCACGCGGCCCGGTACAGAGAACTGCTGCGCCAGGCGCTGCTGATACTGTTGCGCGCGAGCCTGATCGCTGACGGCGCCGACCTGCACCATATAACCGCTGCTGGCGGCGGCTGTTGCACTGCTGGCGGCGACAGAACTTTGCACGTGCCCCTGAACAGAACCAGGCGCAGTAACCGGCGAAGTGCGGGTTGCTGGCATCACGGTTTGCGTCACCGGCGTGGCGGTTTGCGCGACCGGCGTCGTGGTCGTGGTTGCGGCCGGTTGCGCTGTTTCACTGCCTTCCAGCACGCCGCTGGCGAGCGGTGTCGGTGCACCGAGGAATCCGCCGCTGCTTACCGGCGCGCCAGTAGCATTGTCGCTTTTTAGTGAATCGTTACTGATGGCCTGAACGTTACCCTGCGGCTGTACAGGTTGCGGAGCAGAGGAGGCGCTGCCCAGACCGCCGCCGAGATCGGGACGTGCAGGCAGCACGTAGGTTTGCTGCGCGACTTTAGTACAGACAGTGCCTGGCCCGGAAAGTGAACCATCCTGAGCGACGATAATCGGGTCGATACGCACTTTGGTATTATTCGAAGTATTCAGGCGATCCGCTGCCGCGCGCGACAACGAGATCACTCGGTCGTTGCCAAACGGTCCACGATCGTTAATGCGGACCACAATCATGCGGCCGTTCGCCAGGTTGGTGATACGTGCGTAGCTTGGGATTGGCAGCGTCGGATGGGCTGCCGTCAGTTGCATAGGATCGAATACTTCGCCGGAGGCGGTCAGATTGCTGCCCGGCTCAGCATCATAAATGGCGGCTAAGCCAGCCTGGCTGAAACGGGAGGGATCCTGAACGATTTTGTAGCTCTTGCCGTCGCGCTCATAATCCTGGTTTGCCGTGGCGTTCGGTGCTTCGTAATGAGGCTCCGCGCCGCTGATTTCAACGACAGGACCAGTACACACCGCAGGTTGAGGCGCTACGGTGGTCTGCTGCTGACCATCATTATTTGAACATGCCGCCAGTAACCCTGCTGCTATGCAGATCCCCAGCCATTGCTTACGCATTGCGCACCTCTTAAACGTTCTTAGACAACATTTTCCTGTGAGTATGGATCGACATAACGATACCAAACCCGGCCATGAGTACGATCAGGGCTGATCCCCCGTAACTGATCAGTGGCAACGGTACGCCGACCACCGGCAGTATGCCACTCACCATACCAATATTTACGAATACATAAACGAACAAAATCAACATCAAACCGCCAGCCATGACGCGGCCAAAGGTGGTTTGTGCCCGCGCGGCAATCCATAACCCGCGCATAATCAGCAGCACATACAACGCCAGCAAAATCAGAATCCCGATCAGCCCCAGCTCTTCCGCCAGCACGGCGAAAATAAAGTCGGTGTGGCGTTCAGGCAGGAATTCCAGCTGCGACTGCGTACCGTGCAGCCAGCCTTTGCCGCTCAGGCCGCCGGAGCCGATAGCAATTTTCGACTGAATAATATGGTAGCCTGCGCCGAGCGGATCGGTTTCCGGATCGAGCAACATCATCACGCGCTGGCGTTGATAATCATGCATCAGGAAGAACCACAGCACCGGAATAAACGCCGCAACCAGTACCGCTGCAATAGCGATCAGCCGCCAACTCAGACCGGAGAGGAACAGGACAAACAGTCCCGAGAGCACCACCAGAATCGAGGTACCCAGATCCGGCTGTGCTGCCACCAGCAGCGTTGGCAGAAAGATCAGCGCCAGCGCGATAGCGGTATTTTTCAGCGAAGGCGGGCAAACGTCGCGGTTAATAAAGCGCGCCACCATCAGCGGCACGGCGATTTTAGCGATCTCGGAAGGCTGGAAACGTACAACGCCGAGATCGAGCCAGCGCTGCGCGCCTTTGGATATCGCGCCGAAAGCATCCACCGCTACCAGCAGGATAATGCAGAAAATGTAGAGATAGGGCGCCCAGCCTTCATAGACGCGCGGCGGCACCTGCGCCAACACCACCATGATAATCAGCCCCATAGCGATCTGGCCGATTTTACGTTCGGTCATGCCAATGTCCTGGCCGCTGGCGCTCCAGATCACGATCGCGCTGTAAAACAGCAATGCGAGGATAATTAGCATCATCGTGGGATCGATATGGATTTTGTCCCAGAACGATTTTTTGTTCGGATTATCCGTCATGATTATTGGTCCTCCGCCGCTGCCGTTGAGGGGTTTTCCGCCGGCAAATCGGTGTTGTTATCGCCAAGCATAATGTGGTCGAGGATCTGGCGCATAATGGTCCCGACTGCCGGTCCTGCACCGCCGTTTTCCAGAATCATCGCGACGGCGACCTGCGGATTATCATACGGTGCAAACGCAGTCATCAGTTTATGGTCACGCAGCCGCTCAGCGATCCGGTGCGCGTTATAGGTTTCATTCGCTTTCAGGCCAAAGACCTGCGCAGTACCGGACTTCGCTGCAACTTTATACGGTGCATCGGCAAAGTATTTGTGGCCGGTCCCATTCGGGCGGTTCGCCACACCGTACATCCCGTCTTTCGCGATCTCCCAGTAGCCGGAGTGAATATCGCCGACCGGCGGTTCGACAGGCTGTTTCCACGGCACCTGTTGGCCGTTTTCCACCGTGCTCATCAGCAGGTGTGGCACTTTGACGATACCGTCGTTAATCAGGATCATCATCGCTTTATTCATTTGCAATGGTGTTGCCGTCCAGTAGCCCTGGCCAATCCCTACCGGGATGGTGTCGCCCTGATACCAGGGCTTCTTAAAGCGTTTCAGTTTCCACTCGCGCGTCGGCATATTACCGGAGCGCTCTTCCGACAGATCGACGCCGGTATAGTGGCCGTAACCAAATTTACCCATCCACTCCGACAGGCGATCGATGCCCATGTCATAAGCGACCTGGTAGAAGAAGGTATCGGCGGATTCTTCCAGCGCTTTGGTGACGTTCAGATGACCGTGGCCCCATTTTTTCCAGTCGCGGTAGCGTTTTTCAGAACCCGGCAATTGCCACCAGCCGGGATCGAACAGGCTGGTATTGCGGGTGATCGCACCGGCGCTGAGCGCGGAAACCGCTACATACGGTTTCACCGTTGACGCCGGAGGGTAAACCCCCTGCGTGGCGCGGTTGATCAGCGGTGTGTTCGGGTCATTAAGCAGCGACGAATAATCTTTGCTGGAGATACCATCGACAAACAGATTGGGATCGTAGCTCGGCATCGACACCAGCGCGAGAATGCTGCCGTTGCGCGGATCGGTGACAACCACCGCGGCGCGGCTGCCAGCGAGCAGCGTTTCGATGTACTGCTGTAATTTCAAATCCAGCGTCAGGTAGATATCGTGCCCGGCCTGCGGCGGCACTTCTTTAAGCTGGCGGATCACGCGGCCGCGGTTGTTAACTTCAACCTCTTCATAACCGGTCTGGCCGTGCAGAACATCTTCGTAATAGCGCTCAATCCCCAGCTTACCGATATCGTGCGTGGCGGCATAGTTGGCCAGTTTGCCCTCTTTATCCAGCCGATCGACGTCTTTATCGTTAATTTTCGAGACGTAGCCGATAACATGAGTCAGGGCGGAGCCGTAAGGATAGAAGCGGCGTTTGTAGCCTTTCACTTCCACACCGGGAAAGCGGTACTGGTTAACGGCAAAGCGCGCCACCTGAACTTCGGTCAGGTTAGTTTTTACCGGAATTGACGTGAAGCGGTGCGAACGCGAGCGCTCTTTTTTGAAGTTGGCAATATCATCATCGGTCAGATCTACCACGTCGCGCAGGGCATCCAGAGTTTGCTGCACGTTATCGACCTTCTCCGGCATCATTTCGACCTGGTAAATGGTGCGATTAAGTGCCAGCGGCGTGCCGTTGCGATCGTAAATAATGCCGCGGCTTGGCGCGATGGGAACCAGTTTGATGCGGTTTTCGTTAGAACGGGTCTGGTAGTCCGCAAAACGGACGATTTGCAGGTTATAAAGATTAGCGATCAGCACGCCGGTAAGCAGCAAAATCCCCGTAAAGGCGACCACCGCCCGGCGTACAAACAGCGCGGACTCAGCCGTATAGTCGCGAAAAGAATTCTGTAATTTCATCCGCTGCTTAATCTACCTAAGACTCGTCATTACTCACGGTGGTAAGGATGGTTGGTGGTAATACTCCATGCGCGATACAGGCTTTCAGCCACCAGCACGCGCACCAGCGGGTGCGGGAGCGTTAGCGCAGAGAGAGACCAACTTTGTTCTGCTGCCGCTTTGCAGGCGGGGGATAACCCTTCCGGACCGCCGATAAGCAGACTGACATCGCGTCCGTCCTGCTTCCAGCGTTCCAGTTCATTTGCAAGCTGCGGCGTATCCCAGGGTTTGCCGGGGATATCGAGGGTGACGATGCGATTCTTGCCAGCCGCCGCCAGCATCTGCTCACCCTCTTTGTCGAGAATACGTTTGATATCTGCGTTTTTACCGCGCTTTCCTGCCGGGATCTCAATCAGCTCAAACGGCATATCTTTGGGAAAACGGCGCAGATATTCAGTAAAACCTGTCTGTACCCAGTCCGGCATTTTTGTGCCGACGGCGACCAGTTGCAGTTTCACGCATTAACTCCAGAGTTTTTCCAGCTCATACAGGCGACGGCTCTCTTCCTGCATTACGTGGACAATGACATCGCCCAGATCGACCACAACCCAGTCGGCGGCGCTTTCGCCTTCGACGCCCAGCGGCATCAGACCGGCGGCGCGGGATTCCTGAACCACATGATCCGCAATGGAAATCACATGACGAGTGGAAGTGCCGGTGCAGATAATCATGCAATCGGTGATGCTTGATTTGCCCTGCACGTCAATTGCAACGATGTCCTGACCTTTCAGGTCATCAATTTTGTCGATAACAAAATCCTGGAGTGCTTTACCCTGCAAGTGTTCCCCCTGGGTGAGTGAAAAATGTACTGTTAATGAACGGCCTGACATTATACCTGAACTGCATCGATTGTCGGGACAAATGTCTGACCCGGCAATTTCAAAAGCGGGCTATCATCCCATCATGACCGTGTGATTGCATCGCCATTTTTGTAAAACAATTTCTGCGCGCGGAGGATAACAGCCTTGCATGGCGTGTCAATGACCGAATCACCACGTTGAATGGGATGGTTGAAAAACACGCTTACTCGTCAGCCCGCCAGACGGCGCGGCTGTTAAGTACTCGCAGCGTGGCGAAATCCTCATGCATATCGATCGCACTCCAGCACCCTTGATCAACACGAAAATGCCATAGCGAGGCGGCGGGCATCTTTAACAGGCGGGCGATTAACAGGCTCAAAACGCCCTGATGGCTCACCAGCAGGATATTCTGCTGATCCTTAATATCGGCCAGATGTGCGATAACTTGCTCAATGCGCGCGGAAAATGCCTGAAAGCCTTCGCCATTGGTCGGGATGGCATTCTGCCAGTCATTGCACCAGGCGGCATAGTTCTGCGGATCTTCGCGCGCCAGATCGCGGTGATGGCGCATTTCCCAGTCGCCGAAGAATATTTCATTCAGTAACGGCGTGGTTTCAATGGTGATTTCGCGCCGCTCAAGGACGCGTTCCGCCGTCTGTTGCGCCCGCTCCAGCGCGCTGCACAGGACGCGATCAAAGGGGACCTCGCTGAGCAATTCACCCAGGGTTTGCGCCTGCGCCAGACCCTTGGGCGTCAGCGGAGTGGGGGCGTGGCCGCTGTAAAGCCCTGCAACGTTTGCTTCGGTTTCACCGTGACGAATCAGCCAGAGTCGCATCGTTATCTCCCGTCTGGATTACTGCGCAAAGTTTACCACGCCCCTCAATCCACATCCCTTTTTCGTTTAAGATAGCGGCTTTAAGCAAGCGGAGAGAGCGATGTTTCATAGCGCGCACGGCGGCAATACACGCGAGGCGGCCGCACTGCTGGGCATTGCCCCAGAGCAGTTACTGGATTTCAGCGCCAATATTAATCCGGCGGGTATGCCAGACTCTTTGCGGCATGCATTGCTGGAGAATATGGCGCTGGCTGAGCGCTATCCGGACGTGGAGTATCAGCGCCTGCACCAGGTGCTGGCGGAACATCATCAGGTTCCAGCGTCATGGTTGCTGGCCGGAAATGGTGAGACGGAAGTGATCTTCGCCCTGGTCAATGCGCTGGCGCCGCGTCGGGCGATGCTTATCACGCCTGGGTTTGCTGAGTATCGCCGTGCGCTGCGGCTGGCAGGTTGTGACATCGTCGATTTTCCGTTGCGCGAAGACGAGGGCTGGCAACTGACCGAACGTCTGTTGGGGGCGCTGACGCCGGATCTGGACTGCCTGTTTCTCTGCACGCCAAATAATCCGACCGGGCTGCTGCCGGATGATGCGCTGCTACAGACCATTTCGGCGCTCTGCAAGTCGCTGGGCATTCAGCTTATTCTCGATGAAGCGTTTATGGATTTTATCCCGCAACGCCGCGGCTTTATCCGGCATCTGGCGGGCAATCCGCATCTGTGGGTGCTACGCTCGCTGACCAAGTTTTATGCCATTCCGGGTTTGCGGCTCGGCTATCTGTTGGGCAGCAATGAACAGAAAGTGACGCAGATGCGCGCTGCGCAGATGCCGTGGTCAATCAATGCGTTTGCTGCACTGGCGGGAGAGGTAATCCTGCATGATCATGCTTATCAGCAGGCGAGCTGGCAGTGGCTGGCGGATGAGCGTCCTCGTTTGTTCGCCGCACTGAACGATCTTCCGGCACTCACTGTCTGGCCTGGTGTGGCGAATTACCTGTTTCTGCGTTGTGATGCGCCTGGGGTGGAGCTACAGCGTGCTCTACTGGAACAGCATATTTTAATTCGTCGCTGTGCGAACTATCCGGGGCTGGATGATCGTTATTACCGCGTTGCGGTGCGCAGCAAAGAGGAAAATGATCGGCTGGTTACGGCAATGCGCCGGGCGCTTGGCGGTACAACCCCTGCGCGTTGATATATTCCAGTACGGCGGCAGGCAGCAGATCATCGCAGTTTTCGCCGTGCTCCAGCCGCTCACGGATAAGCGTTGCGGAGATATTGAACCACGGCGTTTCAGCCAGATAGATTTTTCCCGCAGGCTGCGTGTGCAACGTTTCGACATGCTGGGTGAGATGTTCATCAAGCCATTGTTGATGCTCTTCCTGCGCCATCTCCAGCGGGTAGCCGGGGCGGCGGCAGACAATCAAATGGCAGTTATCCAGGATGGTTTCGTAGTGGTGCCAGCTCGGGAAGGTAAGCAGAGAATCCTGACCAATGATAAACGCCAGCGGGCAGTGTGGCCCTTGTTCCTCTCGCCACTCCTGCAGCGTTAGCGCGCTGTAAGAGGGCGTGTCGCGGCGCAGTTCCCGCTCATCGAGGGTAAACAGCGGTTTGTCGGCGATGGCCAGTTCGAGCATGATTTTGCGTTGCTGGCTGGTGGCTTCCGGTTGCGGACGGTGCGGCGGTACGTTATTGGGCATAATGATTACCCGTGACAGCCCAATCTGATTCGCCAGCGCTTCAACCGGCTTCAGATGCCCATAATGGACAGGATCGAACGTACCACCAAACAGTGCCTGCAACTGATTCATATCAACCATCAATAAAAACGTCTGCTAATGCCTTATGACAGAGTAGCAGAGAAAACCCTTCCAGCTCGGCCCACACCGACTGACCAAAGTCCTGCTTCACAATCAGCTCAATGTGGCTGAGCAGATGCACCGCCTGGCGTAGCTGATCGGCGCTCAGGCGGTTCAGCGCATCGCCCATCATGCCACGGCGATTTTGCCAGACCCGATGTTTATCAAACAGCGTACGCAGCGGCGTATGCGCGGCGTGACGCTTGAGCGTGACCAGCAGCAGCAATTCGCGCTGCACCGTGCGTAGCAGGATCACCGGCTCGCATGCCTCCAGCCGTAACTGGTTCAGAATATGCAGCGCACGTTTGCTCTTGCCCGCGAGCAGTGCATCAACCCAGTGATACGGGGTAAAGTGCGCTGCGTCGTTGACCGCCTGCTCCACGCGCGGCAGCGTTAATTTGCCATCCGGCCACAGCAGCGACAGCCGTTCAAGTGCCTGCGCCAGCGCCAGCAGATTGCCTTCGTAGCAATAGCAAAGTAGCTGATTTGCGGCGTCATCCAGCTCCAGCTTGTTTTGCTTCGCCCGTGCGGCGACCCAGCGGGGAAGATTCGCCTGTTCTGGCGTCTGGCAGCTAATCTGCACGGCGTGGTTATTCAGTTGCGTCAGCCATGCTGCGTTTTCCTGCGCTTTCGTCAACTTGTTGCCGCGTACGATCAGGATCAGATCCTCATGTAGCAACGAAACCAGCTTTGCCAGTTGTTCATTAATGGCGGCGTTTGGACCGTTCTCCGGCAGCAGCAACAGTAGGGTTTGACGACTGGCAAACAGGCTAAGTGCCTGGCAGATGGAAAAAATAGCGTCCCAGTCGGTGCTGGCATCCAGTGTAAACGTGTGATGTTCGCTGAAGCCTTGCGTGGCGGCAACCTGGCGCACGGCGTCCTGGCTCTCCTGCAACAGCAGTGGATCGTTACCGAGAAGCAGATACGCCGCGCGCAGCCCTTCATTGAGCTGCGCGCGGAGTTGTTCCGGATACAACCTGAGCATTAGCTACCCGGCGTGACGGAAACGGAGGGAGAGGACGGTGCCTGGGTGTTATGCGTCTCAGCGGCATCAGCCGTGTGGACGCTCGGCAGTTTGCGAATCAGTTGCTCTGCCGCTTTGTCGTACATTTCCTGAATAATAATGTCCTGCTCGGCGGCTTTCGCCAATGCCGTTTGCGGGTTATCAAAGAATGAACGGTACACTTTTGTACTGATCGGGTAGATATCATGCCCCGGGATCAGCACGCTGGCATTCGCGGTCAGCACCATTTGATACTCTGCGGTACGGCCGTTCTGGAAGATCGATGCCGTGTCGCGAGTAAACGTCACCGCGCCCAGACGCAGCGAAGGCACATCCTGACGCAGCGTACCTTTCTCCAGCAACTGAACGCCGTTAAGGCGCAGCTGGTTACGAATGGCACGGCTCAGCGGACCGTTCGGATCGCTGGAATCGAAAATCATCGTTTTCATTTCGCCCGGAACCTGCGTGGTGTTACGCAAATGCCAGCCACATCCGGCGGTAACCAGCACCGCCAGTGACAATAACAATGTTGCCAGATATCGCACGCTTCCTCCCGCGCTTAGCCAACGACCAGATTGAGCAGTTTACCCGGTACGTAAATCACTTTACGCACGGTAACGCCATCAAGATACTTCGCCACCAGATGTTCCTGGCCAGCGCGTTCACGCACCTGTTCTTCGGTGGCGTCCACGGCAACGGTAATTTTACCACGCACTTTGCCGTTTACCTGGACGACAACCAGCGTGGTGTCTTCCACCATTGCTTTTTCGTCCGCTACCGGCCACGGTGCATTATCAATATCGCCTTCGCCGCCCAGCTCCTGCCACAGCGTAAAGCTGGCGTGCGGCGTGAACGGGTTCAGCATACGAACTACGGCCAGCAGAGCTTCCTGCAACAGCGCGCGATCCTGATCGTTTTCCTGAGGCGCCTTCGCCAGTTTGTTCATCAGCTCCATAATCGCTGCGATAGCAGTGTTGAAGGTCTGACGACGGCCGATATCATCGGAAACTTTAGCAATGGTTTTATGAACATCGCGGCGCAACGCCTGCTGCTCGTCGTTCAGCGCGGCCAGATCCAGTGCGGCAACCGCGCCTTTGCTGGTGTGCTCGTAAACCAGTTTCCATACGCGTTTCAGGAAGCGGTTCGCCCCTTCCACGCCGGATTCCTGCCACTCCAGCGTCATATCAGCCGGGGAAGCGAACATCATGAACAGACGAACGGTGTCCGCGCCGTAGCGTTCAACCATTTCCTGCGGGTCGATACCGTTATTTTTCGACTTGGACATTTTGCTCATGCCGGTGTAAACCAGCTCATGACCCGCCGAATCTTTCGCTTTCACGATACGGCCTTTGTCGTCGCGCTCAACGTTCGCGTCTTTCGGGGAGACCCAGTTACGCTCGCCGTTTACGCCAACGTAATAGAATGCATCCGCCAGCACCATGCCCTGACACAGCAGCTGTTTAGCCGGTTCGTCAGAGTTCACCATGCCCGCATCGCGCATCAGCTTATGGAAGAAGCGGAAGTAGAGCAGATGCATGATGGCGTGTTCGATACCGCCAATGTAAATATCAACCGGCAGCCAGTAGTTCGCCGCATTCGGGTCGAGCATGCCTTCGCTGTACTGCGGACAGGTATAACGCGCGTAGTACCAGGAAGACTCCATAAAGGTATCGAAGGTGTCGGTTTCACGCAGCGCTGGCTGGCCGTTAACGGTCGTTTTCGCCCATTCCGGGTCGGCCTTGATTGGGCTGGTGATGCCATCCATGACCACATCTTCCGGTAGAATCACCGGCAGTTGATCTTCCGGAGTCGGAATGACTGTACCGTCTTCGAGAGTGACCATCGGAATCGGCGCACCCCAGTAACGCTGACGGGAAACGCCCCAGTCGCGCAGACGGAAGTTCACTTTACGCTCGCCCACGCCTTTGGCTGCCAGCTTGTCGGCAATCGCGTTGAAGCCTTCTTCAAAGCTCAGACCGCTGAACTCGCCAGAGTTGAACAGCGTGCCTTTTTCAGTCAGCGCCTGCTCAGACAGATCCGGCTCTGAACCGTCCGCCGCCAGAATAACCGCCTTGATCGGCAGGTTGTATTTGGTGGCAAATTCATAGTCGCGCTGATCGTGACCCGGAACGGCCATGACCGCACCGGTGCCGTACTCCATCAGTACGAAGTTTGCCGCCCAGACCGGGATCGCTTCGCCGGTCAGCGGATGAACCGCTTTAAAGCCGGTAGCAACGCCTTTTTTCTCCATCGTCGCCATATCGGCTTCCGCCACTTTGGTATTGCGGCATTCGTCGATGAAAGCGGCCAGCTCTGCGTTACTGGCTGCGGCTTTTTGCGCCAGCGGGTGACCTGCGGCAACGGCCAGATAGGTCGCGCCCATAAAGGTATCCGGACGGGTCGTATAGACCGTCAGCTTCTGGTCGCTGTCCTGAACGTCAAAGGTGATTTCCACGCCTTCGGAACGGCCAATCCAGTTACGCTGCATGGTTTTCACGGTATCCGGCCAGTGATCCAGATTATCCAGGTCGTTCAGCAGTTCGTCGGCGTAGGCGGTGATTTTGATAAACCACTGCGGGATCTCTTTACGCTCAACTTTGGTATCGCAGCGCCAGCAGCAGCCGTCGATAACCTGTTCGTTCGCCAGTACGGTCTGGTCGTTCGGGCACCAGTTCACCGCAGAGGTTTTCTTGTAAACGAGACCTTTTTTGTACAGTTCGGTGAAGAACTTCTGTTCCCAGCGGTAATATTCCGGGGTGCAGGTCGCCAGCTCGCGGCTCCAGTCGTAGCCGAAGCCCAGCATTTTGAGCTGGTTTTTCATATAGGCGATGTTGTCGTAAGTCCACGGTGCCGGCGCCGTGTTGTTTTTCACCGCCGCGCCTTCCGCAGGCAGACCGAACGCATCCCAGCCAATTGGCTGCAATACGTTTTTACCCAGCATGCGCTGGTAGCGAGAAACCACATCGCCGATGGTGTAGTTACGGACGTGGCCCATGTGTAGTCGGCCAGAAGGATAGGGGAGCATCGACAGGCAATAGTATTTCTCTTTGCTCTCGTCTTCAGTGACTTCGAATGTGCGTTTCTCTTCCCAGTGACGCTGTACTTTGGATTCTATCTCTTCCGGGCGGTATTGCTCTTGCATGGCAGCCAGTAGTCCTGTTTTTGCTACAGCTACAAATGTAGCGTTGTTACGTGGTTTTTCAGATCGGCATAGCATAGCCCAAACGTCAGCCTCAAAACAGCCTTTCCGCGAGCCGCGAACGAAATAGCCCGGCGCTTTTGCCGTTAACTTTTTGCCAACAGTGCGGCGCAGTCGGCACTGCGTACGGTAAATAACGTCTACCATTAGAGAGAGTTACTGAACCGGGAGGCGAAACGATGAACAAGGTTGCTCATTTTTACCGTGAATTGGTAGCGACGTTAACCGAACGTTTGCGCAATGGAGAGCGCGATATTGACGCATTAGTTGATCAGGCGCGCCAGCGCGTCTCACAGACCGGTGAGTTAACTCGCACCGAGATCGACGAGCTGATGCGGGCTATCCGCCGCGATCTCGAAGAGTTTGCCCGCAGCTATAACGAAAGTCAGGAAGAGGTGACGGACAGCGTCTTTATGCGGGTAATTAAAGAGAGTATCTGGCAGGAACTGGCGGATATCACCGATAAAACGCAGCTTGAATGGCGCGAAGTATTCCAGGATCTCAATCATCACGGTGTCTACCACAGTGGCGAAGTGGTGGGGCTGGGGAATCTGGTATGCGAGAAGTGCCACTTCCACCTGGCAGTATATACCCCGGATGTGTTGCCGCTGTGCCCTAAATGCGGGCACGATCAGTTCCAGCGACGCCCCTTTGAACCTTAAGGCAAAAACGCCTGCCGATACTGGCAGGCGTTAATTTGTTAGTGCAGGATTTTGGCGAGGAAATCTTTTGCCCGTTCGGATTTTGGATTATTGAAGAAAGCGTCTTTCTCTGAATCCTCAACGATTTTCCCTTCATCCATAAAGATCACGCGGTTTGCCACTTTTCGGGCAAAGCCCATTTCGTGGGTCACCACCATCATCGTCATCCCTTCGTTTGCCAATTCGACCATCACATCCAGCACTTCGTTGATCATCTCCGGATCGAGCGCTGACGTCGGTTCGTCAAACAGCATCGCCACCGGATCCATACACAGGGCTCGGGCGATTGCCACACGCTGCTGCTGACCACCGGAGAGCTGTGCCGGGAATTTGTTGGCGTGTGCTGACAGTCCGACACGCTCAAGCAGTTTTAAGCCTTTTTCCCGTGAGGCGGCTTTGTCACGCTTCAGCACTTTGACCTGCGCCAGCGTCAAGTTGTCGATAATCGACAGATGCGGGAAGAGTTCAAAATGCTGGAATACCATACCAACATGCGAGCGCAGTTTTGCCAGATCGGTTTTCTTGTCGTTCACCTGGGTGCCGTTGACGATGATTTCGCCTTTCTGCACCGGCTCCAGGCCGTTAACGGTTTTAATCAGCGTGGATTTACCGGAACCCGACGGGCCGCACACTACCACTACTTCGCCTTTTTTCACTTCGGTGGAGCAGTCGGTCAACACCTGAAAGTGACCATACCATTTAGAAACATTTTTCAGGGAAATCATTAGACGGTCCTTTTCTTCAGCCAGCTGACCAACAGCGAAGCACTGAGACTGATAACAAAATACACGGCGCCGGCAAACAGGATCATTTCGACCTGCGTACCATCACGCTCGCCAATGGTGGATGCCGTACGGAAGAAGTCCGCGAGGCTCAGGACATACACCAAAGAGGTGTCCTGGAACAGTACGATCCCTTGCGTTAACAGCAACGGAACCATGGCGCGAAACGCCTGCGGCAGGATGATTAACTGCATTGACTGCCAGTGCGTCATACCCAACGCCAGCGCTGCGCTGGATTGCCCACGCGAGATACTCTGAATACCTGCGCGGATAATTTCCGAATAGTAAGCCGCTTCGAACATTGAGAACGCCACCATTGCCGAAATCAAACGGATATCGGTTTGCGGCGACAGGCCCAGCACGTTTTGCAGGAAACCCGGCACAATCAGGTAGAACCACAGCAGCACCATCACCAGCGGGATAGAGCGGAAGACGTTCACGTAGCTTTTGGCGAACCAGCGCAGCGGCGCAAACGTCGACAAACGCATTACTGCCAGCAGGGTGCCCCAGACAATCCCGATCACAATGGCGGTCACGGTGATTTTCAGCGTAATCGCCAGCCCGTTGAGCAGATAGGGCAGAGAAGGAACAATTGAACTCCAGTCAAAATCGTACATGTTTATTTGCCTCCCATATTGCCCGGCAGGCGAATTTTGCGTTCTACCAGCGTCATCACCAGCATAATGACCGCGTTAATCAGGACATAGGCTACGGTGATAGCAGTAAAGGATTCCCACGCGTGCGCGGAGTAATCCAGCAGTTTCCCTGCCTGCGCCGCCATATCGACCAGACCGATGGTGGAGGCGATAGCGGAGTTTTTCACCAGGTTCATCATTTCGGAGGTCATTGGCGGCACAATCACGCGATACGCATTCGGCAGCAGCACATAACGATAGGTTTGCGGCAGCGTCAGCCCCATTGCCAGCCCGGCGTTCTTTTGACCGCGCGGCAGCGACTGGATCGCCGCCCGTACCTGTTCGCATACGCGAGCGGCGGTGAACAGCCCCAGACAAACCATTGAAGAGATGAAAAATTGGATGTTCGGATCGAGCTCCTGTTTGAACCACATGCCGATATTTTCCGGCAGCAGTTCCGGTACCACCAGATACCATGCAAAGAACTGCACGATCAGCGGAACGTTACGGAACAGTTCGACATAGCAGGTGCCAATGCCGGACAGGAAACGGTTAGGGACTGTTCGCAGGATGCCAAACAGTGAACCGACAAGAAAAGCGATAATCCAGGCCGCGATGGAAAGCGCGATAGTGACCTGAAAACCACTCCATAGCCAGCCAAGGTAGGTTGTGTTGCCGAACGGGGCTTGTTGCAGGAATATTCCCCAGTTCCAGTCTATGGACATAAATCTACTCCGGAAAAAAAAGGGTAGCAGCGCTACCCTCGAAGATTGTATGAAGAGCGAGTTTTCGCGTTGAGTGGGGAACGACCATTCAACGTATAGTCTGTCCGTGCTACTTCGACAATCGAGAGGGCAGGTAAACCCGCCCCTAATGGTTTTAATTAGTTAAGAGCTTTATCATTCGGTGCTTTGAACAGCGCTTTCATGTCATCAGACAGCGTAAAGTTCATGTTCATATTTTTTGGCGGAATCGGGCTTTTAAACCATTTCTCGTAGGACTTCTCTGCCGCGCCGGAGGTTTGCAACTGAGCAATGGTGTCATCCATCAGCTTTTTAAACTCTGGATCGTTTTTACGCAGCATGCAGCCGTACGCTTCGTGGGACTGCGGCGTACCAACGATTTCCCAGTTGTCGGGTTTCTTCGCTTTCGCACGTTCACCCGCCAGCAGAGCATCATCCATCATAAAGGCCACAGCACGGCCGCTTTCCAGCGTACGGAAGGAGTCGCCATGGTCTTTCGCGCTGATGATGCGCATATCCATTTTCTTCTCATCATTCAGTTTGTTGAGCAGAATTTCGGACGTGGTACCCGAGGTCACGACAACCGCTTTGCCTTTCAGGTCTGCGAAATCTTTGATCGGGCCGCCTTTTTTGGTCAGCAGACGCGTACCGACAACGAAAATGGTGTCGGAGAAGGCCGCTTGTTTTTGACGTTCAAGGTTGTTGGTGGTGGAACCGCACTCAAAGTCGAAAGTACCGTTTTGCAGCAGCGGAATACGGTTCTGCGAAGTAATAGGGATCAGCTTAACGGCCAGATCAGGCTTATTCAGTTTTTTCTTCACCGCTTCAACGATAGCGTTGGAGTAATCCTGCGAGTAGCCGACCACTTTCTGTTCGTTGTCGTAATAGGAGAACGGTACGGAAGATTCACGGTGACCCACGACGATAACGCCGTTTTTGGCAATTTTATCCAGCGTCGTTTGCTGCTGAGCAGCCGCATCGGCAGGTTTTGCATCTTCAGCATGAACCAGACCGGCGGACATTCCCATCACCAGCATCGCGGCGGCCAGTTTACGTAATTGCATATCCAGACTCCTTTATCGTCAGCGCCAGAGACGCATTGATACCCGTTGTGTATGTTGTGTTTTTTATAGACTGCGACATTTTCGTGCAGTGTCGTGTGTGTTTGTTACATTTAGTCTGGCTTAATGTAAAGATTTTGCTGCGGTATTGTTTATTTTTGCGAGGCGCGCCGCACCGTTTAAAGGCAAAAATCTTCCATTGCACCAAACTGGTGCCGCTAATGTTCCCTGCCGGTGCGACTCTGTTGCACATAAGCGGATTTCATAGCTGCCTGATATGTATAAGCAAATGGCATGCCAGAAACGACTGGATGACTGCGAAGATGGGGGGCCTTTAGGAAGCGTTGCCGGATGGCGGCTATGCCTTATCCGGCCTACGGTGTGTGAATTGTCGGCCGGATAAGCGAAGCGCCTTTCGGCGCTTAAAAGAGCAGATTAACGGCGGCGCTGGCGCAGGCTCATGATCACGGCGGCAAAGCCGAAGAGGGCGGAGAGGATCCACACCGGCCAGTTACCTGCGCGTGCGTATGGTGTCAAACCGGATGTCGGCGTGACGCTGGTGGTGAGCACCTCGCGGGTAAACTGCGGGATCATCGCCTGAATCTCGCCCTGTGGGCCGATCACTGCGGTGATGCCATTGTTGGTACTGCGCAGCAGAGGACGCGCCAACTCCAGCGCGCGCATACGCGCCATCTGGAAGTGCTGCCACGGGCCGATAGACTTGCCGAACCACGCATCGTTAGAGATGGTCAGCAGGAAATCGGTATCCGGGCGGAAGTTATCACGCACCTGCTCGCCAAGAATGATCTCGTAGCAGATAGCTGCCGTCAGCTTCAGACCGTGCGCCGTCAGCGGCGGTTGTACATACGATCCGCGGCTGAATGAGGACATCGGCAGATCGAAGAACGGCGCCAGCGGGCGCAGAATCGACTCCAGCGGTACGAATTCGCCAAACGGTACCAGATGGTTCTTGTTATAGCGATCGGATGAACTGTAGCTGTAGGCGCTGTCTTTACCCAGCGTGATAATGGTGTTGTAGGTATCGTAACGGTTTTGTTGATTCAGCCGCGCATCGACAATACCGGTGATAAGCGTACTGTCATGCGCCCGCAGCAGATCATCCATGGCGGTTAAAAAGCGCTGTTGATTAATTTCCAGATCCGGAATGGCGGACTCCGGCCAGATGATCAGTTGCGATTTCCCCATCACCTGCTCAGTGGCGTCGCTGTAGATTTTCAGCGTGTTGAACAACTGCTTTTCGTCCCACTTCAGCGCCTGGGGAATATTGCCCTGTACCAGCGAAACCTGCGTGGTGCGCTGTGGCAGCAACTGATACCACTGGATATAGCGTAGCGGGAACGGCAGGGCGAACAGCAGCACCGCAATCACTAACGGATGCCAGCTTTTGTTCACCAGCGCCAGCACCAGTAAGCCGCTAACTACCATCAGCAGGAAGTTGATGGCTTCGACGCCCATCAGTGGCGCCAGCCCTTTCAGCGGGCCGTCGATCTGGCTGTAGCCGAACTGCAGCCACGGGAACCCGGTCAGCACCCAGCCGCGCAAAAATTCGGTAATTTGCCATACCACGGGGGCGGCGACAGCCACGCGCAGCCAGCTGGTTTGCGGCCAAAGGCGTGACAAAATCCCGGCGAACAGACCGGTATACAACGACAAATAGGCGGCCAGCAGAACCACCAGGAAAACGTTGACCGGGCCAGGCATACCGCCGAACTGCGCAATACTGACGTAAACCCAGTGCACGCCGCTACCAAACAGCCCCAGCCCCCAGAAATAACCAATCCAGGCGGACTGTAGCGGTCGACGATTGAGGGTTAATCCTTGCAGGCCCATCAGAGAGATAAGAGCTGCAGGCCAGAAGTCATAAGGAGAAAAAGCCAGCGTTCCGCTGGCTCCGAATAACAGCGCCAGCAGCAGACGCACGCGCTGGCGCTCAAACAGTGAGGCAAATACCATTTACATTACTCATCCAGTTTCGGTTGCGGCGAATCATCCGGCATTCTGACATGGACCTGAATAATACGTCGGCTGTCGGCCATAGCGACTTTGAATTGGTAACCATCAATGTCAATCGCTTCTCCGCGCGCCGGGAGATGACCAAACGCCTGCATCACCAGCCCGCCGATGGTGTCCACTTCTTCATCGCTGAAGTGGGTGCCAAAGGTCTCGTTGAAGTCTTCAATCGGCGCTAGTGCGCGCACTGTCCAGGTATGACGGCTGAGCTGGCGGAAGTCGATATCCTCTTCTTCGTCGTACTCATCTTCAATTTCGCCGACGATCAGCTCCAGAATGTCTTCAATCGTCACCAGACCGGAAACACCACCAAACTCATCAATCACGATAGCCATATGGTAGCGCTGGGAACGGAACTCTTTCAGCATGCGATCCACACGCTTACTTTCCGGTACCACCACTGCCGGGCGTAACACCTTTTCCATGCTGAAGGCTTCGGCATCGCTGCGCATAAAAGGCAGCAAATCCTTGGCCATCAGAATCCCTTCGATATGATCTTTGTCTTCGCTGATCACCGGGAAGCGCGAGTGGGCAGACTCGATAATGACATCGAGGCATTCGTCCAGCGTCTGGTTGCGTTTCAGGGTGATCATTTGTGAACGGGGGATCATGATGTCGCGCACGCGCTGGTCCGCGATATCCATCACCCCTTCAAGCATGTCGCGCGTATCGTTGTCGATAAGCTCGTTCTGCCCGGAGTCTCGGATCAGAGCCAGTAATTCGTCACGGTTTTTTGGTTCGCCGTGGAAAAGCTGACTCAGTAAAAGGGAGAAGAATCCCTTCTTGCTGTTGGTTGTGTCGCTACTGTGTGAGTTATCGTCGCTCATGGCGTCGTGTGGGTTCTCATGTTGGTTAATTTGTCGCTCGTCACGCGTAAACTCAGCGCCGGACGGCAGTTAAGAGTGGATGCGCAGGCTTTCCGGTTACTCTTTCTCGGAAATGTACGGATCCTCATAGCCCAGAGCAAGCATTATCTCTGTCTCGATCCCTTCCATTTCTTCCGCTTCATCGTCTGCAATATGGTCGTAACCGAGCAGGTGTAAACTACCGTGCACAACCATGTGCGCCCAGTGCGCATCCAGCGGTTTACCTTGCTCCTGCGCTTCCTGTTCCACCACCTGGCGGCAGATAATCAGATCGCCGAGCAGCGGCATTTCGATGCCGGGCGGCGCTTCAAAAGGGAATGACAGCACATTGGTCGGCTTATCTTTCCCGCGATAAGTCAGATTCAGTTCGTGGCTTTCCGCGCTGTCGACCAGGCGAATGGTGACTTCCGCTTCTTCCTGAAACTGCGGGATAACCGCGTCCAGCCACTTCTGAAACTGCGCTTCTTCCGGCAGGCCGCTGTTATCTTCACACGCCAACTGTAAATCGAGGATCACCTGACTCATTTCTGTTCCTGCTCCTGCGCTTCGCGCTTACGTTCGGCAGCCAGTTCTGCTTTACGTTTCTGTTCGGCTTCTTCCCAGGCCTCATAGGCGATAACGATGCGGGCAACAACCGGATGGCGGACCACGTCTTCGCTGTGGAAGAAGTTAAAGCTAATTTCATCGACATTCGCCAGCACTTCAATCGCATGACGCAGACCGGATTTGGTATTGCGCGGCAGGTCGATTTGCGTAATGTCGCCGGTGATCACCGCTTTCGAGTTAAAGCCGATACGCGTCAGGAACATCTTCATCTGCTCGATGGTGGTATTCTGGCTTTCATCAAGAATAATGAAGGCGTCGTTTAATGTCCGCCCGCGCATGTAGGCCAGCGGGGCGACTTCAATGACGTTGCGCTCAATCAGTTTCTCCACGCGTTCGAAACCGATCATTTCAAACAGCGCGTCATACAGCGGGCGCAGGTATGGATCCACTTTCTGGCTGAGATCGCCTGGCAGGAAGCCCAGTTTTTCCCCTGCCTCAACCGCCGGACGCGTCAGCAGAATACGGCGCACTTCCTGGCGCTCCAGCGCATCCACCGCCGCCGCAACCGCAAGGTAGGTTTTCCCCGTACCGGCCGGGCCTACGCCGAAGGTGATGTCGTGATCGAGAATATTGGCGACGTATTGCGCCTGGTTTGGCGTACGCGGTTTAATCACACCACGCTTGGTTTTGATATGGATAGCTTTGCCGTATTCCGGCACGCTCTCGGCGCTTTGTTCCAGCACGCGGGCTTCTTTGATCGCCAGATGAATTTGTTCCGGTTCGATGTCCTGCGTCTGGCCGCGCATTGGCGCAGTATCGACATACAGCGTGCGCAGAATGTCGGCCGCAGCGTTGACGCAGATTTCGCGTCCGGTGAGTTTGAAGTGATTATCGCGACGGTTGATTTCTATGCCCAGTCGCCGCTCCAGTTGTTTGATGTTGTCGTCAAACGGGCCGCACAGACTTAGCAGGCGTGTGTTGTCCGCTGGCTCAAGGGTAATTTCACGCGTATCTATGTTCAAACTGTTCCTCTTTTCAGTGTGTCGCGGGCTCTGCCCATCAGGGAATTATTCACGGCATATTAAGAAGTCGCAAGCTTAGCGCATGATGTTGGGGCAGGCAGGGGAAAAGCAAGGCCTGCCAGAAATGGCAGGCCAGTGGCATTACGGCTGGTACGTGCCAACGCCGAGGTCGTTCTCTTTACGCGTACGGGCGATTACCGATTCCGGGGATTCCACGACGCGCAGACCCATTTCGTCTTCGGTACGGACCAGTACGCCGCGCAGGGAGTTTGGATAGACATCAACGATTTCCACATCGACGAATTTGCCGATCATCTCTGGCGAGCCTTCAAAGTTCACCACGCGGTTATTTTCGGTACGACCGGACAGTTCCATGATGTTCTTGCGTGAAGTGCCCTCTACCAGAATGCGCTGGGTAGTGCCGAGCATACGCCGGCTCCAGGCCATCGCCTGCTGGTTAATGCGCTCCTGCAGAATATAGAGGCGCTGTTTTTTCTCCTCCTCCGGTACATCGTCCACCATATCGGCGGCCGGTGTCCCCGGACGTGCAGAGAAGATAAAGCTGTAGCTCATGTCGAAATTGACATCGGCGATAAGCTTCATCGTCTTTTCGAAATCGTCGGTGGTTTCGCCAGGGAAGCCAACGATAAAGTCGGAGCTTATCTGGATATCCGGGCGCGCCTCACGCAGCTTGCGAATAATTGCTTTATATTCCAGCGCAGTGTGCGTACGACCCATCATGTTCAGCACACGGTCGGAGCCGCTCTGCACCGGCAGATGCAGGAAGCTCACCAGCTCTGGCGTATCACGGTAGACATCAATGATATCGTCGGTGAATTCAATCGGGTGGCTGGTGGTGAAACGGATGCGGTCAATACCGTCGATCGCGGCGACCAGACGCAGCAGTTCCGCAAAGGTACCGGCGCTACCGTCGAAGTTCTCACCGCGCCAGGCGTTAACGTTCTGACCGAGCAGGTTCACTTCACGCACGCCCTGCGCCGCCAGTTGAGCGATTTCAAACAGGATGTCGTCAGATGGGCGGCTCACCTCTTCACCACGGGTGTAAGGCACCACGCAGTAAGTGCAGTATTTGTTGCAGCCTTCCATGATAGAGACAAAGGCGGTCGGACCTTCGGCACGCGGCTCCGGCAGACGATCGAATTTTTCAATTTCCGGGAAGCTGATATCGACGACCGGGCTACGGTTGCCGCGCACGGAGTTGATCATCTCCGGCAGGCGATGCAGAGTTTGCGGCCCGAAAATAATGTCAACGTAGTGGGCGCGCTGGCGAATGTGATCGCCCTCCTGAGAAGCTACGCAGCCGCCAACACCGATAATCAGATCGGGGTTTTTCTCTTTCAGCAGCTTCCAGCGACCCAGCTGATGGAAAACTTTTTCCTGAGCCTTTTCGCGGATCGAGCAGGTATTGAGCAGCAGCACATCCGCCTCTTCCGCCACTTCGGTCAGTTGATAGCCGTGTGTGGCATCCAGCAGATCGGCCATCTTCGATGAATCGTATTCGTTCATCTGACAGCCCCAGGTTTTTATGTGGAGTTTTTTAGTCATCGACTTGCTCTTGCTTAAGTTCATATACACCGAGTATGACGGGTATAAGCCAGGATTGCAGGCCGCGTATTGTAATGCTTTGGTCGCGTGCTGACCAGTATGACGGATGTCAGACGCAAGGGAGAAAAAATCCGGTAAACTTAAGGGATTCTCGTTTAAGGAAAATTAGCCATGACACATCACACTGAAGTCGCCGTCGTTGGCGGTGGCATGGTCGGCGGAGCGCTGGCGCTGGGGCTGGCGCAACATGGATTTACCGTTACGGTAATTGAGCAGCATGCGCCGCCCGCGTTTGATGCGACGGCGCAGCCGGATGTGCGTATTTCGGCGATTAGCGCCGCATCGGTGGCGTTGCTGCGCGGGTTGGGTGTCTGGGAACGTGTGCAGGCGATGCGCTGCCACCCGTATCGCCAGCTGGAAACCTGGGAGTGGGAAAACGCCCATGTGATATTTGACGCCCGCGAGCTGAAATTGCCGCTGCTCGGTTATATGGTTGAAAACAATGTCCTGCAACGTGCGCTGTGGGACGCGCTTGAGGCGCATCCGCAGGTCACGTTACGTGTGCCCGCGGCACTCAGCGGATTACATACGGATGGTGATCATCACCAACTGACCTTCGAAGAGGGCGAGCCGTTAACGGCGAAGCTGGTGGTTGGCGCGGATGGCGCTAACTCCCGCGTTCGGCAGGCGGCCGGAATTGGCATTCACGCCTGGCAGTATCAGCAATCCTGTATGTTGATTACCGTTGAGTGCGAAGCTGAGGCAGGCGAGAGCACCTGGCAACATTTTACTCCCGATGGGCCGCACGCCTTTTTACCGCTGTTTGGCAACTGGGCCTCGTTGGTATGGTATGACACGCCTGCGCGTATTCGCCAGTTACAGACGCTGACTATGGCGCAGTTGGAGCAGGAGATCGTTCGCAACTTTCCTCCGCGACTGGGGCGCGTGAAGCCGGTTGCGGCGGCGGCATTCCCGCTGGCGCGCCGTCATGCGTTGCAATATGTTCGCCCTGGCCTTGCGCTGGTGGGCGATGCGGCACATACCATTCATCCGCTGGCCGGGCAGGGCGTCAATCTGGGCTATCGTGATGTTGATGCCTTGCTGGAAGTGCTTACCGGGGCACGTACGCACGGCGAAGCCTGGGCCAGTCACGCGATTTTAAAACGCTATCAGACGCGTCGAATGGCGGATAACTTTATTATGCAAAGCGGTATGGATCTGTTCTATGCCGGGTTCAGCAACAACCTTGGCCCGGTCAGGTTGTTGCGTAATATTGGTCTGATGGCGGCGGAGCGTGCCGGAGTGCTGAAACGTCAGGCGCTGAAATATGCTTTAGGACTATAGATGTTAACTTTGTGCCGCGAGTATCCAGTGTTCGCGGCCTTTGATTCGCATTAGCGTAACGAAAGCAGTACATCCAACGCAGTACGCACGCGCATTTTCTGCTGGAAAAAAGCCTGATAGCCGTCAGCCGCTTCAACATGTTGCAATGCCCATGCACCGGCGCGCATATCGCGCATTGTTGTCAGTGTATGGTAGATCGGCAGCAGCAGAAGTATAAATGCCGCTACTGCTGCGATCCCTGCATAGCTCGTCCACTCAATTTCCCGCGTCTGCTGTATCAACAGTCCTAAGGTCATTAACTGCAAAATGAGCCGGGCAATAAAGCCCCGCCAGTAGAATTGCTGAAGACGTTCTGGCGTATGAAAACAGGGGTTTTTAAGCGAAGCGCGTTGCTCTTCCAGCGGAATGCCTTGCATGTAAACTTTCCAGTTAGATATTTCGCTGAGCAGCGTGGCCTGGCCATGTTGGCTGAGCGTGTGCAGTCGCATCGAAACCAGCACCGGAAACACGAGACCCATCAGCAGACCATACAAAAAGGGTGCGGAGAGGCCGAAAAAAGCCAGTGCCAGGCAAAATACACCTAACAGAATGTAGAGTGGGGAGTAGAGTGGGAAGGCTGTTGTCTGGTAGTTCATGATGTCATCCCTGCTGAGTAATGGTTTAAATTACCACTGATTTTGACGGGATACTCGCTACCAATTCCGGGGATGAAAAAACAAAAAAGCCCGCCGAAGCGAGCTTTTTTGCATTAAGTGGCTGGGGTACGAGGATTCGAACCTCGGAATGGTGGAATCAGAATCCACTGCCTTACCGCTTGGCGATACCCCAAATGTGCGCCCGCAAAAGCAGACGTCTTTGAGATGGCTGGGGTACGAGGATTCGAACCTCGGGATGGTGGAATCAGAATCCACTGCCTTACCGCTTGGCGATACCCCAACAAATCTTTCAGGTTTAATACGCTAAAGTACTACACCTTAAATATGGTGGCTACGACGGGAATCGAACCTGTGACCCCAGCATTATGAGTGCTGTGCTCTAACCAGCTGAGCTACGTAGCCAAATTTTACTGCTTACCCAGTCATCGACTGGCTGGGGTACCTGGATTCGAACCAGGGAATGCCGGTATCAAAAACCGGTGCCTTACCGCTTGGCGATACCCCAACGACTGACGCGTTTACACGCAGGAGTCGAAGAAGAGATGGCTGGGGTACCTGGATTCGAACCAGGGAATGCCGGTATCAAAAACCGGTGCCTTACCGCTTGGCGATACCCCATCCGTGCAACACCTGTTGGGAATGGTGCGGGAGGCGAGACTTGAACTCGCACACCTTGCGGCGCCAGAACCTAAATCTGGTGCGTCTACCAATTTCGCCACTCCCGCAAAAAAAGATGGTGGCTACGACGGGAATCGAACCTGTGACCCCAGCATTATGAGTGCTGTGCTCTAACCAGCTGAGCTACGTAGCCATCTTTTTTTCGCGTTACCTTATCGGCGTTGCGGGGCGCATTATGCGTATTGGGCCTTACAGCGTCAATACCTTTTTCATCGAAAATTGCCGTAATGTGACTGTTTGGTTAGGTTGCGAACAGCATGGATGCTTTATTCAACAAAATTCGAATTTATTCATGAAATCAGTGATACAAAAAAATACGGACCCCTCAGGGCCCGTAAGAATAACCGCCACTTATTAATAAGCGGACTGGTGAATACCCACAGCGCGACCTGACGGATCGTTCATGGTTTTGAATGCTTCATCCCACTCGAATGCTTTAGCCGAAGAGCAGGCAACAGACGGACCGCCAGGTACGCATTCTGCTGCGCTTGGCAGCGGGAACAGCTCTTCAAAGATTTCGCGGTACAAATACGCTTCTTTTGACGCTGGCGTGTTGTAGGGGAAGCGGTAGCTGGCGGTCGCCAGTTGCTGATCCGTCACCTGCTGCGCCGCCACTTCTTTCAGCGTATCGATCCAACTGTAACCTACACCGTCGGAGAACTGCTCTTTCTGGCGCCACGCCACGCTTGCCGGCAGATAGGATTCAAAACATTCGCGCAGAATGTGTTTTTCCATTTTGCCGTTGCTGCCGCACATTTTGTCCTGCGGGTTGATGCGCATTGCCACGTCGAGGAATTTCTTATCAAGGAACGGAACGCGTGCTTCAACACCCCAGGCCGACATCGCTTTGTTTGCACGCGCACAGTCAAACATATGCAGCGCTTGCAGTTTACGTACGGTCTCTTCATGCAGTTCTTTGGCATCCGGCGCTTTATGGAAGTAGAGATAGCCGCCGAATACTTCATCGGAACCCTCGCCGGAGAGCACCATTTTGATACCCATCGCTTTGATTTTACGCGACATCAGGTACATCGGGGTTGAAGCGCGAATAGTCGTCACATCATAAGTTTCGATGTGATAGATAACGTCACGGATCGCATCCAGACCTTCCTGCACGGTGAAGTGAATTTCGTGGTGCACGGTGCCGAGATGGTTAGCCACTTCCTGCGCGGCTTTCAGATCCGGCGCGCCTTTCAGGCCAACAGCAAAGGAGTGCAATTGTGGCCACCAGGCTTCAGAGCGCTCCTGATCCTCAACGCGACGAGCAGCGAATTTCTTGGTGATAGCTGAAATGACAGAAGAATCCAGACCGCCGGAGAGCAGCACGCCGTACGGCACGTCTGACATCAGATGGCTTTTCACCGACTCTTCCAGCGCCTGGCGCAGCTCGGCTTTATCCGTCACGTTATCTTTTACAGCGTCATAGTCAAACCAGTCGCGCTGATAGTAAGAACGGATTTCACCGTCTTTGCTCCACAGGTAGCTGCCTGCCGGAAACTCTTTAATCGTGCGGCAAACCGGTACCAGCGCTTTCATTTCTGAGGCAACATAAAAGTTGCCGTGCTCATCGTGACCCATGTACAGCGGAATAATACCGATATGGTCGCGGCCAATCAGATAAGCATCTTTTTCACTGTCATACAGGGCGAAAGCAAACATCCCCTGCAAATCGTCGAGGAATTCCGGACCTTTCTCCTGATACAGCGCCAGGATCACTTCACAGTCGGAACCGGTCTGGAATGCATAACGATCGCCGTATTCTGCGCGTAAAGCCTGATGGTTATAGATTTCACCGTTAACCGCCAGCGCATGCGTTTTTTTCTCGTTATACAGCGGCTGCGCGCCTGCGTTGACGTCAACAATAGAGAGACGCTCATGGGCCAGAATGGCTTTGTCACTTGCATACACGCCGGACCAATCCGGGCCGCGGTGGCGCATCAGACGGGATAATTCCAGCGCTTTTTTACGTAATTCTGCTGCGTCGGTTTTAATATCCAGTACGCCAAAAATTGAACACATAGACTTCTCCGTTAACCTTGAGGGCATTGCTGTAATGTTGTGTGCTTGCATTCAAAATGCCGCAAAAGCGCAGGGGCGCGCAAGCCTTTTGCGAGCGTAAACTTAAAAAGTGCAATAGTGATTATCGAATGCTGAAAAAAGAGTACAGATTGAACTCTGTTATTGATGAATCATTAAAATAAAGCGCTTTTTATTGAATGGCGTTGTTTTTTATCAGGCTCAAAATGAAAAACCACGCCCGAAGACGTGGTTTCTGTCAGATAACATCGATTTCCGCGACGGAGGGGTAAATCCACGAAGGGCGAAACGGCATGGCGTCAATATCATCAATTTGTGAAACGCCCGAGAGCACCAGGATGGTCTCCAGACCGGCCTGAAAACCGGCCAAAATATCGGTACGCAGATTGTCGCCGACAATCACCGTCTGCTCCGAGTGTGCCTGCATCGTATTCAGCGCGGCGCGGATGATCCACGGGCTGGGTTTGCCGACGTAAAACGGTTTACGGCCAGAAATTTTTTCGATACCAGCACACAGCGCGCCGCACGCAGGGTAAAAACCGCGCCCGTGGGTGTCCGGGTTGGTGGCGATAAAGCGTGCGCCATTGGCGACAAAGAAGGCCGCTTTGTGCATCATTTCCCAGTTATAGGAGCGGGTTTCGCCGACGATGACAAAATCCGGATTGATGTCGGTAATGGTAAAGCCTGCTTTATAAAGCTCATGGATCAGCGCGCCTTCACCAACAACATAGGCTTTTTTCCCTTCCTGACGCTTGAGAAAATCCGCGGTAGCCATGGCCGAGGTATAAAAGACGCTGGCGGGTACATCAATACCGGCGGAAATAAAGCGGTTCGCCAGATCCTGGCCGGTCTGAGAAGGGTAATTCGTCAACAGCACCAGCGGCATTCCTTTCTCAAGGATGCGCGTAATGAACTCTGCCGCGCCAGGCACCGCTACGTTATCGTGCATCAGCACGCCGTCGATATCACAGATTACATTCTGAATGGTCATGGACTGTCCGGATAAAAATGAAGTAATAACTATAAACCCTGTCAGATTTCCAGCAAACGTTGCAGCAGCAGACCGTTCAACATGGCGCGTTTCACCAGCGCGAATGCGCCGATAGCCGAGCGATGATCCAGCGTGGAGGGCACCACCGGCAGGTTTTTGCGAAACGCTTTCAGCGCCTGGGTATTAATGCAGGCTTCAATGGCGGGGAGCAGGACTTTGCTGGCCTCAACAATCTCGCCTGCGATCACGACTTTTTGTGGATTAAACAGGTTGATGGCAATCGCAATGGTTTTGCCAAGATGACGGCCGACATATTCGATCACTTCACAGGCCAGCGCGTCGCCTTTATTTGCGGCTTTACAGATCGTTTTAATTGAACAATCGTCTGGCGTGAGGCGGCTTTGATAGCCCTGTTCCAGCAGATGGCGCACGCGCTGTTCAATGGCAGCATTGGCGGCTATCGTCTCCAGACAACCGAAGTTACCGCAGTGGCAACGTTCACCCAGCGGCTCGACCTGCACGTGACCGATCTCGCCTACGTTACCGTTACGACCAATAAAAATACGCCCGTTGGAGATGATTCCGGCGCCGGTGCCGCGATGCACGCGCACCAAAATAGAGTCTTCGCAGTCCTGACTTGCCCCAAAATAGTGCTCAGCAAGTGCCAGACTGCGAATGTCATGACCAACAAAACAGGTCAATTTAAAGCGTTTTTCCAGCGCTTCCACCAGCCCCCAGTTTTCGACCTGGATATGCGGCATGTAACGGATGACGCCGCTTTCCGGATCGACCAGCCCCGGCAGGATGACCGAAATGGCGATCAGTTCGCGGATCTTACGCTGGCTGGTTTCAATAAACAGGCTGATGGTATTAAGCAGCGCATGCTCGAGTGTTTCCTGGGTGCGTTCCGGTAAAGGGTAGTGCTCTTCAGCCAGCACTTTGCTGCTCAGATCATACAGCGTCAGCGTAGTGTCATAACGACCAAGACGCACACCGATAGCCTGAAAATTGCGGGTTTCGGTGACGATGGAGATGGCGCGGCGGCCTCCGGTGGAGGCCTGTTGATCGACTTCTTTGATCAACCCGCGTTCAATCAGTTGACGCGTGATTTTGGTCACGCTGGCAGGAGCAAGCTGGCTTTGTTCGGCAATCTGAATGCGCGAAATGGGGCCATGTTGATCAATCAGGCGGTAAACCGCCGCGCTGTTAAGCTGTTTTACGAGGTCAACGTTACCAATTTGAGCCTGTCCGCCTGATGTCATACTTTCTCTTTATACAGTGACGACCTCGTTGCCATTAACGATGGTCTTGATGATTTTATAATCGCGTGTGAACGCGGTCAGGTTCGCCACTTTGCCGATGGCGAGGCTGCCTAAGCGGTTATCAACGCCAATGGCGCGAGCGGGGTAGAGTGTTGCCATACGCAGCGCTTCGTCCAGTGCGATGCCGACATGCTCTACCAGATTGCGAACCCCTTCAATCATTGTCAGGGAGGAACCGCTCAGCGTTCCGTTTTCGTCCACACACAACCCATTCCGGTAGTATATTGTTTTGCCAGCAAAAATAAATTGTTCAATGTTTGCACCCGCTGGCGCGGTCGCGTCGGTCACCAGGCAAAGTTTGTCACCTTTCAGACGCTTAGCGTTACGGATATTAACGTAATCGACGTGCAACCCGTCTGCAATAACGCCACAGTAAACATCCGTATCATCGAGCACCGCGCCAGCCAGACCCGGCTCACGACCGGTGATGTATGGCATGGCATTATAAAGGTGCGTCGCAAAAGTGATCCCGGCGCGGAATCCGGCTTTCGCTTCTTTCAACGTGGCGTTAGAGTGCCCGGCGGAAACCACAATCCCTGCATCCGCCAGTTGACGAATGACTTTGTCGCCCGCCATTTCCGGTGCCAGCGTTACCTTGGTGATAACATCGGCGTTCTGGCACAAAAAATCGACCAGTGCAGGTTCCGGTTTACGCACAAACGCCGGGTTATGGGTGCCTTTTTTAACGATATTCAGCCACGGCCCTTCCAGATGAAGGCCGAGCGCCTGATTCGGATATTTCTCCAGGTAATCGCGCATCACCTGCACGCCCTGTTTCATTAATTCATCGCTGGTGGTGATCAGTGTCGGCAAGTAGCTGGTGCAGCCGGATTTTTCGTTCGCCTGCTGCATTATCTCCAGCGTTTTTACGCTTACCGCTTCTGCGGTGTCATTAAACTGTACGCCGCCGCAGCCGTTAAGCTGCACGTCGATAAATCCGGGGGCCAGAATGGCGCCATTCAACGAGCGTTGTTCGATTCCCGTCGGCAACTCGTCCTGTGGGCAAAGACGTTCAATCAGGCCATTGGCAATCACAACCGCGTGATTATCCAGAATTTCATGGCCGGTGTAGATTCGGCAATGGGTTAAAGCATACATAACGACCCCCGGTTACAAATGTGTACCGCTCCGTAGTCATCCCTTGTGGAGCGGAAACTGAATTACAGACCTTTGATGTTTTCTGCTTCTAACTCGTTGAAGTATTTCAGCGTTTTAACTTTCAGCTCCATCGTGGACGGTTCATCGCAGACGATGACTGCTTTCGGATGCAGCTGCAGGCAACTAATGGTCCACATATGGTTTACGTTGCCTTCTACTGCCGCCTGCAGAGCCTGCGCTTTCACGCCGCCAAGTACCAGGATCATCACTTCCTCTGCGTCAAGCAGCGTGCCCACGCCGACAGTCAGCGCGTATTTCGGCACCAGGTTCACATCGCCGTCAAAAAAGCGAGAGTTCGCCACGCGAGTGTCATGAGTCAGGGTTTTAATGCGCGTTCGTGAAGCCAGAGAAGAGGCCGGTTCGTTAAACGCAATGTGCCCGTCGTTACCTACGCCGCCCATAAACAGGTGAATTTTGCCGTAGGAACGGATTTTTTCTTCATAGCGGCGGCATTCTGCGTCAATATCAGGCGCATTGCCATCCAGCAGGTTAATATTTTCTGCCGGAATATCAACGTGATCAAAGAAGTTGCGGTGCATAAAGCTATGGTAGCTTTCCGGGTGCTCTTTCGGCAGGCCAACATATTCGTCCATGTTGAAGGTGACAACGTGCTGGAAACTAACCTGGCCTGCTTTGTGCATCTCAACCAGCGCTTTGTAAGCGGTGAGCGGCGTACCGCCGGTTGGCAGACCAAGGATAAACGGACGATCTGCCGTCGGTTTGAATGCGTTGATACGATTTACGATATGGCGGGCTGCCCATTTTCCGACTTGTTCAGCTGTCGCCAGGGGAATCAGTCTCATTGTTCACCTCAAAAGTTAAATGAATAAAGTTGGCGGAATGCTTACTGGCTCGGTGTTAAGCGTAACCTGAATTCGTTACAGAGAGGGAGCAGTCCGTCTTGATATTTTTGATCATAAAATAAGTTTTACTTGTTTGCTAGCATTCGGGAGGCTTATTGACGATAGTTAGTGACTCTTATCACAAAAAAAATGCTTTTAATTTGCGAGGCGAATTAATTTTTCACACACTCTGCAAGGTAGTGAAAAAATAGCCTGTAGGGTAGTGAATAAATAGCCGTGATTTCAGGTTAGTTACACAATAAAAAACGACTGTTTCAGTGAGCTCACGATGGGTTCATAGGGGGAATAAAAGTGAGTATTCTAGGTTATTTACAAAAGATTGGCCGTGCGCTGATGGTGCCTGTCGCCACTCTGCCTGCGGCGGCGATACTGATGGGTGTCGGCTACTGGATTGACCCGGTTGGCTGGGGTGGACAAAACGCACTGGCGGCGTTTTTCATCCAGTCCGGCTCTGCCATTATCGATAACATGGGCGTGCTGTTCGCGGTGGGTGTCGCTTACGGTATGTCCAAAGATAAAGATGGCGCTGCTGCGCTTGCTGGTTTTGTCGGCTTCCTGGTATTAACCACGCTGTGTTCACCTGCTGCGGTTGCCATGATCCAGAAGATTCCGGCGGATCAGGTTCCTGCTGCGTTCGGCAAAATCAAAAACCAGTTTATTGGTATTCTGGTCGGGATTATTGCCGCCGAACTTTATAACCGCTTCAGCAATGTCGAATTGCCGAAAGCGCTCTCCTTCTTCAGTGGCCGCCGTCTGGTGCCGATCCTCACATCGTTTGTGATGATCGTGGTCGCTTTCATCATGATGTTTATCTGGCCGGTCGTATTTAGCGGTCTGGTGGGTTTTGGTGAACATATCCAGAAAATGGGGTCAATCGGTGCGGGTGTCTACGCCTTCTTTAACCGTCTGCTGATCCCGGTTGGTCTGCATCACGCGCTGAACTCCGTGTTCTGGTTCGATGTTGCTGGCATCAATGACATTCCTAACTTCCTTGGCGGCGCACAGTCTATCGAAGCTGGTAAAGCGGTTGTTGGCGTCACTGGTCGTTACCAGGCGGGCTTCTTCCCGATCATGATGTTCGGTCTGCCTGGCGCGGCGCTGGCGATTTACCACTGCGCTCGTCCGGAAAATAAAGCCAAAGTACTGGGCATCATGATGGCCGGCGCGTTTGCCGCGTTTTTCACCGGTATTACCGAACCGCTGGAATTCTCCTTCATGTTCGTGGCGCCGGTATTGTATGTCATCCACTCGATCCTGACCGGTATCTCTGTTTTCATCGCTGCGAGCATGCACTGGATTGCCGGTTTCGGCTTTAGTGCGGGTCTGGTGGATTTGGTGCTCTCTTCGCGTAACCCGCTGGCAACCCAGTGGTGGATGCTGATCCCGCAGGGGCTGGTGTTCTTCGTTATCTACTATGTGATCTTCCGCTTCACGATCACCAAATTCAACCTGCTGACGCCGGGCCGTGAGCTGGCTGTTGCCGGTGACGAAACCGATGGTCAGGATGTAAACGTAAGTGCGGATACCGAGCAGGATGTGAGTGGGCTGGCGCGTCAGTATATTGCCGCAGTTGGCGGTACTGATAACCTGACCGGCATTGATGCTTGTATCACCCGCTTGCGTCTGAACGTGAAAGACTCTGCACTGGTGAACGATGCGCTGGCTAAACGCCTGGGCGCAACCGGTGTTATCCGTCTGAACAAAACCAGCGTGCAGATCATCGTTGGTTTTGTGGCGGAAAAAATCGCCAATGCGATGAAGACCACCGGCCATGTTCCGGCTGCAGGTAATGCAGCGCCAGCCGCTGCACCCGTGGCGAGTGTTAAGCCTCAGGCCGTACCGAACGCAACAGTGATTGCTGAACTGGTATCACCAGTAACGGGTGAACTGGTTGCGCTGGATCAGGTGCCTGATGAAGCTTTCGCCAGCAAAGCTGTTGGCGACGGTGTGGCGGTGAAACCAACTGAAAGCATTGTGGTTTCTCCGGCAGCGGGCACCATCGTTAAAATCTTCAATACTAACCACGCATTCTGCCTGGAAACCGAAAAAGGCGCTGAAATCGTTGTGCATATGGGCATCGATACGGTGGCGTTGGGCGGCCAGGGCTTTACGCGGTTGGTGGAAGAAGGCGCAGAAGTTGTGGCGGGCCAGCCAATACTGGAAATGGATCTGGCGTACCTCAATGCGAATGCCCGCTCAATGATTAGTCCGGTTGTCGTCAGCAATATCGATGACTTTAGCGGTCTGGTTATTAAGGCGCAGGGTCAGCTTGTTGCCGGTCAGACGCCGCTGTATGAGATTAAAGGCAAGTAGTTGCTCCTGAGTAAGCATTAATGCCTTAAGCGGCGGGGGAGAACCTCCGCCGCTTTTTTTTGCCCCGCACTTAATCAATGCCATACTGCAGCCGCTTTATTACAAGGGATACCATGAAGCGGATGTGCTTTTGACTCTGTTTGCCACTGTTTCAGAGAGGCTGCCCACGCGCACAAGCCATAGCCGATTACCTTTCCAGCGGGCAACGCTGATTTGTATAAGTAAAGGTTGTTTCCTGCGCCCTGTTATTAGATCATATGCCGTTATACGTTGTTTACGCCTTGAGGAACCCGTGATGAGTGAGGCAGAAGCCCGCCCGACTAACTTTATTCGCCAGATCATTGATGAAGATCTGGCCAGTGGTAAGCACACTACCATCCATACCCGTTTTCCGCCGGAGCCGAATGGCTACCTGCACATCGGCCATGCGAAATCTATCTGCCTGAACTTCGGCATCGCACAAGATTACCAGGGCCAGTGCAATCTGCGTTTTGACGACACCAACCCGGCGAAAGAAGACATCGAATACGTTGAATCAATCAAAAACGACGTGCAATGGTTGGGCTTTCACTGGTCTGGCGACATCTGCTACTCCTCGGATTACTTCGACAAGCTGTACCAGTATGCGATCGAGCTGATCAACAAAGGTCTGGCCTATGTTGACGAGCTTTCTGCTGATGAAATCCGTGAATATCGCGGTACGCTGACTCAGCCGGGTAAAAACAGCCCGTTCCGCGATCGCAGTGTAGAAGAGAACCTGGCGCTGTTTGAGAAAATGCGTGCAGGCGGCTTTGAGGAAGGTAAAGCATGCCTGCGTGCGAAGATCGATATGGCATCGCCGTTTATCGTGATGCGCGATCCGGTGTTGTATCGCATTAAATTTGCAGAACATCACCAGACCGGCAACAAGTGGTGCATCTACCCGATGTACGACTTTACCCACTGCATCAGCGATGCGCTGGAAGGCATTACGCACTCCCTGTGTACGCTGGAATTCCAGGACAACCGTCGTCTTTATGACTGGGTGCTGGATAACATCACCATTCCGGTTCATCCGCGCCAGTACGAGTTTTCGCGTCTGAATCTGGAATACACCGTGATGTCGAAGCGCAAGCTGAACCAGTTGGTCACTGAGAAGCATGTGGAAGGCTGGGATGACCCGCGTATGCCGACCATCTCCGGTCTGCGCCGCCGTGGTTATACTGCCGCTTCCATCCGTGAATTCTGTAAACGCATTGGCGTGACCAAGCAGGACAACACTATCGAAATGGCTTCGCTGGAATCCTGTATCCGTGAAGATCTTAACGAGAATGCGCCGCGTGCAATGGCAGTTATCGATCCGGTGAAACTGGTTATCGAAAATTATCCGCAGGGCAGCAGCGAAATCGTCACCATGCCGAACCATCCGAATAAACCGGAGATGGGCACGCGTGAAGTGCCGTTTAGCGGCGAGATCTGGATCGATCGCGCAGATTTCCGTGAAGAAGCGAATAAGCAATACAAACGTCTGGTGCTGGGCAAAGAAGTGCGCCTGCGCAACGCGTATGTAATTAAAGCTGAGCGCGTGGAGAAAGATGACGAAGGCAATATCACTACCATTTTCTGCTCTTACGATGCGGACACTCTGAGTAAAGATCCGGCTGATGGGCGTAAAGTGAAAGGTGTGATCCACTGGGTAAGCGCGCAGCATGCGTTGCCAGTAGAAATCCGTCTCTATGATCGCCTGTTCAGTGTACCGAACCCGGGCGCGGCGGATGATTTCCTTGCCACCATCAATCCGGAATCGCTGGTGATCAAGCAGGGTTATGCTGAACCCTCTCTGAAAGAGGCGCAGCCGGGTAAAGCGTATCAGTTCGAGCGCGAAGGTTATTTCTGCCTCGACAGCCGTTATGCAAGCGCTACCAAAGCAGTCTTCAACCGCACAGTCGGGCTGCGCGATACCTGGGCAAAAATGGGTGACTGATTAAGTCAACCACGGACTATCAGCTTAAAACGCCGCGAACTGCGGCGTTTTTTTTTGCTTATTCATTAGGCCATTATCACACAATATATTCGCGTCGCGAATTAATGTCGTCTCTTATTGATGTTGACTTAACCTATAGAAAAAGATCGCAAATAGATAATTTTAGCTAAATATAAGATGTAATCGCTAACAAAAGGCATTATATGCTATTTAATTGCGTTAAAATTAATCATTTAACCGGTCTATGTAATTTGTTTCAAAACACTACCAATTATGTGCACTTCATCATAATCCTGCATTTTGCCCACTAAAAAGCATTGATAATTCGCGTCGCGAAAAATAGTCTTAACCCGGTAGTTACTTCGGGGGTATTTCATAACTACCTAAACTTTTTGCTTTTTTTCTCGCCGTCGCGGCGGTTTATATGCGTCCAGAAGGAATCACTCATGCGTATGTTTAGTGGTAAACGTAGTGCACTGGCACTGGCTATTACCAGTGTCACAGCAATATCGGGCTGGGTTGTATCTCCACAGGCTCATGCAGCAGGTTTTATCGATGATTCCACGCTCACGGGCGGTATCTATTACTGGCAGCGTGAACGTGACCGCAAAGATGTTCTGGAAAATAAATACAAAACTAACCTTTCTCACTCGACCTGGAACGCCAATCTGGATTTCCAGTCTGGCTATGTCGCGGACATGTTCGGTCTGGATATTGCGGCTTTTACCGCGATTGAAATGGCAGAAAACGGCGACAGCGCGCATCCGAACGAAATTGCTTTCTCCTCCAGTAACAAAGCCTACAAAGAAGACTGGTCAGGAGATAAAAGCGGAATCAGCCTGTATAAAGCCGCCGCGAAATTTAAATATGGCCCGGTCTGGGCGCGCGCGGGTTACATTCAGCCAACCGGCCAAACGCTGTTAGCGCCGCACTGGAGCTTTATGCCGGGCACCTACCAGGGGGCGGAAGCCGGGGCGAATTTTGATTACGGCGATGCAGGTGCGCTGAGCTTCTCGTATATGTGGACCAATGAATACAAGGCGCCGTGGCATATCGAGATGGATAAGTTTTATCAGAACGACAGAAAAACCAAAGTCGATTATCTGCACTCGCTCGGCGCGAAATATGACTTCAAAAACGATCTGGTGCTGGAGGCCGCATTTGGCCAGGCGGAAGGCTACGTCGATCAATACTTCGCTAAAGCCAGCTACAAATTTGACGTGGCAGGCAGCCCGCTCAGCACCAGCTACCAGTTCTACGGCGCCCGCGACAAAGTCAGCAATGGCGGCGTGAACGATATTTACGACGGCACTGCATGGCTGCAAGCGTTGACCTTTGGCTACAAAATTGGTCAGGTTGATTTGCGTCTTGAAGGCACCTGGGTCAAAGCTGACGGTCAGCAAGGATACTTCCTGCAACGTATGACGCCAACCTATGCGTCATCCAACGGACGCCTCGATATCTGGTGGGATAACCGCTCTGACTTTAATGCCAATGGTGAAAAAGCTCTCTTCTTCGGCGCGATGTATGACCTGAAGAACTGGAACCTGCCTGGCTTTACGGTCGGCGCCTCTTACGCCTATGCGTGGGACGCGAAGCCGGCTGATATGGCAACACCGGATGCGTATTACGATCCAAACTACCGCCTGAAAGAATCCGCTTACAGCCTTGATGCGATCTATACCGTTCAGGATGGTCGCGCCAAAGGCACGATGTTCAAGCTGCACTTTACCCAATACGACAACCATTCTGACATTCCGAGCTACGGCGGCGGCTATGGCAACATCTTCCAGGATGAGCGCGACGTGAAATTTATGGTTATCGCACCATTCACCATCTTCTGATGCGTTTGCCGGGTTATGCCCGGCTGAAATACAAGGAATAAGTAATGAAAACAGTACGTTCAAGCATCTTAGCCAGCGCAATCTTTGGGGTATTAAGCAGCCCTGCGCTGGCAAACCAGAATACTGTCGACGCCATCAGCCAGTTTCATCTTAACTACGCGGTGAAGGATAACTTTGCCGCACAGAACGGCATTGACTGTGCGAAGCTGGGTGCTGACTGGGCTTCCTGCAATAAGGCGGTGATCACGCTGACCAACAAGGGTGAGGCTGTAACCGACAAGGATTGGGCGATTTACTTCCACAGCATCCGTCCGATACTGGAAGTGGCAAATGACCAGTTTAAGGTTAGCCATATCATGGGCGATCTGCACAAACTGGAGCCAACGGACAAATTTACCGGCTTCCCGGCGAAGCAGGCAGTGGAAATTCCTGTTGTTAACGAGTACTGGCAGTTGTTTGTTACCGATGTGCTGCCTCGCTGGTATGTGACGGCCGAAGGTGCGACGGCAAAGTGATCGCCAATACCGATACCGAAGATCTGTTCCAGTTTGTTACGCCGCTCGACGGCCAGTGGAAACGTACGCCGGATGATAAAAACATCCTGATGACCGCTGAAGCGCGCTTTGAGAAAAATAGCGACGTCAAAGCGCTGAACCTCGCCACGTTGCGCGGCCAGATTATACCCACGCCGCAGGAGGTAAAAATCTCCGGTCAGGATGTGGATCTGAGCAAAGGCGTGAAGCTCGATCTCTCTGCGCTAGGCGCGGATGCGCAGGAAGCGGTGAAGTCGCGCTTCGCGCTGCTGGGCGTCAAAGAGGGCAGTTATCCCATCCGTACAGAGATCGCAGTGAAGGCTTTTGCGGGTGATGAAGCCATATCTGGTGCCTATCAGTTGCACATTGGGGCAAATGAGGCGGTAATCACCGGCTTTGATCAGGCTGGCGTGTTCTACGGCCTGCAATCTTTGCTGTCGCTGATCCCTTCCAGTGGCGAGCAGAAAATCGCACGGCTTGAAGCAAAAGACGCACCGCGTTTTGATTATCGCGGTATTCAGCTTGATGTGGGACGTAACTTCCATAGCAAAGATGCCGTACTACGCCTGCTGGATCAGATGTCAGCGTATAAGCTGAACAAATTCCACTTTCACCTTACTGATGACGAAGGCTGGCGCATTGAGATCCCTGGTCTGCCTGAGTTGACCGACATCGGCAGTAAACGTTGCCACGATCTGAGCGAGAAAACCTGCCTGCTGCCGCAACTGGGTTCCGGCCCGGACAGCAACAACAATGGTAGCGGCCACTTCAGCCGTACCGATTACATCGACATACTGAAGTACGCGAAAGCGCGCCAGATTGAAGTGATCCCGGAAATTGATATGCCGGCACACGCCCGTGCAGCCGTGATCTCAATGGAAGCGCGCTATGAGCGCCTGATGAAAGAGGGTAAAGAGAAAGAGGCGAATCAGTACCGTTTGCTGGATCCGACGGACACCTCTAATACCACCGGGGTACAGTTCTATAACCGCACTGGCTATCTGAACCCTTGTCTCGATTCGTCGCGCAATTTCGTCGATAAAGTGATTGGCGAAATCCAGCAAATGCACAAAGAAGCGGGTGTACCGCTGAACACCTGGCATTTTGGCGGTGACGAAGCGAAAAACATCTATCTGGGGGCGGGTTATACCGACCAGAAAAAACCGGAAGCGGGCAAAGGTATCATCGATCAGAGCAAGCAGGACAAACCGTGGGCAAAATCTCAGGTCTGCCAGACTATGGTTAAAGAGGGTAAAGTTGCAGATGTTGAGCATCTTTCCAGCTACTTTGGTATTGAGGTCAGCAAGCTGGTGAAAGCGCACGGTATCGGCACCATGCAGGCGTGGCAGGATGGCCTGAAAGATGCCAAAAATGCCGCTGAGTTTGCCACCGATCACGTCAATGTTAACTTCTGGGATACGCTCTATTGGGGCGGTTTCGATTCGGTAAATGACTGGGCGAACAAAGGGTTCCGCGTCATTGTCTCGAACCCGGACTATGTTTACCTCGACTTCCCGAACGAAGTCCATCCGGCGGAAAGCGGCTACTACTGGGGCACGCGCTTTAGCGATGAGCGCAAGATCTTCAGCTTTGCGCCGGACAACATGCCGCAAAATGCCGAAACCTCACTGGATCGTGACGGCAATCCATTCAGCGCGAAATCGGATAAACCGTGGCCTGGAGCCTATGGTCTTTCTGCTCAGCTGTGGAGTGAAGTGGTGCGTACCGACAACCAGATGGAGTACATGATTTATCCACGCATGATTGCGGTCGCAGAGCGTGCCTGGCACCGCGCCGGCTGGGAACAGGATTATCAGGCCGGGCGCGAGTACAAAGGCGGTGAAACTCATCTGGTCGATGTAAAAGCGCTGGATAAAGACTGGAGCCGCTTTGCAAATCTGTTAGGCCATCGTGAACTGGCAAAACTGGACAAAGCAGGCATCAACTACCGTCTGCCTGTACCGGGCGCGCGCGTGGTTGGCAGCAAGCTGGAAGCCAATACCAGCTTCCCGGGAATGGTCGTGGAATATTCTACGGACGGCGGTAAAAACTGGCTGCGCTACGATAATAAAGCGCGTCCTCAGGTGAGCGGGGAAGTGCAGATCCGTACCGCCAGCCCGGACGGTAAACGTTTCAGCCGTGTGGATAGCGTGAAAGCGTAATTATTGCTGAAGTAACCTGCCCGGCAGCGCAAACCTGCCGGGCATTTTTGTTTTTGAAGGGCAAAAAAAAGCCAACCCGAAGGCTGGCTTGAGTATGAAAAGGGATTATTTCGCGTCGTGCGCGTGTTCATCTTCGCGGCAGTCACCCTCGGCGCAGTGACCGTACAGGTAAAGACTATGGTTCGTCAGACGAATGCCGTGTTTCGCGGCGATTTCGCGCTGGCGCGCTTCGATGGAATCATCACTGAATTCGATCACTTTGCCGCAGTCGAGGCAAATCAGGTGATCGTGGTGATGCTGCTGAGTCAGTTCAAAAACGGATTTCCCGCCTTCGAAGTTATGACGGGTCACAATGCCGGCGTCATCAAACTGGTTCAGTACACGGTATACTGTCGCCAGCCCGATCTCTTCGCCCATGTCGATCAGTCGTTTATATAAATCTTCCGCACTGACATGATGGTTATCCGGTTCCTGAAGTACTTCCAGGATTTTTAACCGAGGAAGCGTGACTTTCAGGCCAGCCTTCTTTAATGCGGTATTGTTGTCAGTCATGCGGAATCTGTCCTGTTGCTATACGATTCACTTCCTCAATGGAAGTTAGAAGGAATGCACCTGGGATAATGCGTCTCATTATAGAACTGCCATGGCTAAATGAAAACTGCAAGTCCTCAAGTAAAGTAAGCTTTTAAAACGTGGTGTCACCAGCAACTCCTGTGCTTTATGACACCACTTTAGCAGGGCTTATTGTACAGCGATGGAGAAAAAAGTTAAAAATTTGTAGCAATTATTTCCATTGCTTTTACCTATTAATACCACGTAACCCACAGATTACGCCGTAAAATCAGGCGTTGATGATGTCATCAAGATGCAGCTCTTCGCGAACTTGCTTAACCCATTTTTGCACGCGTTCTGCGGTCAGTTCTGGCTGGCGATCTTCGTCAATGGCCAGACCAACAAAATGGTCGTCATCCACCAGACCTTTAGAGGCTTCGAAATGGTAGCCTGCAGTCGGCCAGTGGCCCACGATGGTCGCGCCGCGCGGCTCAATAATATCGCGGATCGTACCCAGCGCATCACAGAAATATTCTGCATAGTCTTCCTGATCGCCGCAGCCAAACAGCGCAACTAACTTACCATTAAAATCAATGTCTTCCAGCGTCGGGAAGAAATCATCCCAGTCGCACTGCGCTTCGCCATAATACCAGGTCGGAATGCCGAGCAGCAGAATGTCATATCCTTCGATATCTTCTTTGCTGCTTTTGGCAATGTCATGTACGTCGGCAACGTCCTTACCAAGCTGACTCTGAATCATTTTCGCAATATTTTCGGTGTTGCCGGTGTCGCTGCCGAAGAAAATACCTGTAATTGCCATGAGTAAAATAACCTCTTGAAACCTAATGAATATGATGGTGGCGCTACGCCCACAGATAAGGGCAATCATAGCAGAACAGAGAAGCGCGCGAAAACAGCTATCGCCGCGGAGTGCACTGTATGACACATGAAAACGTAAAAATAAGAGAGGTGATTCGGAGTAATTACTTTCCGCGCAATGCGCTCAGCTGTGCCAGCAGCATCTCTTCGATAAGTTCGCTGCGGCTCATGTCGCGCGCATCGGCAAGTTCGTTTAATGCATCAACGGCTTCAACATTCAGTTTTAGCTCGACGCGTTTAAGCCCACGAACTTTATCGCGTTTTAATTGATTGCGTTTGTTGATGCGTAACTGTTCATCACGCGAGAGCGGATTCGTCTTCGGCCGTCCCGGGCGACGCTCATTCGCGAACAGATCCAGGGTTGTACGGTCCGTTTGTTCTTTAGCCATGTTTAAGCATACTACGGGAAAGACAAGCAATCGGGCTGCCGCCCGGGCTGAATAGCGCGCCATCATACATCAGCATAACGGGCGCGCCAACGGGCGGACGCGTTCTGGCGACTGGTCGCCGCCTTTTTAATCAGTTTGACTTTTCAGCGAGATAACGATTAATTGCCCGCATTACCGCTTCAGGTTTTTCCGCATGCACCCAGTGACCGGCGCCAGCAATCACATGCGCGCGCGCCTGCGGGAACTGTTCAAGCAAAGCGCTCCGGTACTGCTCCGTAACGTAAGGGGAGTTGCCGCCGCAGACAAACAGTGCCGGATGAGGCCATGCGGGAATGGTTTCCCAGCCGACAATATGCGGATATTGCACCCACAACACCGGAACATTGAAACGCCACTCGCCCTCAACAAACGATTTCAGCAGAAACTGGATCACGCCTTCTTCTTTTACATGCTCGCGCATTAGCGAAGCCGCCTGCTGGCGCGTAGTGACCTGCGCGTCAGTGACGGCATTGATCGCGGCAAATATCTCGTCATGGCGGCGAACATGGTAATCGACCGGTGCAATATCAATCGCCACCAGCTTTTCTACGCGTTCCGGCGCCAGTGCCGACAGCGCCATCACGGCTTTGCCGCCCATTGAGTGCCCAATAAATATAGCCTTGTCGATATGATGGGCGTCCAGCGTATCCAGCAGATCCTGCGCCATTGCCGGATAGTTCATCTCGTCGGAGCGGGGGGAAAGACCGTGGTTGCGCATATCAACCTGCACCACGTCATACTCCTGTACCAGTTCGCGGGCCAGTACGCCGAGGTTATCGAGGCTACCAAACAGCCCGTGGACAAGGACGACAGGAGAATTGTTGTGCGGATGTTGTGCAGATTGCGCTCGCGTATTCAATTTCATAGGAAAGTTCTTTTTTTCACTCTGGCGGGTTAGGTTATTATGGTGAACATTCTGCCGCCCGGCTGCAAGGTTAAGAATTACTCTTACTTTTGCCGCCATCCTGGTTTGACGCTATCCGCTGTTGAGATTTCACTTTATAATCCCAACACTTGTATTCAGATTAGATATCGCACTGGATTAAGATGAAAACGATCGAAGTTGATGATGAGCTCTACAGTTATATTGCCAGCCATACTAAGCATATCGGCGAGAGCGCATCCGACATTTTACGGCGCATGTTGAAATTTTCCGCCGTATCACCGGCACAGCCTGCCGCTTCTCTTGCAACGGTAAAAGAGCCGCGTACCGTCGTTGCTGTCGAAGGCATCAAACCGGCTAATACCGCAAAAGATAAAGTCCGCGCCGTGCGTGAGCTGCTCCTCTCTGATGAATATGCCGAGCAGAAAAAGGCCGTCAATCGTTTCCTGATGGTGCTGTCTACTCTCTATTCACTCGACGACAAAGGCTTTACGGAATCCACTGAATCACTGCACGGGCGCACAAGAGTATACTTTGCCGTCAATGAGCAAACCCTGTTGCAGAACGGCAACCAGACCAAACCGAAGCAGGTGCCGAACACCCCTTACTGGGTCATCACCAACACCAATACGGGTCGTAAATGCAGCATGATTGAGCACATCATGCAGTCAATGCAGTTCCCGGCGGAATTGATTGAAAAAGTTTGCGGCACAATTTAATCCTTGCATTGAAAGGACCAGGCAATGGCTAACCACCCGCGTGCGGGTCAACCTGCACAACAGAGCGATTTGATTAACGTCGCCCAGCTTACTGCGCAGTACTATGTGTTGAAACCTGAAGTCGGTAATTCAGAACATGCGGTGAAATTTGGCACTTCCGGCCACCGTGGCAGCGCCCATCGCCACAGCTTCAACGAGCCACACATTCTGGCCATCGCTCAGGCGATTGCCGAAGAGCGTGCAAAAAACGGGATTACCGGGCCGTGCTATGTGGGTAAAGATACTCACGCGCTGTCTGAACCGGCGTTTATCTCCGTGCTGGAAGTGCTGACAGCAAACGGTGTGGATGTGATCGTGCAGGAAAATAACGGCTTCACGCCCACGCCTGCCATCTCAAATGCCATTCTGGTACACAACAAAAACGGCGGCGCGCAGGCGGACGGTATCGTTATCACCCCGTCGCATAACCCACCAGAAGATGGCGGGATCAAGTACAACCCGCCTAACGGTGGCCCGGCTGATACCAACGTTACCAAAGTGGTGGAAGACCGCGCGAATGCGCTGTTGGCGGATGGTCTGAAAGGCGTGAAACGTCTTACGCTGGATGCAGCGCTGGCCTCCGGTCATGTGACAGAAAAAGATCTGGTGCAGCCATTTATTGAAGGGCTGGCGGACATTGTCGACATGGCGGCAATCCAGAAAGCGGGCCTGAAACTGGGTGTCGATCCGCTGGGCGGCTCCGGTATTGAATACTGGAAGCGTATCGCGGAGTACTACAAGCTGGATCTGAGCATCGTTAACGATCAGGTCGATCAGACCTTCCGCTTTATGCACCTGGATAAAGACGGCGCGATCCGTATGGATTGCTCCTCCGAATGTGCGATGGCGGGTCTGTTGGCGCTGCGCGACAAGTTCGATCTGGCGTTTGCTAACGATCCGGACTACGACCGTCACGGCATCGTAACCCCGGCAGGGTTGATGAACCCGAACCACTACCTGGCGGTTGCTATCAACTACCTGTTCCAGCACCGTCCGCAGTGGGGCAAAGATGTTGCCGTCGGCAAAACGCTGGTCTCTTCAGCGATGATCGACCGCGTGGTTAACGACCTTGGCCGTAAGCTGGTGGAAGTGCCGGTGGGTTTCAAATGGTTTGTTGATGGTCTGCATGACGGCAGTTTCGGCTTTGGTGGTGAAGAGAGCGCGGGCGCGTCCTTCCTGCGTTTCGACGGTACGCCGTGGTCAACAGATAAAGACGGCATCATCATGTGTCTGCTGGCGGCTGAGATCACCGCCGTGACCGGGAAAAACCCGCAGCAGCATTACGATGAGCTGGCGGCACGCTTCGGAGCGCCGAGCTACAACCGTTTGCAGGCTTCTGCCTCCTCCGCGCAGAAAGCCGCGCTGTCCAAACTCTCTCCGGAAATGGTGAGCGCCAGCACGCTGGCAGGCGACCCTATCACTGCGCGTCTGACGGCTGCTCCGGGCAATGGCGCATCGATTGGCGGCCTGAAAGTGATGACCGACAACGGCTGGTTCGCCGCGCGTCCGTCAGGTACTGAAGACGCCTACAAAATCTACTGCGAAAGTTTCCTCGGTGACGAACACCGGAAGCTGATTGAAAAAGAAGCGGTAGAAATTGTCAGCGAAGTGCTGAAAAACGCGTAAGAAAAAAGGCTCCTTCGGGAGCCTTAAATTTTTGCGGATCGGGGCTGCCATCTGTTGCAAACTCACCCCAGCGCAACCATCAGCGCACCGGCAGTAATTAACGCCACGCCCGCTGCCGCAATCAGTGAGACTTTCTCGCCAAACAGGATCACCGCCAGGATCACGGCAAACACCACGCTCAGCTTGTCGATGGGAGCAACCCGCGATACGTTGCCGCTTTTGATCGCCATAAAATAGAACAGCCACGACAGCGCGCCCGCGATGCCGCTCAGTACCACAAACAGCAGCGCTTTTTTATCGGCCAGCACAGTGGCGACCAGCGACAATTTGCCCTGCACCACGACCACACCGACCAGAAATACGGCCATTACCACCGCACGGATCGCCGTGGCAGTATTGGCGTCGAGATGTTGCAAACCGATCTTGCCGAAAATAGCCACCAGCGCAGCGGTGACCGCTGATAACAACGCATAAATTAGCCAGGCGCTCATCATTACTCTCCCAAAAAACAGCAGGATACGCCCTCAAAGCATAAACCGGTAGCCAATCCCTGTTTCAGTCAGTAAATGGCGAGGGCGGGCAGGATCGGCTTCGAGTTTCTGGCGCAGGTGGCCCATATAGATGCGCAGGTAGTGGCTGTGCTCGATGGCATTCGGCCCCCAGACCTGGCTTAGCAGTTGTCGCTGAGTTAACACTTTGCCGTGATTGTTCAACAGCACGGCCAGCAGGCGAAATTCAATGGGCGTCAGATGGATCTCTTCCTCACCGCGCTGGATGCGGCGGTTAGCCAGATCGACGCGAATATCAGCAAAGGCCACCACCGGTTCGCCAGGGGTTGTGGCCGCATGACGGCGCAGGGCAACGCGCAGGCGGGCCTGCAACTCGCCAATGCCAAACGGTTTGCTGAGGTAATCGTCGGCGCCGGCATCAAGAGCCGCAATTTTGTCGCTCTCTTCAGCACGCGCCGAAAGGACAATCACCGGCATCTGGCTCCACTGGCGCAAATCACGGATAAAGTCCAGACCGTCGCCATCCGGCAGCCCCAAATCGAGGATCACCAGATCGGGTTTGCGGGTGGCGGCTTCAATCAGACCGCGCTGCAAGGTCTCCGCTTCATGGACGCGCAACCCTTCAGCTTCCAGCGCGGTACGCAGAAATCGGCGAATAGCTTGTTCATCTTCGACAATCAGAACGTTGATCACAGATCCTCAGGTAATTCATCCAGTTGCGGAGGTGTTTCACGGGGAAGTGTAACACAAAACAGCGCACCCCCTTGCGGACGATTGCGGGCACTAATGGTACCGCCATGAACCTCAACAATCGCCTGGCAAATCGCCAGCCCAAGACCGACGCCAGGAATCGCTGATTCCTTGGTTCCTCGCGCGAACTTATCAAAAATGGCCTGCTCCTGTCCCGCCGGAATACCTGGCCCGTTATCCCACACATCCAGCATCAACTGTTGCGGCGTTTCATGGGCGGTAATGCCGATCTCTGCCCGCTGTCCTGCATATTTCACCGCATTTTCCAGCAGATTGATTAGCACCCGTTCAAATAATGGGCCGTCAACATGTACCAGCATTAACGGGTCGGGCAGGGCGAGGTTGATATGGCGGCCGCCAAGCCCGGGTTCCAGCGTTCTGAGCGCGCTGCCGACCACCTCTTCCAGCGTTAACCACTCTTTTTTAAGATTAAAACCACCGGACTGAATACGTGCCATATCCAGCAGATTATTCACCAGTCGCGTGGTATTCAGCACATGCTGACGGATCTCGTTGGCCTGCGGCGCATGCGAGGAGCCTTCACTTGCCAGATCGAGCGTCAGGATCTCTGCCTGGCCAAACAGCACAGTCAGCGGTGTGCGCAAATCATGGGAGAGTGCGGCCAGCAAGGAGTTACGAATGCTTTCCCGCTCGCTGGCGAGGCGAGCCTGTTCTTCGCTGGTGGCGAGCGCCTGGCGTTCAAGCGCACTGGCAACCAGCAGGGTGAAGGTTTCCAGCAGGCGTTGCTGTTCCGGGATCATCAACTGACGTAAGTTGGCCGGTTCCACAATCAATAACCCATGGGTTTTTTGGTCGCTTTTAAGCGGCAAAATTTGATACGGCACGCCGGGCAGGGTGTCGGTTCCCGCTCCGGCAGGCTGGCCTTTATCAAAACTCCAGCGGGCAATTGCGTCATCCCAGGGCGTCATGCCGTGGGTTTGCGTCACCGCTTTCAACTGCCCGTGGCTGTCCGGCAGCAACAATTTGCTGCGGGCATCAAAGGTAGACTGGATAAATGTTTCGCTGGTAACGGCGATATCCTTGTTATTACGCCCGACCGCCAGCGCTTTCGACATCTCATAAAGATGGCGGGTGCGCTGCTCGCGATACCGCGCCACACGCGCCTGATAACGCACCCCGGCGGTGAGATTGCCAATGACCAAACCGACCGTCATCATCACGCCAAAGGTCAGCAGGTATTGCACATCGGAAACGGCCAGCGTGCCGCGCGGAGCGATAAAAAAGAGATCGAAACTGATGACGTTAATCACCGTGGCGAACGCGGATGGCCAGCGCCCATAAAACAACGCAACCAGCACCACGCCAAGCAGGTAGATCATCACAAGGTTGGCGGCGTCGAAAGCAGTCAGCCACTGCGCGGCGATCAGCGTGATTGCCGCACAGAGGGCGAGGGCGACGGCACAACCTTTTAACTGCACCCGCCAGCGCTCAATCAACGGGCGTGTATCTCCGGCGCGTGAGGGCAATGCTGCCGGAGCGTCGTCCAGCGCGATGATCACCAGATCGAGATCCGGCGCGCGGCGTGCCAGCTTATCGGCAAATGATTCTGGGTTCCACCAGCGGTGCTTATTGCGTCGGCCAATAATAATTTTGCCGAGGTTATGCTCGCGGGCATAACGCAGAATCGCCTTCTCTTCCGCCGGATCGGAAAGCGTTGCCGTTTCGGCCCCCAGTTCCTGTGCAAGGTGCAGGGCGCTTAAAATCGCCCGCCGTTGCGGTTCCGGCAATTTATGTAACGACGGCGTTTCAACGTACACCGCATGCCAGACGCTGCCCAGTTTGGCTGCCAGCCGCGCCGCCGTGCGGATCAGCTTCTCATTGCCCGCGCCATGCCCGACGCAGAGCAGAATAGCATCACGCGTATGCCAGACTTTCTCTTCACCCTGGCGATCGCGCCAGGCGCGCATCTGATCGTCCACACGGTCGGCGGTGCGGCGTAGCGCCAGTTCGCGCAGGGCAATCAGATTACCTTTACGGAAGAAGTGTTCGATGGCGCGCTCGGCCTGGCCGCCGATATAGACTTTGCCTTCGTGCAGGCGCTGGCGGAGATCGTCCGGCGGCAAATCCACCAGTACGACTTCATCGGCGTTATCGAAAAAGGGATCCGGTACGGTTTCACGTACCTGAATACCGGTCACGCCGCTGACCACATCGTTGAGGCTTTCCAGATGCTGGACGTTGACGGTTGTAAAGACATTAATGCCCGCTTCCAGCAGCTCTTCTACATCCTGCCAGCGTTTCGGATGGCGCGAGCCGGGCGCGTTACTGTGCGCCAGCTCGTCCATTAAAATCAGCGCCGGACGGCGCGCAAGGGCGTCGTCCAGCGAAAACTCCTGAATAAGTCGCCCGCGATGGGCGATACGGCGTGGCGGCAGGGTTGCCAGCCCTTCCAGCAGCGCGGCAGTCTCTTTGCGCCCGTGAGTCTCCACCACGCCAACGAGAATATCAAGCCCCTGCGCCCGCAGACGCTGCGCTTCTTGCAGCATAGCGAACGTTTTGCCCACACCGGCGCAGGCGCCGAAGAAGACTTTCAACTTTCCCCGATGCGCCGTTGCGGCGTGTTCCAGCAAGCGGTCGGGATTGGGACGCAAAGGCTCGTCAGTCATGCTTTATTTATCCTTGAGCGCATCCAGCGCCAGATTGAGTTCCACAATATTGACCACCGGCTGGCCGATAAAATTGACCAGCGGTGTGGTGGTATGTTCGGCCACCATTTTTTCCACTTCTGTCACGGGTAAGTGACGAGCCTGCGCCACGCGCGGGATCTGCCAGGCGGTGGCGGCCGGAGAGAGTTGACCATCAAGGCCGCTCGCCGAGGCGGTAATCAACTCCACCGGCACATGCGTATCCGCTTGTGGATTCTCGGCACGCAGTTGCGCCACGCGCGCCGCCACTTCTTTATCCAGCTCCGGGTTGCTGCCTGCCAGATTGCTGCCGCCGGACGCCATTGGATTATAAGGCGCATCGGCAGTGGCAGAAGGGCGGCCGTGAAAATAAACCGGCGCGGTAAAGTCCTGACCCAGCAAGCGCGAACCGCGCACAGTATCGCCCTCACGGATCAGCGAACCGTTCGCCTGCGCGTTAAACCACCACTGCCCGAGCGCGGTGGTCACCAGCGGGTAGATCCCGCCGGTAATCAGGGTGAAGAGTAACAAAAGCAGAAATGCGGGACGTAATAAAGCCATTTTTTATACCTCTTACACCAGGCCAAACAGGGTCAAAATCAGGTCGATCGCCTTGATACCGATAAACGGCACTACCAGCCCGCCCAGCCCGTAAATCCACAGGTTGCGGCGCAGCATGGCGGAAGCAGTAAGCGGCTTGTAGCTCACCCCTTTCAGCGCCAGCGGGATAAGAAACACAATCACCAGCGCGTTAAAGATCACCGCGCTTAAAATTGCCGACGCCGGGGAGTGCAGATGCATCACGTTCAGCGTATTCAGTTGCGGATAGGTTGCTGCGAACGCCGCCGGAATGATGGCGAAGTATTTCGCCACATCGTTGGCGATACTGAAGGTGGTCAGCGAACCGCGAGTCATCAGCATCTGTTTACCGATATGCACCACTTCAATCAATTTGGTGGGGTTCGAATCGAGATCCACCATGTTGCCCGCCTCTTTGGCGGCCTGGGTGCCGGAGTTCATCGCTACCGCAACGTCCGCCTGCGCCAGCGCTGGCGCATCGTTCGTGCCATCGCCGGTCATCGCCACCAGACGACCTTCCGCCTGATACTGGCGGATCAACGCCAGTTTCGCTTCCGGCGTCGCTTCCGCAAGGAAGTCATCGACACCGGCTTCAGCAGCAATCGCCGCAGCGGTTAAACGGTTATCCCCGGTGATCATTACCGTTTTAATGCCCATTTTACGCAACTGGGCAAAACGCTCTTTAATCCCGCCTTTGACGATATCTTTCAGCGCGATAACACCCAGCACTTTCGCCCCTTCGGCAACGACCAGCGGCGTGGCACCCTGGCGGGCGACGCGTTCGACCAGCGTTTCCACATCGGCCGGGAATTGGCCGCCATTGGCGGCGATATGACGACGGATAGCATCCACCGAACCTTTACGGATCATCCGATCCTGCACGTTGATGCCGCTCATGCGGGTTTGCGCAGTGAAGGGCACAAAGGTGGCTTGCAGGCTCTGCATATCGCGCTTGCGCAGATTAAAGCGGCGTTTAGCCAGTATCACAATACTGCGGCCTTCCGGCGTTTCATCCGCCAGCGAAGAGAGTTGCGCAGCATCGGCCAGCGTTTTTTCATCCACGCCCTGCGCGGGCAGGAAATCGGATGCCTGGCGGTTACCTAAGGTGATGGTGCCGGTTTTATCCAGCAGCAGCACATCGATATCACCTGCCGCTTCCACCGCACGACCGCTGGTGGCAATCACATTCGCACCCAGCATGCGACTCATCCCGGCAACGCCAATCGCAGACAGCAGCCCGCCGATAGTCGTTGGGATCAGGCATACCAGCAGGGCCACCAACACAGTTACGCTGACTGCCTGGCCGCCATATACCGAGAATGGCCACAAAGTGGCGGTTGCCAGCAGGAAGACAAGAGTCAGGGCAACCAGCAGAATGGTCAGCGCGATCTCGTTCGGTGTTTTACGCCGCTGCGCACCTTCCACCATCGCAATCATGCGGTCGAGGAACGTTTCGCCGGGGTTAACGCTGCACTGGATCACCAGCCAGTCAGAAAGAATGCGTGTCCCGCCAGTGACCGAAGCGAAATCGCCACCGGACTCACGGATAACCGGTGCCGATTCGCCGGTTATCGCGCTCTCATCTACCGATGCGCCACCTTCAATCACTTCACCATCGCACGGAATAATGTCACCGGCCTCAACCAGCACCACATCGCCTTTACGCAGGTCTGCTGCCGGAATATGGTCGATTTGTGCATCATGCTGCGGGGCGCGTAATTTGCGGGCGAAAGCGGTTTTTTTCACCCCTTTCAGGCTATTGGCCTGCGCTTTGCTGCGACCTTCCGCCAGCGCCTCTGCAAAGTTGGCGAACAATACCGTAACCCACAACCACAGGCTGACTGTGCCAGTAAACCATGCACTGCCGTCAAGATGGCCTGTTGCCATTGCCACAGTCAAAACTGTGGTCAACAGGCTGCCGATCCAGACAATAAACATCACCGGGTTACGCCACTGTACTTGCGGGCTTAACTTGGTCACCGAATCCATCAGCGCCTGACGAACAAGGTGCGGTTCGAACAGGGCCAGTTGTTTGCGACTCATAAAACGCGTCTCCGCCAGTCTCAAAATAAGAGGTATTCCGCCACCGGGCCGAGCGCCAGGGCAGGAACAAAGGTCAATGCGCCAACCAGCAGTACCGTGCCGATCAGCAGGCCGATAAACAGCGCGCCGTGCGTCGGCAGGGTGCCAGTGCTGGCGGGCTGGATTTTCTTGCCGACCAGTGAACCGGCAATCGCCATCACCGGAACAATCACACCGAAGCGGCCGAAGAACATGCAGAACGCCAGCAGACAGTTCCAGAACGGGGTGTTGGCACTTAATCCGCCAAAGGCGCTGCCGTTGTTGTTGGCCGCCGACGAGACGGCGTACAGCACTTCACTAAAGCCGTGAATGCCGGGGTTAAACATGCCGCTACGCCCGGCATCGGTCATCATCGCCAGCGCGGTACCAATCAGCACCAGCGCCGGGGTGACGAGGATCGCCAGCGCGGTCATTTTCATTTCGCGGACATCGATTTTTTTGCCGATAAACTCCGGCGTACGGCCAATCATCAACCCGGCAATAAACACCGCCAGCAGCACGAACAGCAGCATGCCGTAAAGACCCGAGCCCACGCCGCCAAACACCACTTCGCCAATCTGCATCAGCCACATCGGGATCATGCCGCCCAGCGCGGTAAAGGAGTCATGCATGGCATTCACCGCGCCGCATGAAGCGGCGGTTGTAACCACGGCATACAGGCTGCTCGCCAGAATGCCAAACCGGCTCTCTTTACCTTCCATATTGATGGCGCTGTCGCCACCGAGCGTCAGGAAGTGCGGATTACCCTGGAACTCCGCCCACATCACCACCCCGGCACAGACTACGAAAATCAGCGACATCGACCACAGCAGCATGTGCCCCTGGCGACGGTCCGCCACTGCATCGCCAAAAGCAAAGCAAAGCGCTGCCGGGATCAGGAAGATCACCAGCATCTGCACGATGTTGGTCAATGCGGTCGGGTTTTCAAACGGGTGTGAAGAGTTGGCATTGAAGAAGCCACCGCCGTTGGTGCCGAGCATTTTGATCGCTTCCTGAGACGCGACTGGCCCCATCGGCATCAGATGCTGAACGCCTTCAAGCGAGGTGTAAGGCTGATAAGGTAAAAAGTTTTGCAGGACGCCTTGCTGAATAAAGAACAAGGCAAGGATCAGCGAAATCGGCAGCAGTACCCACAGAGTAATGCGAGTGAGATCTACCCACGCGTTGCCGAGCGTATCCATGCTGCGGCGCGCAAAGGCGCGGATCAACGCGAATATCACCGCAATCCCCGTTGCCGCAGAGAGGAAGTTTTGCACCGTCAGCCCGACCATCTGGCTGAAATAACTCAGTGTGCTTTCGCCTGAATAGGATTGCCAGTTGGTATTCGTGACAAAGCTGACCGCCGTATTCAGTGCCAGATGCCAGGAGAGGCCGGGCAAGTTTTGCGGGTTCATTGGCAAAATGCCTTGCAACATCAGCATGGCAAATAGCAGCACAATACCGAGCACATTGAGCCACAGGATGGCGAACAGATAGTGCCGCCAGTTCATTTCACGGGTATCAATACCCAGTCCACGCCAGAGGATATTTTCGATTGTCGCCGTGCCGGGCAGCGCTTGTCCGGCAATCAGTTTTGCCAGCAGCGATCCCAGCGGGCGCGCAAGAATAAACAGCACCAGCAAAAAGCTGGCGACCAGAAGAAACGCCTGAGCGGCCATCAGAAAGCCTCCGCGTTAATCAGGGCATAAACCAGGTAGCCCAATAACAGGAAAACCAGCACGATGCCGATTATTACGCCTGCACTCACAATTCACCTCCGGGGTGATTTAAGGATGTGTTGTGAAAGTAGTTTTTTCGGCGCAAAGATTTCGCAAAAATCGTCAGGCGGGGTGTAAAAAAAATATAAAAATGGCCAAAAACATTGGGCGGACAAGCGGGGGGATCCCCCAGGGGCTTTCAACGTAACGAAAATCGATAAACCACAATTTAACTAATGATTAGTATTAATTTAACTGTTTTGTAACTAATTTACCGCCGGGACATCAATAAATCGTAAATTGACAGAAAAATAGTGGTCGGATGAGTAGTAAAATTACGAATAAAGCGATACTATTTTAACCAGATTTCAGCGCCGCCCTGATTTTCTGTAAGGCGGGAACATTTCCGGTAGTGATTGCCGGCCTGACAAAGGGGAGAGAATTATGAACACATATAAAGCGTTTCCGGTACACGTTGTGTTGATGCGTCGCGCTTTCGCCATTCTGGCAGGCGTTCTGGCATTACCAGTGATGTTATTCTGGAAAGATCGCGCGCGTTTTTACAGCTACCTGCACCGCGTCTGGGCGAAAACCAGTGAAAAACCGGTGTGGATGGACCAGGCCGAAAAAGTAGCCTGCGACTTTTATTAATCGATTACACACAGCAAATTCTCTAAGCCACCGCCTTGCGGTGGTTTTTTTTTGCAGTAACCTTTTTGCTACATTTACACTGTGCCGCCTGGCGTAGCTGATTAGATCCGCTACGCTGCGCTTTCGTTGTGGACATTAAGGAGTGATATGACCACCCATCTGGTCTGGTTTCGCGCGGATTTACGTGTACATGATAATCTTGCGCTCGCGGCCGCCTGCCGTTATCCCGATGTCCGAGTTATTGCGCTTTTCATTGCCACGCCAGCACAGTGGCAGCAGCATCATATGGCTCCCCGTCAGGCGGCGCTGCTCAACGCCCATCTTAATGCGCTGCAACAGGCGCTGGCGGAGAAGGGCATTCCGTTGCTCTACCGCGAGGTGGATGATTTTGCTGCCTGCGCGCAGGCCATCGCCCAAATCTGTGCCAGCGAGCAGGTAAGCCATCTTTTTTATAACTATCAATATGAATTCAATGAACGCCAGCGTGATGCGGCGGTAGAAAAAGCGCTGCCGAACGTATCCTGCCAGGGGTTTGATGACAGCGTGATGCTGGCACCTGGCAGCGTTATGACCGGTAATCACGAGATGTATAAAGTCTTTACGCCGTTCAAAAACGCTTTTTTGCGTCGGCTAAAAGAGGAACTGCCGCAATGCGTCGCCGCGCCGCATGCACGCGAAGGGGCGCGGCCTGTCGCTAAGCCGATCGCACTTAACTATCCGCAGCAGCCGTTTGATGAACAACTTTTCCCCGCCGATGAGAAAAGCGCGATTGCCCGGCTGCGTCACTTTTGCCAGCAGCAGGCGGCGGAGTATGAGCAGCAGCGTGATTTTCCGGCGATTGAAGGTACCAGCCGCCTCTCCGCCGCGCTGGCGATTGGCGCACTGTCGCCGCGCCAGTGTCTGCATCGTTTACTGGCCGAGCAGCCGCAGGCGCTTGATGGTGGAAGCGGCGCAGTATGGCTCAATGAGCTGATCTGGCGTGAGTTTTACCGTCATCTGATGACATTTCATCCGGCGCTCTGCAAGCACAAACCTTTTATCCCCTGGACTGATAGGGTGCAGTGGCAGGGGAGCCAGCAGCAGCTTGCGGCGTGGCAAGAAGGCAAGACTGGCTTTCCGATTGTCGATGCCGCAATGCGCCAGTTGAACAGCACTGGCTGGATGCACAATCGGCTGCGGATGATTACTGCCAGCTTCCTGGTCAAAGACTTACTTATCGACTGGCGTTGCGGAGAGCGCTATTTTATTTCTCAGTTGATTGATGGCGATCTGGCGGCAAACAATGGTGGCTGGCAGTGGGCAGCCTCAACGGGGACCGACGCGGCGCCGTATTTCCGCATTTTTAATCCCACCACGCAGGGGGAGCGCTTTGACGCCAGCGGCGAGTTTATTCGTCACTGGCTGCCGGAACTGCAAGCAGTGCCGGAAAAGCATCTCCATCAGCCCTGGGCGTGGGCGGATAAACAGGGGCAACGTCTCGATTATCCTCGCCCGATTGTGGACCATAAACAGGCGCGAGCCGCCACCCTGGCGGCGTATGAAGCCGCCCGTAAAGCGTAAAAGAGAGCATTGATGAAAAATACCGAACTGGAAAAACTGATTAACGAGAAGCTGAACAGTGCGGCATTCAGTGATTACGGCCCGAACGGCCTCCAGGTTGAAGGGCGAGAAACGGTGCAAAAAATTGTCACCGGCGTGACCGCCAGCCAGGCGTTGCTGGATGAAGCAGTGCGTCAGCAGGCGGACGCGGTAATTGTCCATCACGGCTATTTCTGGAAAAACGAAGCGCCAGTCATTCTGGGCATGAAGCGTAACCGCCTGAAAACGCTTCTGGCGAACGACATCAACCTGTATGGCTGGCATCTGCCGCTCGATGCGCACCCGGAGCTGGGCAATAACGCGCAACTGGCGGCGCTGCTAGGTATTACCATTCAGGGCGAAATCGAAGAGCTGTTGCCGTGGGGAGAACTCACGATGCCGGTGCCGGGGCTGGAACTGGCTTCGTGGATCGAAGCGCGTCTCGGCCGTAAGCCGCTCTGGTGCGGCGATACCGGGCCGGATGTTGTGAAACGTATCGCCTGGTGTACCGGCGGCGGACAGAGCTTTATCGATAAAGCCGCCCGCTTTGGCGTGGATGCCTTTATCACCGGCGAGGTATCGGAGCAGACCATTCATTCTGCGCGTGAACAGGGGCTGCATTTCTACGCGGCGGGGCACCATGCCACCGAACGTGGCGGCATTCGCGCGTTGAGCGAGTGGCTGAATACCCATACCGATCTTGACGTTACGTTTGTGGATATTCCGAACCCGGCCTGAGGAGCAAACAAGTGCAGCGAGCGCGTTGTTATTTATTAGGGGAAACCGCCGTGGTGCTGGAGCTGGAGCCTCCTGTGCAGTTGGCGACGCAAAAGCGGATCTGGCGGCTGACGCAGCGGCTGTCCACGGTGCCGGAGGTGGCAGAAGTCATTCCGGGGATGAATAACATTACGGTTGTGCTGCGCGATCCGGGCACGCTGGCGCTCGATGCCATTGAACGCTTACAGCGCTGGTGGGAAGAGAGCGAGGCGCTGGAGCCGGAATCTCGCGCCATTGAGATCCCGGTGCTGTACGGCGGCGATGCCGGGCCGGATCTCGGACGGGTGGCGGAACATTGCCGGATGAGTGAAAAACAGGTAGTGGAGCTTCATGCCTCTGTTGATTATGTGGTCTGGTTTATTGGCTTCCAGCCTGGCTTTCCCTATCTGGGCGGCCTGCCGGAAGCACTGGCCACGCCGCGACGCGCTGAACCGCGTGTTCGCGTAGCAGCCGGTTCTGTCGGTATTGGCGGCGCACAAACCGGCATCTACCCGCTGGAGACGCCCGGCGGCTGGAACCTGATTGGACGAACAGATTTGGCGCTCTTTAACCCGCGTTTAGCGGAGCCTTCATTGCTGCGTCCTGGCGACACGCTGCGCTTCATTCCGCGTAAGGAGGGCGTATGTTGAACATTATCCGCGCCGGTATTTACACCAGCTTACAGGGTGGTAAACGTACCGGTTTGCGCCAGTCCGGAATCAGCTATTGCGGCGCGCTGGACGCGCCTGCGCTGCAAATTGGCAATGCGCTGGTGGGCAATGCGCCTGATACGGCAGGGCTTGAGATTACGCTCGGCCAGTTCGAAGTGGTGTTCGAAAGCCGCTGCTGGTTTGCCCTGACCGGCGCCGGTTGTGAAGCGAAGCTCGACGGTAAACCCGTGTGGACGGGGTGGCGTTTTGTGGCAAAAGCCGGGCAGCGGCTAGTGCTGAAACGCCCGCTGCACGGTGTGCGTAGTTATCTGGCAGTGGCAGGAGGTTTCGCGCTGCCGGAGGTGCTGGGTTCCGGGAGTACCGATCTGAAAGCCGCTATCGGTGGGCTGGAAGGGCGACTGTTACGTGATGGCGATACGCTGCCTCTGGCAAAAACGAAGCGGCAGTTTCGTACCCAGCAGGGCGTAAAACAACTGCTGTGGGGTAACCGCATTCGCGCGCTGCCGGGGCCGGAATATCACGAATTCGACACGGCTTCGCAGGAAGCATTCTGGCGTCTGCCATGGCAGATAAGCCCGCAGAGCAACCGTATGGGGTACCGCTTACAGGGGCAGCCACTGTTGCGGACGACCTCGCGCGAGTTGCTCTCCCACGGCTTATTACCCGGCGTTATACAGGTGCCGTCAAATGGCCAACCGATTGTGCTGATGAATGATGCTCAGACGACCGGCGGATACCCGCGTATTGCCTGCATTATTGAGGCCGATATGTACCATCTGGCGCAAATTCCTCTTGGGCAACCGGTGCATTTTGTTCAGTGTTCACTGGATGAAGCGCTGCATGCCCGCCAGGACCAACAGCGTTATCTTGAACAACTGGCATGGCGGTTAACGCATGAAGATTGATTTAAACGCCGATCTTGGCGAAGGCTGCGGCAATGATGCTGCGTTGTTGAAACTGGTGTCGTCGGCCAATATCGCCTGCGGTTTTCATGCGGGCGATGCCGGGACGATGCTGACATGCGTGCGCGAAGCGCTGCGTAACGGGGTCGCCATCGGCGCACATCCCTCGTTTCCCGATCGGGAAAACTTCGGTCGTACAGCGATGCAACTGCCGCCGGAAACCGTGTATGCCCAGATGCTGTACCAAATCGGTGCACTGGCAGCGATGGTGCATGCTGAGGGCGGTAAATTACAGCATGTGAAGCCCCACGGCATGTTATACAACCAGGCGGCAAATGATGCGCAACTGGCCGACGCTATCGCCAGTGCGGTACACGATGTTGATTCGGATTTGATTCTGGTCGGGCTGGCGGGCAGCGAACTGATCCGCGCCGGAAAAAACTGGGGGCTGATCACCCGCCAGGAAGTGTTTGCCGATCGCGGCTATCGCAGCGATGGTCGGCTGGTACCACGCAGCGAGCCGGGCGCGTTGATTACTGATGACAATGTGGCGCTGGCGCAAACGCTGGAGATGGTGCTGGCAGGGCGTGTCAAAAGTATTGAAGGCGAATATGTTCCCGTGCAGGCGCAAACGGTGTGCCTGCACGGCGATGGTGAACATGCGTTACTGTTTGCCCGCCGTCTGCATGCTGCTTTTACCCAGCGTGGGGTGATCATTTCCGCGCGATAACACAAGGAGTTTTACATGCCGGAAGGACCGGAGATCCGCCGGGCGGCGGACATGCTTGAAGCGGCGGTTCAGGGAAAACCACTGACCGATGTCTGGTTTGCTCCGCCGCAGCTAACCGATTTTGCCCCAGGTCTGGTGGGACAGCGCATCGAGCAGATTGAAACCCGCGGCAAGGCGCTGTTGACGCACTTTTCCGGCGGGTTGACCCTCTACAGCCATAACCAGCTTTACGGCGTCTGGCGCGTGGTGAATGCGGGCGAAACGCCGCAAACCAACCGCGTGTTGCGCGTAAAATTACAGACGACCGATAAAGCCATCTTGCTTTACAGCGCGTCAGATATCGCCATACTCACGCCAGAACAACTGGCGCAGCACCCGTTTCTACAGCGGCTTGGGCCGGATGTGTTGAACATGACGCTCACTGCGGCGCAGGTGAAAGAACGTCTGTTATCGCCGCGTTTTCGCCGTCGTCGCTTCTCCGGTTTGCTCCTCGATCAGGCGTTTCTGGCCGGGCTGGGCAACTATTTACGCGTAGAGATCCTCTGGCACTGTGCGTTGGCACCGCAGCATTGTGCCGCCGAACTGGATGATACCCAGCTTGACGTGCTGGCGCAGGCGTTGCTGGATATTCCTCGTTTGTCCTGGCAGACACGCGGCACTGTGAATGAGAACAAGCATCACGGCGCGCTGTTTCGCTTCCGGGTCTTTCACCGGGCAGGGGAGATGTGCGAGCGCTGCGGTGGGATCATCGAAAAAACCACGCTCTCATCGCGCCCGTTTTACTGGTGCCCGGGCTGTCAACGCTGAAACAAAAAACGCGCCCACAGGCGCGTTTTTTTATGCGGATTCACCCTTAATCTTTTTTCAGATCGGAGGAGAATTCGCGTTTGGCATAGCCGGTGTAAAGCTGACGCGGACGGGCAATCTTGATGCCGTCGTCGTGCATTTCGTTCCAGTGCGCAATCCAGCCCACGGTACGCGCCATCGCAAAGATAACAGTAAACATGGACGCCGGAATACCCATCGCTTTCAGGATAATACCGGAGTAGAAGTCGACGTTCGGGTAGAGTTTGCGTTCGATAAAGTACGGGTCGTTGAGCGCGATGTGCTCCAACTCCATCGCCACTTCCAGCAGATCATCTTTCGTACCCAGCTCGCGCAGCACTTCGTGGCAGGTTTCACGCATCACAGTAGCGCGTGGGTCGTAGTTCTTGTAGACACGGTGACCGAAGCCCATCAGACGGAACGAATCGTTCTTGTCTTTGGCGCGACGCAGGAATTCCGGAATATGTTTTACGGAGCTGATCTCTTCCAGCATTCTCAGTGCCGCTTCGTTGGCGCCGCCGTGCGCCGGTCCCCACAGAGAGGCGATACCGGCCGCGATGCAGGCAAACGGGTTCGCGCCAGAAGAACCGGCGGTACGCACGGTAGAGGTGGAGGCGTTCTGCTCGTGATCGGCATGCAGGATCAGAATACGATCCATGGCGCGTTCCAGCACCGGATTCACTTCATACGGTTCGCACGGAGTGGCAAACATCATATGCAGGAAGTTGCCGGCGTAAGAGAGATCGTTGCGCGGATAGATAAACGGCTGACCGATGGAGTATTTGTAACACATCGCCGCTACGGTCGGCATTTTGGACAGCAGGCGGAACGCCGCGATTTCGCGGTGGCGCGGATTGTTCACATCCAGCGAATCATGGTAGAACGCTGCCAGCGCGCCGGTCACGCCACAAAGTACTGCCATTGGATGTGAGTCGCGACGGAAACCGTGGAACAGGCGGGTGATCTGCTCGTGAATCATGGTGTGGCGGGTGACCGTCAGTCTGAACTCTTCAAACTGCTCCTGCGTCGGTTTTTCGCCGTACAGCAGGATGTAGCTCACTTCCAGGTAGTTGGATTCGGTCGCCAGTTGATCAATCGGGAAACCGCGGTGTAACAAAATACCTTCGTCACCGTCGATAAAAGTGATTTTTGATTCGCACGATGCGGTAGAGGTAAAACCAGGGTCAAAAGTAAAAACCCCTTTTGAACCGAGACTACGGATATCAATTACATCCTGACCGAGCGTGCCTTTTAGCACATCCAGTTCAATAGCAGCGTCACCATTGTAGGTGATGTTTGCTTTTTTATCAGCCATTTACGGTCTCCTTAGCGCCTTATTGCTTAAGACTGCCAGTTACCGGATTTGCTTTCAACTGCCCGTCAACGTTACCAGTTTGTTATTAGCTCGCAGCTCTGTGGAGAGGGAGAACCAGGGTACAGAGCAATGGCGCGTGCCAGTACACATTGAAAATACAGTGAAAAAACAGCAAATCAGCGTCTCAGCAGTCCGAATTTGTCAAACCTGTATATCACTAATAACTGTCCTGATTACATCGGTCAATACCATCACACTGTTACATAACTTATTCTCAGGTGAAAGCAAGACCCCATAACTTTTGCGAATTATAAGCCTTATTCGGCGTAGTTTGTAACAATAATGTTTAACTTTTGTCAAATCAGATGATTAAATTTTAAAAGAATGTTGTTATCGTGATGAGTGTCACTGTTCTGCATAAAACCCGACAAACTATATGTAGGTTAATTGTAATGATTTTGTGAACGACCTATACTGCCGCCAGGTCTCCGGAATACCCTGCCATCCCGAGCCACCCAGCGTTGTAACCTGTCGTTTAGCATCTGGAAGCTAATTTTTTGCATGACGAGCAGTTATAGAAAAGGACGCTGTCTGACCCGCACGCAGACCGGAGGAAGGAAACTATAAGAATAGCATGTGGGCGTTATTCATGATAAAAAATGTGAAAAAACAAAGACCTGTCAATCTGGATCTGACAACAATTCGGTTTCCTGTTACGGCTATAGCTTCCATTCTTCACCGCGTCTCCGGCGTTATTACGTTTGTAGCCGTCGGTATTCTGCTGTGGTTACTGGGCCTGTCGCTGTCATCTGAAGACGGCTTCCTGACTGCCTCTGCCATCGTGAACAGCTTCTTCGTTAAATTCATTCTGTGGGGCATCCTCACCGCGCTGGCGTATCACGCTGTCGGCGGGATTCGTCACATGCTGATGGATTTTGGCTGGCTGGAAGAAACCTTCGAAGCAGGAAAACGTTCCGCAAACCTTTCTTTTGTGATCACTGTCGTGCTTTCAATTCTCGCAGGAGTTCTCGTATGGTAAGCAACGCCTCCGCATTAGGACGCAACGGCGTACATGATTTTATTCTTGTCCGTGCTACCGCCATCGTCCTGACGTTATACATCATCTATATGGTGGGTTTTTTCGCCCTGCATGGCGACCTGACCTGGGTGGTCTGGACCGGCTTCTTCTCCTCCGCCTTTACCAAAGTCTTCACTCTGCTGGCTCTGTTTTCCATTCTGATCCATGCCTGGATTGGCATGTGGCAAGTGTTGACCGACTACGTTAAACCGCTGGCTGTACGCCTGATTCTGCAACTGGTTATTGTTGTGGCGCTGGCGGCTTACGTGATTTATGGATTCGTTGTGGTGTGGGGTGTGTAATGAAATTGCCAGTCAGAGAATTTGATGCTGTTGTTATTGGCGCGGGCGGCGCAGGTATGCGCGCGGCGCTGCAAATTTCCCAGAGCGGGCAAACCTGTGCGCTGCTCTCCAAAGTTTTCCCAACCCGTTCCCACACTGTGTCTGCGCAGGGCGGTATCACCGTAGCCCTGGGCAATACCCATGAAGATAACTGGGAATGGCACATGTATGACACGGTAAAAGGTTCCGACTACATCGGTGATCAGGACGCGATTGAATATATGTGCAAAACCGGCCCGGAAGCGATTCTTGAGCTGGAGCATATGGGCCTGCCGTTCTCCCGTCTTGATGATGGCCGTATCTATCAGCGTCCGTTTGGCGGCCAGTCGAAGAACTTCGGCGGCGAGCAGGCGGCGCGTACCGCAGCGGCAGCGGACCGTACCGGCCATGCGCTGCTGCATACCCTTTATCAGCAGAACCTGAAAAATCACACCACCATCTTTTCCGAGTGGTACGCGCTGGATCTGGTGAAAAACCAGGATGGCGCTGTCGTGGGCTGTACCGCACTGTGCATCGAAACCGGTGAAGTCGTCTACTTCAAAGCCCGCGCAACCGTGCTGGCAACTGGCGGCGCAGGCCGTATTTACCAGTCCACCACCAATGCGCACATTAATACCGGCGACGGCGTGGGTATGGCGCTGCGCGCGGGTGTACCGGTGCAGGATATGGAGATGTGGCAGTTCCACCCGACCGGTATCGCCGGGGCAGGGGTGCTGGTAACGGAAGGCTGCCGTGGTGAAGGCGGCTATCTGCTTAACAAACACGGCGAGCGCTTTATGGAGCGTTATGCGCCGAACGCCAAAGACCTGGCGGGCCGTGATGTGGTGGCGCGTTCCATCATGATCGAAATCCGTGAAGGTCGCGGTTGCGACGGTCCATGGGGACCGCACGCCAAACTGAAACTCGATCATCTGGGTAAAGAAGTACTCGAATCGCGTCTGCCGGGGATCCTGGAACTGTCGCGCACCTTCGCACATGTGGATCCGGTGAAAGAGCCAATTCCGGTGATCCCGACCTGCCACTATATGATGGGCGGTATTCCGACCAAAGTGACCGGCCAGGCGCTGACGGTCAACGAGAAGGGCGAAGATGTCGTGATCCCGGGGCTGTTTGCGGTGGGCGAAATCGCCTGCGTATCGGTTCACGGCGCCAACCGCCTGGGCGGTAACTCGCTGCTCGACCTGGTGGTCTTTGGCCGTGCAGCAGGTCTGCATTTACAAGAATCTATCGCTGAACAGGGCGCGCTGCGCGATGCCAGCGAATCGGATATCGAAGGGTCGCTCAGCCGCCTCAACCGCTGGAATAACAATCGCAGCGGCGAAGATCCGGTCACCATCCGCAAAGCGCTGCAAGAGTGTATGCAGCATAACTTCTCGGTGTTCCGCGAAGGTGATGCGATGGCGAAAGGTCTTGAACAACTGAAAGTGATCCGCGAGCGCCTGAAAGAGGCTCGTCTGGATGATACGTCGAGCGAGTTCAATACCCAGCGCGTTGAGTGCCTGGAGCTGGATAACCTGATGGAAACCGCTTACGCAACGGCTGTTTCCGCAAACTTCCGTACCGAAAGCCGTGGCGCGCACAGCCGCTTCGACTATCCGGATCGTGACGATGAGAACTGGTTGTGCCACAGCCTGTATCTGCCAGAAACGGAATCCATGACGCGCCGTAGCGTGAATATGGAACCGAAACTGCGTCCGGCGTTCCCGCCGAAGATTCGTACTTATTAATGCGGAGACAGGATGATGAAACTCGAATTCTCGATTTATCGCTATAACCCGGATGTGGATGACGCGCCGCGTATGCAGGATTACACGCTGGAAGCGGAAGAAGGGCGTGACATGATGTTGCTGGATGCATTAATCCAGCTGAAAGAAAAGGATTCTACACTGTCGTTCCGCCGCTCCTGCCGTGAAGGTGTATGTGGTTCCGATGGTCTGAACATGAACGGTAAGAATGGTCTTGCCTGTATCACCCCGATTTCCGCGCTTGGCAACGGCAAACAGAAGATCGTTATCCGCCCGCTGCCAGGGTTGCCGGTTATCCGCGATTTGGTGGTGGACATGGGACAATTCTATGCCCAATATGAGAAGATTAAACCTTACTTATTGAATAATGGGCAAAATCCACCGGCCAGAGAACATTTACAGGCACCAGAGCAGCGTGAAAAGCTTGACGGTCTGTACGAATGTATTCTTTGCGCCTGCTGTTCTACGTCCTGCCCGTCATTCTGGTGGAACCCGGATAAGTTTATCGGCCCGGCTGGCTTGCTGGCGGCGTATCGCTTCCTGATCGACAGCCGCGATACCGAAACCGACAGCCGTCTGGAAGGGTTGAGCGATGCTTTCAGCGTATTCCGCTGCCACAGCATCATGAACTGCGTCAGTGTATGTCCGAAAGGGCTGAACCCGACGCGCGCCATCGGCCATATTAAGTCGATGTTGTTGCAAAGAAGTGCGTAATTAGTCCGTGCCGGATAGCGCTGCGCGGTCGAAGTGCCGGATGGCGCTTGCGCTTATCCGGCCTACAGTATTAATGATGTTTGTCGGCCCGGTAAGGGCGATACAAAAGCAGGAAATCTTTAAAAACCGCCACAAAGACATAATCGAGATGTCTGGAGCGAGACAAGGCGGCAACTGAGCGCATCCCTGGGAGCATAGTGAACTATGTGACCAGGGTAAGTGAAGGCAGCCAACACAGTCGCAGCCCGGACAGCGAAGATTAGGGCAGTTTTTAAAGGTTCCTTCGCGGGCCGCCAAGAGCCCGCAAGTGAACCCTGGGACGTGCGCTACTCGGTGTACGTCGTAGTTATCCACGGCGAAGTAAGCATAACAATGCTTAAGGGATCACGATGCAGAACGGCGCAATGAAAGCCTGGCTGGACTCTTCTTACCTCTCTGGGTCGAACCAGAGCTGGATAGAACAGCTCTATGAAGACTTCTTAACCGATCCTGACTCGGTAGATGCTAACTGGCGATCTATGTTCCAGCAGTTACCGGGCACCGGAGTCAAACCGGATCAGTTCCACTCCAAAACACGTGATTATTTCCGTCAACTGGCGAAAGATGCCTCACGTTACTCTTCCTCTATTTCCGACCCCGACACCAACGTTAAGCAGGTTAAAGTCCTGCAGTTGATCAACGCCTACCGCTTCCGTGGTCACCAGCATGCGAATCTCGATCCGTTGGGGCTGTGGCAGCAAGAGCGCGTTGCCGATCTGGATCCGGCATTCCACGATCTGAGCGAAGCGGATTACCAGAACAGCTATAACGTAGGTTCCTTTGCGATTGGGAAAGATACCCTGCCGCTGGGCGAATTGATCAAAGCGCTGAAAGAGACCTATTGCGGTTCGATCGGCGCGGAATACATGCACATTACCAGCACTGAAGAGAAGCGCTGGATCCAGCAGCGGATTGAGTCAGCAGCCGGAAAATCGAGCTTCAGCAGCGAAGAGAAAAAACGCTTCTTAAGCGAACTGACGGCAGCTGAAGGTCTGGAGCGTTATCTCGGGGCGAAGTTCCCGGGCGCGAAACGCTTCTCGCTGGAAGGCGGTGATGCGCTGATACCGCTGCTGAAAGAGATGATTCGCCATGCAGGCAAAAGCGGCACCCGCGAAGTGGTGCTGGGCATGGCGCACCGCGGTCGTCTGAACGTGCTGGTCAACGTGCTGGGCAAACAGCCGCAGGATCTGTTCGACGAGTTTGCCGGTAAACATAAAGAACACCTCGGTACCGGCGACGTGAAATACCATATGGGCTTCTCGTCTGACGTTGAGACTGAAGGCGGCCTGGTGCATCTGGCGCTGGCGTTTAACCCGTCGCACCTGGAAATCGTTAGCCCGGTGGTGATTGGTTCCGTACGCGCGCGTCTTGATCGCCTCTCTGAGCCGAGCAGCAATAAAGTGCTGCCGATCACCATTCACGGTGACGCGGCGGTGGCGGGTCAGGGCGTGGTACAGGAAACCCTGAACATGTCCAAAGCGCGCGGTTATGAAGTGGGCGGTACGGTGCGCGTGGTGATCAACAATCAGGTTGGTTTCACCACCTCCAACCCGCTGGATGCCCGCTCTACGCCGTACTGTACCGATATCGGTAAGATGGTGCAGGCGCCGATTTTCCACGTCAACGCGGACGATCCGGAAGCGGTTGCTTTCGTTACCCGTCTGGCGCTGGACTTCCGTAACACTTTCAAACGCGATGTGTTTATCGATCTGGTGTGCTACCGCCGTCACGGCCATAACGAAGCCGACGAGCCGAGCGCAACCCAGCCGTTGATGTACCAGAAAATTAAAAAACACCCGACGCCGCGTAAAATCTACGCCGATCGTCTGGAGCAGGACAAAACCATCACGCTGGAAGATGCCACTGAGATGGTTAACCTGTACCGCGACGCGCTGGATGCGGGCGAGTGTGTGGTCGCTGAATGGCGTCCAATGAATATGCACTCCTTTACCTGGTCGCCGTACCTCAACCACGAGTGGGATGAGAGCTACCCGAACAAAGTAGAGATGAAACGCCTGCAAGAACTGGCGAGGCGCATCAGCACGGTGCCGGAAGCCATTGAGATGCAGCCCCGTGTGGCGAAAATCTACGCCGATCGCCAGTTAATGGCCAATGGCGAGAAACTGTTCGACTGGGGCGGTGCTGAAACGCTGGCTTACGCCACGCTGGTTGATGAAGGCATTCCGGTGCGCCTCTCCGGTGAAGACACCGGGCGCGGTACCTTCTTCCATCGCCACGCCGTGATCCATAACCAGGCCAACGGCTCAACCTATACGCCGCTAAGCCACGTGCATAATGGCCAGGGCCCGTTCCGCGTGTGGGACTCCGTGCTCTCTGAAGAAGCGGTGCTGGCTTTTGAATATGGCTACGCCACCGCTGAGCCGCGTACCCTGACCATCTGGGAAGCACAGTTCGGCGACTTCGCTAACGGCGCGCAGGTGGTGATTGACCAGTTCATCAGCTCCGGCGAACAGAAGTGGGGCCGTATGTGCGGGCTGGTAATGCTGTTGCCGCATGGCTATGAAGGGCAGGGCCCGGAGCACTCCTCCGCTCGTCTGGAGCGTTATCTGCAACTGTGCGCTGAGCAAAACATGCAGGTTTGCGTCCCGTCCACCCCGGCGCAGGTTTACCATATGCTGCGTCGTCAGGCGTTGCGCGGTATGCGTCGCCCGCTGGTGGTGATGTCACCGAAGTCGCTGCTGCGTCATCCGCAGGCGGTCTCCACGCTGGATGAACTGGCGAATGGCACCTTTATGCCGGCGATTGGCGAAGTGGATGATTTGGATCCGCAAGCCGTGAAGCGCGTTATCCTTTGTTCTGGTAAGGTTTATTACGACCTGCTTGAACAGCGTCGTAAAAATGACCAGAAGGATGTCGCCATTGTCCGTATTGAGCAGTTGTACCCGTTCCCGCATCAGTCGGTGCAGGACGCGTTGAAACCTTATGCGCACGTACATGATTTTGTCTGGTGCCAGGAAGAGCCGCTTAACCAGGGCGCATGGTACTGCAGCCAGCATCATTTCCGTGATGTGATACCTTTTGGGGCCGCTCTGCGCTATGCAGGACGCCCGGCCTCCGCCTCCCCGGCGGTGGGATATCTGTCCGTTCACCAGAAGCAACAGCAAGAGCTGGTGAATGACGCGCTGAACGTCGATTCAATAAAGGATAAATAATGAGTAGCGTAGATATTCTTGTTCCCGATCTGCCTGAGTCCGTTGCTGATGCGACTGTCGCGACCTGGCACAAAAAACCAGGCGATAGCGTCCGACGCGATGAAGTATTGGTAGAAATCGAAACGGACAAAGTGGTACTGGAAGTACCGGCTTCAGCGGACGGTGTTCTGGACGCGGTGCTGGAAGACGAAGGTACGACGGTCACTTCCCGTCAGATCCTTGGCCGCCTGAAAGAAGGCAACAGCTCGGGTAAAGAGAGCAGCGCCAAATCTGAAGCGAAAGAATCCACGCCAGCTCAGCGCCAGCAGGCGTCGCTGGAAGAGCAAAATAACGACGCGCTCAGCCCGGCGATCCGTCGCCTGCTGGCTGAACACAGCCTTGACGCCAGTGCGATTAAAGGTACCGGCGTTGGCGGCCGCATCACCCGTGAAGATGTGGATAAGTACCTGGCGAAAGCCCCGGCTAAAGAAGAGAGCAAACCGGCCGCTCAACCGGCGAGCAGCCCGGCGCCGCAGCTGGCTGGCCGTTCTGAAAAACGCGTGCCGATGACCCGTCTGCGCAAACGCGTAGCTGAGCGTCTGCTGGAAGCGAAAAATTCAACTGCCATGCTGACGACTTTTAACGAAGTCAACATGAAGCCAATCATGGATCTGCGTAAGCAGTACGGTGATGCGTTTGAAAAACGTCACGGCATCCGTCTGGGCTTTATGTCGTTCTACGTGAAAGCGGTCGTTGAAGCGCTGAAACGCTATCCGGAAGTGAACGCCTCTATTGATGGCGACGACGTGGTTTACCACAACTATTTCGATGTCAGCATGGCGGTTTCCACACCGCGTGGTCTGGTTACGCCGGTACTGCGTGATGTGGATACGCTGGGCATGGCCGACATCGAGAAGAAAATTAAAGAACTGGCGGTAAAAGGCCGTGACGGCAAGCTGACCGTTGAGGATCTGACCGGTGGTAACTTTACCATCACTAATGGCGGTGTATTCGGTTCGCTGATGTCCACGCCGATCATCAACCCGCCGCAGAGTGCGATCCTTGGCATGCACGCCATCAAAGATCGCCCAATGGCGGTAGATGGCAAAGTTGAAATTCTGCCGATGATGTACTTGGCGCTCTCTTATGACCACCGCCTGATCGACGGACGTGAGTCTGTGGGCTTCCTGGTCGCAATTAAAGAAATGCTGGAAGATCCGACGCGTCTGCTGCTGGATGTGTAGTGTCCTTTGCCCGGCGGCGCAGGCTGCCGGGTCTATAACGAACACCTGCTTTGCAGGCCGGAAAGCTCTGGCGCTTCCGGCATGACAAATTAAATGAAGGATGGATAGAACACATGAACTTACACGAGTATCAGGCGAAACAGCTTTTTGCCCGGTCAGGACTGCCGACTCCGGTTGGTTACGCCTGTGCTACCCCACGTGAAGCAGAAGAAGCCGCATCGAAAATCGGCACCGGCCCGTGGGTGGTGAAATGCCAGGTCCACGCGGGCGGCCGTGGTAAAGCGGGCGGCGTAAAAGTCGTTAGCAGCAAAGAAGATATTCGCGCTTTCGCGGAACACTGGCTGGGTAAACGCCTGGTAACCTACCAAACAGATGCCAACGGTCAGCCGGTTAACCAGATTCTGGTCGAAGCGGCAACGGATATTGACAAAGAGCTGTATCTGGGTGCGGTTGTTGACCGCAGCTCACGACGTGTGGTGTTCATGGCGTCGACGGAAGGCGGCGTGGAAATCGAAAAAGTGGCAGAAGAGACGCCGCACTTGATCCACAAAACCACCATTGATCCGCTGACTGGCCCGATGCCGTACCAGGGACGCGAACTGGCGTTCAAACTCGGTCTGGAAGGCAAACAGGTTCAGCAGTTCACTAAAATTTTCATGGGGCTGGCGACTATTTTCCTTGAGCGCGATCTGGCGCTGATTGAAATCAACCCGCTGGTCATCACCAAACAAGGTGACCTTATCTGCCTCGACGGCAAACTGGGCGCTGATGGCAACGCACTGTTCCGCCAGCCGGAACTGCGCGAAATGCGCGATCAGTCGCAGGAAGACCCGCGTGAAGCGCAAGCTGCGCAGTGGGAACTGAACTATGTTGCGCTGGATGGCAACATCGGCTGCATGGTTAACGGTGCGGGTCTGGCGATGGGCACCATGGACATCGTTAAGCTGCACGGCGGCGAACCGGCGAACTTCCTCGACGTCGGCGGCGGTGCGACCAAAGAACGTGTTACTGAAGCGTTTAAAATTATCCTCTCCGATGAGAACGTGAAAGCGGTGCTGGTGAACATTTTCGGCGGTATCGTGCGTTGCGACCTGATTGCCGACGGCATCATCGGTGCGGTAGAAGAGGTGGGTGTTAACGTCCCGGTGGTTGTCCGTCTGGAAGGTAACAACGCCGAGCTGGGTGCCAAACGTCTGGCGGACAGTGGTCTGAACATTATCGCAGCGAAAAGTCTGACGGATGCAGCACAGCAGGTTGTTGCCGCAGTGGAGGGGAAATAATGTCTGTTTTGATTGATAAGAACACCAAAGTTATCTGCCAGGGTTTTACCGGTAGCCAGGGTACTTTCCACTCCGAGCAGGCGATTGCCTACGGTACGCAGATGGTTGGCGGTGTAACGCCAGGTAAAGGCGGCACCACGCATCTGGGTCTGCCTGTATTTAATACCGTACGTGAAGCGGTGGAAGCCACTGGCGCGACAGCCAGCGTGATTTACGTTCCGGCGCCGTTCTGCAAAGACTCGATTCTGGAAGCCGTCGACGCGGGCATCAAACTGATTATCACCATTACTGAAGGTATCCCGACGCTGGATATGCTGACGGTAAAAGTGAAGCTGGACGAAGCTGGCGTGCGCATGATCGGCCCGAACTGCCCTGGTGTAATCACCCCGGGCGAGTGCAAAATCGGCATCATGCCGGGCCATATTCACAAACCGGGTAAAATCGGTATTGTGTCACGTTCCGGTACGCTGACTTATGAAGCGGTTAAACAGACCACCGATTACGGCTTTGGTCAGTCTACCTGTGTTGGTATCGGTGGCGACCCGATCCCGGGCTCTAACTTTATCGATATCCTGAAACTGTTCGAGGAAGATCCGCAGACCGAAGCGATCGTTATGATCGGTGAGATTGGCGGTAGCGCAGAAGAAGAAGCGGCTGCTTACATCAAAGAACATGTGACCAAACCGGTTGTCGGCTACATCGCGGGCGTCACTGCGCCGAAAGGCAAACGTATGGGCCACGCGGGCGCCATTATCGCGGGTGGTAAAGGTACAGCGGACGAGAAATTCGCTGCGCTGGAAGCGGCCGGGGTGAAAACTGTGCGTAGCCTCGCTGATATCGGCGAAGCACTGAAATCTATCATTAAATAAAACTATTGCTCCTCCCTGAGGGGAGCATAAACTTGTCTCGACATGGTTGGCCGCTCCCGTAGCGGCCTTTTTTATTGCCGTAATTTACGTACTTCAGTATTTGCCGCGGTAAGCCGGTGCCCGTCAGCCGCTTGCGGCAGCATCGGGGGGATGGCTTCGCCGCTCTGGCTATCGATCAATACGGAATGGGGTTCACCAGGAGCAAAAAGATGTTGTTCGCCCCACTGGCGCAGCGCCACTACTACCGGAAATAACGATTCGCCTCTCTCTGTCAGCACATATTCCTGATATGCCGTGCCATCTGATGCGGGTTGAGTGGTAAAAATGCCCGCTTCCACTAGCTTGCGTAGCCTGTCGGTAAGAATGTTACGCGCCACGGCAAGACCACGCTGAAAATCACCAAAACGCCGCGCGCCATCGAAGGCATCACGGATGATAAGCAATGCCCAGCGATCGCCAATCAAATCGACAGAACGGGCAACGGGGCAGGGTTGAGTCTTCAGTGGCACGGCGTATCTCCGGTTTGGAATTCTGGTTGCATTTTAAAACTAGCCTGGCTACGCTTCAACCAGTTTTATTTTGCAACCAGGTTAGTGGAATGAATAAAAACAAGCAGACAACAGAACGGGGTTTGATTGCCATGTTTGCCGTGGCCAGCGGCTTATGTGTGGCGAATGTTTATTACGCTCAGCCGCTACTTGATGCGCTGGCGCAGAGTTTCGCCATTAGCCAGGCGGCTGTCGGCGGCGTGGTGACTGCAACTCAGGTGGGATCAGCGTTGGCTTTACTGCTGCTGGTACCACTGGGCGATATTGTTGAACGACGTCGGTTATTGTTGGTGCAGTTACTGGCGCTGATGGTGGCGTTGAGCACCGTGGCGCTGGCGCAATCGGCTGTAGTGTTGCTCACTGGCATGCTGGCAACCGGTTTGCTGGGTACGGCCATGACACAGGGATTGATCGCCAGTGCGGCCAGTATTGCCAGTGAACGGGAGCGGGGCAGGGTTGTGGGCGCCGCGCAAGGCGGCGTTTTTATCGGCCTGCTGCTGGCGCGTATCTTTGCCGGGGTTATTAGTGACCTGGCGGGATGGCGGGCGGTGTATGGCGTTTCTGCATTGCTGATGATGATGCTGTTGCTGCTCCTCAGGCAACGGTTGCCGGTCATGCGCGCCTCTGCGGTTTCTGAAAGCTGGTTTCGTTTGATGTCTTCAATGCTGGTGCTGTTATGCACCGATAGGGTATTGCAAATCCGTGGTGTGCTGGCGCTGTTGATGTTTGCGGCTTTTAATATTTTCTGGAGTGCGATGGTGCTGCCGTTGAGTGCCGCGCCGTTTGGTTTTTCACATACGGCGATTGGTTTGTTGGCGTTGGCGGGTGTTGCGGGAGCACTGGCTGCGGCGAAAGCCGGAAAGGAAGCGGATCGCGGTAATGCACAGCGCACAAGTTTGCTGTCTCTTCTGCTATTGCTGCTTGCCTGGTGGCCGCTGTCAAGGCTGGAACACTCTCTGGTTCTGCTGATCCTGGGGATTGTACTGCTTGATTTCGGCGGACAGGCGCTGCATGTCACGAACCAGAGTCTGCTTTTGCGCACCAACGTTGCTCAACACGGCAGACTGGTGGCGTTATATATGCTGTTTTACGCGACAGGCAGTGGGTTGGGCGCCATGGCGACAACTGTTATCTATGCTGGATTCGGCTGGCAGGGCGTTTGTTTGCTCGGTGCTACCGTAAGTCTGCTGGCGCTTATCTTCTGGGCTACAACACGGCGCTGGATGCGGCTGAACAATGCCCCATAAAATAAAAGGGTTTTAGCGCGAGCGAGAATAAAAAGAATAATCACGGAGCGGTGTTAAGTATGATAATCGTAATGGTGAAATATTTGTAAAATAAAAAAGATGTGCAATAAGTCTAATTTCTCAGGTTCCTTATCTGTCATGGACGACCCATTTTTTTACGCAAATGATAAACGTTAAATATACTCGCCATTATTTACCTTTACCTGCCGATTGATAACCATTGATTACGTTAAAATGAACATGCTGTTAACAAGGTTTTTACCACAGCTATACACCAGCTACAAAATTAACAGTAAAGAATAAAAATGATTTAAATCAATATCTAAAAGCTTGGAAAAGATTGTGAAAATCGTTAAATTGTCGCAGATCAAATTGGCTAAAAAGCGGTATGGTTGGCATAAATTGATCGGTGTCGAAAAACGTAAAATTAACTCAATAAAAACCTATTTATCGTAAGGGTTTTCCGAGTTAATATGTTCGCGAGATCAATTCGAAATTTTTATTAACCTGGTTGTAACTTTTTTCATTCATTACCACAATTTATGTGGCAGTGAATAAAAGTAGTGCAACAAATTTGTATTGGGGCATGCGTGTGAACCCGCGCTAACGGGGTTTACTCTCGGAGTCTTCATGCGATGAGCAAGGAGTCAGAATGTTAGATATAGTCGAACTGTCGCGCTTACAGTTTGCCTTGACTGCGATGTACCACTTTCTGTTTGTGCCACTGACGCTCGGTATGGCGTTCCTGCTGGCAATTATGGAAACGGTCTATGTCCTCTCCGGCAAACAGATTTATAAAGATATGACCAAGTTCTGGGGCAAGTTGTTTGGTATCAACTTTGCTCTGGGCGTGGCAACAGGCCTGACGATGGAGTTTCAGTTCGGGACTAACTGGTCATACTATTCCCACTACGTTGGGGATATCTTCGGTGCGCCACTGGCAATCGAAGGGTTGATGGCCTTCTTCCTCGAATCCACATTTGTCGGTTTGTTCTTCTTCGGTTGGGATCGTCTCGGTAAAGTGCAGCACATGGCAGTTACCTGGTTAGTCGCGCTGGGTTCTAACTTGTCGGCATTGTGGATCCTTGTTGCTAACGGCTGGATGCAGAACCCCGTCGCCTCTGATTTCAACTTCGAAACCATGCGCATGGAGATGGTGAGCTTTGCCGAACTGGTGCTGAACCCGGTTGCTCAGGTGAAATTCGTTCACACCGTAGCTTCCGGTTATACCTGCGGCGCCATCTTTATCCTCGGTATTAGCTCCTACTACCTGCTGCGTGGGCGCGACATCGCTTTTGCTAAACGCTCCTTCGCTATCGCTGCCAGCTTCGGCATGGCCGCTGTGCTGTCTGTTATTGTGCTGGGTGATGAATCCGGTTACGAAATGGGCGACGTGCAGAAAACCAAACTGGCTGCCATTGAGGCCGAATGGGAAACGCAACCGGCTCCGGCGGCATTTACTCTGTTTGGTGTGCCGGACCAGGATAAGCAAGAGAACAAATTTGCTATCCAGATCCCTTACGCGCTGGGCATTATCGCGACCCGTTCGGTGGATACCCCGGTTATCGGCCTGAAAGAGCTGATGGTGCAGCATGAAGAGCGTATCCGTAACGGTATGAAAGCGTACCAGTTGCTGGAGCAGCTCCGCTCAGGTTCTGCCGATCAGTCCGTTCGCGATCAGTTCAACAGCGTCAAGAAAGACCTTGGTTATGGCCTGTTGCTTAAACGCTACACGCCGAATGTGACCGATGCGACTGACGCGCAAATTCAGCAGGCGACGAAAGACTCTATCCCTCGTGTTGCGCCGCTGTACTTCGCGTTCCGTATCATGGTGGCGTGCGGTGTTCTGATGCTGTTGATTATCGCCGCGTCCTTCTGGACGGTGATTCGTAACCGTATTGGCGAGAAGAAATGGCTGTTGCGCGCGGCGCTGTATGGTATTCCGCTGCCGTGGATCGCCATTGAATCCGGCTGGTTTGTTGCCGAGTACGGACGTCAGCCGTGGGCGATTGGTGAGGTGTTGCCGACCGCGGTGGCTAACTCGTCGTTAACCGTTGGCGATCTGCTGTTCTCCATGATTCTGATTTGCGGCCTTTATACGCTGTTTATGGTGGCGGAAGTGTTCCTGATGTTCAAATTTGCTCGCCTTGGGCCGAGCAGCCTGAAAACAGGTCGCTATCACTATGAGCAGTCCACTGTGGCTTCTCAGCCGGCACGCTAAGACAGGAGTCGTCAAATGATCGATTATGAAGTATTACGTTTTATCTGGTGGCTGCTGGTCGGTATTTTGCTGATTGGTTTCGCTGTCACAGATGGCTTCGACATGGGTGTGGGCATGCTGACCCGCGTGCTGGGTCGTAGCGACACTGAGCGCCGCGTGATGATTAACGCCATTGCGCCGCACTGGGACGGCAACCAGGTTTGGCTGATCACCGCTGGTGGCGCGCTGTTCGCTGCCTGGCCGATGGTTTACGCTGCTGCGTTCTCCGGCTTCTATGTTGCGATGATCCTCGTGTTGGCTTCTCTCTTCTTCCGTCCGGTGGGTTTCGATTACCGCTCGAAGATTGAAGACAATCGCTGGCGCGGGATGTGGGACTGGGGCATTTTCATCGGTAGCTTCGTACCGCCGCTGGTGATTGGCGTGGCGTTTGGCAACCTGCTGCAGGGTGTGCCATTCCACCTCGACAACGATATGCGTCTGTTCTACACCGGCAATTTCTTCCAGTTGCTGAATCCGTTTGGTCTGCTGGCGGGTGTGGTTAGTGTGGCGATGATCCTGACGCAAGGCGCAACATATCTGCAAATGCGTACCGTGGGTGAACTGCATCTGCGTGCTCGCGCTACTGTGCAGATCGCCGCACTGGTGACGCTGATCTGCTTCGCACTGGCCGGTGTGTGGGTGGTTTACGGCATTGATGGCTATGTAGTGACCTCTGTGATGGATCATCACGCCCCGTCTAATCCGTTGCTTAAAGACGTTGCGCTACAGGCTGGTGCCTGGCTGACTAACTTTAACAACACGCCTGTGTTGTGGGTGATCCCGGCGCTGGGCGTAGTCCTGCCGCTGTTGACCGTACTGACCGCGCGTCTGGATAAAGCGGCCTGGGCATTTGTGTTCTCTTCGCTGACCCTGGCCTGCATCATTCTGACCGCCGGTATCGCGATGTTCCCGTTCATCATGCCGTCAAGCACCATGCTGAAAGCTAGCCTGACCATGTGGGATGCAACATCGACCCAACTGACGCTGAATCTGATGACCTATGTTGCTCTGGTATTTGTGCCAATCGTTCTGCTCTACACCATCTGGTGTTACTGGAAAATGTTCGGCCGTATCACCAAAGAACATATTGAAAGCAATACCCACTCTATGTACTAAGTAAGGAGCTGAATATGTGGTATTTCGCATGGATTTTAGGAACGCTTCTTGCCTGTGCTTTTGGAGTGATTACCGCCCTGGCGCTGGAACACGTTGAAGCGTCGAAAGCCGGACAAGAAGAACAGTAATGGAAAAAGTTATCGCAAAATTGTATGCGGTAATGGATAAGGGCCCGTTAAGGGCCCTTTCCTTAATAATGGCGCTCCTGCTGGCTGGCTGCATTTTCTGGGATCCGTCCCGTTTTGCTGCGAAAACCAGCGAGCTGGAGATCTGGCACGGATTGCTGCTGATGTGGGCGGTGTGTGCCGGGGTTATCCATGGCGTCGGTTTTCGTCCGCGCGCCATTCACTGGCAGGGTTTTTTCTGCCCGCTTATTGCTGATGCCGTTCTGCTGGCGGGGCTTATTTTTTTCTTCTTTTGAATAAGAAATATCCGCTATCCTCATGGGCTTGCAAAAGCCCATAAATTTTTACTATCCGTTTACCTGAACCCATTCCAAAGCACCTTTCCCGCGCGTATAGTAGCGAAGTTTAAAAGCTCTAACTTTTTTTGCATTACCGGGATGTAAAGTGAATACAACGCTGTTTCGATGGCCGGTTCGTGTCTATTACGAAGATACAGACGCCGGTGGTGTGGTTTACCACGCCAGCTACGTAGCTTTTTATGAAAGAGCCCGTACAGAGATGCTGCGCCATCATCACTTTAGCCAACAAGTTCTGCTGGCTGAGCGCGTCGCGTTCGTGGTACGCAAAATGATGCTGGAGTATTTTGCGCCCGCCAGACTCGACGACATGCTCGAAGTCCAAACGGAAATTACATCAATGCGTGGTACCTCCATGGTGTTCACGCAGCGGATTGTCAACGCAGAGAACAAAGTGCTGAATGAAGCTGAGGTGCTGATTGTCTGTGTTGATCCACTCTTAATGAAGCCTCGTGCGCTTCCCAAGTCTATTGTCGCGGAGTTTAAGCAGTGACTGACATGAACATCCTTGATTTGTTCCTGAAGGCTAGCCTTCTGGTCAAACTTATCATGTTGATTTTGATTGGTTTTTCAATCGCATCCTGGGCAATCATCATCCAGAGAACGCGCATCCTGAACGCAGCAGGGCGCGAAGCAGAAGCATTCGAAGACAAGTTCTGGTCCGGCATTGAACTGTCACGTTTGTATCAGGAAAGCCAGGCTCGCCGCGATAATCTGAGCGGTTCGGAACAAATCTTCTACAGCGGGTTCAAAGAGTTTGCCCGTCTGCATCGCGCAAACAGTCACGCGCCAGAAGCGATTGTCGAAGGGGCATCAAGGGCGATGCGCATTTCGATGAGCCGCGAGCTGGAAAATCTGGAAAACCACATTCCTTTCCTTGGTACCGTGGGTTCTATCAGCCCGTATATCGGTCTGTTCGGTACGGTATGGGGGATCATGCACGCCTTTATCGCGCTGGGCGCGGTGAAGCAGGCCACATTGCAAATGGTTGCGCCGGGGATCGCGGAAGCGTTGATCGCTACCGCAATCGGTCTGTTTGCCGCAATCCCGGCGGTGATGGCATATAACCGCCTGAACCAGCGCGTGAACAAACTGGAACTGAATTACGACAACTTTATGGAAGAGTTCACGGCTATTCTGCATCGCCAGGCATTCGCCAGCAGCGACAGCAATAAGGAGTAATCCATGGCCAGAACGCGTGGGCGGGGCAGTCGTGGCCTCAAGTCTGAAATCAACATTGTACCGTTGCTGGACGTGTTGCTGGTGCTGCTGCTGATCTTTATGGCAACAGCGCCGATCATCACGCAGAGCGTAGAGGTCGATCTGCCGGATGCGACGGAATCGCAGACCGTCAGTACCAATGACGATCCTCCGGTCATTATTGAGGTTTCCGGTGTCGGACAGTACAGCGTGGTGGTGGAAAAAGATCGCATGGATCAGCTACCGCCAGAGCAGGTGATTGCCGAGGCGCAGCGTCGCCTGCAATCCAATCCGAAAACCGTGTTCTTAATCGGCGGAGCGAAAGATGTGCCGTACGATGAAATCATTAAAGCGCTGAACCTGTTACATAGCGCGGGTGTGAAATCGGTTGGCTTGATGACGCAGCCTATCTGATCACTCGCCTGACAGGCGGACAGTTTTTGGGAACCGAGAGTGTCAAAGGCAACCGTACAAAACGACAAGCTTAAGCGAGCGATAATCATCTCAGCCGTGCTGCACGTAATTCTGGTGGCGCTGCTGATTTGGAGTTCGTTCGACGAGCATATTGATGCGTCTGCGGGCGGCGGCGGTGGCTCGGCGATCGATGCGGTGATGGTCGATCCCGGTGCTGTGGTGGACAATTACAATCGCCAACAGCAGCAGCAAGCCAGTGCGCAACGAGCCAAAGAGCAGCGCGAAAAACAGGCGCAACAGCAGGCGGAAGAGCTGCGTGAAAAGCAGGCTGCCGAGCAGGAGCGTTTGAAACAGCTGGAGCAGGAGCGTTTGCAGGCGCAGGAAGCCGCGCGCGAACAGGCCGAGCAGCAGAAACAAGCGGAAGAGGCGGCGAAAAAAGCGCAGCAGCAACAGAAGCAAGCTGAAGAAGCCGCAGCGAAAGCAGCCGCTGATGCAAAAGCTAAAGCAGACGCTCAGGCAAAAGAAGCAGCAGAAGCAGCGAAGAAAGCCGCTGCCGATGCGCAGAAAAAAGCGGAAGCTGAAGCCGCAAAAGCCGCTGCCGACGCACAGAAAAAAGCAGAAGCTGAAGCCGCAAAAGCCGCCGCCGATGCGAAGAAAAAAGCGGAAGCTGAAGCAGCGAAGAAAGCTCAGGCAGACGCTGAGAAGAAAGCACAGGCCGAAGCGGCTAAACAAGCCGCCGCGGAGAAAGCAGCAGCAGAGAAAGCCGCTGCGGCTGAGAAGGCTGCTGCTGCGAAAGCTGCTGCCGCTGAAAAAGCTGCAGAAGAGAAGAAAGCTGCAGCCGCTGAGAAGGCCGCCGCCGATAAGAAAGCGGCTGCTGCCAAGAAAGCCGCCGCTGAAAAAGCCGCTGCTGCCGCTGGCGTTGACGATCTGTTTGGCGATTTAAGTTCCGGTAAGAATGCGCCGAAAACAGGTGGTGGGGCGAAAGGGAATAATGCAGCCGCAGCCGGTTCTGGTAACACTAAGAACAACGGCGCATCAGGTGCTGACATCAGTAACTATGCAGGGCAGATAAAATCGGCGATTGAAAGCCGCTTTTATGATTCCTCCTCCTATGCGGGGAAAACCTGTACGTTGCGTGTCAAACTGGCGCCGGATGGCATGCTGTTAGATATTCAGTCCGAAGGTGGCGACCCGGCGCTTTGTCAGGCGGCTCTTGCAGCTGCAAGACAGGCAAAAATACCGAAGCCGCCAAGTCAGGCTGTGTATGAAGTGTTCAAAAATGCGCCGCTGGACTTTAAACCAGGACCTTGAACCATAAGGTAGACTTTCCTTCGCACCGCGCGGGGGGAAATCGTACCGGTTGTTCCGACGCGGGTAGTTTTGTCTTATTGAGTTTGTTAAAATTCTGCTAAATTATCGCGGGTTTTCCACCCGGATAAGGGAGATATGATGAAGCAGGCATTACGTGTTGCATTTGGTTTTCTGATGCTGTGGGCAGCGGTGCTGCACGCAGAAGTACGTATCGAGATCACCCAGGGGGTGGACTCGGCACGCCCGATTGGCGTTGTGCCTTTCCAGTGGGCAGGCCCTGGTGCCGCGCCTGAAGATGCCGGCGGTATCGTTGCTGCGGATCTGCGCAACAGCGGCAAATTCAATCCCCTCGATCGTTCCCGCCTGCCGCAGCAGCCTGGCAGCGCACAGGAAGTTCAGCCAGCCGCATGGTCTGCGTTAGGCATCGATGCGGTGGTTGTTGGTCAGGTAACCCCGAATCCTGACGGCAGCTACAACGTCGCTTACCAACTGGTGGACACCGGTGGTGCGCCGGGTACCGTGCTGGCGCAGAACTCCTTTAAAGTGAACAAACAGTGGCTGCGTTATGCCGCTCACGCCGCCAGTGATGAAGTATTCGAAAAACTGACCGGCATTAAAGGTGCATTCCGTACCCGTATTGCTTACGTAGTGCAGACTGCGAACAGTCAGTTCCCGTACGAGCTGCGCGTTTCTGACTATGACGGTTACAACCAGTTCCTGGTGCACAAATCGCCGCAGCCGCTGATGTCTCCGGCATGGTCTCCGGACGGGTCCAAACTGGCTTACGTGACGTTTGAAAGCGGTCGTTCTGCTCTGGTTATCCAGACGCTGGCGAATGCGAGCATCCGCCAGGTTGCTTCCTTCCCGCGCCACAACGGTGCGCCGGCCTTCTCGCCGGACGGTTCTAAACTGGCGTTTGCGCTGTCTAAAACCGGTAGCCTGAACATTTATGTCATGGATATTGGTTCCGGCCAGATTCGTCAGGTTACCGATGGCCGCAGCAACAACACCGAACCGACCTGGTTCCCGGATAGCCAGACGCTGGCCTTTACGTCTGACCAGGCGGGTCGTCCGCAGGTGTATAAAGTAGGTATCAATGGCGGCGCAGCGCAGCGTATCTCCTGGCAGGGTTCACAAAACCAGGATGCTGACGTGAGCAGCGACGGCAAATTTATGGTGATGGTAAGCTCTGACGGTGGTCAGCAGCACATCGCTAAACAAGATCTGGCAGCGGGTGGCGTACAGGTTCTGACGTCAACGTTCCTGGATGAAACGCCAAGTCTGGCACCTAACGGCACAATGGTAATCTACAGCTCTTCTCAGGGGATGGGATCCGTGCTGAATCTGGTTTCTACAGATGGGCGTTTCAAAGCGCGTCTTCCGGCGACTGATGGTCAGGTTAAATTCCCTGCCTGGTCTCCGTATCTGTAATAATAAATATTTATAAAGGAATCAAAGAAATGCAACTGAACAAAGTGCTGAAAGGCCTGATGCTGGCTCTGCCTGTTATGGCGATTGCTGCGTGTTCTTCTCACAAGAACAACACCAGCGACCAGAGCGGCGAAGGCATGATGGGTGCTGGCACTGGCATGAACGGTAGTGGCAATATGTCCTCCGAAGAACAAGCGCGTCTGCAAATGCAACAGCTGCAGCAGAACAACATTGTTTACTTCGATCTGGACAAATATGACATCCGTTCTGACTTCGCTGCGATGCTGGATGCTCACGCTAACTTCCTGCGTAGCAACCCGTCCTACAAAGTCACCGTAGAAGGTCACGCGGACGAACGTGGTACTCCGGAATACAACATCTCCTTGGGCGAACGTCGTGCTAACGCCGTTAAAATGTACCTGCAGGGTAAAGGCGTTTCCGCAGATCAGATCTCCATCGTTTCTTACGGTAAAGAAAAACCTGCAGTACTGGGTCATGACGAAGCGGCTTACGCTAAAAACCGTCGTGCCGTACTGGTTTACTAAGAGAATTGCATGAGCAGTAACTTCAGACATCATTTGTTGAGTCTGTCGTTACTGGTTGGCATAGCGGCCCCATGGGCCGCTAATGCTCAGGCGCCAATCAGTAGTGTCGGCTCAGGCTCGGTCGAAGACCGTGTCACTCAACTCGAGCGTATTTCTAATGCTCATAGCCAGCTTTTGACTCAACTCCAGCAACAACTCTCCGATAATCAGGCCGATATTGATACCCTTCGTGGACAAATCCAGGAAAATCAGTATCAGCTTAATCAGGTGGTTGAACGCCAACAGCAAATTTTGCAGCAGATAGGCAATTTGAGCAGTGGCACAGCGGGACAGACGCAGCAAGCTTCCGGCGATCAGAGCGGTGCGGCGGCGCAAGCGCCAGCAGTGGATACGGGCGCAAATAACGGTACGGCAACGTCTGGTGCTCCCGTTCAAAGCGGCGATGCAAATACGGATTACAATGCGGCGATTGCGCTGGTACAGGATAAATCCCGTCAGGATGATGCGCTCGCTGCTTTCCAGAATTTTGTCAAAAAGTACCCAGATTCAACCTACATACCGAATGCCAACTACTGGCTTGGTCAGTTGAATTATAACAAGGGTAAAAAAGACGACGCTGCTTATTACTTTGCCTCTGTGGTGAAGAATTACCCGAAGTCGCCTAAAGCGCCTGACGCTATGTTCAAGGTCGGCGTGATTATGCAGGACAAAGGTGACAGCGCGAAAGCGAAAGCGGTTTACCAGCAGGTGGTCAGTAAATACCCTGGTACCGACGGCGCGAAACAAGCGCAAAAACGCCTTGGTTCTATGTAATGCATAGCGCATGACCAGAAATCGTGTTTTTTCTGGTCTTGTCGCATGAATCATAAGCAGTTAAGTCATTCTGGTTGAAATTGTTGTTGCGCTGAAATCTTAAATCAGTAATATATGCCGCCGTTGCCACGGGATATCTCTTAAACCAGAGGCAACATGAAAGTGGGTCGTTAGCTCAGTTGGTAGAGCAGTTGACTTTTAATCAATTGGTCGCAGGTTCGAATCCTGCACGACCCACCAATTTAACATCGGGGTGGAGATGTTAAGCGTGAAGGATAACGTTGCGTAGCAACGGCCCGACAGGGTAAGGCAAAGCCGAATCATCCTCACGACCCATCACTTAAAGTAGTATCCAGCAAGTAGTATCGGGTGATTAGCTCAGCTGGGAGAGCACCTCCCTTACAAGGAGGGGGTCGGCGGTTCGATCCCGTCATCACCCACCACTCGGGTCGTTAGCTCAGTTGGTAGAGCAGTTGACTTTTAATCAATTGGTCGCAGGTTCGAATCCTGCACGACCCACCAATTTAACATCAATCTAATGGTGTTAAACGTGAAGGATAACGTTGCGTCAGCAGCGACGCCACAGGGCGAGGCAAAGGCCAAATCATCCTGCACGATCCGCCACTTAATGTGGTTCCTGGTAAAATTATCTTCGAAGTCACTACCCCTATGGGTCGTTAGCTCAGTTGGTAGAGCAGTTGACTTTTAATCAATTGGTCGCAGGTTCGAATCCTGCACGACCCACCACTTTCAACGTGGGTGATTACTTCGAAGAGCAGTCTCGTAAGGGGTCGTTAGCTCAGTTGGTAGAGCAGTTGACTTTTAATCAATTGGTCGCAGGTTCGAATCCTGCACGACCCACCAATGTAAAAAAGCGCCCTAAAGGCGCTTTTTTGCTTTCTGCGAATAGAGAAGATTCGACAAAATTGTCGGGAACAATTTTGAACAACGCGCAGCGTTCGAAGGGCGAGCGAAGCGAGTCATCCTGCACGACCCACCCATGTAAAATGGCGCTGGCGGGTTTTTTGCTTTCTGACATCCGTAAATCCCGCGATATCCATCCATAGGCCTGCTAAGCACAGCGTCAGCAGTAGCTGCTGTTGGAGGGGGATCTGCCATTCCTTAAAAATTCATCACGACATTTTTTACGCAATCGGCTATCTTGTTTAGTATATAAAACATCTCTGCCGGATTACCCGCTTCCATGGTGACGAACCCGGTTGTTAAGTTCAGCAAGAAAAACGAGTAAGCATGATGAGCGTAATGTTTGACCCTGAAGCCGCAATCTATCCTTTTCCGCCAAAACCCCAGCCGCTGGATCAGCAAGACAAGCAATTTTACCGCGAGAAAATCAAACGCTTGCTGAAAGAACGGGATGCGGTGATGGTCGCGCACTATTATACCGACCCGGAGATCCAACAACTGGCGGAAGAGACTGGGGGTTGTATCGCCGATTCGCTGGAGATGGCGCGCTTTGGTGCCAGACATCCAGCCTCCACGCTGCTGGTCGCAGGCGTTCGTTTTATGGGCGAGACCGCTAAAATTCTCAGCCCGGAAAAAAACATCCTGATGCCAACACTGCACGCCGAATGTTCACTCGATCTGGGCTGCCCGATTGATGAGTTTACTGCTTTCTGCGACGCTCACCCGGATCGTACAGTGGTGGTCTATGCCAATACCTCGGCAGCAGTGAAAGCGCGTGCCGACTGGGTCGTAACGTCCAGTATTGCCGTCGAGTTGATTGAGCATCTCGATAGCCTCGGCGAGAAAATTATCTGGGCGCCGGACAAACATCTGGGAAGCTACGTGCAGAAACAGACCGGTGCTGATGTGCTGTGCTGGCAGGGCGCCTGTATTGTTCATGATGAATTTAAAACCCAGGCGCTGATGCGCATGAAGGCGCTCTACCCGCAAGCCGCTATCCTGGTGCATCCAGAATCGCCGCAATCGGTCGTGCAACTGGCGGATGCTGTAGGATCCACCAGCCAATTGATTGCTGCGGCAAAAACACTGCCGCATAAACAGCTTATTGTCGCCACTGACCGGGGTATCTTTTATAAGATGCAGCAAGCCGTACCGGAAAAAGAGCTGTTTGAAGCGCCGACAGCAGGAGAAGGGGCGACTTGCCGCAGTTGTGCGCACTGTCCGTGGATGGCGATGAATGGCCTGAAAGCGATTGCTGAAGGGCTGGAACACGCCGGTGCTGAGCATGAGATCCATGTTGATGCGGCACTACGCGAAGGCGCGTTGGTATCGCTGAACCGCATGCTGGATTTTGCGGCTACACTACGACCTTAATACTTTTTAACGCGTAACAATACGCTCTGGGGAAAGAATGGATTTTTTTAGTACACAGAACATCCTGGTGCACATACCGCTGGGTGCTGGTGGGTACGATCTCTCATGGATTGAAGCTGCAGGCACGCTGGCGGGCTTACTGTGTATCTGGCTGGCGAGCCTGGAGAAAATCAGTAATTACGCGTTTGGTCTGATAAACGTCACGCTGTTCGCCATTATCTTTTTCCAGATCCAGCTCTACGCCAGCCTGTTGCTCCAGCTCTTTTTCTTTGCTGCCAATATTTACGGCTGGTACGCCTGGTCACGCCAGACATCGCAAAACGAGGCTGAGCTGCAAATTCGCTGGCTGCCGTTGCCGAAGGCGCTGGCGTGGCTGGCCGTGTGCGTGGTCGCGATTGGCCTGATGACCGCGTTTATTGATCCTGTCTTTGCGTTTCTGACGAAAATTGCTGTCTCAGTAATGCAAACGCTGGGGCTGAATGTGGCGATGCCGCAGCTGCAACCCGATGCTTTCCCGTTCTGGGATTCTTCCATGATGGTGTTGTCGATTGTGGCGATGATCCTGATGACCCGCAAATACGTTGAAAACTGGCTGCTCTGGGTGATCATCAACGTCATCAGCGTGGTGATTTTCGCATTGCAAGGCGTGTGGGCGATGTCGCTTGAGTATCTGATCCTGACATTCATTGCGCTTAATGGCAGCCGGATGTGGATGAACAGCGCGCGTGAGCGGGGTTCTCACGCGTTTTCACATTAATGGTGATGCTGATGGTGATGGTCAGGCTGTGATTCTCCCAGCGTACAGTCTGGCCCGTTACAGAGCTGATACTCCATCTGCACGGTGGAGTGCTCAATCTGGTAATGGTGGATGAGGAAATGCTGGATCTCACCGAGTAGCTTATCGTGATCCCGCGGTGGAATAACCTGCACATGCAACGTCATTAATGGTTTTTCACCGACCAGCCAGACATGAACATGGTGTACGTCGCGCACTTCCGGAATGGCGCGGCGCAAATGGCGTTTCAGCGCGCCAATGTCGAATGTCGACGGCGCACCTTCCAGCAATTCATTGACGCTTTCCTTCAATAAACGCCAGGCGCTGCGCAACACCAGCGCTGAAACCAGCACGGAAAGTATAGGATCGACCGGCGTCCATCCGGTCAGCATAATGACCAGCGCGGCGGCGATCGCCCCAACGGAACCGAGCAGATCACCCAGTACATGCAGCGCCGCAGCACGCACATTGAGATTCTTCTCTTCGCTACCGCGATGCAGCAACCAGAACGCCAGTATGTTTGCCAGCAGACCGGCAATAGCGATCACCATCATGGTTAACCCGGCGACCGGCTGCGGATGGTAGAAGCGCTGAAGTGCTTCCCAGACAATCCACACGGTAATCAGCACCAGCGCCAGCGCATTCACAAAGGCGGCCAGCGTCGTCAGCCGCAGCCAGCCAAACGTACGATGCGCGCTGGGCGGCTGGCGAGCAAACCAGACAGCTAATAGCGCGAAGAGCAGGGCGGCGGCATCGGTAAGCATGTGACCAGCATCAGCCAGTAGCGCCAGCGAGCCGGAAATAATCCCGCCAGCCACTTCCACCAACATAAAAACGGCGGTGACAATAAATGCCAGCAACAAACGCCGGGCGTTGGCATCGGCGGGAGCGTGTGAATGTGAATGCGCCATGAATGGCTCCTTCCTTTTAACCAGGCTTAACGCCTTACATCATTACAGATTTTTAACCGGTGAGAAGAAAAAAATAAGGAGAGCCGAAGCTCTCCTCATGTGTCATGGCATCACTCTTTACTGGGTTGTGCCATCGGTTTTGGTATTGACGTCATTATTAGTGCCATTACCGGTTTCGACTTTTTTGTTTACGTCCGGGCAACGCCCATCCTTACACATCGTGTTTTTGTGCACTTCATCTTTGCTCATATGCTGCGATGAGTGAGTTTGCTGCGTACCGGTAGCAGAATTCGTGCTGCCGTTGTTAATTTTGCTGTTATCAACCCCGTTCGGTGCAAGGTTCTGCTGCGCATCCGGGGCGGTCTGCCCCGCGGCTGCCGAGGAGTTTGCCTGGCCGTTATTGGCCGAGGCATCAGATGCAGAATCCGCAGCCCATGCTGCGCCACCTGCAAGGGTAAGGGTCGAGGTCAGTAAAAGCGTCGCTAATTTATTCATTTTCATCATAAAGCTCCTGTTCTGGTCGTTTTCATCACCGGCAAAGGCGATAAAAGCAGCGCGAACGAGTCATCACGCTCAGTGGTGAAAGATGCCGCTTTATTTATTAACGGCAGAATGTAATATTGCTAAAGTTCAATTTAACGGTGTTTACAGTTAAAAAGTGTAGCCACTATCTAACAGTCTGCGACTTTTGCATGGCTTTTTGCGCCATTCCAGGAATTATCCGCCCGAAGTGTAAAAGGGCGTTTACACTTCGGGCCTGACAAGATAGATTGGAAAGATTGCATTCATTACAAAAAGTATGGCCACACTGGAAAGATCATGAATTATCAGAACGACGATTTACGTATTAAAGAGATCAACGAGTTATTACCTCCTGTAGCGCTCCTTGAAAAATTCCCCGCCACTGAAGCTGCCGCCCAGACGGTATCCAGCGCCCGCAAAGCGATCCATAACATTCTGCGCGGCAATGACGATCGTCTGCTGGTGGTGATTGGCCCGTGTTCCATTCATGATCCTGCGGCGGCGAAAGAGTACGCTTCGCGCCTGCTGGCATTGCGTGAAGAGCTCGGTGGCGAGCTGGAAGTGGTGATGCGCGTCTATTTTGAAAAACCGCGTACTACCGTTGGCTGGAAAGGGCTGATCAACGATCCGCATATGGACAACAGCTTCCAGATCAACGACGGCCTGCGCATTGCCCGCAAATTATTGCTGGAAATCAATGACAGCGGCCTGCCGGCTGCGGGTGAATTCCTCGATATGATCACGCCGCAATATCTGGCGGATCTGATGAGCTGGGGTGCGATCGGCGCCCGTACTACGGAATCACAGGTACACCGCGAGCTGGCTTCTGGTCTCTCCTGTCCGGTTGGATTCAAAAACGGCACCGACGGCACCATCAAAGTGGCGATCGACGCCATTAACGCCGCCAGCGCGCCGCACTGCTTCCTGTCGGTCACCAAATGGGGCCACTCTGCCATTGTGAATACCGCCGGTAATGGCGACTGCCACATTATTCTGCGCGGCGGCAAAGAGCCGAACTACAGTGCAAAACATGTGGCAGAAGTGAAATCAGGTCTGACCAAAGCGGGCCTGGAACCGCAGGTGATGATCGATTTCAGCCATGCGAACTCCAGCAAGCAGTTCAAAAGGCAAATGGACGTTGGCAGCGATGTCTGTCAGCAGATCGCCAACGGTGAAAAAGCGATTATCGGCGTGATGATTGAAAGCCACCTGGTAGAAGGTAACCAGAGTCTGGAGAGCGGCGAACCGCTGGTCTACGGTAAGAGCATCACCGATGCGTGCATCGGCTGGGAAGATACGGACACTATCCTGCGTCAGTTAGCGGCAGCGGTAAAAGCGCGTCGTGCCTGATTCGAGCCGCAGAGACGTTGGCTTTTCTCGCTAACCTGGGTCACTTTGTGCTAGCTGCCGGAGATTAGCTTCGCCGCCTTTCTGCAACGCGAATTATTTTGTGTCTCTGATTGCGTGTGAAGTGCAAAAAAAAGCGTGGAGCAATCCACGCTTTTTTTATGGGGGAAAACTTACTTCGCTTTACCCTGGTTTGCTACTGCAGCGGCTTTTGCAGCGATCTCTTCCGCATTGCCCAAGTAGTAGTGTTTCAGCGGTTTGAAGTTTTCATCGAACTCATAAACCAGCGGTACGCCGGTCGGGATGTTCAGTTCGAGGATCTCTTCTTCGCTCATATTGTCGAGGTATTTCACCAGCGCACGCAGGGAGTTACCGTGCGCAGCGATGATCACGCGCTCACCGCTTTTCAGGCGCGGCAGAATAGTTTCATTCCAGTAAGGAATAACGCGATCGATGGTCAGCGCCAGGCTTTCGGTCTGCGGCAGTTCGGCTTCGCTCAGTTTAGCGTAGCGCGGATCGTGGCCCGGGAAACGCTCATCATCTTTAGTCAGCGCTGGCGGGGTAACGGCAAAGCCTCGACGCCACTGTTTAACCTGCTCGTCACCGTATTTCTCTGCGGTTTCGGCTTTGTTCAGACCCTGCAACGCACCGTAGTGACGCTCGTTCAGTTTCCAGCTTTTTTCTACCGGCAACCACGCCTGATCCAGTTCGTCCAGCACGTTCCACAGTGTGTGGATGGCACGTTTCAGCACGGAGGTGTAAGCAAAATCGAAGGAGTAGCCTTCCTCTTTCAGCAGTTTGCCTGCTGCTTTCGCTTCACCAACTCCTTTCTCTGACAGATCGACATCGTACCAACCGGTGAAGCGGTTTTCGTTGTTCCACTGGCTTTCGCCATGACGAACCAGAACCAGCTTAGTAACAGCCATACTCTTACTCCTGTAAGTCTGATTGAATGATAACAATTCTCATTATATTGCCGGAGAGAGAGCCCCGGCAACGATTACCCATAACCATAGCGAAAATAGCCGCGCAGTGTAAGGTGCTTGTGAACCAGGGGTTATAGTTTTGTCGATAAGTGACGCTTATTTCAGCAAAATGAGCAAAAAAAAGCCCTCCGGGAGGAGGGCTGAGATTAAAGCGCAATAAAGTGATATTCCGTCAGGCTGACATATTCGCTGCCGGGGCGTAAAACACAGTCCGGCTGCGGATAGTCCGGGCGATTCGGGCTGTCGGGCAAAAATTCACTCTCCAGCGCCAGGCCTTGCCATGCAGCGTAGGTTTTCCCCCCGCGCGCTGGCGTACCGTCAAGATAATTGCCGGAATAGAACTGGAGCGCTGGAGCGCTGGTATAAACCGTCATTTGCAGTTGATTATCCGCCGACCACAACTGTGCCGCAGGCAGGCTGGCATCGCCCTTCGCCTGCAACAAAAACGCATGATCGTAGCCTTTTACCGCACGCTGATCGTCATCGCTGAGAAACTCTTCCGCCACGGTTTTGGGCGTACGGAAATCAAAACTGGTCAGCGCGACTTTTTTCAACCCACCGGTCGGCAGCCCCATCTCATCCACAGGCAGATATTCATCTGCCAGCAGTTGCAGGGAGTGGCTACGCACATCAGACTGGTACCCATCGAGGTTGAAATAGGCGTGGTTGGTCAGGTTGACCGGGCAGGGTTTATCCGTCGTGGCACGATATTCAATTGCCAGACGGTTATCCTCGCCGAGGCGAAAATGCGCCGTGGCGTTTACGTTGCCCGGAAAACCCTGATCGCCATCCGGCGAAGTGAGCGAAAACAGCACTTCGTTTTCATTCTGACGCTCAATCCGCCAGCGACGCTTGTCGAAACCTTCCGGGCCGCCATGCAACTGATTTTCGCCCTGGCTGGGCGTAAGCGCATATGTCTGACCATCAAGCTGAAAACGGCTCTTGCTGATACGGTTGGCGTAACGGCCCACCGAAGCGCCGAGAAACGCGGATTGTTGCAGATAGTATTCCGGTGACGCGCAGCCGAGCAGCGCTTCACGCACGGAGCCATCTTTCAGTGGCACGCGAGCCGAAAGCAGCGTCGCGCCCCAGTCCATTAGTGTCACCACCATTCCGGCGCTGTTGCGCAGAGTGATGAGACGAAAGGGCAGCCCGTCCGGAGCCGCCGTCGCAGATTCGTTTAGCACTGTCCTGCTCCCTGTGAAGGTTTGCACACATAGAAGGTTTCTTTGATGCCGGTTTTGGCTTCGTACTGGCTTTCCACGGCCTGTTTGACCGCAGGAACCAGCGCTTCCGGCACCAGCGCGACAACGCAGCCGCCGAAGCCACCACCGGTCATGCGCACGCCGCCTTTATCACCGATGGTGGCTTTCACAATCTCGACCAGCGTATCGATTTGCGGCACGGTGATTTCAAAATCATCGCGCATTGACGCGTGGGATTCAGCCATCAGCACGCCCATGCGTTGCAGATCGCCTTTCTCCAGCGCGGCGGCCGCTTCGACCGTGCGCGCGTTTTCTGTCAGCACATGGCGTACGCGTTTGCTGACCAGCGGATCCAACTCATGCGCTACCGCATTGAACTGATCGATGCTGACATCACGCAGCGCTTTCTGCTGGAAGAAACGCGCGCCGGTTTCGCACTGCTGACGTCGCGTGTTGTATTCACTGCCGACCAGCGTGCGTTTGAAGTTACTGTTAATGATGACAATTGCCACGCCTTCCGGCATCGACACCGCTTTGGTGCCGAGCGAGCGGCAGTCGATCAGCAACGCGCTGCCTTTTTTGCCCAGCGCCGAGATCAACTGATCCATAATGCCGCAGTTACAGCCGACGAACTGGTTTTCCGCTTCCTGGCCGTTAAGGGCAATCTGCGCGCCATCCAGTGGCAGATGGTAAAGTTGCTGGAAGACGGTGCCGACCGCCACTTCCAGCGATGCTGAGGAGCTTAACCCCGCGCCTTGCGGTACGTTGCCGCTGATCACCAGATCGGCGCCGCCAAAGCCTGCGTTGCGTTTTTGCAGGTGTTTCACTACGCCACGCACATAGTTGGACCACTGCTGGCTGTCGTGAGTCACAATCGGGGCGTCGAGGGAAAATTCATCCGTCTGGTTATCATAATCGGCGGCAATCACCCGCACGATGCGATCGGTGCGCGGCGCGCAGCTAATCACCGTCTGGTAATCAATGGCGCAGGGCAGTACAAAACCGTCGTTATAGTCAGTATGTTCACCAATCAGATTCACGCGGCCCGGAGCCTGAATGGTATGGGTGGCAGGGTAGCCAAATTTCTCAGCAAACAGGGATTGTGTTTTCTCTTTCAGACTCATTGTTATTCTCCGGATTCGCGAAAATGGACATCGCTCAGCGCACGCAGGCGTTCAGCGGCTTGTTCTGCCGTCAGATCGCGCTGGGTTTCCGCCAGCATTTCGTAGCCCACCATAAATTTACGCACGGTAGCGGAACGCAGCAGCGGCGGATAGAAATGCGCGTGTAACTGCCAGTGATCATTCTCTTCACCGTTAAACGGCGCGCCGTGCCAGCCCATCGAGTAGGGGAAAGAGCACTGGAACAGATTGTCGTAACGGCTGGTCAGTTTTTTCAGCGCCAGCGCCAGATCGCTGCGCTGTGCTGCGGTTAAGTCGGTAATGCGCTGGATATGCGCCTTCGGCAACAGCAGCGTTTCGAACGGCCAGGCCGCCCAGTAAGGCACCACGGCCAGCCAGTGGTCCGTTTCTACCACCGTACGGCTGCCGTCATTCCGCTCGCGCTGCACATAATCGACCAGCATCGGTGAGTGATGTTCAGCAAAGTACGCTTTTTGCAGGCGGTCTTCGCGTTCCACTTCGTTGGGCAGAAAGCTATTCGCCCACACCTGACCATGCGGATGCGGATTGGAGCAGCCCATTGCCGCGCCTTTGTTCTCAAACACCTGCACCCATGGATAGTGCTGGCCCAGCTCGGCGGTTTGCTGTTGCCAGGTTTTTATTACCTCTTCCAGCGCATTCAGGCTCAGTTCCGGCAGCGTTTTGCTGTGATCCGGCGAGAAGCAAATAACCCGGCTGGTCCCGCGCGCGCTCTGGCTGCGCATCAGCGGATCGCTGCTTTCCGGCGCCTGCGGCGTGTCGGTCATCAGCGCCGCAAAATCATTGGTGAACACGTAAGTACTGGTGTAATCCGGGTTTTTATCGCCCGTTACGCGAGTATTACCCGGACACAGGAAGCAATCCGGATCGTGTGCAGGCAATGTTTGCTTCGCAGGCGTTTCTTGCGCCCCTTGCCAGGGACGCTTTGCGCGATGCGGAGAAACCAGGATCCACTGATCGGTCAGCGGGTTGTAGCGGCGATGCGGGTGATCGACCGGGTTAAATTGCGTCATTACTGCTCCTTCAATCCGGATAACCCTGCGGATGGCGTGACTGCCAGCGCCAGGTATCTTCTGCCATTTCGTCAAGCGTACGGGTTACGCGCCAGTTCAGCTCTTTATCGGCTTTGGTCGCGTCGGCCCAGTAGGCCGGTAAATCGCCCTCGCGGCGCGGCGCAAAGTGCCATGCCACCGGTTTGCCGCAGGCTTTGCTGAACGCGTTGACCACATCCAGTACGCTGCTGCCGACGCCGGCGCCGAGGTTGTAAATATGGACGCCCGGTTTGCCGGCCAGTTGTTGCATAGCCGCAACGTGACCGTCAGCCAGGTCCATCACATGAATGTAATCACGCACGCCCGTGCCATCCGGCGTCGGATAATCGTTGCCGAAAATCGCCAGAGAATCGCGACGGCCAACGGCAACCTGCGCGATGTAAGGCATCAGGTTATTCGGGATACCCTGCGGATCTTCGCCCATATCTCCTGACGGATGCGCGCCAACCGGGTTGAAGTAGCGCAGCAGCGCGATGCTCCACTCCGGCTGGGCTTTTTGCAGGTCGGTGAGGATCTGTTCCACCATCAACTTGCTTTTGCCGTACGGACTTTGCGGCGTTCCGGTAGGGAAGCTTTCGACATAAGGGATTTTCGGTTGATCGCCGTAGACCGTGGCGGAGGAGCTGAAAATCAGGTTTTTGACGTTGGCCGCGCGCATGGCGTCGATCAGGCGCAGCGTACCGTTGACGTTGTTGTCGTAGTACTCCAGCGGCTTCGCCACGGATTCGCCAACGGCCTTCAGCCCGGCAAAGTGAATGACCGCTTCAATGGCATGATCGTGCAGGATTTCGGCCAGCAGCGCTTCATCGCGAACATCGCCTTCAACGAACAGTGCGGATTTTCCGCCGAAGCGCTCGATTTCATTGAGCACGCTGCGCTTACTGTTACAGAGGTTATCCAGAATGATGACGTCATGGCCGTTTTGCAGCAGTTGCACGCAGGTGTGGCTTCCTATGTAACCGCTACCACCAGTAACCAGAACTCGCATATTTCACTCCATAAAGCATTTGATATGAACAAACCTTAGCATAACAGAGAGGTGAAAACTGTGACATGGGATAAATTAGTGGAATCGTTTACACTGAATTTTCTGTCGTCCGGTTTGTCGCGTAACCGCCGGAAAAACCCTGCTTTAGCGGCGCTTATCCGGCGAATATGAATAGTCTTAAAATGACTGCATTGCGTTACAGCAACGCAGACGCTGCCGGCAAAGCCGGACAACGTCCCGAGGAGGTTATAAGTCATTGATGGCATTCAGGCAATCGGCGCACAGGATAAAAGACTATATTCCAGATGTTCGCCAGAGTGATGCTGATCAGGAAGCGTGCGTTTCGAGTTGGTAGCGATAGCTGTCGCCTTCCGGCACGAAGGTCAGCCGGTGAGTAATGCAGGCTGGCGCATCGTCGGCATGGTGCGAAACAAACAGCAATTGGGTTTGCCCTTCACTGATTAATACGTCAACAAAGCGGCGGATTAGCTGGCGGTTTAGCGGATCCAGCCCTTGCAGCGGCTCGTCGAGGATCAGTAATGTCGGATGTTTCACCAGCGCGCGGACAATCAGCGCCAGCCGCTGTTGTCCCCATGAAAGGCTGTGGAAGGGCGCATCGGCGGTGCGGGCGTCAAAACCTAAAATATCCAGCCAGCGCTGCGCCAGTTTGTGCTGCTTGTCTGATACCGTCTGATAGATGCCAATTGAATCAAAGTAGCCGGAGAGGATCACGTTGCGCACATTGGTGCTGACGCGGTAATCAAGATGCAGACTGCTGCTGACGTAACCAATGTGTTTTTTGATATCCCAGATAGTTTCACCGCTGCCGCGACGGCGGCCAAACAGCGTCAGATCGTTGCTGTAACCCTGCGGGTGATCGCCGGTGATCAGGCGCAACAGCGTCGATTTCCCCGCGCCGTTCGGGCCGACGATCTGCCAGTGTTCGCCGGGATTTACCTTCCAGGAAAGCTGGTTGATGATCGGCCTGTCATTATAAGAAACGACGCCATCATTCAGCACTATCAGCGGCTCGCCCGCGCGTAATGTTTCTCGGGCCGGGGGCGCATCGGGTTCCGGCAGGGCAATCCCGGCCAACTTTTCACTGTGGGCCAGTTGCGCAATCAGCGCTTGTTGTAGCAGGGCGGATTTTTCACCGGTTTCCGTCAGGGTGCAATCCACCAGTACGCCAGCATGCTGTACAAAATCCGGGATTTCATCGAAGCGGTTAAGCACCAGCACTACGGTGTAACCTTCACTATTCAGCCGCGCCAGCAGTTCCGCCAGTTGCTGGCGGGAGTTCACATCCAGCCCGTCGAACGGTTCATCCAGAACCAGCAGTTCCGGCTCGGACATCAGCGCCTGGCACAGCAGCGTTTTGCGCGTTTCGCCGGTCGAAAGGTATTTAAAGCGGCGTGTCAGCAGATGCGTGATGCCGAACAGCGCCGCCAGCTGTTCACAGCGCTGTGGGTTTTTGACCTCATCCTGAATGATGTCGGCCGTGGTGCGCCCGGTATCTTCTTCGCCCGGGCTGAGCATATCGGTGTTGTTGCGCTGCCACTCATCGCTGACCAGTTTTTGTAACTGCTCAAAAGAGAGGCGCGTCAGGCGGGTAAACTGACACTGACGCTCACCATTCAGCAGCGTCAGTTCGCCGGAAAGCGCGCGGGCCAGCGCGGATTTCCCGCTGCCGTTCGCGCCAACGAAGGCCCAGCTTTCGCCTGCCCGCAGGATCAACTGCTCAAGGTGCAACGTGCGTGTATCGCTAAGACGAAACGTACCTTGCGAAATTTGCAATGATGACATGATATATCCCGTTTTTTGCAGCAATGAAGTTCAGGGATACGTGCAATGCACTCACTTGTCAATGCGATTAGCATAACGTGGCGAGAATGACGCGATCGGCATTAAAATATGCCGTCACTTCGCGCTGTTCCTGCAAATTATCCACGTCATGCGTCGGCACTGTGGCGCAGAGCTGCTGTCCGTCTGGCAATGTCATCAGCACTTCGCTTTGCTGTTCGCCACGCTCAATATGGCTGATAAACCCTTTAAGCTGGTTGTCGGCAAGCGCTGCGCGCTGCGCATCCTGTGTGATATTGACCCACGGCGCTTTCAGCAATACCAGCACCTCTTTTCCTTCATCAAGGCCAAGCCGTTCGCCACTTTGTGCGGTGATAGCGACTTTCAGGCGCGTTTCACCGTCGGCCAGCAGCACTTCAATATGCTGCTGCACCTGTTGGTGATCGCGGGCGGTTACGGTGCCAAACCACTGGTTGCGGGCGCTGGTTTGCAGGGAAAAGCGGGAAATAGCTGCCAGCAGGCTGTTCAGCGGCAGCGCGTCGTCGTCGCTTAGCACGTCAAACGCCTTCTGCTGAATCTGTGCCAGCAGATCGTAAAGCTGAATCAGGCGCTGCCCGTAACGGGTCACTACTGCGCCGCCGCCGCCTTTACCGCCTGTCGCACGATCAACCAGCGTATGTTCGCTCAGTTGGTTCATTTCATTGATGGCATCCCAGGCGCTTTTGTAACTGATGCCTGCGTTCTTTGCGCCCCGGCTAATCGAACCCGTTTGTTCAATCTGTTTCAGCAAAGAAATACGGCGCGGATCGGCAAAAAGGCGTTCCTGGAGTTTGAGGGTTAAGAGAATTTCAGCCTGCATTACGCAATGTCCTGGCAAAAAGAGTATTGTGAAGGAAAAGCGGTATTACGCCTAGCCTGAGCCCTGATATTGATAGCAAAGCGGCTCATGCAATCGCACAAAAGGCGAGTGTTTTTCTGTAGAATCAGGCTAAAATGTCTGCTTCACAATATCCGGAGTCGATCATGTTAGAGTTGTTGAAAAGCCTGGTTTTTGCCGTGATCATGGTTCCTGTGGTGATGGCTATCATCCTGGGGCTGATTTATGGCCTGGGTGAAGTGTTTAACGTCTTTTCCGCTGTTGGTCGTCGCGACCGCTCCAGCCAGCAGCGCTGATCCTTTCGAAAACGCCCACTTCGGTGGGCGTTTTACTGTTCAAGATTTTGTGACATCCTGCCGATATATTTACTGAAGTTACTCATTCTTTATGGGTATTACCTGCCGTCATGAAAACTCTGATAACATCGTTATGTTTCAATGTATATAACGATACTCAGAGGAGCTACAAATGGCAGGTACATGGTTACGCCTTTTTGCTGGGGCGACTTTATCGCTTTCTGTTGCCGGGCATGCGCTGGCGGAAGAGAGCAAAATTACCGTTTTTGCAGCAGCGTCGCTGACCAATGCGCTGCAGGATATTGCGGCGGCGTATAAAAAAGAGAAAAACGTTGAGGTAGTCTCTTCATTCGCCTCTTCGTCAACGCTGGCGCGGCAGATTGAAGCTGGCGCGCCAGCCGATCTGTTTATTTCTGCCGATCAGAAATGGATGGATTACGCCGTCGAGAAAAAAGCCATTGATACGGCGACGCGTGAAACCCTGCTGGGCAACAGCCTGGTGGTTGTGGCACCGAAAAGCAGCACTCAGGGCGATATTAGCGTTAATGCCAAAACGAACTGGGCCAGCCTGCTGAAAGGCGGTCGCCTTGCCGTTGGCGACCCGGACCACGTTCCGGCAGGGATTTACGCCAAGGAAGCGCTGCAAAAACTGGGAGCATGGGACTCTCTGTCATCGAAGCTCGCTCCGGCAGAAGATGTACGTGGCGCGCTGGCGCTGGTAGAACGTGGAGAAGCGCCGCTGGGCATCGTTTACGGTTCTGATGCGGTTGTCAGCAAAGGTGTGAAAGTGGTGGGGACCTTCCCGGAAGATTCACACCAAAAAGTGGAATACCCGCTGGCTATTATCGACGGGCATAAAAACGCGACGGTAACGGCGTTTTATGATTACCTGAAAGGCCCGCAGGCTTCTGAAATTTTCAAACGTTACGGATTTACGACGCACTAATGATATTGACGGATCCCGAATGGCAGGCGGTACTGCTGAGCCTGAAAGTCTCATCCCTCGCGGTATTATTCAGTTTGCCCTTTGGGATCTTCTTCGCCTGGCTGCTGGTGCGTTGCACATTTCCGGGCAAAGCCCTCCTTGATAGCGTACTGCATCTGCCACTGGTTTTACCGCCAGTGGTGGTCGGTTATTTGTTGCTGGTGGCGATGGGTAGACGCGGTTTTATCGGTCAGTGGTTGTATGACTGGTTTGGTATCACCTTTGCGTTTAGCTGGCGCGGCGCGGTGTTAGCTGCCGCAGTAATGTCTTTTCCATTGATGGTACGCGCGATCCGTCTGGCGCTGGAAGGTGTGGACAGAAAGCTCGAACAGGCAGCACGCACGCTTGGCGCAGGGCGCTGGCGCGTCTTTGTCACTATCACGCTGCCGCTGACGTTGCCGGGAATTATTGTCGGTACGGTGCTGGCCTTCGCCCGCTCGCTCGGCGAGTTTGGCGCGACCATCACCTTCGTCTCCAATATTCCGGGGGAAACGCGCACCATTCCCTCGGCGATGTACACCCTGATCCAGATGCCGGGCGGTGAAAGCGCGGCGGCGCGGCTGTGTGTGATCTCGATTGTGCTGGCGCTGATCTCGTTGCTGGTATCGGAATGGCTGGCGCGTATCAGCCGTGAACGGACAGGGAGATAACCGATGCTGGAGCTCGATTTCACCCAGACGCTGGGAACACATCAACTGCGTGTCGCCGAATCGCTGCCTGCCAGCGGAATTACGGCGATTTTTGGTGTTTCCGGCGCCGGGAAAACCTCGCTGATTAACGCGATCGGCGGCCTGACGCACCCGCAAGAGGGGCGCATCATCCTGAACAATCGCGTGCTGCTCGATACCTCGCGCAAAATTTGCCTGCCGCCGGAAAAACGTCGTGTTGGCTACGTTTTTCAGGATGCGCGCCTGTTCCCGCACTATAAAGTGCTCGGTAACCTGCGTTACGGCATGGCGAAATCCATGGCCGGGCAATTCGACAAGCTGGTGGCGCTGCTGGGCATTGAGCCTTTGCTGGAGCGGCTTCCGGGTACGCTTTCCGGCGGCGAAAAACAGCGCGTCGCCATTGGCCGCGCGTTATTAACCGCGCCGGAACTGATGTTGCTGGATGAGCCGCTGGCATCGCTGGATATTCCGCGTAAACGGGAGTTGTTACCCTATTTGCAGCGGCTGGCGCAGGAGATCAACATTCCGATGCTGTATGTCAGCCACTCGCTGGATGAGATCCTGCATCTCGCCGATAACGTGATGGTACTGGAAGCGGGGGAAGTGAAAGCGTTCGGCAGACTGGAGGATGTCTGGGGGAGCCGCGTGATGAACCCGTGGTTGCCGCCCGAGCAGCAAAGCAGCGTGCTAAAAGTGATAGTGCTGGAACACCATCCGCACTACGCCATGACCGCACTGGCGCTTGGCGATCAGCATATCTGGGTGAACAAAATTGATCGCCCGCTGCAAAGTACGCTACGCATTCGCGTGCAGGCGACGGATGTTTCTCTTGTGCTGCAACCGCCGATGAATACCAGTATCCGTAATATTTTGCGTGCCAAGGTGGCGCAGTGTTTCGATGTTGATGGGCAGGTAGAAGTTCAACTGGAGGTGGGTAGCCGCACGTTGTGGGCGCGCATCAGCCCCTGGGCGAGAGATGAACTGGGCGTGAAAGCGGGTCAGTGGCTGTATGCGCAAATCAAGAGCGTGTCGATAACCGCCTGAGTGCGTAACATAAAGAAGGGGAGCAGAGCTCCCCGTCGTGGCGAAAGTGGCTGGCGGTGATGAGCCTCAGAGATCATCCGTGGTGTGGTGGACAACGATCTCCAGCGTATTGCGGATAACATCGCTTGTGACCACGTCTTTTGTTGTTTCGATCATCTTAATCAATTCAAGAATCAGCGCCTTGTGCGTGATCCTTTGCTCTGCGGCAGAAATACGACGAATGGCGGCACCGAGTATTGCCGATTCCTCTGATAACAAATTGCCGCCGCTGCGGAAGTATTCAGCAAGAGAAGCATCGGGCAGATTTTCGTAACCATATGATGGGTCTTGCATAGCCTGGCTCATCGGGTGGATCCTGTTGTGATTGAACATGACTGAGCGGCCTCAGTGTTTTTTGTTGTTGCCTGGCGATTTTTCGCCAAACAGAGGGAAAACGTTACTTCTGTTTTCCTTGTCCCAGAATGCTTCACTACCCGTGGCGGAGCGTAACGAGGAAATGTTATTGCTGATGATTTCGGCAATAATACGCCCCAGCATGCTACGCCGCTCAATATCGGTTTCGTTTCGCTCCATTGACCTCAGCCGGTTAATCAGTGCCTGAGTGCTAATGGGCGAATTGTCCTTAAGGAGTGACAGAACCGCCACGCCAATAAGTTCATCGGTTAGTTGCTCAATTTCACTACTGTTCATAACTGCATCTCGGGTTGCCGCCCATTGCGGATCTGCAAAGACGGCCTGAAGCCCATTCTCCCGTGGAAACATTCGCAGAATGCTACGTGACCCGCGAGAATTGACTCAAATACCAGATAATTTTTGCTGTTTAAGCAGAGCCTTAGCGGTCAAACAGCATACCAATCAACGCATGATAGTGGCTCTCCTCCTCCGGGCTGGATGCCTGTTCGAGGCGGCTGAGCAGTTTGGTACAAATGGCTTTACGATTGAGATTACGCCCTTCACTGAGGATTTCTACCGCAATTTTCCCGAGTGTCACTTGTTGGGTCGGTAGCGTCGCTTTGTTGAAATAACGGGTAACGGCAGCTGCTGTGTTCGGAAGATAACCGTTCTGTTGCATTTGTCACTCCTCAGGAAATTGTCAGTTAAATAAGTACAATTAAAGTTATACAAACATGGCAAAAATGTATATTAAAATTGTACAAAATTATTAGCGTCCTATAGAAACACTCACTAATTCGTTGTTTTATTGCGTTAATAAATTTCTGAAAATTCAGGAAAAAACAGACGTTGTACAACCTGTCCTCGGATAAGTCTGATATTGATCCATTATCCCATCCGGCGATAAACCAAGGAAAATCAATGCAAGACGCCCCTGAAAGCATCTGCTAAGGTTGCTGTTCTTTCATTTCGCCCCGGAGCCTTTATGCTCACCACCATCATTTACCGTAGCCATTTGCATGAACATGTCTCTTATGAAGTGCTTAAAGAGATGGTCGTCGCCGCGAATATCAAGAATGGTCAGGCAGGCGTTACGGGGATTTTGTTGTTTAACGGCACTCATTTTTTCCAGTTACTGGAGGGGCCTGAAGAGGGCGTCGCCGCCATCTATCAGGATATTTGTGCAGACAACCGTCATTACAATCTGGTTGAGTTATTGCGTGATTACGCCCCTGCGCGTCGGTTCGGTAAGACCGGAATGGAGCTGTTTGATTTACGCGATCATCGCCGGGAAGCGGTGTTGCAGGCGGTATTCGACAGAGGCACTTCACGTTATCAGCTGATCTACGGCGATCGCGCGCTGCAATTTTTCCAGACCTTTGTCGAGGACAGTGAAAAAGAGAATTACTTTGAGATCCCGCCGGGCGATATGTGGGAATTCATTGCGGATGAACAGGCGGTTGCGCTGCCGGCAATGGTGCTCGACAGCCTTGCTGAATGCCGTTTTGCATTCCAGCCGGTAGTCGATCCGTTTGCCCGGCAAATCGTGTCGCTGGAAGCGCTGCTGCGAACGCCGGAAGGCGGCTCGCCGCAGGCCTGGTTTGATGGCCTTGCGGGAGAAGATATCTATGCGGCAGATTTACGCAGTAAGAAAGTGGCGTTTGCGCTGGCGGCCGCCTTGCGCCTGGGCGCGCAAACTCTCTCGGTGAATCTCCTGCCAATGACGCTGGTAAAGGTCCCCAATGCGGTGGAGTTTTTCCTGCAGGAAATTCGCGCCAACGGACTGGTGCCGGAGCAGATTGTCGTTGAATTTACAGAAAGTGAAATTCTTTCGCACCTGGACGAATTTACTCAGGCGGTGAAGCTATTAAAAGGCGCGGGCATCCGCGTGGCGATTGAGCACTTTGGCGCCGGGTTTGCCGGATTGCTGCTGCTGGCGCAGTTTCAGCCGGACCGGATCAAAATCAACCGCGCGTTGATTCAGGACGTACACAAAAGCGGCTCACGGCAGGCCATTGTTCAGGCGATTATCCGCTGTTGTACCGCGCTTGAAATTGCCGTTACCGCCGTTGGCATCGAAACCGCAGAAGAGTGGATGTGGCTGGAGTCAGCGGGCATTACCCATTTCCAGGGCTATTTGTTCGCGCCGCCTTCGCTGTCGGGGATCCCGGCAGTGGCCTGGCCTGAGAAAAGAGAAGATCTACCATCATAAAGTTGTACAAAAGTATTTGTACAAGCTGGCAGAGTTAATTAGTCTTGCAACCGAGTAAACCGGCGTTACCAGTAGAGGAAGTCCATGGCATTTTACAGCATTGGCGAGGTTGCCGAGCGATGCGGCATTAACCCGGTCACACTGCGTGCATGGCAACGTCGTTATGGTTTGTTAAGGCCACAGCGCAGCGAAGGCGGGCACCGTCAATTTGATGAGTCCGACATTCAGCGTATTGAAGAGATCAAACGCTGGATCGAGAGCGGTGTGTCCGTCAGTAAAGTGAAAGCGTTGCTCGATGAGAACAAGCTGGCAGGCCAGGCCGGATGGACATCGGTTCAGGAAGAGATGATGTCCACGCTACGGCAGGTCAATCCTGCCCGTTTGCAGGCGATGCTGACCACGCTGGCGCAGCAATACTCCGCAGAGCAGTTTATTGAGGATATTATCATGCCGGTCAGGCAGCGCATGAGCCTCGATCCCAATACCGCGCGCGTTATGCTCAGTTTGCTGGATGGCGTGCTGATTGAATATGCCGCCGCGGCTATCGCGCAGGCACGTTCGCAGGCGGCGAAAGAGGCGCTGCTGGTGGCCTGGGACAATCACGATCGTACCCGTTTGTGGCTGGAAGCCTGGCGGCTTTCTCAGCAGGGCTGGCGCATTCATGTGCTTGCCGAGCCGCTCGATTCCCCACACCCGGAGTTCTTCCCCGGCCAGCAGCTTTTCGTCTGGACAGGAAAACCGCTGACGCGCAGTCAGTTGCAGCAACTGACGCACTGGCGCAATCAGGGGTTCACTGTCGCCATTCATCCCGGGACGAAACTTCCCTGATCGCTTGCAAGACAATGCGCTGAGCTGTCAGGCCGAAGCACATTTTCAACAGCCCGGACGGTAACGGGTCGATCACAGCAGCTCTTTGTAGATAAAGCTGGCAATGCTGTCGATGGTATTGTCGCCAATCACCACATCGGCGTGCGCTTTGACTGCATCGTCGGCATTTCCCATCGCCACACCCACGCCTGCCGCTTCCAGCATGCTGATATCGTTATAATTATCGCCAAACGCCACTACGTTCTGCATCGACAAACCTTGTGATGCCACCCATTCAGCCAGGCGTTTACCTTTGCTGTTTCCGGCGCGGGCGATATCGACCTGATCGTGCCACGACCATTCACATTCCAGCCCCAGCGTCTGCTCGATATGGTGGGCGAAATCCTTCAGCTTTTGCGTATCTTCATCGGTGAGCGCGAACTTCCAGATGGCTTCCACTTCCTGCGCCGCAGTGTTCAGCGATGCTACCTGCTGGAAAACCGGGCGTTGCTCTGGCGGCAGTGATTGCGCCCAGTTGTTGGTGCGCAGCACATGGCCGGTGGGTTTCTCGTACAGCATGGCGTTATCGACATACATCAGACCATGAATGTTATGCTCGTTAAGCTGAGTAATCAGTTGTTGCGCTTGCGGCACCGGCAGTGGATCGGCAGAGAGTACTTTTTTTGCATGATAATCATACAAATAAGTGCCATTACAACAAATTGCAGGTGTATCCAGCGCCAGTGCCTGATAAAAAGGGTGGATGGCAACATGATGCCGACCGGTGACGATGAGGAGTTGATGTCCTGCCGCTTTTGCGCGGGTCAACGCTTCAATAGATGAGGGCAGAAGCGTTTTTTTCGGTGTCAGTAGCGTACCGTCTAAATCCAGAGCAATAACTCGCGAAGTCATAACGTATTCCGTGGTCGATGTTGAAATTTTTGCGTCCGGGCATGGTACACCGCGTCGCCGGATGCGCAAAATCTGGCGCAGAAAATCAGCATCAAGCCAGAAAAAAGGCTATCCTGGTTACTTAACGCAAATAAGAATTAGAGGAAAGGAGTGTTCATGAAACAAACCGTTTATACCGCCAGTCCGGAAAGTCAGCAAATCCATGTCTGGCGTTTGAATTCTGAAGGCACCCTGACGCTGGTTCAGGTCGTTGATGTGCCGGGTCAGGTTCAGCCGATGGTGGTCAGCCCGGATAAACGTTACCTCTACGTGGGCGTTCGCCCTGAATTTCGCGTTATCGCTTACCGTATCGCCCCTGACGACGGTGCGCTGACGTTTACGGCGGAAGCGCCGTTGCCGGGCAGCCCGACGCATATTTCCACCGATCACAGCGGCCGCTTCCTGTTCAGCGCCTCTTACAATGCAGGCAGCGTCAGCGTGACGCGCCTGGAAGACGGAATTCCGACGGAGATCGTGGATGTGGTGGAAGGGCTGGAAGGGTGCCACTCGGCGAACATCTCTCCGGACAACCGTACGCTGTGGGTTCCGGCGCTGAAGCAGGATCGCATCTGCCTGTTCACGCTGGCGGATGACGGCAATCTGACGGCGCAAAACCCGGCAGAAGTGACCACCGTGGAAGGCGCAGGTCCGCGCCATATGGTGTTCCATCCGAACGCGCGTTTCGGCTATTGCGTGAATGAGCTGAACAGCTCCGTTGATGTCTGGCAGTTGAGCGATGTGCACGGCAAAATCGAGTGCGTACAGACGCTGGATATCATGCCGCCAGATTTTACCGATACCCGCTGGGCAGCAGATATTCATATCACGCCGGATGGTCGCCACCTCTATACCTGCGATCGTACCGCCAGCCTGCTGACGGTTTTCAGTGTCTCGGAAGATGGCAGCGTGCTGTCGCTGGAAGGTTTCCAGCCGACGGAGACACAACCGCGCGGTTTCAACATCGATAAAAGCGGTAAGTATCTGATCGCGGCCGGGCAGAAATCGCATCACATCGCGCTGTATGAAATCACCGGCGAGCAGGGGTTGCTGACCGAGAAAGCGCGCTATGCGGTAGGCCAGGGGCCGATGTGGGTGGTAGTTAACGCCTTCTGATACCGAACGTCAGCCATAAAAAAACCTCGCCGTGGCGAGGTTTTTTATTACTGCTGAATTACTTTTTCGGCTCAGCGACAACCTGGCTGCCCACGCCGCGGTTGTTAAACTCCCACATGCGGTTGAACTGCGGGTTGTTCAGCTCGCGCTGTACATTGCCTTTATCATCCACCGCACCGACATTGCCTGCGTATGCACGGCCAGAAACCGCAGCATCAGCCCACGGTTTAGCGACGTTAAAGCCTTCATTAATCACGCTGTCGCGGATAACGACCTGACCGTTGGTGTTGCCATCAACATCCAGTGAACGGCCGAGCTGCGCCACGCCGTTGCCGGTAAAGCGGCTGTTCACGGCGAGGAAGCCGTAGTACAGGTTAGAGAGCGTCGCCGGGGCAAAGACGTAGCCTTCTTTCTGCGTGCGGGAGTTCACTACGCGGAAATCGGTGTTATCAAACACCACCGCGCCGCGACCAGAAACGATGTCCACATCCCCTTCGAGGTAGCTGTTGGTCACCAGCGTACGGGTCTGGCGATCGCTACGCAGGGTGTTGTCCACGCTGCTGTTGGTGACAAAGAAGGTATTCTGGCGACCCAGAATGTTGACGTTGTTGATCTGCACTTTATCGCCGTCGCTGCGCAGCGCTACCGCCTGGTGGTTGCCCGCATCAACACTGTCGCCCAGCGTGTTCTCAATGGTCAGGTTCTGCAATTGCAGGCCGTTGTTCTGTGACCAGAAAACCGCAGAACACATTACACCGACCGTTGCAGCGCGTTTGCTCTGGCAGTTATCGAACATGTACCAGGCAGGTTTACCCGGCATATATTTGCCTGATGGATTGACCAGACGACGCCAGCTGTTCGGGTCGATTTCAGAGTCAATCGCCATACCGATTTTTACGTCCAGCGCTTTCTCGCCGGTACCGTAAATGGTCACGCTGCCGGAAGCTGCAGGGACATACACCGTGCCTTCATACTCGCCCGGCATCACTGCGATATATTGACGATCGCTGGCATGCTTGTTGATTGCCGCGTCTACCGCAGCCTGAATAGTGGTGTGCGTTACGCCTGGAGTACCAGCCGGGCCAACCACGAAGTCCGCTTTTTCCGGCAGACGAATCGACACCGGTTTCCATACCGCGCCGTCCGGCGTCAGCGAGGTGAAGTAGCGATCCGCCACGAAGTTTTTCGCTTCGCCCGCACTGAGGATCGGACGCGACGTCGTGCCCGGTGCTTTCTGTTCAGAGGGACGTTCAGCCGGCGGGGTTGAGCTACAGGCGGTCAGTGTCACGCCAAAAGCGAGCGCCAGCGCCAGACGGGAAACCGATGATGTGTTCAAAGCGTGCTCCAGACTATGCAAAGTTGAAAGGGTTACGTCAAAGCCTGCTTTTTTATACTAAGTTGAGCGAAACGGGAAGCCAAAATCGAAAAAAGTCACCGGTAAGTGAGCGAAATTGACCGCTATTTGGCGGATGGGGGAATTCCCGCCGCACAAAGACGTCGGCGGGAAGGGAAATTAAGGATGCAGGGAGAGACCTTTGATTACTTTATCGACGGCTTTTTTCGGCCCGCGCAGGGCAATGCCGACCAGGTTCATCGCATCCGCATCTTCCAGCTGAAACACGGCGCGGTTAGCGTCATCATTGCCGGTAGAGAACATCGCTTCCACATACGGCACAACCGTCACTTCCCGCTCCAGCCCTTTGCGGTGGGTACGCTGCAAATCGGCCAGCGTACCGGCGAAAATCAGCATCGGCTGCCCGGCAATGCGCTCGTAACGGCGCCCGGCGGCATCCACATAGGGTTCACCCAGCACCTCCGGCGCAGCAGAGACCACGCCGGTAGCGAGAAACGCCACCACATTCAACCGTTGCCAGCTTTCCAGATCGTCACGTACCACAAGGGCAACTTTGGTATCAAACATGCGTTTTTCTTCTCCGTCTGTCGTAAAAAGCCCATCTTCGGAGAAGCGCATTCAGCGGGATAGAACGTTTGTGCACTGGCGCTGGAAGGCGGCGGGAGAGAGGCGATACGCGCGCTGGAACCACCGGCCAAGGTGGCTTTGATCGGCAAAACCCACCTGCGCCGCCACCTGCGCTGGCTCCAGCCCGTGCGCCAGCAAGGCTCTGGCAGTGCGCAAGCGCAGGCGCACCAGATACGCGTGCGGCGTCTGGCCAAAGGCTTTCTGAAATTGTCTGCTCAGGCGAAAACGGTCAATACCGCAGTGCGCCGAAAGCGCGTCCAGCCCGATATCGTCCGCCATGTGGTCATGCAGCATCTCTTTCACCTGCTGCATACGCAGCACGGTTTCATCCGGCGGCAGGGCGGTTTTGCCATCAATATGGCGGGTGAGCAGCTTCATGAGATGATCCAGACTCTGATCGCGGGCGAGACGGCCTTCATGATGATGAATGGCAAAAAATGCCTGCTGAATGGCGTGGATCAGCATGTTGTCATCGGTCAGGGTGTTACGAAAGGCCGCTTCGATTTGCGATACGTCTCTGTGCCCGCGCTGTTGCAGCATGGTGGTGACCCACTGCTGCGGCAGGTAAAGCATCACATAGGTGAAGCCATTTTCGTCCGGCGCATGTCCGTCATGCACCGCGCCCGGCTCAATCAAAATCGCGCGGCCGGGGCGGCTGGTATGCAACTCGCGGTGGCAGTTAAAACGCTGCACGCCTTGCTGGGTCACGCCCACCAGCACTTCGTCATGGTCGTGCGGATCGTAGGCGTGCCCGGTGAAGTGAGCGCTGACACTCTCAATGCCGGTTTCCTGCTCGCGGCGAAAATCCACCCAGTCGCCGGATGCACTACGTTGCGCGCACATGAATTAGCTGAACATCGCCGTAATGCTGGCGCTGGCGAGTTTATGGAAATGGACATTAAAACCGACCATCGCACCGCTGGCATTTTCATCCACCTCCAGATGGTCCACATCGAGGGCGTAAACGGTAAAAATGTAGCGATGGGTTTCGCCTTTCGGCGGCGCAGCGCCACCGTAACCGGCTTTACCGAAATCGGTGCGCGTCTGAATCGCGCCTTCCGGCAATTCAGCGACGCCGGAACCGGCGCCCTGCGGCAGAACGCGCGTATCGGCAGGCAGGTTGGCGATAATCCAGTGCCACCAGCCGGAGCCGGTCGGCGCATCCGGGTCATAGCAGGTGACGACAAAACTTTTGGTTCCGGCAGGGACGTCGTCCCATGCCAGATGCGGGGAGAGGTTGTCGCCATCGTAGCCCATGCCGTTAAACACATGGCGATGCGGCAGTTTTTCGCCGTCGCGTAAATCGTGACTGATAAGCTTCATTACGGGCTCCTCTGTTCGTTCAGGCTGAAGTGTAGCCTATGCGAACAGATCGCTGCGTGCAACGGCGTGATTCACCGCGCCGGTCAGTCGCGACAACTGCTCAGGCGTAATGATATACGGCGGCATCAGGTAGATGAGCTTGCCAAATGGCCGGATCCACACGCCTTGTTCAACGAAGAAACGCTGTAGCGCCGCCATATTTACCGGTGAGCGGGTCTCCACCACGCCAATTGCGCCGAGCACGCGAACGTCTGCCACCGTGGCGGCTTGCGCCGCAGGCGCCAGTTCTTCTTTGAGCTGGGCTTCAATGGTCGCAACCTGCTTGCGCCATTCGCCGCTCTCAAGTAGCGTCAGGCTGGCGGCGGCTGCCGCGCAGGCCAGCGGGTTGCCCATAAATGTCGGGCCGTGCATAAAGCAGCCCGCTTCGCCGTTGCTGATGGTTTCGGCGACCTGGCGCGTGGTCAGGGTGGCGGAGAGCGTCATCGTGCCGCCGGTCAGCGCTTTGCCGAGGCACAGAATGTCCGGCGCGATGCCCGCATGTTCACAGGCAAACAGTTTGCCTGTGCGGCCAAAGCCAGTGGCAATTTCGTCAGCAATCAGCAAAATGCCTTCACGATCGCACATCTTGCGTATGCGTTTCAGCCACTCCGGGTGATACATGCGCATGCCGCCCGCGCCCTGCACGATGGGCTCGAGGATCACGGCCGCGATCTCATGGCGATGCGCCGCCATCTGCCGGGCAAACGCCACCATATCATGCTCGTCCCATTCACCGTCGAAGCGGCTTTGCGGCGCAGGCGCAAACAGGTTCTCCGGCAGATAGCCCTTCCACAAGCTGTGCATGGAGTTGTCCGGATCGCAGACCGACATTGCACCAAAGGTATCGCCGTGATAGCCGTTGCGGAAGGTAAGAAAACGCTGTCGCGCTTCGCCTTTTGCCTGCCAGTATTGCAACGCCATCTTCATCGCCACTTCCACGGCCACCGAGCCGGAATCTGCCAGGAACACACACTCCAGCGCTTCGGGCGTCATCGCGACCAGCTTGCGACAGAGGTCGATCGCCGGTTGATGCGTTATGCCGCCGAACATCACATGCGAAACCGCATCAATCTGCGCTTTCATCGCCGCATTCAGCGCCGGATGACCATAGCCATGAATCGCCGCCCACCAGGAGGACATGCCGTCAACCAGCCGCTCGCCGCTGCTGAGTTGAATCTCGCAGCCTTGCGCGGATTGCACCGAGTAAACCGGCAGGGGAGAGGTCATTGACGTATATGGGTGCCAGATATGGCGCTGGTCAAAAGCGAAATCGTCTGCGGTCATAATCGACTTGTAAACCAAATTAAAAAGTTTTAGGTTTACAAGTCTACACCGAATCAAAAATTAACAACACCCTTTGGAGACGCCCGATGGCTCACCACGCACGCTGGACAATGTCGCAAGTTACCGCCCTGTTTGAAAAACCATTCCTTGAACTGCTGTTTGAAGCGCAGCAGGTTCACCGCCAGCACTTTGATCCGCGCCAGGTTCAGGTCAGTACGCTGCTGTCGATCAAGACCGGCGCCTGCCCGGAAGATTGCAAATATTGCCCGCAGAGCGCGCGCTACAAAACCGGGCTGGAATCCGAGCGGCTGATGGAAGTGGAGCAGGTGCTGGAATCGGCGCGACAGGCGAAACTCGCCGGATCAACGCGTTTTTGTATGGGCGCAGCCTGGAAAAACCCGCACGATCGCGACATGCCGTACCTTGAAAAAATGGTTGAAGGGGTCAAAGCGATGGGGATGGAAGCCTGTATGACGCTTGGCACGCTGAATGAAAACCAGGCACAGCGCCTTGCCAGCGCCGGGCTGGATTACTACAACCACAACCTCGACACCTCGCCGGAGTTTTACGGCAATATCATCACCACCCGCACCTACCAGGAGCGCCTCGACACGCTGGATAAAGTGCGCGAAGCCGGGATCAAAGTCTGCTCGGGCGGTATCGTCGGGCTGGGGGAAACGGTGAAAGATCGCGCCGGTCTGCTGCTGCAACTGGCGAATCTGCCCACGCCGCCGGAGAGCGTGCCGATTAACATGCTGGTGAAGGTCAAAGGCACGCCGCTGGCCGATAATGACGATGTCGATGCCTTCGATTTTATCCGCACCATCGCCATTGCCCGCATTATGATGCCCACTTCCCATGTGCGCCTTTCTGCCGGTCGCGAACAAATGAACGAACAGACCCAGGCAATGTGTTTTATGGCCGGGGCGAACTCCATTTTCTACGGCTGCAAACTCCTGACCACGCCGAACCCGGAAGAGGATAAAGATCTGCAACTGTTCCGCAAACTGGGGCTGAACCCGCAGCAGACAGAAGTGCTGAATGGCGATAACGAACAGCAACAGCAGATTGAGCAGCAACTGCTGCACGCCGATACGGAGCAATTCTACAACGCGGCAGCGCTATGAGCTGGCAACAGCGTATTGATGCCGCGTTGAGCGAACGCCGCGCGGCAGATGCCCTGCGCTCGCGACAGACTGTGGCACAAGGCGCAGGACGCTGGCTGACGGTCGGTGAGCGGCGTTTTTGTAACTTCTCCAGCAATGATTACCTCGGCTTAAGCCAGCATCCGGCAGTGGTGCGTGCCTGGCAGCAGGGCGCGGAACGCTATGGCGTGGGCAGCGGCGGTTCGGGGCACGTCAGCGGCCACACCGTGGCGCATCAGGCGCTGGAAAGCGAGCTGGCCGAATGGCTGGGATACCCGCGCGCGCTGCTGTTTATCTCTGGCTTTTCCGCCAATCAGGCGACGATCGCCGCACTGACCGGTAAAGAGGATCGCATTGTCGCCGACAAGCTGAGCCACGCGTCGTTGCTGGAAGCGGCCAGCCACAGTCCGGTGCAGTTGCGGCGTTTTGCGCACAACGATGTGGCGCAGATGCGAACGCTACTGGCAAAGCCCATTGACGGCCAGCAACTGGTGGTCACCGAAGGCATTTTCAGTATGGATGGCGACAGCGCGCCGCTGGCGGAAATCGCCCAGGCGGCACGTGAAGCGCAGGCGTGGCTGATGGTTGACGACGCGCACGGCACCGGCGTGGTGGGTGAGCAGGGGCGCGGCAGTTGCCATCTGCATGGCATCAAACCTGAGATATTGATTGTTACCTTTGGCAAAGGCTTCGGCGTCAGCGGCGCGGCAGTGCTGTGCAGCGAAACGGTTGCCGACTATTTGCTGCAATTCGCCCGTCATCTGATTTACAGCACCGCAATGCCACCCGCGCAGGCAATGGCGCTCAGCGCGGCATTGCGGGTGATCCGCAGTGATGAGGGCGAGCAACGCCGGGCAATGCTGGCGGCGCTGATCGCACGTTTTCGCCACGGCGCGGCGCAACTGCCGATGACGCTGGCAGATTCAGAGAGCGCGATTCAGCCGCTCATCGTCGGTGATAACGCGCGCGCCCTGCGTCTGGCGGAGCGTCTGCGTCAGCAGGGTTGCTGGGTGACAGCGATTCGTCCGCCGACCGTACCGCCGGGCACTGCGCGCCTGCGCCTGACGCTGACGGCGGCTCACCTGGCGGAAGATATTGATAGTCTGCTGGAGGCGTTATATGGCGGTGAATAAACGCGCCGTTGCCGCCGCATTTGGCCGTGCGGCGCAAAGTTACGCTCACCACGACGCATTGCAGCGGCTAAGTGCCGATCTGCTGCTGAAACAACTGGGCGAAATCACCCCGGCAAACGTTCTTGATGCTGGTTGCGGCCCTGGCACCATAAGCCGTTACTGGCGCGGGCTGGGCAGTAATGTGACGGCACTGGATCTCTCGGCCACTATGCTGGATGAAGCGCGTCGACAGCAAAGCGCTGCTCGTTATCTGCTGGGGGATATCGAAGCGCTGCCTCTGGTGGATGCACAGTTCTCACTGGTGTGGAGCAACCTCGCCGTGCAGTGGTGTGATGACTTACGCCAGGCTATCAGCGAACTCTGTCGCGTGACGCAACCCGGCGGTCTTGTGGCATTTACCACACTGGTGGAAGCTTCGTTGCCGGAATTGAATCAAGCCTGGCGGGCGGTGGACGATCAGCCGCATGCCAATCGCTTTTTATCCCTTCCGTCAATCGAACAGGCTTTAGCGGGCTGGTCGTTACGCAGCGGTGTTGAGAGCATCACCTTGCACTTTGATGACGCCGCCCGCGCGCTGCGGTCGCTGAAAGGCATTGGCGCGACACATTTACACGACGGCAGGCAGCAGGGGCTGACGCGGGGCAAACTGCAACGTCTGCAACTCGCCTGGCCGCAGCAGCAGGGGAAATGTCCCCTGACGTATCATCTTTTTTGGGGAGTTATCACGCGTGATTGAACGCTATTTTGTCACCGGCACGGATACCGAAGTGGGGAAAACCGTCGCCAGCTGCGCGCTGCTACAGGCGGCAAACCTGCGCGGTTTGCGCAGTGCAGGGTATAAACCGGTTGCATCTGGTAGTGAAATGACGGCGCAGGGGCTGCGTAATAGCGACGCGCTGGCGTTGCAGCAGCATAGTAGTTTGCCGCTGGATTATAAAACCGTGAACCCTTACACCTTCGCGGAACCGACCTCGCCGCATATTGTCAGCGCCGAACTGGGCGAACCGATTGACGCCGCTGTGATGTCTGCCGGGTTACGCACGCTGGAAACGCAAGCAGAGTGGCTGCTGGTGGAAGGGGCGGGCGGCTGGTTTACGCCGCTTTCAGAAACGTTCACCTATGCCGACTGGGTTATTCAGGAGCAGTTGCCGGTGATTCTGGTGGTGGGCGTGAAATTGGGCTGTATCAACCACGCCATGCTGACAGCGCAAGCGGTACGCCAGGCAGGATTAAGGCTGGCGGGCTGGATTGCTAACGATGTGGTGGCGCCAGGCGCGCGTCACCGGGAGTATATGGCGACGCTGCGGCGCGTGATGCAGGCTCCACTGATTGGTGAAATCCCCTGGTTTGCCCACGCGCCCGAAAAAGAAAAAACAGGCCATTTTCTCGATCTCAGCGTACTGACTCCCGTGTCATCCAGTGTGACAGCATCTGATCATCCAGTTGTCTGACATCTCCCTGCGCGACGTTACGTCCCCGGTGCAACAGACAAAAACGGTCGGCTACCCGGCGAATGAATGAGAGATGCTGCTCGGCCAGTAAAATGGTCATGCCGAATTCCTGGTTCAGCCGCACGATCAGGTTACCCAGTTTATGGATAAACGCCTGGCCCAGCCCGCGCGTCGGCTCATCAAGCAGGAGCAATCGCGGGCGGGTGACCAGCGCCCGCGCCATCGCCAGTTGTTGCTGGTTATCCTCTGACAGCTCTGCGCCACGTACCGGACGCAGCGTATACAGCTCAGGGAACAGGTCGTAAATATCGCGCCCCATGACGCTTCCCGGCTCGCCGACTGCACGCATGGCAATATGCAGGTTCTCCTCCACGGTCAATTGCGAAAAGATGCGCCGGTCCTGCGGCACATAGCCAATTCCCATTGCGCTGCGGTGCTCTGCCTGAATATTCAGCAGATCGCACGGTGGTGCGCCTGCTTCCTGCCAAATCATGCTGCCGCTCTCAATGGGTAAATAACCGGAAATGCAATTTATGAGTGTTGTTTTCCCCATTCCTGGCATGCCGATGATCGAATTACATACGCCCGGGGTTAAATCAAGATCAACATTCCATAACGTATGCTGATTACCGTAGTACTGGTTTACTGCGCGTAAGCTCAACATTGTCCGCTCCTTCTTACGGCTCTGGTGACCATTCCGTATTGCAAAAGGCTTGCCAGAAGCGAAAAAAGGCTTTTTTTTCGGATGCGGATGATAAAACTGCCGTTTAACACGCGGGAAAGAGAGAACGCAGGTAAATATCCTGCACTTTGCCAGTGCTACCAGTGTTGGGTTGTGGTGCAGCAAAGCGACAATTTGTGATTGGTCTCTCATGAGGATGACGTCTTTGTTTAGCTGATAATGAGCAAAAAGAAATGATAAAAATTTTTTAACGAAGAGTTGTTGGGTCTTGTTGGGAATTTGTCGGCTGGCGAGGTATACGGGCTGGCGGCAGTTATCCACTATTCCTGTGGATAACCTTGTGTATTAGAGTTAGAAAACGTGCGGCAAGCGAGAGCGGACGCGGCTTCCGTCTGAATTGGTGCGAAACCCGGCTTTTTGAATTAATTTTTATTTATCAATTGGTTATATAAAATCAATGGTTGTAAGAAAAGTGTCACTGGCTGCCACAAAACTTTCAAGGTGCGGCTTGACAATTGTTAAAAAGTGAAGATTCCTGGGGATAACCCTGCGGGTGTGGTGTTTTATCTTGTCGGGGGGGAAATTTAACGCGAAAACGCATTTCTTTATCGCGGGTAGACCAAATCAGCTAACCTGCTACTGTTTTTTCATCCAGTATTATTTATTGGCAAAAGTGAACAGGGTGAGTAAAATATGTTACCTGCCCGCTCATTCCTTCACCAGGTAGCCGTTCATGAGTAAACCGTTCAAACTGAATTCTGCTTTTCGTCCCTCCGGCGACCAGCCTGAGGCGATTCGTCGGCTTAAGGAAGGTCTGGAAGACGGCCTCGCGCACCAGACGCTGCTGGGGGTTACCGGCTCGGGTAAGACCTTTACCATCGCCAATGTCATTGCCGATCTGCAACGCCCTACGATGGTGCTGGCGCCGAACAAAACGCTGGCGGCGCAGTTGTATGGCGAAATGAAGGAGTTCTTCCCGGAAAACGCGGTGGAGTATTTCGTCTCCTACTATGACTACTACCAGCCGGAAGCCTATGTGCCCAGCTCAGACACCTTTATCGAAAAAGATGCCTCGGTGAACGAGCATATCGAGCAGATGCGCCTGTCAGCAACGAAGGCGCTGCTGGAACGCCGTGATGTGGTGGTCGTGGCGTCCGTTTCGGCCATCTATGGTCTGGGCGATCCGGATCTCTACCTGAAGATGATGCTCCATCTGACCAACGGCATGATTATCGACCAGCGTTCGATTCTGCGTCGTCTGGCAGAACTTCAGTACACCCGCAACGATCAGGCCTTCCAGCGCGGGACGTTTCGCGTGCGTGGGGAAGTGATTGATATCTTCCCGGCGGAATCGGATGACCTGGCGCTGCGCGTCGAGTTGTTCGACGAAGAAGTAGAGCGTCTGTCGCTGTTTGACCCGCTCACCGGGCATGTGGAATCGACGGTTCAGCGCTTTACCATTTACCCGAAAACGCACTACGTGACGCCGCGCGAGCGTATCGTGCAGGCGATGGAAGAGATTAAAGATGAGCTGGCAGAACGGCGTAAAACGCTGCTGGCGAACAATAAGCTGCTGGAAGAGCAGCGTCTCAGCCAGCGCACGCAGTTCGATCTGGAGATGATGAACGAGCTGGGCTACTGCTCCGGCATCGAAAACTACTCGCGCTATCTCTCCGGGCGCGGCCCTGGCGAGCCGCCGCCAACGCTGTTTGATTACCTGCCAGCCGATGGCCTGTTAGTGATCGACGAATCCCACGTCACCATCCCGCAAATCGGAGGGATGTTCCGTGGCGACCGGGCGCGTAAAGAGACACTGGTGGAGTACGGTTTCCGTCTGCCGTCGGCGCTGGACAACCGTCCGCTGAAATTTGAAGAGTTTGAAGCGCTGGCGCCGCAGTCTATCTATGTTTCGGCGACGCCGGGCAATTACGAGCTGGAGAAATCCGGCGATGAAGTGATTGACCAGGTGGTACGTCCGACAGGTTTGCTGGATCCCATCATCGAAGTGCGCCCGGTCGCTACGCAGGTTGACGATCTGCTGTCGGAAATCCGCATCCGCGCGGCCATTAATGAGCGCGTGCTGGTGACGACGTTGACCAAGCGTATGGCGGAAGATCTCACCGAATATCTGGAAGAGCACGGTGAACGGGTGCGTTATCTGCACTCTGATATTGATACGGTTGAACGTATGGAAATTATCCGCGACCTGCGTCTCGGCGAGTTTGATGTGCTGGTGGGCATCAACCTGCTGCGCGAAGGGCTGGATATGCCGGAAGTGTCGCTGGTGGCGATTCTGGATGCGGACAAAGAGGGCTTCCTGCGTTCGGAGCGTTCACTGATTCAGACCATTGGCCGCGCAGCGCGTAACATCAACGGGAAAGCGATTCTGTACGGCGATAAGATCACGCCATCGATGGCGAAAGCAATCGGTGAAACCGAACGCCGCCGCGAAAAACAGCACGCTTATAACGTTGAGCACGGCATAACGCCGCAGGGCCTGAACAAGAAGGTGGTGGATATTCTGGCGATGGGCGAAGGGCTGGCGAAAACGCGTGCGAAAGGGCGTGGAAAAACCCGCACCCCGGCGCAGGTGGAAGCGGCAGAACTGGCGCTGACGCCGAAAGCGCTGCAACAGAAAATCCACGAGCTGGAAGGGCTGATGATGCAGCATGCGCAGAATCTGGAATTCGAAGAAGCGGCGCAGGTACGCGATCAATTGCACCAGCTACGTGAACTGTTTATTGTCGCATCTTAATGTTTGCTTAACCTACTCCTGACACACTGCCCCCACGATTCTGGAGGGCAGTGTCATGCAGCAGTTTAACGTTCGTGAATTTTTAGCCGTCGCCTTCGCACTGGCATTAGTGATCGGTTTCGCTCATCTGTGGGTGCTGAGCTACTGATGGTAAATGGCGGGCGGCCGGAAGAAATTTAATCCACGCCCGTACACCGGATTGCGTAAGGCGGTTGTGCAAAAAGAACTGTGCGTCATGAAGCTGTGCGATACGCGACACGATGCTTAACCCCAGCCCGGTTCCGCCGTAACGGCTGTCCATGCGGACAAACGCTTTGCTCAGTTCTCCGCTGCGGCTCTCATCAATGCCCGGACCTTCATCCTCCACGGCCAGCACTGGCGTAGCAGCCGGTTCGATGCGTATCGTAATGACCGAACCTTCCGGGCTGTAGCGGTACGCGTTCTCCACCAGATTTCTCACCAGCAACCTTAACAACGTGGCATCGCCGGAGACGGCAATATCGGCGTCAATTTCCGGCACCGCCAGCGTTTGCTTACGCCCGGCGAGCATGGCTTCCAGCTCGCTGCGAATGGGCGCTACTACGTCGGCCATCAGCTGTACCTGCTGATAACTGCCTGTCGAAAAAGACTGTCCGACGCGGGCAAGCAGCAGCAACTGCGCGATGTTTTCCGTCATCTGTTCGAGCCGCTGTACCAATGGCTCGACGTTGATGCCGTTGGTTTTTGCCATCAGCTCCAGGTGCAGCCGTAGCCCGGCCAGCGGCGTGCGTAGCTCATGCGCCACATCCGCTGTAAATAATCGCTCACGATCCAGCGTGAGCGTCAGCCGTGAGACGAGGTCGTTAATCGATGTCGTAACAGCTTCCACTTCGCTGACGCTGTTGTTTAACGTAATCGGTTGCAGGTTGTTCGGCGTACGTTTATTAAGCTCTTCCTGCAACTCCAGCAGCGGGCGGGTAATGGCTTTGACCGCCTGCATACAAAGCAGCAACGCCAGCCCGATAATCAGCAGGCTTGGCACCAGCAGGCTGGCGACCGCCTCGCGGACTTCATGTTCAATATGTTTACGGTTGTTATGGTTGTGGAGCGCGGCCTGCACCAGTAACTGGATTTGCTCTTCACTTTCATGCCACAGCCAGAACACACTGACCAACTGGCAAAACACCAGAATCCCGCCGATGGTCAGCAGCAGACGGCGGCGCATGCTCCAGTGGCTGAAATTGAAAAACGCCATTGATTACTCCCGGTGTTGCGGCTGAACCAGCATGTAGCCAAACCCGCGGACGGTACGAATGCGCGACTTGCCGATTTTGTCGCGCAGATTATGAATATGGACTTCCAGCGTATTGGTCGAGGGCTCGTTGTCCCAGTTGTAGATATCGTTATAGAGAATTTCCCGGTGCACCGGGCTGTCGGCTTTCAGCATCAGGCGCGAAAGCAGGGCGTACTCTTTCGGCGTCAGATCCAGCAACTGGTTGTCCAGCCACGCCTGGCGGCGGGTGACATTCAGCGTCAGATTACCGTGGGTGATTTCGTTTTCACCCTGATTATGATGACGGCGCAGCAGCGCGCGGATACGGGCATTCAGTTCATCCAGCGCGAAGGGTTTGACCAGGTAATCGTCTGCGCCGGTATCCAGCCCGGCGACGCGATCTTCCAGCGTATCGCGGGCGGTGAGAATCAGCACTGGCTGGGTATATTTTTCGCGCCGCAAACGGGTGAGCAGATGTAATCCGTCTTCATCGGGCAGACCAAGATCGAGCACGATCAGGCTGTAGTGGCCATTCGCCAGGCACAACACCGCTTCGTGCGCGGTGGATACGCCATCGCAGGCATATCCTTCGCTTTGCATCGCCAGAATCAACCCCTGCAACAGCAGGGCATCGTCTTCAACCACCAGAATCTTCATTTCGCCTGCTCCCGGCACGACGTTAAAATATCGTCTTCAGCACGGTACTCTTTCGTGCTGACCCCCAGTATACCCAACATTGTCGGGAAGAGGTTGTCCTGCGAAACCGCCTTCTCCCGCGCATTTTTTTGCAGGCACTGGTTATTCACGCTGTAGCGTTTCTGATAGTCATCGGACAACCAGATCAGCATCGGAATATGTTTTTGTGTTTCCGGTGCGATGGAATAAGGCAGACCGTGCAAATAGACGCCATTTTCACCCAATGATTCACCATGATCGGAGAGATAAACCAGGCTGGTGGAAAATCTGTCCTGTTTGGATTGCAATAATTTAATCGCTTTATCAACAATATAGTCGATATACAAAATGGTATTGTCGTAGGTATTTACCAGTTGTTGCTGTGAGCAGCCCTGAATTTCGTTGGTATCACAGGTTGGCGTAAATTTGCGGAACTGCGCCGGATAGCGGTTGTAATAAGTCGGTCCGTGGCTACCAATGGTATGCAAAACGATAATGCCGTCGCCCTGTAATTTGTCGATATAGCTGGCGAGATCGTGGAATAAGATCTCATCCTGGCATTCGCCCTTAATGCAATATTCCGGCAGGTTTAACTGCGTCACATCCTGGTGAGGCACGCGATCGCAGGCGCCTTTACAACCGCCGTCATTTTCATTCCATAAAACCTGAATACCGGCGCGTTGGATAATATCCAGCAGCCCTTCCTGATGGTGGGCAAGCTGATCGTCGTAATGCTCCCGCGTCATCCCCGAAAACATGCACGGGACCGAGACAGCGGTGGCGGTGCCGCAGGATGTCGCGTTCGGAAAGTAAATAACATTATCCTGTTTTAACAGCGGGTTAGTTTCGCGTTCATAACCACCAAGCGAGAAATTCGCCGCGCGGGACGTTTCACCCACGACCAGTATGGTCAGGTTCTTACGCGGACCATTTTTCATTTCCGGGCGTTGCTGAGCATCTTCGCCAATACGCACCAGCGGCAAATTATCCATGCGATTATGGGAATACCAGGACAGAGACGCCACAATGGAGTTGGACGGGCTGAGAGATTTCACCAGCTCTTTATTATTGCGGAACAGCGAGGCGTAATCTTTATAAAACAGCAGCGCCACCAGCACGATAAGCAGCGCAGAAATAACGATACTGACCGCACGATACGCGATGCTGCGCAGCGCGGATTGTGCCGGTTTAATTTTAATAAACCAGGCAATGAGTACCGGCATGATGGCAGTCAGTAAAATCGTCAGCACCATTTTTGTCGACATCAGGGCGAAACTTTCCGCTGGCGTGGTGTCGAGAATATTGGTGATCATCGAGCGGTCAATGACTATGCCAAAGGTCGAAATAAAATATTGCGCTGCCGCGCTGACCAGCACAAATACTGTGATAACGGGGCGTTCAAGAAAGAAGAATGACGCCAGTGACAGCACGATATTGATCACGCTGAACGCCACCACTGGCATAGACAGAAACACCAGCCAGTTACGCAGCGAGTTTACCGGTAATAGCGTAAAAGCCTGGTGATAGAAAACGATATTCAGCGCCAGCGCAATATAGAGTGCGAACAGAATAATAAACTGAAGACGGCTTAACGCCGGCCGACGAAGGTGAAGCATACGTATTCTCGGGTCCTGCAAAGGAAAGTAGCGCTATGCTGACAGGCGTTTTTTAAGACAACCTTAAGAAATTAATTAATGCAGCGGCGAGTAAAAAAGCCGCCGAAAAGTTAACCCAGTTGCTGTACCGCCTTTTCCAGCGCGGCGCGCAGCAGATGACGATCGTGGCGATAGGGAATATCGCCAGCTTCCAGTACTTCCTGAATAATTAATCTTTCAGTGACGGCGCTGACATTCACTTTCGGCCCGACCACCACGGCATCGATAATCTTTCTGCCGACATATTGTTCCATGATGGCCAGTTTATCGGCGAGCGACAGGCTGGCGGCGGCGGGGCTGAGCTCTTTCCCCAGATTGCTGATAAACACAACTGGCGCGGGCGTGCGGCGCAGCGCCTGAGCTAACTCTTCCAGCAGCAACAGCGGCAGCAGACTGGTGTAAAAGCTGCCGGGACCGATGAGAATCAAATCCGCTTCGGCAATCGCCTGTATGGCTTCCCGGGTGGCGGATACCCTGGGAAACAGCATTAATTCCTGAATCGGCGCATGAAGCTGGTCGATATTCACTTCACCATACACCTGATGCCCTTCACTGTCGGTGGCCATTAAATCGACAGGCTGTTCCGACATGGGAATTAAAAAGGCATCCACTTTTAATAAATTACGAATTAAATTGATGGCCTCTAAAGGCCGCACGCTCAGGTGATCCAGTGCTTTTAACATCAGATTTCCGAGGTTATGCCCGGAAAGTTCACCATTACCGCTAAAACGGTACTCAAACATCGCCGAGGCGACGCTCGGCTCGGTGATTAATTGGTTCAAACAGTTGCGCATATCGCCCCAGGCAATGCCGCCTTCTGAGCGGCGAATTCGCCCGGTAGAACCACCATTATCGGTAGTGGTTACAATGCCGGTGAGACGCGATCCCAGCGACGCAAGCGAAGACATCACACGCCCCAGACCATGCCCGCCGCCGAGTGCGACAACACGATCCAGATCTGCCAGTGTGCGATTACGCATAGTGATTCCTTAGTAAGATTTACCGCGCTACGTTAGCCTAAATACCACCAAAAGACGATGCCTCGCTGAGTGGAAAATGACACATATCAATGCAAAAACGCGATTTTCTCGTACTCTGTAGCGAAAGTGCGCGATCATGGCGCTATATATAAATATATATAGCGATATTCATGATGGCGAAAAGGATTCTCCCGCGCTACTATCGCCATAAGCAATTTTAGCGTTACTGACAAAACATACACTCTAGCCTCTTCGTCTACGTTTCCGGTTAACCGTGAAATATGACGATTTGGCCGTAGCAAAACCGGCAACGGTTTTCGCTGCCAGGGTGCAGGAAGAAATGACTGCATCTCCCGTATTTGGAAAGGTGTACATGCCCTCACAACTTACTGATGCGTTCGCGCGTAAGTTTTATTACTTGCGTTTGTCGATCACGGATGTGTGCAACTTTCGTTGCACCTACTGCCTGCCTGACGGTTACAAGCCGGGCGGCGTCAACAACAATGGCTTTCTCAGCGTCGATGAAATTCGCCGTGTCACGCGCGCTTTCAGTGCCATGGGCACCGAAAAAGTGCGCCTGACGGGCGGAGAACCATCACTGCGCCGGGATTTCCCCGACATCATCGCCGCCGTCCATGAAAACGCCGCTATTCGCCAGATCGCGGTGACAACCAACGGCTATCGGCTGGCGCGCGACGTTGCGCTGTGGCGCGATGCCGGGCTTACCGCCATCAATGTCAGCGTCGACAGCCTCGATGCCCGCCAGTTTCATGCGATTACCGGGCAGGATAAATTCCGCCAGGTGATGGACGGCATCGACGCCGCGTTTGCTGCCGGTTTCGCCAAAGTCAAAGTGAACACCGTGCTGATGCGCGATGTGAATCATCACCAGCTCGATACCTTTCTGGCGTGGATCAAATCGCGTCCTATCCAGCTGCGCTTTATCGAACTGATGGAGACCGGCGAGGGCAGCGAGCTGTTCCGCAATCATCACATCTCCGGCATGGTGCTGCGCGACGCGCTGCTCAAACGCGGCTGGATCCACCAGTTGCGCCAGCGCAGCGACGGCCCGGCGCAGGTGTTCTGCCACCCGGACTACGTCGGTGAAATCGGTCTTATCATGCCGTATGAAAAAGATTTCTGCGCCAGTTGCAACCGCCTGCGCGTCTCCTCCACGGGCAAACTGCATTTATGCCTGTTCGGTGATGGCGGTGTGAATCTGCGTGACCTGATGCAGGACGATGCGCAGCAAACGATGCTGGAGCAACGCATTGCCGTCGCGCTGACGCATAAAAAGCAGACGCACTTCCTGCATGATGGCAACACGGGCATTACGCAAAACCTTTCATACATTGGCGGCTAAGCCGCAAGGAGAATGAGATGAGCCAGGTCAGCGCTGAATTTATTCCGCTCAGGCTTGCTATTTTGACGGTGTCAAACCGTCGTGGTGAAGAGGACGATACCTCCGGTCACTGGCTGCGCGACGCCGCGCACGATGCCGGTCATCAGCTGGTGGCGAAAGCGATTGTCAAAGAGAACCGCTACGCGATCCGTGCGCAGGTCTCCGCGTGGATCGCCAGCGACGACGTGCAGGTGGTGTTGATCACCGGCGGCACGGGTCTGACCGAAGGCGATCAGGCACCGGAAGCGCTGCTGCCGCTGTTCGATCGTGAAGTTGAGGGGTTTGGCGAAGTGTTCCGCATGCTCTCTTTCGAAGAGATCGGCACCGCGACATTGCAGTCCCGCGCGGTGGCTGGTATTGCCAACAGGACGCTGATTTTCGCCATGCCTGGTTCGACAAAAGCCTGTCGCACCGCCTGGGAAAATATCATTGCGCCACAGCTTGATGCGCGCACGCGTCCGTGTAATTTCCATCCTCATCTTAAGAAGTAAGCTATGTCACAACTGACCCATATTAATGCCGAGGGTGAAGCGCATATGGTGGATGTTTCCGCCAAGGCCGAAACCGTTCGTGAAGCGCGCGCGGAAGCGTTTGTCACTATGCAGGCCCGCACGCTGGCGATGATTGTCGAAGGCAGCCACCACAAAGGCGACGTGTTTGCCACCGCGCGTATTGCGGGCATTCAGGCGGCGAAACGCACCTGGGAGCTAATCCCGCTGTGCCACCCGTTACTGCTGAGCAAAGTGGAAGTCCAGTTGCAGGCGCAGCCGGAGCACAACCGTGTGCGCATCGAAGCGGTCTGCCGTCTGAGCGGTAAAACCGGCGTCGAAATGGAAGCGCTGACGGCGGCTTCGGTTGCCGCGCTGACTATCTACGATATGTGTAAAGCCGTGCAGAAAGATATGGTGATTGGCCCGGTGCGCCTGCTGGAAAAAAGTGGCGGTAAATCGGGAGATTTTAAGGTGCAACACGATGATTAATGTTCTTTTCTTTGCGCAGGTACGCGAACTGATCGGCTGCGACAGCCTGGTCTCTGAGACAGTTTTCCCGTCCGTTGAAGCGCTGCGCCAGCATCTGGCGACAAAGAGCGATCGCTGGGCGCTGGCGCTCGAAGAGGGCAAGCTGCTGGCGGCGGTGAACCAGACGCTGGTCAGCTTCGATCACCCATTAAGCAGCGGTGATGAAGTGGCGTTTTTCCCGCCGGTCACCGGAGGCTGAAATGAGCGAAACGCGAATTTGTGTCGAGCGCGCGGCATTTAACGTCGGAGAAGAGTACAGCTGGCTGGCGGCGAATGATGAAGATGGCGCCGTGGTAACTTTTACCGGCAAAGTGCGCAACCACAATCTCGGCGACAGCGTCAGCGCATTAACGCTGGAGCACTATCCGGGCATGACTGAAAAATCGCTGGCTTCAATCGTTGAAGAAGCGCGCAGCCGCTGGCCGCTTGGCCGCGTAACGGTTTATCACCGCGTCGGAGAACTCTGGCCGGGCGATGAAATCGTGTTTGTCGGCGTCGCCAGCGCCCATCGCAGCAGCGCCTTTGATGCCGGGCAATTTATTATGGATTACCTGAAAACCCGCGCGCCGTTCTGGAAGCGTGAAGCCACCGCGGAAGGCGATCGCTGGGTTGAAGCCCGCGACAGCGATAAGCAGGCTGCACAGCGTTGGTAATTCATTGAACCGGGATGTGTTAACCTTAGTAATGTAATCCCATCTATCAGGAGTGACTATGGACCGTTATCCTCGTTCTGATTCTATCGTCCAGCAGAGCCGCACCGGGCTTCAGACCTATATGGCGCAGGTCTATGGCTGGATGACCTGCGGCCTGCTGCTCACCGCTTTTGTCGCCTGGTATGCGGCCAACAGTGAAGCGGTAATGTCATTTGTCTTCTCCAGCCGGATAACCTTTTTTGGGCTGATTATCGCGCAGCTGGCGCTGGTATTTGTACTTTCCGGCTTGATCCAGCGTTTGAGTGCGGGCATGGCGACCACGCTATTTATGCTCTATTCCGCGCTGACCGGGCTAACGCTCTCCAGTATTTTGCTGGTTTACACCGCGCAATCTATTGCCGCGACCTTTGTGGTAACCGCCGGTATGTTTGGCGCGATGAGCCTGTACGGTTACACCACCAAACGGGATCTCAGCGGTTTCGGCAACATGCTGTTTATGGGGCTGATTGGCATTGTGCTTGCTTCGCTGGTGAATTTCTGGCTGAAAAGTGAAGCGCTGATGTGGGCGGTGACCTATATCGGTGTGGTGATTTTTGTTGGCCTGACGGCGTATGACACGCAGAAGCTAAAAAACATTGGCGAGCAGATCGATACGCGTGATGCTTCGCTGCTGCGTAAGTATTCCATCCTCGGCGCGCTGACGCTGTATCTCGACTTTATCAACCTGTTCCTGATGCTGTTGCGCATTTTCGGCAACCGCCGTTAATTTGGCAGTCGCCATCAGGCAAATCGCCTGATGGCGCTACGTTTTGCTCATCCCGCGAGCCACCATCTCATCAATCAGCTCACTTTCTCCATCGCGCGTTCATTTTTCTCCCGCAGTTTCTTCGCCCGGCTCTCCAGCGCCAGATAACCGATCAGTGCCAGCAGCAGCGGCAGAAAATAGTAAAGCACGCGATAAGCGAGCAGGGCCGCGATAATGGTTCCCTGCGCCACATGTTCACCCGCCAGCAGAGCGATAAATACCGCTTCCAGCACGCCGATACCCGCCGGAATATGCACAATTACTCCGGCAATACTGCTTACCAGCAGCACGCCGAGCACAAAAAAGAAATCCGCTTTCATGCCCAGCAGCAGCCAGATAATCGCACCCATCGCTATCCAGTTGGCGCTGGAGATCACTAACTGGGCGACGGCGAATTTCCATGAAGGCAGCACCAGTTTATGGCCTTTCACCGTCAGATGACGGCGCTTAGCGAAAGCGCAGCACCACAAATAGCCGATAATCACCAGCAGCAGCACCACACCCACAATGCGCAGCGTGCGTTCATCGATATACCAGTGCGCCGGGATCTGCACTACGCCAAAGGTAAAGATCACACCGCCCAGTAAGATGTAGCCCAGCCAGTTGGTAGTTATACTGAGTGAAAAAATCCGCGTGATCGTGCTGCCTGGCAGCCCAAGGCGTGAATAGAGCCGGTAGCGCATGCCGATACCGCCAACCCAGGTACTGAGCGTCAGGTTAAAGGCATAACAGATAAACGACACCAGCATCACCTGGCGTTTCGCCAGTTTATGCCCACAGTAAGCGCGGCCGAGCAGATCATAAAACCCGTACAGTACATAGCTGACAATCACCAGCGCGACAGCGCTAAGCAACGCGGTGCGGTTGTAGTCGCGAATCACTTGCCAGACATCGTCCCAGTTGACCTTCTGCGCGTAGAGCACCAGCAGCACGGCCACGGCGATAAAAAACAGCACCGTCAGGATCTTTTTCGCCAGCCGCCAGCGAGGATGGGATTTCTTCATCAGGGTTTCACCCCCGAATGTTCTGTTTCCGCGCGATCCTGGGTCTCGATTTCCGGCTGGACGGGCGGTTTCACCTGGGCCAGTTGCGGCGTATGCGCAGGAAGCCAGCCGGCCATGGCCGGAAAATGGCGTAAGAAGTGGAACACGACAATGCTCTTACCGAGGTTCCACCAGGTGCGCTTCGGCGCCATTGATTCGTCCACCCGCACGCAGTCCTCGCGAATAATGGCCTGCAAATTGTCGCGTAGCGTCTGGTTAAATTCACGATCATGGATAATCAGGTTAGCCTCCAGATTCAGCGACAAACTGAGTGGATCGAGATTGCTGGAACCGACCGTTGCCCAGTGATCGTCCATCAATGCCACTTTGCCGTGCAGCGGGCGGCGGCGATATTCATACACCTGAACGCCGCCTTTCAGCAGATAGTTGTACAACAGCTCCGCGCCGACTTTGACAATCGGCATATCCGGCTCGCCCTGCACAATCAGCTTCACCGAGACACCGCGCCGGGCAGCGTTGCGCATGGCGTGCAGCAGGCGATAACCGGGGAAGAAGTAGGCGTTGGCAATAATCACTTCGCGGCGGGCGTTGGCCAGCATCTTCAGATAATGGCGTTCAATATCGTCGCGATGATCGTTATTATCGCGCCAGATAAACAGCGCCTGCGCTTCACCGGGCGTACGGTTCTCTTCCGGGCGATGGCGTCGGCGCTGCCACCAGCGTTTTGCCGGCGCGTTATCCGGCAGATTCTCCAGCTCAAATTGCAGAATATCTTCCACAATCGGCCCTTCGACGCGCACGGCGTAATCCTGCTTGGCTTCCGGGCCATAGCTGGTGAGATGTTCTGCTGAGTAGTTAATGCCGCCAACGAAAGCCACAGTGTTATCGATCACCACAATTTTACGGTGCATGCGGCGGAAGAGATTGGTGCGCATACCGAGCAGGCGCGGGCGCGGATCGTAATAGCGGAATACCACGCCAGCGGTGGTTAGCTCGTTGACAAACGGTTCGCTTAAATCCGGCGAGCCGTAACCATCCAGCAGCACTTCGATGTTGATGCCGCGACGGGCAGCCCGTAGCAGCACCTGCTGCAACTGGCGGCCAACGTTATCCTCAAACCAGATAAAGGTTTCCAGAATGACGCGTTGCTGCGCATGATCGATGGCGTCATACAGCGCCGGATAGTAGTTGTCGCCGTTTTCCAGCAACTGAATACGGTTGCCTTCCCGCCAGGTGCATTTCATAGGTGGATCTCCGCGCTCAGTGGGGCGTGATCGGAAAGGTGTCGCCAGTTACGCAGCGGCAGCGCGGTCGGCGCGCTGGCATTGGCGTTTTTCACATAGATCCGATCGAGCCTCAACAATGGCAGTGCGACCGGGAAAGTACGGGCAGGGCGGCCGTGAGCGCGGGTGAAAATCTCCTCCAGCCCGGCCTGCGTCTTCAGCGGGTGATTGGCTTTTTGCCGCCAGTCATTAAAGTCGCCTGCCACCACGACGGGTTCGCCTTCGGGCAGCGCATTCACCCACTCTGCCAGCATAGTGAGCTGCGCCTGGCGATGGGCTTCCCGCAGACCAAGATGAACGCAAATGACATGTAATGAATGGCCGAGATCCGGTGGCGTAATGCGGCAGTAGAGCAGGCCGCGTTTTTCGCTGCCATCAACTGAAACATCACGATTTTCAAAGTGTTCGATCGGATAGCGGGAAAGCACCGCATTTCCGTGATGCCCTTCGGGATAAACCGCGTTACGTCCGTAGGCGTAATCGCTCCACATGGTATCGGCAAGAAATTCATAGTGGGTGGTGTCCGGCCAGTTCTCCACATGCAGTGGATGCACTTCGTGGGCGCCCATCACTTCTTGCAGGCAGACGATATCCGCGCTGACGGTCCGTACCGCGTCACGCAGCTCAGGCAAAATAAAGCGCCGGTTAAACGCGGTAAAGCCTTTGTGGGTATTGATGGTGAGCACTTTCAATGAAAAATGTCGCGCGTGTTGGGTCATAATTCTCCTGCCAGCGTCACTCTCCTCATGAAAATAAATTGTAGTCCCTGTCACAAATTGTGGCGGGGTTACGGAATTTTCCGTAAATCCGCGTACTCTTCAGAAAGACAAAAATTCTTCAGGAGAGAGGCCATGAAGTGGCAACAGCACATTCGTGATGTAACAGGCCTGAGTTGCTGGCAGATTATGTTGCATATGCTGATAGTCGCGCTGCTGGTGATGGGCTGGATGAGCGGTTCTCTGGTGCGCGTCGGTCTGAGCCTGTGCGTACTTTACGGTGTGTCCGTGCTGCTGATGCTGTTTCTCCAGCGCCACCACGATGCACGCTGGCGCGGCATCGGCGATGTGCTGGAAGAGTTGACTACCACTTGGTATTTCGGCGCGTCGCTGATCGTTATCTGGCTGCTTTCCCGCGTGTTGCCTAACCACTTTATTCTGGCCGCTGCCGGGCTGGCTATTCTTGCCGGTCCGGCGGTGGTATCGCTGCTGACCAAAGAGCGCAAGTTAGGCAATATTTCTGCGAAACAGCGCATACGCCGCTGAACCGGTGATGGCCGCAATCACCACCAGCGGCCATAAACTCTGCCAGACAATCGTTAAGCTGGCATCCTTCAGATAAATCTCCTTGGTAATATCGGTAAAGTGCCGGATAGGGTTGGCCCAGGTCAAATCCTGCAACCAGACCGGCATGTTCTCCACCGGTGATACATAGCCCGACAGCAGGATCGCGGGCATCATAAAGACAAACACGCCAATAAATGCCTGCTGCTGTGTGGCGCAAAGCGACGAAATCAGCAGGCCGAAACCCACCAGCGACAAGCCATAAATCAGCATTGAGAAATAGAACAGCAGCAGCGATCCGGCAAAGGGAATTTTATAGGCCAGAATACCGACGGAGAGCACAATCGTCGCCTGAAACGTTGCGACAATCAGCGCTGGCACGGCTTTGCCGACAAAAATTTGCCACGTTGACAGCGGCGAAACCAGGAGCTGATCCAGCGTGCCCTGTTCGCGTTCACGCGCCACCGACAGCGAGGTCACAATCATCACGCCGATGGTGGTGATCATGGCGATCAGCGACGGCACCACAAACCATTTGTAATCAAGATTCGGGTTGTACCAGTTGCGAATCACCAGCTCGCTGTTATTCGGTTTCTGCTGGCCGCTCAGCAGCTCCTGCTGATAATCCTGCACGATTTGTTGCAGATAGTTGGCGGCAATTTGCGCGCTGTTGGAGTTGCGCCCGTCGAGGATCAACTGCATTGGCGCGGTGATGCCGCTATCAAGATTGCGGGAAAAATCGGCTGGAAAACGCACCAGCAATAACGCTTTCTGCGTATCGATGGTCGGGCGTATCTCCTGCGGGCTTTTCAGCAGCAGAATATGGGTAAAGGCTTTAGCGCGGGCAAAACGCTGCGTCAGCTCAACCGCATGTTTGCCGTTATCTTCGTTATAGATGGCGATAGTGGCGTTGGTCACTTCCAGCGTGGCGGCAAAGGGGAACAGCACCACCTGCAACAGCACCGGCAGGATCAGAATGGCGCGGGTTTGCGGTTCGCGCAGTAACGACTGTAACTCTTTGCGGATAAGCGTCAGTAAACGGTGAAACATGGGTTTTCCTTAATCCAGTCTGCGTTTGGTTTTCAGCCACGTCAGGCCAATAAACATCAGCGCCGAGGCAATCAAAAACAGGACGTTAACCATCAACACCACCGGGATATTGCCCGCCAGAAACAGGCTTTGCAGCGTACTGACGAAATAACGCGCCGGAATAATATAGGTCACCACGCGGATCACGGCAGGCATGCTGTCAATCTGGAAGATAAAACCGGATAGCATAATCGACGGCAGAAAGGCGGCATTCAGCGCGACCTGCGCGGCATTAAACTGGTTACGTGTGATAGTGGAAATCAGCAGCCCCATCCCCAACGTGCTGAGCAAAAACAGGCTGGTGATGAGAAATAAAATCAGCAGCGAGCCGCGATAAGGCACGCCAAGAATAAACACCGACACCAGCATGCACAGCAGCATCGCCAGCATGCCGAGAAAATAGTAGGGAATCAGCTTGCACAACAGCAATTCCGCGCGCGTCACTTCGGTTGAAAGCAGGGCTTCCATCGTACCGCGCTCCCATTCGCGCGCCACCACCAGCGAGGTGAGGATGGCGCCAATCACCGTCATGATGATGGTCACCGCGCCAGGAATAATAAAATGCTGGCTGATGGCGGCCGGGTTAAACCAGTAGCGAGTTTGCACATCGATCAACGGTTCAAATGTTTGTCCGCGATCTTCTGCCCGCTGCTGCTGCCAGAGTTGCCAGATCCCCTGTACGTAGCCCTGCACAAAGTTGGCGGTATTCGGTTCGCTGCCATCGGTGATCACCTGAATCGGCGCAACTTCATTGGCGCGCGCCATCTGCGCGGCGAAATTCGTCGGCACCACCACCAGCCCGCGAATACGCCCGGCCTGCATCATCTGGATGAGCTGCGGGCGGTTATCGCTGATCGTGGCATCAATATAGGGCGAGCCGGTCAGCGTATGGGTGAAATCCATCGCCTCTTTACTTTGCTGCTCCAGCAGCACACCAATGCGTAGCTTGCTGGAATCAAGGTTAATGCCGTAACCGAAGATAAACAGCAACAACAGCGGGATGACGACGGCAATCAGCCAGCTACTGGGATCACGGACAATCTGCCGCGTCTCTTTGACGCACAGCGCCCGCACGCGCCGCCAACTGAGAGTGTTAAGATGCATGGCAGTGCTCCTTATCCCAGTTATGGATAAGCGTAATAAAAGCCTGCTCCATTGTCGGATCCGGGTTATCCGCATCGGCGCTTTGCGCCTTTAAATCATCCGGCGTGCCGCTGGCGATAAGCTTTCCGCGATACACCAGCCCGATACGATCGCAATACTCTGCTTCGTCCATAAAGTGCGTGGTGACCATCACGGTCACGCCTTTCTCCACCATGCTGTTGATGTGCAGCCAGAACTCCCGTCGCGTCAGTGGATCGACACCGGAAGTGGGTTCATCAAGGAACAGAATATCCGGTTCATGCATCAGCGAGCAGGCCAGCGCCAGGCGCTGCTTAAAGCCCAGCGGCAATTCATCGGTCGCATGGTGAGCAATGGCTTTCAGCCCGAACGCCTCGCTCATGCGGGTTATCTTTTCGTTTTGCGCCCGTCCGCGCAGGCCGTAGACGCCGGAGAAAAAGCGCAGGTTCTGCTCCACCGTCAGGTTGCCGTACAGCGAGAATTTTTGCGCCATATAACCCAGATGCTGGCGCGCTTTGCCGGAGCTGACTTTGAGATCGAGATTCAGCACCAGCGCCTGGCCGTCGGTAGGCACCAACAAACCGCACATCATTTTGAAGGTTGTCGATTTACCTGCGCCGTTCGGCCCCAGCAGGCCGAAGATTTCACCGCGTTTAACGGCAAAATCGACATGATCGGTAGCGGCGAAATCACCAAACTTTTTGGTCAGCGAGCGGGCTTCAATCACCGTTTCGTCCGTGCTGCCTTCCACCGTATGCAGAATTGCCCCCAGCGGGGATTCGGACGCACCCGCGCCACCGAGCAGATCGATAAACGCATCTTCAAAGCGCGGCGCGGTTTCCGTGATCTCTACTGGTGGCATGTTGTCGGCGTGGCGAATTTCGTCGACGTGCGCCTCTTTTTTCAGGATCATGCGCACCGAGCGCCCCTGGATCATGCCATCGCTGACCTGCGGCTGACGCAGAATAAGACGCAGCAAGCGGCGGTTGTTCTCCTGCGCGCTGGTGACAAGAAAACTGCGCCCGGCCATGCGCTGCGTCAGCGCGGTCGGCTCGCCCTGATACAGCAATTCGCCTTCGTTCATCAGCAGCACATCGCGGCACTGCTCCGCTTCATCAAGATACGAGGTGCTCCAGAGGATCAGCATCCCTTCGCCCGCCAGTTCATGCACCATCTGCCACAGTTCGCGGCGGGAAATCGGGTCAACGCCGACGCCCGGCTCATCCAGCAACAGCACTTTCGGTTCGCCGACCAGCGTGCAGGCCAGCCCCAGTTTCTGCTTCATCCCGCCTGAGAGCTTTCCGGCCAGCCGTCCGGTAAACGGGGCGAGGGCGGTAAACTCCAGCAGGCGTTCGAAGGTCTGACGGCGCTGCTCGCCGGTGACGCTGCGCAGATCGGCGTACAGATTGAGGTTTTCCATTACCGTTAAATCTTCATACAGCCCGAATTTTTGCGGCATATAACCGAGCATGGCGTGTAGTTCGCTATCCTGACGCAGCGGATCCAGACCCATCACCTGCACGCTGCCTTCGTCCTGCTTCATCAACCCGGCAAGAATGCGCATCAGTGTGGTTTTCCCTGCGCCATCCGGGCCGACCAGCCCGGTGACATACCCGGCGCGAATCTCGCAATCGAGCTTTGCGACAGCGGGTTTTTCCATGCCCGGAAAGCGTTTTACCAGCCCGCGTAAATGGATGGATGCCTCATTCATGACGCGCCTCGCCCGCAAAACGCACGGTTACCGGCATCCCCTGGCGCAGCGAGTTGTCGGCATCGGTAACGATAATGCGCAGGCGATACACCAGATCCGTTCGCAGATCCGGGGTTTGTACGGTTTTGGGCGTAAATTCGGCGGTAGGCGAGACAAAGCCGATTTTGCCATGATACGGCTTATTCGGTCGCCCATCGGTGTAAAGCAGTACTTCCTGCCCTGGCTGCGCCTGCTGCAAGTTGATCTCATCAACATATGCGCGCACCCATACCGGACGGGTTAACGACAGCGTGAAAACGGTGCCGCCTGCGCTGAGCATGCTGCCCGGCTCGACGGCGCGGGTCAGGATTGTCCCGGCGGAAGGGGCGACCAGCGTGGTGTCATGCAGATCCAGTTGCGCCTGCGCCAGCGCGGCCTGCGCCTGTTCAAGACCCGCTTTCGCCTGTTCAATTTCCTGCGGGCGGTTACCGGTGCGGTACTGGCTTAACTTGTCCTGCGCGGATTTCAGCGTTGCCTGCGCCTGATCCCGTGTGGAACGGGCATTTTCCAGATCGTTGGCGGAGATCACCCGGCTTTTCCATAACCCTTGCTGACGCTGATAGTAGTTTTGCGCGTAGTCATAGGCGGCCCGCGCCTGATTCACCGCCGCAACAGCCTGGGCAATCTCTTCATCACGGTAGCCAGCGGTAGCCAGATCGTATTTCGCTTGCGCGGTGGAGACATTGGCCTGCGCCTGCAATAAGGCATTCTGGTAGGGCGCTTTATCGATCTCACCGAGCGTCTGTCCGGCCTGGATCGCATCGCCTTCATCAACGTTTAGCGAAGCGAGCCGTCCGCCAACGCGGAAACTCAAATTCACCGTGCGAATATCAACGTTACCGTACAGGGTGAGCGCGCGCTCCTGTCTGCTCTGATACCACATCCAGCCGCCAGCCAGCGCGGCGATAACGACCACCACAATCAACACCGTAACGAGAGGTTTTTTCATCACTCCGGACTCCTGTGCGTTAATCCTTGCAAAATGAGATCGATATGGCAGGTGATAACCTGGTAAATCTGCGCGGTTTTCTCTTCGTCAAACTGCGACCAGCCCGCACGCAGCAAGAAGGTTTCCCGCCCGAGACGAAACGCGAGAATTTCACCGAGCAGTGCGTGGGTATGAATAATGGTTTCGGTATCCGTGGCATCCCGCCCGGTATAGGCCGCCAGCAGGGCGGTGAGATGGCTGTGCATCGGCGCAATGACCTGATCGTGCACCCGCTGATACGCCCGCGTTGGCGAGAGCTGCTCGCGGGAGATAAATTTGCTCAGGTTCAGCGTCTCATCGTGGGTGAGCAGCGTGATCATGTTGCGGCAGGCGCTATGAATCAGAGCGCGTATTTCTGCCTTATTCGGCTCCGGCTGCGCGAACAACGCCTCTGCTGCCTGAACATGCGGGTGGAAATTCTTACTGATAAAGTCGGCGATCCACTGCGCACAGGCGAGGTATAAATCCTCTTTCGAACCAAAGTAATAGGTGATCGCCGCAATATTTTGCCCGGCCAGCGCGGCGATATCGCGGGTGGTAGCATGCAGCCCGTATTCACCGAATTGCGCCAGCGCGGCAGCAATCAACTGCTGTTTGGCCTGTTCGCCTTTACTGGTCGTTGGGGTTGTATTCATGGGGGCAAAATAATTAATCAATCGATTGATTAAATTTATGCTTCAGGACGAAACTTGTCCAGCGCCAGGCAAGGAAAAGGTGACGAATGAAGCGGAAACCGGTTCAACTGATGCTGGAAGGGGCTGGCAGGGTGATCTGCAACAGGCGAAAAGATTGCGGATGATCCCTGGCCGGATATTTATGCGCTCGATCACAAAAGCTGATACACTCCGCACCTTCATGACATTGTGGTTTTTGTCATCAGTCAAATTATATCTCCCTGAAAACTACACCTGTGACAGGTCGGGGCGGTGTGGAGTTGTTATGTCATTTGATGCCCTTGGCCTGAATCCGGAAATCCTGCGCGCAGTCGCCGAGCAGGGTTATGTTCAGCCGACCCCTATTCAGCAGCAGGCGATCCCCGCCGTACTGCAAGGCCGCGACCTGATGGCCAGCGCCCAGACCGGTACCGGTAAAACGGCTGGCTTTACCCTGCCGCTGCTGCAACTGCTTGTGCAAAAAGAGCCGCACGCGAAAGGCCGCCGCCCGGTGCGTGCGCTGATCCTGACGCCAACCCGTGAACTGGCGGCGCAAATCGGTGAAAACGTACGCGACTACAGCCAGTATCTGAACATCCGTTCGCTGGTGGTGTTTGGCGGCGTCAGCATCAACCCGCAGATGATGAAACTGCGCGGTGGCGTCGATGTGCTGATCGCCACGCCTGGCCGTTTGCTGGATCTGGAACACCAAAACGCGCTGAAACTCGATAGCGTGGAAATTCTGGTGCTGGATGAAGCCGACCGTATGCTGGATATGGGCTTTATCCACGATATTCGCCGCGTGCTGGCAAAACTGCCGCAGCGCCGTCAGAACCTGCTGTTCTCCGCGACCTTCTCCGACGACATCAAAGCGCTGGCGGAAAAGCTGTTGCACAACCCGCTGGAAATTGAAGTGGCGCGCCGCAACACCGCTTCCGAGCAGGTGACTCAGCATGTGCATTTTGTAGATAAAAAACGTAAGCGTGAGCTGTTGTCGCAGATGATTGGCCAGGGTAACTGGCAGCAGGTGCTGGTCTTTACCCGCACCAAGCACGGCGCCAACCATCTGGCGGAACAACTGAATAAAGATGGCATCACCAGTGCGGCGATCCACGGTAACAAAAGCCAGGGCGCGCGTACCCGTGCGCTGGCGGATTTCAAATCCGGGGATATTCGCGTGCTGGTGGCCACAGATATCGCTGCGCGCGGTCTCGACATCGAAGAGCTGCCGCATGTGGTGAACTACGAGCTGCCGAACGTACCGGAAGATTACGTCCACCGTATCGGCCGTACCGGGCGTGCGGCGGCTACCGGTGAAGCGTTGTCGCTGGTCTGCGTTGATGAACACAAACTGCTGCGCGACATCGAACGTCTGCTGAAAAAAGAGATCCCGCGCATTGCCATCGAAGGTTATGAACCGGATCCGTCCATCAAAGCCGAACCGATCCAGAATGGTCGCGGCCAGGGCGGCGGTCGTCAGGGTGGTGGTCGCGGGCAGGGCGGCGGTGGTCGTGGTCAGTCCGCGCCGCGCCGCAATGAGGGTGAGGAGCAGAAACCGCGCTCCCCGCGTCGCACTGACGGTGAAGCGCAAAAACCGCGTGCTCCACGCCGCAGTGAAGGGGGTTCACGCCGTCTGGATGGTAACGCCCAGCCAGCGCGTGATAGCCAGGGTAAACCGGCAGGAAACGGCGCACGCCGTCGCCGTCCGCGTAAACCGAGCGCCGCGCAGTAACGCATTTTGCAGGCCGGATACACTTTATCCGGCAATCGACGCCGCCAGCGGGCAATGTACCGACTGGCGGCGTTGTTTTATCAGGCTTGCGATCGGCGATTAACGCGCGCCAGCCAGGCCTGACGCGTTTCCCGCGCCCGCAGCACCAGCCATCAACCACACGGGAACACAATGCGAGCTTCAACCCTACAGCACTTCACCATGACTGGCGATAACTTGCTGATACCATTCAAAACTGCGTTTTTTGCTGCGCTTCAGCGTACCGTTGCCGTCGTTATCTTTGTCGACATAGATAAAGCCATAGCGCTTTTTCATCTCGCCGGTTCCGGCACTGACGATATCAATCGGTCCCCACCAGGTGTAACCCATAATGTCACAGCCATCGTCAATGGCTTCTGCCATTGCCTGAATATGGCGGCGGCCATAATCGATTCGCGCCAGATCGTTAATCTGCCCGCTGGCATCCGGCTCATCGACGCCGCCATAGCCATTTTCGACAATAAACAACGGCTTGCGGTAGCGATCTGCCAGTTCATTACAGACGATACGGAAACCCTGTGGATCGATCGGCCAGCCCCAGGCGGTTTTTTCAAGAAACGGATTATCCAGCCCGGCAGTACCGCCGGTATCAATACGGAACTGGCCGCCCGCCTGATGTAATACGCTGCGGTAGTAGCTAAAGCCGAGATAATCCGACGGATAATCGGCCAGCAGTTGCAGATCGCCATCGGCAATGGTCAGCTCCACGCCCAGTTCGCGGAACAGACACGGCGCAAACGCCGGATAGTGGCCGAGCATCATCACATCGGAGAAAAACAGCGAACGGCGGCGTAACTGCATAGTAGAGAAGATATCGTCCGGGTTGCAGGTTGCCGGGTAAACGGTGCTCAACGACAGCATGCAGCCGATTTGCGCATCGGGAATGATGTCGTGGCACAGCTTGTTCGCCAGTGCGTTAGCGACAAACTGGTGGTGATTCGCCTGCCAGATATCCTGCGCACCGGCGCTGGCATCCACCGCGCCGGTGGCGAACGGCATACGGTTCATATTGTTCAGTTCGTTGAAGGTCATCCAGTATTTGACCTTGCGCTGGTAACGGCGGAATACCGTTTCGCAGTAGCGGCTGAAGAAATCAATCAACTGGCGATTCTTCCAGCCGCCATACTCCTGATACAGCGCCAGCGGCGTCTCATAGTGGGAGAGGGTAATCACCGGTTCAATGCCGTATTTCAGCAGTTCATCAAACAGATCGTCGTAAAATTTTAGCCCCGCTTCGTTTGGCGTAGTTTCATCGCCACGCGGGAAAATGCGCGACCAGGCAATCGAGGTACGAAAGCATTTGAAACCCATCTCTGCGAACAGCGCGATGTCTTCTTTGTAGCGATGGTAGAAATCAATCGCTTCGTGGCTGGCGTAATAGAGATTTGGGTCAATCGTCGCATCATGTTTACCGGAAGCGATACCGCCGCGCACCACGTCGGCAATCGATGGCCCTTTGCCATCCTCGTTCCATGCGCCTTCCGCCTGGTTGGCGGCAATCGCGCCGCCCCACAAAAAATCTTTCGGGAAAATAGCCATCTCAGCTCCTTAATCGCGTAAGTCTTCGCCGTTAGAGGCGATCAGTTTTTTGTACCAGTGATAGCTTTTCTTTAGCGAGCGCGCCTGTGTGCCGTTGCCCATGTCATCCTGGTCAACATAAATAAAGCCGTAGCGTTTGGAAATTTGCGCCGTTCCGGCGCTGACCACGTCAATCGGCCCCCACCAGGTGTAACCAAACAGATCGACGCCGTCGCCAATCGCTTCCTGCATCTGTTCCACGTGCTGGCGCAGATAATCGATACGGTAATCATCGTCGATAGAGCCGTCCGGGTTGACGGTATCGATCGCGCCGAGACCGTTTTCGGCAATAAACAGCGGCTTCTGGTAGCGGTCATAGAGCTGGTTTAAGGCAAGACGCAGCCCTTTCGGGTCAATCTGCCAGCCCCACTGGCTGGTTGGCAGGTACGGGTTGCGGATGCCGCCAGTCACCATATTGCCTTCCGCTATTTCCCGTTTTTCCGGGTGCGCACTAACGGTGCTCGACATGTAGTAGCTAAAGGAGACGAAATCGACCGGGTGCTGGCGCAGGATCTCATCATCACCGACCACTTTTTGCAGCGTGACGCCTTTTTCCGCCAGCATGCGATCGGTGTACGCCGGGTAGTAACCATGCGCCTGCACGTCGCTAAAGAACAGCGACACGCGCTGCATCTCTTCACAGGCCTGCAAATCATCCGGGTGGCAGGTGTGCGGATAGAGCATCTGGTAGCTGATCATGCAGCCGACCTGCGAGCCGGGAATAATGGCGTGGCAGGCTTTGGTGGCCAGTGCGCTGGCGACAAACTGATGGTGCGCGCCCTGGTATTTATCCTGTTCGAGATGCGGATTGTCCTCTTCGATCACACCAACGCTGACATACGGGTGATGTTTCACGCAGTTGATCTCGTTGAAGGTCATCCAGTACTTCACTTTTTTGCGGTAGCGGGTGAAGACCGTGGTGGCGAAACGTACGTAGAAATCGACCAACTGGCGGTTCGGCCAGCCGCCATAGTCGGTCACCAGCGCCAGCGGCATCTCGTAGTGCGACAGCGACACAATCGGTTGAATACCGTGCGCCAGCAGCGTATCGAACACCTCGTCGTAGAATTTCAGCCCGGCTTCGTTCGGCGTGGTTTCATCGCCGCGCGGGAAGATGCGCGTCCAGGCAATCGACATGCGAAAGCACTTAAAACCCATTCCGGCGAACAGGGCGATATCCTCTTTAAAGTGGTGGTAAAAGTCGTTGCCTTTGCGTTTCGGGTAGTACTTTTTACTGCCAGGGTCCTGCGCTTCGCGTATTTGAGCGTGCGTCATGCCAAGCCATTGATCGAGCCAGCGCTCCCGCGGCGTGTTGATATCAAACGTGTAGACATCAGAAACGGAAAGCCCTTTGCCGCCCACATTCCATGCGCCTTCCAGTTGGTTCGCCGCTGTTGCGCCGCCCCATAAAAATCCTTCCGGGAATGCTTTCGAAAATGCCATACCTTTGCTCCTTACGCCGCTGTCGCGGTCAGTGTGAGAAATGCGTCCCGGCTGGCGACATCGCCTTGTACTTTGACCGGGCTGATATCGCCGTATTGTTCGCTGTTGGTGACGACCACAATCACGCTCGGATCGATGCCAGCGGCCTTCAGCGCCGCCAGATCAAAGCTCACCAGCAGATCGCCTACCTCGACGCTCTGCCCGACGGCGATGTGGCTGGTGAAGTGCTTACCACCCAGTTTTACCGTGTCGATACCGATATGAATGAGGATCTCCGCGCCGGTATCGCTTTGCAGCGCCAGTGCGTGATGGGTTTCAAACAGGGATTCCACCTTGCCGTTAACCGGAGAGCGTAGCTCGCCGCTGGTGGGATAAATCGCCAGCCCTTTACCGAAAATCTCATCGGCAAATACCGGGTCGCTAAGGGCGTTGAGGGGTTTCAGTTCGCCGCTCACCGGGGCAAACAGTTTTTCTTCGGTACGTGCCACCGACATCGGGCTGACCCCGGCTACCACCGTCTCTTCAAATCCGAGGATCACCGTGACAACCGCAGCGCAGACAAACGAAATGGCGATACTGACCAGCGCCCATAAAAATGTCGGGCCGACCAGCGCCGGAAGACCGGGCAGACCGCTGAGCGCAAAGGCGTAGGTTTTCACCCCCATCGCCATGGCAACACCGCCGCCGCACGCGCCACCAATCAGCGCGGCAGCAAACGGGCGTTTATAGCGAATATTGATGCCGTACATCGCCGGTTCGGTAATACCCATGGCCGCGCTGAAACTGGTGGTTAGCGCCAGCGATTTCAGCTTTTTATCCCGCGCCCGCAGGAACACGCCAAAGGCCGCACCCGCCTGGCCCAGGTTGGCAATATAGAAGAGGATTTTGAACGGATCGAAACCCAGGGTGCTGATGTTGTTGATCATGATTGGCACCAGCACATAGTGCATGCCGGTGATGATGATCATCGACAGCGTGCCGCCAACCACTACGCCCGCCACGATGCCGGCATTTTCCACCAGCCAGATAATGCCGCCGGAGAGCGCATTACCGGCGAAAATCCCCAGTGGGCCAATGGCAATCAGCGTAATCGGCGTGACAATCACCAGGCTCAGTAGCGGCACAAACATCGTTTTCAGTACGCCGGGCATGATGCGATCAATCAGCTTCTCTACCCGGCTCAGCAGCCAGATGGCCAGCAGGATCGGGATCACCGTTGAGGCATAATTCACGGTTGGCACCGGCAGGTGCATAAAATTGATCGGCGCGCCGGATTTAAACAGCGCCTGAATTGCAGGATGGAAGAGGGCGGCGGCCAGCGCCACTGCCACGTAAGGATTTGCGCCGAACTTATTGGCGGCGCTGAAAGCCAGCGCCAGCGGCATGAAGTAAAACACGCCGTCGCTAATGGCGAGCAGAATTTGGTAGGTCTGGTTACTGGTTTCCAGCCACTGCATCGCGACCACTAGCGCCAGGACGCCTTTCAGAATACCGGCTCCGGCAATCGCCGGGATGATCGGCGAGAAGATACTGGACAGCCCCTCCAGCAGCACCGATACCGGGTTGCGACGTTTACCATGTTGCACAGCGCCGCCGGACGAGACGCCGGGTAATTTGGCCAGCAGCGCGTCGCACAATGGGGCCACATCGTTACCGATAATCAACTGAAACTGATCGCCAGAGATGTTGACGCCTATCACGCCATCCAGCGCTTCCAGCGCCGCGCGATCGGCCTTGTCGTTATCTTTGAGTAAAAAACGCAGACGGGTAATACAGTGAAACAGCGACAGAATATTGCCTTTGCCGCCGATCCTGTTGATAATCTGCTGCGCGGTATCCTGATAATTCATGATAATTCCTCCAGACTGACGCCCGCATTGCTGGCATCATCCACAATCATCGGCTTTACGCCGATACCTTGTTTCCTCTGGGGTTTGCCTGATTGAACAGTAACAAGCCTGGACGGAATCTATACATTTCATCCTTCAAGCTGCCGCTTTGTGGTTGCGGCTACGCGAATGATGTTGGGTAAACTAATTGGGTTCTGCCCGCTGTACCACGTTTTCGATATGCACGGTCAGATAGAGCTTTTCCGAGTTGCTCATGGTGTGGTGATAGTTTTTGCCGACAAACTCATTGATGGCATCGACGCATTTCAGGGTGGTCTGATAGCGGCGCTGTACCATGGCAAATAACTCTTCGTCGTCATTATTTAACACCACCCCATCAATCACCCGCTGGGCGAAAAATTTTAAATGGGTAATGAAACGTTGGTAATTCAGGCTGTGCTCGTCGAGTGGCAGGCTGAAAAAGTATTTAACGATATTCTGTAGTTGATAAATAAGCCGTGTGATTTGCGTGGTTTTTCCCATGCTGTCGTTCAGCCCGGCATTCACAATATGTAACGCAATACTGCAGGCTTCGCTGTCAGGCAATAATTGCCCGGTGCGCGCCACCACCATACCAATCGCCTGGCGACCAAGAGCATATTCAGCGGTATAAAAATGGCGCACTTCCCACTCCAGCGGATTCGGCAATTGCTCATGTTTTTCATTGCGTTGTAGCGCGAAATGCAGATGGTCAGCTAGCGTGACGTACAAACCTTCGCTTAATTTATGCGACAACTGGCTGCGGGCCAGCGTGACAATGTCGGCGGTCAGTTGCACTATTTCGACAGGTACTTCGCTAATCAGATCTTTAAAACGGGCAGAGACCTGCGAATCCTGCAAATGGAATATTTTCTCGATGGCTTGTTCGTTAACGATGGCGCCGTTCTGCGTATTAAAACCCAGCCCTCGCCCGGTCAGAATAACCTCAAAGCCACGATCGTCGATGGCGCTGACCACGTTATTATTTAAGATTTGTTTGACCAGCATCGCTAACTCCTGCAAACAAAAACGGGCAAAACGTAAATACAGCAATGGACATCATCTGTCCTTGTTCTCTGCATTTAGGTTTTGCCCGATATTCGGTAACAAGCGTAATGCAGGTAAAAACTAGCATTGCCCTGTTCAATGATCAACGCGCTATATAGAGTACTTATGAATAGATCTGCTAATTTGTGATCCGCCCGGCGAAAAATATCCTGTATTGCAGAGGTGGAAAATGGGTTTTCGTGGCCGCTTCCAGAATGGCAAAAAGGGTTACCCAGCGGGCGCTAAAAATGCCACAATAGTGGCTGTTTATACAGTATTTCAGGTTTCTTCATGGCTCTTACCGCCGCGCTAAAAGCGCAGATTGCCGCCTGGTATAAGGCGTTGCAACAACAGATCCCGGACTTTATTCCCCGTGCGCCGCAGCGGCAGATGATTGCTGATGTCGCGAAAACGCTGGCGGGTGAAGAGGGCAGGCATCTGGCGATCGAAGCGCCGACCGGCGTCGGGAAAACGCTCTCTTATTTAATTCCGGGTATTGCTATTGCCCGCGAAGAGCAAAAAACGCTGGTGGTCAGTACCGCCAACGTGGCGTTGCAGGATCAGATCTACAGTAAAGATCTGCCGCTGCTGCGCAAAATTATCCCCGATTTACGTTTTACCGCAGCGTTTGGCCGTGGGCGCTATGTCTGCCCGCGCAATCTGGCTGCTCTGGCCAGCAGCGAGCCGGACCAGCAGGATCTGCTGGCGTTCCTTGATGATGAGCTGACGCCGGGCAGCAAAGAGGAACAGAAGCAGTGCGCGACGCTGAAAGCCGATCTCGACAGCTACAAATGGGACGGCCTGCGCGATCACACCGATAAAGCCATCAGTGATGATTTATGGCGTCGCCTCAGTACCGATAAAGCCAGTTGCCTGAACCGCAACTGCCACTATTACCGGGAATGTCCGTTCTTTGTCGCGCGGCGTGAAATTCAGGAAGCGGAAGTGGTGGTAGCGAACCACGCGCTGGTGATGGCGGCGCTGGAGAGCGAAGCCGTCTTGCCGGAGCCGAAAAACCTACTGCTGGTGCTGGATGAAGGCCATCATCTGCCGGATGTGGCGCGCGATGCGCTGGAGATGAGCGCCGAAATAACAGCGTCCTGGTATCAGCTACAGCTCGACTTATTTATCCGGCTGGTGGCGACATGCCTGGAGCAGTTCCGGCCGAAAACTCTGCCGCCGCTGGCGACGCCGGAGCGGCTCAACGCCCACTGCGAAGAGCTGTTCGGGCTGATTTCATCATTGAATAACATGCTCAACCTCTATCTTCCTGCTGGTCAGGAAGCCGAACACCGCTTTGCTATGGGCGAGCTGCCGGATGAGGTGATGGCGATTTGTCAGCGGCTGGCGAAGCTAACAGAAATGCTGCGCGGGCTGGCGGAGCTGTTCCTCAACGATTTAAGCGAAAAGACCGGTAGCCACGACATTGTGCGTTTGCACCGGGTGATCCTGCAAATGAACCGTGCGCTTGGCATGTTTGAAAGCCAGAGCAAACTCTGGCGGCTGGCCTCAATGGTGCAGGCTTCCGGTGCGCCGGTATCGAAATGGGCGACGCGCGAAGTGCGGGAGGGGCAGCTGCATCTGCTGTTTCACTGCGTAGGCATTCGCGTCAGCGATCAGCTGGAGAAGCTGCTGTGGCGCAGCGTACCGCATATTGTTATCACCTCCGCCACGCTGAGGTCGTTGAACAGTTTTAATCGCCTGCAAGAGATGAGCGGCCTGAAAGAGAAAGCGGGCGACCGATTTGTCTCGCTGGATTCGCCTTTCAATCACGTTGAGCAGGGGAAGATTGTTATCCCGCAAATGCGCTACGAACCGCTGATTGAAAATGAAGAGCAGCATATCGCCGAAATGGCGACCTGGTTTCGTGAGCAGGTGGAAAGTAAAGCCCATCCGGGGATGCTGGTGCTGTTCGCCAGCCAGCGCGCGATGCAACTGTTTTTAAGTTACGTGGCGGATTTACGCCTGCTGCTATTGGTGCAGGGCGATCAGCCGCGCTACCGGCTGGTGGAACTGCACCGTAAACGGATCGACGCGGGCGAGCGCAGCGTGCTGGTTGGCCTGCAATCCTTCGCCGAAGGGCTTGATCTGAAAGGCGATTACCTGACACAGGTGCATATTCATAAAATCGCCTTTCCGCCGATTGATAGCCCGGTGGTGATCACCGAAGGTGAATGGCTGAAGAGCCTCAACCGTTATCCGTTTGAAGTACAGAGTTTGCCCAGCGCCTCGTTTAATCTTATCCAGCAGGTCGGCAGGCTTATCCGTAGCCACGGTTGTCGCGGCGAAGTGGTGATTTACGATAAGCGCCTGTTGACCAAAAGCTATGGAAAACGTCTGCTTGATGCGCTGCCGGTGTTTCCTATTTCCCAACCGGCAATGCCGGACGTTATAGTGAAGAAACCGGTGAAAAAACCAGAACAAAAGCGCCGCAAGCGCCGTTAACGATGTGAGCATGCGAGGAACTGTCATGGATTACCGTAAAGTTATCAAAGAGATTGGTCGCGGAAAGAACCATGCCCGGGATCTGGATATTGACACCGCTCGTGGTCTCTATGCGCAGATGCTGAACGGCGACGTACCGGATCTGGAGATGGGCGGCATTCTGATTGCGCTGCGCATTAAAGGCGAAGGCGAGGCGGAAATGCGTGGCTTCTACGAGGCGATGCAGCAGCACACGCTGGCGCTGACGCCGCCGGTGGCGAAACCGATGCCGATTGTTATTCCCAGCTATAACGGCGCGCGCAAACAGCCTAATCTCACGCCATTATTGGCTATTCTGCTGAATAAGCTGGGTTTCCCGGTGCTGGTGCACGGCATTAGCGCAGATCCCACGCGCGTGATTAGCGAAAGTATTTTCACCCTGTTGGGCATTGAGCCGACGCTGCACGCCGGGCAGGCGCAGGCGAAGCTGGAAGGCCATCATCCGGTCTTTATGCCGGTACACGCGCTCTGTCCGCCACTGGAAAAACAGCTGGCGATGCGCTGGCGCATGGGCGTGCGCAACAGTGCGCACACGCTGGCGAAGCTGGTAACGCCGTTTAAAACCGACGCGGCACTGCGTTTATCCAGCGTTTCTCATCCCGAATACCTTACGCGGGTGGGGAAATTTTTCGCCGACATCGGTGGCCGTGCGCTGCTGATGGCGGGGACGGAAGGGGAAGTGTATGCGAACCCGCAGCGCTGTCCGCAGATCAACCTGATTGACGCGGCGGGCGAGCGGATCCTCTTTGCGCGCAACGATGCCGCCGAGCAGGTTGCATTGGAAGGCGTGGCAAAAGATGCAGAGAGCACGGCTCGCTGGATCGAACACTGCCTTGCCGGGCGCGAAGCAATACCGGAGTCACTAAAAATTCAGCTGGCCTGTTGCCTGGTGGCAACCGGAGAAAGCGCGACGCTGGAAGAGGGGCTGGCGCGGGTAGCACAGAGTTTTTAAGCAAAAAAAAGCCCGTCACAATCCAGGACGGGCAAAAACAGGGTAACAACAGGGTCAATGAGGGTGGAGCATCCCGGCAGAGGGTTAATTTGCCGGGGGGTACAACTTCGGTTGGGTTATTTGTAGATAACCGCAGTGCCGCTCAGTTTGTTATTGCCGGCAGCAGAGATGATGCTGTAGCCGCTGGCACCAGCAGCCTGCGCTTTGGCAGCCAGTTTGGCTTCCAGACCGTCCAGCGTGGTTGCGCCGTGAGCAGAAACAACACCGATTTTGTCCAGGCTTTCGGCTTGTGCGGCAGTCACAGACTGGGCAGCAAAGGCACCGAAAGAGAGGGTAGAAAGCGCGATAGCAGCAACAGCATATTTGATGGTTTTCATAGTCAATTTCTCGCAGGTTATTCTGTGTTGGGGACGATGTTCCGTCGATGTGATAAGTATCACAGTTTTTCACAAGAGATAAAATCGAAGAGAATTGACGACCTTATTCTAAAAAATTGAATAAGATATAGCTGTTTGATTTGAAAGGCTTTTGTGTAAGAAAAAAGGACATTCGCCAGCAGATCAGCGCAGCGGACAATTTTGCGGCACATTTTGCTACTTTCACTGCGGGATTTTGTGGATGTAAAGGCAACCGCTTGCGCTGGTTGAAAACGTCAGGAAAGGTCAAAGTAACTGGCTATCCTTCGATCCTCTGCGATTATATCCTGAGAATGTAGAGTTATGTAAATCTTTCTCCTGCTGGCAGGTAACGCATAAGCGCACCCCTGGAATCGCTTTACGACGCGCTTCCGGGATCGGTTCGCCACACTCTTCGCAGGTCAGCAAGCTTTCACCGTGGGGTAAATCACGACGGGCGCGCGCCACGGCATCTTCAATCGTACTGTCGATCTGCTGCTGTACCGCACCGTCATTTGCCCAGCCTGAAGCCATGATCGCCTCCTTAGTTGCAATAGCGTAATTATAGCAAACGCCCGATAGCACAGGGCTCCAGGCTGGGACAGGTAAACGGGGTTAGCGGTTATCCGGGCGAATCAAATCAAAGCGCTGCGCTTCACTGATCCCGTAATAGGCAGACGGGCCGCCCGCACGCAGCACGGGCTGTGCTTTTGCGGTCTGATAAATGCCGTTTTCCAGCAGCGATTCATCAATGTGTACCGCGACCACTTCGCCCAGCACCAGCCAACTATCGATGGCGCTGCCATCGGCGGTGGTCAGTTGAATACACTGGGAGAGGCGACATTCGAAGTTGACCGGGCTTTCCGCCACACGCGGCGCGCTGACGATACGACCGGCAACGGGCGTCAGGCCTGCACGGGTAAACTCATCTTCGCCGTGGGGCAGCGACGCGGAGGTTTCATTCATCCGCACTGCTAAATCGCGGGTCGTCAGGTTCCAGACAAACTCTTTGGTTTCAGTAATATTGCGTACGCTATCTTTCCAGCCGCTGCTGGCGAAGCCAATAATCGGCGGGCGATAATTGAAACAGTTAAAGAAACTGTACGGCGCAAGATTTCGCTGGCCTTTGCCATCCAGCGAGGCAATCCAGCCGATAGGACGCGGACCAATAATCGCATTCAGCGGATCGTGCGGCAGGCCGTGGCCTTTCGCCGGTTCATAAAAATACATAGCGTTTCCTGGTTGTCAGACAAGTTTCTTCAGCCTCACTTATTTACCCGGTCAACGTCAACGGGTATCTTACGCCGCTGCTAACAGGAGAATGCCATGAATGCCCAGAAGCCGGGTTTGCACCCGCGTAACCGCCACCACAGCCGCTACGACCTTGACGCATTGTGCGTCGCGAATCCGTCATTGCGCGACTTTATCACCGCTAACCCAAAAGGCGAGTCGACCATTGATTTCGCCGAACCGCAGGCGGTGAAGGCTTTAAACAAAGCGCTGCTGGCGCACTTCTATGGTGTGCGTGAGTGGGATATCCCCGAGGGTTTTCTCACCCCGCCGGTGCCAGGACGCGCCGATTATCTCCACCATCTGGCTGATGTGCTGGCAGAGAGCAACGAAGGGCAGATCCCTGCGCAGGCCAGCGTGCTGGATGTTGGCACCGGGGCGAACTGCATCTATCCGCTGATTGGTCACCATGAATATGGCTGGCGTTTTACCGGCAGCGAAATTAACGATGCGGCGCTGACCAGCGCGCAGGCGATTATTAGCGCTAATCCGGGGCTGAGCCGCGCGGTTCGTCTGCGTCGGCAAAAAGATCCGTCAGCAATTCTTGCTGGCGTTATCCATAAAAATGAGCAGTACGATGCCACGCTCTGTAATCCGCCGTTTCATGACTCGGCGCAGAGTGCGCGGGCGGGCAGCGAGCGTAAACGCCGTAATCTGGGGCAATCTGCCAGCGATGCCGCCAACTTTGGCGGTCAGCAGCAGGAGTTATGGTGCGAAGGCGGCGAAGTCGCTTTTATTTGCAAGATGATTGCGGAGAGCCAGCAGTTCGCCCGCCAGGTGCTGTGGTTCACCTCGCTGGTCTCGCGTGGCGATAACCTGCCCGAGCTGTATCGCGCACTGACGCAGGCAGGTGCGGTGAAGGTAATGAAAAAAGAGATGGCCCAGGGTCAAAAGCAGAGCCGATTTATCGCCTGGACTTTCCTCGATGAGACCCAGCGTAAACGCTGGGCGCAGAGCCGCTTTAAAGGGTAGGCTCTGCTGGCGGCGGGCTCGCCGGTGAGGCCGGTTGCGGTGAGTTTTGCGGTGCAGGCAGCACTTGATACGTCTGCACCGGTGGGCGAATGCCCGCGCGATCGAAATGTTTTTTCACCATGGTGTCGAGGGCGAACCTGACTGTCCACTGCTTCAGCGGCAGCGTGGTAAAGGTAACACGTAGCGTAAAGGCGGTATTGGTTAGCCCGACCAGCCCGGCGAATGACGGCTCGCCGATCACCAGCCCGCGAATATCTTCCTGTTCCATCAGTTCGGCCACCGCATCCTTCAGCGCCTGATTGGCTTTATCGGTCTCTTCATGGCGATCGACATCATAATTTGCCACTACCGAACCAATACCGCGGACAAAGTTGGCGAAGGTGGTTATCGATGACCAGGGAATAATATGGTACGCCCCCGTATCCTGGCGCACGCCGACGGAACGAATCGACATTCGCTCGACGGTGCCGGTTAGCGGCCCGATAGTCACCAGATCGCCGGTGTTCATCCCATTTTCGAACTGAATAAAAATCCCGGTAATAATGTCTTTGACCAGCGTTTGCGAACCGAATGAGATCGCCAGCCCTAACGCACCGGCACCGGCGAGCAGCGGTGCGATATTGACGCCAATTTCTGAGAGCACAATCATCACCGTGATGGTGCTGATCACCACCGCCAGCGCATTGCGGAACAGTGTCAGTAACGTGCGCGTGCGTGCGCTTGGCAGTGGGCGGCCGTGGATATCCGATGCCAGGCGGTTCTCAATCAGGCTCGCCAGCAACGTCCAGCCCACCGCCGAGAAGAAGAGGATCAGCGCAATGCGGATCAGAATATCGACGGTTTTCTCCCCCGCGCCATAATTGAGCCAGTGCCAGAAATCAAACAGTCGCCAGGCATTCAGCAACAGCATGATGGTGGCGCACACGACCAGAATGCGCGCCGTTTTCAGTGCCGCCGACAGCCAACCGTTCAGCCGCTTTTGCAGTTCCGGATAGTTGCGCTGCACCTGCGGCGAGAGGGTGATGGTTTTATTTAGCCAGCGCGACAGCACGCCGGAGAGGAAGGCTGCAATACTCAGAATGGCAAGGCTGTTAACCGACGCGCTCATCATAAATTTCAGGCTATTGCCCGGGTCAAACAGCGAGAAAAAGAACAGCACGACAAAGTAGGCGCTGGCGAGCCAGTGCCAGATCAGCGCAAAAGCGCGGATAAATAAGCTAAAGAAGGCCAGTGAGTGGTCGGCAAGCTCAATCAGGTTGTGCTGGATCTCGCGCTTATTGTGGAAGATAAGATAGAGCGCCCAGACGGTAATACACAGCATAATCACCACGTTGGCGAGTGCGCCGACCTGCACATTCACCTGATTGGAAATAATCGGCACCGCCACCAGCAGGCCATAACCAATCAGGCTGCTCAATGCACTCAGGCGCAGATGCCAGTAGCGAGCGGTGCCGTCAGCAATACGAAACGGACGCAGTTCCGGAATGCGCGGGCAGAAAATCAGCCGCAGAATGGCTTTGAAAAACTCAATCAGCGCAAACGCATTAAGGAACAGGCTTTGCTGGAAAGCGATGGTGCTGTTGCCCGCATTCAGCCTGGCGCTGAGCAACTGGCCGATAAACAGCGTCAGCACCAGTAACAGCAGGTCGATAATAAAGGCGCCAATTATCATAGCGGGCAACTGCAACCAGTTCCGCCGTTCGCGGTTTTTGCGCCTTCCCCAGTTGCCCATCCGGCGGTAGAGCGGCATAACACACTGACGCACCAGTATCCAGAAAGCAAAAACCAGTACCGCGAGTAATAAAAAGTGGCTGGCGGCATTAGTGAAGGTTTGCGGGTTAAAGGCCTTATGCGGCGAGCCGGTGATATTGCGGTAGAGTTGGGCGAAGCGAGAGGCCAGCGCTTCGCCGTAGTAGCCGCTGACTTCGGTGACATTTTCCAGCACCGTTTTCTGTTCTTTGACTTCCGGCGGCGTGATCTCCGGAACCGGCTCCTGCGGCGGTGTGGTGGCGACTTTCCGCAGTTGATCAATCAATTCTTTGCGTGAATCATCGTTTTCCAGCACGTCTGCCAGCGCCGCATAGGCTGCTTTTTTTTGTTCGACGCTGGGTTCACTGTTTTGGGTAGATGACGCGCTACTGGCTGCGGGTGCTGTGATGCCGGGTATCGTCGCGGCCTGAAGCGGCGCGCACAGCAGAGTGATGAATAGCAATATCCACGGCATATGCTCCTCCGGTGAGAAAGTCCAGCAAAATGATAAGTATAGATGCCGGGCGGAGCAGGGCAGGAAATGAGAACAATCCGGGGGAAACGCCCCTCCAGGCGGAGGGGCACAAGCGCATCAGGAAACGTGTTGTAAAAATTCCTGTAAGCGCGGGCTGGGTGGATTTTCGATCAACTGTTGCGGATTGCCGTCTTCGGCAATGCGCCCTTTGTCGATGAAAATCAGGCGCGACGCCACTTTCTCGGCGAAGCCGATTTCATGGGTAACGATCACCATGGTCATGCCTTCTTCAGCCAGATCCTGCATCACTTTTAGTACTTCGTGGCGCAGTTCCGGATCGAGCGCGGAAGTTGGCTCATCGAACAGCATCATCTTCGGTTTTACCGCCAGCGCTCGGGCAATCGCGACGCGCTGCTGCTGGCCGCCCGAAAGCTCAGACGGATAGTGGTGCGCACGTTCAGCCAGCCCGACCTTCGCCAGCAGATCTCTTGCCAGCTTTTCAGCATCGGCTTTATTGGTTCCGCGCACGCGCAGCGGGCCAAACATGACGTTTTCCAGCGCCGTCAGATGCGGGAACAGATAGAACTGCTGGAAAACCATGCCGGCTTCCTGGCGGATCAGGCGCTCATCCACTTTCGGATCGTTGACTTTCAGGCCATCAACAATCAGATCACCGCTGGTGATCTCTTCTAGCTTGTTAATGCAACGCAGCAGTGTTGATTTACCAGAGCCGGACGGCCCGATAATGACCACCACTTCACCTTCAGTGATATTCAGATCAATGTTGTGCAGCACCTGGGTTTGACCAAAGTGCTTGGAGACGTTTTTAAATTCGATCACAGGATTTTCATCCTTCTTTCAAGACGACGCAGAATGAAGCTCAGCACCAGGGTAATGATCAGATAGACGACCGCAACGGCGCTCCAGATCTCCAGCGCGCGGAAGTTGCCGGCAATGATTTCCTGGCCCTGGCGGGTCAGTTCGGCGACGCCGATAACAATAAACAGCGAAGTATCTTTGATGCTGATGATCCACTGGTTGCCCAGCGGCGGCAGCATACGGCGCAGCGCTAACGGTAGGATCACATGGCGAATGGTTTCACCACGCGACAGACCTAACGCGAGGCCCGCTTCCCGGAAGCCTTTATGAATAGAAAGCACTGCACCACGGGTGATTTCCGCAATATAGGCGCCAGAGTTAATCATAATGGTGACAACGGCGGCCGAGAAAGGATCGATGCGCAGATCGTTAAACGCCATCGGCAGGGCAAAGTAGATAAACATGACCTGTACGACGATAGGCGTACCGCGAATAACTTCGATAAATACCAGTGCGATATGGTTGGAAATCCAGCCGCCGAAAGTACGTGCGAAACCCGCTGCCAGACCAATGATCAACCCGCCAATGAGGCCGAGGACCGAGATCAACAGCGTCATCTTCGCGCCTTCGATCAGAAGCGGAATGGCAGGCCAAATGGCGCTCCAGTCAAACTGCATGATGTGTTCCTGTATACCGTGGTTGTAACAAATGTATCAGGGGCGAAGATCGCCCCTGAGGAGTAACGCTTTATTTTTTAATAATTATTTAGGCTCAGAACCGAACCATTTTTTGTAGATTTCGTTGTAGGTGCCGTTTTCGCGCAGGGTTTTCAGCGCGCCGTTCACTTTTTCACGCAGGTCGTCGCTGCCTTTCGGGAAGGCGATACCGTACTGCTGCGCTTCCAGGGACTCACCAACCGCTTTGAACTGACCGTTACCGGCAGTTTTAATGAAGTACAGGATGTTTGGCGTGTCATGCAGAACGGCATCTGCGCGGCCAGTGCCCAGTTCCATGTATGCATTGTCGATGTTCGGGAACTGACGCAGGTCTTTGGTTTTGATGTTTGCTTTCGCGTAATCAACAGAACCGGTACCGCTCTTCACCGCCACCACTTTGCCATCCAGATCTTTGACGCTTTTCACGTCGTTGTTGTTGGCTTTCACCATCACCAGCAGACCGCTTTTGTAATAGCCGTCAGAGAACTCGATCGCTTTCTTACGCTCTTCGGTAATCGTAATGCCTGCCAGCGCCAGGTCGACGTTTTTGGTTTGCAGCGCTGGGATGATGCCGCTGAAATCCATCGGCTTCAGTTCATAATTCAGTTTCAGCTCTTTCGCGATAGCTGCCCACAGATCCACGTCGAAACCAACGTATTTGTCGCCTTGTTTAAACTCGAAAGGAACGAATGCTGTGTCGGTGGCAACCACCAGTTTTTTATCAGCAGCCTGAGAGGAAACAGCAAAGGCGAGAGCGAGTGCAGCCAGGGAAAATTTCAGTACAGACTTCATAGTTTTTCCTTTTGTATCCGGGGAGCGATCCCCTGCGAGAATGAACGCAGTATGAAAAAATCATGCCAGGTTTACAACCTATTGTTTTGTAAAGGCGATGCTTTAACCGGTTGCACAATAAGCATAGCAACGAGACTGTTTAGCACTATTTTGGTGCGCACTTTTGGTGCATAAAAATAACCCGGCGGATTTTGCTCTTTTTTAGCGCAGAACGTGGGTGTAAAACAATCGGTTATTAACAATTTTGTGATGAGATAATAACGTAGAGGAAACTTTAGGCAGGGAAAAAGGAAAAACATTGCACCTTAAAAGTGCAAACCCCTTCGCGGGAAGCGAAGGGGTCATTGATAAATCTTATGGATTATTCGATATTGGATTCGATGAACCACAGGAATTTATCCAGATCGCGGGATGCCGCGGTGAAGATATCTGCAGTATCTTCGTCTTTCGCTTCACCAATCGCTTTACGCACGTCATTTGCGACGATGGCATAACGATCGGCCAGTTCTTTCAGGTGATCCTGAACGGTGTGGATGTCCAGCGGGTAGCTTTTCAGCGGGGTTTTACTGTTGATCACCTGCGTGGTGCCCAGTGCCACTCCGCCCAACTGTACAGCACGTTCCGCCATCGTATCAAGATGGTCGGTCAACGCAGTACGGAACTGATCCAGCATTTCATGTACGGCAATGAAGTTAGCACCGCGCATATTCCAGTGGGCCTGTTTGGTAATCAGCGACAGGTCAATGAACTGGATCACCTGGCGATTCAACAACTCAATGGTCGCTTTTTTATCGCTATCCGATACATCGTTGCGGGTATAAAGCAGATTAGACGCTTTCGTTTTAACCAGTTTAGCGGTACTCATAATCTCATATCCTCTTGATGTTTGTGTCCCAGGTAATTACCGAAACTAAGTATAGCACCAGATTTCATTTATCTGTTTTGGCTGTGCCTATCGGTTCAATAGCAAAACCAGAATATATGCTCATTTTTTATGTGGTGACAACTAACAAGATGAATTATAAGAAAAATTAAATAATTTCGTGAATGGAAGGGGGACGGTAATCCTATTTCAAGAGAAATGTACGTAAACGTAAGAAATAATGTCTCTGCAGTTGGAGGATATTCAGCATAAGACAAATCTCATGCTGAACAATAATTATTTAACCAATATCCACTTTGCGGATTTTACTTTCCCGCCGCAGCGTCAGCGTGGAGCCCATCGAGGCGATGACGATGGCCATCAGCGCCAGCACCTGCTGCAAAGCGAGCGTTTCGCCAAGGAAAACCATGCCTGAGATCGCTGCCATCGCGGGCTCCATACTCATCAGCGTACCGAAAGTGCGGGTGGGAAGCCTGGTTAATGCAATCATCTCCAGTGAGTAGGGCAGTGCGGTGGACAACACGGCAACGGCGATACCAAGCGGCAAAATCGACCAGTGCCACAGCAGTTCACCAGACTGGAGCGTACCGAGAGGGACAAACACGATCGCCGCAATTAACGATCCAAGCGCGACCGTTGCCGGGCCGTGTTCCTCACCCGCGCGCTGGCCGCAGAGGATGTAAATCGCCCAGCAGGCACCGGCGCCGAGGGCAAAGGCTGCGCCGCTCAGATTCACATGCGAGACGTTTTCTCCCAGCGGCAGCAAATACCATAGCCCAAGTACGGCTAGGATCACCCAGATAAAATCGACCGGGCGGCGGGAGGAGAACAACGCAACGGCCAGTGGCCCGGTGAATTCCAGCGCCACGGCGATACCAAGTGGTACGGTCTGAATGGAGAGGTAGAACATATAGTTCATCCCGCCGAGCGACAGCCCGTAGAACAGTAGCGGCAAACGTTGCTCACGGGTGAAACGTAACCGCCAGGGTTTGAAAACGATGGCCAGGATAATCGTGCCGAGCGCCAGACGCAGTGCAGTAACGCCAGGTGCGCCGACCAGTGGAAACAAAGATTTCGCCAGCGATGCACCGCCCTGAATAGAGATCATGGCGATAAGTAACACCAAAACCGGCAGCCACACCGGTAGCTTACGAGACAACCCAGGCATCCTTTCTCCCGTCAATTTGTGTCAAGTGAAGTAAAGCCGTCAGTCTACTTGAAAATACCTCCGGCTGGTTGAGCGTTCGTTGAAAAAAACTGCCCGAATATCCGTAGAATAAGGATTATCTGATGGTTAATTAACCTGTTGATTTAAGAATTGTCTGGATGAATGTGCCACTTATTGAGCATCATAATGGCGCGTTATGCGGGAAAATACGTGTTTTTTGAAAGGGTTGTTCAACAGCGGAAACTTTCTGTTACATCAAATGGCACTTTAGACCCCAATTCCTGCAAAGAGTTTCCTGACCATTTTTGATATATTTAAAAACGTAGGACGTAGGATTTACTTGAAGCACATTTGAGGTGGATTATGAAAAAAATTGCATGTCTTTCAGCACTGGCCGCTCTTCTGGCGGTATCTGCAGGTTCCGCAGTAGCAGCAACTTCAACCGTTACCGGCGGCTACGCTCAGAGCGATGCGCAGGGGATTGCTAACAAAACTAACGGTTTCAACCTGAAATACCGCTACGAGCAGAATGACAACCCGCTGGGTGTTATCGGTTCCTTTACTTACACTGAAAAAGATCGTACCGAAAGCGGCGTCTATAACAAAGCGCAGTACTACGGTATCACCGCGGGTCCGGCTTACCGTCTGAACGACTGGGCGAGCATCTACGGTGTAGTAGGTGTTGGTTACGGTAAATTCCAGCAGACTGTTGATACCGCTAAAGTTTCTGACACCAGCGACTACGGCTTCTCTTACGGTGCCGGTCTGCAGTTCAACCCGATGGAAAACGTTGCTCTGGACTTCTCTTACGAGCAGAGCCGTATTCGTAGCGTTGACGTTGGCACCTGGATTGCCGGTGTTGGTTACCGTTTCTAATCGCTTCGGCGATATAAAAAATCCGCCCAATGGGCGGATTTTTTTTGCCGGAAACGCTCACCAATCAGTGTTTACTGTGGGTATCAAAAAGATCTGTGCCCAGTTGGTTGTAGTCAACTTTCTGTAACTTAAAGTTAGTAATGTAGACTGGCCCGGCCTTTTGCTCGGAGATAAAGCGGTAAGAATTTTTTATCTGCTCGGCGGCGATCCCGGTCCACTGCGAGAAGAAACCAAGGAAATCATTGGCTGAACGGCGAGCCTTGACGATCCGGTGCTTTGTATCGTCGCTGGAGATCACCATAAACGGCACCTGGAAATCCTGCTGGAATTTGTCGGCATGCGCCAGATACTGCGCCTCTTTACCGCGCTCTTTAATTGCCAGCCCGTGATCGGAAAAATAGACCATCGAAAAGCTGTCGCCGGTATTCACCAGCTGGGAATAGAGCTTGCCAAGCAGATCGTCCGTCTGCGTGATGGAGTAGAGGTAGCAGGACGTTTCTTTCGATTGTACAAACTCATTGTATTTACCGCCGGTGCGATCGCAGGCTTGCGGGTGCGAACCCATCAGATGCAGAACGATCAACTGAGGCTGTGTACGCTGAGTTGAAAAGACCTGAGCGGTCAACTTCAGCAGCTCTTCGTCACGGGTGTTTTTATTCGCTTCAAAATCGCCATTTTTCAGGAACTGCACTTCATCGGCGCGCTTTGCAATGCTGGCAATCGCCGTATCGTATTCGCCAATCTGCCCCTGATTAGAGAACCACCAGGTCTGGAAACCCGCACGATTCGCCAGCGTAACAAAGTTATCCTGGTATTGCGGTTTATCATCGACCACCCGGTTCAGCGTCAGACCGAGCGACTTCTGCGTTGAGCCGCTGGCAGATACGTAATCCATAAAGAAAGTGCCGTTTGCCTGGCTGGCGAAAGGCGTGTTATTCCAGTGGCCGCCAAACGCGCCTAGCGCATCGCGGCGTGCGCTTTCGCCAATCACCACCACATAGATGTGATATTTCGGTTTTACCGCCGTTACGGTCCAGGTGTCTTTCATGCTGGCGAACTGCGCCATATTCTCCTGCTCGACGCGCACTAAATAGTAGTTAAACGCTACATCGCGCACGAAACGCAGCACCGGCACGCCAGTATCGATAATCCTGAAGTCATATCCCAGGAAGTGGTTCTGTACCGGGCCGATAAAATAAGATGCCACGCAAAACACGGCGCCTACGGTATCCCACTTTAGCCACGGCGTCGGCACGGCCGGGATGCGGCGAAGCATCGAAATGACGCCCAGAGCGAAGATAAACAGGCCAATTGCATAGTGATACCACGGGAAAATAGTCAGAATTTCCGTGGACTCTTCCATATTGGTCGACAGCAGAGCGAGCAGCGTATTGAAGTTCGGCGCGCCGTAGGCCTGGCCAAACGGGAAATAACACGCTGCCACCAGAGAGATTATGCCGACAAATACCTTCTGCGCGCGTGGCGCTTGACGCCAGAGCACAATCAGGGCGCAGGTCAGGACAACGGCATACAACACGCTAAATTCGTAACCAAGAGCGAAATTAATCAACATCGACTGGAGAAAATAGAAACCCGTCCACGGATTGACGGTCTGGCTGCGAAACGCAGCGGATTCTTTCAGAATTAGGCTCATTGATGACTATCGCGAAACCGCCATGTGCTCACCCTGGCGTAAGGGTCAAAACCTGCCGGACAGTGCGTGGAGAGGGGATGTGGTCCGCTTCTGCGAGCCGCAATTTGTGCAGGGCAGCGCAAAGATAGAGCGAGGCGCAACGAAGGTCAACACCGGCTAAACGGTTGTTTTGAGAGGGTGATTGCAAATCCAGCAAAAATACGCGAATTTTTAGACGAAACGTTCAGTATGACGTGAGATTGTGACAGAAAAATGAAGCGGCGTACCGCGACGCCGCATTAGTTGGAAGGCTTGTCCGGGGTTTGCTGCGGTTTGCCGTTGATGATATCGCACAGCATATTCAGCAGCATTAAACGGACTTTAAAGGGAGAGTGACTAAACACAAGCATGCACCTCTTGAACTCATTCATCGGAACCTCCTTACGCTTTCGTGACCTTTCGTTCCGTGAAGGGTGAACGCATTACATACAGATATAGCACAGGCTATATTTTATAGCTATGGCTAATGCGTTAATTTTTTGTGCTGGTTCACGGATGGTTTACAATGGCGCTTCTCTTATATGATGCAGTACCGCGTCACACCGTCAGAGGAAGCACAATGAACCGTCGCGCAGCGAATCCAACAATAAAAAAAGTGACGCTGGTAAATGTTGAAGAGCACGTCGAAGGCTTTCGCCAGGTGCGCGAAGCGCATCGTCGTGAGCTGATTGACGACTACGTTGAACTGATTTCCGATTTAATTCGCGAAGTGGGCGAAGCCCGCCAGGTTGATATGGCGGCGCGTCTTGGCGTTTCGCAGCCTACCGTGGCAAAAATGCTGAAAAAGCTGGCGACCGTCGGGTTGATTGAGCAGATCCCGTGGCGCGGTGTTTTTCTGACGCCGGAAGGGGAGAAGCTGGCGCAGGAGAGCCGCGAGCGCCATCAAATCGTAGAAAGTTTTCTGCTGGTACTTGGCGTCAGCCCGGAGATTGCCCGCCGCGATGCGGAAGGGATGGAGCACCACGTCAGCCAGGAAACCCTCGACTGTTTCCGCCGTTTTACCCTGCAACACGGGTTGCCTTCCGAATGAACATACCGCTGTTTCGCGCACTGGCGCGCGACCATTTTCTTCATCTGCTGTTGATCATTGGCGTTGTGCTCTGCTTCTTCGTTCCGTTCGCGCCTGCACGCTGGCCAGGGGCAATTGACTGGCACACCATTATCACCCTGAGCGGCCTGATGTTGCTGACCAAGGGCGTTGAGCTGAGCGGCTATTTCGATGTGCTCGGGCGGCGCATGGTGCGTCGTTTTCACAATGAACGCCGCCTGGCGATGTTTATGGTGCTGGCGGCGGCGCTGCTCTCCACCTTCTTAACCAACGATGTGGCGCTGTTTATTGTGGTGCCGCTGACCATTACGCTAAAGAAGCTGTGTGAAATCCCGGTCAACCGGCTAATCATCTTCGAAGCGCTGGCGGTCAATGCCGGTTCGCTGTTGACGCCAATTGGCAACCCGCAAAATATCTTATTATGGGGGCGCTCTGGCCTCTCATTCCCTGCGTTTATCTGGCAGATGACGCCGCTGGCGCTGGTGATGATGGCAACATTGTTGGCGCTGTGCTGGTTTTGTTTTCCCAATAAAAAGCTTAACTACCACAGCGGCGCGCAGACTGCCGACTGGCAACCGCGCCTGGTATGGAGTTGTCTCGCGTTTTACCTCGTCTTTATTACCGCGCTGGAGCTAAAGCAGGAGCTGTGGGGGCTGGGGCTGATCGCGGTCGGTTTTCTGCTGCTGGCGCGTCGCGTGGTGCTGAGCGTTGACTGGACATTGCTGCTGGTCTTTATTGCCATGTTTATCGATGTGCATCTGCTAATACAGCTTTCGGCGCTGCACAGCGTGCTGACCAGCACCAGTCAGCTTTCACCTTCGGGCCTGTGGCTTGCGGCCATTGGTTTGTCGCAATTTATCAGTAACGTGCCCGCCACCATTTTGCTGCTCAACTATGTTCCACCGGATACCTTGCTGGCCTGGGCGGTGAACGTCGGCGGTTTTGGTTTATTGCCCGGATCGCTGGCCAATCTTATTGCGCTGCGGATGGCGAATGATCGCCGTATCTGGTGGCGCTTTCACCTCTATTCCCTGCCGATGTTGCTGTGGGCTGCGGCCGTCGGATACGGATTACTCTTATTCAGATAGTGCTGATTTGTCAGTTTATCCTGGAAAATGTATAGCAACCGCCTAACTTTAGGTAACGGTGCATCCTTGGCGCCGTTACCTGACAGGACCGTTGCGATACTATGGCAGAAAACACAACCTCTCCTGACGATGTTCAGGAAAATAATAATGACGACACCCGTAAACGCCCCGGAAAGAAGCCGCTGATTATCCTCGCCATTGTGGTTGGCGTGATGGTGATCGTCGCGCTGGTATGGTGGTTTTTAACCCGTAACGAAGAGAGTACCGATGATGCCTTCACCGATGGCGACGCGGTCACTGTTGCGCCGAAAGTTGCCGGTTACGTTACCGAGTTGCGGGTCAAAGATAACCAGCGGGTGAAGAAGGGCGATTTACTGGTGGTTATCGATCCCCGCGATGCCACCGCGCAGAGCGATCAGGCACAGGCGCAGTTAGGGCTGGCAACGGCGCAACTGCACCAGGCGCAGGCGCAACTCGAACTCTCAAAAGTGCAGTACCCCGCACAGCGCGATGAAGCGAAGGCGCAGGTACTGAAAGCACAGGCGGATCTGGCGAATGCCGAAGCCGCTTACCGTCGTCAGCGCGGCGTCGATCCCCGTGCAACCACGCAGCAAAATATCGACAGCGCCAACGCCCAGTTGCGTAGCGCGCAGGCGCAGCTTGCCAGTGCCCGCGCCCAGTTGGAAGTAGCGGAGCAGGTGCAACTGCAAATCCGTCAGCAGGAGACCAACGTTGAGGCGCGCCAGCAGCAGGTCGCGCAGGCGAAAGCGCAACTGGAAACGGCGGAACTGAATCTCTCATGGACGGAAGTCCGCGCGCCGTTCGATGGCTTTGTCACCAAACGTAACGTCCAGAACGGTACGCTGGTGCAGGCCGGCACGGCACTGTTCTCGCTGGTGTCGCCGGAAATCTGGGTGGTGGCCAATTTCAAAGAGTCGCAGCTTGAGCGGATGCGTCCGGGCAATAAAGTGAGCATCAAAGTCGATGCCTGGCCGGATCTGCAACTGGAAGGGCACATCGACAGTATCCAGCAGGGTAGCGGTTCGAAATTTGCTGCTTTCCCGTCCGAAAATGCCACCGGTAACTTTGTGAAAATCGTGCAGCGCGTGCCGGTGAAAATCGTCATTGATAAAGGGCTGGATGCGAATAAGCCATTGCCGCTGGGTCTCTCCGTCGAACCGAAGGTAACGCTGGAATGACCGATCACAGCCACGAAAACTGGCGACCCGCCAGCAACCCGTGGGCCGTGGCATGGGTGGTTACGCTCGCGGTGTTTATGGAGATCCTCGACACCACGATTGTTAACGTGGCGCTGCCGCACGTTGCCGGTTCGCTGTCGGCCAGCTACGACGAATCGACATGGGTTCTGACCAGCTACCTGGTGGCGAACGGTATTGTGCTGCCGATTTCGGCCTTTCTCAGCCGGACGTTTGGCCGCAAACAGTTTTTCCTTATCTGCATTGTGATGTTCACCGTCTGCTCATTTCTCTGCGGCATTGCGACTGAGCTGTGGCAGATCATCCTGTTTCGTATTTTGCAGGGCTTTTTTGGCGGCGGCCTGCAGCCGACGCAGCAGTCGGTGTTGCTGGATTACTTTAAGCCGGAGGATCGCGGTAAAGCGTTTGGCCTGTCGTCGATTGCCATCATTGTCGCGCCGGTAATGGGGCCGACGCTGGGCGGCTGGATCACCGATAACTACTCCTGGCGCTGGGTGTTCTTCATCAATATTCCGGTGGGTATTATCACCGTGCTGGCGATCTACCAGTTGCTGGAAGATCCACCATGGGAGCGGAAATCGAAGCAAAAACTGACTATCGACTGGCCAGGGATTGGGCTGATTGCGCTGGGTTTGGGCTGCCTGCAAGTGATGCTCGATCGCGGTGAAGATGAAGACTGGTTCGCGTCAGATTTCACCCGCATTTTCGCGGTGCTGACGGCGGTGGGGATTGTCGGCGCAATCTACTGGCTGCTCTACGCCAAAAAGCCGGTAGTGGATTTGCGCTGCATGGCGGACAAAAACTTTACCGTCTCCAGCCTGCTGATGGCGGGCATGGCGATGATTCTGTATGGCAGCTCGGTGGTGATCCCGCAACTGGCGCAGCAGGATCTCGGCTATACCGCTACCTGGTCCGGGCTGGTGCTGTCGCCCGGCGCGGTGCTGATTGTGATGACCATTCCGCTGGTACTGAAGCTGATGCCGATAGTGCAGACGCGCTGGATTATCGCCTTCGGCTTTTGCTGCCTCGCAGCCTCATTCTGGTGGTCGCGTACGCTGACGCCGGATATCGATTTCGAAACGTTAGTGCTTTTTCGCAGCGCGCAATCCATCGGGCTTGGCTTCCTGTTTGTGCCGCTCACCACCATTGCTTTTATCTCCACGCCGCGCGAACTCAATGCGGATGCCGCCGCGTTGTTTACCATGTTCCGTAACGTGGCAGGCTCGATCGGCATTTCGCTCTCCACGGCTGCCATCACAGAGCGCTCGCAGGCGCATATGTCGCATTTGTCGGAACATACCTCCCCGTTTAATGAGCAATTCCAGCTGGCGTTGCGCCAGACTGCCGAGGCGATTCGCAATTTCACCAGTCTGTTGGGCGATCCGCTTTCCAGCGCCAGCGGACAGATGTACAAAGCGATGGTCGCCCAGTCGCGTTTTCTGGCGTACATCGATGTTTTTACAATTTTGAGCGTGGTCGCGCTGTTATTGATTCCATTTTGTCTATTGCTTTCGCCGATCAAAAGCGAAGGCAGCGCAGGAGCACATTAATATGAGGTGGCGTCGTTTTCCCGTAACCCTGTTATCGCTGTGGCTGGCAGGCTGTGCCGTGGGGCCCGATTACCGGCTGCCACAACCGCAAACGCCTGCGCGCTGGAACGATCCGGGAGACCGTGCGGTGAAGTCACAGGTTTCCATGCAGGAGCTTAACCCGCGCTGGTGGACCACGTTTCAGTCACCGCAACTCAACAGTCTGATTGAACGGGCGATTGCCGGTAACCTGTCGCTGCAACAAACCGTGCTGCGAATTGCCGGGGCGCGCGAGCAGATCAATCAGGCTGGCGGCGCGCTTCTGCCGTCGGTCAACGGTTCGCTGAAAGCCACGCGTCAGCAGCTTGGCCTTGAAGGTGAGCTGAAATCTCATGATGTTTACGGGCAACTGGATAATGCCGATCCGGCCATCAGCGGTGCGCTGGGCGCGTTAACCCAGCCGGTGAATCTCTACCAGGGTAGCTTTGATGCGCAGTGGGAGCTGGACCTGTGGGGTAAAGTGCGCCGTCAGGTAGAAGCCGCCTCCGCGCAGCAACAGCAGACAATAGAACAACGTAATGACGCGCTGGTGTCGCTGGAAGCGGAAGTGGCGCGCGCCTGGCTGCAGCTGCGCGGCGCGCAGGGCATCATCGCCACGCTGAATACGCAAATCGACAGCGCGCAGCAGACCTTTATCCTGACAGAGAATCGCCAGAAAGGAGGGTTATCGCCGCAGATGGATGTGGAAAATGCCCGTGCGCAGGTCGGTAATCTTGAGGCGCAACTGCCACAGTACCAGGCGCAGGAGCGCCAGGCGATGAACGCGCTGGCGATCCTGCTGGGGAAACCGCCGGGCGCGCTGGATGACGAACTGCGTAACGCGCAGCCGCTTCCGGCATTGCCGGAAATTGTGCCGACCGGTATTCCTTCGACGCTGGCGCGTCGTCGCCCGGACGTGCGCGAAGCCGAAGCCAGCCTGCATGCCGCTACGGCGCAGATTGGCGTTTCGGTTGCTGAGTTATTCCCGAGCTTGTCTCTGAGCGGTCAGTTTGGCCTGCGCAACAGTGAAACCAACTGGCTGACCGACTGGAGCAGCCACTTCTACAGCTTTGGCCCGCAGATTTCGATTCCGATCTTCCAGGGCGGTCGGCTGGTGTCGAGCGTTAAGCTGGCACGTGCGCAGCAGGGCGCGGGGGTGATCAATTATCGCCAGACGGTACTGAGCGCATTAGGCGATGTGGAAAATGCGCTGGTCAGCTATCGCGCCGATCAGCAGCGGGAAGCGGCGCTGGATAAAACAATCAGCGCCCTGCAAAGTGCTTTTGACCTTGCCAGCGACAGCTACCGTAAAGGGATCGCCAGCTTTATCGACGTGCTGGATGCGCAGCGTCAGCTGGCGCAGGCCAGCCAGCAGCGTGAGCAGGCGCGCGTGCAGAGTAGCCTTGATCTCGTGGCGTTGTACAAGGCGCTCGGCGGCGGCTGGGAACCGTATCAAAATGTGCAACTGCCTGATTACAAAGTCTTTGGTGATGCGCCTCGCGGATAATCAGAGAATTGGGCAAGAAACAGGCAGGATCCTCACATTCCTCCTGCCAAAAGATTCCGTATAACTGTTGCGTCAACTAAACCGATGAGGAGACGCCATCATGCGCTATCAAAAATTGGGTAATACCGGACTGTTTGTTTCTGAGTTATGCCTCGGCACCATGACCTTCGGCGGCGAAGGCGGAATGTGGGGCAAAATCGGCCAGCTACAGCAGGCGCAGGCGGAGCAGTTGATTGGCCGCGCACTTGATGCGGGCATTAACTTTATCGACACCGCCAATGTTTATTCTGAAGGGCGCTCGGAAGAGATCACCGGCCAGGCGCTGAAGAACCTGAAAGTCCCGCGTGAAAACGTGGTTGTCGCCACCAAAGTGTTTGGTGAAACCGGCACCGCCGGGGTGAACTCGCGCGGCAGTTCGCGCTACCACATTATCAACAGCGTGAAAGAGAGCCTGCGTCGCTTGCAGCTCGATCATATCGATCTCTACCAACTGCACGGTTTTGATCCGGCTACGCCGATCGAAGAGACACTCTACGCGCTGGATAATCTGGTGCAGCACGGGCATGTACGCTATATCGGCGTCTCTAACTGGGCGGCGTGGCAGATTACCAAGGCGCTGGGGATTTCCGAACGGCTTGGGCTGGCGCGTTTTGCCTCGTTGCAGGCCTACTACACCATTGCCGGTCGCGATCTGGAACGCGAGCTGGTGCCGATGATGCAGAGCGAAGGCGTCGGGTTGATGGTCTGGAGCCCGCTGGCCGGCGGTTTGCTGAGCGGTAAATACGATCGCGATGGCAATGGGGAAGCGGGCGGTCGTCGGCTGGAGTTTGATTTCCCGCCGGTGAACAAAGATCGCGCCTTTGACTGCGTGGATGTGATGCGCACCATTGCCGACAGTAAAGGCGTTTCGGTAGCGCAAATCGCGCTGGCCTGGCTGCTGCATCAGCCGGTAGTCAGTAGCGTGATCATTGGCGCTAAACGGCAGGAACAACTGGATGACAACCTTGCCGCCACCGCGATTCGTTTAAGTGCAGATGAGCTGCAACAGCTTGACGCCGTAAGCGCGCTGCCCCGCGAGTATCCTGGCTGGATGCTGGAGCGCCAGGGCGAGTATCGTCGTAATCAGTTAAAACAGCAGTAATTTAAATCCGTTCACCACACCCCGTAGGCCGGATAAGCATTAGCGTCATCCGGCAATCGTGGCACCACTGGCCAAAAAACGCCGGCTGGCGGCTACGTCTTATTCGGCCTACTTATGCTGTTATTCGGTAAATCTTTCGAAAACCATCACAAATCTGCACATCTTTCTTTGCCCATTTTTTCGCCGTTATCTATATGACTAGTCATATTCATTAAATGACTAGTCATGGAGAAAGCGCGATGAGCAAAACGTTACCGACTGGCTTCCTGTGGGGGAATTCCGTTTCCAGCATGCAGACTGAAGGGGCATGGAATGAGGGCGGGAAAGGGATGTCGGTATATGACATCCGTGAAGCCAGCGAATTTGCCTCAGACTGGAAAGTCGCCACCGATTCTTACCACCGCTACCGCGAAGATTTCGATCTGATGCAGGATCTGGGCATGAACTGTTACCGTTTCCAGATTGCCTGGAGCCGCGTTTGCCCGCAGGGCGACGGTGAGTTCAACGAAGAGGGGATCGCGTTTTACGACCGCTTTATTGACGATCTGCTGGCGCGCGGCATCGAACCGATGGTGTGTCTCTACCACTTTGATATGCCGCTGGCACTGGCGCAGCAGTACAACGGTTTTGCCGATCGACATGTGCAGGACGCCTTTGTGCGCTACGGCAAAAAAATGATCGATTGCTTCGGCAGCCGGGTGAAGTTCTGGCTGACCTTCAATGAGCAGAACATCTACCACATGCCGGGCGCGTTCCAGGTGGGCGGCTATCTCAACGGCGAGAAAACCCTGCGCGAGCTGTATCAGATCCAGCATCACGTGATGATGTCGCATGTGCTGCTCACCCACTATCTGCATGAGACACAACCCGGACGCCTGATGGGCGGCATGCTGGCGCATCAACTGATTTATCCGGCAACCTGCAAGCCGCGCGATGTTTTTTGCGCGACCCAGTATGACGAGTTTCTCAACCAGAATTTGCTGAGGGTGTTTGCCGGGCAGGGCTACAGCCCGGAAGTGCTGGCGGTCGTCGATCGCGAAGGTTTCCGCGATATCTATCGCGATGAGGATCTGGCGCAAATCGCCCGCGTGAAAAACGACTTTATGGCGTTCAGCTATTACGCCAGTAAAACCCTTGATAGCGACGCCATCTCGCCAGAAACCCCGGTCAACTACTACCTGCAACAGGGCGATAAAGCCAACCCGTACCTTGAAGCCACCGAATGGGGCTGGCAAATCGATCCCCTTGGTTTTCGCGCCATTATCACCCGTTACTACAACGACTGGCGCTTGCCGGTGTTCCCGATTGAAAACGGCATTGGTGTGATTGAAGAGTGGGATGGCGTAAACCCCATCGATGACGACTACCGTATTGCCTACCACCGCGACCATATCCAGGCGATGCAGGATGCCATTTTCATTGATGGTGCACAGGTGATTGGCTATCTCGGCTGGGGCTTAATCGACATTCTTAGTTCACAGGGCGATATGCGTAAGCGCTACGGCGTGGTGTATGTGAACCGGGAAAATCACGATCTGAAAGATATGAAACGAGTACCGAAGAAGAGTTATCGCTGGCTGCAACAGGTGATCCGCAGTAACGGGCGCGACATGTAACACATTGATTGAGAGGACAGCGCTATGTCTGAAACTAAAATCACGCCGAATATGCAGTCATTCGTCGATAAGTTCGTCGATTTTTCTGCCCACCTGGCAAACCAGGTGCACCTGCGTTCCCTGCGCGACGCCTTTGCGGCAGTGATGCCGATTTTTATCCTTGCCGGATTGGCGGTGTTGATCAACAACGTCATTTTCCCCTGGGTGCTGGAAGGGGAGACGCTGGCGCGTTTTAAAGTATGGGGCGAAGCGGTGATCAACGGAACGCTGAATATTGCCGCGCTACTGATCGCGCCGATGACGGCCTGGTCACTGGCGCGCAATAAGAACTTTGGCAACCCGGTGTCGGCGGTGGTCATTGCGCTGTCCAGCTTTATTATCATGATGCCGATGCAACTTGAGGTGGTGCCGGTGGGCGCGAAAGCCACGGTCAGTGTGACGCAGATGCTGGCTTTCACTAACATCGGCTCGACCGGGATTTTTGCCGGGGTGATTATCGGGCTGCTCTCCACCGAGCTGTTTATCCGTGTCGCTGGCGTGAAACGGTTTTCAATTTCGCTGGGCGAGAATGTGCCTGCAGCGGTAGGGCAATCTTTTTCCTCGCTGATCCCGGCCATTATTACCCTGTCGCTGTTTGCCATCGTTGCCGCGCTGCTGGCGAATCTTCTCCACACCGATTTGATCCACCTGATCACCACGCTTATCCAGCAACCGCTGCGGCAGATCAACACCAGCCTGCCGGGCACACTGTTTATTTATAGCTTCGGCAACTTCCTGTTTACGCTGGGCATCCACCAGACGGTGGTCAACGGCGTGATCCTGGAGCCGCTTTTGCTGATCAACACCAACGAAAATATGCTGGCTTTTGCCAACGGGCAGCCGATCCCGCATATCATCAACAATATCTTCGTTCCGACCTTTGGCATGATTGGCGGCACCGGCAGTACTATTTCCCTGCTGATCGCCATCTTTCTCTTTGCGAAACAGCAATCGGCGAAGCAGGTGGCGCGCCTCGCCATTTCGCCGGGGCTGTTTAATATTAACGAGCCGGTGATTTTCGGCTTGCCGATCGTATTCAACCTGCCGCTGATGATCCCGTTTGTGCTGCTGCCCGCGCTTGGCATCTGGTTTGCCTGGCTCTGTACAACGCTGGGCTGGATGTCGCGCTGCGTGGTGATGATCCCTTGGACGACACCGCCGATTCTCAGCGCCTGGCTGGCAACGGCGGGTGACTGGCGGGCGGTGGTGGTGCAGTTGATCATCATTGTCTTTGGTGTATTCTTTTACCTGCCTTTCCTCAAAATTTCCGAGCGAGTGGCCTTGAAAAACAATGGGATACAATAATTACAGAGAAGGGCTATGGCGGCAAAATACATCATGATTGCGCGCGAGATTAAGCGGCGCATTCTCAGCCAGCACTACGCTGCCAGCGCACCGTTACCGGATCAATTTGCGCTGGCGGCAGAGTTTAATACCAGCCGGATGACGATTCAGCAGGCGATGCGCCAGCTGATTGTGGAGGGGCTGGTCTATACCCGCCAGGGGCAGGGCACGTTCATCCGCAAAAACTTTCTTCAGTTGTCGCGCTGGGATCTGCCCGGCAGCGACTATTTTGGCGCCACCAAAACTTGGGAGAGCGTTGGCGAAGTGACGAGTAAAATCATCCGCTTCGAACTGCGTTTTCCCAGTGAGAAAGAGCAGGCATCGCTGCTGGTGGGGCCGGACGATCCGGTATATGACTTTATCCGTTTGCGCATGCTGGAAGGCGAACCGATGTCGCTGGAGTTCACGCTGATGCCGGTCAATCTGGTGCCGGGGCTGAATCGCGGGCATCTGGAAAGCTCCGTCTTTCGCTATGTGCAGGAAGAGCTGGCGCTGAAGATCATGGGTTCGTATCGTATTGTGCGCGCGCTGAAACCCTGGGCGGAGGACAAACAGTATTTGAACTGTGAAGAGACCGATCCGGTGCTGGAAGTGGAACAGGTTATCTATCTGGAAGACGGCACGCCGCTGGAGTACGCCCACTGCCATTATCGCTACGATCACGGCGGGATAATTGTGGTCAATAACGGGTGATTTTTTGGCCGGATGGCGGCTGACGCCTTATCCGGCCTGTGGGTTTTGTCGGCCCGGTAAGCGTAGCGCCACCGGGCATTAAACCGCAGATTAGTTCAGACGTACCGGCATACCGGAACGGTTCTGCACTGCCTGATCGACAACGTTTGAATCCACATCAGACTGACTGGTGACGGCCTGTACCGCTTTGCTCAGCGCGATCGGCACAATTTCGCCGCCGTTGAACTGCGCTTCCGTGGTGGACAGCGGGTTGTGAACTTCGATATAGCGGCTGCCATCCGGCTCGGTGGTCGCTTTTACTGGCTCATCAATGAACTGTACGCGGGTGCCGACCGGCACGTTTTCGAACAGGAATTTGATGTCATCGTTACGCAGACGCACACAGCCGTGGCTTACGCGCAGGCCGATACCGAAGTTGGCGTTGGTGCCGTGGATCGCATACAGACGGCCGATATAGAGCGCATACAGGCCCATCGGGTTGTCCGGGCCAGCCGGAACCACTGCCGGCAGCGGTTGACCTGCTGCAATGTATTCCGCGTGCATTTTCGCGGTCGGCGTCCATGTCGGGCCGGCTTTCTTACGCTCAACTTTGGTGGTCCAGGCGATCGGGGTATCTTTCCCGAGCTGGCCGATACCGATAGGCAGCACGATTACCGTATTGGTGCCTTTCGGGTAGTAGTAGAGACGCATTTCTGCGCTGTTGATGACAATGCCTTCGTGAACGGTATCCGGCAGGATCAGTTGCTGCGGAACATTCATTACCGTACCGCCTTTCGGCAGGTAGGCATCAATGCCCGGGTTGGCTTCCAGCATGTTGGACAGGCCCATCTGATATTCAGCGGCGTAATATTCCAGAGGCTGAGTGTTGCCTTCCGGGATAGTGACAACCTGGTTCTGACCAATCAATCGGCTACCGTCTGTCGGCAGCGGATAAGTAACAGCAGACGCATTATTGCAAAATCCCACGACAGCCAAAGCCGCCGCGAAAAGGGTTTTTATTTTCATGTTCATTTTGTGCGAGATTTTTGCCACACAGGCCGTTGGGTTAGGAATGCAGGAAGCGCATTATATGTGCATTCCTGCGCTCAGGGAATTCAGATGTGTACGAAATCACACTTTTTTCCTTTTGCTTGCAGTTTAGCCATCTGACAGCGGGCAGGAATCTAATTCGGAATTGTGGCATAATAGGGTGTTTGTCACATATTTCAGGATACCTCTGTGTTAGTCACCAGCAACGTCACCATGCAGTTCGGCAGCAAGCCGCTGTTCGAAAATATTTCCGTCAAATTCGGCGGCGGCAACCGTTATGGCCTGATCGGCGCTAACGGGAGCGGAAAATCCACCTTTATGAAGATCCTCGGCGGTGATTTAGAACCGACGTTGGGGAACGTCTCTCTCGATCCAAACGAGCGTATCGGTAAGCTGCGTCAGGATCAGTTTGCTTTTGAAGAGTTCAGCGTGCTCGACACGGTGATCATGGGCCACGCCGAACTGTGGGAAGTGAAACAGGAACGCGATCGCATCTACGGCCTTGCTGAGATGAGCGAAGAAGATGGCTATAAAGTGGCCGATCTTGAAGTACAGTACGGCGAAATGGACGGCTACTCCGCCGAAGCGCGTGCGGGCGAACTGCTGCTCGGCGTTGGCATTCCTGTAGAACAACACTACGGCCCGATGAGCGAAGTGGCACCCGGCTGGAAGCTGCGTGTGCTGCTGGCGCAGGCGCTGTTCGCTAACCCGGACATTCTGCTGCTCGATGAACCGACCAACAACCTGGACATCGATACCATTCGCTGGCTGGAGCAGGTGCTGAACGAGCGTGACAGCACCATGATCATCATTTCGCACGACCGTCACTTCCTCAACATGGTGTGTACCCACATGGCGGATCTCGACTACGGCGAGCTGCGCGTTTATCCGGGTAACTATGATGAGTACATGACGGCGGCAACGCAGGCGCGCGAACGCCTGCTGGCGGATAACGCCAAGAAGAAAGCGCAAATCGCCGAGCTGCAATCCTTTGTCAGCCGCTTTAGCGCCAACGCCTCGAAATCTCGCCAGGCAACTTCCCGCGCCCGTCAGATTGATAAGATCAAGCTGGATGAGGTGAAAGCCTCCAGCCGTCAGAACCCGTTTATTCGCTTCGAGCAGGACAAGAAACTGTTCCGTAATGCGCTGGAAGTGGAGCAACTGACCAAAGGTTTTGATAACGGCCCGCTGTTTAAAAACTTCAACCTGCTGCTGGAAGTGGGCGAGAAAGTGGCGGTGCTCGGTACTAACGGCGTGGGTAAATCCACTCTGCTGAAAACGCTGGTCGGCGATCTGCAGCCGGATAACGGAACGGTGAAATGGTCGGAAAATGCCAGCATCGGTTATTACGCGCAGGATCATGCCGCAGACTTTGATAACGATCTGACCGTGTTCGACTGGATGAGCCAGTGGAAACAGGAAGGCGATGACGAGCAGGCGGTGCGCAGTATTCTCGGTCGTTTGCTGTTCAGCCAGGACGATATCAAGAAACCGGCGAAGGTGCTTTCCGGTGGTGAGAAGGGCCGTATGCTGTTCGGTAAGCTGATGATGGAAAAACCGAATATCCTGGTGATGGATGAACCAACCAACCACCTTGATATGGAATCCATCGAGTCGCTGAACATGGCGCTGGAGATGTACCAGGGCACGCTGATCTTTGTTTCTCACGACCGTGAATTCGTAAGTTCGCTGGCAACCCGCGTGATTGAGATTACGCCGCAGCGCGTGGTGGATTTCACCGGGAACTATGAAGATTATCTGCGTAGCCAGGGTATCGAATAAATTTACCGTCGTCTTTCATGCCGCAGGTGCGTTGGCTGCACCTTCGTACCCCGGTCACTTACTCATGTAAGCTTCCGGGGATACTCAGGTTTGCCGCCTTCCTGCAACGCGAAATACTTAGGTAAATTGCGGCGTATTCCGTCGTCTTTCACGCCGCAGGTGCGTTGGCTGCACCTTCGTACCCCGGTTACTTACTTATGTAAGCTCCCAGGGATACTCAGGTTTGCCGCCTTCCGGCAAAACCGTTGGTTTGACGTAGGTGGAATTGTTCCGTTCACCAGATGAACGGTGGTCACATCAACTCGGTATCACGTGAACGGGAAAAGGGGAAGCCACCGCGCTTCCCCTTTTCAATCCCCCGCGGCCCCGCGGGAAATCGGTGCTTCGCACTGCGCTCACCTCCCGCACATTTGCCTGCGGTCGGGTCGACTCGTGATTACTCGTCCCATCCATGGGACTCGCCCCTTCGGGGCCAGCGTAAGCGCTGTTCAAAATTGCTCCCGGCAATTTTGTCCTGCTCGACTCGCCTCTGGCCGCCATCCATGGCGTCCAGACCTTGTCATCTGCGCTTCGGTTCGCCGATTTCGAGCGGGGAACTTAACCCCATCGCTGCAAGACTGGTGTTAGCAAAAACTGTCTCATTGCTGAAAGGGCGCTGATGCCGGGTAAGCGCCAGCGCCATCCGGCATCGGCGTTATGCAAACATCCACTCCGTTGCCGCCACGCCATTGATCAATAACTGGCGTTTATCTCCCGCAGGCAGCGTCACTTTCAGCGCCTGCCAGGCCGGGCGGTAATCACCGCGGGTGCGCACCTGTAAATCCACGCTGCTGCCGCTGCAAACCATTTCCCATTCCAGCCACAGCGCATTGCCGTCTTTATATCCCCAGGATTCGCCATCATCTTCAAACAACAGACCGCCGGAACGCCCCGTACCTTTTACCGGGAAGAGTCTCAGCTCGCGGGTATCATCCGCTTTGGCATCCACATGGCTAATGCGCTCGCTCATCGGCAATCCGGCACCGGCACGAACCAGTAACGGCAGGGTTTCCAGCGGTGCATCCAGCGTTACCCACTGGCCCGGCGCATACCAGACGCCGCTGTAAAAGTCATACCAGCCGTTGTCATTGGCCGGTAACCACACGCGGCGTTCGCGCTGGCCGGGTTCAACCACGCTGGCGACAAGAATATCGCGGCCGAGCAGGAAGTCGTCGCACTCCTCGAACGTCTGTTGGTCATGTTCGTGATCGAGGAACGTTGGGCGCAACATCGGTTCATCGTCGACGTGCGCCTGCCACAGCAGCGTGTAGAGATAGGGCAACAGGCGGTAGCGCAATTCAATGGCGCTGCGGATCGCTGGTGTAATTGCCGGGTACATCCACGGTTCGTTGACCGTGCGATCGTCGTTCCAGGAGTGGATGGTAAAGCGCGGATGCATCACGCCGTTCTGTACCCAACGAACGAACAGTTCCGCATCCGGTTTATCGCCGGAGAAACCGCCAACATCGTGACCGACGTTATACAACCCGGAAAGGCTCATGCCGACGCCCATCCGCGTGTTGTAACGCAGCGTATCCCAGTTGGTGCGGTTATCTCCGCTCCAGGTCTGCACATAGCGCTGCATCCCGGCGCAGCCGGAACGGGAGATCAGATACGGGCGTTTCTGCGGCGCAAAACGCTGCTGCGCTTCCATCGAGGCGCGCATCATCAGCAGCGGCATCACCGGGCGAATATGTTTGATGGCGATTTCGCGGCCAAAACCCTGGCAGCGCGCTTCGCCGTCCCACACTTCGAATTCATTATTATCGTTCCAGGTGGAATCAATCCCCATCTCCAGCAGTTGCGTGGTCACACCGTCCTGCCACCAGGCAACGGTCTGCGGATTGGTAAAATCGAGATGAGACCCTTCATCGTCCCAGAAGCTGGAACGCTCCGGCGCGTCGTTTTCCGAATCGCGAATAAACAGGCCTTTCTCCGCCACTTCGTTATAGCGCGGGTGATCCTGCAACAGGCAGGGTTTGATATTCGCCGCCAGCTTCAGCCCGGCATCGTGAAACGCCTGGCTCATCACTTTCGGCTGCGGCACTTTGTCGTAGTTCCAGTTAAAGACGTAGCGCTTACCGTTAATTGAGGTATAGCCGGAGGAGAGCTGGAACGAATCGCACGGAATCGCATGTTCTTCGCACAGGCGAATAAAGTTCATCAGCTGATTTTGCGCATCCGGCGCATCGGTGTAATGCATGGTCGAGCCGCTGTAACCGAGGCTCCATTTCGGCCCGAACAGCGTTTTCCCCGTCAGGCGGACAAACGCTTTGGTCACATCCAGTGCGCGTGCGCCGGTAAAAATGTAGTAATCGATATCACCGGCTTCGGCCTGCCAGCGGCGATAAGCGGTGTGGTAGTTATCGATTTCATTGCCCAGATCCAGCCAGCAACTGCTGAGGTTGTCATAAAACAAGCCGTAGCTGATATCGTCCCGGCGCGTCAGGGTAAAGGGAATGTGTTTGTACAGCGGATCGGTGCTGGCGGCGTTATATCCCATTGCATCAAGGTTGCGCATTTCATAGCGCTGGCCGTTACGTTGCAGGTTGCCCGCTTTTTCACCAAGACCGTAAAAGCGCTCCTCTTTTTTACGGCTGAGATAGTGCGCCACGCCGTCGCCGTGCGCGTTCACCAGATAGGCGCTGGTAGGACGATCGCCTGCCAGCCACTGCCACTCGCCCGCCGCATTGCGGTAGTGCCACTCCAGCCACAGCGGCTGGTGGACCGTCACGCGTAGCTGCGCGCTTTCCAGCACCAGCGTGTCGGCCTGCTGAGTCAGCGTCCAGGCGGGCAGGGTGAAGCCCGACACATCTTCGCGCGAACGGCCTTCCCACGGCACATCTTCACGCGGCGCAATACTCCAGGTTCTGTCCAGCGCCAGCTCGCCTTTGCGTTTTAGCAGCACGCGGAACAGATGCTCTTCCAGCACATACAGGCACAAGGTGTGTTGCCCGTCCACCAGCAGCTCAACGTGGTGAGCCGCCTGTTTTTGTAACGTCCAGTTCTTCAGCGTTTTCATTTCAACGATCCACAATCAGGCGCGTTTAGCGCGACGTTCAGCAATAAATGCCACCAGGAACAGAGCGCCAATCAGGTCAAAGAAACCCATGGCAATAAACAGCGGATTGAAACCAATCTTGTCGGCGGTCACGCCGATCAGCAGTGAAAAGAGGAAGCTGGCGATCCACGCCGCCGAGCCGCGCATGCCGTTCACCGTCGCCATTTGCCCTTTATCGAAGGACTCGACCACCAGTGCGCTCAACATGCAGGAGATGATCTGGTGGCCAAAACCACCAATCGAGATCAACACAATGGTGATGTAGGGATCGCGCGTGATGGCGACCACGGCCAGCGAAATCATCAGGAATGCGCCGGTCACGGAACTGGCCACCACCGAGTTCACACGGGTGCAGCCAAACCAGCGGGTATAGAGTTTGGTCAGATAACCGCTCGCCACGCTGCCGAGGTCAGCGGCGAGGAACGGCAGCCAGGCGAACATCGCAATCTGCTTCAGATCCATGCCGTGCTCTTTCGCCAGATAGAGCGGCACCCAGAAACTCAGCACCGCCCATGCCGGTTCCGCCATAAAAGCGGGAATGGCGATACCGTAAAAGCGCTTGTTTTTCGATACGGTTTTCAGCGCAGTAAAGAAGGGGAGTTTCACCGCTGGCGGTTCGTGATCCTGCTGAATAAAGGTCAGTTCGTCCTTGCTCAGGTTCGGGTGTTTATCCGGATTATGGTAAAACGCCCACCACAAAATGACCCACACCAGCGCCAGCACGCCGGTAAACATAAACGCGCCCTGCCAGCCAAACGAGGCATGGGCGAAGTAGATGATCGGCGGCGCCAGCATCGCACCAATCGAGAAGCCGACGCCCGCCCAGCCCGCAGCAACCGGGCGTTCCGCTTTCGGGAACCATTCGCCGATGGTTTTGGCGTTGGCTGGCGTGGCAGCGGCTTCCGATGCGCCCATGGTGAAGCGCAGGATCGCCAGATGCACCCAGTTGGCAGCACCCGCGTGGAAGATACAGGCCAGCGCCCAGATAATGGCGCACACCATAAAGCCGACTTTCAGGCCGATAACATCAATCAGCCAGCCGCACAGCGGCTGAAAAATGGTGTAAGCGAGCTGAAAGGCGCCGACAATCCACGAGTACTGTTCGGTGGTGATACCGAGGCTGCTTTTCAGTTCCGGCGCCAGAATGCCCAGCGAGTTACGGGTGATGTAGTTCACCGTCACACCGAATAAAAACAGCACCAGCATCCACCAGCGTAATTTTTTCACTATCCGGCGGCTCTTGCTGGCCGCCATTTCGTTGTTGATTCCCTGGCTCATTCTTTTCTCCGCACATCGTTTTGTAGGGAAGTCGGGGCGAGTCTTTCAGATTTGTTATACCGAAGTGGTTCGCCAGAAGATTTTTTTCGTTTTTTGCCATCAAAATGCATACAACTAGTATGGAAGTTGTACGACAGGTTTACGTTAGGTGAGAAAAATGTGCCGCTAAAGCGGATTTTGTGCAAGGATTCTCATCAGTGACGGCAGATATGCGGCAAACTCTTATTCATGCCATGAATAACAGGGTTTATGGCTCATGAAAATTTTCCCATTCAGCAAATGGAGCGAGATCACAGAATGGATAAAAAGCTAAAAATCAGTGAAATTGCCCGCCGTACAAACCTGTCTACCAGTACCGTTTCACGCGTGCTGGCCGGTAAAGCAAACACCAGCGAGCAGGCACGAAGCGCGGTGCTCGCCTGCGCCCGTGAGCTGGGCGTGATGGAGGGCATTGCTGCCGGGCGTCTGTTGCTGAATAACCTGGTGGTCTTTGCGCCGCAGCGCGCTTTTGATGAGCGGTCCGACATCTTTTATTACCGCGTGATACAGAGCATCAACAAAGCGCTCGATTCTCACGAAGTACGGCTGCGCTACTGTGCGCTGGAGGAGCTGGACAGCGACGCCGGCACGTTTCTTGGCAGGATGCAGGCTGCGGAAACGCAGGCCGCAATCCTGCTCGGCATTGACGATCCGCACATTCACGATCTGGCAGCAGAGAGCGGCAAACCCTGCGTGCTGATCAACTGCCGCGACAGGCGAATGCGTCTACCGTCGATCGCGCCGGATCACCGCACCATTGGCGAATTTGCCGCACGCTATCTGTTTGATATGGGCCACCGCGACGTGGTGACTGTTATGTGCCTGCGCCGTTACACCATGGATCTGCGGCTGGCGGGGATCAAAGATGCCTGGCTGCATGACAATTTGCGCTTTAACAGCAAGCGCAATTTGATCACGGTTCCCAGTTTCAGCGCCCGCGAAGCGCAGCAGCGGGTGGGCGAGTGGCTGGACGACCCGGCGCATAATGTGCCGCCCACGGCATTTCTCGTCAGTGGGGATTTTATGGCGGAAGGCACGGTGCGCGCGTTGCAGCAGCGCGGTTTGCGTGTGCCGCAGGATATCTCGGTGATGAGTATCGATGCCTTTAACCTGGCGGCGATTCAGGATGTCCCGCTGACAGCGGTGCATGTTCCGCGCGATGAGCTGGGCGTTGAAGCGGTGCATCTGTTACAGCAGCGGTTGATTCGTCCGCAGGCGGCGGTCGGTTCGCTGCTGTTGAACGGCACGCTGGTGGTGCGGGAATCGGTACGGCGGATACGTTCGGGACAGCAACGCACCGCCGTTGAATGGCAGGGGCTATACGACGCTTAAACGTCGATACCCAGCGCACGTTTACCGTGCGCATTCAGATCAGCAAGCGTAAAGCGGCCTGTCCAGTCGCTTTCGTAGTTCTCGCGCGGGAAATCCCCCGGCGATGCGCCTTGCTCCAGCGCCACTTTCACCTTGCGGGCATAAGCGAGGTTCTTCTCGCACAGCGGCGCGGCGGGAATATACATCACGTTCCCCCAGCCCTGCTGGTTTTCCACCGGCGCGACCGAGTGGATAACATCGCAGTGCCACCACACGGAATCGCCCGCGTCCAGCGCTGGTATGCTGCTCAGCGCCTCAATCAGTAGCGGGTGCCACTTCTCTGAAACCGGCAGAACGCGGCCCGGCGCGACGCCGCACAGCTCATCCTCCGGCACATCGTCAAGCAGCGGACGCAGCAGGATATACGCCATCGCTTCCGGGATCGGCACCACGTGCAGCAATCCCTGGCCGGGGATCATGTCCGACAGCGCCGTCCAGCCCTGGAAGGTACGGAATACTGAGCATTTGGTGGTGTTATCCACCGTGTACTCTTCCACCTCGGTGCGATGCGCGGCATCCCACGGATCGTACTCTTCCAGTTTGCCGTTAAACACGCTGGCGAATACGCGCTGGTAAGCGGGCAGCAACCAGCGCTCCAGCGCGCCGGAATCGGTATGCGCGCCGAGCCCTTTTGAGGTGGTACCAGGCGGGCGACGGCGGATGCGATCCGGGTAGATCACGCTGACATCCGGGTCGAACCACTGGCGGCCTTCGCTTTCGAAACGCCACAGGCGATTGAGGAAAGATTGCACTGCCGCCATTTCATTGCTTTGCCGCGCCTGCATTTGCGCCTGCGACCAGTAAATCGGGTAGATTTCCGGGCGCGACGCTTCCAGCGTGCCAAAGAAGCTGTCGCCCGGGCCTTTATACACATCGTCAAAATGGTTGGCGTCGAGATAATCCAGCATTGCGCGATCCCAGCCCAGCGCCCGATCGCGCGGAAAGTGGCCTTTGATCACCGCGCAACCGCGCTGTTTAATCAGCGCCCGCTGCGCGTCGCTAACACGGCCCTGCGCAATATCGGCGTAAGGGATTTGTGGCCAGACCGATTCGCCGCGCGCTTGCAGCGCTTTGATCTCTGCGACACGGGCGGCAATCTGCTCGCTCAGGCGGTTAAAGACGCTTTGCACGTCGCCGATCTGCGCGCGCAGTGTCTGTTTCATCTGACGAATCGACGCTTTGTGATCGGCAGGCAAGGTCTCGCTGGTAAACGTCATGTGAACCTCTCAACTTTCATTCGAAAGAAATTAAACTTACAAGTGATAATCTAAGTTAAAAATAAGTTAATGCAAGTTTAAAAATTTGATGGGCAGCACAAAGGGAGAAAAGAGAGAAGAGCAGGGGAGGAAAAAGCCGGAGCGGGCGCTCCGGCGGGAGATTAGCGGTCGAACGGTGCGGTATTATCGAGCACGGCCTGAATCACGTTCAGCGCGCCCTGATGATTGTTGTCATCGGTCTGATGGCGGGCAATGGCTTTAATGGCATCCCCGGCGTTGCCCATGGCAAAGGAGAACTCCGTCATGCGTAGCATTTCAGCGTCATTACCGCTGTCGCCAATGGTGACGCACTGCTGCGGCGACACGCCCCAGCGTTTCAGCAGGCGGGTAATGCCGTTGGCTTTATGCAGACCGGGGATAATCAAATCAACGAAGCCAAAACCGCTGGTGACCGGCTTCATAATGCCATCAAGCGAGACATGCAGTTCATCAATGAGCTGCGGAATCTCGCTGTCCGGTAAGTTCAGCGAGAACTTAAACAGCGTGTCGTCAATCTTCTGGAAATCGCGCACCGGTTTTAAACGGTAGTAGTGCTTTGACATCAGATCGACAAATTCGGCCGGGGCGTTCTCGCTTACGTAGGCGCTTTCCAGCCCGCAGGCGACAAAGTTCAGGCTGCTGTCTTTTAACAGTTCGCCAATGACGACCTGCGCTTCGTGACGGGTCAGCTCACCGTGGAACAGTTGCTGGCCATGTTCATACACCAGCGCGCCGTTTTCGGCGACGAAACAAATCTTCTCTTTCAGTTCCGGGAAGAAGGAGATCAGCTGGTAATACTGGTTGCCGCTGGCGACCACAAACTCAATACCGCGCTGCTGAAGTTGCTGGAATTGCGCCATAAACCGCGTGCGATCGTACTGCTTGGCGTCATCAAGGAAAGTTCCGTCCATGTCAGTGACGATAACTTTGACGGTCATATACTGCGCTCCTGAATATTTTTGTAACGAGCAATATTCTAGAGACAATGTGAGCTGATGCACAAATTTTATTTCATATGAAAGTTTAACCGTCGTCTTTCGAACCGCAGGTGCGTTGGCTGCGGCGGTGCGCCCCGGTCACTTACTAGTGTAAGCTCCCGGGGACTTACCGCCTTGCCGCCTTCCTGCCATTCGAAATCCATAGGTTAAAGGGGAAGGGAGTACAGGTAGCGGCGTTATGTATATTGCCGGACAAACGCAGCGCTGTCCGGCAATCACCTTACAAAGTGTGTTCGGTACGGGCGATAATGTCGTCCTGCGTATCCGGCGACAGGGCGGTGAAGAACGCTGAATAACCTGCCACGCGCACCACCAAATCGCGGTACTGATCCGGATGTTTTTTCGCTTCCAGCAGCGTCTCGCGCGAAACAATGTTGTACTGAATATGCCAGCCCTTATGCACTTCAAAGAACGTGCGCAGCAGCACCATCAGTTTCTGCTTATCGCTCTCGTTTTCCAGCGTTGCCGGGTTCAGCTTCTGGTTCAACAACACGCCGCCGAGGATCGCTTCGACCGGCAGTTTACCCACCGAACTGATGACCGCCGTCGGGCCGAGATGATCGGTACCGGAAGCGGGACTTGCACCTTCCGCCAGCGGGGTGTGCGCCTTGCGGCCATCCGGCGTTGCCATGGTGGCGGCACCAAACGGCACGTTGGCGGAAATCGACGACGTTCCGGCGTAGTAATTGCCGCCAATCGGGCCGCGGCCGTAGCGCGGATTATGGTACTGCTTCAGTTCGTCGATATAGGTCTGATAGGCGCGCACCAGCAGGTTATCCACGCTGTCATCGTCGTTACCGTATTTCGGCGCGCTGTTCACCAGACGCTGGCGCAGTTGTTCGTGCGTCAGGCCGTCAAAATTCGCCGCCAGCGCATCTGCCAGTTGCTGCTGCCCGATTACGCCCTGATCAAAGACCAGTTTTTTCACCGCAGCCAGGCTGTTGCCGAGGTTGGCGATCCCGACCTGCAAACCGGAAACCCAGTCATACTTCGCGCCGCCCTGTTTGATGCTTTTCGCCCGCTCGATGCAGTCGTCAACCAGCGCCGAGCAGAGAATATCCGGCACGTTCTCTTCCAGCATGGTATCGACGACATACTCGATCTCAATGGATTTACGCGTGTAATAGCGGATCTGCCGATCCCACGCCTGCATCACTTCATCAAATGCCGCAAAGTTACCGGTGGAAAGCGCTTTGCTCTGCGGCAGGAAGATCTTACCGCTGGTGGCGTCGCGACCGCCTTCCAGCGCGGCCAGCATCACGCGGGCAAAATTGATAAAACTCATGCCGGTGCAGCGGTAGCCCCATTTGCCGCCGACCGCGGTTTCGATACAGCCAATCGCGGCATAGTCGTAGGCATCGGCCGTTTCGACGCCCAGTTTGATAAATTCCGGGATCACAATTTCGTCGTTATTGAACGCCGGCATGCCGAAGCCGCAGCGGATCACCTGCACGCAGGCGTCGAGGAAGTCGTTGCTCATCCCGGCGTGGTAACGCACGCTCAGGTTCGGCTGCGTGGAGCGCAGACGACCACAGGATTCGAGGATCGCATACGACAGCGGATTTACCGCATCCTGCGCTGCGCCGTTAATCCACTGCTGCCCGCCGATGGTGACGTTCTGGTACAGCGGGCTACCCGCCGACGCTTTCGAGTGCGAGCCGGAACGGATCTTGTTCACTTCCAGCAGCTTCAACCAGCAACTGTGCAACAGCTCGATGGCATCTTCCCGTTGCAGTGATTGTTGCAGTTCAACATCGCGGCGGTAATAGGGATAGAGATACTGATCCATGCGGCCGAACGAGACCGAGTGGCCGTTGGATTCAATTTGCAAAATCAACTGGATAAAATAGCAAAGCTGCAACGCCTGCCAGAAGGTTTTCGGCGGTTCATGGGCAATAATCAGGCAGTTTTCCGCTATCGCCAGCAGTTCGTCGCGGCGGCTTTGGCGCGTTTCTTCACCCGCCATTTTCCGCGCCAGATCGGCAAAACGCTCAATATGCAGGCTCACGGCCTCAAGCACGATATCGATCGCTTTCAGGAACTGGTCGCCGTGCAGATCGTCAAGCACTGTCAGGTTGATGCGCGTACGGCGTTCGTCCACTTTATGCCGCAGACCATCCAGCCCTTTCTCCAGCAGCAGCGGGAAGTTGACGGCGAGGTGCGCATCGCCGGAGGTCATATTGCCTTCGGCTTTAATAATGCCGGTGTCGAGCAGCGCTTTTTGTTCGTCGGTAAACATACCATAGCAACGATCCTGCACCGTCTGGCCGCGCCACCACGGGCAGATCTCATGCAGTATGCGCTTATTCTCTTCGCTGACGGCAAAACCGGCACCGGGGCGATCCGCCAGTTCGTCGATCTCTTTTTCAATCCACGAAACGGTGTATTCCGGGAAGATCGGCGCGGCGCGAACTTCGCTGGCCTGGTTGCCGATAATCAACTCGTCATGCTTGATCCAGATCGTGCGCTGCGCCAGATGGTGCGCCAGCGCCAGTGCGCGACGTACCGGCAGCGGTTTATCCATATTCTGCTGATAAATCTGAGTGTAATGGCGGGCGCGTTCGGTGCAGACCGGCGGTTTAACAATATGGATCAGCGCCGTTTTATGCGCTTTGATGCGGTCAGTCAGCGTGTTCAGTTGCAGTGTGGTCATGGTGTTATCCTCGTAATGTCGCCGTCAGCCCTTTCTGGCTGGCAAAATCTTCGGCAAACGCCAGCAATTGCGGGGCGTCGAGCGGCTTTTCAGGGGCGGTGTAGGGTTCGCCAAGCAGGTGGTACTTGTTCATGCCCAGCGTGTGATAAGGCAAAAAATGGATGTCGCTGACGTTCAGTTCGTCGGCGGCAAAGGTGGTAATGGCTTTGATTGACGCTTCGTCAGCGTTAAAACCGGGGATCAGCGGCACGCGGATGGTCATCTTTTTCCCCGCCTGCGCCAGCCGTTTCAGGTTATCGAGCACACGTCTGGCCGAACCGCCGGTCCACTGACGAAATAGAGCCTCATCGACGTGCTTCAAATCCGCCAGAAACAGATCAACGTAAGGCAGGGAAGGTTCGATATAGCGCCACGGCACATGCAGGCAGGTTTCCACTGCCGTATGAATACCCTGCTGGTGGCTGCTTTGCAGCAGCGCCTGCGCCAGTTGCGGGTTCATAAACGGTTCGCCGCCGGAAAGGGTGATACCGCCACCGCTGCGCAGGTAAAAGGGTTTATCGCGCAGCACGGCGGCCATGATTTCATCAACGCTTTGCGTTTCGCCGCAGACGCTCAGCGCCTGGGTCGGGCAGCAATCGGTCAGAGCATTAAGCTGCGTATCGTTTAGCTTTTCCCGGTGGATCAGCAAACCGTTCAGCGCACGCTCAATCACCTGCGGCGCGGCCTGCTGACACAAATCGCAGCCTGCAAGGCACAGACGCTCATCAAACAGCAGGTCGCGCGTGCGGGAGCGGCTTTCCGGGTTCTGGCACCAGCGGCAGCTCAGCGAACAGCCCTTCAGAAAGACCACCGTACGAATACCGGGGCCATCATGGGTGGAATAGCGCTGAATATTGAAAATCATAGCCTGCCTCCGTTATTTCATATGAATAGTAAATTACTTTCGAATGAAAGTTATTTTGATGAAGGTCAACTCTTTGGCGGGTTGTTGCGTGATAGCGTTAAAGCATGCGGAAACTCACACTTCAGGTGAAAACGATGGAACTCTATCTTGATACCTCTGATGTCGCGGCAGTGAAGAAACTGGCGCGTATCTTCCCGCTGGCGGGTGTAACCACAAACCCCAGCATTGTCGCCAGCGGCGCTATACCAATTGAGAAACTGTTGCCCGCCTTGCATGAGGCGCTGGACGGCCGCGGGCGGTTGTTTGCCCAGGTGCTGGCGAATGATGCCGACGGTATGGTGGCCGAAGCGCGTAAGCTGCGGGAAATGGTGGCCGATCTGGTGGTGAAAGTACCGGTAACGGCAGAAGGTCTGGCGGCGATTAAGCGCTTAAAAACGGAAGGTATTCCGACGCTCGGCACTGCCGTTTACGGCGCGGCGCAGGGATTGCTGGCGGCGCTGGCGGGCGCGGAGTATATCGCGCCGTATGTTAACCGCGTAGATGCGCAGGGCGGCGACGGAATTCAGACCGTGACAGAGTTACAGCGCCTGCTCACGCTGCATGCGCCGCAGTCGAAAGTGCTGGCGGCGAGCTTTAAAACACCGCGCCAGGCGCTGGATTGCCTGCTGGCGGGCTGTGCATCCATTACGCTGCCGCTGGATGTGGCGCAGCAGATGATTGCTGCTCCGGCGGTAAGTGCGGCAGTCGGGAAGTTTGAACAGGACTGGCTGGCGGCCTTTGGGCGCGTCACGCTCTGAGTAATAAGCCGGCTGGCATCGCGCCATCCGGCAATGACATCAGCCGCCGCATACTTCACAGGTGGGGTTGCGTTGCAGTTTCATTTCGCGGAACTGGCAGGTCATCGCATCATACATCACGATTTTCCCCGCCGCTGACGTGCCATAGTGCGCCAGCACTTTTATCGCTTCCATCGCCTGCAACGAACCAATCACTCCCACTAATGGCGCCATCACACCGGCTTCCACGCAGGTCAGCGCGTTTTCGCCAAACAGGCGGCTCAGACAGCGGTAGCAGGGGGTATTTTCTTGCCAGGTAAAGACGCTGATCTGCCCCTCCATACGAATGGCCGCGCCGGAAACCAGCGGCACTTTATGCTGAAAACAGCCCGCGTTGAGTTGATTGCGAATGGCGACATTATCGGTGCAGTCCAGCACCAGGTCATGGGCGGCAATCTGCGCGAACAGCGACGCTTCATCCAGCAGCGCATTGATGGCGGTGTACTGCACATGCGGATTAATGCGCAGCAGCGATTCGCGGGCGGAATCCACTTTCGCCACGCCAATATCCGCATCGCCGTGCAGCGTCTGGCGTTGCAGATTGGAGAGCGCCACGCTATCGAAATCGAGCAGCGTCATCTGCCCGGCGCCCGCCGCCGCCAGATACTGCGCGGCAGCGCAACCCAGACCGCCCAGGCCGACCACCAGCACGCGGGCAGCTTTTAACCGCTCCTGACCGTCAAAATCAAAACCGCGCAGAATGATCTGCCGGTTGTAGCGCATCATCTCCGCGTCGCTGAGTTCGACCATCTTTAGCCTCCAAAGAGCGGGGTAAACATCTCAACGTCCACCCATTCGCCCGCTTCGACATTGCCGCGCTCGCGCTCCAGCACCACGAAACAGTTGCCCTGGCTGAAGGAGCTGAAAATGTGCGAACCCTGATGTCCGGTACTGCGCACTTCCAGCGAACCATCTTCGCCGCGGCTTACTATGCCGCGCTGGAAATCGAGACGACCGGGTGTCTTTTTCAACCGTTCCACGGCGCGGGCGCGAAAACGCAGCGGCTCGAAAGTAGCCGTATCGCCGCTCAGTTTCGCCAGCAGCGGCTGCACCAGTTGGTAGAAAGTGAGAACAGCGGAAACCGGATTGCCGGGCAGACCGCAGAACCAGCTATGGCTCAGCTTGCCGAAGGCGAAGGGTTTGCCGGGCTTGATCGCCAGCTTCCAGAAGGCGATTTCGCCCAGTTCGTCGAGGATGGTTTTGGTGTAATCGGCTTCGCCTACCGACACGCCGCCGGAGCTAATGACCACATCGGCCTGCTGGTCTGCGGCAATAAAGGTCGCACGCAGTTTTTCCGGATCGTCCGGAATAATGCCGAGGTTAATCACCTCGTAACCCAGTTGCGCCAGCATCAGATGAATAGCCAGGCGGTTGGTGTCATAAATCTGCCCGTCGGCCAGCGGTTGCCCCGGCAGTTGCAGCTCGTCACCGGTAGAGAACAGCGCCACGCGGACTTTGCGCAGCACGGAGACATCTGCAATGCCCAGCGATGCCAGCACCGGCAACTCGGCGGCAGTCAGTTTGGTTCCGGCGCGAAACACCACGGCATCTTTGGTGATATCTTCACCGGCCCTGCGGATGTTCTGATTTTGGCGTACCTCATAGGTAAAGCGGATACCGGCGTCTGTTTGCTCGGTTTGTTCCTGCATCACAACGGCATCGCAACCGGCAGGAATCGGCGCGCCGGTCATAATGCGCACGCAGGTGCCTGCTGGCCACTCGCCTGCGAAAGGCTGTCCGGCAAAGGCTTTGCCCGCCACCGGTAAAGCGCTGCCGCTACTCACATCGGCGATCCGCACGGCATAACCGTCCATCGCCGAGTTATCAAAACCGGGGACATTTAGCGGGGAGATAATATCTTCTGCCACCACGCGGCCAAAGCAGGCGATGAGCGGTAAGGTTTCGCTTTCCGTCAGCGGCGAAATGCGTGACAACATCTGTGACAGGGCCGTCTCCAGTGAGATCAGGCCATTTGATGATTCCATATTTACTGTCCTGCACAATGTGTTAAGGGGCACATTATGGCAGAAAAGGCGAGTCGCCAACACGGCTTGCGGCTACCTCGTTGTAATCACATCGCTTTACATCGTTGTAACGAATTTCTATATTCAGAAATCGTCGGAAACGAAGTGAACCCGGGCAGCACAAATGGTGAAAGCGGTAATCGCAATACATGGCGGGGCGGGAGCGATCGCCCGTGCGCAGATGAGCCAGCAACAGGAGCTGCGATATGTCGAGGCACTCTCTTCGATTGTCGAAACCGGCCAGCGAATGCTGGAGGCGGGCGAAAGCGCGCTGGACGTGGTCACCGAAGCGGTGCGCCTGCTGGAAGAGTGCCCGCTGTTTAACGCCGGGATCGGCGCGGTGTTCACCCGCGATGAAACCCACGAACTTGATGCCTGCGTGATGGATGGCAACACTCTGCACGCCGGGGCCGTCGCAGGCGTCAGCCGCCTGCGTAACCCGGTGCTGGCGGCGCGGCTGGTGATGGAGCAAAGCCCGCACGTATTAATGATTGGCGAAGGGGCGGAGAATTTCGCCTTTTCGCACGGTATTGCCGAGGTTTCGCCGACGATCTTCTCTACGCCGGAGCGTTTCCAGCAACTGTTGCAGGCGCGGGAAAACGGGCAAACGGTGCTCGATCATGGCTCTGCGCCGCTCGATGAGAGCAAAAAATTCGGTACGGTTGGTGCGGTGGCGCTCGATAAACAGGGGAACCTGGCGGCCGCGACCTCTACGGGTGGTATGACCAATAAATTGCCGGGGCGCGTCGGCGACAGCCCGCTGCCGGGCGCCGGGTGTTATGCCAATAACGCCAGTGTAGCGGTCTCCTGTACCGGCACCGGCGAAGTCTTTATCCGCACGCTGGCGGCGTACGATATTGCGGCGCTGATGGACTACGGCGGATTAAGTCTGCACGAGGCCTGCGAAGCGGTGGTGATGGATAAACTCCCGGCGCTCGGCGGCAGCGGCGGGCTGATTGCTATCGATCGTGAAGGCAATGTCGCATTGCCGTTTAACAGCGAAGGGATGTACCGCGCCTGGGGCTATGCCGGCGATGCGCCGAGCGTAGGCATTTATCGTGAATAAGGAGAGTGGGGTGTCGCACGGGGTTGAGACAGATGCCGATGTGGTGCTGGATGTCCGCAATCTGAATATCGGTTTTCGTGATGAAAAAGAGCTGACCCCGGCGGTACGTCACCTCTCATTTTCCCTGAAACGGGGCGAAACGCTGGCTATTGTCGGCGAGTCCGGCTCCGGTAAATCGGTGACGGCGCTGTCGCTGCTGCGCCTGATTGAACAGGCAGGCGGTGAAGTGAGCTGCGATCATATGCGCTTGACGCGGCGCAATCGCCAGAAAGTGGATCTGACCCGCCTCTCTTCGTCGCAGATGCGTAGCGTGCGCGGCGCTGACATTGCGATGATTTTTCAGGAACCGATGACCTCGCTCAACCCGGTCTTTCCGGTTGGCGAGCAGATTGCCGAGTCGATTCGCCTGCACCAGCGGCTGGGGCGTGAAGATGCGATGAATGAAGCGCGGCGCATGCTCGACCTGGTGCGCATTCCGGAGTCGCAGGCTATTTTATCCAGCTTCCCGCATCAGCTTTCCGGCGGCATGCGCCAGCGGGTGATGATTGCTATGGCGCTGTCGTGTCGCCCGGCGGTGCTGATCGCCGACGAGCCGACCACCGCGCTGGATGTCACGATCCAGGCGCAGATCCTGCAACTGATCGCGGTGCTGCAAAAAGAGATGTCGATGGGGGTGATTTTTATCACTCACGATATGGGCGTGGTGGCGGATGTCGCCGACCGGGTTCTGGTGATGAACGATGGCGAAGCGGTGGAGACGGGCACGGTAGATCAGGTTTTCAATGCGCCGTCGCATCCTTATACCAAAGCGCTGCTGGCTGCAGTGCCCAAACTTGGCGCGATGAACGGCAGCAATCTGCCGCGCCGCTTTCCGCTGATTTCCATGAAAAACCCTCAGCATCAGGAAGCGGAAACCGAACAGAATACGGTGGTGCCGGGCGAGCCGATTTTGCAGGTGCGCGATCTGGAAGCGCGCTTTCCGCTGCGCAGCGGCATTCTCAACCGCGTGACCAAAGAGGTACATGCGGTGGAAGGCGTCAGCTTTGATCTCTGGCCGGGCGAAACGCTGTCGCTGGTCGGTGAATCCGGCTGTGGAAAGTCAACCACCGGGCGGGCGCTGCTGCGGCTGGTGGAGAGTCAGGGCGGTTCGATTATCTTTAACGGCCAGCGGATCGACACGTTGCCGGACAGCAAATTGAAACAGGTGCGTCGCGATATTCAGTTTATTTTCCAGGATCCTTATGCTTCGCTGGATCCCCGCCAGACGGTGGGCGATTCGATTATCGAGCCGCTGCGGGTGCACAATTTATTAGCGGAAAAAGAGGGACATCAGCGGATTGAGTGGCTGCTGGAGCGCGTCGGCCTGAAACCGGAGCACGCCTGGCGTTACCCGCATGAGTTTTCCGGCGGCCAGCGGCAGCGCATCTGCATTGCCCGCGCGCTGGCGCTGAATCCGCGCGTGGTAGTGGCGGATGAGTCGGTCTCGGCGCTGGATGTCTCTATCCGCGCGCAGATCATCAATTTATTGCTCGATCTCCAGCGTGAAATGGGGATCGCGTTCCTGTTTATTTCCCACGATATGGCGGTGGTGGAGCGCATCAGCCACCGGGTGGCGGTAATGTACCTTGGGCAGATTGTTGAGATTGGCCCGCGCCGCGCGGTATTCGAAAACCCGCAACACCCCTATACGCGCAAATTAATGTCGGCGGTTCCGGTGGCCGATCCTGCGCATACCCATGCGCAAAGAGTGCTGTTATCTGATGACATGCCCAGCAATATCCGCAAGCGCGGCGAGTCAATGCAACGCGTGCAGTTGCAGAACGTGGGGCCGGGGCACTATGTTGCCCGTTCCACGCCTGGCAGTACGCAGTCCCGTTTTTAACTGAGCAGTGGCAGGGTTATTCAGGAGAGCAACATGACACAATTCGTTTACCGGCAGTGGCGGCTCGTTGCAGGCATGTTGTTCGCGCTGACCGCCACGCAGGCCTTTGCCGCGAAAGACGTGGTGGTTGCGGTCGGCTCCAATTTCACCACGCTCGATCCCTATGATGCCAATGACACGCTGTCGCAGGCGGTAGCAAAATCCTTTTATCAGGGGCTGTTTGGCCTGGATAAAGATATGAAACTGGAAAACGTGCTGGCGCAAAGCTACACAGTTTCTGCCGACGGGCTGATCTACACCATTTTCCTGCGTCAGGGCGTGAAGTTTCAGGATGGAACCGACTTTGATGCCGCAGCCGTTAAGGCCAACCTCGATCGCGCCAGCGATCCGGATAACAGCCTGAAGCGCTACAACCTGTATAAAAATATCGACTTAACCGAGGTGGTGGATCGCTACACGGTAAAAATCATTCTTAAGCAGCCTTTCTCGGCGTTTATCAATATCCTGGCGCATCCGGCAACGGCGATGATCTCTCCGGCGGCGCTAAAAAAGTACGGCAAAGATATCGGTTTTCATCCGGTGGGTACCGGCCCGTATGAACTGGAAGCCTGGAATCAGACCGACTTTGTGAAGGTGAAGAAGTTCGACGGTTACTGGCAGAAAGGGCAGCCGAAACTCGATTCCATCACCTGGCGCCCGGTGGTGGATAACAATACGCGTGCGGCGATGCTGCAAACCGGCGAGGCGCAGTTCGCATTTCCGATCCCTTATGAGCAGGCGGAAGTGCTGAAGAGAAACAGCAAGCTTGAACTGGTCGCCAGCCCGTCGATTATGCAGCGTTACATCAGCATGAACGTCACACAAAAACCGTTTGATAACCCGAAAGTGCGCGAAGCGATTAACTACGCTATCAACCGCCCGGCGCTGGTGAAGGTAGCTTTTGCCGGTTTCGCTACGCCCGCTACCGGCGTGTTGCCGCCGTCGATCCCCTATTCGCAGGCATATCAGCCCTGGCCTTACGATCCGGCAAAAGCCCGCGAGCTGCTGAAAGAGGCGGGTTATCCGCAGGGCTTCAGCACAACGCTATGGTCGTCGCATAACCACAGTACCGCGCAGAAGGTGTTGCAGTTTACCCAGCAGCAACTGGCGCAGGTGGGGATTAAAGTGCAGGTGACCGCGATGGATGCCGGGCAGCGCGCGGCGCAAGTGGAAGCCAAAGGGCAGAAAGAGAGTGGCGTACGCATGTTTTATACCGGTTGGTCGGCCTCAACCGGCGAAGCAGACTGGGGGCTGTCGCCGCTGTTTGCTTCATGGAACTGGCCGCCGACGCAGTTCAACACCGCGTTTTACAGTAACCCACAGGTGGATAAAGATTTTGCCGATGCGCTAAGAACCTTCAGCCCGCAAGAGAAAGAGCGTTTGTACAAACAGGCGCAGGACATCATCTGGCAGGAGGCGCCATGGGTGCCGCTGGTGGTGGAAAAGCTGGTTTCCGCGCATAACAAGAAGCTGACCGGTTTCTATATCATGCCCGATACCGGGTTCAGCTTTGACAATGCTGATTTGGTGAAATAACTGACTCATTCCACCTTACCGGACGGAAGGGGGCATGAGGGAACAAGCGATGCTTAATTATATTATTAAACGCCTGCTGGGCCTGATCCCGACGCTACTGATTGTGGCCGTGCTGGTGTTTTTATTTGTGCATTTACTGCCAGGGGATCCGGCGCGGCTGATTGCCGGGCAGGAGGCTGACGCGCAGGTGATTGAACTGGTGCGCCGCCAGCTTGGGCTGGATCAGCCGCTGTGGTTACAGTTCTGGCACTACATCACCAGCGTGTTGCAGGGGGATTTCGGCATTTCGATGGCGTCCCGCCGCCCGGTAGTGGATGAGATCGCCAGCCGCTTTATGCCGACGCTGCTGCTAACCCTCACCAGCATGTTCTGGGCGATGCTGTTCGGGCTGGGTGCCGGCATTGCCGCCGCCGTGTGGCGCAACCGCTGGCCGGATCATCTGGGAATGGCGCTGGCGGTCACCGGGATCTCATTCCCCGCTTTTGCGCTGGGGATGCTGCTGATGCAAATCTTCTCCGTTGAACTGGGCTGGTTGCCGACCGTGGGCGCCGATAGCTGGCAGCACTATATTTTGCCTTCTTTGACGCTGGGCGCGGCCGTGGCCGCCGTGATGGCGCGCTTCACCCGCGCCTCGTTTGTTGATGTGCTGAATGAGGATTATATGCGCACCGCGCGCGCCAAAGGCGTCAGCGAGCGCTGGGTGATCCTTAAGCACGGTCTGCGTAATGCGATGATCCCGGTCGTCACTATGATGGGGCTGCAATTTGGCTTCCTGCTGGGCGGCTCGATTGTGGTGGAAAAAGTCTTTAACTGGCCGGGGCTGGGGCGTTTGCTGGTGGACTCGGTGGAAATGCGCGACTACCCGGTGATCCAGGCGGAAGTGCTGCTCTTTTCGCTGGAATTTATTCTTATCAACTTGGTGGTTGATGTGCTCTACGCCGCGCTCAACCCTGCTATCAGGTATAAGTAAGGATGCGATTGTTTAACTGGCGCCGACAGGCGATTTTGAACGCCATGCCGGTGGTGAAACCGGGACATGTCCGCACGCCGTGGCATGAGTTCTGGCGACGTTTTTGCCGCCAGCCACTGGCTATGGCCGCCGGGCTGTTTGTGCTGCTGCTGATCCTGCTGGCGGTAATTGCGCCGTGGATTGCTCCCTACGATGCGGAAACCTACTTCGACTATGACCGGCTGAATGAAGGGCCGTCGCTGGTGCACTGGTTCGGCGTCGATTCGCTGGGCCGTGATATCTTCAGCCGCGTGCTGGTTGGCGCGCAGATCTCGCTGGCGGCCGGCCTTTTTGCCGTGCTGATTGGCGCAGCGATTGGTACGGTGCTTGGGTTGCTGGCGGGTTATTACGAAGGCTGGTGGGATCGCCTTATCATGCGCATCTGCGACGTGCTGTTCGCGTTTCCCGGCATTCTGCTGGCGATTGCGGTGGTGGCGGTGATGGGCAGCGGGATGGCGAATGTGATCATTGCCGTGGCCGTCTTCTCGGTGCCCGCTTTTGCCCGCTTGGTGCGCGGCAATACGCTGGTGCTGAAGCAGCAGACGTTTATCGAGTCGGCGCGCAGCATCGGTGCCAGCGATACGGTGATTTTGTTCCACCATATTCTGCCGGGAACGGTGTCGTCGATTGTGGTCTATTTCACCATGCGTATCGGCACCTCGATTATCTCTGCCGCTAGCCTGTCGTTCCTCGGAATGGGCGCGCAACCGCCGACGCCGGAGTGGGGCGCGATGCTCAACGAAGCACGTGCGGATATGGTGATTGCCCCACATGTGGCGCTGTTTCCATCGCTGGCGATTTTTCTGACGGTGCTGGCGTTTAACCTGTTCGGCGACGGCCTGCGCGACGCGCTGGATCCGAAGATTAAAGGGTAAGGCCGATCTCTATTGCCGGATGGCGGCGTCGGCTTATTTGATCTGGGGAAATGGTACAGCAGAAACAAAAAACCCGGCATAGTAGCCGGGTTTTTATGGCATTAAACGCGGGAACCCCACAGGTCGTACTCGTCGGCGTTTTCCACTTTCACGCGGATCACATCGCCCGGTTTGACACGGGTTTCACCGTTCAGGTACACCGCGCCGTCGATCTCAGGCGCATCTGCCATGCTGCGGCCAATCGCGCCTTCTTCATCCACTTCATCAATGATGACGAGAATTTCGCGGCCGATTTTTTCCTGCAAACGTTCCGCCGAGATCTGCTGTTGCAACTGCATAAAGCGGTTCCAGCGCTCCTCTTTGACCTCTTCCGGCACCTGATCCGCCAGCTCGTTGGCCGTTGCGCCTTCCACCGGGCTGTATTTGAAGCAGCCGACGCGATCCAGGCGCGCTTCTTTCAGGAAATCCAGCAGCATCTGGAAATCTTCTTCGGTTTCACCAGGGAAGCCGACGATAAAGGTGGAGCGCAGGGTCAGCTCCGGGCAAATCTCACGCCACTGTTTGATGCGCGCTAACTGACGATCGACCGAACCCGGGCGCTTCATCAGCTTGAGAATGCGTGGGCTGGCGTGTTGCAGCGGGATATCCAGGTACGGCAGGATTTTGCCTTCCGCCATCAGCGGAATGACATCATCAACGTGCGGATACGGATAAACGTAATGCAGACGCGTCCAGATGCCGAGCTTCGCCAGTTGCTCGCACAGGCCGACCATACTGGTTTTCACCGGCTCGCCGTTATGGAAGCCCATGCGATGCTTCACATCCACGCCATAAGCGGAAGTATCCTGCGAGATCACCAGCAGCTCTTTCACGCCCGCATCGACCAGACGTTTGGCTTCGGCCAGCACATCGCCAATCGGACGGCTCACCAGATCGCCACGCATCGACGGGATGATGCAGAAGGTGCAACGGTGGTTACAGCCTTCGGAAATTTTCAGATACGCGTAGTGACGCGGCGTCAGTTTTACGCCCTGTTCCGGCACCAGGCTGATAAACGGGTTGTGTTTCGGTTTCGGCACATAGTGATGAACATGGGACAGCACCTGCTCATAGCTGTGCGGCCCGGTGATTTCCAGCACCTTCGGATGCACTTCGCGAATTTGATCTTCTTTCGCGCCCAGGCAACCGGTGACAATAACTTTGCCGTTTTCGTTCAGCGCTTCGCCGATGACTTCCAGCGACTCTTGCACCGCGCTGTCGATAAAGCCGCAGGTATTGACGATAACCATATCGGCGTCGTCATAGCTCTGGACAACGTCGTAACCTTCGGTGCGCAGCTCGGTAAGGATGCGCTCGGAATCGACCAGGTTTTTCGGACACCCTAACGATATAAAACCAATCTTAGACATTTTTTATACTGTACATTGCTCGGAATCGGGGGATTATACATATGCCTCAACGGTACAGCTATATCTGCTGGTTATCGAAAAGGCCGCATAAAAGGGTTAACCGGGCGTTTGTTTTACGCGCCGAATGGAACTTATTGAAATTGAAGATCCCCGGCGGGCGCTGTTCGCTCGAAGAACACAATAAAAGATCATCTGATGGGGCCGGGCGATGGTGTACGGGTGGCGGCGCAGCGACACCCGTCGTGATTTTACCTTTCATGTAATGCATCTGCTCTGGCGCGCAAGAGCGGTTTTAACAGGTACTGAAGAATGGTGCGCTTACCCGTAATAATATCGACCGAAGCCACCATACCCGGAATGATTAATAACGGTTTATCGTCAGTGCCAAGATGGTTTTTATCGGTGCGCAGACGAATAACATAGAAACTATTCCCATCCTTATCTGTCACCGTATCCGGGCTTATCTGCACCAGTTTGGCAGGCAGACCACCGTAAATGGTGTAATCGTAAGCGGAGAATTTCACCATCGCTTCCTGCCCCGGATGGATAAAGGCAATATCCTGCGGGCGAATTTTTGCCTCAATCAGCAATGTGTCATCCAGCGGTACGATTTCAACCATATCATTTCCTGGCTGAATAACGCCGCCAATGGTGTTGACCATGACCTGCTGCACAATCCCCCGTACCGGTGAGACGACCATGGTGCGATTGACCCGGTCTTCAATCGCTTTGTTGGTTGCTTCGGCTTTGCTGAGATCGGTACGAGCCTGATTCAGTTGAGTGAGTGCGTCGCTGCGGGTATTGTCCAGCGTCTCTTTGATTTTGCTTTCTATCTCTTTTACCGCGGCTACCGCACCCGGTATCGCCACTGTTGTGGTGTCCAGTTGCCCGCGCGTCTCCACTTCTGTTCGCTGGAGTCGCAACACTTCCACGCGGGAGATCGCGCCTTTGCTGATTAACGGGACAGAAAGGCTGATCTCCTGTTGCAACAATTGCAGGCTTTTCCGGTACTGCCCGGCTTTGGCCTGCATATCAAGCAGTTCCTGTTTTTTTTGCACCAGCTGTTCATTCAGCCCCGCGATAGCGCTGTTGACGCGGTTATTAATGCTGGTAAACAGTTCCATTTCGCCTTTGGCGATATCCGGCGCATCTTTAACAATATCGGGTGACAACGTCAGCGTTGTGTCGCCATTCGTCTGGGCTGTCAGGCGCTCTACGCGCGCCCGCAATGCCAAACGATCGGCACCGGTTTCCTCGGCATTCGAACGAAAACGGGTATCATCGAGCCGAATGAGCGGCGCACCGGCATTCACAATATCGCCATCGCGCACGTAGACCTGAGCGACAATCCCGCCCTCCAGGTTTTGAATTTTTTGCAGACGAGCAGAGGGAATCGCCCGGCCTTCTCCGCGCGCCACTTCATCAATATCGGCGAGGGCCGACCAGAAAAACATGCAGATAAAAAAGGCAAATATTGCCCACAGCGTGATACGCATAACGCGCGGTGAGTCATCGATTACCGCCTGATTGACTTCATTAATGGCGATTGGGCTGGATTTTCTGTCGCCGAAAAGCCAGCCCATCAGGCGGCTAAGCATGTCAACGATTCGCATGGATTTGCCCCTTTTTCAGAGCACTCATCACACTCTCTTTCGGACCATCGGCAATGATTTTGCCGTTATCGAGAATGATGAGTCGTTCAACCAGTGACAGTAATGAAGCGCGGTGGGTCACCAATAACAGCGTTTTATCGGCTACCACCGGCATCAAGGCTTTTTTGATCAGTTCTTCGCTCGTGTTATCCATTGAGCTGGTCGGTTCATCCATCAACAAAATGGGGGGATTGAGCAGCAGCGCGCGGGCCAGCGCCACCGCCTGGCGCTGACCGCCGGAAAGGTTCATTCCACGCTCGCCCACACGCATGTTATAGCCCGAGGGATGGCGACGCGCGAACTCATGCACGCCGGTGATTGTAGCCACCCGCAGCATCGCTTCTTCATCCATATAGCTGGCGCCATACAGCAAGTTGTCGCGCAACGTGCCGCTAAATAAATGAATATCCTGCGGCGCATAGCCAATGTTGTGGCGCAGCTCATGCACATCCAACTGCCGGGCATCGATATCGTCAATCAATATGCTGCCTGCATCCGGCTGGTAGAAGCCGACCAGCAATTTTGCCAGCGAGCTTTTGCCGGAACCGCTGCGGCCAATAATGCCGATTTTTTCGCCCGGCTTGATAGTCAGAGAAATATTATTCAGCGATGTATATTGGTTGGATGGATAGTGAAACGTGACATCGCGGAACTCAATCGCGCCAGAGAGTTTCTCGCGTTTTAACGGAACCTCATCGTCGTGGACTTCCTGCTCCAGATCCATCATGCGATCCACCGTTTCTTTGGTGGTTTTTGCCCGTTGATAACGGGTAATCAGCCCGCAAAGCTGCCCGACAGGCATCATGGCGCGGCGATGCAGTAAGTAGCAGGCAACCAGGCCGCCCTGGGTGAGATTACCGCTGATAATGACATAAACCCCGGCGACGATAATCGCCACTCCGCTGGCCTGCTGCACCCACGAGGTAAAGTTAACCGCGACGAACGAGAGCGATTTCACCTTCAATTCCATTTTACTGAGCTGACCAATAATCTGTTCCCACTGATACTGGCGTTCGCTTTGCGCGTTATTCACTTTGATGGCATCAAGCCCGGTCAGGGTTTCGACCAGCATGGCCTGACGCTCGCTGGACAAGCGGAACGTTTTTTGGACTCTGGACATCAACGGGCGCTGGAGCAGCCAGTTACCCACCAACGCAACCGGGTAGGCGACCAGCGGAATAAAAACCAGCGGGCCGCCGATGATGCCGATGACCAGTACAATGAGCAGGGTGAAAGGAAAGTCGATCATCCCGGTCAGCGTCAGCGAGGAGAGAAAATCGCGCACTGACTGATACTCCTGGAAATTTTGCGCAAAGCTTCCGACGCGCGGCGGGCGAAGCTTCATCTTCATGCCCAGCATGCGTTCAAATAGCGCCGCAGAAACGATCAGATCCGTTTTTTTACCCGCTAAATCCAGACACATGCCGCGCAATATTTTCAGAATAAAATCAAAAAAGTAGGCAATGGTAATGCCAATTGCCAGCACCCATAACGTCACCGTCGCCTGATTGGGTACGACGCGATCATAGACGTTCATAACGAACAGTGGAGCGGCCAGTGCGATGATATTAACCAGCAGACTGGCAATCACCGCATCGATATAGAGAAACTTCGAGAGTTTCAGCGTATCCTGGAACCAGTTTTTGGTACGCGGAATCTTCGCCGTCGCTTGTGTATCGTATTCATGCTGCGGCTGGAGAAAGATCGCGACACCGCTGTAATCCTCCTCCAGTTCTTCGCGCGTCAGGGTAATTTCCCCACCTTCCGTTTCACTCGGTAACAGCCGCGCCTTTTCTCCGTCCCAGGCGACCAGCACGGCAGCCTGGTTGTTTTTCAGCAGCAGGATCGCCGGTAATGAGTGGGAAGAGATAGTCTGAAGCGGGCGCTGGAGCGTTCTCGCTTTCAAATCGACCCGTGCCGCCGCGCGCGGAAAAATGCTGAGGATCAGCGTATGGTTTTTTAGCGGCAGCCCGGACGTTAAGGCGTGACGCGACGTAGTGATGTTGTGCAGCGTGCAGACAATCATCAGGCAATCCAGTAAAGGATCGTCATGTGTCTGTCGTGGATCGCTCCTGAGAATCTCATTAGACGAATCAGTGTTATCTTGAGAATCATCATGTTGCGTCATATTCTGACCTCTCAAACCAGCGGTAAATCTGCTATGCGGAGAACCAATAAGGGAATATTCCATCCGGAACACCTGAAATACCCTTGCCTGAATCCGAACTGTTACTTCAGTTCCGGCAATTCGACTTTTGAAGTTTGCAACTCGTCAACGGGCTGAGCCGAAGAGGGCGGCTGGATATTTAGTGTCTTGAGTAATGTTCCGGTACGTGCGTTGATACGGTACGTCGTAAACATCTCGATAAATTGCAGCTCAACGTAACGGCGTTGCGCGGTGAAGACTTCGTTTTCGCTGTCGAGCATATCCAGCAGTGACCGATCGCCTAAGCTGAACTGCTCCTGATAAGCGGTGCGAACCGTCTTGCTTCGATCTGCATAATCTTTGGCGATAGGAACCTGTTTCTCGGCGTTCTGTAACGCGTTCCAGGAGAGGCGTAACTCTTCGTTAAGCTGGCGCAGGGCGTTGTTTTTGACATCCTGCGCTTCCTTCATTTTGTAAGCGTCGGACATTAAGGCCGCTTTATCACTGCCGCCGTTGTAGAGGTTGTAACTCATGCGCACCATCGCCTGCCATTCCTGGTTATGGCCCCGGGTGCCGTCAATGTTGTCATCCATTGTGCGCGCCACTTCCAGATTTACGCTGGGGTAAAAACGTGACTTCGCCGCTTCATATTGTTGCCGTGTGGCTTCCACATCTTCATCGGCTTGTTTCAGTAATGGACTGTTTTGCAACATCACTTTTCGCGCCGCTTCCAGCGAGTCAGGGATCGCCGACTTTGCAGGAAGGGTGAGATCATCGGCTTCTTTACCAACCACGCTCTGATAATTCGCCAGCGAATCATCCAGGTTGGTCTGTTCCGTCAGCAGGTTATTGCGTGCCTGCGCCAGTCGGGCTTCGGCTTGTTCGTAATCGGCCTGACGGCCAACGCCCTGCTCGGTACGTAAGGTAATTTGATCGAAAATACGCTCGTGGTTTTTCAGGTTATCTTCTGCCAGCAGTACCATCTGGCGGCCTCTCAGCACATCCAGATAGGCCTGAATCGCCGTCAGCGCCGTCGTTTCGCTGGTGTCCAGCACCGTCCAGGCGCGGGAGTTGACGGTGGCGGTCTGTCTGGCCACTTCGCTACGGGTGGCAAAACCACTAAACAGGTTCTGCGTCACCGAAATGCTGGATTCGTTGCGTTGCAGATCGCGCTGATGGTATCCCTCTGCGCGCGTGGTGGAGTTATCCGTTCGCTCCCAACCCGTTCCCGCAGAGAGTTCCACGCTGGGATAATATCCCCCACGCGCTGCGCGCAGATCCTGTTCCGCCGAATAGCGACGATTACTGGAAGCGCTCACATCCGGATGCCAGAGGATGGCATCTTTCACCGCTTGCTCAAGCGTCGTGGCGTTCGCGCTTTTCAGTAAAAGCAGCGAGAGCCCAACTCCGAATAACAGCGTATTGCGATATAACATATGTCACCTTGTACTGCGTTGAGGTTTATTCCGGGCAAAAGGGAGCTGAATCATCAGCCTCCATCGCTGTCGGGTTTGGCGATCAAGTTATCCATGTCATCGTGACTGCCTCCATCACCACTGCCCGCGTCATCGCCGCCTTCACCGGGAGGTGCGGCAGGGGCGGGATGATCGGTATCCTCCGTGGGATCGACTGGCGTGGCTGGCGCGCTGTCACCCTGGATAAGGCTTGCCAGATCCTGGTGTTCGTCACCATCAAGGATGATGTCGCTGAAGTTGATCGGCTGATCGTGGTCAAGGCCTGGCGAGGTGCTGTCGCCGCTATCCTGTGAGGCAGTTTCGCTGCCTTCACCCGAAGCGCTGCTGTTGTCAAGCTGCGTTGCGTGAGCCGCTGTCCCGCCCGTGTCGTTCTCAGCCTGCTCACCATCGTCTTCCAGCAGGTTATTCAGCGAACCTGCATCCGTTGTCGATACACTCTGGTCGTCGTGCGCTTCGGCATCTTCGCTGCTGCCAAAGTCCAGACTGATCTCACTGCTATCGACCAGTAATGGCGCACTGGCGTTATCGGCAGCCGTCGCATCGGTATCGGCGGCTGTCTCTGCGTCGGCAGGTGCATCTCCGGCATCGGTGTGGGTATCATCGGTATTCGCGTGGGTATCACCGGCATCGGCATGCGAGAGGTCATCCACTGCGGCGCTGGTGGCTTCAGCGTGCGCGCTATCAGCGGCGTCATCTGCAGGGTGATCGTCGCTGTCGGTCATGTCGGTTCCGCTGACGAATTGCCCGCCTTCCCCGGCATTGAAGCTAAAGTCAGTATCGTGATGCTCAGAGGCGGTAGAGTTCACCTCCATTGAGATATCACCGATATCATGCTGGCCTTCCGGGAGGTCGACGGAAATCTGCCCATCGTAATGGGTGGCATGCTCGTCAAAGGTCAGGGTGTACGACCCTTTGTCGCTGTCATAGCTGACGTCGGTATATTCACCGCTAAACTCAGCGCCTTCCGGAAGCCCGTTAAGGGTGATCGACGTCAGATGATCGTTGCTGTCCGAACTTTCCAGATCCACGTCGACGTTCAGCGTTACGGAGTGCGTAACCTCCGTCGAGCCGCCCAGGCTGGAAGAGGGGCCGTCACCGAAGATAACGCCTTCAATACCGTTCGCATTCCCGATCGGGTACGAGCCATTTTCGGTATTGGTAATTTGCAGGTTATCGATGGAGTTGTTCTGGTGATTTGCCGGGTGATCGACGCCGGAAACGTTGTAATTCGCGCTGTCACCGTTAACAAAGATGTAGTCTTTGCCAGCGCTGCCCTCAGCCACACCATGATTGCCGGTAATGTTATGTACTGGCCTGAAATCATAGTGATCATTCGACCAGTCACCCTGCTGGTAGTAGCCGCCAGTGTGATCGCCCACCACGAAGATATCGGTATGACCGGCCGAACTGCCGTTCACGTTCACGTTGCCGTTGCTGTCGTAATAGTGAATCTGACCCGGATTGCTGCATTCCGGAACGTGATCGCCTTTAATCGCGCCGTCCGGGCTGTCTGGCGTCAGCCAGATTTGCACGTTGTCGCCAATCGCGATAATGACGCCATTCTGCACATCGTAGCCGTTCGGATCTTCACTACCGCCGTTGATATGCATCACGTTGTTATCAGAAGCCTCTTCCGACTGGCTACCCGGAGTAACGCCTACCGTGAGATGAACATCAACGGCTTCGATACTGGTCACGGTCGCGTCTGCGACTGGCACCGCTTGAGCGCTGCTATGGCTGCTTGCTGCCGTATCGGGCTGCGCTGCGGCTGCGTCGCTGGCAGTCTCTTCAGCCGTGGTTGTGCCTGCATCATCAGCGGTTACGGCGCTGGCGTCATCCGTCGCTGTCGTGCCGGAATCATCCGTTGTGGTAGCGGGTGCTTCATCATGCGTGACATCTGTAGCCACGCTTTCTGAGACTGGATGCAGGGTATCAGCCGACGCGCTCTCCGTGCCGCTGGTCAATTGCCCGCCTTCTTCGCCATCGAAGGTGAAGTCGTGATCGATATGATCAGATGCCGTGGAGCCGACATCTATGGTTATCTCGCCGAGATTGCTTGCACCATCCGGCAGGGTAACCGTTACCTGCCCGTCGTAATGGGTAGTGCTGTCATCAAACGTCAGCGTGTAGCTGCCATGCTCAGGATCGTAGGTGACGCTGGTATATTCGCCGCCAAATTGAGCCCCTTCCGGAAGACCATTGATCGTGATCGAGTGCAGATGATCGCTGCTGTCGGAACTTTGCAGATCCACATCGACGTTCAGCGTTACGGAGTGCGTCACATCCGTAGAGCCGCCCAGACTGGAAGAGGGGCCATCGCCAAAGATAATGCCTTCGACACCGTTCGCATTACCGATCGGGTGCGAGCCATTTTCCGTATTGGTGATCTGTACGTTATCAACGGAGTTGTTCTGATGGTTATCCGGGTGATCGACGCCCGTTACGTTGTAATTCGAACTGTCACCGTTAACAAAAATATAGTCTTTGCCCGCTTCGCCCTCAGGTACACCCTGGTTGCCGGTAATATTATTGACTGGACGGAAATCATAGTGATCGTTCGACCAGTCACCCTGCTGGTAGTAGCCGCCGGTATGATCGCCCACCACAAAAATATCGGTATGACCGGCTGAGCTGCCGTTCACGTTACCGTTGCTGTCGTAATAGTGAATCTGACTCGGATCGCTGCATTTGGGAACAAAATCCCCCTGAATTGCGCCGTCCGGGCTGTCCGGTGTCAGCCAGATCTGCACGTTGTCGCCGATAGCAACAATCACGCCATTCTGTATGTCATAACCATCTGGATTGCCGCTGCCGCCATTAATATGAATGACGTCATTGTCAGACGAATTATCCGTACTGCTGCCCGGCGTCACCGTTACAGTCAGATGCACATCCGAATCGCTGCCTGAATCAGAAGGGTGATCAGCATCTGAGTCCGCATCGGCGTCGGCATCGGCATCGGAGTCTGCGTCAGAATCCGCATCCGCGTCGGAGTCTGCATCAGCATCCGCGTCAGAATCGGCATCAGCGTCCGAATCAGCATCAGCATCCGCATCCGCGTCCGAATCAGCATCAGCATCCGCATCCGCATCCGAATCTGCATCGGAGTCCGCATCAGCATCAGCGTCAGAATCCGCATCAGAATCAGCATCCGCGTCGGAATCTGCATCAGCGTCAGCGTCGGAATCGGCGTCGGCATCCGCGTCTGAATCGGAATCTGCGTCCGAGTCCGCATCTGCATCTGCATCGGAATCGGCGTCTGCATCAGCGTCAGAATCCGCGTCTGAATCAGAATCTGCGTCGGCGTCCGAATCTGCATCCGCATCGGAATCTGCATCAGAGTCTGCATCTGCATCAGAGTCTGCATCGGCATCCGAATCAGCATCCGCGTCGGCATCAGAGTCTGCATCGGCATCCGAATCAGCATCCGCGTCGGAATCTGCGTCCGCATCCGCATCGGCATCCGCATCAGCGTCGGAGTCGGAGTCGGCATCGGCGTCCGCATCCGAATCAGCATCGGCATCCGAATCTGCATCGGAATCTGCATCGGCATCGGAATCTGCATCGGCATCAGCGTCTGCATCGGCATCCGCATCAGCGTCTGAATCGGAATCTGCGTCCGAGTCCGAGTCCGCATCTGCATCGGAGTCGGCGTCTGCATCGGCGTCGGCGTCGGAATCCGCATCCGAATCGGCGTCTGCATCCGTGTCAGAATCCGCGTCGGAATCTGCGTCCGCATCGGCGTCGGCATCAGCATCCGCATCAGCGTCAGAATCCGCATCGGCATCGGCGTCGGAATCCGCATCAGCATCGGCATCCGCATCGGCATCCGAGTCAGCGTCTGCATCGGCATCGGCATCGGAATCGGCGTCAGAATCGGCATCAGCATCGGCATCGGCATCGGCATCAGCGTCCGCGTCCGCATCAGCATCAGCATCTGCATCGGAGTCCGCATCTGCGTCTGCGTCTGCGTCTGCGTCAGCATCAGCATCAGCGTCAGAATCGGCATCCGCATCCGCATCAGCGTCAGCATCTGCATCCGCATCAGCGTCGGAATCCGCATCTGCATCCGCGTCGGCATCCGAATCAGCATCGGTATCGGCATCGGAGTCGGAGTCGGCATCCGCGTCCGCATCAGCGTCGGCATCGGTATCGGCGTCTGCATCAGCATCTGCATCTGCATCTGCGTCGGCGTCTGCATCGGCATCGGCATCGGAGTCCGCATCGGCATCAGTGTCTGCATCAGCGTCTGCGTCGGCATCCGCATCGGCATCGGCATCAGTGTCTGCGTCGGAATCGGCATCGGCATCGGCATCGGCGTCTGCATCCGCATCAGCGTCCGAGTCTGCATCAGAGTCTGCGTCGGCATCCGCATCGGAATCGGCGTCGGAATCGGAGTCGGCATCCGCGTCCGCGTCCGCATCGGCGTCGGCATCAGCATCCGCATCAGAATCTGCATCGGCATCGGCATCAGCGTCTGAATCGGCATCAGCGTCAGAATCTGCGTCGGCATCCGCGTCTGAATCGGAATCTGCGTCTGCATCAGCGTCAGAATCCGCGTCTGAATCAGAATCTGCGTCGGCGTCCGCATCGGCATCCGAGTCAGCGTCAGCGTCGGAATCCGCATCTGCATCAGCATCCGCGTCAGAATCTGCATCTGCATCGGTGTCTGCATCCGCATCCGCATCCGCGTCGGCATCCGCATCCGCGTCGGCATCCGCATCGGAGTCGGAGTCGGCATCGGCATCGGCGTCCGCATCCGAATCAGCATCGGCATCCGAATCTGCATCGGAGTCCGCATCGGAATCCGCATCCGAATCAGCGTCCGCATCAGCATCCGAGTCGGCATCTGCATCGGCATCGGAATCTGCGTCCGCATCTGCATCCGCATCGGCATCCGAGTCGGCGTCAGCATCAGCATCAGCGTCAGAATCTGCATCCGAGTCGGCGTCTGCATCCGTGTCAGAATCCGCGTCCGCATCGGCGTCGGCATCAGCGTCGGAATCCGCATCGGCATCCGCATCGGAGTCAGCATCCGCATTCGCGCCAGCGATTTCGGGGCCTTGTTCGGATGCAGGAAGGCCTAATTCTTCACGCAGGTCGCCATCGGGATTATCAATTCCGGCAGTGGGGTATCCGGCGGTGGGATCGAGGATCTCACCGGTAAGATCGAGGATGACCTGAGTGTGGCTACCGCCTTCCTCACCGCCATCCGGCGCGGCGGGTGTGGCATTGGCATTCGGGCCTGCGGCAGGTGCTTCAAGGGTTTGCGTCGGGTCCTGCCCGGCGGCAATCGCCTGCTGGATGGCTTCAACGTCTGTGGATGGGGTTTCGGAGTCCGCGGTTAAAGCAACGTCGTGGCTATCCCAATGGGTATCACGGCCCAAATCGAGGGTTTTTCCATCGGATAAGGTAATCGAAATGGCACCTGCGGCACCCGTATCTATTTGCTCTCCTTCCTGGATTGTGTCGCCTTCAACCAGCAGATGTCTGCTTCCGTCAGGGGAGGTCGCAAAGACTTGTCCTATAACTGTTTTTACGACCCCGACACTCATATAAATTAGCCTCTTAAATACGTCAGATATTTGCCGCTGAATAATCAGAAATGCATTTGTTAAATTAAATAATCGATGCCCGGATAATTATATTCGGTATCGGGATTATTATTTCTAAAGCGTTGTTTTAAAGGTGGTGATTTTTCCTAAAATAAAATCAACATGATTTCTAAGGAAATGTGATTTTTCCTAAGGGTCATCTTATTTTAAGGTTCGTGATTATTCCTAAGATAAAAAAGAAATGTTATTTAAAAGTTATGTGATTTTTCCTAAAAAATAGTATTTATTATAAGTTGATGATTATTCCGAAAGTGAAAAATAATTCAGAAGATCCCCTCATCTTCATCATCGATTAAACGTTCCAGCCCGCTGAGTGTAAGTCGCGCTTGCGTGCGATTAATCAGTTTGCTTTGCGCGGCTTGCGGCAGATCGGTAATACTAATAATTCCTTTACTCATCAATACTTCAATAAGATCCTCCAACACACGAACCATTTCAAGATCGCTTTGCTGGAGCCGTTTAAGCGTCTCCTGATACATGGCATGTATACGAATCCATTCGGTGATTTCTTGAGTATCTTCTTCACGCTGTTCTACCATCCCCGCAAATGGCGAGGATTCGACTCGTGTAATTCGTCCTTCAGCATCGCGTTCAATGTAATACATGCTTAACTCCTGTTGTATTTATGATGTGACTATTAACTTATTGTTTCGACAATAAACCGGGATCGCCGAAGTAACGCCCCATTGCCCCATAGAGACCTATTTTATTGAGTATCGCTAATTCTCCGGATGTTTCCACTCGCTCAGCAATAAGCGGAAGATCGATTTGCCGGGTTGCCCAGTACATCGCTTCAATAAAAATTCTCTTGTCTTCTTCTGTATCAATAAGATGAATATAGGCGCCGTCCACCTTTATCCAGGCCAGCCCCCATTGAGGTAAATTACCTATCAAATTGAATCTACCGCCAAAATGCTGAATACCCAGATGGCAACCCACGGCTTTAAGTTTATTAACCAGTTCATTGACGCGCTCGGCATGGGGCAATTCATTTTCATCCAGTTCGAGTGTTAAGCGACTGGCCTGATTCGGCGCATTTTTTAACAGCTGTAATATCGCATCCAGTTTTTCGTCATTCGCTACGCTTTCACCGCTGATGCTCAGCGCTAAAGGGTAGGGGATATTTGTCATTTCACGCAGTATTTGCTTAAGCATGACTAAATCCATACGAAAGCTGAGTGAAAACCGATGAATCCAGGGCATGAAATGTCCGGCAGGCGTTAATTCGCCATTATCCTCTTTTATTCGCGCCAGCACTTTATAGTGCAAAATGCGCTGTTGATCGTGACAGGAAAATACCGGCTGCGCGTAAAGGATAAACTTTTCTGCGCTCAATACTTTTTCGAGTTTGCTAAGCCACTGGTGATGGTTCTCCTCACTGTATCCCGTTGCTGTTATCCACGGTTCGGCGGCGTAATGTTTCTCCGTTTCGGCCTCCGCCAGCGCGTGATCGGCCTGCGTCAGCACCGCCTGTGGCGTGTCACCCATGCGAAACGTAACATGCGTGAAATAGGCGACGGGCGAGGTATCGCTCATCCCCGTGTCGTTAAGCGCTTTCAGCCGCCTGGACAACGTGTTTTCCAGTTCTGGCGGAAGAAACTCGCCGGTCAGGAGAGCAAATTCACTGCCGCGAATGCGGGCGAGAAAACCCTCGTTGCGCAGGAAGCGTTTCTGTAGTTCGCGCAAAATAGTGGCAATAGATTTCAGTAGTTCATCGGCTTTTTCTGCGCCGATGCGCTGATTCAACCCGATAAGATCCTGCACCCGCAGTAAAATAAGGTTCCCTTCTTTGCTCTCTTCGTCGCTCAGCAGTGATTGCAGTTTGATATCAAACGCGCGGCGGTTATTGAGTTCCGTCAGGCTATCGCGATAGGCGGCTTCACGCAGAGATTCGGTGCGTTCTGCTTGCTCATGAAACAGGGCTTTCAGTTGCGAAACCATCATGTTGCTGGCTTCGACAACACGCATCAGCTCCGGTGTTTTAGGTACATCGGTGACTTTGCGAAACTCGCGGTGGCAGATGGAGCGAGCCTGCTCAACAACGTTATTCAAAGGGCGCAGGCTGCGGTGCAACATGAACATCGCGCACAGGATGCACAGCAAACTGCACAGGCTCAACCACAGGAAACTGGCGACCATATTGTTCCATAACCGGGCCACAGAAAACATCTGATGGCTGACCACTTCAACACGTGCTGCCTGAATCCAGCCATTCATCACAATGGCATCGCCCACGCCTGGCCGCAGTCTCACCAGATGTGCGAACCACTGTGGAACATTCGCACTTTGCGGCGTGCCTTTTCGCTCAATTAACGTCTTACCACTCTTCACATCGACCAGGCGAATGCTGTAGAAATAACCGCTGTCAAAAATGGAATCTACCATCAGCTCGATCACTGCCGGGTCGTCAATATGGCCGGTCAGTGCAACGCCCAGCGCGGTCGCGGCATCCTGAGCGTGCGAGTTCAGCTGATTACTGTATTGCTCACGTGAGCTTTCGAGCGTGATCACGTAATTTCCGCATAAAAGAACCAATGTAAACAGACAGATGCCGATCAGTAGCTGCTTATACAATGACATGGCAATCTCCTATTCTTGAATGACAAATCCTTCCGCCCGCATTCTTGTGAGAAGCTCCTGCCAGCGGGATAAGCGCTTACTGTCGCCGACACGTTTATTTCCCCCGGCTCCTGGCAGCCATAGCCCCTCGCCGTTAAATGCATAAACCGGCAGAAGATCCGGACGCTGCGTGGCCGGTAAAATTGCGGTATTCAAATTATCCAGTACCAACGGGATCGCATCCGGCGTGGCATACCACGTCACCACCATATGCGCCTGGTTCAGTTTTACTGCTTTGACATAGGTGATGCGTAACTGGCTGGCAGGCACGCCAATTTCGCGCAATGTGAAATATTTGGCTAATGCATAATCCTCGCAGTCGCCTTCACCTTTACGTAAAAATTCAATCGGTGTTGCCCAGTAGTCTTCCGTTCCCCAGACCAGCTTGTCATCGCGAAAAAGCATGCGTTGATTAAAAAACTGGTTCACACGATTTAATTTTCCTTTAATCGATTCCTGCGGCGGGTTATTCACCAATATTGCCCATTGATCAATCCGTTGCTGAGCTGCTGGCGTCGCTGCACCATATAACTGGTGCGTGCGGAAATTAATGGCATTGAAATCCCATCTCGCCGCCAATCCGCCGGGAGAAAAAAGAAACACAAGCAACAACCAGAAGCACAAATATCGCTGCCTGCCGTGGCCTGCTCTGGTTGAGTAGAGGCGCCCGTTCATAAGTCAGTACTAAAGAGCCGAGTGTTGTTCAGTTTTCTGAGCGGCTTGTTGTTGCCAGTATTTTCGATAGGCGATGTAACCTGAAAGATAGTGTTCGACATCATCAATCCTGACCCGATAGCTGTGGTGGCGAATAAAAAAGCTGCCAACGATACGCGATGGATTTTTAAAAAACATCGCCAGTTCCGGCCAAAAAAAACCATTAGCCAGATAACGGGCGCGAGTTTCCAGCGCCAGAGAAAATTTTTCAGGATCGTGTTCTTTTAACAAATGCCGGTGCTCAGATTCCGCCAGGCGGGCTATCATTTTTGCCGCCGCCATCATCAGTTCCAGCAGTGTTGGGTAGGTTGTGATCCGGTTCAGTACAAAATCAAGATGGCCATGAACGTTGTCAAGGCCAAACTGGTAATAACGTTCAAGCGGACGATAGAGTGTCAACTCATTCACGCAGTAGCTTAACCAGTGATCGTGCGCCTGCCAGTGCCGCTGAGCGATAAAATAGCCCATCGCCCGTTCAACGCAGGAGAGCCAGCGCGGCTCGCGGGTAATTCCGTACAGGCGCATCAGCGCAAAGGCGGCTTCGCCATCGTAATAGATAATGCGATGCTCAGCTTTTAGTGATAAATCAGCTGCATGCAGTACATGCACAAAACCGCCGGTTTGCGGATCCTGCATATAACAAATGCCATTCGCCAGCCGGTTCATCTGCGCAAGATAACGATCGTCGGCGGTGAGTTCAGCATGTTTTGCCATTGCCAGGATGCAAACTGCGTTACCGCCCAGCTTGATTTCATTACCGCTATCGATAAGAAAATCCGCGCTGCTGCCATCGGGGAGTTGATAATTTTGAATCAGCTCATCGCTCAGGTTTTTCAGGGCGCGTTCGATAGCCCTTCGCTGATCATCGTTGCGGCTCACCTCCCAGCCTTCAAGTAAGGCATAGGTCGAACTGGCGTGGCGTAACGTGTTGTAGGTGGGGATCCGGCGGTCAAAACAGGGAAACCAGCCATATTCATATTGGCCGCCAGGTTTTATCTGGCGCGCCAGATAATCGGTGGCCGACAGGATCATCATCTCCAGTTCATCCTGCCAGTGCGTTAGCTGACGATACCCTGAGTTTCGCCCGTGAGATTCAATGGGCAGTAGCGTTTTACCGTCGGAAAAAAGCGCTCTGGTTTTGAAGCGCCAGATCGGCCGATCCGCCTCCTGCGGCCAGTCGAATCGCGCACCAAAACGCCGACGGGTAAAGTGCGCCAGATTTGCACTATTGGGCGTCGCGACGCCCTGTTTTCCATCATACAGCAGCGCGTTGGCAGCAATTTCCTGTTCCAGAAAGGCATAGTTAAAAGCGGGATCGAAACTTAATCCCCAACGAAAATAGTTACGTTTGGTCGCCGCCAGCTTCTCCTGCAATTTCTCCCAACGCAGTTTTTCAACCTGTTCAACGATATCAACGCGCAGCCAGATCATGTCTGCTTCCCGGATACCACATGAATGTTGCAATGCAGCAGCTCCGTTCTGCCATGCTTCATCGAAACGCTGGCCGCGCCCGCACACAACCTGAGCACGGCTTTTACCATCGCTGGCGCTGAAAAAAATAACCCAGCCAGGTGAGAAAGAGGAAGGCGTGCTAATATCCAGTTGTTCTGCGGCGGGCTGCGTATGTGTAAGTAATTGATGAAGCGACATTTGGCTCCCCGTTAATTTTTAGCGCCAGCAACATCTATTCTTAATAATTTCAGGTTTATACCCTGCAATTGTAGCAGCCCATTGTTCTGGTTCTGGGGGCAAATATGTTATTTCCACTGCGTATCGGAATAATCACATTATTTTTTTTATCCGTTTCTGTTTATGCGGATATACCCTTGTTATGGAATCAAAAAGCCATTAGCAGTAATTGTCCCATTACGGCTGATGAAGTCTGGGTAAAATATGATGGCGGAGTTGACTGTATCCGATATTTTGCAGGTGGAAATATGCAGAATGCACCCCTGGTGGTGGTGGTATTTCTGGGCGATCGTGTGCCTTTTATCAAGCGCGATCCTCAAACTATTCCGGCAAATACCGCGACGGCGCAACGAAAAATCGCACAAAAATTCAGTATACGAACCGGCCTGCCGGTCGTTATTGTTGCCAGACCTGGCACTTACGGCTCCAGCGGTAATCACTATAATCGTCGGCAACGTGCTGAATTTCTGGCGTTAAACGCCACGCTGGACAAGTTGCGACAACAATACAATATCGGGCAGTTTATTTTGACAGGCCATAGTGGCGGCGCAACCGCAGCCTCAGCGTTATTAACGCTCGGGCGTAATGATATTCGCTGTGCGATTTTAACGTCAGGGGCATGGGATCTTCTTAATCGGGCAGAAACGCTGCGTAAAGAACGTGGTGAGCGCAGCGATGCAGGGAAAGATATTACCGGCCTGGAAAATCCTTATGATCCGCTCTACCACATTGATAATATTCCTCCTGATCCGCAGCGTCAGATTCTGATCATTGGTAATCTTCAGGATCAAATCACCCCCTTTGAACTTCAGGTTAAATTTGCACGCGCATTGCGTGATAAACATCATCGCGTCGCTTTAATTGAATCGCCTGCATATCCCCCTGAATATCATAATCTTAAAGGCAATCAAGAGTTAAAGTATGTCAAACAATGCACATCAGCGAGGATGGCAAAGCGCGGAGCTTGAGCGTTTGCTGGGCAGTAAATGGCACGTACAACCTGGCACAGACTGGCGGGCAGATAATATTGCGCTAACCATGGTTGATACCCAAAAAAATAACGGTAAATGTTTATTTATCGCGATGGATGAAAAAACCTGGCATGCCGGTTCCGGGAATATGGGTATTTATGCGGGCTGGAAAGATACTCATGAAGTATTAAAAAATAATTATCATCACTTCTGTGGCGCAATTGTTCAGCATTATCTTGCGGAGCTTCCTGACGGGTTTCCGCAAATGGTTGTGGAAAATACCTATGATGTATTACCGGTTCTCGCCGATGAAGCACGCCGTCGGATGAATGGCACCATTATTGCTATCACCGGTACGGTAGGGAAATCATCGACGAAAGATTTATTACATATGTTGCTGGCGGAGGAGGGGGCCACGATTGCGACACAAGGGAACCATAATACCCGGACCGGAACGATGGTAAGCCTTGCTCGCTGTATTACCGATCCACAATATGCGGTGCTGGAAGTGGCTATTTCCGCATTATGGATGCAGTCTGGCGGCGCGGGGACGCGAATTAAACCCCATATTGTTATCATCACGGAAATAGGTATGACGCAGGTGGGGCGTAATGTGAAAACATTGCGTGATACTGCACGTTTTAAAACACGGTTATGCAATGCGATTTTACCTGGCGGCTACGCGATATTAAATCGTGATATGGATGAATATGATTTTGTATCTCAGGAGGCTATTCGCTACGGCGCCCGCGTAATCAGTTATGGTTTTCATCCGCAGGCTGATGTTCCTGTCACAAATTATGCAGCGGAAACGGACCACTCAATAATAGAAATTTTATTCAACGGCACGGCAATTAAATATCAACTGAATGTGCCGGGAAAAGGCATGGCGAGAAATTCTGTTGCTGCGCTGATTGCCATTCATTTTTCAGGCGGCGATATCAATAAAGCGGCCGGACGTATTGCAGATTACCGTAATCATAAAAATAAATTACAAACCGGGACAATGACGCTGCCTGGCGGCGGTTCGGTGACGCTAATTGATGACAACTATAACGCTACGCTGACCTCAATGTGCAATGCATTTGAAGTTGCCTCCCTGTATCAAATGCGTCCAGGGCAACGGCGTGTTGCGGTTCTCGGGCGGCTGGCAACCCTCGGCGAACTGGCTAAAAAGAGCCATATTGCCCTGGCGGAACCTCTGCTGCAGGCTGGTTTTGATCGGGTCTGGTTGCATGGCGAAGAGATGCGGGATTTGATGGCCGTGTTGCCTGCCGGACGGGTCAGCGGCCACTTTACCCGGGTTGACGAGATGGCTGAAAGCGTGATGGCCGGGCTGAAAGCGGGGGATGTGGTTCTGGTAAAAGGCAGCGTCAGTGACTCCGACTTCCATCAGATCGTCAGGCGAATGAAAAATATCAGCCGTCGTGCGGCGCCAGCGTTAAAAGAGGGTCAGACGGCGGGTGTGTTGATCAATCTTTCCCGCGGTGAGCAGGTGGTGTCGTGCCATGCTGATGCGGTTTTCGAACCCTTGCATTTAAGTCATCTGTTATTAATTACGCAACTTGCTGCCCGGCAGAACAAAAACAACAGCGCGCTGACCACCCCCATCACCGCGAAAACGGTGCCTGCCGGTATTTTGCAAAAAGGCCCGGCATTGGGGCTGAAAGCGGGACAAGAGTACAGCGTAAAATGTCTGCTGCAGGCGATGATCATTCACAACGCCAGAGATGCCGCCGTTAACCTGGCGCATTATCTGGCCGGCGATACGGCGGCGGCGCTTTCGCGCGTGCAGGCGCAGGCAAAGGCGCTGAAGATGACGCAGACGCAAATCAGTAATGTGTCGGGGCGGTTGTGGCGGCAGCAGCAAACAACGGTGCAGGATATCGCGCAGCTGGTTCGCCATTTTTACCACCATTTTCCTCATTTTCTGCACTGGTTTGCCGAAAGCGAAATGGTGTCTGGCGAGCGGCTTTACCGCAAGAGCAGCAACATTCAGGCCGCAGGCCGCGCCAGCTACAGCTATAGCTCCGGCGGGACACCGCGCTGGGGATTTGCCATTCATCGCCACGGCGGCGAGCTATGGCTGGCCTGTGCCGCTGGTGCAGATGATGCTTTTCATCTCGATTATTTATTGGATGAATTGTTAGCGCAGGCGGAAGGAGAGGCAACGGTGGTTAATGATGAGCAGGTCATCACCTTCGATAAAAACGACATTACCGTGGCGCTGCTGGGCGACACCTATTGTGGCGAGTGGTACACGCGCCAGCGTCAGCGCCGCGGCATCGATGATGGGCTGCAACGTTACGGTTACGATCACGCGTTCCTCGGCATTGCGCCGCTACTGGCGGGGAGCGATCTGACGATCGCGAATTTTGAAGCGGCGCTCACCGAGAGCACGCAAGGCACGCTGGCGGGGCGTAAACCCTTTTGTCTTACTGGCGATCCGCTCGCGACAACGGTGACCTTAAAAAATCATGGCATTGATGCTGTGACGCTGGCAAATAATCATGCAATGGACGCGGGGATCGCCGGGCTACGTCGTACACTGGATGCTTTTCATCAGCAAGGAATATCAACGTTTGGCGCGGGAATGAATGCCACACAGGCGCATGCGCCGTTGACGCTGGCGATCAACGACAGGCGTTTTAAATTTTTCAGCGCTTACTGGTTTCGACAATATATGGAGCAGGATTGCGCTTTCTACGCGCAGCCCCGCCGCGCAGGCGTTGCCTGTATCAGTGGAGGATTAACGGAAAAGCTGCGCGAGGAAAAACGCAGCGACGATCCGGCAACGCTGATTGTGCTGGCTCACTGGGGGCAAGATTATCAATGGACACGCCCTCAGCAGCGCCAGCTTGCGAAGCGGTTGATGGATGCTGGCGCCGATCTGATTATTGGCTCCGGCCCGCATATTCCTGGCGATATCCTGCGCACCGGGTAAGGCTGGGTGCTCTACAGCATTGGTAATGGCGTGTTCAACAGCAACGGAGAGTATCAGTCACGCGGAATGCCGCCGTACGGTTTTATCGTGCGTTTGTCCTTAGGGGGCACACAGCCAGCGCTGGAATTACAGCCCATTTTTACCGATAACCAGCAAACATTCTGGCAGCCCCGGCCGGTGAGTGAAACCGAGTTCGAACATGTCATTACGATTTTGCGTGAACAGGGAACGCGCATTACAGAACAACCGCAGCAAGAGGGCGCGTGGATCAAACGTCAGAAAAATGCTCGCCCGGTCATTGTGCTGCCGCTGGATATCCGATTTGCCGGACGTTAATAACAGGCCAGGCGAACAGGAAGGGAAAAGAGATCGATCACAATTAAGGCGGGAGCGAATATCGAATAACGTGGGGTGGGGAAGTAAATAAACACCCGGCGGTATTAAATTGGTGTTTTGAAGCAGAAATAAAACCCGTGTTTCCACGGGCGAAGCCGATTTAATACAATTTTTGTTCGATATGTTCCCCGGCATCAATAACCCGGAAGATTTTCCATTGTCCGTCTTCCTTGCATGTCCAGACCTGCAGATGCGCCAGCTTGTTATCTTCTATACCCAGCCAGACATCGAGCTTAAGATTATCCCCATCAGGATACGCCGGAGAAACTTTCAGGCGTGGGATCCACGCCGGATCATAATCCTGGCTGTAGGTGAAATAGTCGGCTCCCAGCAACTCCTGTTCAGGCATATTATAGATAGCTGCAATGCGGGCCAGTAATTTACCGGAGACCCACTTGTGCATTTTCTCCATTTTGGCCATTTCATCCGGCGGTGTTTTATCTAATTCATGCAGATAAAAGGTATAGAATTCCGTAATATTTTTCTGCACATCGGTGGCAGTATTTGCGCTGGCGAAGGGCAGATAACACGCGAGCAATAATGAGATTATTAAACGCATCAGTTCTTCCTGTAGATAGTATAAGAAGGGTGAAGTCTGCGATAACCCGGCCCCGGATACATGTCTCGTTGTTTAAAATCTGAGTACCATGTTTTACCATCAAACATGGTCATATGTCCGATACCGTTCCCCCCAATATAGGGCTGAATAATGGCAACATCGCCTTTCTCTGGTGTTGCCGTTTGCGGTAAGGCGACAAATCCAGCTTTCAGCAATGAGTCGCCATAATCTTTCGCATACCGCGTTTGTATAAGGTTGATGCCGCCAGCAGCTATCGCCAGTCGAGTGTATTTTGCGCATTCAGACCGGGATTTTGTGCCTGCATGTTTCACCAGATAATCCACCGCAGCAGATCTATCCCATCCCATAAAATTCCCTTTGAAAAAATGAAAACCACAAGATAACAAGGCGTTGTCATGCTACATCGGGCTATTTTTCGCGGAATAAGATTTATCCTGGTTGAGAGAGGAGAGGCAGGAAAGCCGCCTGGTGTTCTGCGTTGTTCGGTCGTGGAAGGAAGATGAAGCCAGATTTGTTCAGGTAAGAGGTAAACGCGTAATTATTGCAATCAAGAATAATTCCTATTAACGTTTGTCCCGTTCATTTGACCTTTCAGCCTGGCAGCGAAGACTGCGGTGCTGATGCACAGGGAGTATGCGTAATGCATCGTCGTTTTTATGCCGCGCGCCTGGCCGCGCTGGTTGTGCTGCTGCTTTGTTCGAAAACCGTTTTTTCACGGCCTGATATGACCCCGCTCGGGCCGAATATCGCCGATAAGGGGTCGGCATTTTACCATTTTGCCGTCAATACTTTTGATTCCACCGACGGCAAGCGGCATTACAAAGTGTGGACCGCGATACCGAAAAAAAGTCCTCCCGCGGCCGGTTATCCGGTGCTGTATCTGCTGGATGGCAATGCGGTAATGGACAAGCTTTCGGAGCCGCTGTTGCAGAAATTGTCAGAACGCGATCCGCCGGTGCTGGTGGCGGTCGGTTATCAGACCGATCTGCCTTTTGATCTGACGGCCAGGGCCTACGATTACACACCTGCCGCAGAAGGAGAGCCGCAAAATCTGCGTGGCCGTCAGGGCGGTGGCAGCGCGCTTTTCCGTCAGTTGCTGGAAACCACCATCGCGCCGCAGGCCGAAAAAGGCGTTGCGGTAAATCCGCAGAAACGGGCGCTGTGGGGGCACTCTTACGGCGGGTTATTGGTGCTGGAGAGTTATCTCTCATCGACATTTTTTAGCGCTTATTACTCGGCTGTACCTTCGCTGGAGCGGAACAACTTTACGTTGCTCAAAGCGATGGGCAGGTTGCCGAAAGCGTCATTCAGCCATAAATCGCTGTGGTTTCTCGAAGGTGATGGCGACCGCAAGGCCAATGATGAAAACGCCACGTCCGGTGTATTAAGCGCTATACAACACAGGGTTTCCCGCCTGCGCGCTGATGATTTGCCGGTTACGTATTTGCTCTATCCTGGGCTGACGCACGGCGCGATGTTTGACGTGTCGATGAAGGCGGCAATATTGCATATGTCCGGCGAGGCGCTGCCCGCATCGCATTAAAAAAGGCCGCGCCTGCGGCCTTCGCTTTATCGAGCTGCGGCGAAAATGAGTTCAAAAATCGTGGCGGGAATGCAGTCATCTTTGATGAATTCTTCGGGCGCAGCGGTGTTCTCTTTGAAATGCGCCAGCATGTTATCCACCGCCTGCGCTTCATCTTCCGCGTCGGTTTCAAACGGCATTGTATGCAGTCTGCCTGCTCAATACAGGGCAATGTAAAAAAACGATACCGTACTTCTTTGTTCTCAGATCGTGGTACGGTGAACTTTTGGGCGAGACGACAGAAGAGAAACCAGCATGATAGCGACACAGGAATGGCGTAAAGAGGGTTATCTGATCACCACCGATAAAGAGAAGCAGGATATCGCGGCAATCCACCGTTATTTGACCCGTTCCACATGGGCGGCAGGTATCGATCGCGAAACGGTGGCTATCTCCGTACAAAACAGCCTGAATTTTGGTCTTTTTCACAACGGTGAGCAGATCGGTTTTGCCCGGCTGGTGACGGATTACGCCACGTTTGCTTATCTTTGCGACGTATATGTGCTAGAGGAGTATCAGGGGGAGAAGCTGGGCCGCTGGCTGATCGCCTGCTGCCACGCGCATCCGGTTTTCGCGAAATTACGCCGGATCGTGCTATTTACCTCCACCGCCCCCTGGCTGTACGAGAAGTTCGGCTATCAACCGGTTAACCGGCAAAATTACACCTGGACCATCGCCCGGCCAGATATTTACCAGAACGCCAAAAAACCTGCCGATCAATCTGAGCGTTAATTTAGGGTGACCGCGCGGGCGGGGCAGTTATTCCGGCGTGCGGTAGTTCTTCTCCATTTCATCCAGCGCGGCCTGGTTTTCCAGCCCCCACTGATACATCTGTTCGATCGGTTCGGCAAAGGTTTTACCCAGTGACGTGAGCCGGTAATCCACCCTGGGCGGCACTACGTCATAAACGTGGCGCACGATCAGCCCGCGTTGCTCCAGCTCCTTTAGCGTCTGAAACAGCATCTTTTTCGAAATGCCTTGCAGGCTACGTTGCAGTTCGCCGGTACGGGCGCGTCCTTCCGGCCAGTGATACAGCGCATGCAGCACCATGGTGCTCCATTTCACTGAAAAAAGATCCATCAAACGACGCGGCGGCGAATCCGCATAGAAAAAGAGTTTGCCGTCGACCCAGGCTGGCATGGCGATCTCCCCACGTTATGGTCACCAAATGGTGACTACTATCAATATCGAACCATGAGGATTATAGTCTGCCGCCTTCAGTCAGCCAACGCCTGTTCTCATGGAGGCACTATGAAAATCAATGCATTAGTTGCACGCGATGCGGCTAACCCTCTGACTTCCGGCACGATTAATCTGCGCCCGCTGCAACAGCAGGACGTGAGTATCGAGATCCTTTACTGCGGCGTTTGCCACTCGGATCTGCACATGGCGCGTAACGAATGGGCGGTGAGTCGCTATCCGCTGGTGCCGGGGCATGAAATCGTCGGCCGCGTGGTGGCAACCGGCGCGGCGGTAACGAAATATCAACCTGGCGATATCGTTGGTGTCGGTGTGATGGTCGATTCCTGCCGTGAATGTCACTTCTGCAAACAGCAGGAAGAGCAGTATTGCGAAACGGGCTTTACCGCCACCTACAACGGCATCGATAAATATACCGGCGACAGTACCTGGGGCGGTTATGCGCAGCGCGTGGTTGTCGATCAGCACTTTGTCGTTTCTGTACCGAAAAACTTGCCGTTGGCGGGCGTTGCGCCGCTGCTCTGCGCTGGGGTCACCGTCTGGTCGCCGCTGCGCCATTTCAACGTTAAAGCTGGCGATGCGGTGGGCGTCGTCGGCCTTGGCGGGCTGGGGCATATGGCGGTGAAACTGGCGAGCGCGATGGGCGCAGAAGTGACGCTGTTTACCACCTCGCCGGAGAAGGGCGCCGATGCCCGCCGCCTTGGAGCAACGCGCGTTGTCGTTTCCCGCGATGCCGCGCAGATGGCCGCCTGCCAGACCTCGCTGGATTTTATTCTTGACTGTGTTGCCGCACCGCACGATCTCGATCCATATCTGGCCACCTTAAAAACCAATGGCCGCCTGGTGCTGGTTGGCATTCCGGATCGGCCACACGCCGCGCCGGACATTACGCCCATGGTTTTTCGTCGCCTGAGCATCAGCGGTTCATCGATTGGCAGCATTCAGGAAACTCAGCAGATGCTGGACTTCTGCGGCGAACATAACATCACCGCTGATATCGAAATGATTAACGGTGAAGAGATTGAAATGGCGTTTGCCCGCATGCTGAAAGGCGAGGTGAAGTATCGCTTTGTTATCGATATGCAGGCCACGCGCTGGTAAAACCGTTCTAAGTGAGCAGCGCTGTAAAGGGAAAAACGATGCGGGCGGCAATTATTAAGGTTCTGGCGGGGCTGTTCTATGTGGCGATCGCCTTTTTTATCACCGGTGCCGTCAGGCCTGTCGATAGATTCTGGCTGTGGTCATCGGACAGGCTTTTTGATCTGCTCTGGCAGCACAAGATCCTTGCCGATACCTACGAATGGGGCATGGATCCGGCAAGCACTTTCATGCTGGTGCTGATTGTGTTGGTTATTGCCTGGGGCTTAGCGCGAGGTGTAAAAGGGGTGCGGACAATCCTCGGGCGCTGAACCCCGCGCTTCACCAGCCGTATTCTGAGTAGGGCTGCCCCGCGATAATCTGCTGAACCGCCTGCCGGACATACGGGATAGTGTTTTGCGGCAAATCCTCAATGGCCTGCCAGTGCATATCGCCGTGCTTGTCCGGCTCGGCAATGTGTGGTTCGCCTTCCCAGCGGGTGCAGGTAAAAAAATGCCCCATCCATGAGCGGTCTTCCGTGCGGACATGCATCGAATGGCTTAAGCGAAGATCCTGCGGGGCAATCAGCACGCCGCTCTCCTCTTTGGCTTCTCTGGCCGCTGCCGTCGCCAGCGTTTCATTCTCCTCCAGCCCACCGGCAGGCAGGCTGTACCAACCGTCCATCCAGCCCGTGCCGGTGCGTTTCAACATGCAGATATGATTTTCTTTGCGCAGCAGGACAAAAACGGCAACCGACAGGCAGTATCTTTCTCGCGTCATCTTTTCACCAGGTTTGCAGAAAGCTGTATATAAATACAGTTTTCTGCCGTTTTCAAATCCTTTTCGCTGCTCCGCTTTCCTACACCATCCCATTATTACCATGGCGCAAAAACGCCGGGCGCTGGTTCAGCCGCGCAAACCACGCGTCGATAGCCGGCACCTCCGGATGTTCAAACGGCGTCATTTTCCAGCGGTTCACCGATAGCCCCAGCACCACATCTGCCAGGGTAAAGGTATCGCCCGCGGCAAAGGCGCCGGTGCGTTGCAGTTGCTGCTCCAGAATGGAGATGCAGTGGTTCCACTCTTTGATACCCGCCTCAATGGTTTTTGGATCGTTAAAGGCCGGGTTTTTGCGCGCCAGCGCGGGGAAGACATAGCGCCAGGCGTTGTTAAACTCGGTGGCCTGCCAGTCCATCCAGTGCTCCACAATGGCGCAGGCCTGCGGTTCGGCAGGTAACAGATCGCTGCGCCCCGTTTTACGCGCCAGATAGCGGCAAATCGAGTTCGATTCCCACAGCACAAACTCATCATCCAGCAGAACGGGCACCATGGCGTTCGGGTTCAGTGCGCGGAATGCGTCGGTCTCGGTCGAAGCAAAACCGCTGCCGTAATCTTCCTGTAAATAATCCAGCCCCGCTTCCTCGCAGGTCCACAACACTTTACGCACATTGATAGAAGAGGTTTTGCCAAGGATTTTGAGCATATATAAACATCCGTCTGCGTGATTAATCGTTTAAAAACAATACACCAGTCGAATGTATTCCCGCCACTTGCGCTGTAGCACCAGCATGGTGCAGTGCCTTGTTGTGGCTCACCAAAACAGGGATAGCGTAACGCAACAAATCGCTAACGTTATGACGATAAAGCAAAAACAACCTGGCACAGCGCTTGCAAATGCGAGAGGGCAGTGCAACACACAATTTGAAAATAGCTGGCTAGGGTTCCGGTTCACTTCGGTGAATGACTGGTCCAAGAGCTGGCGACCTCTGCGAGGTTACACGGCGGGACAAAAACCCGGGAGACAGCAGCACCAATGGGTGTCGCGCTGCCCCCTAACTTTGTGCCAATCAGAGGTCAAGAATGAAGAAATCTCCATTGTTCCGCTCTCTTGTGTTGTCGCTGGCGATGCTGGTCAGTCTCCCCACCTTTGCCGCCGTGAAAAAAGAGTTCAACGTCTGCTGGACCATTTACGCCGGATGGATGCCGTGGGGCACCATCAGCAGTAGCAAAATCATTGATAAATGGGCCAGCAAATACGGTATCAAGATCAATGTCGTGCAACTGAACGACTATATCGAATCCATCAACCAGTACACCGCCGGCCAGTTTGATGGCTGCACCATGACCAATATGGATGCGCTGACCATTCCGGCTGCGGGCGGCGTTGACAGTACGGCGCTGATCCTCGGCAGTTACTCCGAAGGCAACGACGGTGTCGTAATGAAAGGTGAGGGCAAAACCCTCAAAGATTTGAAAGGGATGAAAGTCTACCTGCCAGAACTCTCCGTTTCTCACTATCTGCTGGTGCGCGGGCTGGAAAAAGCCGGGCTGGCGGAGAAAGACGTCACCGTGGTGAACACCTCCGATGCGGATATTGTCTCGGCGTTTGGTACGCCAAATGTGCAGGCTGCCGTCGCCTGGAACCCGCAGCTCTCCGTGATTAAAGCCACGCCGAAAACCACCGAAGTCTTTAGCTCCTCGCAGGTGCCGGGCGAGTTGATCGACATGATGGTGGTCAACAGCGCCACCCTGAAAGATAATCCGGCGCTGGGTAAAGCGCTGACCGGCGCATGGTATGAAATGATGGGGCTGATGAAAGCGCAGGACGCCACGGCGCTTAATTCGATGGCCGCCGCTTCCGGTACCGATCTGGCTGGTTACAAGGCGCAACTGAAAACCACCCACCTGTTCTACACCCCGGCGGACAACATTGCTTTTGTGACGTCAGCGGAGCTGGCGAAAACCATGCAGCGCGTTGCGTCATTCTCCTTTGAAAAAGGCCTGCTCGGCGATGGTGCGCAGAGCGCGGATTTTATCGGTATGACCTTCCCCGGCAATGTTACGCAGGGCGATGCGAATAACGTGAAACTGCGCTTTGACGACAGCTTCGTGAAGATGGCCGCTGCCGGCAAGCTGTGATAACTGACGGAGTTCGCCATGCGACAAATTAATCGCCATCCCACCTCTGGCATGCGGACGCTGCTGATCCTGCTGCCTTTCGTCCTGCTGCTGGCCGCCTATTTTATGGGCTCAGCAGTACGGCTGGAGGCCAATCCACAGGACAAGCTGCTGCCCGGTCTGCAACAGATGCTGGATGCACTTTCACGGATGGCGTTTACCCCGGATAAACGCAGCGGCGAATACCTGTTCTGGATGGACACGCTGGTGAGCCTCGGCCGCTTGCTGATGGGCCTTGCTATCGCCTCGGTGATTGGTCTGTGCATTGGCATCACCGCCGGCGTTTTCCCGCTGTGGCGGGCGTCGTTGTCGCCGCTGATGACGGTGCTGTCGATGATCCCGCCGCTGGCGATTTTACCGGTGTTGTTTATCGTTTTTGGCCTCGATGAGCTGTCGAAAGTGATGCTGATTGTCATTGGCATCACGCCGATGCTGGCCCGCGATCTGGAGCAGCGCGCCTGCGAAATCCCGGCGGAGATCCTGATCAAAGCGCAAACCCTCGGCGCCAATAGCTGGACGCTGGTGCTGCGGGTGGTGTTGCCGCAGTTGCTGTCGCGCCTGCTGATGTCGCTGCGTCTGCTACTGGGTTCGGCGTGGCTGTTTCTCATCTCGGCAGAGGCGATTTCCTCAACCGCCGGGCTGGGCTACCGCATTTTCCTTGTGCGTCGCTATATGGCGATGGACGTCATTATCCCGTACGTCTTGTGGATCACGTTGCTGGCGTGGCTGATGGATCTGGCGCTGCGTCAGTTACACAAAACCTGTTTTCCCTGGGCGGAAGGAGGGAAGGCATGAGCTTTATCACTATCGACAATATCTGGCAGGAGTACGGCGACCACGTGGTGCTGGAGCGCCTGAACTTGCAGGTGAAAGAGGGGGAGTTTTGCTCGATGGTCGGCGCGTCCGGCTGCGGCAAATCAACCTTTCTGCGCCTGCTGCTCGGCCAGGAAAAACCGAGCCGCGGCGTCATCACGCTGGAGGGAAAACCGCTGAGCGCCGAACCGGACAGCAGCCGTGGCGTGGTGTTTCAGCGCTACTCGGTGTTCCCGCACCTCACGGTGCTGGATAACGTCGCCATTGGCCTCGAACTGCCGCAATCTCCGTTTTTTGGGCGGTTCTTTGGCGCGAAAAAACGCGCCGCCCGCGAGCAGGCCAGAGAATTGCTGGAAAAAGTCGGTCTTGGCCACGCGCTGAAGAAATATCCGGCACAGCTCTCCGGCGGTATGCAACAGCGTTTAGCCATTGCTCAGGCTTTTATTATGCAACCGCGCGTCCTGCTGCTGGATGAGCCGTTTGGCGCGCTTGACCCCGGTATCCGTAAAGAGATGCATGCACTGTTGCTGCAACTGTGGAGTGAAACCCGCATGACGGTCTTTATGGTGACTCACGATCTTTCGGAAGGCTTCAACCTCGGCACCCGCCTGCTGGTGTTCGACAAGGTGCGTATTGATCCGCAGGCACCCAACGCTTACGGCGCACGCATCACCTATGACATCCCGCTCAACGAAACGCGGCTCTCCGCGATGAGCGGTGCGAAGCCCGATAACGTCTACGCATTAAGGAGATAATCCTGTGAATCCAACTTCTGTTCTTCGTGACGAGATCCTGCCTGGCGGCGGCCATCTCTCTTTTATCCTCAAACGCGGGCAGATCCTGCGCATGACCGACATCGAAGGCGGCGCAAACGTCAGCCTGATGATGCTCAACGCCCATGAAAAAAGTGAGCGTCTGAACCTGCCGGATACCCTGAAAGGCCAGCACACCGCACGCCTGACGGCCGGGCACTGTTTCTACTCGGATATGGGGCGCGTGCTGGCGGGCATCACCGCTGATACCAGCGGCTGGCATGATCCCTTTGGTGGCGTACTGAACGCGGCCGAAGTGGCGGAAAAGTACGGCCAGGGGCGCTACCAGGAGCTGCGTAACGGCTTTTTCCGCAACGGTGCGGATAACCTGCTGGTGGAGATGGGCAAGTGGGATCTCAACCTCGAAGATCTGCTGATGGTGGTTAACTTCTTCAGCAAAGTGTCGGTTGATGACCACGGCCAGTTCACCTTCCACAGCGGCCATTCTCAGCCGGGAAGCTATGTTGAACTGTTTGCGCCGATGGATGTGCTGGTGGTGCTGACCGCGCTGCAACATCCGATGGACCCTTCCCGCGAGTATGCGCCGCGCCCGGTACAACTGAGCTGGCGGCAGGCCGACGATGAGCAGGCGATGATCAACGCCCTGCTGACGCGCCCGGAAAACAGCCGCGCCTTCACCAATACCCAACTTTTCGCCCTGTAAGGAGCCGCACGATGACAGTTGCCAGCGAAAAACAAGCCCAACATGCCGTTTTCCGCCATGTGATCCCGGCGGGTGAACCGTATCTGTTTGAAGTGAAAAAAGGTCAGACACTGCGTTTGCTGGATCTGGAAGGAAATCAGGCCATTGATACGCTGTTCTACAATGCGCAGAACCCGCGTGAACGCTACGATGCCCAGCGCACGCTGCGTCGGCAGAACAACGCCTATCTCACCAGCGGCAGCGTGCTGTACTCCAACCTTGGCAACCCGCTACTGACCATTGTCGCCGATACCTGCGGTCGCCACGACACCCTTGGCGGCGCCTGCGCGCAGGAGAGCAACACCGTGCGTTATGCGCTGGATAAACGGCACATGCACAGTTGCCGCGATAACTTCCTCTGCGCCTGCCTGCACGATGGCCGCCTGCAAAAGCGCGACATTGGCGCAAACATCAACTTCTTTATGAACGTGCCGGTAACGCCACAGGGCGGGCTGACGTTTGAAGATGGCATCTCCGCGCCGGGGAAATATGTTGAACTGCGCGCCGAGTGTGATGTGATTGTACTGATCTCTAACTGCCCACAGCTCAACAACCCGTGCAATGGCTGGAATCCGACGCCTGCGGAGGTGCTGGTATGGAATTGACGCCAACTCGCTGGCAGCGCCTGCGCCTGGCGCTTTACCACCTCTGCGCGGTACGCGCCGGACGCATCCTGCTGTAATCGCATTTTCCCCATGGACGACCATGCGGTGAGCCAATGTTCGGCGGGACGACCCGCCACGATTGAGTCTGACCTATGTTTACGAAACTCCTGATCGCCAACCGCGGGGCGATTGCCTGCCGCATCCTGCGCACCTTGCGTGCCATGCAGATTGGCGGCGTTGCCGTCTATTCCGATGCCGATATCAGCAGCCTGCACATCCGCGAGGCCGACGAAGCGATTAGCCTCGGCGATGGCCCGGCAGCAGGCACCTATCTGGTGACGGAAAAAATCATTGCCGCCGCCCGCGAGAGCGGGGCACAGGCTATTCATCCCGGCTATGGTTTCCTCTCTGAAAACGCGGCCTTTGCCGAAGCTTGCGAAGCGGCGGGCATTGCCTTTGTTGGCCCGACGCCTGCGCAACTGCGCGTTTTCGGCCTGAAACATACCGCCCGCGCGCTGGCGAAAAAACAGGGTGTGCCAATGCTGGAAGGCACCGAACTGCTGGCGGATGTGGATGAAGCGCTGCGCGCCGCAGAAATCGTCGGTTACCCGGTGATGCTGAAAAGCACGGCGGGTGGCGGTGGTATCGGGATGCGCGTCTGCACGACGGCGGCTGAATTACACGACGCATTCGACGCGGTGGTGCGGCTGGGGAAAAACAACTTCAGCGACGCGGGGGTCTTTATTGAGAAGTACATCGCCCGCGCCCGCCATCTGGAAGTGCAGATCTTCGGCGATGGCGCAGGCGAGGTGATTGCCCTTGGCGTGCGCGATTGTTCCGTGCAGCGTCGTAACCAGAAAGTGCTGGAAGAGACGCCTGCGCCAAATCTGCCTGCGGGCATGGAAGAAGCGCTGTGCAGCGCGGCCATTAAGCTCGGCAAAGCGGTCAACTACCGCAGCGCGGGCACGGTGGAGTTTGTCTACGACAGCGAAGCCAAACGGTTTTACTTCCTTGAAGTGAACACCCGTTTGCAGGTTGAGCACGGTGTGACCGAGCAGGTGTGGGGCGTCGATCTGGTGGGCTGGATGATTGCGCTCGCCGCCGGAGAACTGCCGCCGCTGGCGCAGCTTCGCGACAGCCTGACACCCAGCGGCCACGCGATTCAGGCGCGGGTTTATGCGGAAGATCCTGGCCGCCAGTTCCAGCCATCTCCCGGTTTACTGACTGACGTGGCATTTCCGGCGGACGATCGCCGGACATTGCGCATCGATAGCTGGGTGGAATCCGGCTGTGAAGTACCGCCGTTCTTCGACCCGATGCTGGCGAAAATCATCGCCTGGCAGCCCACGCGTGAGGCGGCGGTGCATGCGCTGCACGACGCGCTGGGCGCAACCCGTTTATACGGCGTGGAGACTAACCGCACCTATTTACAGCAGATCTTAACCTTTGCCCCGTTCGCCTGCGGTGAACCCTGGACGCGCTGCCTTGAAGGGCTGACGTATCAGGCGTATACGCTGGAGGTGCTGAGCGCCGGGACGCAAACCACCGTGCAGGATCACCCCGGGCGCGTGGGATACTGGGCGGTGGGTGTGCCGCCATCCGGCCCGATGGACAGCCGCGCGCTGCGTCTTGGCAACCGTCTGCTGGGCAATGATGACAACGCGGCGGCGCTGGAGATCACCCTGAGCGGCCCGACACTAAAATTTAACTGCGATGCGCAGGCGGTTGTCACCGGGGCGGATATTGCGCTAACGCTCGATGGCGAGCCGCTGGCGATGAACTGTATCTTCACGCTGCGGGCGGGGATGACGTTGCACATCGGCGACATCAGCGGTGACGGTGTGCGCAGCTACCTCTGCCTGCGCGGGGGATTGCAGGTACCAGAATACCTGGGCAGCAAAAGCACCTTCACGCTGGGGCAGTTTGGCGGCCATGCCGGGCGCGCGCTGCGTACCGGCGACGTGCTGCATCTGGCGCCATTAACGGCACCATGCCGCGAAACGGCGCTGCCGCAGGCGTTGCATACGCCGCTTTCCCCGGTGCGTGAGCTGCGGGTGATTTATGGCCCGCACGGCGCGCCGGAGTACTTCACCCCGGCGTATATGGCAACCTTTTTGGCGACCGACTGGGAAGTGCATTTCAACTCCAGCCGCACCGGCGTGCGCCTGATAGGCCCGAAACCGGAGTGGGTGCGCGACAGCGGCGGCGAAGCCGGGCTGCATCCTTCCAATATTCACGACAACCCGTATGCTATCGGCGCGGTGGATTTTACCGGTGACATGCCGGTGATTCTCGGTCCGGACGGCCCGAGCCTCGGCGGTTTTGTCTGTCCGGTGACCATTATCGAAGCGGATTTACCGGCCGTCGGCCAACTGAAAGCGGGCGATAAAGTGCGTTTTATCCCGGTGGATATCGCCACTGCGCGCCGTCTGGCGCAGGCGCAGGAAGCGCAAATCGCCAGCCTCACACCGCAGGAGGTGGTATGGCAACCCGTGGCGTTGGCTTCGCCGATCGTCCTGAACTGCGGCGAGGCGGATAAGCGCCTGGTGGCGCGGCTTTCCGGCGATACGCATCTGCTGCTGGAGATCGGCGAGCCGGAGCTGGATCTGGTGCTGCGTTTTCGCGCCCACGCCTTAATGCGGGCGCTGGAAGCCCTGGCGCTGCCGGGGGTAATCGATCTGACGCCGGGCATTCGCTCGCTGCAAATTCACTACCAGCCGGAAGCGCTGGGGCTGGCGCAACTGCTGGAGACGGTGGCCGGGTTGTGGCAGGGCGTGTGTGAGCGCCAGGATCTGGATGTGCCGTCGCGCATTGTCTGGCTGCCACTCTCGTGGGACGACCCGGCGTGCCAGAAAGCCATCGACAAATATATGACCACCGTGCGCCGCGATGCGCCGTGGTGCCCGAGCAACCTGGAATTTATCCGCCGCATTAACGATCTGGCGAATATCGATGAAGTCTATAAAACGGTATTTGACGCCAGCTATCTGGTGATGGGGCTGGGCGATGTCTACCTTGGCGCGCCGGTGGCGACACCGCTCGATCCGCGCCACCGACTGGTGACCACCAAGTACAACCCGGCGCGCACCTGGACGGCGGAAAACTCGGTCGGCATTGGCGGCGCGTACCTTTGCGTGTATGGCATGGAAGGGCCGGGCGGCTACCAGTTTGTCGGGCGGACACTGCAAATGTGGAATCGTTACCATACCGTGGCGGATTTTGCCGGTAAGCCATGGCTGCTGCGCTTCTTCGATCAGATCCGTTTTTATCCGGTGTCTGCCGATGAATTGTTAACCATTCGTCGCGACTTCCCGCTCGGGCGTTATCCGCTGCGCATTGAGCACACCACGCTGAAGCTGGCGGAGTATCAGCAGTTTCTCGCCGATGAAGCGCAAAGTATTGCTGCTTTCCGTGCGCAACAGCAGGGCGCTTTCGCCGCCGAACGCGATCGCTGGATCGCCAGCGGCCAGGCGCATTTCGACAGCAGTGAAGCGCTGGCGGAAGAGGGCGAAGATGCACCGTTACAGCCGGGGCAACAGGGCATCGACAGCCCGATCTCCGGCAACTTGTGGCAGGTGAATGTCACGCCGGGCAGCCAGGTTCGCGCAGGCGATGTGCTGGTGGTGCTGGAGTCGATGAAGATGGAGATCCCGCTGCTTGCCGCCCACGATGGTGTGGTAAGCCAGGTGCGCGTGCAGCCGGGCAGTTCGGTGCGTGCAGGTCAATGTGTGGTGGTTCTGGAGAAAACAGCATGATGCAGCCATTTGATTTACGCCTTGATGTTCTGGCGCAGTCTTACCGCGACGGCCATTTAACGCCGCGCGACGTGATAGCGACGCTGCGCACGCGGGCGCTGGCGTTGAATCCGGAATTCAACACCTTTATTTATCTTCTCAGCGCGGCGGAACTGGAACCGTATCTGGCGGCGCTGGACAACGTGCCGCCTCAGTCGCTGCCGCTGTATGGCGTGCCGTTCGCCATCAAAGACAATATCGATCTGGCTGGCATTCCGACCACCGCCGCCTGCCCGGCATTTGCGTATACCGCAGAACAGGATGCGACCATCGTTGCGCAACTGATTGCGCTGGGCGCGGTGCCGCTGGGTAAAACCAATCTCGATCAGTTTGCCACCGGGCTGAACGGCACGCGTTCACCGTATGGCGTCTGCCGTAATAGTGTGCATGCCGATTATCCGGCAGGTGGCTCCAGTGCCGGATCGTCGCTGGCGGTGGCGCTTGGGCTGGCAAGCTTTGCGCTCGGCACGGATACCGCAGGCAGCGGGCGTGTTCCGGCGTCGCTCAATAATCTGGTTGGCCTGAAAGCGACCAAAGGGTTGATCTCCACGGCGGGTGTGGTACCGGCCTGTCGCACGCTCGATTGCGTGACCTTTTTTACCGCTACCGCCGCCGAAGCCAGCCGTTTACTGGCGCTAACAGCAGTGAAAGACGTGCGCGATGCCTACAGCCGCAGTAACCCGGCGTGGAACGGCGCGCAGGCCTTTGGCGCGCCGCAGCCGGGTTTCCGTTTTGGCGTCCCGGCTACGCTGGAATTCCTCGGCTGCGCAGAGAGTGAGGCGCTGTTTTATGCGGCAAAAGCGCGGCTGGAGTCGCTTGGCGGCGTGCCGGTGACGCTTGATTTCGCCCCGTTTCTTGCCGCTGCGCGCCTGCTGTATGAAGGGCCGTGGGTGGCGGAGCGCTACCACGTCGTCGGGCCGCTGATTGAAAAACAGCCGGATGCGGTGCTGCCGGTGATCAAGGCGGTGCTGAGCAAAGCGCCCTCCACCGATGCGGTGGCGACCTTTGATGCACAATACCGCTTACAGGCCTACAAAGCGCAGTGCGACGCGCTGCTTACCGGTCTGGACTGCGTCCTGACGCCGACCTATCCGCGCCCGGTGACGCTGGCGGAGCTGGCTGATGAACCGGTAAAACGCAATGCCGATCTCGGTTACTACACCAATTTTATGAACCTGCTGGATTACGCCGCTGTTGCGGTGCCAAACGGCATGATGGCCAACGGCCTGCCTTCCGGCGTTACGCTGTTTGGCCGCGCGTTTACCGATCAGTATCTGCTGAGCCTTGCCGATGCGATGCAGCGCAACGCGTCGCTGGCCTTGCCCGGCGGGCGGAAAATGGCGGCTACCGTTCCGGTAAATACCGCGAGCCACGATCGGCTGGCGCTGGTGGTGTGTGGCGCGCATCTGGACGGGCTGGCGCTTAATGGGCAATTGCGTCAGCGGGGCGCGACTCTACTTAGCGCCACCCGCAGCGCGCCGCGTTATCGGTTATATGCGCTGGCAGACGGTAAACGGCCAGGCATGGTGCGTGATGAACAGCAGGGTACGGCGATCGACGTGGAAGTGTGGGAACTGCCGCACAGCGAAGTCGGCTCTTTCCTTGCTGGTATTCCGGCGCCGCTTGGGTTGGGTAAAGTCGAGCTGGAAGATGGTCGCTGGTTGAGCGGATTCATTTGTGAAAATTATGGCTTGCAGGGGGCGCAGGAGATCACGTCTTACGGAGGATGGCGCGCCTGGCTGGCTTCCGGTTTGTAAAGGATTGTCAATATCGATTAATTATTGACCGCGTGCATGATTTTGTGCAAATAGCAGCCATACTATTAACTTACCCCATTGGCTGACAAGGGAGGAAATATGTATGAGCTTTGATGAACTTGTTCGTCGCTTGTTGACGAAGTTGACTGCTGCCAGAGCGGACCTTGCGGCCTACACCCAGATGAGGAAGGCAAAAGGTTATATGTCGGTCAGCGAAAACGATCGTCTGCGTGAACGTCTGTTTGCCCTGGCGCTTGAGATTCGTGATAAAGGAGAACGGCTGAATGAAATGCCGGATCGCGAATCGCGGGGTGCGTTGTACCGCGCCGAAGAGGCGCTCTCTTCAGCGGCGGTTTGCCTGATGAGCGGGCGACAGGATTGCCCAACGTATATCTCTGTGAATGCCGACAAACTCGAACGTTCACTGAATGTGCTTGATCATGCCATTCTCTACCTTAACGAGCATTCACCGCTCGAAGAGGCCTAAGCTTAAGGGGGAGGGAACTCCCCCTTCTTGTCTGTCCGTTTTCTTTCATGCCGAATGTATAAATTCTGTAAACCTGCGTTTCATTTCTGCGCCCCGGTCTACCCTTTACTCTGCGAAGCTGCTGAATAAAGGAGAGCCCGATGCGCCGTCTTCCCCTGTTGCTGCTGTTTCTTTCCGTCCCGGTATGGGCTGAGCCCGCGGCGGTGAAGGTTGATGTTCTGCAAGGCAAACTTGATCACCCCTGGTCGCTGGCATTTTTGCCCGATAATCACGGCATGCTAATTACTTTGCGCGGCGGGCAACTGCGTTTGTGGCAGGCCGGTAAGGGGCTTTCCGATCCGATAAGCGGTGTGCCGAAAGTGTGGGCGCACGGGCAGGGCGGCTTGCTGGATGTGGTGCTGGCGCCTGATTTCGCCCAGTCGCGCCGGGTGTGGTTAAGCTATGCGGAAGTGGACAAAGAGGGCAAAGCCGGTACAGCAGTCGGTTATGGCCGCCTGAGCGAGGATTTCACCCGTCTGGAGGCATTTCAGACGGTGTTCCGCCAGCAGCCGAAACTCTCAACCGGCAACCACTTTGGTGGTCGGCTGGTGTTTGACGGCAAAGGCTATCTGTGGATTGCGCTGGGTGAGAACAACCAGCGCCCGACGGCGCAGGATCTGGATAAATTGCAGGGCAAACTGGTACGGCTGACCGATCAGGGGAAAGTGCCGGATGATAACCCGTTTGTCAGCCGCAAAGATGCCCGTCCGGAGATCTGGGCATATGGCATTCGTAACCCGCAAGGAATGGCGATAAACCCGTGGAGCAATGCCCTGTGGTGGCACGAACATGGCCCGCGCGGCGGTGATGAAATTAATATTGCGCAAAAAGGCAAAAATTATGGCTGGCCAATTGCCACCTGGGGCATTAACTATAGCGGGCTGAAAATCCCCGAGGCGAAGGGGCAGATTGTGCCTGGCACCGAACAGCCGATCTTTTACTGGCAGAAATCCCCGGCGATAAGCGGCATGGCATTCTATAACGCCGACACGTTCCCGCAGTGGAAAAACAAACTCTTTATTGGCGCGCTTAAAGATGAAGATGTCATCGTGATGAGTGTTAATGGTGACAAAGTTACGGAAGATGGCCGCATTCTTACCGATCGTAAACAGCGTATCCGCGATGTGCGCGTGGGGCCGGATGGTTACCTTTACGTGCTGACGGATTCATCGGACGGCGAGCTGTGGAAAGTGCGTCCGGCTTCGTGAAGAGGGGGAATGGATTCCCTTTTTCGCTTTTTCCTGGTTAAAACGCAGTATTAGATAATAACTATATTACGGTGTTCTATAATGTCTGCCTTTTATATTTGTTAAAATAAACCTTTACGCCTTTCTCTATTTATATAGCGGTTGGCTATCTGGCGCCTTTTATTTAAGTGTGCGGATAAAGTGCCGATAACTGAATATCCGAGAAAAGATGGCGTAAAGGAGAGGTAATAATGAATGTGCATACTGTTCCGCATACGGCAACCGATATTTATGAATTGATTGCCCGCATTGGTAATGTGACCCGGGTGTTAAGAACCAGCCTGCGTGAGCTGGGGCATGATATTACTATTGCTGAAATCGCCCACTCTATTCCCGATGCGCGCAGCCGTTTGCAATATGTTGTCGATTTGACGGCGCAGGCCTCCGGTAAAACGCTTAATTTGATTGAGCAGACGCAGCCGTTGCAGGAGCGGCTCAGCAAAGAAGCCAGCCAGCTACTGTCACAATGGGATGGTATTAAAGAGAGCGATGGCATTGACGGTATGATGGCGCTTGCCCGCGCAACGCGCGGCTGGCTTGGCGCGGTGCCGCTTTGTACCGATGCCACCAAAAACTATCTGCGCGATATTATGCTGGCGCAGGATTTTCCGGATACCACCGCGCGCATTATTGTGCGCATGATGGCGCTGCTGGAGAATTTAGAAAAACAATTCCTCGCGGTCTTATTAGACAGCGTACCGCAGGAAAGCCGGGCGACGCTGACCAGAGAGAAAGAACACGCCGCACATTTGCCTGCGGCTTCCACACAAGATGATATTGATGAGTTACTGGATAGCCTTGGTCTGTAATCAGTAATTGTTCTGCATTATGAAAACCCTCAGGTGATGTAAAAGCTGTTTTATTTGCTGTTATTTATTCTGGATGCAATGGTTCATTGCATCCTTTTTTATTTCTGCGGGATAATAACTTTGTGCACAGGAGCATAATAAAACAGGCGAAAAAAATCCCGCAATGCCATCTAACATTGCGGGATAAAAATATTTCTCAATAGACAGTTATGCTGAATCACCCGCCCTCATGGCAAAGCGGGGATGTATTACCTGAAATAACGTTTAAAACGATCCGCTATGAAGGAGGGTAACGGACCTTAGCCTGCTTAACGCAGCAGCGACAACATGGTTTGCGGTACCTGGTTCGCCTGCGCCAGTACGGAGCTGCCAGCCTGTTGCAGGATCTGCGCACGTGACATGTTGGAAACTTCCGTCGCGTAATCGGAATCCTGAATACGGCTGCGCGCGGCAGAGAGATTGTTGGTGGTGTTATTCAGGTTAGAGATGGTGGATTCAAAACGGTTTTGGGAAGCACCCAGCAGGCTGCGCTCGCTGTCCACCGCTTTGATGGCGGTATCCAGATCCGCCAGCGGGTTACCGTTTGTGCCGCCGGTGGCATCAACCACGCCCTGCAATACATCGAAGCCGTGCGCGTCAGTGGCACGCGCGCTGCCGTTGACAATTTGCCCGGTGGTGGAAGCCGTTGCGCCGGTGGTGCTGTAGAGGTTGAAGGCATCGCTGCTGCTGACGGTGATGCTGATGGTTTCGCCATCTTTCGCGCCAACCTGGAAGTTATACACGCTGTCGCCGGAACCGGTGTTCAGCACTTTCAGACCGTTGAAGTCGGTCTGCGTGGTGATGCGGTTGATCTCTTCCATGCGCTGGTTTACTTCGGCCTGAATGGAGTCAACGTCAGATGCGGAGTTGGAACCGTTTTGCGCCTGTACAGTCAGGTCACGAATACGTTGCAGGTTGTTGTTGACTTCGCTCAGTGCGCCTTCAGTGGTTTGCGCCAGTGAGATCCCGTCATTGGCGTTACGTGCGGCAACAGACAGGCCATTAATATTTGATGTAAAGCGGTTTGCAATTGCCTGACCAGCAGCATCATCTTTTGCGCTATTAATACGCAGACCGGATGACAGGCGTTCAATGGAGGTGCCCAATGAAGATTGCGATTTGCTCAGGTTATTTTGGGTCGTTAAAGACAAGGTGTTGGTATTAATAACAGCCATTTTATTTCTCCAGGAATATAGAATTAATCTATTAGTGTTGCCCTGATAATATCGCCGGGCTTCAATCATATCGGATGGGATTAATAAAACTTTAAATTTAAATGGAGAATATTTTTATTTTATAAATATCACTGTTCAACATAATGATTTTATAGCTAATAGGTAATTTGAATATATTAATTATGACAACGGTTAATTCTATTTGCAGATCTTCTATAGGCCATTGCAATTATAATTTTACCTAAGAGATGAAATATTGATTAGTCTGCGTTTAATTTAATGTAGTATTGCTTAACAATCAATTAAGCAACGATTATGATTTTATTGTTTGTTTATGCGGAGAGCGGGAGACACACTATAAATTAGCTTTTCTTAACTGTTCGATGCTGTTAGTCTCATATTTGAATATGCGTTCTGCTATCAGAATTCTCTGCTTAAAAGAAATCGGTGGGTAACTTTCTCCGTTCTTGTTGTTCATTAATGTGATGATTATAAAACAGGTGAAATAGTAGTCATAAAAGCACCACTAAAAGCAAATTTTCTATTTTTACATCGTTACATCCTATTGTGATTTTGACGATATAAATTACCGATTAAAGTTTTTACTTCTGTCATCGATTATTGATGCGTGTAAATTTGGGGTTTTGTATAAAACAAATAATTGATGAAAAGTGCTTTTGTGGTCCTTAAATTAAATTACGCATAAGAATTTACTTAAATGCCATCGGCAGGTTGTTTGTGTCGCTGGAAACATAAAAGACCTTATGCTCTGTAGTGTTTTGTTCTTTATTTTTTCTACACACGGGAGAGTTGACAATATGAGAACCCAGGATTTGGAATATTTTGTATCGTTGGTGCAACATATGAATTTCCAGAAAGCTGCCGAGGCGTGTGATGTTTCACAACCGACCCTCAGCATACAAATCAAGAAGCTGGAGGAAGAGCTGGGCATCCCTCTGCTGCACCGCAAAGGTAAAGGCTTTAGCCTGTCGCCAACCGGCCTGCATCTATTGCCGGTGATCGAAAATATTCTCCGTGAAGTTCATAACCTTCAGGAAATGGCGCGCTGGCTACGTTTTCAGCCGGTTGGTGTTATTAATATCGGCATTACCCCGACGCTGGGTTCTTACATTCATGACGATTTATTTAGCGTATTTAAAGAGAAATTTCCTGATAATGAAATCAAGTTGCATGAGGTCAATGAAGATAATCTATTGAGCATGCTGGATAAAGGGCAATTGCAACTGGGTTTGCTGATTGGCCCGATTGATAACGATCGTTTTTTCGAAGCCCAACTTTATGAAGAGCAATTTGTTCTGGGGGTGAATATCAGCCATCCGTTATCCAGCTATGAAGCTATTGAGCTCAAAGATTTGAAGAAGCATAAACTCATTATGACCAAGTCGATGCCAGAACATTTACAGCTTGAGCCAGGTAGTGAGGAGATTCTCAATCATGCGCGCAGTATTTCAAACGATCTGGAAACCATCAGATATATGGTGAGAAATTCTGATAATGTTTCTTTCTTTCCGAAATTGTCAACGCTTGGAAATGAGCAAAGCAGCATCAAATATATCAATATTAAGGATAATAATTTATCCCGCAAAGTATTTTTGATGATGCGCACGGGCGATATCATGAAAGAGAAATATTACAGTTTCGGCAATGATGTCGCAGGCAGGATTAGTGCCCGGCTTCGCCCTGTGCGCCAGGGAGTGTAACGATTGTTTTTCTGCGCACCAACGTGCGTTTAAATTTGAGGAGCAACACGTTGAGATGCAAACGTTTAAAAACGGCATAGCGTTTGTTTCTCAGCAATGCTGCTCTGTTTTCCGCACCCTTTAACATCGCATTTAGAAAAATATTCAGCTACCGCCATGAGTTTTGTATATCACTTTATGAGATTGAGATGATGGATATTGAAGTCACTGAACAGTTGGATCTTTCGTTAGATCGGGCAAGTTTTCTCAAAAAACGTTCGCAGTTATTTTTGGCTGTCGCCAGAACATCTGCGTTATCAGATAACGCGGGCGATGAATTCGATGACGCATTGAGTGATGATCATGCTGCAGCTATTTCCGGTATGGGGCTCGGCGAAGAAGTCAATCTGGTGCTGGAGAGTTTACATAATATTGAGTTTGCGATGACGAAACTTGAGGCGATTGATAATGGCGAGCTTGTCGATGCGGACATCACGGTCTGCTGGCAGGATGCGATTGCCTTGCTGGATGAAGCCGAAGAAGTGCTGGAAGAGTGCTGCGGCATTGATCCGGTGCATTATGCCAGCGAGGAAATCGAATGGGATGAGAGCAACTTGTTCAAAGAAGATGAAGCACTATTTGCAGATGACGAAGGCGGCGAAGAGTAGGGCGCGGGGTTTACCGGGCTTCCCTGCCCGGTAACGTCGGGTATCAGATTACCGGAATCATCACGGTTGTGCGGAACCCCGGACGCTCGCACAGTTGCGCGTACCAGCGTTGCAGATTGGCGCGTGGCGCCCAGCTTAAGCCGGGAATCGCAAACAGGTTGTAGATAAACGGACCAACGGCGATATCGCTGCAGCCAAAAGTTTCGCCGGAAAACCAGCTCTGTTTTGCCAGCGCGTTATCGAGAATATCCAGCATTCCTTCGAGCGATTGTATTGCGGCAGCAATCGCGGCGTTATCCCGCTGCTCTGGCGGCGTGCGTACCAGCCCAATCATCACCTGGGAATATTTCGGCGCCAGGGTGCCAATCGTCCAGTCCATCCATTTTTCCCCTTCCGCACGCGCGGCGGGAGTTTCAATCCACAGGCGGCCCTGCCCGTACTGGGCGGCAAGATAACGCACGATAGTGTTTGATTCCCACAGCACAACGCCGGTTTCATCGTCGCGCAGCAGCGGCACCAGCCCGTTCGGATTCATCGCCAGATATTCGGCATCGTGATTCAGGCCAAATTGCCCGCCCGCCAGAATGTGCTCGTACGGCAACTCCAGTTCTTCCAGCAGCCAGCGAACTTTTTTGACATTAGTTGAGTTATTCCTGCCCCATAGCGTTATCATTTTTACCCCTTTGAAGTGGATCTCTGTCTGGGGATTTATGGTGGGGGAAAGTTAACGTTCTGGCAACGACTTAGAAAAAGATCGCACAAAGTGAGCGCAACACCCTGTTATTGCATAAACTTTAATAACTTTACTCACCGACGGTTTTTTTCGCTCCGTTTGTGCGCTATTACTCACCGTTTGTTGCGGCACGTGTTGTGACGTTTGTTTGAATGGATACTCGGGTGGCCATATATGACGCATTTCTCTTTATCCCTTCGCGGCCTGGCTGCGGGCTCCGCGCTGTTATTTCTCTTTTCTCCTTCACTCTATGCGGTTGAACAAAACCCGGCGGCGCCGCCGGTTGACGCCCGCGCATGGATCCTGATGGATTACGCCAGCGGTAAAGTGCTGGCGGAAGGTAATGCCGACGAGAAACTCGATCCCGCCAGCCTCACCAAACTGATGACCAGCTACGTGGTTGGTCAGGCATTGAAAGCCGGAAAAATTCACCTCACCGATACGGTAACCGTCGGTAAAGATGCCTGGGCGACCGGCAACCCGGTACTGCGCGGTTCCTCGCTGATGTTCCTGAAACCGGGCGATCAGGTGTCGGTCGCGGATTTGAATAAAGGGGTCATTATTCAGTCCGGCAACGATGCCAGCATCGCCATTGCCGACTATGTTGCCGGGAGCCAGGATTCATTCGTCAGCCTGATGAACAGCTACTCGCAGAAACTGGGGCTGACCAATACCACCTTTAAAACCGTGCACGGGCTGGATGCGCCGGGCCAGTTCAGCACTGCGCGCGATATGGCGCTGCTCGGCAAAGCCTTAATTCATGATGTGCCCGATGAGTACGCCATTCACAAGGAAAAAGAGTTCACCTTTAATAAGATCCGCCAGCCGAACCGTAACCGGCTGCTGTGGAACACCAGTATGAACGTGGACGGCATGAAAACCGGCACGACTGACGGCGCCGGTTACAACCTGGTGGCGTCCGCGACGCAGGGCGATATGCGCCTGATCTCGGTGGTGCTGGGCGCGAAAACCGACCGCATCCGCTTTAATGAATCCGAGAAACTGCTCAACTGGGGCTTCCGCTTCTTCGATACCGTAACGCCAATCAAACCTGATGCCACTTTTGTCACGCAGCGCGTCTGGTTTGGCGACAGCAGCGAAGCGAAGCTCGGCGCAGGCGAGGCGGGCTCGATCACTATCCCGAAAGGGCAGCTTAATAATTTGAAAGCGAGCTACACGCTGACGCAGCCGGAATTGCAAGCGCCGCTGAGCAAAGGCCAAGTGGTGGGGACGATCGATTTTCAGCTGAACGGTAAAACCATCGAACAGCGTCCGCTGGTGGTGATGGAAGCGGTGCAAGAGGCCGGGTTTATCGGCCGGATGTGGGATTTTGTTCTGCTGAAATTCCACCAGTGGTTTGGCGGCTGGTTCTCCTGACGTTAACAGGCCGTGCCCCGGCGGGCACGGTCAGTACATCAATGTGATTTGCTGCTGTTTTGCGAACTGCACCAGGCTGTCATCGGGACAGCAGTCGCTGGCAATCACGTCAAACTGGTTGAGCGCGCCCATGCAGGCCGGGCGTACTTTACCGAATTTGCTGTGATCCACCACCAGCACATGGTATTGCGCACTCTCCATTGCCCAGTGTTTCACTGGCAACTCTTCGAGATTAAAACAGGTCGCGCCCTGTTGCACATGCACGCCTGCCGCCGAATAGAAGGCGATATCCGGGCACAGATTTTTCAGCGTCTCATTAAAATTCAGCGGTTTGAAAATCGCGTTGCTGGCATGGAATTCGCCACCGCAGAGGATCGCGCGGCACTGCGGTTTTTCCTGTAAAGCCAGAAAAGTGTTCAGAGAGTAGCAAACGCCGATAAACGGCAAATCGTCAGGAATGGCATCAATCACCCACGGCATGGTGGTGCCGCAATCGAAGAAGGCCATCTGATGCGCGCGCAACAGCGCGGCAGCCTGCTTTGCGGCGCGGCGTTTCTCTTCGACCAGCCGGGTTTTTTGATCGCTTAACAGATAGTGGCTGGCCGCGCGCGGTTCCAGCACGATATAACCGCCCAGCAGAACCACCGGAGCGCTGTTGGCGCTGAGATCGCGGCGAATGGTCATCTCTGAAACGCCAAGCAGCGTTGCCGCCTCTTTCAGATGCAGCTTGTCACTGTGCCTGAGCGCCGTCAGCAGCTGGCTAATCCGTTCGTCACGTCTTGTTTCCATATTTCCCCTGAATAAAAGAAAGCCCTGCATTGAGCAGGGCGTTCATCTTACCTTTGGCGCTGGGCTTAGTCACGCACCCAGCCACGGCGAATCAGCGTTGCGAAGCAGAACCGATAAATCTGCTGAATGATACGGTAGAGCGTCGGACCAAAACCCTGCCACAGGATTTGCGCGCTCAGGCAGCCGCTGATACCGACTAACAGCGCGCCGAACATGTCCAGCGGCCAGTGGACGCCGAGATAGACGCGGGACCAGGCGATCGTCAGACCAACCGCCATCAGCACGGCACCCGACCACAGGCGGTGCCAGGCGAGGAACGCCACGGCAAAAGTAAAGATGACCGTACCGTGGTCGCTCGGGAAAGAACTGTCCGGTGCATGCGGCAGGAAGTTATAGCCGACATGATCGGCAAAGGGACGATCGTGCGGCAAGAAGTGGCCTAATAACAGTGAGATGCACATGCTGACTACGATCGCCATCGACACTTTAATCACCAACTGACGCTGGGCGCTAACCTGATGGCGCGGACCCCACAGCCAAAGGCCCACCGCCAGCAGCGGCACAATACTGATGAGATCGCTGGCGCTAAATTCGGCCAGCGCAATTAACCAGTGGGGGGAGTCGGGCGTTGCGTTAATCCAGTAGAACAGCGTGTAGTTGAGGCTCTCTAGCATAGGTTTGTTACTCTTTGATTAAACGACCACATTTGCGCGAAAGCGCCCACCTTAAAAGTGCGTCGGCAAACGGTAAAGGGGTTTTATCTTACTCCCAGGAGAGTTAGACGATTCTTAAACAAAACTGTAATAATGCGCACGCTACGCCCAGGCAATTAAGAAAACCTTAATTTGCCGAAAAGCGCTAAATTTAGGCAATGGCTGCAAATTCGCTATCACAGCCGGACAGCTTTTATTACACTCTGCGCGATTTTTCATAGATGAAGAGACAGCATGCAAAACCATTCCTTATCTGGCCAACGTCTGGGACGACGGGCGCTACTATTTCCCCTCTGCCTGGTGCTTTACGAATTCTCGACCTATATCGGCAACGACATGATCCAACCCGGCATGCTGGCGGTGGTGGAGCAGTACAACGCCGGGATCGAATGGGTGCCAACGTCCATGACCGCTTACCTGGCGGGCGGCATGTTTTTACAGTGGTTACTCGGGCCGCTGTCGGATCGCATTGGCCGCCGTCCGGTGATGCTGACCGGCGTGGTGTGGTTCATTTTGACCTGCCTTGCCACGCTGCTGGCGCAAAATATCGAACAATTCACGCTGCTGCGTTTTTTACAGGGCATTAGCCTGTGCTTTATTGGTGCAGTGGGCTACGCCGCGATTCAGGAATCCTTTGAAGAGGCCGTGTGTATCAAAATTACCGCGCTGATGGCCAACGTGGCGTTGATTGCGCCGCTGCTTGGCCCGCTGGTGGGTGCGGCCTGGGTGCACGCCGCGCCGTGGCAGGGGATGTTTGTGCTGTTCGCGGCGCTGGCGGCGTTCTCCTTTTTTGGTCTGCAAAAGGCGATGCCGGAAACGGCGACCCGCCTTGGCGAGCCGCTCTCACTGAAGGCGTTGTGGCGCGATTATGCTGAAGTCATGAAAAACCTGCGTTTTGTCGCCGGCGCGCTGGCGACGGGGTTTGTCAGCCTGCCGTTACTGGCGTGGATCGCCCAGTCGCCGATCATCATCATTAGCGGTGAGCAACTCAGCAGCTATCAGTACGGGCTGTTGCAGGTGCCGGTTTTCGGCGCGTTGATTCTCGGTAACCTGGCGCTGGCGCGTCTGACGTCGCGGCGCACCGTACGGGCGCTGATCATTATGGGCGGCTGGCCGATTGCTGCCGGTTTGCTGCTGGCGGCAGTCGCGACGCTGGTCTCTTCTCATGCTTATTTGTGGATGGCTGCCGGGTTGAGCCTCTACGCTTTTGGCATTGGGCTGGCGAATGCCGGGCTGGTACGGCTGACGCTGTTCGCCAGTGAGATGAGTAAGGGCACGGTGTCAGCGGCGATGGGCATGTTGCAGATGTTCATCTTTACTGTCGGGATCGAAATCAGCAAGCATGCCTGGCTGGCGGGCGGCAATGGTCTGTTCAGCCTCTTCAACCTGGCAAATGGCGTGTTGTGGATCGGCCTGATGGTGGTGTTTCTGCGCGATAAACGCGTGGGGAATTCGCTGGAAGTTTAAGGCGGCAGTGCGCCGCCTTGCTGTTAACAGGTTTCCGCTTGTGCTTCCGGAACCGGTTTTGCCACGGCGCGAGCGACCAGCGCGGCAATCAGCATCAGACTGAGTACCACCAGCATGGCGCTGCGCAGGCCGTAGTGCTCGCCGAGAAAACCGAGCAGCGGCGGGCCGACGAGAAAGGCCAGGTAACCGGTGGTCGCTACCACGCTAACGCGGGTAGGGGCGTCCGGGCCGGTATCGCTGGCGGCTGAGATGGTCAGCGGGAAGCCAAGCGACGCGCCAAGCCCCCACAAAATCACCGACACGCCTGCCACCCAGGCGCTGTCGACAAAGATAATCAAACCAATCCCCAGCGCGCCCATTAATGCGCTGGCGCGAACCACCGCAACGCGGCTGTAGCGGTCGATAAACCAGCCGCCGGTAAAACGGCCAACGGTCATACCGAGGGTGAAACCGGCATAGATCAGTGAGCCGGAAGTGGGGCTAAAACCGTGACCGTCCACCATCAACAGCGGCAACCAGTCGTTGGCGGAGCCTTCCGCAAACGCCATCGCCAGCACCACCACGCCAATCAGCAACAATTGGCTATCGCGCCAGAAGGGGATTCCCTTCTTCCCTTGCGCGTTCTCTTCTGCGGAGTTTTTGCCGGTGCCATCCGGAATAGCAGCAATCGCCAGGATAATCGGCACAATCGCCACCAGCGCCGCCAGCAGAATATGCACATTGGCGGTGAGGCCGAGTGCGGTTAGCGTCATGCCGATCCCTGCGCCGACCAGCGTGCCGAAACTGTAAAAACCGTGCATCATCGGCAGCACGGTTTTATTCATTTCACGTTCAACCACCGCGCCTTCAATATTCATCGCCACTTCGCCCGCGCCGAGGCTACCGCCGAACACGGCCAGCCCGAGGGCAAACAGCAGCGGTGAAGCGACCCACAACGCGAGGCTGAGGATCATCATGCCGAGCACGGAAAAGGACATGCTGGCGCGGATCACTTTGCGCGCGCCGAAGCGTTTAACCAGCCACGCGGAAGAGAGAATGCCGCTCATCGAACCGATCGACAGGCCAAACAGCACGCCGCCCATTTCCGCCGTCGAGACGGACAAAATATCGCGGATTGCAGGCGTACGCGTTGCCCAGGAGGCCATCAGTAATCCGGGCAGAAAAAAGAAAGTAAACAGCGCCCATAGACGGTTGCGCAGGGCATTGCGGGAGGCAATTACGGTCATAACTTCACGTCGGAAAATGAAAAGGTGAGACAACACTAGCAAGGAAGTGTACATTTGTACATAAATCAGTGAGAGGATCTATGGCACGACGACCGAACGACCCGCAGCGGCGCGACCGCATTCTTGAAGCGACGTTGGACACCATCGCCGAATGCGGCATCCAGGCGGTAACCCACCGCAAAATCGCCAGCTGTGCGGATGTGCCGCTCGGCTCGATGACCTACTATTTCTCCGGCATTGACGCGCTGCTGGAAGAGGCATTCAGCCGTTTTACCGGGCAGATGTCGGCGCAGTACGCCGCTTTCTTTGACGGTGTTGATAGCCCGGCGCGGGCCTGTGATGCGGTCACGGATCTGATTTACGGCGCGCAGGTTACCACCGCGCGCAATATGGAACTGATGTACCAGCTTTACGCCTTTATGAGCCGCCAGCCGGTGCTGAAAAGCGTGATGCAAAACTGGATGCGTTCCAGCCAGACAACCCTTGAACGCTGGTTTGATCCGATCACGGCGCGCGCACTGGACGCCTTTATCGAAGGGATGACGCTGCACTTTGTGACCGACAGGCAACCGCTGAGCCGCGAAGAGATCCGCCTAATAATTGGCCGGATCGCCGGGCTCTGAGCGGTATGCGTTATCCTGCAACCGGCAGGCGCGGCGGCTGACATCCAGCGCCAGGCACAGCGCGACATCGCGGGCAAAACCTCGCTCCTGAAGCTCTCTTGCTGAGGCGCAGTGATGCAAATCAGCGAGGCTGCTTTCACGAAATGCCGCGGCTGCGGCTTGTGCTTCCGGCGAAAGATGGCGTTTGCCGAGGGCGGCAATAATCGCTCCCGCCGCCAGATAATCTTCTACCGCCGGGCGCAGGCTACCATCCGGCCAGCGCTCTCCGGCCGGGATCAGCAAAATACGTTGAAAACCGGCGCAGGCTTGTGCGGTGGCGGTCCGGTTACGAAAGCAGCCGCTAAATACCGCCGCGCCACAGTCGCGCGCTTTGAAGGCGATCGTCGAACCGTTCGGCGAGGGCAGCACCAGCCGGTGCCCGGCGGGAATATCGCGCAATGAAGTGGGTGAGAGCGTATAGCGCTCGCCGCTGAACGTGCGCTCGAAACTGGCGACATCGGCACCATTCTCCTGGGCGTAGCGCAGCGCGCTGTCATCTTTCCACGGCCATGGATAGATAAGTGCGTCGTTATCATTTGCCAGGCTGACGCAGGTGGAAAACGACATCACATCGACAATCACCACGCAATCGGCTTCGTGCGCCAGATGTTCCGCTGCCGCTAACCCCCACTCCAGCCGCACGTCAAACGGGTTTTGGTTGAACCAGGCGTTGCTCATCATGGGAGGCCTCTGTGAGTTGTGGTCCAGTAATAAAGCAGAATCGCGCGATGAAAAACAATCCGCTGGCGATTTCTCTGGAAAAGGTCTGCATATATTCATCTAAAATTCAGATGAATTTCATTCGCTTATTGGGTTTGACGTTAAAAAAATCGCTGGTAACGTTTGTGTCGACCATTCCCGCTTTGCCCACTCTCGCTTATTTTTTTAATGAGAATGGAGAGGTGCATAATGCGAGGTCGATTCACGGTAGCGGGGTGGTTTCTGATGGCGAGTATTTCGGGTTCGGCATTGGCTGCCAGCCATGAGCTGGCGGGTAATACGCCCGGCGCGGAGGTTATTAATGTTGAAAAATCCCGCGGGCAGATCGATTTACTGAGCAATATCGTTTACAGCCAGATTCGGAATGTGCGTTCCGTTCTCCAGTTAAACATGTCGCTACTGGTTCCGCGCACCAGCGCGCTGAAACCAGCCATCGTCTACTTTCCCGGAGGCGGTTTTACTTCCGCCGATTACGATAAATTTATTGAAATGCGTATAGCGCTGGCGGAAGCGGGGTTTGTTGTCGCCGCGGCGGAGTACCGTGTTGTGCCGAATACTTTCCCGGCGCCGCTGGAAGATGGTAAAGCCGCAGTGCGTTATTTGCGCGCACATGCGAAGGAGTACAACATCGATCCGCAACGAATCGGTGTGTTGGGGGATTCCGCTGGTGGCTGGCTGGCCCAGATGCTCGGCACCACCAACAATCTAAAAACCTTCGATACCGGCGATAACACCGATCAATCGTCGGCAGTGCAGGCGGTTGCGACGTTATATGGCATTTCAAACTTGCTGAATATCGGTGAAGGATTCCCGCAAGAGATCCAGCAAGTGCATCGTTCCCCGGCGGTCACCGAATCGCTGTTGGTGAACGGCGCGGCGTTCAGGAATTTCCCCGGCGCGACCATCGACAGCGATAAACAAAAAGCGCTGAATGCCAGCCCGATGGGGCATATCAGCGGTAATGAGCCACCGTTCCTTATCATGCACGGCAGCGCCGACACGCTGGTGTCGCCGGAGCAGAGCGCGCAGCTTTACAATGCGCTGAAAGAGAAACATGACAAGGCGAAATACATTCTGGTCAAGGGCGCGGAGCATGGTGATATTTCCTGGTTCCAGCCTGCGGTGATCAAAACGGTGGTCGAATGGTTCAAGCAGACACTGGGCGCGCCTAACGGTGAAGGTAAAGCGGCAAGCGGTAAAGATAATAACCTGTAAGCGGAGTAATCAAGGCCACCGGAGCGCGGTGAGATTTCAGAAAACGAAATCCGCAGAGCAGGGCTGAATGTCTTAGGGAGTGAATTCCAGGCAACAAAAAACCCATCAACCTTGAACCAAAATGGCGGGGTTGATGGGCTCCACAAAATGGGGACATCAAAGAAAAGCAGTGGCACTAGTTATGACTGACACCCCAGAAAAAAGTTCTGCGCATAACTGAAATATTTTTCAGCTTAGGAGTTATCCGAGTCCCGGCCAGATGATGATAATCAGCGTCCCCGCCAGGGTTAACAACACGTTGGCAATCGCGTAGGTTCCGGCGTAGCCCAGCGCCGGGATATTGCTGCGCGCGGTATCGCTGATGATCTCCATGGCGGGCGCGCAGGTACGTGCGCCCATCATCGCGCCAAAGAGCAGAGCGCGGTTCATTTTCAGCACGTAAGCGCCGAACAGGAAACAGATCAGCACCGGAACGAGGCTTACGATCAACCCGGCAATCAGCATCTGCCCGCCGACGGCGCCCAGACCATGACCAATGCCGCTACCGGCGCTTAAGCCGACACCGGCCATAAACACCATCAGGCCAAACTCTTTCACCATCATCAGCGCACCCTGCGGGATATAGCCGAACGTCGGGTGGTTCGCACGCAGGAAGCCAAGCATGATACCGGCAAACAGCAGACCGGCGGCATTACCCACGCCAAAACTGAACGAGCTGAACTGGAAGGTGATCATGCCGATCATCAGGCCAACAATAAAGAAGGCGCAGAAGGCGAGCAGATCGGTCACCTGGCTGTGAATCGAGATAAAGCCGATACGGTCGGCAATGGTTTTCACCCGGCGGGCATCGCCGCTGATTTGCAGCACGTCGCCTTTATTGAGCACGATATTGTCGTCGATCGGCATCTCAATCTGGCTACGGATCACGCGGTTAAGAAAGCAACCGTGATCGGTCAGTTTTAACTGTGCAAGACGGCGGCCAACCACATTGTGGTTCTTCACCACTACTTCTTCCGTCACGATGCGCATATCCAGCAGATCGCGATCGAACACCTCTTTACCGTTGCGGAAACTGGGATCGAGGCGTGCATGTGCGTCCGGGTAACCGACCAGCGAGATCTCATCGCCCATTTGCAGCACCGCGTCACCGTCCGGACTGGCGAGAATACCGTTGCGGCGAATACGCTCAATATAACAACCGGTCTGGCGATAGATCCCCAGCTCGCGCAGGTTCTTGCCGTCGGCCCAGGCCACCAGCTCCGGCCCGACGCGGTAAGCGCGGATCACCGGCAGATACACTTTGCGATGGGCATCGGTATCGAGGCCGCGTTCGCGAGCGATCTGTTGGGCGCTGGTTTGCAGATCCTGGTGTTGCAGCTTCGGCAAATAACGCGCGCCGAAAATCAGGCTGACCAGACCAATCAGGTAGGTTAACGCGTAGCCAAGGCTGAGGTTATCCAGCGCGCTGGCAAGATTACCGCTCTCCATCGAAGCATGGCGCAGTGTATCGCCAGCGCCGACCAGAACCGGGGTTGAGGTCATCGAACCTGCCAGCATCCCGGCGGTGAGGCCAATATCCCAGCCGAACAATTTTCCCAGCCCTAAAGCAATTAATAGCGCACTGCCAACTAATACCAGCGCGAGCATCAGATAATTCTTACCGTCGCGAAAAAAAATCGAAAAAAAGTTGGGACCGGCTTCAACACCCACACAAAAAATAAACAGCATAAAGCCAAGATTTAATGCATCTGTGTTTATGCTGAAATGCTGTTGACCTAATAATAACGAAACGACTAAAACGCCAATGGAATTACCGAGTTGTACCGAACCCAGACGTAATTTACCAAGACAAAGGCCGAGTGCCAGTACGACAAACAATAACAGTATGTAATTCCCGTTTAACAAATCTGCGACGTTTATATTCACGGAGGCTAACTTCTTGTTTACTTGTAAGTTGTTGAAAGGAATGGTTATTTGAGCTAGTGTTTTGAACGTGCGCTGGCATTAAAAAGCGGTCTTGCACCATGCATTCTTCGCAAAACAAAAACAGGGCGATAGTTTAATCGGATTAGATTACAACGGCTAGTGAGAATCGCGTGTTTACGGCCAGGCCATTTCAGGTATGGATTGCCGTCACCCTTTATCTGTCCGGACATTCTTTTGAACGAACTGGTGTGTGATAGAGAGTCAGGAGGATTGTTTGAAGCTCAGGCGACGTCGGCTCGGTGTTATTTGTAGTTTTCTACTCTTTATTGCGGTATGCCTTTCTTTGGTTGTAAGCATGAAAGGGAATTTACCCGGTTCTGGTAAACCCGAAACAGGTTTGTTGTTTTTTATATTGCCCGGTATTGCCAGCGGCCTTGTTGCCCGTCGCCGCCGGGTGGTTATTGCGTTGCTGGGTGCGCTACTGGCGCTACCATTCTGCTATGTACTGATTCATCTGTTTCTGCTGCCGTCGCGTTCGGTCTGGCAGGAGTTGGCCTGGCTGTTCAGCGCGGTGTTCTGGTGTGGGATTGGCGGTCTGGCGTGTCTGTTTGTGGGCAGGATGTTCAGGCACTAAACGCCCCCGAAAGTGGGGGCGGGCGTCGGATCGTTATGCAAACAGGCCGAAATGCTGTTTGGCGTAGGCTTCAAAATCAGTGCAGCCGCCAATGTGTTGCTGGTCGAGGAAAATTTGCGGTACGGTTTCTACCGGTTTACCGACGGTTTTTTCCAGATCGGCTTTCGTGATTCCTTCTGCGTGAATATCGACATAGCGATAGTTGAAATCATCACGTTCGGCAGTCAGTTTTTCTGCCAGTTCTTTTGCGCGCACGCAGTACGGGCAGCCCGGGCGGCCAAAAATTACAGCAAACATACTCTCTCCTTAAACCTGAAGGTTAATGGTCGCTATCATGACCAACCCCCGGCCTGTTGGAAAGCAGGTTTTGCCTGTTGCATTAATCTCTGCAACCTTTCAGGACAATTTCGGTTTACTGCGATCCTGTGTCTCTGTCCTATACTCGGGGTCTTGTTTATACGGGGATTCTTCATCATGACACCAACGATTGACTTGCTGTGCGCCCATCGTTCCATTCGCCACTTTACCGATCAACCAGTCACACAGGAGCAGCGTGAAGCGATTATCGCCAGCGCGCAGGCGACCTCCAGCTCCAGCTTTTTACAATGCAGCTCGATTATTCGGATAACCGATAGGGCGATGCGTGAGCAACTGGTGACATTGACCGGCGGGCAGCAGCATGTCGCTCAGGCGGCTGAGTTCTGGGTGTTCTGCGCGGATTTCCATCGTAACTTTGAGATCAGCCCGGAAGCGAAACCCGGTCTTGCGGAACAGCTGCTGCTGGGTGTGGTGGATACCGCGCTGATGGCGCAAAACGCCTTTACGGCTGCGGAATCTCTGGGGCTTGGCGGTGTTTATATCGGCGGGATTCGTAACAATATCGAAGCGGTGGGTGAACTGTTACAGGTGCCAAAACATGTGCTGCCGCTGTTTGGCCTGTGCCTTGGCTGGCCGGCGGACGATCCGGGGTTAAAACCGCGGATGCCAGCGTCGCTGCTGGTGCATGAAAACCATTATCAGCCGCTGGATCGCGATGTGCTGGCGCAGTATGACGAAGAGATCGCTAACTACTATCTGACGCGTGGCAGCAATACGCGCCGCGATACGTGGAGCGATCATATCCGTCGCACGCTGATTAAAGAGAATCGTCCTTTTATTCTCGATTATTTGCATAAACAGGGATGGGCAACACGCTAATTCCCGTTCATCCTGCTCTTCGCTGCGTGTATGATACGCGAGCTTTAACGGCTCTTTTTAGCGAGGTGCAGGGTGAGAATTGCCATATTGTCCCGGGACGGAACGCTCTATTCATGTAAACGCCTGCGCGAAGCGGCTACGCAGCGCGGCCATCTGGTCGAAATTTTCGATCCACTCTCCTGTTACATGAATATCAGCCCTGCGGCATCGTCCATTCACTATAAAGGGCGTCAGCTCCCGCATTTTGATGCGGTGATCCCACGCATTGGCTCCGCCATTACCTTTTACGGTACGGCTGCGCTGCGCCAGTTTGAAATTCTGGGCAGCTATCCGCTCAATGAATCCGTCGCCATTACCCGCGCCAGAGATAAACTGCGCTCGCTGCAACTGCTGGCACGCCAGGGGATCGATTTACCGGTGACCGGTATTGCGCATTCGCCGGATGACACCAGCGATCTGATCGATATGGTCGGCGGCGCGCCGCTGGTGGTAAAGCTGGTGGAAGGCACGCAGGGGATTGGCGTGGTGCTGGCGGAAACCCGCCAGGCGGCAGAAAGCGTGATTGACGCGTTTCGCGGCCTGAATGCGCATATCCTGGTGCAGGAGTTTATCGCCGAAGCCAAAGGGTGCGATGTCCGCTGTCTTGTTGTCGGCAATGAAGTGGTTGCGGCCATTGAACGCCGGGCGAAAGAGGGGGATTTTCGCTCCAACCTGCACCGCGGCGGGCAGGCGACTGTCGCCAACATCACGCCGCGCGAACGCGAAATCGCGCTGGCTGCTGCGCATACGCTGGGGCTGGATGTGGCGGGCGTGGATATTCTGCGCGCCAGTCGCGGGCCGCTGGTGATGGAAGTGAACGCGTCGCCGGGGCTGGAAGGCATCGAAAAGGCCACCGGCATCGATATCGCCGGGCGAATGATCCAGTGGATTGAGCGTCAGGCAACGCCTGGATTTTGCCTGAAAACAGGCGGCTAGGGCATTTCCCTGCGCTATTAATGGTGCCTGCCGTGCTTTTTGCGTAAGCTATGGGTAATTTTTTCAGTAAGAGAGTATTACGTTATGGATTCACTCGTCGTTCCTGGTCTGGACACGCTTCGTCACTGGCTCGACGAACTGGGCATCACTTTTTTTGAGTGTGATAACTGTCAGGCGCTGCACCTGCCGCATATGCAAAATTTTGATGGCGTGTTCGATGCGAAACTTGACCTGGTTAATGACATCATGCTGTTTACGGCGATGGCGGAAGTTAAACCTTCGGCGCTGCTGGCGCTGTCAGCGGATCTCTCTGCCATTAACGCCAGTTCGTTGACCGTAAAAGCGTTTCTCGATATTCAGGATGATAATCTGCCGAAGCTGGTGGTATGTCAGTCTTTATGCGTTGGGCCGGGAGTCACCTTCGAGCAGTTCGCCTGGTTTATGCGCCAGAGCGAGGAGCAGATTTCTATGGTGATTATGGAAGCCAACGCGCACCAGCTGCTGTTTCTTGCGACAGACAGCGAGGAAGAGGCCGTCATGGGCGACGCAACGCGCAATTTTCTCCACTGACTCTTTGCCGCAATTCATGCAGTCGCTGCCAGCGCGGCTGCAAAATAAATATTTTTATTCTGCTTTTAACCTTTCTTTAAAGAACTATTCACCGCAATTCCGGCGGTGAAGGCTTATCCCATAGACAGATCCTGCATAAAAAATTGATAAACCGCGTTTTTTAATCTGACCTATAGCCTCAAACCCTGGCTACAGTTATTCTTGCGCTGCTTACAACAGCATGCGGTGTCTGCCGGAAGAGTTTTCTCCTCCGAGGCTGTGCAGAGTGACAAAATATGCATGATTCTTGCATACCTTAAAATGCGTACATTTGGTTCGTATGTTAACGGGCTTTTCCAGAAGGAATGAGATATGACCGCCTTGAGCAAAAAATGGGTATCAGGTCTTGTCGCGGGTGCGTTGATGGCTGTCTCTGCCAGCACGCTCGCAGCCGAGCAAAAGACGCTGCATGTTTACAACTGGTCTGATTATATTGCGCCGGACACCGTCGCAAATTTCGAAAAAGAAACCGGTATTAAAGTCGTTTATGACGTGTTTGACTCCAACGAGGTGCTGGAAGGCAAATTGATGGCGGGCAGCACCGGCTTCGACCTGGTGGTGCCGTCGGCAAGCTTCCTTGAGCGCCAGCTGGCAGCCGGCGTGTTCCAGCCGCTGGATAAGAGCAAGCTGCCAAACTGGAAGAACCTCGATCCAGACGTGCTGAAAATGGTTGCCAAGCATGACCCGGGCAACAAATACGCCATGCCGTACCTGTGGGCGACCACCGGTATTGGTTATAACATCGATAAAGTTAAAGCTGCCCTGGGCAAAGATGCGCCGGTGAACAGTTGGGATCTGGTGCTGAAGCCGGAAAACCTGGAAAAACTGAAAAGCTGCGGCGTCTCTTTCCTCGATGCGCCGGAAGAGATTTTTGCCACCGTGCTGAACTACCTCGGCAAAGATCCGAACAGCAACAAAGCGGATGATTACACCGGTCCGGCAACGGATTTGCTGCTGAAGCTGCGTCCGAATATCCGTTATTTCCACTCTTCGCAATACATCAACGATCTGGCTAACGGCGACATCTGCGTGGCGATTGGTTGGGCAGGGGACGTATGGCAGGCCGCTAACCGCGCGAAAGAAGCGAAAAACGGCGTCAACGTGACCTACACCATTCCGAAAGAGGGCGCGCTGGCATTCTTTGACGTCTTCGCGATGCCTGCTGATGCGAAAAATAAAGATGAGGCTTATCAGTTCCTTAACTATCTGATGCGCCCGGATGTGATTGCCCATATCAGCGATCACGTGTTCTACGCGAACGGCAACAAAGCCTCTGTCCCACTGATCAGCGAAGAAGTGCGTAACAACCCGGCAATCTTCCCGCCGCCGGATGTCTTCGCCAAACTGTTTACGCTGAAAGTCCAGGATCCGAAGATTGACCGCGTAAGAACCCGCGCATGGACTAAAGTTAAAAGCGGCAAGTAAATCAATTACCTGACCGGTGATTTGAATGCACCAACATGGTGCGATTGCCCCAAAGCTGGACAGAGGTACTGCGCCTCTGTTCAGCCATTTGTAAGTCAACCTGTTGAAACAGGGTGATGTTTATGCCGGAGAGCACTGGATTGAACGACGCTATTCCCCGCCCGCAGGCGAAGAGCCGCAAGGATCTGACGCCGCTGCTTGAAATCCGCAATCTGACCAAATCGTTTGACGGCCAGCATGCCGTTGATGATGTCAGCCTCACTATCTACAAAGGCGAAATTTTTGCACTGCTAGGCGCGTCCGGCTGCGGCAAATCGACCTTGCTGCGTATGCTGGCCGGTTTTGAGCAGCCAACGCAGGGGCAAATTATGCTCGACGGCGTCGATCTGGCGCACGTGCCGCCATATCTGCGCCCCATCAATATGATGTTTCAGTCTTATGCCCTGTTCCCGCATATGACGGTTGAACAGAACATCGCGTTCGGGCTGAAACAGGACAAGTTGCCGAAAGCGGAAATTGCCAGCCGCGTGGCGGAGATGCTCAATCTGGTGCATATGAGCGAGTTCGCCAAACGTAAGCCGCATCAGCTTTCCGGCGGGCAACGTCAGCGCGTGGCGCTGGCGCGCAGTCTGGCGAAACGCCCGAAATTGCTGCTGCTGGATGAACCGATGGGCGCGCTGGATAAAAAACTGCGCGACCGCATGCAACTGGAAGTGGTGGATATCCTCGAGCGCGTTGGCGTGACCTGCGTAATGGTAACGCACGATCAGGAAGAGGCGATGACCATGGCTGGCCGTATCGCCATCATGAACCGTGGTAAATTCGTGCAGATTGGCGAGCCGGAAGAGATTTATGAGCATCCGACCACCCGCTACAGCGCTGAATTTATCGGCTCGGTCAATGTCTTCGAAGGGTTGCTGAAAGAGCGTCAGGATGATGGCCTGGTGGTCGAATCTCCTGGGCTGGTGCATCCGCTGAAGGTCGATCCGGATGCATCGGTGGTGGACAACGTGCCGGTGTACGTGGCGCTGCGCCCGGAAAAAATCATGCTCTGCGACGAGCCGCCAGCCGATGGCTACAACTTTGCCGTCGGCGAAGTGGTGCATATTGCCTACCTTGGCGACCTTTCTATTTATCACGTGCGTGTGCAAAGCGGGCAGATGATCAGCGCCCAGTTGCAAAACGCGCATCGCTACCGTAAAGGCGCGCCAACCTGGGGCGACGAAGTTCGTCTCTGTTGGGATGCCGATAGTTGTGTGGTTCTGACGGTTTAAGGAGCGGTGATGAGTACACTGGAGCCGCCGGCCCGCGTTGAAAAACCGGGCGGTTTAACACTGTGGCTGGCGCGTATGCAGATGCGCCACGGGCGTAAGCTGGTGATTGCGCTGCCCTATATCTGGCTTATTTTGTTGTTTCTGTTGCCGTTTTTGATTGTCTTCAAAATCAGCCTTGCAGAGATGGCGCGCCAGATCCCGCCGTATACCGATCTGATTGAGTGGGCCGACAGCCAGCTTACGGTCACGCTGAATATCGGCAACTTCCTGCAACTGACCGACGATCCGCTCTATATCGAGGCGTACCTGCAATCGCTGGAAGTGGCGGCGATTTCCACGCTGTGCTGTTTGCTGCTTGGCTATCCGCTGGCCTGGGCGGTGGCGCACAGTAAGCCGTCAACGCGCAATATTCTGCTATTGCTGGTGATTCTGCCGTCGTGGACCTCGTTCCTGATCCGCGTGTACGCGTGGATGGGCATTTTGAAAAGCAACGGCGTGCTGAATAACTTCCTGATGTGGCTGGGCGTTATCGATCAGCCGCTGAATATTCTGCACACCAACCTGGCGGTCTATATTGGCATCGTTTACGCCTATCTGCCGTTTATGGTGCTGCCGATTTATACCGCGTTAACGCGTATCGACTATTCGCTGGTGGAAGCCTCGCTGGATCTCGGCGCGCGACCGCTGAAAACCTTCTTCAGCGTGATTGTGCCGCTGACCAAAGGCGGGATTATCGCCGGGTCGATGCTGGTGTTTATCCCGGCGGTGGGGGAGTTTGTGATCCCGGAACTGCTTGGAGGCCCGGACAGCATTATGATTGGGCGCGTGCTGTGGCAGGAGTTCTTTAATAACCGCGACTGGCCGGTGGCTTCTGCGGTGGCGGTGATCATGCTGTTGTTGCTGATTGTGCCGATCATGTGGTTCCACAAACATCAGCAGAAACAGGCGGGGGATCACGCATGAACAACTTACCGGTAGTGCGATCGCCGTGGCGTATCCTGATCCTGGTGCTTGGGTTCTCATTCCTGTATGCGCCAATGCTGATGTTGGTGATCTACTCGTTCAACAGTTCGAAGCTGGTCACGGTATGGGCGGGCTGGTCAACGCACTGGTACGGCGAACTGTTCCATGATGATGCGATGATGAGCGCGGTGGGTTTAAGCCTGACCATTGCCGCCTGTGCGGCCACCATGGCGGCGATCCTCGGCACCATAGCCGCTGTTGTGATGGTGCGTTTTGGCCGCTTCCGTGGTTCCAACGGTTTTGCTTTTATGATCACTGCGCCGCTGGTGATGCCGGATGTGATTACCGGTCTGTCGCTGCTGCTGCTGTTTGTCGCCCTCGGGCATGCGATTGGCTGGCCTTCGGATCGCGGGATGTTAACCATCTGGTTGGCGCACGTCACGTTCTGTACTGCTTATGTGGCGGTGGTGATCTCCTCACGCCTGCGTGAACTCGATCGCTCGATTGAAGAGGCGGCGATGGATCTGGGCGCCACACCGCTGAAAGTCTTTTTTGTTATTACGCTGCCGATGATCATGCCTGCGGTGATCTCCGGCTGGCTGCTGGCCTTTACGCTGTCGCTGGATGATTTGGTGATCGCCAGCTTTGTCTCCGGGCCGGGCGCGACAACGTTGCCGATGCTGGTCTTCTCCAGTGTGCGCATGGGGGTGAACCCGGAAATCAACGCGCTGGCGACGCTGATCCTTGGCGTGGTCGGGATTGTTGGTTTAATCGCCTGGTATCTGATGGCGCGCACGGAAAAGCAGCGGATTCGCGATATCCAGCGTGCAAGACAAGATCATTCTCATTAAAATCGGGAAATTGTGTCGCTGATGCCGCGCTTGTCGCGGCATTTTTTCACAGGGAAATCACAGGATTGGGCTTCTTTAAGAAAACCACTCATCACGCGAAACTGAATGTACCCGCGATGGTGCAGGTGGCGGCTATTGCCATCATCACCATTCGCTGTGTCGATGTGCTGATGGTGCTCAATGTACTGGGCGGACGCGGTATTATCGATTTTGTCCAGCGCAGCGCACAGACCTGGGCGCTGACGCTGATTTTTCTCGGCAGCCTGTTGCTGGTGTTTATCGAGATCCTTTGTGCGTTTTCGGTAGTGAAAGGGCGCAACTGGGCGCGCTGGCTCTATCTTCTGACGCAGCTTATCGCTACCGGCTATTTGTGGGCCGCCTCGCTCGGCTATGGTTATCCGGAGCTGTTCAGTATTGCCGGTGGATCGCGCCGGGAGATTTTCCGTTCGCTGATGCTGCAAAAACTGCCTGATATGCTGGTGCTGTTCCTGCTGTTTATCCCCACGCCCAGTCGACGCTTTTTCCGCCTGCAATAACGGTGGTACAATCCCGGCCCCGCAAAACGAAAGGCTTTATTATGCAGTGCGCTCTCTACGATGCTGGTCGCTGTCGCTCCTGTCAGTGGATCGAACAACCGCTTGCCACCCAGCTTACCGCTAAGATGGACGATCTCCGTCACCTGCTGGCAGGGTTGCCGGTGGCAGAGTGGCGCACGCCGGTGAGTGGCCCGGAGCAGGGGTTTCGCAATAAAGCCAAAATGGTGGTCAGCGGCAGCGTAGAAAAACCGCTGCTCGGTATGCTGCACCGCGACGGTACGCCGGAAGATCTCACTGATTGCCCGCTCTATCCCGACTCTTTTGCCCCGGTTTTTGCTGCGCTTAAACCCTTTATTGCCCGCGCGGGGTTAACGCCCTACAACGTGACACGCAAGCGCGGCGAACTGAAATACCTGCTGCTGACCGAAAGCCAGCAGGATGGCGGCATGATGCTGCGTTTTGTATTGCGTTCCGAAGTTAAGCTGGCGCAACTGCGCGCCGCGCTGCCGTGGTTGCAGGCGCAATTACCGCAGTTAAAGGTTATTTCGGTAAATATTCAGCCGGTGCATATGGCGATCATGGAAGGGGAGACGGAGATTTTCCTCACCGAACAGCAGGCGCTGGCGGAAAATTTCAATGGTGTGCCGCTGTGGATCCGCCCACAAAGCTTCTTCCAGACTAACCCTGCCGTCGCCAGCGCGCTGTACGCCACCGCCCGTGACTGGGTGCGTGCTTTACCGGTCGCGCATATGTGGGATCTGTTCTGCGGCGTTGGCGGTTTTGGTCTGCACTGCGCTACACCTGAAATGCGGCTGACCGGCATCGAGATCGCCCCGGAAGCGATCGCCTGCGCAACGCAGTCGGCGCAGGTGCTGGGATTGCATAATTTGCATTTTCAGGCGCTCGATTCTACACAGTTCGCCACTGCGCAACAGGACGTGCCGGATCTGGTACTGGTTAACCCACCGCGACGCGGCATCGGGGCGGAATTATGCGACTACTTAAGCCGTATGGCGCCGCCTTTTATCGTCTATTCAAGCTGTAATGCGCAATCAATGGCGAAAGATATTCGACAGCTTCCAGGCTATCGCATCGAACGCGTGCAACTGTTTGATATGTTTCCGCATACCGCGCATTACGAGGTGTTGACGCTGTTGGTTAAAATGTAAAAGCACTTGTGCACAGTGCGGGTGTGCAATAGTATCATTGGTATGAACGCGGCAAGGAGGCTGCAATGCCAAAGAAAATAAGCATCAGATATTTTCGGGATGCATGGCTTGATGAATTCTTTCATCACACCACGCCGCACCGGAAAATTCCGGCCGATATTCACACTACGCTGGCCCGCAAGCTGGATATCATTAATGCCGCGACGTCTCACCGTGATCTTCGTTCGCCGCCGGGCAATCGCTATGAAGAGTTATCGGGGAAACTGCTCGGTTATTCTTCCATCAGGGTTAATAAGCAGTACCGGTTAATTTTCAGATGGGTTAACGGAAAGGCGGATGACCTCTATCTGGATCCGCATATCTATTGAGCCATAACGCTAAGGATTTAACATGAAACAGGCGACCAGAAAGCCAACAACGGTGGGCGACATCCTGCTGTATGAGTACCTGGAACCTCTTGAGCTCAGGATTAACGAGCTGGCGGAGATATTGCATGTGCATCGTAACTCCGTCAGTGCGTTGGTTAATAACAACCGGCGGCTGACGGCGGAGATGGCCTTTCGTCTCGCCAAAGCGTTTGACACATCCGCTGATTTCTGGCTCAACCTGCAAGCGGCCGTCGATTTATGGGAAGTTGAGAATAATATGCGAGCCCAGGAAGAGCTGAGCCGGATTGAATCGGCGGCGAATTTTATTGCTCGCCGTGAGGCAGGGACAAAAAAAGTCGCATAAGCGACTTTTTTATCGCCCGGTAAGCGCGACGCTACCGGGCAAGGCTGCACTTACTGCGGGAACCACTGGTTGCTGATTTTCTGGTACGTACCGTCAGCTTTGATCGCTTTCAGGGCGGTATTCAGTTTTTCCAGTAGCGCCTTGTTTTCCGGGCGAACAGCAATGCCGAGGCCGGTGCCGAAATATTGCGGATCGGTCACTTTCGGTGTTGCAACGCCAAGCTGCGGGTTGGTTTTCAGCCACTCATTAACCACTGCGGTATCACCAAACACGCCATCGATACGGCCATTTTTCAGGTCGACAATCGCGTTCTGATAGCTGTCATAAGCCACGGTTTTCACTTCCGGGTGCTTATCCTGCAAATATTTCTGATGCGTGGTGCCGTTTTCCATACCGATGCGTTTGCCTTTCAAATCGTCGAAAGATTTAAACGCGTCTTTTTTCGCAATCACAACGGCGGAGTTCGCGTAGTACGGATCGGTGAAAGAGACCTGTTTGGCGCGCTCTGGCGTAATATCCATACCGGAGATCACCGCATCATATTTTCTGAATTTCAGCGATGGGATCAGGCTGTCAAACGCGTGGTTAGTGAAGGTGCAGTCTGCCTGCATCTGTTTGCACAGCGCATTTGCCAGGTCGATATCAAAACCGACGATTTTATTGTTCGCGTCCAGCGATTCAAACGGCGGGTAAGTGGCGGAAACACCGAAATTGATTTTATCAGCAGCAGAGGCGCTTGCAGCGAAAGTCGCGATCAGGGCGGCGGCCAGCATCAGTTTTTTCATTTTCGAACTCCTGTCGATCAATCTTATTGTTTTTGCCGTGTCTTCAGCATGGCGTTTACGATGCCATTAATTGAATTTATATGCAATAAAAATGCTTAAATATATTTAATTGGATATAAAAAAGGCGAGATATTAAAGCATTATCTCGCCGTTGATTATTATTTATGCAATTAGCTGCGGCGTTCGAAAGCCAGCGCTTTGCGTTCAATCAGGCGCATCATTAGCGTCAACAGACCGTTCACCACCAGATAAATCAACCCGGCTGCGCCAAACACCATTACGTCATAGGTGCGGCCGTACAGCAGCTGGCCGTGCCCCATCACCTCCATCAACGTGATGGTGTAAGCCAGCGATGTACTTTTAAACACCAGCACCACTTCGTTGGAATAGGACGAAAGGGCGCGTTTAAAGGCATAAGGCAGCAGGATCGCCAGCGTGTCTTTCTTGCTCATGCCCAGCGCGCCGCAGGATTGCCATTGACCTTGCGGAATCGCGCGGATCGCGCCGTAAAACAGCTGCGTGGTATACGCCGCACTGTTCAGCGACAGCGCCAGCAGCGCGCACAGCCACGGCTGCGACAGCAGATGCCAGATGAACGGATAGTTCTGCAACGACGGGAACTGGCCGGGGCCGTAGTAAATCAGGAAGATCTGCACCAGCAGCGGCGTACCGGTAAACAGCGTGATATAGCCGCGTACGATGTGCGTCAGCACCGGCGTTTTCAACGTCAGTATGACGGTAAACAGCAGCGACAAGATCAGCGCCACAATCAGTGACGCGATGGTCAGCGTCAGGCTGGTATGCAGGCCTTTAAACAGCTCTGGTAAATAGGCAAGCATTATCCCGGCCTCCGTTCAAAGCGCGTCGCACGCAGGTCAATGCGTTTGAGGATCCACTGGCTGAACAGAGTGATCACCAGGTAAATCGCCGCCGCCACAATGTACCAGGTGAAAGGCTCCTGAGTACGGGTTGCAATGCTTTTGGTTTGCAGCATCAGATCGTTAACGCTGATCAGTGACACCAGCGCGGTATCTTTCAACAGCACCAGCCACTGGTTACCCAGACCCGGCAGCGCATGGCGCCACATTTGCGGCATCACCAGACGGAAGAAGATCGCTCCTTTCGACAGACCGAGCGCCTGGCCGGATTCCCGCTGACCGTCCGGCACAGCTTTTAATGCACCGCGCAGGGTTTGCGAGGCGTAAGCTGAATAGAGCAGAGAGAGCGCGATTACGCCGCACAGAAACGGGCTGACATCGAAGTTTTCAATCTGTACCTGCACCGGGATCTGCACCACGCCCAGATTGATGGTGAAACCATCAGAGAGCGTCAGCAGTAGCTGCGAGGCGCCGAAATAGATAAACAGCACCACGAGGATTTCCGGCAGGCCGCGCAGCAGCGTGACCAACGCGGTACCGATCCATGCAATGGGACGCCACTTAACGGACTCCCAAACGGCAAAGATCATCGCCAGCACCAGGCCGATGAGCAGCGCACAAACGGCAAGGCCGACGGTCATCCCGGCGGCGCTTGCTAATGGAAACATTTCGTTCATTAAGGATTACTTCTGGAACCATTTGCTATAGATGGCCTGGTAAGTCCCATCTTTCTTCACTTTTTCCAGCGCAGCGTTGAATTTCTGCTGCAATTCAGTGTTGCCCTGGCGTACGGCGATACCCAGACCGGTACCGAAGTACTCTTTGTCCGTCACTTTATCGCCTACTGCTGCCAGTTTGGCATCGGCTTTCAGCCATTCGGTGACCACTGCGGTGTCACCAAAGACAGCATCAATACGGCCGTTTTGCAGATCCAGACGCGCGTTCTGGTAGCTGTCGTAAGGCACGGTGGTGATTTCCGGGTGTTTATCGTTGATGAATTTCTGGTGTGTGGTGCCGTTCTGCACGCCAACACGTTTGCCTTTCAGCTGATCGATGCTGGTGAATTTACCCTGCTGGCCGACGAACAGCGCAGAGTTGTCGTAGTACGGTGTGGTAAACAGAACCTGTTTTTCACGCTCTGGCGTGATATCCATACCGGCCATTACCGCGTCAAAACGGCGGAATTTCAGGCTCGGGATCAGGCTGTCAAAGGCCTGGTTGGTAAAGGTACAGGTCGCATCGATCTCTTTACACAATGCATTCGCCAGATCCACATCAAAGCCGACGATCTTGTTGTTGGCATCGGTGGATTCAAACGGAGGGTAGCTCGCTTCTGTCGCAAAACGAATGGTCTGGGCTGCTGTAGCGCTAAGGCTGATGCTGGCAAGTAGTGCGGCAATCAGTACTTTTTTCATTGTCTTTATTCCCGAGTCTTCAGTGAGATAGGTAGTATTTAAACGCATCGGTCTGCGGCGCGGCAAAGCAGCTGGCATCCCCTTGCTCAACAATGTGACCGTTTTCCATATACACCACGCGGCTGGCGGTTTTGCGCGCCACTTCCACTTCGTGGGTCACGATGACCTGCGTAATGCCGGTTTCCGACAGTTCGCGAATGATGCTGACAATTTGCGCGGTGATTTCCGGATCGAGTGCGGCGGTAGGTTCATCAAACAGCAGAACCTGCGGCTCCATCATCAGCGCACGGGCGATGGCGACACGCTGCTGTTGTCCGCCGGACAGGTGCAGCGGATAGCGATCGCTATAAGGTTTAAGACGTAAACGCTCCAGCAGCTTTTCGGCGCGCGCCAGCGCCTGATCTTTGCTTAAACCGAGCACGCGGCACGGCGCTTCAATCAGGTTTTGTTGCACGGTCAGATGCGGCCAAAGATTATATTGCTGGAACACCATGCCCACGTTCTGGCGCAATTCACGAATCGCTTTATCTGACGGGATTTTGGCAAAATCAAAATGGTTGCCTGCAATGCTTAACTGGCCGGAACGCGGCATTTCGAGCAGGTTGAGTACGCGCAACAGCGAACTTTTACCCGCACCGCTTGGGCCGAGCAGCACCAGAGTTTCACCCTGTGGGCAATCCAGTGTGATGTCGAAGAGCGCCTGGTGTGCGCCATAAAAGCAATTGATGCTGTTTAATTTAATACTCATCGAAGCAGTCTGATAGCAATTGAGGCCGCAAATAGTAACGTTGACAGAATAGTTATGCAATATTTGTGCGTTAAAACTTAAAAATAAACCAGGTTATGCGATAAAGTTAGCACAAAATACCGGGCGGTGAGGGAACCAGGCATAAATGTCGGCATTCCCCGGGGAATGCCAGACAATTTACGGGGGTTACCACATGTTGTGATAACCGTTAGCGATGTTCTACCGACTGGCGCAGCGTCCCAGCGGGCGCATGTACCGAGCCGCCCAGGTAGCGGACATCGTCCACCGCCCAGCACTGTCCTTCGCGGATCATCAGTACTTCATCCTGCCAGCTCTGGCTGCCCTGGCTTAGCGTTACGCGCAGCGGAATATTCCGCGCATCGCTATTAGGAATGGTGGAAGCGCTGGCGACGTCGGCATGATCGGCGGCAACGCTACGGCTGGAGAAGGGATCGGTTTTTAGCAACGCAGCGGTTTGCGGATCGCGGCTGGCGTTATTCAGCATTTTTGCCAGGTCGTCACTCAGGTATGGGCGCAATGCTGTCAGGTCGCTGCCCGGATGAGCGATGCGGTAGTCATAAAATTGTTGTGCAACGCTGTCCGGACCGCCTTCCACACACTGCCCGCTATGGGCGCCAATATCTTTATAGGCCGGGGTTACGGTGGTACAGGCGCTCAGCAGCAGCGCGCACGGCATTACAAGAGTCAAAACTGAATAGCGCATGTTGATTTCCTTATTTCTCTTCAGAAGACACGACCTTTCAAGAATAGTGTATTGATCTGATAATGTGTCTCGTAACGTGCGCAATCAAAAGGAGAACCTTATGCAATTTTCAACCACGCCGACACTCGAAGGACAGCCGATTATCGAGTATTGCGGCGTCGTGACGGGCGAAGCGATTCTGGGCGCCAATATTTTCCGCGATTTTTTTGCCGGTATCCGCGATATTGTCGGCGGACGTTCTGGTGCTTATGAGAAAGAACTGCGTAAAGCGCGGGAAATTGCCTTTCGTGAACTGGGCGACCAGGCGCAGCAGCTTGGTGCAGATGCGGTGGTCGGTATTGATATCGATTATGAAACTGTAGGCAAAGACAGCAGCATGCTAATGGTGAGCGTCAGCGGTACGGCGGTTAAAACGCGCCGATGAAAAAGTATGCATTAGCAATGCTGGCGCTGCTTCTGGCTGGCTGTGCGAGTGAAAAAGGGATTATCGATAAAAACGGCTACCAGCTGGATACGCGGCGTCAGGCGCAGGCAGCCTATCCACGTATCAAGGTGCTGGTGATTCATTACACGGCGGATGATTTTGATGTCTCGCTGGCGACGCTCACCGACAAGCAGGTGAGCGCCCATTACCTGGTACCCGCCAGGCCGCCGCTGTACCACGGTAAACCGCGCATCTGGCAGCTGGTGCCGGAGCAGGATCTTGCCTGGCACGCGGGGGTGAGTTTCTGGCGCGGCGCGACGCGCATCAACGATACCTCCATCGGCATTGAGTTAGAAAACCGCGGCTGGCAACGAAGCGCGGGAGGAAAAACCTTCGCGCCTTTTGCTCCTGAGCAAATTAGTGCATTGATACCACTGGTAAAAGATATTATCGCGCGGTACAACATCGCGCCGCAAAACGTGGTGGCGCATGCCGATATCGCGCCGCAGCGTAAAGACGATCCCGGCCCGTTATTCCCGTGGCAGGCGTTGGCCGCTCAGGGGATTGGCGCCTGGCCGGATGCGGCGCGGGTAGCATTTTACCTGAATGGTCGTTCTCCTCATCAGCCGGTGGAAACGGCGTCGCTGCTTGATTTGTTGGCGCGCTACGGCTACGAAGTGAAACCGGAAATGACGTCTGCGCAGCAGAAACGAGTGATTGAGGCGTTTCAGATGCATTTCCGTCCGGGGTTATGGAACGGTGTTGCGGATGCCGAAAGCCAGGCCATTGCCGAGGCATTACTGGAAAAATATGGCCAGGGGTGACTGCCGCTGGTTTTTTTATGACGAGGTCAATGGAAATGGTGTTTCGCATCATGACAGGTGCACTGCTGATGGCGGCTTTTGCTGTCCACGCTGCGCCAAACCCGCCGTACGCATGTTCCTACTGGGACAAACAAACTGACAGTGTGGAAACGCTGGATGAGTGCGCCGTACTGAAAGACGGCAAGCTGGTATTTTTACCCGCGCTATTTGCCAAAACCCATGATGTCGATGGCATGTCGTGGGTCGGGCTGCACAATTATACCCGTGGAGCGGGGGAGCAGGATGCGGATTATTATGTGCGTTCTGCGCACGAGTATTTGCCAGTGATTCATTTCGATAACGGGCCGGACTGGTTTGTTGAGGGACTGGTGCGCTCAACGCAGAACGGCAAAGTGGGCTACTGGGATGACAGTTTTCGCAACCGCATTGCCGCCCGCTATGATTACGCTTCGCAGTTTGAGGGTGGCAAAGCGCTGGTCTGCATCGGGTGCAAACCGCAGCGTGAAGGCGAGCATATCTCGTTGAGCGGCGGGGAGTGGTACTACATTGATAAGAGCGGCCAGCGGGTGTCTGAGATTAAATCCGGGCCGTTCTGATCTGTTAGCGGTGTAGTTTACCGTGATCTTTTAACCAGTGCGCCGTGCGTTTGATGCCTTCATCCAGCGTCACGATCGGCGCATAGCCCAACTCTTCCTGCGCGCGCGTGATATCCAGCGTGAAATCAAAATTGAGCTTCGACACGCCATAGTGGGTGAAGGCGGGTTCTTTCGCGCGCTTATCGCCAAAACGCTCCATGCTGCGGGCCAGCATATCCAGCATGGTGTAGGGTACGGAGCGAATGCGGCAGGAGATCGCCAGATCGTCAATCAGCCGCTGTACGATGCTGCGCAGCGAGCGCGGCTCGCCGTTAGTGATGTTATACGCCCGCCCTGAGGGTAACGTGTCGCACTGTTGCTGGCTGGCGAGCCACATCGCATGCACTGCATTTTCGTAGTAGGTCATATCCACCAGCGCATCACCACCGCGCGGCAGTAACACGCTGCGGTAGTGGTGCATCATCTGCGCCAGACGTGGGATAAATACTTTGTCGTGCGGACCAAACAGGCTTTGCGGGCGCAGAATCGTAAAGCGGGTATTGGGGTTCGCCTGCGCCAGCAGATCGATGACCTGCTCGCCAGCGGCTTTGCTGCGGGCAAATTCGTTGGCGAAACGCGCCGGGCGAAAATCTTCCGGGATATCGCGATGGTGGTGATAATCGAAGTAGAGCGAAGGCGAGGAGATATGGATAAAGTTGCGTACGCCCCAGGCGACAGCCCATTCACCCAGACGGCGCGTGGCACGCACATTCGCCAGGTCAAACGCTTCCTGCGTTCCCCACGGTGAGGTGAAGCTGGAGCAGTGCCACAGCGTATCGATATCAGCGAGCATGATTTTAGCCTGCGATGAAACCAGCTCGGTTAAATCTGCATGCACAAACTCGGCGCCCATCTTGCTCAGCAACTTGCCCATCGCTTCGTTGCGGCCCGTCGCCCTGACGCTGATCCCTTTTTGACGCAGATATTCGACGGCGTTTCGGCCTAAACCGCTGGTTGCGCCCGTGACCAGTACCTTCATATCAATCCACTGTGTTGAAAAGCAATTATCGCGCGCATTCTTCCGTGAATTACGCCGCGATGCAATGGGAGAAGTAAAAGAAAAAGGTTAACCGTCAGACTTTTTCGCTATTTTTTTCTGCCAGACGGGCAATTTGTTGCGCCATACCACGAAAGATGAACAGATGAGCCGGGAACATCAGCAGCCAGTAAAACAAACCCGGCATGCCGTGCGGATGCCACCAGGCGCGGACATCCAGCAGCCGGTGATCGCCTTTGTCGCTTAACGTAAAGGCCAGCCGCCCCAGCCCCGGCGCTTTCATGCCAAACAATAATGCCAGTTGCTGCTCCGGCTCGGCGATGATCACTTTCCAGCTATCTACCGCATCACCGGTTTGCAGCCAGGCGCGATCGGGACGCCCGCGCGGCAGTGGGTGACCAATTAAACGATCGAGCGCCGCGCGGGTTTCCCATAGCAGATTGCCGAAAAAGTAGCGCTCTTTGCCGCCGATACGGTTAACCACTTCCCACAGCGCGCTGAGGCTGGCTGCGGTTTTTACCTGATAACCAGCCTGTTTCGGAAAGTAGCCGTATTGCGGACGCCAGCGTGAGAAGGCCTGCGGGTCATAGCCCCAGTCGGCGGAATTCACCAGCTTTTCTTCTTCCTGCAACGTCTGACGCACTGCGTCATCAAAGCGGATCAACGTTTGCGGGATCAAACGGCGCAATGCGCGATCGTCGGCCAGCAGATCGTGCTTCAGCCCCTGGATCAGCGCCTTTGCGATGCCTGGCGGCACGGAAGTGATGAGATGTAAAAACCAGACGGAGATCAGCCGCGTTGGCAGCGGAATGGGGATCAGCGGGCGGTGTACGCCGCTGACGCGCATAAAGTGCTCGAACTGTTGCTGATAGCTCAGCACTTCCGGCCCGGCAGCCTCAAACACGCGGTGTTCCGCCGCCGGATGATGCAACAACTCCAGCAGGTAATACAGCAGGTTTTCCAGTGCAATCGGCGTGGTACGAGAACGCACCCAGCGCGGCGGCGTCAGCACCGGCAGGTTAAATACCATATCGCGCATCACTTCAAAGGCCGCCGAACCCGCGCCGACAATAATTCCGGCGCGCAATTCGGTAACCGGCACACCGGCTGCCCGCAGCAGATCGCCGGTATATTGCCGCGCCAGTAGATGGTCAGAATCCGTTGCTCCTTTTGCCTGCAACGAACTGAGGAAAATAACCTGTTTGACCGGCGTTTCCCGCAGCGCATCGCGCACATTCAGGGCGATTTGCCGTTCATGCGCCACAAAATCGCTGCTTTCGCCCATGCTATGCACCAGATAGTAGAGCGTATCAATATCGGCCAGCAGCGCCGGAAGATCCTGTGGCCAATAGAGATCGATAGTGTGGCAGGTCACGCCGGGCAACCGCTGCTTTTGCAGGCGCGTTAACTGGCGCGCCGCCGCTTTGACCTGGTGGCCTTGCTGACTGAGCGCGGCCACCAGCCGCTGCCCGATATAACCGCTGGCGCCAAGCGCCAGGATCCGCTGCGCCACATCTGCTCCTTAGCGCTGTAAAAAAGCCTGCCAGTGGCGAACCACCTCGGTGAGCTGCTGGCGATTGACGTCGAGATGGGTGACCAGTCGCACCACCGGCGAAGCGTTGATTAACACATCGCGTTCGCGCATAAACGCCCCCAACGCTGCGGCCGGTTCGCCAACACGAACGAACAACATGTTGGTGTCGTGGCGCATCACGTCGGCGCCAATCTCCTGTAGCTGAGCAGCCAGCCAGGCGGCGTTCTCGTGATCCTCTTTCAGCCGCGCGACGTTGTGCTTCAGCGCATACAGGCCCGCTGCGGCAAGGATCCCGGCCTGGCGCATGCCGCCGCCGGTCATTTTGCGCCAGCGGTTGGCGCGGGTGATATAAGCTTTGTCGCCCACCAGTAATGAACCGACCGGCGTGCCGAGGCCCTTCGACAGGCAGATGGTGAAGGAGTCGCAATATTGCGCGATCGCGCTAAGGTCGCAGCCGTATTCCACGATGGCGTTAAAGATGCGTGCGCCATCAACGTGCAGTGACAGCCCGCGCTCGCGGGTAAATTCCCACGCCTGTTTCAGGTAGTCGCGCGGCAGCACTTTGCCGTTGTGGGTGTTTTCCAGACTGAGCAGTTTGGTGCGCGCGAAGTGGATGTCATCGGCTTTGATTTTTGCCGCAACTTTGTCCAGCGGCAGTGTCCCGTCGGCGGCGGCATCAATGGGCTGCGGCTGAATGCTGCCGAGCACTGCGGCTCCGCCCGCTTCGTAGAGATAGTTATGCGCTCCCTGGCCGACAATATACTCTTCGCCGCGCTCGCAATGGCTTAACAGCGCCACCAGGTTGGCTTGCGTACCGGTCGGCAGAAACAGTGCGGCTTCTTTACCGCTGAGTTCCGCCGCGTAACGCTGCAGTTCGTTAACGGTGGGATCATCACCGTAAACATCGTCCCCGACCGGGGCGGCCATCATCTCTTCGAGCATGGCGCGCCCCGGGCGGGTTACGGTATCACTACGTAAATCAATCACGGCATTTCCTTTCTCTGGCTCAGGTTAAACTTCTGTTTTACCTGAGCCAGTTGGTTTTCGCCAGTTCGATGACTTCATCGCCGCGTCCGCTGATAATGGCGCGCATCATATAGAGGCTGAAACCTTTGGCCTGCTCCAGTTTGATTTGCGGCGGGATCGCCAGTTCCTCTTTGGCGACCGTGACATCCACCAGCACCGGGCCATCGATCGAGAAGGCGCGCTGGAGCGCTTCGTCAACATCGGCGGATTTCTCCACGCGGATCCCGGTAATGCCGCAGGCCTCGGCGATGCGGGCAAAGTTGGTGTCCTGCAACTCCGTACCATCTGTTAAATAGCCGCCCGCTTTCATCTCCATCGCCACAAAGCCGAGCACGCTGTTATTAAAGACGATAATTTTCAGCGGCAGCTTCATCTGCACAACAGAGAGAAAATCACCCATCAGCATGCTGAAACCGCCATCGCCGCAGAGCGCCACGACTTGTCTTTCCGGGTGGGTTGCTTTTGCACCGAGCGCCTGCGGCATGGCGTTGGCCATCGAACCATGGTTAAAGGAACCGAGCAGGCGGCGCTTGCCGTTCATTTTCAGATATCGCGCTGCCCACACCGTTGGTGTGCCGACATCACAGGTGAAAATCGCGTCATCCGCGGCAAAATGGCTGATTTGTTGCGCCAGATATTGCGGGTGAATCGATTTCTCGCTCGGCTTCGCTAAGTCATCCAGCCCTTTGCGGGCTTCGCGGTAATCCGCCAGCGCTTTATCAAGGAAGCGGCGATCGGTTTTTTCTTCCAGCAACGGCAGCAACGCGGCAAGGGTGGCTTTGATATCGCCCACCAGTGCCATATCCACTTTGCTGTGTGCGCCAATGCTGGCCGGATTGATATCGATCTGGATGATTTTGGCATCAGTGGGGTAGAAGGCGCGATAGGGGAATTGCGTGCCGAGCAGCACTAAGGTATCGGCATTCATCATGGTGTGGAACCCGGAAGAGAAACCAATCAGCCCGGTCATGCCGACATCGTATGGGTTGTCGTACTCCACATGTTCTTTACCGCGCATCGCGTGGACAATGGGCGCATTCAGTTTCCCGGCGAAAGCCAACAGCTCTTTGTGCGCACCGGCGCAGCCGCTGCCACACATCAGGGCGATATTGCTGGAGTAGCGCAGCAACTGCGCCAGTTTTTGTAACTCTTCTTGTGTCGGTGTGACCACCGGTTGCGGCGCACTGTACCAGTGGCTGCTGGCGCTTTCCGGCGCGGGTTTCAGCGCCACGTCGCCAGGCAGTACCACGACGGACACGCCTTTATTAAGCACGGCTTTGCGCATGGCGATCGCCAGCACTTGCGGGATCTGTTCCGGATTGGAAACCAGTTCGCAATAGTGGCTGCATTCGCGAAACAGTTCCTGAGGATGGGTTTCCTGGAAGTAGCCGCTACCGATTTCGCTGGAGGGAATGTGGGCCGCAATGGCCAGCACCGGAACATGGTTGCGGTGGCAATCGAAAAGACCGTTGATCAGATGTAAATTTCCCGGCCCGCAGGAACCGGCACAAACCGCCAGCTCGCCGGTCAGTTGCGCTTCCGCCCCGGCGGCGAAGGCGGCGACTTCTTCATGACGCGTTGGCATCCAGTGAATGGTACCCATGCGATTCAGGCTGTCGCTCAGCCCGTTAAGAGAATCACCGGTTACCCCCCAAATCCGTTTAACGCCCGCTTGTTCAAGGGTTTTAGCAATATAAGCAGCCACTGTCTGTTTCATGGAAAGCTCCTTTTGTGATCTTGATTACAAGCTTAGACAATGATTCTGCCTGGAATGAGATTAACGATGCCCTTTTTTAAAACAGGGGTTTATTTCAGTTACACTCCGTAATACTCTGAAAAAGGTCGATGAAAACAGGAATCATTTCAAATGGTTAAATCATTGTTAAATGCAGTTAATAATATGTTTTCGCATGAAGATCTTGGCCGACTGTTGCTGCGTTTGTTGGTTGGCGGATTGATGTTGTTTCACGGGCTGCACAAATTAATCGGCGGTATTGATGGTATTGCGGGCATGCTGGTGGCAAAAGGGTTACCGGGTTTTATTGCTTACGGCGTGCTGATTGGCGAAGTGCTGTGCCCGATTCTGATCATTCTGGGCGTTCTGACTCGCCCCGCCGCGCTGGTGCTGGCATTTACGATGGTGGTGGCGTGGTTACTGGTCGGCATTGGTAAAACGGGCGCTCTGGATGCGACTGGAGCGTGGGCGATTGAAAGTATTGTTTACTTCTTTATTGCTGCGCTGGTGATTGCTTTTATTGGTGCGGGCCGCTATTCCGTGGCGCCAGCGTGGAAGTAGTGCAGAGTTAACAGCGTACCGGAACGATACCCGGTCAATGAGATCCAAAAAACGCCCTCCAGATGAAGGGCGTTTTATTTTGTGCAGAAAGCGTTACGCCAGCACCAAATCCCCCCGGGGATGGCAGGAGCAGGCCAGCACATATCCGGCGGCAATCTCTTGCTCCGTCAGCGTCATGGTGCTGCTGACGGTATACTCTCCGGAAATCACCTGCGTTTTACAACAGCCGCACACACCGGCGCGGCAGGCGGCATTCACTGGCATCTTATTGCTCTCCAGCGCTTCCAGCAGCGTGCTGCCCACAGGCGCGTAGAAGGTTTTCATCGGCGAGAGTTTGCTGAACTTCAACCCACTGGTGGCAGCCTGCGCGACAGGGGTAAAGAATTTCTCTTTAAAGAAACGCGTTACGCCCAGCGCTTTCACTTCGTTCTCAACCCAATCCATGTACGGCGCCGGGCCGCAGGTCATCACCGTGCGCGCGGCCAGATCCGGCACCTGGCTGAGCAGTTCGTGGCTCAGACGGCCAGAAGCAAAACCTGCGCTGGCGTCATTTTCCGCCACCAGCGTGACAGGATATTCGCGCCACTCGCCGGCGAAAATCACATCCTGCGGCGAACGCACATTGAAGATCACCTGCACATCGGCCTGCGGGCGATACTTCGCCAGCCAGCGGCGCATCGACATAATCGGTGTCACACCGCACCCTGCCGCCAGCAGCAACAGCTTATCGTTCGGTTCGTTATCACAGGTAAATTCCCCCTGCGCATCGGAAAGCCACAGATAATCGCCGCGTTTTACTTCCTGGGTCAGCCACCGGGAACCTGCGCCATCATCAATACGGCGAACGGTCAGCGTAATGTATTCGCTCACGCCCGGCGTGGATGAAAGGGTGTAAGCACGCAGCGTGTCGGCGCTGTTGCGAATGCTTACCAGCGCGTACTGCCCGGCGCGATACGGATAGTAATCGTGGCATAACAGCGACAGCGTCCAGACATCCGGCGTTTCCTGATGGATATGGTGAACCTGCATGCGCCACGGGCATTGAGGGGTTGGCATGGTCATCGTTATCTCCTTATGCGCTCAGCAACTGCTGCATATCCTGTTCAACGGTCGTGACCTGGCGCAGGCCAAATTTCTCATTCAGCACGGCCAGCAGATCCGGCGTCAGGAAGCCCGGCGCGGTCGGGCCGGTAACGATATTGGTGACGCCCAGCGACAGCAGAGTCAGCAGGATGACGATAGCTTTCTGTTCAAACCAGGAGAGTACCAGTGACAGCGGCAGGTCATTCACACCGCAGCCCAGTTTTTCCGCCAGCGTTACCGCCAGAATAATCGCCGAGTAGGCGTCATTACACTGACCGGCATCGATCAGACGCGGCAGCCCTTCGATATTGCCGAAGTCGAGTTTGTTGAAGCGATATTTCCCACAGGCCAGCGTCAGGATCAGGCAGTCATCCGGTACCTGGGTGGCGAAATCGGTGAAGTAATTACGTTCGCCGCGTGCGCCGTCGCAGCCGCCGACGAGGAAGACGTGGCGCAGTTTTTCGCGGCTCACCAGGTCTATCAGCGAATCCACCGCACCAAGCAGGGTCTGGCGACCAAACCCGACAGTGATCAGGTGTTCGATTTCGCTGAACGGGAAACCGGACATCTGCTGTGCCTGGCGGATCACCGGAGCGAAATCGTCGCCTTCGAGGTGGTTCACGCCCGGCCAGCCAACAATGCTGCGGGTCCAGATACGGTCGTCATAAGAACCGACGGTCGGATCAATGATGCAGTTGGAGGTCATTACGATTGGGCCGGGGAAGCGGGCGAATTCCACCTGCTGGTTCTGCCAGCCACTACCGTAGTTGCCGACCAGATGTTTAAATTTACGCAGTTCAGGATAACCGTGTGCCGGTAACATTTCACCGTGGGTATAGACGTTAACGCCGGTGCCTTCGGTTTGTTGCAGCAGGTTGTAGAGATCTTTCAGGTCGTGACCAGAGATCAAAATGCATTTCCCGGCGACGGCTTTAACGTTCACCTGGGTCGGCGTTGGATGGCCGTAAGTGCTGGTTTCACCGGCATCGAGGATGCTCATGACGCTGAAGTTCATCTGGCCAATTTCCATTGAACATTCAAGCAGAGCGTTCATGTCCGCAGGCCAGGTACCCAGCCAGGCCATAATTTTATGGTAGCGGGCATAAATAGCGTTGTCGTACTGGCCGAGTACGTGCGCATGCTCCATATAAGCGGCTGCGCCTTTCAGACCGTACAGGCAGAGCAGACGCAGGCCAAGGATATTTTCGCCAATCGTGGCTTTGTCTTTGTTCGGCGTGAATTCTGCTGCCTGGCGCTGTAATTCGCCCAGATCGTCGCTGACCAGTTGCAGCTCAGCCATCGGGTTATCAACGCTGGCGTTCGGGTCGATAGAAAGGCAGAGCGCTTTCAGCGCTTCACGTTTGGCTATCGCTTCACGGGCGTAACCGACAATGCGTACGGAGTCGAAGTTGACATTGGTCAGCGTCGAGAAGAAGGCGCGCGGCGCGAAGCTGTCGATTTCATGATCGATGAGATCGTAGTCACGGGCTTTGCAGGCCCAGGCAGAGAGCCCTTGTAACGCGGCAATCAGCAAATCCTGGAGGTCGGACGTTTCGGCGGTTTTACCGCACATCCCCTGCGCATACGCACAGCCATTACCCGCCGGGGTTCGAATGGTTTGTTCACATTGCACACAAAACATGGTCACACCTTCACTTTTAAAGTTATATTTAAAATACATGTTTAAGATTATGCTGGTGAGAGAAGCCTTAAAAGCGCTTTTCAGTGCAACTTACAGGGAGATTGATTTAGCGCAATTTTGGCGGCAAAAAGTTACCGCCAAAGAGGTATCAGGCAGAGAAGAAGGCCATGAGCAATGGCACCAGCAGGCTGAGGATAAAGCCGTGAACAATGGCCGCAGGTACCAGCTCCAGACCGCCGCTGCGCTGGAGCACTGGCAGGGTAAAATCCATTGACGTTGCACCGCACAGACCGAGCGCCGTGGATCGGCTGCGGCGTACTAAGCCGGGGATCAACATGATGGCGATCAATTCGCGCGCCAGATCATTAAAGAAGGCTGCACTGCCAATGACCGGGCCAAAAGATTCGGTCAGCAAAATGCCGGACAGCGAATACCAGCCAAAACCGGAGGCCATCGCCAGACCTGTCTGGAGCGGCAGGCCAAGCAGTAATGCGTTGATGGCGCCGCCAACCAACGAACTGAGCGCCACCACTACGGCGATGATCATTCCGCGGCGGTTGAGGACAATCTGCTTCAGCGTCATACCGCTGTTGCGTAGCTGGATGCCGACCAGCAACAGCAGGAAGATCAGCGTATATTCGCTGGCTTCCGCGGCATGCTGTAAAAACGCCAGCCCGCTGAGGCCAATGGCAAAACCGGCAACCACCACACCGCACAGACGCAGGGATTCCAGCGCCATGGCAAGACGCGAAGGCAATTTTTCCTGCTGATGCTGGTGCTGCCAGGGAAGAGAACGCTCCAGCCATAACAGTGCAACGGCATTGCACAGCAGGATCACCACGATGCTCACCGCGGAATAGTGAAATATCGACAGCAGATTGGCGCTGAGATTATCGAGGAACGCGAGGCTGATCCCCATAAAAAACAGGATCAGGTAAACAATCCAGCTCAGTAATTTATTGATCAGTTTAAGAGCCGCAGTATGACGCAGGGGAATAAGGTAGCCGACGATCAGCGGCAGAAGAATAATTAGCAATCCTGAAAGCATGAACAGCCCGAATCCTTGCAAAAATGAGTAAGCGCCGGACACACTACCGAAAGGTGGGAACTGAGTAAAGCCACGAAAAGACGCAGTAATAATGTAAAAAAAAGCCCGGCGTGCTTGCCGGGCCTGATTTTATTAATCGCGTTTTTCCAGCAATGTGCGGTAAATCACCCCACCCAGAATGCCGCCGATAATCGGCATTACCCAGAAGAACCATAATTGCTGCAATGCCCAGCCGTCCTGGAATATTGCGACGGCGGTACTGCGCGCCGGGTTAACGGAAGTATTGGTCACCGGAATACTGATTAAATGGATAAGCGTCAGCGCCAGACCAATGGCAATAGGGGCAAAGCCCGCCGGCGCGTGTTTATCCGTGGCGCCATGGATTACCAGCAGAAAGCCGCAGGTCAGCACGATTTCAATCAGCATCGCGGAGTAAATGGAGTATCCCCCCGGCGAATGTTCGCCATAACCGTTCGAGGCAAAACCACTGGCTGTTGCATCGAAGCCCGCTTTGCCGCTGGCGATAAAATAGAGTGCCGCCGCTGCCACAATGCCGCCAACGACCTGCGCGACAATATAACCAATCACGTCTTTCGCCGGAAAACGACCGCCTGCCCACAGGCCTATTGTCACTGCAGGATTAAAATGCCCGCCTGAAATATGACCAACGGCAAAAGCCATGGTCAGCACCGTTAAACCAAACGCCAACGCAACCCCAGCGAAACCAATACCGGTTTGCGGAAACGTTGCGGCCAGCACTGCGCTGCCGCAGCCGCCAAACACCAGCCAAAATGTGCCAAAGCACTCTGCTGCTAATTTTCTGAACATAGCCACCTCGATAAGAACAGAACCGGGCAAACGCCCTTGCCATAGGTAAAGCACCAATAAATGCGCGGTTATTCTAATCCTGGTGGTAGTTAAAACAACTGATAAATTAAAATAAATTGAAATATAATATATGTTCTATAGGATTATTTTGGTATTGAGTTTTGATATTTGTTTTATGATTGGGTTCTTGTTCTTTTTATTTGTTTGCATTGTACTTCCCTCAACCGCATTTGCGCTTTGCTACATATTTTTCAATAAAATTTTGTACTTAGCGCATGACCTGGCGCTTTCCGCCCCGCTATACTTCTCAGAAAGCATAGACGAGAAAGACGAAAACAGCCGGAGGGAAGAATGATTCTGGAGCGTGTAGACATTGTCGGATTCCGCGGCATCAATCGTTTATCGTTGCAGCTTGAGCAGAATAACGTGCTGATTGGTGAGAACGCCTGGGGTAAATCCAGCTTGCTTGATGCGTTAACGTTATTACTGTCACCGGAAACCGATCTCTACCATTTTGTTCGGGAAGATTTTTGGTTCCCGCCGGGAGATATCCAGGGGCGTGAGCACCATCTGCACATTATTCTGACTTTCCGTGAATCTGAGCCGGGACGCTACCGCGTGCGACGCTATCGTCCTCTTGCTGAATGCTGGGTGCCCAGTCACGACGGATACCATCGCTTGTTTTATCGCCATGAAGGCGAACTGTCTGATGATGGCAGTGTGCTGACATTGCGTGGTTTTCTGAATGAACAGGGGGAGTTGCTCGATCTTCCCGATATCGACGAGTGCGCCCGTCATCTGGTGCGTTTGATGCCGGTGTTGCGTCTGCGCGATGCGCGATTTTTACGGCGTATCCGCAGCGGTACGATGCCTGATACACCCGAAATGGAAACTACCGCCCGGCAGCTTGATTTCCTCTCCCACGAGCTGGTTTCCCGACCACAAAATTTGACGGACGGGCAGATCCGCCATGGTCTCTCCGCAATGGTGCAACTGCTGGAACACTACTTCGCTGAACAGGGCAGTGGGGCTTCGCACCAGCGTCTGATGCGGCGTCGCTCTCATGATGAGCAGCGTAGCTGGCGCTATCTGGATATTATCAACCGCATGATCGACAAACCCGGCGGCCGTATGTACCGGGTGATCCTGCTGAGTTTTTTTGCCACCTTATTGCAGGCGAAAGGAACGGTGCGCCTCGACCGCGACGCGCGGCCATTGCTGCTGGTGGAAGATCCTGAAACACGGCTGCACCCGATTATGTTGTCGGTCGCCTGGCAACTGCTGAATTTGTTGCCATTGCAGCAGGTGACGACGACCAATTCTGGTGAGCTGTTGTCGATGACGCCGGTTGAGCAGGTCTGTCGGCTGGTGCGCGAATCGTCGCGCGTTGCGGCCTGGCGTCTTGGGCCCGGCGGCTTAAATTCCGAGGATGCGCGGCGTATCGCTTTCCATATCCGCTTCAACCGCGCCTCTTCGCTGTTTGCCCGCTGTTGGCTGCTGGTGGAAGGGGAGACAGAAACCTGGGTGATTAACGAACTGGCGCGCCAGTGCGGCCACCATTTCGATGCCGAAGGGGTGAAAGTCATTGAATTCGCCCAGTCCGGATTAAAACCGCTGGTTAAGTTTGCCCGCCGTATGGGGATTCAATGGCATGTGCTGGTGGACGGCGATGAAGCGGGGAAAAAGTACGCCGCCACGGTGCGCAGCCTGCTGGATAATGATCAGGTTCAGATACGGGAGCATCTGACCGAGTTGCCGGCGCGTGATATGGAACATTTTATGTACCGGGAAGGTTTTGCTGATATCTATCATCGAGTGGCGCAACTGCCGGAAAATGTGCAGATGAATATGCGTCGGGTGATCATCAAAGCGATTCATCGTTCATCGAAGCCGGATCTGGCGATAGAAGTGGCGATGGAAGCGGGGCGCCGCGGGATAGATGCTGTACCGCCCCTGTTGCGCAAGATGTTTTCCCGCGTGCTGTGGCTGGCGCGCGGGCGCGCGGATTAATTCCGGCAGAGTCTGGCAGTCTGGCTATGCAGACTATCGAGTAATTCGTAACGGCGTCGATACTCTGCGCGTTTTTTACTGGCGATCGCCTCCATCGGTTTACGCGGCATTGCCAGTGGCAGGATATAATCGCCGGACGCGTCAGCTACGGCGCCCAATGATTGCCAAAAACTATTGTAATCTGCGTGCAGTTGCCCCTGCTTTTTTCGACGGTAACGAATATTGCGATAGATATGGGTTTCGTTGCTGACAGCGCGGATCTGCTGCACGTTCAGGAACTGGCTCAGCGTCATCGCGGCCTCTACCAACAGACGTTTTGGAAAGAGACCGTGGCAGGATTTGGTCGCAGCCTGAATAAGTTCATGCGGCACGTGGGCTTTGGCTCCCTGTAACCCGCCAATATACAGCGTGTTTTTGCCGGTAAACTGACACAGGGTAAATGTCAGCCCGGCCAGTACGGTATTCTGTGCATCGCAGAATACCAGCGTTGCTTCACCTTCCTTGTCCAGCATGGCTTCTGAACACAGACGCAACGAATAATGCTGCTCATCTTTACCGTTCAACAGTGCAACGGTGATTCCCGACTTGTTAAGATAGCCATTAACCAGCCTGGCGGGCAGCAGGGCCGCGATCGTGTTGTAATGCCAGCACAGCGCGTCGCACGTTTGTGCACGGTTGATATTCATCGACAACCATGGGCGATGCAGGCGGCAAGGTAAACCTGGCTGCACCTGTAACATTTTGGCCAGCATGGGCTGACGTATCAGGCGTGTGAGAAAATGGGCGGTGCTGAACGGCGTGGCCAGCGAACGTAGCAGAAATTTGCGGCGATAGGCAGGATGATGCCATGCCAGTCCTGGCATCAGTTCGCCCGAAGCAAGAGAATAAAAGAGTTGCCATGCCGTTTTCGGCAGTGGCATATCGGTATGTATCGTGTCGGCGATGGTGGACATATTGAAATCCGGGTATCTCACAGAGATCGCCATTCCATCAGCCAGCGCTTCAACAACATCTAAATGAATAATGGAGAGATTAAGAATTTTCTGTTTCGTTGATATTTTGTTTGGTTAAGAATGTTATCTACAGGCCGCGTGTCAGATTATCCGGGATTTTTATGAAACTTAAGGGAAAACGCAGGACGGTATTTATCGTACTGGCGGTCGTCATTTTACTGGCCGTCTTTTGGCTGTGGGGAAAATTAAACGCGCCGGTGGTGCAGTATCAGACGCTGATTGTCCGCCCTGGCGAATTGCAACAGAGCGTACTGGCGACGGGCAAGCTTGATGCATTACGTAAAGTTGACGTTGGCGCACAGGTGAATGGCCAGTTAAAAACGCTGTTGGTCAATATTGGCGATAAAGTCAAAAAGGATCAGTTGCTCGGGGTTATCGATCCTGACCAGGCAGAAAACCAGATCAAAGAAGTGGATGCCACGCTGATGGAACTGCGCGCGCAACGCCGTCAGGCGCAGGCGGAACTGAAGCTGGCGCAGGTGACACTGGCGCGTCAGCAACAACTGGTGAAACGCAATCTTATCTCCCGCCAGGATCTGGATACCTCGGCCACCGATGTGGCAGTCAAAGAGGCGCAGATCGGCACTATTGATGCACAGATAAAGCGCAACCAGGCGACGCTGGATACCGCGAAAACCAATCTCGACTACACACGCATTCTGGCGCCGATGGCCGGTGAGGTGACGCAAATTACCACCTTGCAAGGGCAAACGGTGATTGCGGTGCAACAGGCGCCGAACATCCTGACGCTGGCCGACATGAGCACCATGCTGGTTAAAGCGCAGGTTTCAGAGGCGGATGTTATCCATCTGAAACCCGGACAAAAAGCGTGGTTCACCGTGCTGGGCGATCCCGGCACCCGCTATGAAGGGGTACTGAAAGATATTCTGCCGACGCCGGAGAAGGTCAATGACGCTATTTTCTATTACGCCCGTTTTGAAGTGCCGAACCCGCAGGGCATATTGCGCCTGGATATGACCGCGCAGGTGCATATTCAACTGAACGGCCTGAAAAATGTGCTGACCATTCCACTGGCGGCGCTGGGCGATCCGGTTGGTGATAATCGCTATAAAGTGAAAGTGCTGCGCAACGGTGAAACCCGCGAGCGCGAAGTGATGCTGGGTGCACGTAATGATACCGATGTAGTGGTGGTGAAAGGGCTGGATGCTGGTGAAGAAGTGGTGATCGGCGAGCTGAATCGCGGGGCCGCGCAATGACGGTACTGCTGGAGCTGAAGGATATTCGCCGCAGTTATCCTTCTGGTGACGAGCAGGTGGAGGTGCTGAAGGGCATTACTCTCAGTATCAATGCCGGTGAAATGGTGGCGATTGTCGGGGCTTCGGGTTCCGGTAAATCGACGCTGATGAACATACTCGGCTGTCTGGATAAACCCTCCAGCGGTACATATCGCGTTGCCGGAACGGATGTCTCCACGCTTGGCGGCGATGCGCTGGCGCAACTGCGGCGTGAACATTTTGGTTTTATCTTCCAGCGTTATCATCTGCTTTCGCATCTGACGGCCGCGCAGAACGTTGAAGTGCCTGCGGTATACGCCGGAAGCGATCGTAAAGCGCGGCTGATACGCGCCAGAGAGTTACTGACGCGCCTTGGCCTGGGCGAGCGGACGGATTATCAGCCTTCTCAGCTTTCTGGCGGCCAGCAGCAGCGCGTCAGCATCGCCCGGGCGTTGATGAACGGAGGGCAGGTCATTCTGGCCGATGAACCCACCGGTGCGCTGGATAGCCACTCAGGCGAAGAGGTGATGGCGATCCTTCATCAACTGCGCGATCGTGGGCATACGGTGATTATCGTCACCCACGATCCGCAAGTGGCAGCACAGGCTGAGCGAGTGATTGAAATTCGCGATGGCGAACTTATCAGCAATCCTCCGGCCCGTGAACGAGCGGTAACAGCGGGTAACCGCGATGCCGTGTCTGTGCAGGCGGGTGGCTGGCGGCAGTTTATCAGCCGTTTTCATGAAGCGCTGACTATGGCCTGGCGCGCAATGGCGGCGAATAAGATGCGCACGCTGTTGACCATGCTCGGCATTATTATCGGTATCGCCTCCGTGGTCTCGATTGTGGTAGTGGGCGATGCGGCGAAGCAGCTCGTGCTGGCGGATATCCGTTCGATCGGCACCAACACCATTGATGTCTATCCCGGTAAGGATTTTGGCGATGACGAGCCGCAATACCAGCAGGCGCTGAAATATGACGATCTGCTGGCGATCCAGAAACAGCCGTGGGTGCGATCGGCGACACCGTCGGTTTCGCAAAACCTGCGTCTGCGCAATGACAATATTGATGTCGCGGCCAGCGCAAATGGTGTGAGCGGGCAGTACTTTAATGTTTATGGCATGACCTTCAGCGAAGGCGCGTCGTTCAATGCCGAGCAGGAGAAGGGACGGGCGCAGGTGGTGGTGCTCGACAGCAATACCCGCCGCCAGCTCTTTCCCAATAAAGTCAGCGTGGTGGGTGAGGTTATCCTGGTCGGCAATATGCCGGCAACGGTGATTGGCGTGGCGGAAGAGAAGCAATCCATGTTCGGTAGCAGCAAAATCCTGCGCGTCTGGCTGCCCTACACGACCATCTCCGGGCGTATTATGGGCCAGTCGTGGCTAAACTCTATTACCGTTCGGGTGAAAGATGGCTACAGCAGTGAGCAGGCTGAACAGCAGCTCACCCGATTGCTGAATTTGCGGCACGGAAAAAAAGATTTCTTCGTCTGGAATATGGACGGGGTATTGAAAACTGCGGAAAAGACCACACGTACTCTTCAATTGTTCCTGACGCTGGTGGCGGTGATTTCCCTGCTGGTTGGTGGCATCGGTGTGATGAATATCATGCTGGTCTCTGTGACCGAGCGAACCCGCGAGATCGGCATCAGGATGGCGGTGGGTGCCAGAGCGGGCGATGTGTTGTCGCAGTTTCTGATTGAGGCGGTGTTTGTTTGCCTGGTCGGTGGTGCGCTCGGCGTAACGCTTTCGATGTTGATCGCGTTTACGTTGCAGCTCTTTTTACCAGGCTGGGAAATTGGTTTTTCACCGGTTGCGTTGATTACTGCCTTTTTGTGTTCAACGTTTACCGGGGTGCTGTTTGGCTGGTTGCCGGCACGCAATGCGGCGCGCCTGGACCCGGTGGATGCGTTGGCTCGCGAGTAATAAAAATGCCAGCCGATTGGGCTGGCATTTTAACTGCGGCATGTACACAATGAGGTTGCTGGCGTCAGGCCATGGCTTCCACTTCGACGGGCACGATAACGCTGGCGTGATTGCCTTTAGGGCCCTGGTGTACATCAAACCGGACTGTCTGTCCGGCTTTTAACGTTCTGTAACCATCCATCTGAATGGTGGAGTAATGCGCGAAGATATCTTCGCCGCCGCCTTCAGGGCAAATAAAACCAAACCCTTTGGCATTGTTGAACCACTTAACAGTACCCGTTTCCATGCTTCGACATCCTTCGTAAATCTTATTTAAGTAAGATGGAATGAACCGGTGGCAGAGCGAGTGGGCTGTTCAAAACCTCACCAACTCTCGACTGTACAATTTAGATAAATCGTATAATGCGTCAAGCGTTTGGCAGGGGTTCTGGGAGGCGGCGCATCAAAATTTTGAAGCAGTTAACGCTATGACAACAGAATGTGACAGCCGTCGCGGATGGCAACGATAGATGATTGTTATCTGACATCTGATGTAGATTAAAAATACATCTAGACTCATGTAATCGGCCGATTAAAGACCGCCGGAACCTGTAACCTAAGATGAAGCGCTAACGATGGGTAAGAGTAATAGCTGGCTCGATTTCGACCAATTGGCGGAAGAAAAATTGCGCGATGCGCTAAAACCGCCATCCATGTATAAAGTCATGTTAATGAACGATGATTACACGCCGATGGAATTTGTTATTGACGTGCTACAAAAGTTCTTTTCTTATGATGTAGAACGTGCAACGCAACTGATGCTTACAGTTCACTATCACGGCAAGGCTATCTGCGGTGTTTTCACCGCCGAAGTTGCAGAGACTAAGGTCTCGATGGTGAACAAGTATGCGAGGGAGAACGAGCATCCGTTGCTGTGTACGCTGGAAAGAGCCTGAATGCAGGCATGAAACTTGGGGGAGGTGCCCTATGCTCAATCAAGAACTGGAACTCAGTTTAAATATGGCTTTCGCCAGAGCGCGCGAGCACCGACATGAGTTTATGACCGTCGAGCACTTGTTACTGGCATTGCTCAGTAACCCCTCGGCCCGCGAAGCGCTTGAAGCGTGTTCCGTGGACCTGGTGGCGCTGCGGCAGGAACTCGAAGCCTTCATCGAACAAACCACACCCGTTCTACCTATGAGCGAAGAGGAGCGCGACACGCAGCCGACGCTCAGCTTCCAGCGTGTTTTGCAGCGCGCGGTGTTTCATGTTCAGTCCTCTGGTCGTAGTGAAGTCTCCGGGGCGAATGTGCTGGTTGCCATTTTTAGCGAGCAGGAGTCGCAAGCGGCTTATCTGTTGCGCAAACATGAAGTGAGCCGCCTCGACGTGGTGAACTTTATTTCTCACGGTACGCGTAAAGACGAACCGGGACCGTCATCGGATGCAGGTAGCAGCAGTAGCAGCCAGGTGAACAGCGAAGAGCAAGCAGGCGGGGAGGAACGTATGGAAAACTTCACCACCAACCTTAATCAGCTTGCTCGTGTTGGTGGCATCGACCCGCTGATTGGCCGCAGCAAAGAGCTTGAGCGCGCGGTGCAGGTGCTGTGTCGCCGCCGTAAAAACAACCCTCTGCTGGTTGGGGAGTCCGGGGTCGGTAAAACGGCGATTGCCGAAGGCCTTGCCTGGCGGATTGTGCAGGGTGACGTGCCGGAAATTATGGCCGACTGCACTATCTATTCACTGGATATCGGTTCGCTGCTGGCGGGTACCAAATACCGCGGTGATTTTGAAAAACGTTTCAAAGCGCTGCTGAAACAGCTTGAGCAGGACAACAACAGCATTCTGTTTATCGATGAGATCCACACCATCATCGGTGCAGGCGCTGCGTCCGGCGGGCAGGTCGATGCTGCTAACCTGATTAAGCCGCTGCTTTCCAGCGGTAAAATCCGTGTGATGGGATCGACTACCTATCAGGAATTCAGCAACATTTTCGAAAAAGATCGCGCCCTGGCGCGCCGCTTCCAGAAAATTGATATTACTGAACCGTCCGTTGAGGAAACGGTGCAGATTATCAACGGTCTGAAGCCGAAGTATGAAGCGCATCACGATGTACGTTACACGGCGAAAGCGGTGCGTGCAGCGGTGGAACTGGCGGTGAAATACATCAACGACCGTCATTTGCCGGATAAAGCGATTGACGTGATCGATGAAGCGGGCGCGCGTGCGCGTCTGATGCCGGTGAGCAAGCGTAAGAAAACCATCAACGTGGCGGATATCGAATCGGTTGTTGCGCGCATCGCGCGTATTCCTGAGAAAAGCGTTTCTCAGAGTGACCGCGACACGCTGAAAAATCTCGGCGATCGCCTGAAAATGCTGGTGTTTGGCCAGGATAAAGCCATTGAGGCATTAACCGAAGCCATTAAAATGAGCCGCGCAGGGCTGGGTCAGGACCATAAACCGGTCGGCTCCTTCCTGTTTGCTGGTCCAACCGGTGTGGGTAAAACCGAGGTGACCGTACAGTTGTCGAAAGCGCTGGGTATTGAGTTGCTGCGCTTCGATATGTCCGAGTATATGGAGCGTCACACCGTCAGCCGTTTGATTGGTGCGCCTCCGGGATATGTCGGCTTCGATCAGGGCGGCCTGCTGACTGATGCGGTGATCAAACATCCGCACGCGGTGCTGTTGCTCGATGAAATCGAAAAAGCGCACCCGGATGTCTTTAACCTGCTGTTGCAGGTGATGGATAACGGTACGCTGACCGATAACAACGGGCGCAAAGCAGATTTCCGCAACGTGGTGCTGGTAATGACCACCAACGCCGGGGTGCGTGAAACCGAGCGTAAATCCATTGGTCTTATCCACCAGGATAACAGCACCGATGCGATGGAAGAGATCAAAAAGATCTTTACGCCGGAATTCCGCAACCGTCTGGACAACATTATCTGGTTCGATCACTTGTCTACCGAGGTGATCCATCAGGTGGTCGACAAATTTATCGTCGAACTCCAGGTGCAGCTGGATCAGAAAGGCGTGTCACTGGAAGTCAGTCAGGAAGCCCGCAACTGGCTGGCCGAGAAAGGCTATGACCGTGCAATGGGGGCTCGCCCGATGGCGCGTGTTATCCAGGACAACCTGAAAAAACCGCTGGCCAACGAACTGCTGTTCGGCTCGCTGGTTGACGGTGGTCAGGTAACCGTGACGCTGAATCAGGAAAAAGATGTGCTGGAGTATGACTTCCAGAGTGCCCAGAAGCACAGACCGGAAACCGCCCACTAATCTCTGTCATTAACTCACAAAAACCGGGTCACTGAACCCGGTTTTTTTATGCCTGCGATTTGCCTGCTGGTGGCTGGATCAGATAAGTGTGTTATCCAGTAAAGCAGGTTCCCGCCAGCGATCAGGATGAAGCCAGACGCGCATCAAACGAAAAAGGAAGCTCTTTTACTGATTTGAGTAACTTGCTGAATCCAGCGTGCTGTGGATTGAGGATGGCATTGTTTTCCAGAGGAATGACGCAGGAAGGAACTACCAGCGCGACGGCGCTATTGGCTTCCAGCCAGGCGGTTCCCAGATCCATCGTTGAAAGCGGAGCCGGGTTTTCCTGCCAGTCCGGCGGCAGCCACTGTTTATCCAGATATTCAATCTCTTTATCGGGAATGTCGATACTGAACAGGCCGTACTGGCTAAGGATCGTGTCGCTGTGTACATGCACCAGCATTTCCAGCGCGGCGAGGGAAACGGATGAGGCAACATAAACCGCCGGGTGACCTTTGTGATTCCATCTGCCGCCATATTGATTCGCACCGCTGCCGGTCCAGGCTTCGCTGGCGTAGCGGCGCGACACAAGGCGATAAAAAATCACGCAAATACTCCGTGCTCCAGGCGGCCAATCAGATCGGTGACTTCCAGTGCGCCACTTTCAGTTGCAATCAGGGAGATAGGAGCAACGTTACCGAGGCCGCGTACCGGCGCTTGTAGCCAGGCGTACGCCATTTTTTTATCACCAAAAAACTGAACGGCGGCGTCGATCACGCGAACCAAGCGGGCGATCCGCTCGCTCTCTTCCGGCGTTAAGGTGCGTCCCGCGCTCTTACGGCGGGCGACATTGCGCTCGTTAATACCAGTGACGCGCAGGATGTCGGAGCGGGACATCTCCGTCCACTCATGGATATTATCCAGAATGCTGACAGGCAAACCCTCATTCAACATCTGAACAAGTTTTATACCGCGGTTAGCGGGGAAACCGGCGAAACGCCAGAGCGCATTTTCAACCGGTTTTTGTTCCGGGCTCCAGGTTCTCATTTCCCCTCCTCTTTGCAGACATTTGTCATGGTTCAGTATAGACATTTGTCCTGAGTTGCGAAAGGAAAGAAGAACGCAGAAAAACAAAAGGCCGGGGTTTTACCCGGCCTTTAATATCAGGTGCACTTAGTTGTGCTGGCGGAAGATCTTAGCGGCTACGGAAGACAATGCGGCCTTTGCTCAGGTCGTACGGGGTCAGTTCCACAGTCACTTTATCGCCCGTCAGAATACGGATGTAGTTTTTACGCATTTTACCGGAGATATGCGCAGTGACCACGTGACCGTTTTCCAGTTCTACGCGGAACATCGTATTAGGTAACGTTTCAAGAACGGTACCCTGCATTTCAATATTGTCTTCTTTGGCCATCTAATCCTCGGGGGTATCACTACCATAATTTTTGAACCGGCAAGATAATGCCGAAGTTCGTGTGTTAAGTAAAGATTTGTGCTGATAAAACGCAGCAAAACGACTTTTGCCAGTTACCCTCACGCCACAGCCAGGACGCGCTAAATGCGCAACCGTAAAGGGGAGCGATGGAATAAAACGAAGGGCATCCCTGATACGAACGACTCCCGGATGGGGCGGGGCAACAGGCAAAAGCTGCTTTGAGCGTCCATTATAACACCCTGATAAAAAATGTGCCGAAAACATTATTCAGGAGATAAAAACAGCGTTCGCGGCACCCAAAAATGTGAAGGCAAAGGGACAGCACGCAATTCGGCAAGCTGGAGTAAATAATCTCTGCGCGGTATTTCTACTGCGCCCAGCGATGCGGTGTGATTATTCAGCACCTGGCAATCAATCAATTTGCCGCCCTGGCGGAGAAACTCGTCGCAGAAAACAAGCAGCGCCGTTTTCGAGGCGTTAATGCGGCGGCTAAACATCGACTCGCCGCAAAACAGCAAGCCCTGCGCCACGCCGTACATTCCGCCGACCAGTTCGTCGCCTTCCCACACTTCAATTGAGTGTGCATGGCCAAGCTCGTGCAGGCGATGGTAGGCCATCACTATATCGGGCGTAATCCAGGTACCTTCGTCGCGATCCTGCGCGCAACCGTCAATCACTTTGCCAAAGGCATGATTGAGGGTAACTCGGTAGGGAGAAGATTTATGAAAGCGTTTCATGCTGCGGCTGATATGAAACGTCTGCGGCCACAGTACGGCGCGCGGATCGGGCGACCACCAGAGAATCGGATCGCCGGGAGAAAACCAGGGGAAAATGCCGCGCTGATAGGCCATCAGCAACCGGGCCGGGCTTAAATCTCCGCCCAGCGCCAGCAGACCATTAGGTTCGCGTAGCGCCGCTTCAGGCGAAGGAAAAGCGATAGAGTGACGAGAAAGCTGAACCAGGCGCATGACAACAACGCTCCACAACGCGACAAGGGACCCCTTTTAATATCGTCATTTTGCCATTTCACTTTAATCGCGCTGCGGCAGAAGCGGCAAAATGACGAATATCAACTACAGACGCTGCTTAAACTGGTAATACCGACCCTGTTTCGCCATTAACGCTGCGTGATTACCTTGCTCAATTATTTGTCCGTTGTCCATCACAATTATGCGATCAAAAAACGCCAGCCCGCGCAGACGATGCGTGACCATTAACAGCGTTTTGTCTTTCATCACTTCACGAAGTAATTCAAGCACCTGGCTTTCTGTTTCAGCGTCCAGCCCTTCGGTTGGTTCATCCAGTAAGACCAGCGGAGCGTCATGCAACAGCGCGCGGGCAATTGCCAGGCGGCGCAATTCACCGCCGGAAAGCTGGCGACCACCTTCACCTAACCACGCGTTCAAACCGCCATCATCGAGCAGTTTTTCCAGCCCGACGCGCGTCAGCATCGCGCTCAACATTTCATCGCTGGCCTGCGGCGCCGCAAGCAACAAGTTATCTCGCAGCGTAGCGCTAAACAGATGTACGCGCTGTGGAACCATGCTAATGAGTGAACGCAGCGTTGCTTCGGCAATCTCGCTCAGCGGCCGATCGTTCAGCCGAATTTCGCCCTGCTGAGGATCCCAGGCGCGCGTAAGCAGTTGTAGCAGCGTTGATTTGCCGCAGCCGGTACGGCCCAGAATGGCGACATGTTCACCCGCGGCTATCGACAATGCGATATTCTCCAGCGCACGCTGCGGCTGCCCGGGATAGCTAAAAGCCAGATCCTTAAATTGCACCGCAACATGCTCTGATACAGGCATACTGGATTGCGGGAAAGTCACATATGGCGGGCAGTCGGTGATTTGCGTAATGCGGGTGGCGGAAGCGATCACCTGGCCAAGGTGCTGGAAAGCGCCAGTAACCGGCGCCAGCGCTTCAAACGCCGCCAGCGCACAGAAGACGAACAGCGCGATTAATGCGCCTGGCTGCGTATTGCCGCCAACATCGCCGGAAGCAAACCATAGCATGACGATGACCGCTACGCCGCTAATCAGCAACATCAGCGCCTGCGAAACGGCACTCAGGTCAGACTGACGGCGCTGGGCGTCGTGCCAGTTTAACTCTGTATTCTCCAGTTGTTCACGGTAGCGCTGGCTGGCACCAAAAATGGTCAGTTCCGCCTGGCCCTGTAACCAACTGGTTAATTGCTGACGATACTGGCCGCGCAGAGCTGTCAGGTTCTCGCCGGTTGGTTTTCCCGCCCGGTAAAAGAGTGGCGGCAATGTAAGCAGCGTTGCCAGCATGATACCGCCGAGCATCAGCGCCAGAGAGACATCCAGAACGCTTAAACCGACCATCACCACAATGATGACCACCAGTGCGCCGACCAGCGGAGAGATGACGCGCAAATAAAGATGGTCGAGTGTATCGACATCGGCTACCACCCGGTTCAGCAATTCCCCCTGGCGAAAACGCGCCAGCCCGGCAGGGGAGAGGGGTAACAGTTTGCTGAAAGTGGCGACGCGCAAATGTTCCAGTACGCGGAAAGTGGCCTCATGGCTGACCAGACGCTCAAAATAACGTCCGGCGGTACGGGTAATAGCCGCGCCACGAACCCCGGCCGCAGGCAGCATATAGTTAAAACTGTAAAGCCCGGCAACGCCAACGACCGCAGAGGCCGACAGGAACCACCCGGAGAGCGTTAACAGCCCGATACTGGCCAGTAGAGTGATAATCGCGAGGATCACGCCCAGCAGCAACATCCATTTGTGGCGTTTATACAGCGCGAGATAAGGTAACAAAGCACGCATTTAAATCTCCTCCTGGCGATGGGCGAGAAGGTCGGCAAACGTTCCCTGCGCCGTTGAAAGTTCCGCATAGCTGCCTTGCTCAATGATCTTGCCATCCTGCATCACCCAAATGGCATCCCATTCGTTCAGATTTTCCAGTTGGTGAGTAACCATCAACGTGGTTTGCTGGTGGGAAGATTCAGTCAACGCCTGCATAACCCGTTGCTCACTATGGGCATCCAGGCTGGCGGAAGGCTCATCCAGCAACAGTAATTTGCACGGTGAAAGTAGCGCACGGGCTACGGCGACACGCTGCGCCTGACCAACAGAGAGGCGTACGGCCTGGTCGCCAGGCTGCGTTTCCAGCCCTTCCGGCAACAGAGGTAAAAATTCGCTGACCCAGGCTTTATCCAGTGCCGTTTGCAGTTCAGCAGCGCTGGCATTTGGCCGCGCCAGCAGGACGTTTTCCCGTAACGTGGTTGCCGGAAGCTGTGGGTTTTGCCCCACCCAGCTTATCGCTTCACGCCAGCTATCCGGCTCAAGCGCGCTCAGCTCAATCCCATTTACGCGCAGTGAGCCCTCATAGGGCAAGAAACCAGAGAGAACATTAATCAGTGAGCTCTTACCGGAACCGCTTTTACCTACCACTACCACACGTTTTCCGGCGGCAAGAGTGAAGTTGAGCGGCCCGGCGAGTTCTGCGCCTTCGGCAGACTTTATTATCAAATTGCTTGCGGTGAGTGTGACAGGCTCATCGCTTGCTAACCGGGTTTCACCGCGTTGTGGCTGAGCCAGCGGTGCTTCCATAAACGTTTTTAGGCTGTCGGCAGCGCCGATAGCCTGCGCCTTGGCATGATAGAAGGTACCCAGATCGCGTAGCGGCTGGAAAAACTCCGGTGCCAGCACCAGAGCAAGGAAACCGGCGAACAGCGTAACGCCGGTGCCATAATGACCAAAATTCAGCTCGCCGAGATAAGAGAAGCCGAAGTAGACCGCGACCAGCGCAATCGATAGCGAAGCGAAAAACTCCAGCACGCCGGAAGATAAGAAGGCCAGACGCAATACTTCCATAGTCCGGCTACGGAAATCCTGAGATGCGCGACGGATACTCTCGGTTTCCGCTTCACCGCGACCAAAGATACGCAGCGTTTCCATACCTCGCAGGCGATCAAGAAAATGACCGCTCAAACGCGCCAGCGCTTTAAAGTTACGGCGGTTAGCATCGGCGGCCCCCATTCCAACCATCGCCATAAACAGCGGGATAAGGGGAGCTGTACCGAGCAAAATAAGCGCGGCGGCCCAATTGACGGGGAATAAAGTGAGAACTATTAACAGCGGCACGCTGGCCGCAAGGGCCATCTGCGGTAAATAGCGGGCATAGAAATCGTGCATATCGTCAATTTGTTCAAGTATCAGCGTTGCCCAGCTCCCGGTGGGTTTACCCTGAATCCAGGCCGGACCCGCCTGGTGCAGGCGATCCAGCACTTGTCGACGGATTTCAAAACGAATGTGCGCCCCGGCATGAAATCCCACCCGTTCACGCAGCCAGACAACCCAACTACGCAGGATGAAGATCAGCACCAGTAAAGTGAAGGGTAGCAGCAACGCCTCACGCGGAATATTTTCCATAATCATATGATTAAGGATGCGCGCCAGTATCCAGGCCTGCGCCACAATCAGTGCGCCGCTGACCACGCCGAGAAGGCGGGAAAGCATTAACCAGCGGCGGGAAATAATGCTTTGCTGTTTCAACCAGCGAGTGAGTTCTTGTTGACGGGTTTTATTCATTGCGCGCTTAGCAGGTGAAGTTATCGGAATTTTTAGCTTGCGCAATGTTACATCGGGGCAAAAATAAAGGCGACTTATAGTCGCCTTTTTTACCTTTGTTACTGACTTGTAAAGATTATTTACTTTCAGCCAGCCCATCGAGATAGCGTTCCGCATCCAGAGCCGCCATACAGCCCGTGCCCGCAGAAGTGATCGCCTGACGGTAGATATGATCCATAACATCACCAGCGGCAAAGACGCCCGGAACGCTGGTTTGCGTGGCGTTACCGTGAATACCGGACTGCACCTTGATGTAGCCATTTTCCAGCGCCAGTTGACCTTCGAAGATGCTGGTATTTGGGCTGTGGCCGATAGCCACAAACAGCCCCGCAACGTCCAGTGACTCCACGTTGTCTGCATTTTGCGTATCACGCAGACGCAGACCCGTGACGCCCATCTGATCGCCGGTGACTTCTTCCAGAGTGCGATGAGTATGCAGCACAATATTACCGCTCTCTACTTTATCCATCAGACGCTTAATGAGGATTTTTTCCGCACGGAAAGTATCGCGACGATGGATCAGATGCACTTCAGAGGCGATGTTGGCCAGATATAGGGCTTCTTCAACGGCAGTATTGCCGCCGCCAATCACCGCCACTTTCTGATTGCGGTAAAAGAAACCGTCGCAGGTTGCGCAGGCGGAAACGCCGCGACCTTTAAACGCTTCTTCCGAAGCCAGCCCCAGGTAACGCGCAGACGCGCCAGTCGCGATGATAAGCGCATCGCAAGTATATTCGCCGCTATCGCCAGTCAGGCGGAAAGGACGGTTTTGCAAATCAACGCTGTGGATGTGATCAAAAATGATTTCAGTATCAAATTTGGTGGCATGCTCATGCATGCGTTCCATCAGCAGCGGCCCGGTCAGATCGTGCGGGTCGCCCGGCCAGTTTTCCACTTCAGTGGTGGTGGTGAGCTGGCCGCCTTTTTCCATCCCGGTAATCAGCACTGGCTGCAGGTTTGCGCGTGCAGCATAGACCGCAGCGGTATAACCGGCAGGGCCTGAACCAAGGATGAGCAGCTTACTGTGTTTGGCCGTACCCATGAGATCCTCGTTGTTGTTTGGCAGACATTGAGCTGAATTGTAGGGAATTTAGCGTCGTAAAAAAAGGGCGCGCCAGTTTTGTTAACGATATGTGTAATAGAAATGACCGATGACGTGGGGGGATTTAGGCCAGAAATATAATAATTTCTACTGAAAATCGGCCTGTTATAAGGTGATAAAGTGAGGATTAGAGAGTGGTGTTGATGAATATCTGGCATGTTGTACTAAAAAAAGATGTTTTGCTTTGACAATCCCCTGCGCATTTGCGAAAACATCAAAGGAAGAAAAAAGCAGTGTTTCGCGCGTGATGCAAACTTACGCACGTAAATGCCATTTTTTTACCGGGCTAGTGAAATCTACGCATGGCGTGGACAGACGCCATTCGTGATATCGATAGCTGCCTTTGGCAACGGTCTTCTTAATATTGCCTCCGCAATGCCGTAACGCGACGGGCAAAGACTCTGAACAGTGAAGTGCACAGGGTCAAGACAGGAGTAGGGAAGGAATACAGAGAGACAATAATAATGGTAGATAGCAAGAAGCGCCCAGGCAAAGATCTCGACCGCATTGATCGTAATATTCTGAACGAACTGCAAAAAGATGGGCGTATTTCCAACGTCGAGCTTTCTAAACGAGTGGGACTTTCCCCGACGCCGTGCCTTGAGCGTGTGCGCAGGCTGGAAAGACAAGGATTTATTCAGGGCTATACCGCGCTGCTAAATCCGCATTATCTGGATGCATCACTTCTGGTATTTGTTGAGATTACTCTGAATCGTGGCGCGCCCGATGTGTTTGAACAATTCAACGCCGCTGTGCAAAAACTTGAAGAAATTCAAGAGTGTCATCTGGTTTCAGGCGACTTCGACTACCTGTTGAAGACGCGTGTACCGGATATGTCGGCCTACCGCAAACTGTTAGGGGAAACCCTGCTGCGTCTGCCGGGCGTGAACGACACCCGCACATATGTGGTGATGGAAGAAGTTAAACAGAGCAATCGTCTGGTAATTAAGACGCGCTAATACGGAACAGGTGCACAATCGCTGTTTTTTGATTACACTCCTGTTAATCCATACAGCAACAGTGCCGGGGAGACCCGGCGCTGTTGTCCGTTTTAGCATCAAGGACCTGGAGAGCCTGTCTTGAGCCAGGAATACACCGAAGACAAAGAAGTCACACTGACCAAGCTTAGCAGCGGGCGCCGACTCCTGGAGGCGTTGCTGATCCTCGTTTCACTTTCTGCCGTCTGGTTGATGGCAGCGCTCTTAAGTTTTAACCCGTCTGATCCTAGCTGGTCGCAAACGGCCTGGCATGAACCTATCCATAATCTGGGTGGTGTGCCCGGCGCATGGCTTGCCGATACGCTGTTTTTTATTTTTGGCGTTATGGCCTACACCATTCCGGTGATCATCATTGGCGGCTGCTGGTTTGCTTATCGTCACCGCGCCAGTGAAGATTACATCGATTACTTTGCCGTATCGCTGCGCATGATTGGTGCGCTGGCATTGATCCTGACCTCCTGCGGTCTGGCCGCGATTAATGCCGATGATATCTGGTATTTCGCCTCCGGCGGGGTGATTGGCAGTCTACTAAGTACTACGCTGCAACCTCTGTTGCGCAGCAGCGGTGGTACGCTTGCGCTGCTCTGCATTTGGGCCGCCGGGTTGACCCTATTTACCGGCTGGTCGTGGGTCACCATCGCCGAGAAAATCGGCAGTGTCATCCTTAATATTCTGACCTCCGCCAGTAATCGTACCCGCCGCGATGACACCTGGGTTGATGATGACGAGTACGAAGACGATGAAGAGTACGAAGAGGAAAAACCGCGAGAGTCGCGCCGTGCTCGTATTCTTCGTGGCGCGCTGGCACGCCGTAAGCGCGTGGCTGAAAAATTTGTCAACCCGATGGGGCGTAAAACCGACGAAGCGCTGTTCTCCGGTAAGCGGATGGACGATGAAGAAGATGAGATCGCATACAGCGCTCGCGGTATGCCGGCAGATGCTGATGACGTCCTGTTCTCCGGGCATCGCGCTACGGAAGCTGAGCAGGAGTACGATCCACTGCTGAACGGACACAGCGTCACTGAACCGGTAGTGGCAGCCGCAGCAGCGACAACCGCCACTGTGCAGGCCTATGCGGCACCTGCTGAACCTTACGTCCCCGCAATGCAGCAAGATGTTGAATGGCCGTATGCGCAGGCACCAGCAACTCAGGTACCACCGCAAGCGCCTTATCAGCCAGAGCAGTATGTCGAAGCTGCTCAGGAGGTCCAGTATCATTCTCCTCAGCATGCACTCCCCGAGTGGCTGCAACCTGCCGCAGAAGCTGTATGGATGCCGGATGCACCGGTAGCGCCACTGCCGCCGGAAGAAGAGGTTTATGCTCAGCAACTGCAGGAACCGTTGCCATGGCAAAGCGAACCGCAAATCGCACCGGCTCCGGAACCGATAATCACGCCTGAACCTGCACCGGTCGTTGAAGAAGTAAAACAGACTCGTCCGCCGCTTTACTACTTTGAAGAAGTGGAAGAGAAGCGTGCGCGTGAGCGTGAACAACTTGCCGCCTGGTATCAGCCAATCCCGGAGCCTGTTGTTGATGAACCCGCAGCAAAACCTGCTGTTTTCTCTGCGCCATCGGTTGCCGCGGTTGATCCATCCGTTGCTCCTGTCGCGGCTGGTGTACAACAAGCTACGGGCCATGTCAGCGCCGTAGCGGCAGCTGCAGCGCCTGTCTTTAGCCTGGCTGCTGGTGGCGCGCCGCGTCCGCAGGTTAAAGAGGGGATTGGTCCGCAGTTGCCCCGCCCGAACCGTGTTCGTGTTCCGACGCGCCGCGAGCTGGCGTCTTACGGTATCAAATTGCCTTCCCAGCGCATGGCCGAAGAGCGCGCCCGCGAGGAAGAAGTGCGTCAGCATGATGACGATGAAGCCGATATGCTGCAGCAGAACGAACTGGCACGCCAGTTTGCCGCAACACAGCAAGATCGCTATGGAAATCAATTCCAGCACGATGCGCCACAGTTTCATCCGCAGCATCCGGTAATGAGCGAGGAAGAAGCGGAAGAAGCTGAGCTGGCCCGCCAGTTCGCAGCCTCTCAGCAACAGCGTTATTCGGGAGAGCAGCCAGCAGGCGCTCCGGCCTTTATACCTGAGGATTTTGCGTTTTCACCAATGAAAACGCTGGTTGATGATCGTCCTCACGAACCGCTGTTTACGCCAGGCGTGATGCCAGAGCCGGAGCCGCCAGTACAGCAGCCGCAGCATTATCAACAACCGACGTCGCCGCACCAGCAGCCAGCACAGCCGCACTATCAGCCGCAGGTTCAACAGCCGATTCAGCAGCCTGTCGTGCCACAACAGCAACAACCGGTGCCGCAACCGCAGGAGAGTCTGATCCATCCTCTGCTGATGCGTAATGGCGACAGCCGACCGGTGCAGAAACCGACGACGCCGTTACCGTCACTGGATCTGCTGACGCAGCCGCCAGCGGAAGTCGAACCGGTTGATACCTTTGCGCTTGAGCAAATGGCGCGACTGGTCGAAGCGCGTCTGGCCGATTTCCGCATCAAAGCCGATGTGGTGAATTATTCGCCGGGGCCGGTAATTACCCGCTTTGAGCTGAATCTGGCACCGGGGGTGAAAGCCGCACGTATTTCCAACCTGTCCCGCGATCTGGCGCGTTCGCTTTCCACCGTTGCCGTGCGCGTGGTGGAAGTGATTCCCGGTAAGCCTTATGTTGGCCTGGAATTACCGAACAAGAAACGTCAGACCGTCTATCTGCGTGAAGTGCTGGACTGCGTGAAATTCAGGGAAAGCCCGTCGCCGCTGACCGTGGTGCTGGGTAAAGATATCGCTGGCGATCCGGTGATTGCCGATCTGGCGAAAATGCCGCACCTGCTGGTTGCCGGTACAACTGGCTCTGGTAAGTCGGTGGGCGTGAACGCCATGATCCTCAGCATGTTGTATAAAGCGACGCCGGAAGAGGTGCGCTTTATTATGATCGACCCGAAAATGCTCGAACTTTCGGTGTATGAAGGTATTCCGCATCTGCTGACCGAAGTGGTTACCGATATGAAAGACGCTGCCAATGCGTTGCGCTGGAGCGTCAACGAGATGGAGCGTCGCTATAAGTTAATGTCGGCGCTCGGCGTACGTAATCTGGCAGGCTACAACGAGAAAATTGCTGAAGCTGCCCGTATGGGGCGTCCGATCCCGGATCCGTACTGGAAACCGGGCGACAGTATGGATGCTCAGCATCCGGTGCTGGAAAAACTGCCGTATATCGTGGTGATGGTGGACGAATTTGCTGACCTGATGATGACCGTCGGCAAGAAAGTGGAAGAGCTGATTGCGCGCCTGGCGCAGAAAGCGCGTGCCGCAGGTATTCACCTGGTCCTGGCGACCCAGCGTCCGTCGGTTGACGTTATCACCGGTCTGATTAAAGCGAACATCCCGACGCGTATCGCCTTTACCGTATCGAGTAAGATTGATTCGCGTACCATCCTCGATCAGGGCGGTGCGGAATCTCTGCTTGGGATGGGCGATATGCTTTACTCCGGTCCAAACTCTACCTCCGCGCCGGTGCGTGTCCACGGGGCGTTCGTCCGTGACCAGGAAGTGCATGCTGTGGTGCAGGACTGGAAAGCGCGTGGTCGCCCGCAATATGTCGATGGCATTACGTCTGACAGCGAAAGTGAAGGTGGTGCAGGCGGAGGTTTTGACGGTGCGGAAGAGCTGGATCCGTTATTTGATCAGGCCGTTAACTTCGTGACCGAAAAACGCAAGGCATCTATTTCCGGCGTTCAGCGCCAGTTCCGCATTGGCTATAACCGTGCGGCGCGTATTATCGAGCAGATGGAAGCTCAGGGAATTGTCAGCGAACAGGGGCACAATGGTAACCGTGAGGTACTGGCGCCGCCGCCATTCGAGTGATTGCAATGCTGGGTAAATAAGTAAAAATTCAGTCTTTTCTTCTGTCTCTCTTTGTATTCGGTGCTTAGAGTGACAGAAGTATTCTCCCACGTCGGGAGTGACGTATTTGAGGAATAACGATGAAAAAAATCGCCGTGGCGTATGCGTTAATGGGCAGTTTGCTGGCCAGCAACGTATGGGCGGATGCTTCCAGCGACCTGAAAAGCCGTCTCGATAAAGTCAGCAGTTTCCATGCCAGTTTCACTCAAAAAGTGACGGATGGCAGCGGAGCTGCGGTACAGGAAGGTCAAGGGGATTTGTGGGTTAAGCGTCCGAATCTGTTCAACTGGCATATGACTCAGCCGGACGAAAGCGTGCTGGTTTCTGACGGGAAAACCCTGTGGTTCTACAACCCGTTTGTTGAACAGGCTACTGCGACCTGGCTGAAAGATGCCACCGGCAATACACCGTTTATGCTGATTGCCCGTAATCAGGCCAGTGACTGGCAGCAGTACAATATAGAGCAAAAGGGCGATGACTTTGTTCTGACCCCGAAAGGTAACAACGGTAATCTGAAGCAATTCACTATCAATGTTGGTCGCGATGGCACCATTCATCAGTTCAGTGCAATTGAACAGGACGATCAGCGCAGTAGCTATCAACTGAAATCACAGCAAAATGGCGCGGTCGATCCCGCTAAATTCACCTTTACCCCGCCGCAGGGCGTAACGGTTGACGATCAGCGTAAGTAAGAGGCGCGGATGAGCAATATGTCGCTCGATTTCTCCGACAATGCGTTTCAACCTCTGGCCGCCCGTATGCGGCCAGAAAATTTAGCTCAGTACATAGGTCAGCAGCACCTTCTGGCGGCGGGCAAACCTTTGCCGCGCGCCATTGAGGCAGGGCATCTGCACTCGATGATTCTCTGGGGACCGCCGGGTACGGGGAAAACGACGCTGGCGGAAGTGATTGCCCGTTATGCGAACGCGGATGTTGAGCGCATTTCTGCGGTGACGTCTGGCGTGAAAGAGATCCGGGAAGCCATCGAGCGCGCGCGGCAGAATCGCAATGCCGGGCGGCGTACCATTCTGTTTGTTGACGAAGTCCACCGCTTTAACAAAAGCCAGCAGGACGCGTTTTTACCGCATATTGAAGACGGTACTATCACTTTTATCGGCGCAACAACCGAAAATCCCTCTTTTGAACTCAACTCAGCGTTGCTCTCTCGTGCACGCGTTTACCTGCTGAAATCTCTCACGACTGAAGATATCGAACAGGTATTGACGCAGGCGATGGAAGACAAAGCCCGTGGCTATGGCGGTCAGGATATTGTACTGCCGGATGACACCCGACGGGCAATTGCTGAACTGGTTGGTGGTGATGCGCGACGCGCGCTCAACACGCTGGAGATGATGGCCGACATGGCGGAGCTGGATGATGCCGGCAAACGCGTGTTGAAACCAACCTTGTTGACCGAGATTGCTGGCGAACGCAGCGCGCGCTTTGATAACAAAGGCGACCGTTTTTACGATTTAATCTCCGCATTGCATAAATCGGTACGCGGCAGTGCGCCGGATGCGGCACTTTACTGGTATGCGCGCATTATCACTGCCGGAGGCGATCCGTTGTACGTGGCGCGTCGCTGTCTGGCGATTGCTTCGGAAGATGTCGGCAATGCCGATCCGCGCGCCATGCAGGTGGCCATTTCCGCCTGGGATTGTTTTACACGCGTTGGCCCGGCGGAGGGGGAGCGTGCAATCGCACAGGCAATTGTCTACCTGGCCTGCGCGCCGAAGAGTAACGCGGTGTATACAGCGTTTAAAGCGGCACTTGCAGACGCACGCGATCGTCCGGATTTCGATGTGCCTGTGCACCTGCGTAATGCACCAACAAAATTGATGAAAGAGATGGGGTACGGCCAGGAGTATCGTTATGCGCACGACGAACCCAATGCCTACGCCGCTGGCGAGGAGTATTTCCCGCAGGAATTAGCACAAACGCGCTATTATCACCCCACCAACAGAGGTCTTGAGGGCAAGATTGGCGAAAAGCTCGCCTGGCTAGCCGAACAGGATCATAAAAGCCCTATAAAACGCTATCGCTAGTGCGGGCGTTGCGGTAAGGTTACCGCTGTACATTATATCGATCGCAGGCAGCGATCGACTTCTTCTTTTTTACAATACAACAAGCACAGGAAAAGCATGCTCGATCCCAATCTGCTGCGTACCGAGCCAGACGCAGTCGCTGAAAAACTGGCACGCCGGGGCTTTAAGCTGGATGTAGATAAATTACGCGCGCTCGAAGAGCGTCGTAAAGTTTTGCAGGTTAATACTGAGAACCTGCAAGCAGAGCGTAACTCACGATCGAAATCCATTGGCCAGGCGAAAGCACGCGGGGAAGACATCGAGCCATTACGCCTGGAAGTGAACAAGCTGGGTGAAGAACTTGACGCAGCGAAAGCCGAGCTGGAAACCCTGCTGGCTGAGATCCGCGAAATTGCGCTGACCATCCCGAACCTGCCTGACGATTGTGTCCCGACAGGGCGCGATGAGAACGATAACGTCGAAATCAGCCGCTGGGGTACACCGCGTCAATTTGATTTTGAAATCCGCGATCATGTTACGCTGGGTGAAATGCACCGCGGGCTGGATTTTGCGGCCGCTGTAAAACTGACCGGCTCCCGTTTCGTGGTGATGAAAGGGCAAATCGCCCGTATGCATCGCGCGCTGGCGCAGTTCATGCTGGATCTGCACACCGAGCAGCATGGCTACGCGGAAAACTACGTACCGTATCTGGTCAACCACGACACGCTGTATGGCACCGGCCAGTTGCCGAAATTTGCTGGCGACCTGTTCCACACGCGTCCGCTGGAAGAAGAATCTGATAGCAGCAACTATGCGTTGATTCCGACGGCTGAAGTGCCGCTGACCAACCTGGTACGTGATGAGATCATCGACGAAGATGATCTGCCGATCAAAATGACCGCTCACACACCGTGCTTCCGTTCCGAAGCGGGGTCTTACGGTCGTGATACCCGTGGTTTGATTCGTATGCACCAGTTCGACAAAGTTGAAATGGTGCAGATTGTTCGTCCGGAAGAGTCAATGGACGCGCTGGAAGAGATGACTGGTCATGCTGAGAAAGTGTTGCAACTGCTCGGTCTGCCGTACCGCAAAATTCTGCTCTGTACTGGTGATATGGGTTTTGGCGCATGCAAAACCTATGATCTGGAAGTATGGGTTCCGGCGCAGAATACTTACCGTGAAATCTCTTCCTGCTCTAACGTATGGGATTTCCAGGCGCGTCGCATGCAGGCACGCTGCCGCAGCAAGTCCGATAAGAAAACCCGTCTGGTGCATACGCTGAACGGTTCTGGTCTGGCTGTTGGCCGTACGCTGGTTGCCGTGCTGGAAAACTACCAGCAAGCCGATGGTCGTATCGAAGTTCCTGAGGTACTGCGTCCGTATATGAACGGTCTTGAGTTCATCGGTTAATACTTCTTTAGTGTTCCTGAAAAGCGCCTGTTGGCGCTTTTTTTATGTCCCGTTGCTGAGTAATCCTCCATTAACCAGTTTTTCTATGATATATGCGGACCTGCTAATTACTCCCGGGCCGGCCGGGTGAAATGTGGTTTTCTACCATGAAATTTTTCTACTGATCTCTTTACTGCTTCTGTGGCTTAGTACAATAAAAACAATCAGATGAATATTACCTGAAGTATCTTGAATTGATGCGGGATAAGTTTTTCAAATCGACAAGGCGCAATTCATGTCAGCCCGCTAATTCTGTGGATTGACTTTGCTTTTGCCAATGGCATGATGCGCACGCAATCTGAACTTCCTCACGGTTTGAATCCATGTCCACCTATACCCGGCCGGTGCTGTTATTGCTCTGCGGCCTGATGCTGTTGACGCTGGCGATCGCGACGCTGAATACGCTCGTGCCGCTCTGGCTTGCCCACGAAAACTTACCCACCTGGCAGGTCGGTATGGTGGGTTCGTCTTATTTTACCGGTAATTTACTCGGCACTTTATTGACCGGGCGTCTTATCCGCCGCCTGGGTTTTAACCGCAGCTATTACATTGCCTCGCTGATTTTCGCTGCTGGCTGCGTTGGGCTGGGGCTGATGGTGGGCTTCTGGAGCTGGATGATTTGGCGTTTCATTGCCGGTGTGGGCTGCGCAATGATTTGGGTGGTGGTGGAAAGCGCATTAATGTGCAGTGGCACCTCCCGTAACCGTGGCCGCCTGCTGGCAGCTTACATGATGGTTTATTATGTAGGCACCGTGCTGGGTCAGGTGATTGTCAGCAAATTGCCGACGGATCTGATGAGCGTACTGCCTTTGATGACAGGGCTGGTGCTGGCGGCGATCCTGCCGCTGCTGTTTACCCGTATTGTTAATCAACAGAGCGAGGAGCAAGCCGCGACTTCAGTATGGCCGATGTTGCGCCTTCGCCAGGCGCGCCTGGGGGTAAATGGTTGCATTATCTCCGGGATTATTCTCGGCTCGTTGTATGGTCTGATGCCGCTCTATCTTTCACATCAGGGGATCAGTGATTCCGGCATCGGTTTCTGGATGGCGCTCATGGTGAGCTCAGGCATTATCGGACAGTGGCCCGTTGGCCGTCTGGCCGATCGTTTTGGCCGGTTGCTTGTACTGCGTGTGCAGGTCTTTGTTGTGATCATCGGCTGTATGGGAATGCTGAGTAATGCGGCGATGGCGCCGGCGCTGTTTGTGTTGGGAACGGCTGGTTTTACTCTTTACCCGGTGGCAATGGCGTGGGCGTGTGAGAAAGTGGAACACCATCAGTTGGTAGCCATGAATCAGGCTCTGCTGTTGAGCTACACCATTGGCAGCCTTCTGGGCCCGACGCTGACGGCGATGCTGATGCAAAGCTATTCAGACAGTCTGTTGTTTATCATGATTGCGGGCGTATCGTTTATCTATCTGGTGATGCTGATGCGTAAAGCAGGGCACCATCCTACTCCGGTTGCGCACGCCTGAGTGCATCGGCGGAGAAACAACCCGGCATAAAAAAGCCACAACGAGGTGTTGTGGCTTTTTTGCTTTTACTGCGGCTCAGTACATCACTTTATGGCCGTACTGCTCCAGAATGCCTTTGACACGTTCCATGGTCTCTTTTTTCGGTGGATGGACGCCATCAAGCTTGTACTCTTCGCCCATGGCGACCCATTTGTGTTTACCCAGCTCATGGTAAGGCAACAGTTCTATTTTCTCGACGTTGCCCATATCACGGGTAAATTCACCGAGGCGGTGCGCGGAGTCGTCATCGTCTGACCAGCCCGGAACGACCACGTAGCGGATCCAGACCTTAATATTTTTCTTCGCAAGGTACTGGGCAAACTCCAGCGTACGGTGGTTAGAAACGCCGACCAGATTCTGGTGAATCTCATCGTTCATCTGTTTCAAATCGAGCATGACCAGGTCGGTAACTTCCAGAAGTTCATCAATCACCGGATCGTAGCGGCGCACAAAGCCGTTGGTATCGAGGCAGGTATGAATCCCTTCTTTTTTACAAGCGCGGAACCAGTCGCGGACAAACTCCGCTTGCAGGATAGCCTCACCGCCGGACGCGGTTACGCCACCGCCGGATGCGTTCATAAAGTGACGATAAGTCACCACGTCGCTCATCAGATCTTCAACCGTGATCTCTTTACCACCGTGTGTATCCCAGGTATCGCGGTTATGACAATAGAGGCAGCGCATCAGGCAGCCCTGGAAGAAAGTAATGAAGCGGATGCCCGGGCCGTCGACCGTGCCACAGGATTCGAAAGAGTGGATGCGACCAATAACTGACATTGCGGTGTTTTCTCCAGATGCGGCCCATCCGGGCCTGTGTCTGCGCAATTTATTTCCTTTTGCGCTAAGTCTGTTTTGTCAGATATCCAGCAAGTATAGACGTCTGACAAAGCGGACTTGAGTATTAAAAAGGCCCCACTTACGTGGAGCCTTTATTGTACGCTTTTTACTTTGCGATTTCAGTCAATACCCTTCGTCTTTCAAGCTGTATCTTTGCTGGCTGTTTTCACTCACCCAACTCACTTGACTTCAGTAAGCTCATCGGGATTCGCTCTCTTACCGGCCTCAATGCAGCCCGAAAACTCTTGGGTAGCACCATTACATGGTTTGAGTGAAGGTACGAGTAATAACGTCCTGCTGCTGTTCTTTAGTCAGGGAGTTGAAGCGTACTGCGTAACCTGAAACACGGATGGTCAGCTGCGGATATTTTTCCGGGTTTTCCATCGCGTCGAGCAGCATTTCACGGTTCATCACGTTCACGTTCAGGTGCTGACCACCTTCGATGGACGCTTCGTGATGGAAGTAACCGTCCATCAGACCCGCGAGGTTGGTTTTACGCACTTCGTCGTCTTTACCCAGCGCATTCGGAACGATAGAGAAGGTGTAAGAAATACCATCTTTAGCGTAAGCGAACGGCAGTTTAGCAACGGAAGTCAGAGAGGCAACAGCACCTTTCTGGTCACGACCGTGCATCGGGTTAGCACCTGGTCCGAACGGAGCGCCAGCGCGACGGCCATCCGGGGTGTTACCGGTTTTCTTACCATACACAACGTTAGAGGTGATGGTCAGAACAGACTGAGTCGGGATAGCGTTGCGGTAAGTAGTCAGTTTCTGAATTTTCTTCATGAAACGTTCTACCAGGTCAACTGCCAGATCATCGACGCGAGCATCGTTGTTACCAAACTGCGGGTATTCGCCTTCGATTTCGAAGTCGATTGCCAGACCGTCTTCGTCACGAATCGGTTTAACTTTCGCATATTTGATAGCAGACAGGGAGTCAGCAGCAACGGACAGACCGGCGATACCGCATGCCATGGTGCGAATTACGTCACGATCGTGCAGCGCCATCAGAGAGGCTTCGTAGCTGTACTTGTCGTGCATGTAGTGGATAACGTTCAGTGCGGTGACATACTGTTTAGCCAGCCAGTCCATGAAGTGATCCATGCGTTCCATGACTTCGTCGAATTTCAACAAGTCGCCTTTGATAGGCTCAGATTTCGGACCAACCTGCATTTTCAGTTTTTCATCAACGCCGCCGTTGATTGCGTACAGCATGGTTTTCGCGAGGTTAGCGCGAGCACCGAAGAACTGCATTTGTTTACCCACAACCATCGGGCTTACGCAGCAAGCAATCGCATAGTCGTCGTTGTTGAAGTCAGGACGCATCAGGTCATCGTTCTCGTACTGCAGAGAAGAGGTGTCGATGGAGACTTTCGCAGCGAATTTTTTGAAGTTCAGCGGCAGTTTTTCAGACCACAGAACGGTGATGTTCGGTTCCGGAGACGGGCCCATGGTGTACAGGGTGTTCAGGAAACGGAAGCTGTTTTTGGTAACCAGAGTACGGCCATCAACGCCCATACCACCGATAGATTCAGTTGCCCAAATCGGGTCACCGGAGAACAGTTCATCATACTCAGGAGTACGCAGGAAGCGAACCATACGCAGTTTCATGACCAGGTGGTCAATCATTTCCTGAGCGTCTTTTTCAGTGATTTTGCCTGCTTTCAGGTCACGTTCGATGTAAGCATCCAGGAAGGTGGATACGCGACCGAAGGACATTGCAGCGCCGTTCTGAGATTTAACCGCAGCCAGGTAACCGAAGTAGGTCCACTGGATTGCTTCCTGAGCGTTAGTTGCCGGACCGGAGATATCGCAGCCGTATTTAGCCGCCATCTCTTTGATCTGACCCAGCGCGCGGTGCTGTTCAGCGATTTCTTCACGCAGACGGATAGTCGCTTCCAGATTTACGCCGTTTTCCAGATCGGATTGCAGAGACAGGAACTGAGCGTATTTGTCTTTCATCAGGAAGTCGATACCGTACAGCGCAACGCGACGGTAGTCACCGATGATACGACCACGGCCGTAAGCATCCGGCAGACCAGTCAGAACACCGGATTTACGGCAGTTCAGAATGTCTTTGGTGTAAACATCGAATACACCCTGGTTATGGGTTTTACGGTATTCGGTGAAGATTTTTTTCAGCATCGGGTCCAGTTCGCGATTGTACGCTTTGCAGGAACCTTCAACCATTTTGATGCCGCCAAACGGGATGATAGCGCGTTTCAGCGGAGCTTCAGTTTGCAGACCAACGATTTTCTCAAGCGCTTTGTTGATGTAGCCAGCGTCGTGAGAAGTAATGGTGGAAGCAACAGAGGTGTCAAAATCAACTGGCGCATGAGTGCGGTTTTCCAGTTTAACCCCTTCCATGACTTTGTCCCACAGGGCGGTGGTCGCGTCAGTAGCGCCAGCCAGGAAGGACTCGTCGCCTTCATATGGGGTGTAGTTTTTCTGGATAAAGTCACGTACGTTGACTTCTTTCTGCCAGTCACCTTTCGCAAAACCTTCCCAGGCTGTGGCTAATTTTTCATTAAGCTCGGACATGTAACACCTACCTTCTTAAGTGGATTTTTTATTTACTGCCTGAAACAACCATTAATGATGATCGTTGCCACGCAGGTAAATGACCCAGTATGTCAACCCGACTAATAACCCACCACCTATGATATTCCCGATTGTTACCGGAATAAGGTTATCGATGATGAAATTCGTAATAGTCAGATGAGAAAAACTTTCCGGGCTGGAACCAACTGCGGTCCAGAACTCCGGGCTAGCAAAGTTACGGATTACGATACCCATCGGAATCATAAACATGTTTGCGATACTGTGCTCAAAACCGCTGGCGACAAACATCGCTACCGGCAGCACCATAATCATCGCTTTATCCATCAGGCTGCGACCGGAATAACTCATCCACACGGCCATACAAACCATCAGGTTGGCCAGAATACCCAGTGCAACAGCTTCGATGAAAGTGTGATGCACTTTATGGTCTGCGGTCTGCAGGACGTTTAAGCCCCAGCCACCATTGGCGACCATATATTCGCCAGACAACCACATTAGCAGGACAAACAGCAGCGCACCTACCAGGTTACCGAAGTAGACGTTAATCCAGTTACGGGCCAGTTGCCCCCAAGTGATACGCCCACTGGCTTTCGCCACGACAATCAGCACAGTCGAGGTAAAAAGATCCGCACCGCAGATAATGCAGAGGATCAACCCCAGGGAGAAACAGATACCCCCAATCAGTTTAGCAATACCGTAGGGCATTGCCGCTGTGCCGGTGGTGGCGGTGATATAGAAAACAAAAGCAATAGAGATGAACACACCTGCGGTGATAGCCAGGTAGAAAGTCTTCAGCGGATGTTTAGTCGCTTTATAGACGCCAGCTTCTTCGGCAACTTTGGCCATTTCGGCTGGAAGGATAAGATCAAAAGGGTTGTCAGCTTTCACACTAACTCTCTCTTTATTAAGTCGGCGACGAGATACTAACAAAGCATTATAGAAGAGAATTTGATATGGATCATATCTCGCCTGGCTTATAGGACCGCAAAGAGCGTGGTTTTTCTACGAATGCGGATTAACTTGTTGATTATATAAATAAAAATAAAGTTTAAAAGTTATAAAATGAGTTGAGTATTTTTATGAAGCCTCCGAAAAATCGTTAATTAAAATGGGGTAGTTGCCATTAGAAGTAACAATATTAGTTCGCAAGTAATAATACTATTTACCCATATTTAACTTAATTATTACAACTGACTGACATTGAAAAAATATAAATAAAAAGGGGCAATAAAATTGCCCCGTAATATAGCGTAGACCTGCTATGAAGCCTACATATTGTCGTGCTACTTGTCGTTATTTCGCCCAGAATGCCGTTTTGGCGCGTTGCAACTTTTCGTAAGCCGCTAACAGAGACTGATGTGCCGGGAACGCCTGCAGGGTACCGTCTGCCGGTTGCAGGTCATAGAACGGCGCTTCACCGCTCAACGCGGCGCTGGCTGCTTCAACTGCCTGCGCGCCGTACATGCGTACGAATGCATTCAGATATTGCAGCGGCTCGCGATCCTCTTCCTGCGCCAGCAGCAGTAGCGTTTGCAGGCAGCGGTAGTAGTTGGCGCGCTCCGCGCTGAAGATGGACGCGTTGAATTCCATGGTCCATTCGGTCCAGGCCAGCGCCTGATCCAGATCGCCGCCAGCCAGCGCCAGCATCGCTTTTAACTCGCCAACGCGCAGGGTGTACCAGCCATTGTCTTTACCGGTCGCCAGACCCAGCAACTCACGAACGCGGGTAAAATCATCGTGACCTTCATCGTCCAGTTGGGCGATAAGGTTGAGGTACTCCTCTTTCTCCCACTCGCTGCCTGGTAGTGACAGGATAGTTTCGCGCAGATGGCTGCCCATGGTGTTATTCGCCAGCCACAGATCTTCTGCCGGATAAATATCGGACATGCCCGGCACCAGAATACGGCAGGCGTACACGCCAAGGTGCTCGTAATCGGCGATATAGACCTCTTTATCTTCCGCATTGAAGATAGCCATCAGCGTGGCGAACTCTTCTTCGGTGGTCCCTGCGAAGCTCCAGTCAACGAACGGATAATCCGCATCTTGCTTAAACAGATCCCAGGAGATCAAACCGCTGGAATCGATAAAGTGAGTTTCGAGGTTAGCGTGTTCAGCCACTTCTTCGTCATCAAAGGTCGGCGGGGTAAAGACATCGAGATCTTTCAGACCGCGCCCCTGCAACAGCTCGGTGACTGTACGTTCCAGCGCAACGCCAAAATCCGGGTGTGCTCCAAAGGAGGCAAAGCAGGTGCCATTCGCCGGATTAAACAGCACGACGCAGATCACCGGATATTTTCCGCCCAGCGAGCCATCATAGGCAAAAATCGGGAACCCTTCGGCTTCCAGTTTAGCAATGGCTTCCTCCACACCAGGATAGCGGGCCAGCACTTCCTGTGGGATTTCCGGCAGGCTGATGCTCTCTGCGATGATACGGTTTTTGATATGGCGTTCGAACACTTCAGACAGACCCTGTACGCGGGCTTCGTTGCGGGTGTTACCGGCAGACATACCATTGGAAACATACAGATTGCCGACGATGTTCATCGGAATATAGACCGTCTGCTCATCAGACTGGCGGGTAAACGGCAGGGCGCAGATACCACGCTCATCATTCCCGGATTGCAGATCGACCAACATCCCGGCGGCCAATTCGTTCTGTGGATCGTAGAACGCGCGCAGACGAGTATCGAGGATCCCCTCGGGTAGCGAGTCATCTTCCGGCAGCGGGAACCACTTTTCGTTCGGGTAGTGAACGAACGGGCCTTGCGCAATGGCATCACCCAGCCAGAAGTCAGCGAAGAAGTAGTTGGTAGAAAGACGCTCGAAGTACTCGCCCAGCGCAGAGGCAAGCGCAGCCTTTTTCGTTGCGCCTTTACCGTTGGTGAAGCACAACGCACACTCTTTATCGCGAATATGCACAGACCAGACGTTCGGCACCGGATTCAGCCATGAGGCCTCTTCAATGTGAAAACCGAGGTCAGTGAGCTTTTGCTGGAAGCGGGCGATGGAGTCTTCCAGTGCGGCGTCTTTGCCGGGAATAAATGTTTGAGTCATGGCGGTCACTTTTTTCGTACGTAAAGCGCGCAATGATACGGGTTTTGCGTGACTGGCGCCATCTTCCGCGTCTGCCCGGCGAAAATAAAGCAGCAGTCTATGCTTAGGGAGAGTACCCGACTGTTCACGGATGGAAAAATGAAAGCGTTCGACCTTCATCGCATGGCACTGGATAAAGTTCCCTTTGATTTTTTGTGGGAAGTGGCACTGCGCAGCCTTTATACCTTCGTTTTAGTCTTTTTATTCCTCAAGATCACCGGCCGACGTGGCGTACGGCAAATGTCGCTATTCGAAGTCCTCATTATCCTGACGCTGGGCTCGGCAGCGGGAGATGTGGCCTTTTATGACGACGTTCCAATGCTGCCCGTACTGGTGGTTTTTATTACGCTGGCAGTGCTTTATCGTCTGGTGATGTGGCTGATGTCGCACAGCGAAAAGCTGGAGGATCTGCTGGAAGGCAAACCGGTTGTTATTGTTGAGAATGGTGAGCTGGCATGGGAAAAATTGCATGAAGAGAACATGACTGAATTTGAGTTTTTCATGGAATTGCGCGTCAACGGTATAGAACATCTCGGGCAGATTCGGCTGGCGATTATGGAGACCAATGGGCAAATCAGCGTCTATTACTTCCCCGACAACGAGGTTAAACCAGGGCTCTGTATTCTGCCGGAAGGATGCAGCGAACGATTTATCTCGGTGCCTGAATCGGGCGATTACGTTTGCGTACGTTGCAGTAAAATTGTCGCCTTGCAGGCGGGCGAAAAGCGATCCTGCCCACGCTGTGCAAATCCGGAATGGTCGAAGGCCAGCAGGGCCATTCGGGTGACATAACAGGTTTTTTATCGGGCCCGGCTCGACTGAGCAAAACATTCTGCTATGTGACTGAGCGCACATTTCCCCCTGCGCGGCTATTACCCATTGCGGCGCGTGACGCGCAATGATAAAACCGATGTCACAGGAATAACTTATTGCTTTTTAGCGTGGTGAGGGGAAATGACTCAGGTCTTCAATTTTAGTTCTGGCCCGGCAGTATTACCGGCGGATGTGCTCAAACAGGCGCAACAGGAATTGTGCGACTGGCAAGGTCTTGGCACTTCGGTGATGGAAATTAGCCATCGTAGTAAAGAGTTTATCCATGTGGCTGAAGAGGCGGAGAAGGACTTTCGCGATCTGCTGAACATCCCCTCCAACTATAAGGTTCTGTTCTGTCACGGCGGTGGTCGTGGTCAGTTTGCTGGCATTCCGCTCAATTTACTGGGTGATAAAACAACCGCTGATTATGTTGATGCCGGTTACTGGGCGGCAAGTGCAGTCAAAGAAGCGAAAAAATACTGCGTTCCACACGTTATTGACGCGAAAATCACTGTTGATGGCCTGCGTGCTGTTAAGCCGATGAGCGAATGGCAACTCAGCAATAACGCGGCTTATCTCCACTACTGCCCGAATGAAACGATTGACGGCATCGCGATCGATGAAACACCCGCATTCGCCAGTGATGTAGTGGTAACGGCTGATTTCTCTTCAACCATCCTGTCGCGCGAAATTGATGTCAGCCGTTTTGGTGTGATTTATGCGGGCGCACAGAAAAATATCGGTCCGGCAGGTTTAACGCTGGTGATAGTACGTGAAGATCTGCTGGGCAAAGCTCATGCGGCCTGTCCGTCTATCCTCGACTACAGCGTGCTGAATGAAAATGACTCTATGTTCAACACGCCGCCGACTTTTGCCTGGTATCTCTCAGGGCTGGTGTTTAAATGGCTGAAAAAACAGGGCGGTGTCGCCGCAATGGAGAAAGTCAACCAGCAAAAAAGCGAGCTGTTGTATGGCGTAATCGACCGCAGCGACTTTTATCGCAATGATGTGGCGAAGTCTAACCGTTCGCGCATGAACATTCCGTTCCAACTGGCGGACAGCGCGCTGGACAAACTTTTCCTTGAAGAGTCGTTCGCTGCGGGTCTGCACGCCCTGAAAGGCCACCGCGTCGTTGGCGGTATGCGTGCCTCAATTTATAACGCGATGCCGCTGGCTGGCGTACAGGCGCTGACCGACTTTATGGTTGACTTCGAACGTCGCCACGGTTAATTGCTGTAGTCTGCATTCCCCGCAGTTGGACTGCGGGGTTTTATTTTGTCTGTAGAGAGTAAAGTTTCATGGAATCCCTGACGTTACAACCCATCGCGCGGGTAGATGGCACCATCAATCTGCCTGGTTCGAAAAGTGTCTCAAACCGCGCTTTGTTGCTTGCCGCATTTGCCCGTGGCACTACCGTTCTGACCAATTTGCTGGACAGCGACGACGTGCGCCACATGTTGAATGCCCTCAGCGCGCTGGGAGTTCATTATACCTTGTCTGCCGACCGCACCCGTTGTGAAGTGACCGGCGTGGGTGGTCCGCTGCACTCTGCGGAAAAACTGGAGCTGTTTCTTGGCAATGCCGGAACGGCAATGCGCCCTCTGGCTGCGGCGCTTTGTCTTGGGGCAAACGATTTGGTGCTGACCGGTGAACCGCGTATGAAAGAGCGCCCGATTGGACACCTGGTTGACGCGCTGCGTCAGGGTGGAGCGCAAATCGATTACCTTGAGCAAGAAAATTACCCTCCTCTGCGCCTGCGCGGCGGTTTTACCGGCGGTGACGTCAGCGTGGACGGCAGCGTTTCCAGCCAGTTCCTGACCGCATTGCTGATGGCAGCGCCGCTGGCGCCGCAGGATACGGTTATCACTATCAAAGGCGATCTGGTCTCTAAACCTTACATCGACATCACGTTGCATCTGATGGAAACCTTTGATGTGTTGGTGGAAAACCAGCACTATCAGCGTTTTGTGGTTCGCGGCGGTCAGCAATATCAGTCTCCGGGCCAGTATCTGGTGGAGGGCGATGCCTCCTCGGCTTCTTATTTCCTGGCTGCAGGGGCGATCAAAGGCGGCACGGTAAAAGTGACCGGGATTGGACGCAACAGCGTGCAGGGCGATATCCGCTTTGCCGACGTACTGGAAAAAATGGGCGCAACGGTGGTCTGGGGCGATGACTACATTGCCTGTACGCGCGGCGAGTTGAATGCTATCGATATGGACATGAATCATATCCCGGATGCCGCAATGACTATCGCGACGGCTGCGCTGTTTGCCAAAGGCACCACTACGCTGCGTAATATCTATAACTGGCGAGTGAAGGAAACAGATCGTCTGTTTGCGATGGCGACAGAGTTGCGCAAAGTGGGGGCGACGGTGGAAGAGGGTGAGGATTTTATCCGCATTACTCCGCCGGAAAAATTGCAGTTTGCGGAAATTGGTACGTATAACGATCACCGTATGGCGATGTGCTTCTCGCTGGTGGCGCTGTCGGATACGCCGGTTACCATTCTGGACCCGAAATGCACGGCGAAAACCTTCCCCGACTATTTTGAGCAGTTAGCTCGCATCAGTACGCTCGCGTAATCATCTTTGCTCCGGGCTGGTGTAAATCAGCCCGGCCAGCCGCACATTTATTCTACACTCAGCTTCAGACCCTTCTGTTATTCGCACGCAGTAGTAACGATTGTGTGCATTGCCGCGTATAATGCGCGGCGTTTACGTAACGATATGCCTTGAGTAAGGAGAAAAAGATGACGGCAATTGCCCCGGTAATCACCATTGATGGGCCAAGCGGTGCGGGAAAAGGCACGCTTTGCAAGGCAATGGCGGAAGCGTTGCAATGGCATCTGTTGGATTCAGGCGCAATTTATCGTGTGCTGGCGCTCGCTGCACTGCATCACCACGTCGATGTCTCCTCGGAAGAAGTGCTGGTTCCGCTGGCGGCGCATCTGGATGTGCGATTTGTCTCAACCGACGGAAATCTGGAAGTAATCCTCGAAGGTGAGGATGTCAGCAGTGAAATTCGCACCCAGGAAGTAGCGAATGCAGCATCGCAAGTGGCTGCGTTTCCGCGCGTGCGTGAAGCGTTATTACGCCGCCAGCGCGCGTTTCGCGAAGCACCGGGTCTTATAGCCGATGGACGTGATATGGGGACGGTCGTTTTCCCCGACGCGCCGGTGAAAATTTTCCTTGACGCTTCTTCGGAAGAACGTGCGAATCGTCGCATGCTCCAGTTGCAGGAGAAAGGCTTTAGTGTTAACTTTGAACGCCTTTTGGCCGAGATCAAGGAACGTGACGATCGCGATCGTAATCGTCCTGTAGCGCCGCTGGTTCCCGCTGCTGATGCTTTAGTTCTGGATTCAACCAGTTTAAGCATTGAGCAAGTGATTGAGAAAGCGCTACAATATGCACGCCAAAAATTGGCTCTCGCGTAAGCGACCGAATTCGTAGTACCTGCTGCAATGGAATGTGAGCAGGCATGTGAAACAACCCCATCCGGCATGAAGCCAGGTGGACGTTAAATTGAAGAATCCTGAAGATTATCAATATGACTGAATCTTTTGCTCAACTCTTTGAAGAGTCCCTGAAAGAAATCGAAACCCGCCCGGGTTCTATCGTTCGTGGTGTTGTTGTTGCTATTGACAAAGACGTAGTACTGGTTGACGCCGGTCTGAAATCTGAGTCCGCCATTCCGGCTGAGCAGTTCAAAAACGCCCAGGGCGAACTGGAAATCCAGGTTGGTGACGAAGTTGACGTTGCTCTGGATGCAGTAGAAGACGGCTTCGGTGAAACCCTGCTGTCCCGTGAGAAAGCTAAACGTCACGAAGCCTGGATCACGCTGGAAAAAGCTTACGAAGACGCTGAAACTGTTACCGGTGTTATCAACGGCAAAGTCAAGGGCGGCTTCACTGTTGAGCTGAACGGTATTCGTGCGTTCCTGCCAGGTTCTCTGGTAGACGTTCGTCCGGTCCGTGACACTCTGCACCTGGAAGGCAAAGAGCTTGAATTCAAAGTAATCAAGCTTGACCAGAAGCGTAACAACGTTGTTGTTTCCCGTCGTGCAGTTATCGAATCCGAAAACAGCGCAGAACGCGATCAGCTGCTGGAAAACCTGCAGGAAGGCATGGAAGTTAAAGGTATCGTTAAGAACCTTACTGACTACGGTGCATTCGTTGATCTGGGCGGCGTTGACGGCCTGCTGCACATCACCGATATGGCATGGAAACGCGTTAAGCATCCGAGCGAAATCGTAAACGTTGGCGACGAAATCACTGTTAAAGTGCTGAAATTCGACCGCGAACGTACTCGTGTGTCCCTGGGCCTGAAACAGCTGGGCGAAGATCCGTGGGTAGCTATCGCTAAACGTTACCCGGAAGGCACCAAGCTGACTGGCCGCGTGACCAACCTGACCGACTACGGCTGCTTCGTTGAAATCGAAGAAGGCGTTGAAGGCCTGGTTCACGTTTCCGAAATGGATTGGACCAACAAAAACATCCACCCGTCCAAAGTTGTTAACGTTGGCGACGTAGTGGAAGTTATGGTTCTGGATATCGACGAAGAACGTCGTCGTATCTCCCTGGGCCTGAAACAGTGCAAATCCAACCCGTGGCAGCAGTTTGCTGAAACCCACAACAAGGGCGATCGCGTTGAAGGTAAAATCAAGTCTATCACTGACTTCGGTATCTTCATCGGCCTGGACGGTGGCATCGACGGCCTGGTTCACCTGTCTGACATTTCCTGGAACGTTGCAGGCGAAGAAGCAGTTCGTGAATACAAAAAAGGCGACGAAATCGCAGCTGTTGTTCTGCAGGTTGACGCAGAGCGTGAGCGTATCTCTCTGGGCGTTAAACAGCTCGCAGAAGATCCGTTCAACAACTACGTTGCACTGAACAAGAAAGGCGCAATCGTAAACGGTAAAGTCACTGCAGTTGATGCTAAAGGCGCAACCGTAGAACTGGCTGACGGCGTTGAAGGTTACCTGCGCGCTTCTGAAGCTTCTCGCGATCGTGTAGAAGATGCAACTCTGGTTCTGAATGTTGGTGATGACGTTGAAGCTAAATTCACCGGCGTTGACCGTAAGAACCGTGTAGTTAGCCTGTCTGTACGTGCGAAAGACGAAGCTGACGAGAAAGATGCTATCGCTTCTGTTAACAACAAACAGGAAGAAGGCAACTTCTCTAACGCTATGGCTGAAGCTTTCAAAGCAGCTAAAGGCGAGTAAGATCAAGAACCCGAAGTTATTTGCACGGTAACAGGACGAAAGTCACAAAGTTGCCGTGCGAACGACGATGAGTTACTTGACAGATCACAGGATTCGTCCTGTAATCAATGACAAAGGGCGGCTACGGCCGCCCTTGTTAAAGCTATTAAGCGAATATTGCGTTGAAGGAAACCGGAGGAATCATGACCAAGTCAGAATTGATAGAAAGACTTGCAAGCCAGCAATCGCATATCCCGGCTAAAGCCGTGGAAGATGCTGTAAAAGAGATGCTGGAGCATATGGCCTCTACTCTTGCCCAGGGTGAGCGCATTGAGATCCGCGGTTTCGGCAGTTTTTCCCTGCACTATCGTGCACCTCGCACCGGGCGTAACCCCAAAACAGGCGATAAAGTGGATCTGGAAGGAAAATACGTTCCGCACTTTAAGCCGGGTAAAGAATTACGTGACCGCGCCAATATTTATGAGTAATTCTTAGCGAATAGCAAAGAATTACATGCGAGAAGGCACCTGAAAGGGTGCCTTTTTCATTTTCTGCTTTTCTTTTCCTGAAGCAGCCTCGCACATTTTTGCTGGTGCGATGTAATGCGATAAAAAACCAACAATTCACGCCGCAAACCTGAAAACATACGAAAGAAAATCAAGCCAGAGCCCCGCATACTTCTGATCCAACAAGGAGGTATGCATGGCGTTATCTACATTAGCTGCATGCATCATATTGGGTATTCTACCGCTGTTGTGGTTGCCGGTATTACCCGATATCCGCAGTATTTGGTGCGTCATTATTAGTGGATGCCTGCTGGCATGCGTACGACCAAGGCTTTTACGCTATGGGGGCACCACGTTACTCATTTTTGCCTGGGGCGTTTTGAACGCAATGCAGGCACTTTGGCCAACGGTGAACCTTCCGGGAGCGAACCGTCAGGTTGAAGTCATTATTACCGAAACAGACAATATGACCCGCCATCAGGCGAAGATAGTGCGTCTTAATGGCAAGCGCTTGTTCCCGGCCGCTGGCATAACACTCTATGGGCAATACTTACCTGTCCCGGTCTGTACAGGGCAGCGATGGGTGATGACCGTTCGTGTACGTGCGATGCACGGCCAGCTCAACGACGGAGGGTTTGATTCTCAGCGCTACGCACTGGCAAGCCATCTTCCTCTTAGCGGCCGCTTTAGCGATGCGCGGTTAATCGAGCCAACTTGTAGCTGGCGCGCTGATTATCTTCAGTCGCTGGTGCACACGCTTTCCCCTTATTCCTGGCGTCCGGTGATTCTGGCGCTGGGAATGGGAGAACGTTCAGCACTCGAAAGCCCGGTAAAAGAGATTATGCGCCAGACTGGAACTGCCCATTTGATGGCGATATCTGGCCTGCATATCGCTCTTGCCGCGATGCTTGGCGGCGTTGTTACCCGTGGAATACAGTTTTACTTCCCGGCCCACCGGATTAATTGGGCGTTGCCACTGCTCGCCGGAGTATTGTGTGCCATTGGATATGCATATCTTACAGGCTTACAACCCCCAGCATTGCGCACAGCCATTTCGCTTAGCGTATGGGCTACGCTACGTCTTTCAGGTCGGTTATGGTCGCCCTGGCAAGTCTGGCTCTGTTGTGTCGCAGCGATATTGTTTATCGATCCGATCTCCGTATTGTCATACAGCCTGTGGTTATCGGCCTTCGCGGTGGCAGCATTGCTGTTCTGGTATCAGTGGTTACCGATGCCAGCGCAGCAACACTGGCTTATACATAGCGGTATGAGCCTGGTCCATTTGCAAATTGGGATGACGTTATTACTGATTCCCTTACAATTATCTATGTTCCATGGAATCAGTCTGAGCTCGCTGGTCGCCAACCTGGTGGCGATCCCTCTGGTAACATTTGTCACCGTCCCCCTGATTTTAACGGGAATGCTGCTGCACTTGACCGGACCCCCGCTAATTGAGGAAGCCTGCTGGTATCTTGCGGACCAAACGCTCGCACTATTGTTTGCTTTTCTGCGATGGTTGCCCGCGGGATGGGTCAATATTGATGCGCGTTGGCAGGCAGCAGCCTGGGTACCATGGTTGATGCTGATCTGCTGGCGCTTGTCTCTGTGGTGTCGTATTCCTGCGCTGTGTCTGACTGGCCTGACGATGCTGTTATTACCGCTATGGCGGGCTGACCGGCAAGGGGAGTGGTCAGTACATATGCTGGATGTTGGGCAGGGGCTGGCAATGGTGATTGAACGCAACGGTAAAGCGATTCTCTACGATACCGGCGTTGCGTGGCCTGGAGGTGACAGTGGGCAGCAACTGATTATTCCGTGGCTGCGCTGGCACGCTCTGCAGCCCGAGGGCATCATACTGAGCCATGAACATCTGGATCATCGCGGTGGTCTGGCGTCCTTACTGAAAGCCTGGCCAGAATTGTGGGTACGCAGCCCATTAGGTTGGGCTGGCCACGCACCCTGTTTGCGTGGAGAGACATGGCAGTGGCAGGGGCTGACATTCAGCGCGCACTGGCCGCTACCGAAAGCGCAGATGCAGGGGAACAATCTCTCATGTGTCGTGAAGGTGGAGGATGGGAAACACAGTATCCTGCTAACCGGTGACATCGAAACGCAGGGAGAGATGGCAATGCTCAGCCGCTACTGGCAGCACCTACAATCTACACTTGTGCAGGTACCTCATCATGGAAGTAACACCTCGTCGTCTCTGCCTTTCTTGCAGCGGGTAGAAGGCAAGGCGGCAGTGGCATCAGCATCGCGGTATAACGCCTGGCGCTTCCCTTCGCTAAAGGTCGTAAAACGTTACCGGGAACAGGGATATCGCTGGTATGACACTCCGCACCAGGGGCAGATAACCATCTCATTTTCTCCGCAGGGCTGGGAAATCCATAGCTTACGGGATCAACTTTTACCGCGTTGGTATCATCAGTGGTTTGGCGTCCCAAACGATAACGGGTAGAATATGCGGCTATTTCAACAAGTGCTGGTTTTCTGAATGCAGAACGATAAAGATCTCTCCACATGGCAGACATTCCGCCGACTATGGCCAACTATTGCGCCTTTCAAAACGGGTCTGATCGTGTCGGGGATTGCGTTAATCCTCAACGCAGCCAGCGATACATTCATGTTATCGCTGCTTAAACCGTTACTGGATGATGGTTTTGGTAAAACGGACCGTTCGGTGCTGCTGTGGATGCCGCTGGTGGTTATCGGGCTGATGATCCTCCGCGGTATCACCAGTTATATCTCCAGTTACTGCATTTCCTGGGTCTCGGGGAAAGTGGTGATGACCATGCGCCGCCGCCTGTTTAGCCACATGATGGGTATGCCGGTATCATTTTTTGATAAGCAATCGACTGGCACCTTGCTGTCACGTATTACCTACGATTCGGAACAAGTGGCTTCGTCTTCATCCAGCGCATTGATCACCGTGGTGCGTGAAGGTGCATCGATCATCGGCCTGTTCGTGATGATGTTCTGGTATAGCTGGCAACTGTCGCTGATCCTGATTGTGTTGGCGCCAATTGTTTCTGTCGCTATTCGCATGGTATCTAAGCGTTTCCGTAATATCAGCAAAAACATGCAGAACACGATGGGGCAGGTGACCACCAGCGCGGAACAGATGTTAAAAGGACATAAAGAGGTGCTGATGTTTGGCGGTCAGGAAGTGGAAACCCACCGCTTTGACAAAGTCAGTAACAAGATGCGTTTGCAGGGGATGAAAATGGTCTCTGCTTCCTCTATTTCCGATCCTTTGATCCAGTTAATTGCATCACTGGCGCTGGCATTTGTGCTTTATGCCGCCAGCTTCCCAAGCGTCATGCAGACGCTGTCGGCTGGTACGATTACCGTCGTCTTTTCTTCTATGATCGCCCTGATGCGTCCGTTGAAATCGTTGACTAACGTCAATGCTCAGTTCCAGCGCGGTATGGCGGCTTGCCAGACGCTGTTTGCTATCCTCGATAGTGAGCAGGAAAAAGACGAAGGAACGCGTGTTATCGAACGTGCTCGCGGCGATATTGAATTCCGCAATGTAACGTTTACTTATCCTGGCCGTGATACGCCAGCACTGCGCAATATCAACCTGACGATCCCGGCGGGTAAGACGGTTGCATTGGTGGGGCGCTCCGGGTCAGGGAAATCGACATTGGCCAGCCTGATCACGCGTTTCTACGATATTGATGAAGGGCAGATCCTGATGGATGGGTACGATCTGCGCGAATACAAGCTCACATCGCTGCGTGACCAGGTCGCGCTGGTCTCCCAGAACGTGCATCTCTTTAATGATACCGTTGCCAACAACATTGCCTACGCCCGTACAGATGTGTACAGCCGTGAGGAGATTGAGAAAGCAGCGAAGATGGCCTATGCCTTTGATTTTATAAATAAAATGGATGAAGGCCTGGATACAATAATTGGTGAGAATGGGGTGCTGCTTTCTGGCGGCCAGCGTCAGCGTATCGCGATTGCCCGTGCGCTGCTGCGTGACAGTCCGATCCTGATCCTTGATGAGGCCACGTCAGCGCTGGATACCGAATCTGAACGCGCGATTCAGGCTGCGCTAAATGAGTTGCAGAAAAACCGTACCTCTCTGGTTATCGCCCACCGCCTCTCAACCATTGAACAGGCCGATGAAATTGTAGTGGTGGAAGATGGCTGTATCGTTGAGCGCGGCAGTCATGCCGAGCTGCTGGAGCACCGTGGCGTTTACGCTCAGCTTCATAAAATGCAGTTTGGCGCATGATTGCACGTATCTGGTCCGGTGAATCCCCGCTGTGGCTACTGTTATTGCCACTCTCCTGGCTTTATGGCCTGGTGAGTGGCGCAATCCGTCTTGCTTATCGTCTGGGGCTGAAAAAAGCCTGGCGCGCCCCGGTTCCTGTGGTGGTGGTCGGTAACCTGACGGCCGGTGGTAACGGTAAAACACCGGTGGTTGTCTGGCTGGTTGAACAGCTTCAGCAGCGTGGTATCCGCGTGGGGGTAGTTTCGCGAGGTTATGGCGGGAAGGCAGAACGTTACCCGCTGTTACTGACGTCTGATTCCACCACGGAAGAGGCAGGTGACGAACCTGTGCTGATTTACCAGCGCACCGGTGCGCCGGTTGCGGTTTCTCCCAACCGCCGTGAGGCGGTGGAAGCCATTCTGGCACACCATTCCGTGCAGATAATCGTGACTGATGATGGCCTGCAACATTATCGCCTGGCGCGAGACAAAGAGATTGTGGTCATTGATGGCGTCAGACGTTTTGGCAATGGCTGGTGGCTTCCTGCGGGTCCGATGCGTGAACGCGCTTCACGTCTGAAGACGGTTGATGCGGTGATCGCCAACGGCGGCGTGGCAAGGTCGGGTGAGATCCCGATGCACCTGATTCCGGGGCTGGCAGTTAATTTGCGCACCGGTGAACGGCGCGAAGTACGCGAGCTGTCGCCTTGCGTGGCGATGGCTGGTATTGGCCATCCCCCGCGTTTTTTCGCTACGCTCAGTGAGTGCGGCGTGATGCCGGAGCAGACTTTTGCGCTCGCCGATCATCAGGCATTAACCCGGGCGGATGTTCAGGCGATGGTCAAACCGGGACAGACGCTGGTGATGACCGAAAAAGACGCGGTGAAATGTCGGTCCTTCGCTGAAGATAACTGGTGGTATTTGCCTGTGGACGCGCAACTGGAAGGCGAACAGGCGAACAAGCTGCTGCAGGAATTGCTTACTCTGGCGCGCTGACGATTGCTGCATCGGCTGCGCCCTGTTAACTGAACAGGAATACCCATGTCTGTGCCGCAACTCTCGTTAACATCTGCCCGTTATTTACATCTCGCCGCGCAAGGTTTACTACGCAAACCAGCCAGACGTGCCACACCTTCCGATATCCTCTCTATGATCCAGCGCATGTCGCTGCTGCAAATCGACACTATCAACATTGTTGCCCGTAGCCCTTATCTGGTGCTGTTCAGCCGCCTCGGAGCGTATCCACAGCACTGGCTTGACGATGCGTTACGCCGCGGTGAACTGATGGAATACTGGGCACATGAAGCCTGTTTTTTGCCGCGTGATGATTTTGCTCTTATGCGCCACCGCATGCTGGCACCTGACAAGATGGGCTGGAAGTACCGTAAAGAGTGGATGCAGGAGCACGCTGAAGAGATTGAGCAGCTTGTTGCCCATATCGAGCAAAATGGGCCGGTGCGCTCAGCCGATTTCGAACATCCGCGTAAAGGCACCAGCGGCTGGTGGGAGTGGAAACCTCACAAGCGTCATCTGGAAGGATTGTTTACGGCCGGGAAAGTGATGGTTGTCGAACGCCGTAATTTTCAGCGTGTCTATGATCTCACGCAGCGGGTGATGCCGCACTGGGATGATGAGCGGGACGTGCTGTCGCAGGAGGCCGCGGAGTACCGGATGCTGGAAAACAGCGCCCGCAGTCTCGGGGTGTTTCGCGCCCAGTGGCTGGCAGACTACTACCGTCTGCGTCAGCCTGCATTACCGTTGCTGCTGGAGCAGTTGCAGGAAGCCGGGCAAATTTATCCGATCAATGTTGAAACCCTGGGCCCAGCCTGGCTGCACGCCTCGCTATTGCCGCTGCTGGCAACGGCGCAGGAAGATAAACTCACCGCCACGCATAGCGCGGTGCTGTCACCGTTTGATCCGGTGGTCTGGGATCGCAAACGGGCAGAGCAGTTTTTCGATTTCAGCTATCGTCTGGAGTGTTACACCCCGGCGCCTAAGCGGCAATTTGGCTATTTCGTGTTGCCGCTGCTCCATTGCGGGCGGCTGGTTGGGCGTATGGATGCCAAGATGCACCGCAAAGAGGGCGTACTGGAAGTGATTGCGCTCTATCTTGAGGACGGGGTTAAGCCTGGCCGCACGCTGGAAAGGGGGCTGCAAAACGCCATTACGGAATTCGCTCGCTGGCAGGGGGCCCGGAGGATCACGTTTGCGCGTCTGCCGGATGGGCTGTTTTCTGCCTGCCGCAGCGGTCTGGAAATAGACGCGGTGTAAGAAATGAATGTGATAAGCTTAATTTATTAATTGTCGGTGTATCAGGAGGAAAGATGGATCACCGTTTGCTTGAAATTATTGCCTGTCCGGTGTGTAACGGCAAACTCTACTACAGCCAGGATAAGCAAGAGCTGATCTGTAAAATCGACAGTCTGGCCTACCCGGTGCGGGAAGGCATTCCGGTCTTGCTGGAAACCGAAGCGCGTTCGTTAACTGCGGAAGAGAGCCGGCCATGAGTTTCGTTGTGATTATTCCTGCGCGTTACGCCTCCACGCGTCTGCCGGGAAAACCGTTGGTGGATATCAACGGCAAACCGATGGTGGTGCACGTGCTGGAACGCGCGCGTGAATCCGGCGCCGATCGCATCATTGTGGCAACGGACAACGAAGAGGTAATGCGCGCGGTGCAGGCGGCTGGCGGCGAAGTCTGCATGACCCGCGCCGATCACCAGTCCGGAACCGAGCGTCTGGCCGAAGTGGTTGAAAAATGTGGCTTCAGCGACGATACGGTGATAGTGAATGTCCAGGGCGATGAGCCGATGATCCCGCCAGCGATTATTCGTCAGGTGGCTGAGAATCTCAGCATTCGCAATGTTGGTATGGCAACGCTCGCCGTACCCATTCACAGCGCGGAAGAGGCGTTCAATCCCAACGCCGTTAAAGTGGTGATGGATGCCGAAGGTTATGCGCTGTACTTTTCCCGCGCTACGATCCCGTGGGATCGTGACCGTTTTGCGCTTTCCTGCGAAACGATTGGTGACACCTTCCTGCGCCATATCGGCATTTACGGCTATCGCGCCGGGTTCATCCGCCGCTATGTCAGCTGGCAAACCAGCCCGCTGGAGCAAATCGAAATGCTGGAGCAGCTTCGCGTGCTCTGGTATGGCGAGAAGATCCACGTTGCCGTGGCAAGCGTTGTGCCGGGTACGGGTGTGGATACGCCAGACGATCTTGAACGCGTCCGTCAGGCGCTGCGTTAAGCCTTTCATCCCCTCTGTCCGGAGGGGATTTTCCGTTTCCCGCCAAATTCCTGCGCTGTTTTGATCTTACCAGGGTGACATCCGTCCTGCGGGCGCTCATTATAAAAGCAGTCGTTTTTGTGAGGGCATTCTGCTATGGAACAACTGCGCGCTGAACTGAGTCATCTGCTGGGAGAAAAATTGAGCCGCATGGAGTGTGTCAGCGAAAAGCCTGATTCTATACTCTGGTCGCTGTATGACAGCCAGGGAAATCCGATGCCGCTGTTGGCCCGGAGTTTCTCTACGCCAGGCATTGCTCGCCAGTTGGCCTGGAAGATCTCAATGCTGGCAAGGAGCGGTGCAGTGCGGATGCCGGTGGTATACGGGGTGATGACACATGAAGAACATCCCGGCCCCGATGTGTTGCTGATTGAGCGTCTGCGCGGCGTGCCTGTTGAAGCCCCGACGCGCACGCCGGAGCGCTGGGAACAGTTAAAAGATCAGATTGTTGAGGCGCTGCTTGCCTGGCACCGTCATGACAGCCACGGCTGTGTCGGCATGGTCGACAGTACCCAGGAAAATATCTGGCCGTCATGGTATCGCCAGCGCGTGGAGGTGCTGTGGACGACCCTCAATCAATATCAGAATACCGGGCTAACCATGCAGGACAAACGGCTGCTGTTCCGCACCCGCGAATGCCTGCCCGCGCTGTTTGACGGTTTCAATGATAACTGCGTACTGGTGCACGGCAGCTTTAATTTGCGCAGTATGCTGAAGGATGCCCGCAGCGATCAGCTACTGGCGATGGTGGGGCCTGGCATTATGCTGTGGGCGCCCCGTGAATATGAGCTGTTTCGTCTTGTCGATGGGCCGCAGGCGGAAGGGTTGCTCTGGCATTATTTACAGCGCGCGCCAGTGGCGGAGCCTTTCCTCTGGCGGCGCTGGCTCTATTTACTCTGGGACGAAGTGGCGCAACTGGTGAACACCGGCAGATTTAGCCGCGCCAATTTTGATCTCGCCTCGAAATCACTGCTCCCCTGGCTGGTCTGAACTGCCTTTCAGCCACTGCCAGATACGCCCCAGCGTTTCATAACCTACCCGGTCGCTGTGCATCAGCCAGACCGGGGAAGGAATAATGCGCTCCCACGGATTCAGCGGCGACTCAATCGCCATCTGGTTTGCCGGCGCGGGGAGCGGATGCAGCCCTGCATGCTGGAAGAAAATCATCGCTCGCGGCAAATGGGATGCGGAGGTCACCAGCAGAAATGGCGCATCGCCGATGGCCTTCTTCACCGCCGCCGCTTCTTCTTCCGTATCTTTTGGATCATTCAGCGTGATGATTTCGCTGCGCGGGACGCCAAGGCTTTCCGCCACACGCGCACCAGCTTCTGCCGTGCTGACCGGATTGGTTTTCGCTGCCGCGCCGGTAAAGATCAGTTTCGCGCCCGGATTGGCCTGCCAGAGGCGAATCCCTTCATTCAGACGGGGCAGACTGTTATTAATCAGGTTTGAGCTGGGCGCCCAGGCATCATTCCAGGTGTAACCGCCGCCGAGGACGACGATATACTTCACCGGCTGTGTGCCGCGCCAGGTGGGATATTTCGCTTCGATAGGTTTTAGCAGACCATCCGCGACCGGTTGCAGGCTTAACAGCAGCAAAACCAGCCAGCCGAAAGTAATACATGTCTTACCCGTTTTCTGCCAGCGGCTGAACCAGACAAGCATAACCCCCAGCCCGATCACCAAAAGCAAAAAAGGCAGGGGAAGCAACAGGCCGCCCAGGAATTTTTTTAGGGTGAAAAGCACCGGAACCGTCTCCTTTTTGAGCATACAGCAAGTGATTTCAACCGATCTTACACCAGATGGGTTCATTCTCGTCACGGCTGTGACAAAATAGCTGTTTTGCCAAAAGCGTGGAGCGTGCATGCAGGATCGTAACTTCGACGATATCGCGGAGAAATTCTCGCGCAACATCTACGGCACCACCAAAGGGCAGTTGCGTCAGGCGATCCTGTGGCAGGATCTGGATGCGCTGCTGGCAACGCGCGGCAATGTTCCGTTGCGGGTTCTGGATGCTGGCGGAGGTGAAGGGCAAACGGCGATTCGGATGGCGCAGTTGGGCCACCACGTTACCCTGTGCGATGTGTCGAAAGAGATGATCGCGCGCGCGCAAACCGCAGCAGAGGCGAAAGGTGTGAGCGGTAACATGCATTTTGTACAATGCGCCGTTCAGGATGTGGCTGAGCATTTGGAATCGCCCGTTGATCTGATATTGTTCCATGCTGTGCTTGAATGGGTAGCAGAACCAGTATTTGCGTTAGAAATATTGTGGTCGGTACTGCGCCCGGGCGGCGCGTTGTCATTGATGTTTTATAATGCCGACGGTTTGCTAATGCACAATATGGTGGCAGGGAATTTCGACTACGTGAAAGCAGGTATGCCAAAACGTAAAAAACGCACCCTTTCCCCGGACTATCCGCGTAATCCTGCGGACGTTTACGGCTGGCTCGAACAGATTGGCTGGCACATTACCGGTAAAACCGGCGTACGGGTTTTTCACGATTATCTGCGTGAAAAACATCAACAGCACGACTGTTTTGACGCATTGCTTGAGCTTGAAACACGCTTTTGTCGTCAGGAGCCGTATATCAGCCTTGGCCGCTATATTCACGTGACAGCACTTAAGCCGCAAATCGATGGAAGGACAAACGATGAGTGAATTTTCCCAGACAGTCCCCGAACTGGTTGCCTGGGCCAGGAAAAATGATTTCTCCATCTCGCTGCCGGTCGACAGGCTCTCTTTTTTGCTGGCTATCGCCACGCTCAACGGTGAGCGTCTTGATGGCGAGATGAGCGAAGGTGAACTGGTGGACGCGTTTCGTCACGTCAGCGAGGCGTTTGAGCAAACCAGCGAAACTATCATTCAGCGCGCCAATAACGCTATCAATGACATGGTGCGTCAGCGTTTGTTAAACCGCTTTACCAGCGAACTGGTGGAAGGCAATGCGATCTACCGCCTGACGCCGCTAGGCATCGGCATCACTGATTACTACATCCGCCAGCGTGAATTCTCCACGCTGCGTCTCTCTATGCAGTTGTCGATTGTGGCAAGCGAGCTAAAACGCGCTGCTGACGCGGCGGAAGAGGGCGGTGACGAATTTCACTGGCATCGCAACGTCTTTGCGCCGCTGAAATATTCGGTGGCGGAGATTTTCGACAGCATCGATTTGACCCAGCGCTTAATGGATGAACAGCAACAGCAGGTGAAAGATGATATCGCCCAGTTACTCAATAAAGACTGGCGGGCGGCCATTTCCAGCTGTGAACTTTTGCTGTCAGAAACCTCCGGTACACTGCGTGAATTGCAGGATACGCTGGATGCCGCCGGAGACAAACTTCAGGCGAATCTGCTGAGCATTCAGGATGCCACCGTCGGCCGCGACGATCTGGAGTTCCTCGATCAACTGGTGTTCAACCTGCAAAGCAAGCTGGATCGCATCGTGAGCTGGGGCCAGCAGTCGATCGATCTGTGGATCGGTTACGACCGCCACGTGCACAAATTTATCCGTACCGCTATCGATATGGATAAAAACCGCGTCTTCGCTCAGCGTCTGCGCCAGTCGGTGCAGTCTTATTTTGATGCGCCGTGGGCATTGACCTACGCCAACGCCGACAGGCTGTTGGATATGCGCGACGAAGAGATGGCGCTACGCGATGAAGAGGTAACCGGCGAACTGCCGCCGGATCTGGAATTTGAAGAGTTTAATGAAATCCGTGAGCAACTGGCGGCAATGATTGAGCAGCAACTGGCGGTTTATAAAACCAAAGGTGTGCCGCTGGATCTTGGGCTGGTTGCCCGCGAATATCTGACGCAGTATCCGCGTGTCCGGCATTTCGACATCGCGCGTATTGTCGTCGATCAGGCGGTACGTCTTGGCGTAGCGCAAGCAGATTTCACCGGACTGCCGCCGAAATGGCAGCCGATTAATGATTACGGAGCCAAGGTACAGGCGCATGTCATCGACAAATATTGAACAAGTGATGCCGGTTAAACTGGCGCAGGCGCTGGCTAACCCACTGTTTCCGGCGCTCGACAGCGCATTGCGCTCAGGACGGCATATCGGCCTTGACGAGCTGGATAATCACGCCTTTTTGATGGACTTTCAGGAGTATCTGGAAGAGTTTTACGCGCGTTACAACGTTGAGCTGATCCGTGCGCCGGAAGGTTTCTTCTATCTGCGCCCGCGCTCCACCACGCTGATCCCGCGTTCGGTGCTTTCCGAGCTGGATATGATGGTGGGTAAAATTCTCTGCTACCTGTACCTGAGCCCGGAGCGTCTGGCGAATGAAGGGATCTTCACGCAGCAGGAGTTGTATGACGAACTGCTGTCGCTGGCTGATGAACCGAAACTGTTGAAACTGGCCAACAACCGCTCAACCGGCTCCGATCTTGACCGGCAGAAGTTGCAGGAAAAGGTTCGCTCCTCGCTCAACCGTCTGCGTCGCCTTGGCATGATCTGGTTTATGGGCAATGACAGCAGCAAATTCCGCATCACGGAATCGGTGTTCCGCTTTGGCGCAGATGTCCGCTCCGGCGACGATCCGCGCGAAGCGCAACTGCGTATGATCCGCGATGGTGAAGCCATGCCAGTCGAAAACCACTTGCAGCTCAATGATGAGCCTGAAGAAAATCAGCCGGATAGCTCGGAGGAAGAGTAATGATCGATCGCGGTAAATTTCGTTCGCTAACGCTGATTAACTGGAACGGCTTTTTTGCCCGCACCTTTGACCTGGATGAGCTGGTTACCACGCTTTCCGGGGGGAACGGCGCCGGGAAATCCACCACCATGGCGGCGTTTGTTACGGCGCTGATCCCCGATCTGACGCTGCTGCACTTCCGTAACACCACCGAAGCGGGCGCAACCTCCGGCTCCCGTGATAAAGGGCTGCACGGTAAGCTGAAAGCCGGTGTCTGCTATTCGGTGCTGGATGTGATCAACTCCCGCCATCAGCGCGTGCTGGTGGGCGTGCGTCTGCAACAGGTCGCCGGGCGCGATCGTAAAGTGGATATTAAACCTTTCGCCATTCAGGGCTTGCCGACCTCCGTCCTGCCAACGCAGTTGCTGACCGAAACGCTGAACGAGCGCCAGGCGCGCGTGCTGTCGTTACAGGAAGTGAAAGACAAACTGGATGCGATGGAAGGTGTGCAGTTTAAGCAGTTCAACTCCATCACCGATTACCACGCGCTGATGTTCGATCTGGGCATTGTCGCGCGTCGTCTGCGTTCCGCATCGGATCGCAGCAAATTCTATCGCCTGATCGAAGCCTCGCTGTACGGCGGGATTTCCAGCGCCATCACCCGTTCGCTGCGCGACTATCTGTTGCCGGAAAACAGCGGCGTGCGTAAAGCGTTCCAGGATATGGAAGCGGCGCTGCGCGAAAACCGAATGACGCTGGAAGCGATTCGCGTGACCCAGTCGGATCGCGATCTGTTCAAACATTTGATCAGCGAAGCCACCAACTATGTGGCGGCAGATTATATGCGCCACGCTAATGAGCGCCGCGTGCATCTGGATAAAGCGCTGGAGTTCCGCCGGGATCTGTTTACCTCGCGCCAGCAGCTGGCGACCGAGCAGTATAAGCATGTCGATATGGCGCGCGAACTGGCAGAGCACGCTGGTGCGGAAGGCGATCTGGAAGCCGATTACCAGGCGGCCAGCGATCACCTGAACCTGGTGCAAACGGCGCTGCGGCAGCAGGAAAAAATCGAGCGCTACGAATCGGATCTCGAAGAGTTACAGATTCGCCTCGAAGAGCAGCATGAAGTGGTGGCTGAAGCCGCCGAGCGCCAGGAAGAGAACGAAGCCCGCGCTGAAGCCGCCGAGCTGGAAGTGGATGAGCTGAAAAACCAGCTTGCCGATTACCAGCAGGCGCTGGATGTGCAGCAAACCCGCGCTATCCAGTACAACCAGGCGTTGCAGGCGCTGGAGCGGGCAAAAGAGCTGTGCCGTCTGCCGGATCTGACGTCGGAAACCGCTGCTGAATGGCTGGAAACTTTCCAGGCCAAAGAGCAGGAAGCGACCGAAAAACTGCTGTCGCTGGATCAGAAATTAAGCGTTGCGCAGACCGCGCACAGCCAGTTCGAGCAGGCTTACCAACTGGTGGCCGCCATCAACGGTCCGCTGGCGCGTAATGAAGCCTGGGAAGTGGCGCGCGAGTTGCTGCGCGATGGGGTAAATCAGCGCCATCTGGCTGAACAGGTGCAGCCGCTGCGCATGCGTCTGAACGAGCTGGAACAGCGTCTGCGTGAGCAGCAGGAAGCCGAGCGCCTGTTCGCCGAGTTCTGCAAGCGTCAGGGCAAACAGTATGACGTCGAAGAGCTGGATAACCTGCATCAGGAGCTGGAGGCGCAAATTGCTGCGCTTTCCGATAACGTTGCCGCTGCCGGTGAACAGCGTCTTGCGCTGCGCCAGGAGCTGGAACAACTGCAATCGCGCATTCAGACGCTAACCAAACGCGCGCCGGTATGGCTGGCGGCGCAGAGCAGCCTGACGCAACTGAGCGAGCAGAGCGGCGAAGCGTTCGAATCTGGCCAGCAAGTAACGGAATACCTGCAACAATTGCTGGAGCGTGAACGCGAAGCGATCGTTGAGCGTGATGAAGTTGGCGCGCGTAAACGTGCTGTTGATGATGAAATTGAACGTTTAAGCCAGCCTGGCGGCGCGGAAGATAGTCGTCTGAACGCGCTGGCGGAACGCTTCGGCGGTGTGTTGCTGTCGGAAATTTATGACGATGTCAGTATTGATGATGCGCCCTATTATTCAGCGCTGTATGGCCCGTCGCGTCACGCCATCGTGGTTCCTGATTTGTCGCAGGTGGCGGAGATGCTGGAAGGGCTGGAAGATTGCCCGGAAGATCTCTATCTGATTGAAGGGGATCCGCAATCCTTCGACGATAGCGTGTTCGCCGTCGACGAGCTGGAAAAAGCGGTGGTGGTGAAAATTGCCGATCGCCAGTGGCGTTATTCGCGTTTCCCGACGCTGCCGCTGTTTGGTCGTGCGGCGCGAGAAAGCCGTATCGAAAGCCTGCACGCCGAGCGTGAAGAGTTGGCCGAGCGTTTTGCGACGCTCTCTTTCGATGTGCAAAAAACGCAGCGTCTGCATCAGGCATTCAGCCGCTTTATCGGCAGCCATCTGGCGGTTGCCTTTGAGGACGATCCGGAAGCGGAAATCCGCACGCTCAACAGTCGCCGCGGCGAGCTGGAACGTGCTATCAGCAACCATGAAAACGACAACCAGCAAAACCGCGTGCAGTTTGAGCAGGCGAAAGAGGGCGTTGCCCAGCTTAACCGCCTGCTGCCGCGCGTGAATTTGCTGGCTGACGATACGCTGGCCGATCGTGTTGATGAAATACAGGAACGCCTGGACGAAGCGCAGGAAGCCGCGCGCTTTATTCAGCAGTTTGGCAACCAACTGGCAAAACTGGAACCGGTCGTTTCGGTACTGCAAAGCGACCCGGAACAGTTCGAGCAGTTAAAAGCCGATTATGCCGCATCCCAACAGGTGCAACGCGACGCTCGTCAGCAAGCGTTTGTGCTGGCGGAAGTGGTACAGCGCCGAGCGCACTTCAGCTACTCCGATTCGGCGGAGATGTTCAACGGCAATAACGATCTGAACGAGAAGCTGCGTCAGCGTCTGGAGCAGGCTGAAGCCGAACGTACCCGGGCGCGTGAAGCGATGCGCAGCCACGCCGCGCAGTTCAGCCAGTACAACCAGGTGCTGGCTTCACTGAAAAGTTCGTTTGATACCAAAAAAGAGCTGCTTAACGATCTGCAAAAAGAGTTGCAGGAGATCGGCGTGCGCGCCGACGGCGGCGCGGAAGAGCGGGCGCGTATTCGCCGTGATGAACTGCATACGCAACTTTCCACGAACCGTGCGCGTCGCAACCAACTGGAAAAAGCGCTCACCTTCTGTGAAGCGGAGATGGATAACCTGACCCGCAAACTGCGTCGCCTGGAGCGCGATTATCACGAAATGCGCGAGCAGGTGGTCACGGCAAAAGCGGGCTGGTGTGCGGTGATGCGCATGGTGAAAGACAATGGCGTCGAGCGCCGTCTGCACCGTCGCGAGCTGGCCTATCTCTCTGCTGACGAACTGCGATCCATGTCGGATAAAGCGCTGGGTGCGCTGCGTCTGGCGGTGGCGGATAACGAACATCTGCGCGATGTGCTGCGTATGTCGGAAGATCCAAAGCGTCCGGAACGTAAGATCCAGTTCTTTGTCGCGGTGTATCAGCATCTGCGCGAACGTATCCGTCAGGATATTATTCGCACTGACGATCCGGTTGAAGCGATCGAACAGATGGAGATCGAGCTGAGCCGTCTGACGGAAGAGCTGACCTCGCGCGAGCAGAAGCTGGCTATCAGCTCCCGCAGCGTAGCGAACATTATCCGCAAAACCATTCAGCGTGAGCAGAACCGTATTCGCATGCTGAACCAGGGGCTGCAAAGCGTTTCGTTTGGTCAGGTCAAAAGCGTGCGGCTGAACGTGAACGTGCGGGAAACCCACGCGACGTTGCTGACGGTGCTTTCTGAACAACATGAACAGCATCAGGATCTGTTTAACAGTAACCGCCTGACCTTCTCGGAAGCGCTGGCGAAACTCTATCAGCGTCTGAACCCGCAAATCGATATGGGCCAGCGGACGCCGCAAACCATCGGTGAAGAGCTGCTCGACTACCGCAACTATCTGGAGATGGAAGTGGAAGTTAACCGCGGTTCCGATGGCTGGCTGCGCGCGGAATCGGGCGCGCTGTCGACTGGTGAAGCGATCGGTACCGGGATGTCGATTCTGGTGATGGTGGTGCAGAGCTGGGAAGACGAAGCCCGTCGTCTGCGCGGCAAAGACATTTCACCGTGCCGCCTGCTGTTCCTCGACGAAGCGGCGCGTCTTGATGCCCGCTCCATCGCAACGCTGTTTGAGCTGTGCGAACGTCTGGAGATGCAGCTGATTATCGCAGCACCGGAAAATATCAGTCCGGAAAAAGGCACCACCTACAAACTGGTGCGTAAAGTCTTCCAGAATCATGAGCATGTACACGTCGTGGGGCTGCGCGGTTTTGCCGCCCAACTGCCGGAAACGCTCCCTGGTACGGCGGATGCCTCTTAACGGTCGGGCAGATTACAAAGGCGACAGCGATGTCGCCTTTTTTATTACAGAAAGGGGCGCTGCGGCCTGTGTTTCATCTTTAAATTTCTTTACATTAGGCAAGGCAAATGCTTTTTTGTCTTTATATACTGAAAAAAGGTGACGCACACGTCACGAGCAATGTGAGAGAAACAGGGGGCAAGGGATGTTGCTTAAGAAGTTAAATGGTCGTCGGATGTCAGCGCTGAGTTTGTGCCTGGCACTGGCATTTGCTCCACTGTTCAGCGTACAGGCCGATGAGCCTGAAATGGTGCCGGTTGATAGTTCCGCCACGCCGGGCGATCAGCCGACCGTGTTACAGCAGCCGCAGGCACAATCGCCTGCTACCGCTATGTTAATCGGCGTGAAGCCTTATCCTGCTGGTGTTTCTGTGGCAGATGTTCGCGCACAGTTGCAGTCGCAATTGCCTGCCAACTGGACACCCATCTATATGAATCAACTGGCGGCCCTGTATGCGGCGCGCGGCCAGAAACCCATGTGGGATAACCGCGATGCGGTGCAGGCGTTTCAACAGCAACTGGCGGAAGTGGCGATTGCCGGTTTCCAGCCGCAATTTACCACCTGGGTTGAGCTGTTAACCGACCCGGGTGTTTCCGGTATGGCGCGTGATGTGGTGCTCTCTGACGCCATGCTGGGCTATCTGCATTTTGTTGCCGGTATTCAGGCGAAAGGCCAGCGCTGGCTTTATAGCGACAAACCCTATGCGCTGGCAACACCGGCGATTTCAGTGATCAATCAATGGCAACTGGCGCTGGATAACGGTTCGCTGCCGTCATTCATCCAGAGCCTTGCGCCACACCATCCGCAATATGCCGCCATGCACCAGTCATTGCTGACGCTGGTGGGGGATTCTCGCCCGTGGCCGCAAATCGCCAGTAACGTCACGCTGCGACCAGGACAGTGGAGCAACGATGTTCCTGCGTTGCGTGAGATCCTGCAACGTACCGGCATGCTGGAGGGCGGGCCGAACATCGTGCTGCCAGGCGATCAGGTAGCGGTCAGCACATCCTCCCCAGCATCGACCAGGAAAAAAACACCGACGCGTGCTGCGGCTTACGATCGGCAACTGGTTGAGGCCGTAAAACGCTTTCAGGCCTGGCAGGGGCTGCATGCCGATGGCGTGATTGGTCAGGGCACACGTGACTGGCTGAATGTCAGCCCGTCGCAGCGCGCTGCATTACTGGCGCTCAATATCCAACGGCTGCGTTTGCTGCCGGCGACGCTTTCCACCGGCATTATGGTGAATATTCCGGAATACTCGCTGGTTTATTATCTCAACGGCAGCCAGGTGCTGGCGTCGCGGGTGATTGTCGGACGTCCCGATCGCAAAACGCCGATGATGAGCAGCGCACTGAACAATGTGGTGGTCAATCCGCCGTGGAATGTACCGCCGACGCTGGCGCGCCAGGATATTCTTCCGAAGGTTCTGAACGATCCGACATACCTTGAACGCCACGGTTATACCGTGCTGCGCGGCTGGAACAGCAAAGAGGCCATCGACCCGTCAATGGTTGATTGGGCGACGATCACGCCATCGAATTTACCGTTCCGTTTCCAGCAGGCGCCAGGCGTACAGAACTCCCTTGGCCGTTATAAATTCAATATGCCGAGCTCTGATGCCATCTATTTGCATGACACGCCGAACCATAACCTGTTCCAGAAAGAGACGCGGGCACTGAGTTCTGGCTGCGTGCGGGTGAATAAGGCGTCTGAACTGGCAAATATGTTGCTGCAGGATGCCGGATGGAACGATACGCGTATCTCCGATGCCTTAAAGCAGGGAGATACCCGCTACGTGAATATTCGACACAATATCCCCGTTAATCTCTACTATCTGACCGCGTTTGTGGGGGCCGATGGTCGCACGCAGTATCGTACAGATATTTACAATTACGATCTTACTGCGCGATCGGGCGCACAAATCTTGCCAAAAGCTGAACAATTAATCAGATAAATGAAGCAGTTTGGCAAATAGCATTGTCGTAATAACTGGCAATAAACGGGCTTTGTAAGCTACAAAGCCCGTCGTTGCTGGGGGGAGGCTGCCTTGACGCGGCGTTTATAGCCCGGTAAGGTGCCTTTCGTGCGCTAAAGAAGTGCATAAATTACGTTTAACTTTGCTTATCTATAGAATTTATTATCATGGATAAATTTGACGCTAATCGCCGCAAACTGCTGGCGTTGGGTGGGGTTGCTCTTGGCGCCGCCATGTTACCAACGCAGGCGTTTGCTACCCTTTCCACGCCACGACCGCGTATTCTGACGCTGAATAATCTGAATACCGGAGAGTCTATTAAAGCTGAGTTCTTTGATGGCAGAGGCTATATTCAGGATGAATTAGCAAAACTGAATCATTTTTTCCGTGATTACCGCGCGAATAAAATTAAAACCATCGATCCTCAACTGTTTGACCACCTCTTTCGCCTGCAGGGGCTGCTGGGAACACGCAAGCCTGTGCAACTCATTTCCGGCTATCGTTCTGTTGATACCAATAATGAACTACGTGCGCACAGTCGCGGCGTGGCGAAACAGAGTTATCACACCAAAGGCCAGGCCATGGATTTCCATATTGAAGGGATTGCTCTGAGTAATATTCGCAAAGCCGCGTTATCTCTGCGCGCGGGTGGTGTAGGATACTACCCCAGCAGCAACTTTGTGCATATTGATACCGGCCCGGTGCGGCACTGGTAAACCTCAGAGGAGCAGTATGAACTATCGTATTATTCCGGTTACCGCGTTCTCACAGAATTGTTCGTTAATCTGGTGTGAACAGACTCAACTTGCCGCCGTGGTCGATCCTGGCGGTGATGCACAGCGTATTATCGCCGAAGTGGATGCTTCCGGCGTGACGCTGACGCAAGTTCTGCTCACGCATGGTCATCTTGATCATGTGGGTGCGGCAGCCGAAGTGGCGCAGCATTACGATGTGCCGATTATTGGCCCGGAAAAAAATGATGAGTTCTGGTTGCAGGGGCTGCCCGCCCAAAGCCGGATGTTTGGTCTGGATGATTGCCCGCCGCTGACGCCCGACCGCTGGTTAAATGAAGGTGATACGGTTACCGTCGGTAAGGTGACATTACAGGTATTGCATTGCCCGGGTCATACGCCGGGACATGTGGTGTTTTTTGATGCGCAGTCGCGTTTGCTGGTTTCTGGCGATGTGATCTTTAAAGGCGGCGTTGGGCGCAGCGATTTCCCGCAGGGGAATCATGCGCAGTTGATTGATTCAATCAAACGTAAATTGCTGCCTCTTGGCGATGACATCACCTTTATTCCTGGACACGGGCCAATGTCGACGCTGGGCAATGAACGGCTGCACAACCCGTTCCTGCAGGATGAATTACCGGTGTGGTAAATAAAAAAGGGTCGCTTCGGCGACCCTTTCTGCATGCGTGACATTTTACAGCACGGCGACAATTGCTTCGCACAGCGGCGACATATTATCCGGCGTCATACCTGCGACGTTAATACGCCCGGAAGCGACAGCGTAAATGCCAAACTCTTCGCGCAAACGCAGCACCTGCTCTTTAGTCAGGCCGCTGAACGAGAACATACCGTTCTGACGGGTAATAAAGCTGAAATCGCGATTAGCCCCTTTCTCCTGCAGCGTATTCACAAACAGCAGGCGCATACGCTGAATACGCTGGCGCATATCGGTCAGCTCCTGTTCCCAGATCGCGCGCAGTGCGTCATTGCTGAGAATGGTTGCCACGATAGAAGCGCCATGTGCTGGTGGATTGGAGTAGTTGGCGCGGATCACGGATTTCATCTGGCTGAAGGCGCGATCGGCGCTTTCTGCATCCGCCGCGACCAGCGTACAGGCGCCGACACGCTCGCTGTAGAGACCGAAGTTTTTGGAGAATGAGCTGGCGACGAGAAATTCTTTATGCAGCGCTGCGAACGCACGCAGGCCTTCAGCATCTTCTTCCAGACCGCGGGCAAACCCCTGATAGGCGAAATCGAACAGCGGCAACCAGCCTTTCTCAATGGAGAGTTTCGCCAGTGTTTCCCACTGCTCAAGTGTAGGATCGATACCCGTCGGGTTATGGCAGCAACCATGGAACAGCACCACATCGCCAGCTTGCGCATTGTTCAGGCTCGCCAGCATGCCGTCGAAATCCAGCGCATGGTTCTGCGCATCGTAATAGTTATATTCGCAGACTTCGAGGCCAGCGGAGTTAAAGACGCCTTTATGGTTCGGCCAGCTTGGATTGCTTACCCAGACGCGCTTAACGGAGGTGTTTTTGGCAAGGAAATCTGCCGCGACGCGCAGCCCGCCGGTGCCGCCCGGAGTCTGTGCGGTACGTGCACGTTTGTCATTGATAATCGCGCTGCCTTTGCCGAACAGCAGTTCCTGGGTGCAACGGCCAAACTCAGGAATACCATCAATGCTGAGGTAGTTCTTGGTGGCTTCATTTTCCAGCAGGTACTGTTCTGCTTTCTTCACGCTGGTTAATACCGGGGTCTTGCCGGTTTCATCTTTATAAACACCGATCCCTAAGTTGATTTTATTGGGGCGTTCATCGGCGCGAAACAGATCGGCCAGACCCAGAATAGGGTCGGCAGGGGCAGCGGTTATATTCTCAAACATGACGAGGTTCCATTTTGATGACAGAAGGGAGATCCGCTATCAGGGTAACGGCTGACGCAAGAATTGCCAACCGTTTGCGATAAAAAGCGCGATGCTTTTCAAAAGTCGTCGGCATTTTTGTTTCAGGCATAAAAAAACAGGGCCGGAGCCCTGTTTGATATGCATATAACAGTCGAGGGGTGACTGATTAGAACTGGTAAACGATACCAACTGCAACGGTGTCGTCAGAACCTACGCCCAGTTTGTTGTCTTTATCAATCTGGTTGATGATGTAGTCAACATAGGTGGACATGTTTTTGTTGAAGTAGTAGGTTGCGCCCACTTCTACGTAGTTGATGAAGTCTTCGCTACCAATACCGTCAACATCTTTCGCTTTAGATTTGTAGTAAGCGATGGACGGACGCAGACCGAAATCGAACTGGTACTGTGCAACAACGGAGAAATCCTGAGTTTTGTTCAGGAAGCCATTCTGTGCAACACCGCTTGGCAGCGTGGTATCCAGACGAGTCGCGTTGCGGGTTTCTTCGTACATAGCAGCCAGGTAGATGTTGTTAGCGTCATATTTCAGACCAACAGCCCACTGCTCAGCTTTTTCGCCGGAGGTACCAAAGGCGGTCAGAGCTTGCTGAGCGTTAGTACGGTCAGCCGCGCCATAAGCACCAACGATACCGAAGCCTTCGAAGTCATAGCTTAAAGAAGTCGCCCAGCCGTCGCCGTTGGAACGAGTTGCGTCAGAACGCTCGTTTTTGCCCAGGTACTGGACACCGAAGTTCAGACCGTCAACCAGACCGAAGAAGTTGCTGTTACGGTAAGTAGCCAGACCACCCTGACGACCAGAGAAGAAGTTGTCGCTGTTGCTGGTATCACCACCGAATTCTGGCAGCATATCGGTTACACCGATTGCATCGTATACCAGACCGTAGTTACGACCGTAGTCGAAAGAACCTGCGTCGCCAGCTTTCAGACCAGCAAATGCCAGACGGGTTTTGTTACCATCTTGAACATCAGTACCACCTTCAGAGTTGTTACCCTGGAAGTTGTATTCCCACTGGCCGTAGCCGGTCAGCTGGTCGTTGATTTTGGTTTCGCCTTTAAAGCCCAGACGAGCGTAAGTTTTGTCACCATTGCCAGCGTAGCCATCGCTACCGTTGTCTTTGGTGAAGTAGTGCAGACCTACAGCTTTACCGTAGATATCTACTTTGTTGCCATCTTTGTTATAGATCTCAGCAGCGTTAGCTGCACCCGCTACCAGCAGGGCAGGGATAACCACTGCCAGGATATTGCGCTTCATCATTATTTATTACCCTCATTGGTTTTTTTTGGACACCTGCCACTGCCGCCAATAATTTCCGTCAATAAAAATTTACGGAACTATTGATGAGAGTTTGGTGTCTTTCTGTGTCTGAGAGGCATCTTTCCAAACATATAATCGTTTCGCTAGCCTGAAAGTGCTACAAATGTCTTAAAGCGGTAACAAAAAGAAATATTGTGTAAAAAAGTATGAATTTAAGGGAACTTTGTGAACCATCTCAAAGTTCAGCACCAACCGCTGATAAAAACGACACTCCCATTCCTATTTATATGAATTACTTATATTTAATTGAGATAATAGCTTTTCCTGGTCCGGAACCATTCTCACCTTGCTTTTTCTTATGACAGAGTTTAGCCATCCGGATAGCTGTGTGTTTTTTGTCCAAATGTGCTAATTAACAGCCAGACATATCCCGCAATAACTCCGCCGGTCGTTTTTTGTTCAGACTTATTTCAGGCGTAAAAATGTGCAAAGAAAGGTAAGGGGGGTAGGATTGCCGACGAGGATGTCGAAAAGTTGTTAACGAAAGTTGACAGGAAAAGGATAAGAAAAAGCCAGCGTTGAAGCTGGCTTTTTATGTTTATCAGAATGTCGCGCTGCGCGGCGTGCGCGGGAACGGAATCACGTCACGAACGTTCTGTACACCAGTGACATAGGCGATCAGACGCTCGAAGCCAAGACCGAAACCAGAGTGCGGAACCGTGCCGTAACGACGCAGATCGCGATACCACCAGTAGTCTTCTTTATTCAGACCCATTTCGGCCATACGCGCATCCAGCACATCAAGACGCTCCTCACGCTGCGAACCACCGATGATTTCACCGATGCCCGGCGCCAGCACGTCCATCGCGGCAACGGTTTTACCGTCATCGTTCAGGCGCATATAGAATGCTTTAATATCTTTCGGGTAGTTTTTCACCACCACCGGCGCTTTAAAGTGTTTCTCTGCCAGATAGCGTTCATGCTCGGAGGCCAGGTCAACGCCCCAGTAAACCGGGTTCTCGAATTTCTCGCCGCATTTTTCAAGAATAGCGACGGCGTCGGTGTAGTCCACCTGCGCGAAATCCGCTGCGATGAAACGCTCAAGACGACCAATTGCGTCTTTATCGACGCGCTCCTCGAAGAACTTCAGATCGTCGAGACGCTCTTCCAGCACCGCTTTGAAGGCATATTTCAGCATGGCTTCTGCCAGACGGGCGTTATCGTCGAGGTCGGCGAATGCCATTTCCGGTTCCAGCATCCAGAACTCTGCCAGGTGGCGGCTGGTGTTGGAGTTTTCAGCGCGGAAGGTTGGGCCGAAGGTATACACTTTTGACAGGGCGCAGGCATAAGTTTCAGCGTTCAACTGGCCAGAAACGGTCAGGAAAGCTTCTTTGCCGAAAAAGTCCTTATCAAAATCGACTTTGCCTTCTGCGGTACGCGGCAGGTTTTCCATGTCCAGCGTGGAGACGCGGAACATTTCGCCGGCACCTTCGGTATCCGATGCGGTAATCAGCGGTGAGGAGACCCAGAAAAAGCCCTGCTCGTCGAAGAAACGATGCAGCGCCTGCGCCAGCGTATGGCGAACGCGGGCCACCGCGCCAATCAGGTTGGTGCGCGGACGCAGGTGCGCAACTTCACGCAGATACTCAATGCTGTGGCGTTTTGCCGCCATCGGATAGGTATCCGGATCTTCAACCCAGCCGGTCACTTCAACAGAGGTGGCCTGAATTTCCAGACTCTGACCTTCCCCCGGAGATGCAACCACTTTACCGGTGACGATCACTGAGCAACCGGTGGTCAGACGCAAAACGTCCTGATTGTAATTGGGCAGAGAATTATTAATAACGGCCTGTACAGGATTAAAGCAGGAGCCGTCATAAACGGCGAGGAAGGAGATACCAGCTTTAGAATCTCGGCGGGTGCGTACCCATCCGCGCACGGTGACTTCACTGTCAACGGCAACGCGGCCATGGAATACGTCGGCTACAGGCACAACGCTCATAATATTCTCTCTATTAATAGTCGGAAAAAATAAACACTTTGTCCGCCCAAAAAGACGGGGTTTTCTATGTTACCTGGCGTGCGCCATCAGACAAGCAGAATTAGCAAGGAAGCATTAATAAATTATCGGAAATAAAGAAGGGAGCCGTCGGCTCCCTTGTGATTAGCTGGCCTTTCTGACTTGCGGCAGGTCGAAGGCTTCGCGCAGCGCGCGGACGAAGGCTTTATCGTGGCAGATGGTTTTGCCGGGGCTGTCAGATAATTTCGCCACCGGTTTTCCATTGCACTCCACCAGCTTGATAACAATATTGAGCGGCTTCACGCCCGGAATATCGCAGGTGAGACGCGTCCCGATACCAAAACCGAGTTTAACGCGGGAGGCAAAGTGACGATAGAGGTCGAGTGCTTTCGTCAAATCGAGGTTATCGGAGAAGATTAGCGTCTTCGACAGCGGATCGATGCCGAGTTTTTCATAATGAGCAATGGCTTTTTCGCCCCATTCGACCGGATCGCCTGAATCATGACGCAGGCCCTGGTAACGCGTGGCGAATTCCGCACCGAAGTCGCGTAAAAACGCATCCATGGTAATGCAGTCGGTCAGCGCAATCCCTAACTGATTGGGATACTCCTCCAGCCATGCAGCTAATGCCGCGCGCTGGCTGGTAGCCAGATCCGGGCTGATTTGCTGGTGCGCCTGGAACCATTCATGTGCCTGTGTACCCATCGGCGTCAGCGACAGGCGACGCGCCAGATCGTAATTACTGGTGCCAATAAACCACGGTTCCTGTTGCAGACGTTCCACAATCGCTTGCTGCACATCGCGGGAGAAGCGACGGCGGGTGCCGAAATCCATCAGCCGGAAACCGGACATATCCAACTGTTCTGAGCGAACAGCAAAATCAGCCAGTTTTTCTTCCAGGTGCAGCAGAGCCTGCTGCACGCCAGCCTGCGGCGAGCGGCAGCGGTGAACCACTTCACTGATCACCGCCAGCAGCGGAACTTCCCACATAATGACTTCACGCCACGGCCCGGAAAGGCGGATATGCAGCTTGCCGTTGTCATTATTGATCGTCACTTGTTGCGGATCGTAACGGAACTCCCGCAGCCAGTTGAGGTAATCGGTTTTGAAGAAGGGGAGGCCGGAGAGCCACTGGTACTCGTCATCCTGCAAGCGCAGATGCTGCATCGCATCAACTTGTTCGCGGATAGCATCGGCGTAGATACCCAGCAGATCGTCGCCGCGGCAGCGGAATTCAGCCGTGACGTGCACGTCATAATAATGATGGAACACCGCTTGCTGCATATGCAGCTTATAGGCGTCGGTATCCAGCAGCGTTTGCAGACCAGGGAAAGCGAGTTGAGTCATGGTGCGCAGTAGCATCCTCTTACAGGAGCGTTTAGTACAATAAACAAAGCAGGTCGTCGCTGGAGTATACCTTGTTTACCAGGTTATTGAACCCTGATCACACCATATCGTGCTGAAAGGGTCGATGGCATTTTGTGCCTCTTGTTATAAAAATGTAGCAAGCAGAGCTTTTCCCTCTGAAAAGATGAACATTCTACATGGCGCGATTTGGGCAACCGGAATAGACTGGAGTCGTAACCAAACAGAAGATGCTAAAGGTTTTTTATGACACAACAGCCACAAGCCAAATACCGCCACGATTACCGTGCGCCGGATTACCTGATTAGCGATATTGACTTGACCTTTGATCTTGATGCCGCAAAAACCGTCGTTACCGCATTAAGTACCGTGTCACGCCATAGCGCCTCTGCGACGCCGCTGCACCTTGATGGCGGCGAGCTGAAACTGATTTCAGTGCATGTTAATGATGAACCCTGGACCAACTATAAAGAAGAAGGCTCCCGGCTGGTTCTCGATGGCCTGCCGGAACGCTTTACTCTGCGCATTGTGAATGAGATCAGCCCTGCGGCGAATACCGCGCTGGAAGGGCTTTATCAGTCCGGCGAAGCGCTGTGTACGCAGTGTGAAGCCGAAGGTTTCCGCCATATTACCTGGTATCTCGATCGCCCGGACGTGCTGGCCCGCTTTACCACCAAACTGATCGCCGATAAATCCCGCTACCCGTTCCTGCTGTCGAACGGCAACCGCGTTGCGCAGGGCGAGCTGGAGAATGGCCGTCACTGGGTACAGTGGCAGGATCCGTTCCCGAAACCGTGCTATCTGTTTGCGCTGGTGGCCGGTGATTTTGACGTCCTGCGCGATACCTTTACTACCCGCTCCGGGCGTGAAGTCGCGCTGGAGCTGTATGTCGATCGCGGCAACCTCGATCGCGCGCCGTGGGCGATGACCTCGCTGAAAAACTCGATGAAGTGGGATGAGCAGCGTTTCGGTCTGGAATACGATCTCGACATCTATATGATCGTCGCTGTCGACTTCTTTAATATGGGGGCGATGGAGAATAAAGGGCTGAATATCTTCAACTCTAAATATGTTCTTGCCCGCACCGATACCGCTACGGATAAAGATTATCTCGATATTGAGCGCGTTATCGGCCACGAGTATTTTCACAACTGGACCGGTAACCGCGTGACCTGCCGGGACTGGTTCCAGCTCAGCCTGAAAGAGGGGCTGACAGTCTTCCGCGACCAGGAGTTCAGCTCCGATCTGGGTTCCCGCGCGGTTAACCGCATTAACAACGTTCGTACCATGCGCGGCCTGCAATTCGCCGAAGACGCCAGCCCGATGGCGCACCCGATCCGTCCGGACAAAGTTATCGAGATGAATAACTTCTATACCCTGACGGTGTATGAAAAGGGTGCGGAAGTGATCCGCATGATGCACACGCTGCTTGGCGAAGCGAATTTCCAGAAAGGGATGCAGCTCTACTTTGAACGTCATGACGGCAGCGCAGCGACCTGTGACGACTTCGTGCAGGCGATGGAAGATGCGTCGAATGTCGATCTGTCGCATTTCCGCCGTTGGTACAGCCAGGCCGGTACGCCGATTGTAACGGTGTCTGACGATTACAACCCGAATACCGAGCAGTACACGCTGACCATCAGCCAGCGCACACCGCCAACGGCCGAGCAGCAGGAGAAACAGCCGCTGCACATTCCGTTCGATATCGAACTGTACGATAACGAAGGCAAGGTGATCCCGCTGCAGAAAGATGGCCACCCGGTTCATCATGTGCTGAATGTCACTCAGGCCGAGCAGACCTTTATTTTCGACAATGTCTACTTCCAGCCGGTACCCTCGCTGCTGCGTGAGTTTTCCGCGCCGGTGAAACTGGAATATAAATGGAGCGATCAGCAGTTAACCTTCCTGATGCGTCATGCCAGCAACGATTTCTCGCGTTGGGACGCGGCGCAAAGCCTGCTGGCTACGCACATCAAACTGAATGTTGCGCGCCATCAGCAAGGCCAGGCGCTGTCGCTGCCGCTGCATGTTGCCGACGCGTTCCGCGCCATTTTGCTTGATGAGCAGATCGATCCGGCGCTGGCCGCAGAGATCCTTACGCTGCCATCGGCGAACGAAATTGCCGAACTGTTTGACATCATCGATCCGCTGGCAATTGCCGCCGTTCGCGAAGCGTTAACCCGCACGCTGGCGACAGAGCTGGCCGATGAGTTCCTGGCGATTTATCACGCTCACAAACTCGACCACTACCAGGTTGAACATGCCGATATCGGCAAGCGCTCCCTGCGTAACACCGCGCTGCGCTATCTGGCGTTCGGCGATGCGCAGCTGGCCGACAAACTGGTCAGCCAGCAGTACCACGATGCGGACAATATGACGGATGCGCTGGCCGCGCTTTCCGCTGCGGTTGCCGCGCAGCTTCCGTGCCGCGATGCGCTGATGCAGGAGTACGATGACAAGTGGCATCAGGATGGTCTGGTGATGGATAAATGGTTCATCCTGCAGGCGACAAGCCCGGCGGATAACGTGCTGGAAACAGTACGCAGCCTGCTGAAACACCGTTCGTTCTCTCTGAGCAACCCGAACCGCATTCGCTCGCTGATCGGCGCCTTTGCTGGCAGCAACCCGGCGGCGTTCCACGCGCAGGATGGTAGCGGCTATCAGTTCCTGGTGGAAATGTTAACCGAGCTGAACAGCCGCAACCCGCAAGTGGCATCGCGTTTGATTGAGCCGCTGATCCGCCTGAAACGTTATGACAGCAAACGTCAGGCGCTAATGCGTACGGCACTGGAACAGCTGAAAGCGCTGCCGAATCTCTCCGGCGATCTGTTTGAGAAAGTCAGCAAAGCGCTGGCGTGATGCTGTATGGCCCGGTGGCCCAGCGCTTACCGGGCCTCTATCTGTTGGATAAGACGCAGCCGTCATCCGGCCGCTATTCAGCGTGGCAGGCTTTCTGCCTGCCCATTTCGTAAGTCCGATAAGCATCGCGCCATCGGGCAAAAAGCGGGTTAAGCGTGGCGAGTCCGGGGCAATGCACTCTGTTCCGACTCGCCGCGTTTCATCACCCGGTTCAGTACCTCTTCTTCCAGTTCTGCCAGCCTTACCGAACCCAAGCGGCGCGGGCGCGGCAGATCGATGGTCAAATCGAGGCCGATTTTCCCTTCCTCTATCAATAACACGCGATCCGCCATCGCCACCGCTTCACTGACATCGTGCGTCACCAGCACCACGGTAAAACCATAGCTTTGCCACAATTCAGTGATCAGCGCCTGCATCTCCAGCCGGGTTAAGGCATCCAGTGCGCCTAACGGTTCATCCAACAATAACAATCCCGGTTGATGCACCAGCGCGCGAGCCAGCGCGACTCGCTGTTTTTGCCCGCCCGAAAGGGCGGCAGGCCACTCACTGGCCCGTTGTTCCAGCCCCACTGACTGTAACGCTTGTTGTGCTGCTTCGCGCCAGCGGCCTTTCAGCCCCAGCCCGACATTATCAATCACCGATTTCCATGGCAGCAGACGCGCATCCTGAAACATCATGCGCGTGTCATGCTGAATTTCTGCAAGCGGTGTATTGCCTGCCAGCAACGCTCCGCCGTTCGGCGATTCCAGACCGGCCAGCAGGCGCAACAGAGTGCTTTTCCCGCCACCGCTGCGTCCCACCACCGCAATAAACTGCCCGGCGGCGATATGCAAATCCAGCGCATTCAGCACCAGGTTGTTGCCGTAACGTTTGCTGACGCCGTTGAGTAACAACGGGATCCCCTGATTCAGTCGGGCAGTATTCATGCGGTGACCTCTTTGGTGTGGTAAGCGGGATGCCAGCGCAGCCACAGGCGCTCCAGCAGTTGTGCGCTGACATCTGCCAGTTTGCCAAGCAGGGCATAGAGAATAATGGCGACCACCACGACATCGGTTTGCAGGAACTCGCGGGCGTTCATCGCCAGGTAACCGATCCCGGCGTTGGCTGAAATGGTTTCCGCCACAATTAATGTCAGCCACATCAAACCGAGTGCAAAACGTACACCCACCATTATTGACGGTAGCGCGCCGGGCAGAATCACATGGATGAAAAGGCTGAAACCCGAAAGGCCGTAGCTGCGTGCCATCTCCAGCAGACCCTGGTCAATATTGCGGATGCCATGCCAGGTGTTGATATAGATGGGGAATAGCGTACCGAGGGCCACGAGGAATATTTTGGCGCTCTCGTCGATACCGAACCATAAAATCACCAGCGGGATCAGCGCCAGATGCGGCACATTACGCAGCATCTGAATGGACGTATCCAGCAGGCGTTCTCCCCAACGCGACAGGCCGCTGATAAGCCCGAGCGTCAATCCAATCGAACCGCCGATGGAGAAGCCAATCACCGCCCGCCACGAACTGATGGCCAGATGCTGCCACAACTCGCCGCTGGCGCTCAGCGTCCAGAACGCTTTTACGACGCCTTCCGGTGAAGGCAGGATGCGTGTGGATAACCAGCCGGTAGAGGAGGCGATTTGCCAGACCACCACAATCCCGGCGGGCAGCAGCCACGGAGCGATACGCAGTAACCATCTGTTTTGTCGAGCCATAGAAACCTCAGCTTTGCGCCACTTTGCGGGGAATGAACTCATTTGCCACCGTTTCGCCCTGCAATTTCAATGGCTGTGGCTGCGGGATCTCTGGAATGGCGACATCGAGATGCGGGAACAGCAGTTCGCCCACCCGGTATGCCTCTTCCAGATGCGGATAGCCGGAAAGGATAAAACTGTCGATCCCCAGCGCGGCGTATTCATTAATCCGCGCGGCGACCGTCGGGCCATCGCCGACCAACGCTGTTCCTGCGCCGCCGCGTACCAGACCGACGCCCGCCCACAGGTTAGGGCTGATCTCCAGTTGATCGCGCTTACCGCCGTGTAGCGCCACCATGCGTTGCTGGCCGACGGAATCCTGACGCGCAAAAGCAGACTGCGCTTTGGCGATGGTCTCTTCATCAAGATGAGAAATCAGGCGATCCGCTGCCTGCCAGGCTTCGGCAGTGGTTTCACGAACGATGACATGCAGGCGAATACCAAACCGCACCTTACGGCCATGGGCTGCGGCTTTGGCGCGCACTTGGGCAATCTTCTCTTTCACCCGCTCCGGCGGTTCACCCCAGGTGAGATAGAGATCGACCTGTTCCGCAGCCAGATCCTGCGCCACATCCGAGGAGCCGCCGAAATAGAGCGGCGGACGCGGCTGCTGCACCGGTGGGAAAAAGAGCTTCGCCCCGCGAACATGAATATGTTTGCCTTCGTAATCCACCGTGTCACCCTCCAGCAGGCGGCGCCAGACATGGGTGAATTCGGAGGAGACTTCATAGCGTTCGTTGTGATCGAGAAAGACGCCATCACCGGCCAATTCCTGCGGATCGCTGCCGGTGACCAGGTTAAACAGTGCACGGCCGTTAGAGAGCCTGTCCAGCGTTGCCGCCTGACGCGCCGCGACGGTCGGCGAGACCACGCTTGGACGCAACGCGACCAGAAATTTTAAGCGCTGAGTGACCGGAATCAGCGAGGCGGCCACCAGCCACGCATCTTCGCACGAACGGCCAGTAGGAATTAACACACCGCTAAAACCCAGCCGGTCGGCAGCCTTCGCGATTTGCTGCAAATAGTTATGATCCACCGGGCGTGAGCCCTCGTCGGTGCCAAGATAGTGGCCGTCGCCGTGCGTCGGTAAAAACCAGAACAGATTCAGGCTCATGATTTCGCTCCTTCTTTGGTCGGCTGCCAGATACGGGTACGGATATCGACCTTCTTCGGCACCAGGTGGTTGTCATAAAAGAGATCGGCGGTTTGTTGCTGCAACGCTGCAGTGGCTTCATTAACTGGTGCGATTTTGGTTGGCGGGCGATGATCGAAATAGGTGGAAATCACCGCAGGCGGCAGCCCCATGGTTTTTGCCAGCAGCGCCACGCTTTCGTCGCGGTGGCTGATAGTTAAGGCATCGGCTTCGCTAAAGGTATCCAGCACACCCTGCAGGAATTCACCGTTCTTTTCTGCATACGGGCGAGCGGCTAAATAGAAGGAACCGGTCTGTTTGAGTGTGGTGCCGTCTTTCAGTACCCGTACGCCACCCTGCAACAAGGCCGCAGAGTAGTAAGGATCCCAGATTGCCCATGCATCCACATTCCCTTGCTGGAAAGCAGCGCGTGCATCGGCAGGCGTCAGAAACACCGGTTGAATATCACTGAACTTCAGCCCGGCCTGTTGCAGGGCGCGCAGCAGCAAGTTATGGGAGCTGGAGCCTTTCTGGAACGCCACTTTATGTCCTTTCAGATTGGCCACCGTCTTGATTGGGCTGTTTTCCGCCACCAGAATCACTTCGGCTTTCGGTTTCGGCGGCTCTACCCCGACATACACCAGATCCGCGCCTGCTGCCTGCGCAAAGATGGGGGGAATATCGCCGGTGCTGCCAAGATCAATACTGCCGACATTAAGCGCTTCCAGCATCTGCGGACCTGCCGGAAATTCGACCCAGGAAATTTTGGTGTTCGGGTAGCGTTTTTCCAGCAGCCCATGGCTTTTTGCCAGCACCATACTGACGCTGCCTTTTTGGTAGCCAATACGCAGCGCGTCCGGTGCGGGATCTGCGGCCTGCGATAAAGCGGAAAACGACAGCAGCCCGGCCAGCGCCAGCCAGGGGAAACGATTAAACATGAGCAATTCCTTGTGGGCGGTGAAAATCCGGTGCCTGAATCTCCCGGCGGTGCAGCGCCTGCCAGAAAGTTTCCAGCGCGTTATCAAGGCGCATTTGCAGGTTCGGCGTCAGGCTGGGTTTGTGCTGGTAATCCAGCACCTGGGTATCGTCGGCAAACACGCCGTGCAGGATCTCTTGCGCCTTCAGCGCGCTGAGCACCGGTTTCAGGGCGTAATCCACCGCCAGCATGTGCGCCACGGTGCCGCCGGTCGCTAACGGTAATACGACTTTGCCTTCCAGCGCCCGCTCAGGGAGCAGATCAAGCAGGGCTTTCAGCGCTCCGGCATAAGCTGCTTTGTAAACAGGCGTGGCAACAATTAGTCCGTCTGCTTCTTTTAGTTGTTCAATAAAGGTTTGCAGGGCAGGGCTATCGAAACGTGCATAAATGAGATCTTCCGGCGCGAAGTTTTGCAGGTGCCAGTGGCACACTTCGACGTCTTGCGCGTTGAGGCGCTCGCGGGCATATTCCAGCAGCGCGCTGGAGCGGGAGGGGAAGCGTGGGCTTCCCGCCAGGGTGACAACTCGCATAATCGCTCCTTATAACCAATTGTTTGCTTTTAGATAACATTCATAACAATTTCCTCCAGTGTGGCAGAGGCGATTTATTCCACTAAATGATTTATTCGAAGAAAAATTGCTGAAAAATGCATAAAGCAAAACGAGGAGAGAAAACGATTGCGTCGGATGCGCTTTTTTTGCCACAGGTCAATTCCCTTTCGCGACACTTTCACTGATAATACGCCCCCGGTTTGCACCCGGGAATTCAGGAGAGTTCATGTACTACCCTTTCGTTCGTAAAGCCCTTTTTCAGCTCGATCCAGAGCGCGCCCATGAATTGACCTTCCAGCAGTTGCGCCGTATTACCGGAACGCCTTTTGAGGCACTGGTTCGTCAGCGCGTGCCGGAAAAACCTGTGCAGTGCATGGGACTGACGTTTAAGAACCCGCTGGGATTGGCGGCCGGGCTGGATAAAAACGGTGAATGCATCGATGCACTGGGGGCAATGGGTTTTGGCTCCATTGAGATCGGTACCGTTACGCCTCGCCCGCAGCCGGGAAATGACAAGCCGAGGATCTTCCGTCTGGTGGATGCTGAAGGTCTGATCAACCGCATGGGGTTTAATAATCTTGGCGTGGATAACCTGGTCGAGAACGTCAAAAAATCGCATTTTGACGGCGTACTGGGCATTAATATCGGTAAAAATAAAGACACGCCGGTAGAGCAGGGGAAAGATGACTATCTGATTTGCATGGAAAAAGTCTATGCCTATGCCGGTTATATCGCCATTAATATTTCCTCACCGAATACCCCAGGTTTACGCACGCTGCAATATGGCGAAGCGCTGGATGATCTTTTAACGGCGATTAAAAATAAGCAGAACGATCTGCAAAATATCCACCATAAATATGTTCCGGTGGCGGTGAAGATCGCGCCCGATCTTTCTGAAGAAGAATTGATCCAGGTGGCCGACAGTTTAGTTCGCCACAATATTGATGGTGTTATTGCTACCAATACCACGCTGGAAAGATCGCTGGTGCAGGGAATGAAACACTGTGATGAAACCGGTGGTTTAAGTGGACGCCCGCTGCAATCAAAAAGCACGGAAATAATCCGTCGCCTGTCGCAGGAATTAAATGGTCGTTTGCCAATTATCGGCGTCGGCGGTATTGACTCAGTGATTGCTGCCCGTGAGAAGATCGCTGCGGGTGCGTCTATCGTGCAAATTTATTCCGGCTTTATTTTTAAAGGCCCGCCGCTGATTAAAGAAATCGTCACCCATATCTAATCTTTTTTTGTCAGTATGTATCCAGGGCTTTATTTCCGGCCCTGGTTGTTTTATATTCCCTCATTGTTGCTAATTTGTACATTGTGGTCTTTTATTATTAGAGCAATAAGCGAGACGGCGACAGGATAAAAAAGCGACAGGAAGTTTAAGGGGAGGGGAGAGAACAATGCGAATTAAACCTGATGATAATTGGCGCTGGTATTTTGATGACGAGCACGATCGTATGATGCTCGATTTAGCCAATGGCATGTTATTTCGCTCCCGTTTTGCCCGAAAAATGCTGACGCCGGATGCGTTTTCACCTTCCGGTTTTTGTGTTGATGACGCTGCTTTATATTTCTCGTTTGAGGAAAAATGCCGCAACCTTGATCTCTCTAATGAGCAGCGTGCGGAACTGGTACTTAACGCGCTCGTGGCGATTCGCTTCCTGAAACCGCAAATGCCGAAAAGCTGGCACTTTATGACGCACGATACGCTCTGGTCGCCGGCGACCGGTGAAGGTGCCTGTGTCTGGCTGAGCGACACTCAGGAGTGCGTAAACCTGCTGGTGGTTGAGCCGGGCGAAAATGCTGCACTGTGCCTGCTGGCGCAACCCGGCGTGGTGATTGCCGGGCGCACGATGCAACTGGGTGATGCGATTAAGGTGATGAACGATCGCCTGAAACCCCAGCTTCACGCCGAGAGTCTCCGTTTCGAACAGGCGGTTTAAGCCTCCAGTCGCAGTGCCGTTTTCGGAATACAACTGCAACAGAGGATGGCACCGCCCTGCCTGATGGCCGATTTTTTCATCGCACTCACTTCACCTTCAATCAGCTTGATCTGGCAACAGCCGCATATGCCCGCCCGGCAGGAATAGGGTACGCGGATCCCCTGATTTTCCAGTTGCTCCAGCAGCACCTGCTGATTGTTGCCAATAAATGTTTGCCCCTGCCAGCTAATCTCTACTGTTCCGGCTGCCTGAACTTCCGGTTCCAGCGCTTCTGCCACGGCGCCAGCGCCATAAATTTTTGCTGGTGCGGTCGCCAGCACGGCCACGTCGTCGCCCACGCGGATGACGCCACTGTTGCGCGCAATCAGGTTCTGCCCAAAATCGACTTCGCCGTTATCCTGCGCAGTACGAAAACCTTGCAGCGTGGATAACGGTTCGCCGGTCGGATGTTTTTGCCCACGCTCCGGGCTGACGGTGGTAAATACGCAACGGCTACACGGTTTAACAACATCAAACACCACATCGCCGATACGCACGACTTTCCAGCTATCCTCTTCCCACGCTTGCGCGCCAGTTACCACCAGGTTGGGGCGAAACTGCTCCATCTTCACGCTGGCCGGGCAGCGGTTTTGCAAATCACGCAGCGAAGCTTCGTTGGTCAATAAATAAGGGAAACCGTCAGCAAAGGAGAGCGGTACATCTTCATAACGCTTAACACGGCGGGTTAATTCCGGGCCGACCCAGCGCAATTGCACTTCACGGGCGAAAAAGCCGCTGAGCCAGCGATTAATCTCATCCGGCGCGATTAGCGCGGTAAAATGGTTGTCCCACACTTCCGTTGGCGCGCCATCAGGCGCAAAATCGGTAAAACGAATTATCGCGCCACTGCCGTCCGGTGCGGTCAGATGCAGGCCATCGGTTAATGGCGAGGGTGTAAAGCGTACCATCTGCGGATACTGACGCGCGGTAATAAAAGTGCCATCGGGCTGAGTGACCATAAAAATACGGTCAAAAGCAAAGCCGCTGGCATCGGCAAGCGCATGCGTCAGCCCAATACCGCGCATGGATTTCACCGGATGGATAAAGAGACGCGAAATCGTAGGCACGTCTTGCCCCCTGTAAGTCGAAAATAAGCCCTCAACTTTATGACATGACCGCCAGATTAGCTATAATGCGCAACAATTTTCGTTGAGTATAAGTGACATTATGATTTCTCTGTTTGCCAGTACGGCCCGCGGGCTGGAAGAGCTGTTAAAAACTGAACTGGAAAAACTCGGCGCGCAGGAGTGCCGCGTGGTTCAGGGTGGTGTCCATTTTGAAGGTGACACGCGGCTTCTGTACCAGAGCCTGATGTGGAGTCGCCTGGCTTCGCGCATTATGCTGCCGCTCGGAGAGTGCAAGGTTTATAGCGATCTTGACCTTTATCTCGGTGTGCAGGCGATCAACTGGACAGAGATTTTCAATCCTGGCGCGACGTTTGCTGTGCACTTTAGCGGTCTGAATGATGAGATTCGCAACAGCCAGTACGGCGCGCTGAAAGTGAAAGACGCCATCGTCGATAGCTTTACCCGCAAAAATCTGCCGCGTCCAAACGTTGAGCGTGAACTGCCGGATCTGCGTATTAACGTCTGGCTGAATCAGGAGACAGCGAATATCTCCCTCGATCTGAGCGGCGAAGGCCTGCACCTGCGCGGCTACCGCGATCGTACCGGTATTGCGCCGATCAAAGAGAACCTGGCAGCAGCCATTGTGATGCGCTCCGGCTGGCAGCCGGGCACACCGCTGCTCGATCCTATGTGCGGTTCCGGCACGCTGCTGATCGAAGCTGCCATGGCGGCAACCGATCGCGCACCGGGTCTGCATCGCGGTCACTGGGGTTTTGGCGGCTGGGCGCAGCATGATGAAGCGCTGTGGAAAGAGGTAAAAGCAGAAGCGCAAACGCGCGCGCGCCAGGGGCTGGCGGGTTATGAATCTCACTTTTACGGCTCCGACAACGATGCGCGTGTTATTGAGCGTGCCCGCAGCAACGCCCGCCGCGCCGGGATTGGCGAGTTGGTGACCTTCGAAGTAAAAGATGTCGCCCAGCTCAGCAACCCGTTGCCGAAAGGCCCGTACGGTACTGTGATCAGTAACCCGCCGTACGGTGAACGTCTGGAGAGCGAGCCGGCACTGATCGCGCTGCATAGCCTGCTGGGTCGCCTGCTGAAAGCGCAGTTTGGCGGCTGGCATCTGTCGCTGTTCAGCGCCTCTGTCGATTTGCTTAACTGCCTGCAACTGCGTGCTGAGCGCCAGTTCAAAGCCAAGAACGGCCCGCTGGATTGCGTACAGAAAAATTACCATCTGGCCGAAAATACCGGCGAAGCAAAAGCGCCAGCGATGGCGGAAGACTATGCCAACCGCCTTCGCAAGAACGTTAAGAAACTGGAGAAATGGGCGCGCCAGGAGGGCATTGAATGCTATCGCCTGTACGATGCCGATCTGCCGGATTACAACGTGGCGGTCGATCGCTACGCCGAGTGGGTGGTGGTGCAGGAGTATGCCGCGCCGAAAACCATCGATGCGCAAAAAGCGCGCCAGCGCCTGTTTGATATTATCGCCGCCACCATCCAGGTGCTGGGTATCGCCCCGAACAAGCTGGTGCTGAAAACCCGCGAGCGGCAAAAGGGCACCAATCAGTATCAGAAAATGAACGAGAAGGGCGACTTTATGGAGGTGAGCGAATACAACGCCCGCCTGTGGGTCAACCTGACGGACTATCTGGATACCGGCCTGTTCCTTGACCACCGTATTGCCCGCCGTATGCTGGGGCAGATGAGCAAAGGTAAAGACTTCCTCAATCTCTTCTCCTACACCGGCAGCGCCAGCGTGCATGCCGGTCTGGGCGGCGCGCGTTCCACCACTACGGTGGATATGTCGCGTACTTATCTGGAGTGGGCCGAGCGCAACCTGCGCCTTAACGGCCTGAGCGGCCGCGCTCATCGCCTGATTCAGGCCGATTGTCTGAGCTGGCTGCGTGAGACCGATGAGCAGTTCGATCTGATCTTTATCGATCCGCCGACCTTCTCCAACTCCAAACGTATGGAAGACTCTTTTGATGTGCAGCGCGATCATATGCGTCTGATGCAGGATCTGAAACGCCTGCTGCGCAAAGGCGGCACCATTATGTTTTCCAATAACAAACGCGGTTTCCGTATGGATCTCGACGGGCTGGCGAAACTGGGTCTGCAGGCACAAGAAATTACTCAAAAAACGCAGTCGCAGGATTTTGCCCGCAACCGTCAAATCCACAACTGCTGGCTGATTACCGCAGCCTGAAAGGATAAATAAATGTCATTAATCAGTATGCATGGCGCGTGGCTGTCGTTCAGCGATGCGCCGCTCCTCGATAATGCTGAACTGCATATCGAAGAAAATGAACGCGTCTGTCTGGTCGGCCGTAACGGCGCAGGTAAATCGACGTTGATGAAGATCCTCAACCGTGAACAGGGCCTGGATGATGGTCGCATTGTTTACGAACAGGATCTGATCGTTTCACGCCTACAGCAGGACCCGCCGCGCAATGTCACCGGTAGCGTCTATGATTTCGTTGCGGAAGGTATTTCTGAACAGGCTGAGTATCTGAAGCGTTATCACGAAATCTCCCATCTGGTGATGACCGATCCGAGTGATAAAAATCTCAATGAACTGGCGAAAGTGCAGGAGATGCTGGATCACCACGGCCTGTGGCAGTTGGAAGATCGTATCAATGAGGTGCTGGGGCAACTCGGTCTGGAGCCGGATATGGAGCTGTCGGCGTTATCCGGTGGCTGGTTGCGTAAAGCGGCGCTGGGCCGTGCGCTGGTCAGCGGGCCTAAAGTACTGCTGCTGGACGAACCGACGAACCACCTGGATATTGAAGCGATCGACTGGCTGGAAGGTTTCCTGAAAACCTTTAGCGGCACCATTATCTTTATCTCGCACGACCGTTCGTTTATCCGCAATATGGCGACGCGCATTGTCGATCTCGATCGCGGCAAGCTGGTTACCTATCCTGGTGATTACGATACTTACCTGCTGGAGAAAGAAGAGAACCTTCGCGTTGAAGAGCTGCAAAACGCCGAGTTCGACCGCAAACTGGCGCAGGAAGAAGTGTGGATCCGTCAGGGGATTAAAGCGCGCCGTACCCGTAACGAAGGCCGCGTCCGTGCGCTGAAAGCGATGCGTCGCGAGCGCAGTGAACGCCGTGAAGTGATGGGTAGCGCGAAGATGCAAGTCGAAGAGGCATCTCGCTCCGGCAAAATCGTCTTTGAGATGGAAAACGTTAATTATGGCGTGGAGGGCAAAGTGCTGGTGCGCGACTTCTCCACGCAGGTACAGCGCGGCGATAAAATTGCGCTGATTGGTCCGAACGGCTGCGGTAAAACCACCTTGCTGAAGCTGATGCTGGATCAACTGAAAGCTGACAGTGGCCGCGTGCATGTGGGTACCAAGCTGGAAGTGGCGTACTTCGATCAGCACCGCGCCGAACTTGATCCGGATAAAACGGTGATGGACAACCTGGCTGAAGGCAAGCAGGAAGTGCTGGTAAACGGTAAGCCGCGCCATATTCTGGGATATTTGCAGGACTTCTTGTTCCATCCGAAACGGGCGATGACGCCGGTACGCGCGCTCTCCGGCGGGGAACGCAACCGTCTGTTACTGGCGCGTTTGTTCCTGAAACCCAGCAATCTGTTGATTCTCGATGAACCGACCAACGACCTGGATGTGGAAACGCTGGAGCTGCTGGAAGAGCTGATTGATAGCTATCAGGGCACCGTTCTGTTGGTGAGCCACGATCGTCAGTTTGTGGATAATACAGTGACCGAATGCTGGATTTTCGAAGGCGAAGGCCGGATTGGACAGTATGTGGGCGGTTACCACGATGCCCGCGGTCAGCAAGCGGCTTCACAGGCCTTTAAACAGGCGGCGGCGAAGAAAACGGTGGAAGTTCCAGTAACCAAAGCAGGAACTGTCAAACGCGGTAGTAACAAACTAAGCTATAACCTGCAACGAGAACTGGAACAATTGCCGCAAAAGCTGGAACAACTGGAAGCGGAACTGAGTGATTTGCAGGCTCAGGTCGCCGATGCCAGCTTCTTTAGCCAGCCGCACGATCATACGCAAAAAGTCCTGGCTGACATGGCTGCGGCGGAACAGGCGCTGGAAGAGGCGTTTGAACGCTGGGAGTACCTGGAGGCTTTGAAAAACGGCGCATAAAGGGAGTCAGTATGTGTGAACACCACCACGCCACACGGCACATTCTTTGTTCGCAATGTGACATGCTGGTGGCGCTGCCGCTGTTGCAGCATGGTCATAAAGCGACTTGTCCGCGCTGTGGCACGACACTGACAACCGAATGGGACGCGCCCCGGCAGCGTCCCACGGCTTATGCCATTGTGGCATTGTTCATGTTGTTGCTCGCCAACCTTTTTCCTTTCGTTAATATGCAGGTCGCCGGTGTCGCCAGCGAGGTCACACTGCTGGAAATTCCCGGCGTGCTCTTTTCTGAAGATTACGCCAGCCTTGGCACTTTCTTCCTGCTGTTCGTACAACTGGTTCCGGCATTCTGCCTGGTGACTATCCTGCTGTTGGTGAATCGTGTGCCGATGGAGTTCCGTCTGCGCGTTAATCTGGCGCGGGTGTTATTCCAGCTAAAAAGTTGGGGAATGGCGGAGATCTTCCTCGCAGGCGTGCTGGTGAGTTTTGTCAAGCTGATGGCCTATGGTGATATTGGCATTGGCAGCAGTTTTATTCCCTGGTGTCTGTTCTGTCTGTTGCAATTGCGCGCTTTCCAGTGCGTTGATCGTCACTGGTTGTGGGATGACATTGCGCCCGCGCCGCAGCCGCAACAGGCATTGCGCGTCGGTGTGCCGGGGATCCGTCAGGGGCTGCGTTCCTGCCCGTGCTGTACGGCGATTGTCGCGATCGATCAACCCGTGTGCCCGCGCTGCCACACGCGTGGACACGCCCGGCGGCGCAATAGTATCCAGTGGACGCTGGCGCTGTTGATGACTGCGATGATGCTCTATCTGCCTGCCAATATTTTGCCGATCATGGTGACCGATCTACTGGGCGATCGCATGCCATCGACCATTCTCGCCGGGGTGATTTTGCTATGGAGTGAGGGTTCTTACCCGGTGGCGCTGGTGATTTTTATCGCCAGTATTATGGTGCCGACGCTGAAAATGATAGGCATTGCCTGGCTCTGTATTGATGCAAAAGGCCATGGCCGACGAGACTGCGAGCGGATGCATTTTATTTATGAAGTGGTGGAGTTTGTCGGGCGCTGGTCAATGATTGACGTGTTTGTGATTGCCGTACTCTCCGCGCTGGTGCGGATGGGCGGGCTGATGAATATTTATCCTGCGATGGGTGCGCTGATGTTTGCGCTGGTCGTTATTATCACGATGTTTGCGGCAATGACTTTCGATCCGCGCTTGAGCTGGGATCGTGAGCCACAAACGCACCATGAGGAGTCGTTAGAGCATGGAGAATAAGAGTGGGGAAGCCAACGTGCAAAAGGTGAGAAACTGGTCGCCGGTGTGGATTTTCCCGATTGTTACGGCGCTGATTGGCGCATGGATCCTCTTTTATCATTACAGCCACCAGGGGCCGGAGGTGACACTGATCACCACTAATGCCGAGGGAATTGTCGGCGGTAAGACCACCATCAAGAGTCGCAGCGTTGATGTCGGCGTGGTGGAAAGCATGACGCTGACTGACGATTTAACTCATGTGGAAATCAAGGCGCGGCTTAACTCCGGTATGGAAAAGCTGCTGCATGATGATTCTGTTTTCTGGGTTGTGAAACCGCAGGTGGGCCGTGAAGGGATTAGCGGTCTGGGCACGCTGCTTTCGGGTGCCTATATCGAGCTGCAACCGGGTGCAAAAGGCAGCGCGCCGGATCGTTATAACTTGCTCGATTCCCCGCCTCTGGCGCCGCCTGACGCCAAAGGCATTCGTGTGATCCTCGACAGCAGCAAAGCCGGGCAACTGAGTCCCGGCGATCCAGTATTGTTCCGTGGTTATCGCGTCGGTTCGGTTGAGACCAGCACGTTCGATACGCAAAAACGCACGATGAGTTATCAGTTGTTTATCAATGCGCCGAACGATCGGCTGGTGACCAGCAATGTGCGTTTCTGGAAAGACAGCGGTATTGCCGTTGATTTGACCTCCGCCGGAATGCGTGTGGAGATGGGCTCGCTGGCTACGCTGTTCGGCGGCGGCGTCAGTTTTGACGTGCCGGAAGGCGTGGATCTGGGCCAGCCGGTGGCGGAGAATACAGCTTTCACGCTGTATGACGATCAGCGCAGCATTCAGGAGTCGCTCTATACCGATCACATCGACTACCTGATGTTCTTCAAAGACTCGATTCGCGGCCTGCAACCTGGCGCGCCGGTTGAATTCCGTGGCATTCGTCTGGGCACGGTAAGCCGGGTGCCATTCTTCACTACCGGTATGCGTCAGGCGCTGAATGATGATTACCGCATTCCTGTGCTGGTCCGTATTGAACCTGGGCGGTTGATTAATGAACTGGGCGAAGATCCCGATGTGAGCGCGCGTCTGAATGAACTGCTCAAACGCGGCCTGCGCGCTTCGTTGAAGACCGGGAATATTATTACTGGTGCGCTGTATGTCGACCTCGACTTCTATAACAACGTACCTGCCGTAAGTGGCATGCGAGAGTTTGCTGGTTACCCGATCATTCCAACCGTGAGCGGCGGGCTGGCGCAGATCCAGCAGCGTCTGATGGATACGCTGGATAAGATCAACAATCTGCCGTTGAATCCGATGATCCAGCAGGCGACGTCAACGCTTGCTGAAAGTCAGCAGACGCTCAAACGTCTGCAAACGACGCTGGATAATCTCAACAAGCTGACGTCCAGCCAGTCGATGCAGCAACTTCCGGCGGATATGCAGTCCACGCTGCGTGAACTGAATCGCAGCATGCAGGGCTTCCAGCCTGGCTCTGCTGCCTATAACAAGATGGTGGCGGATATGCAGCGCCTGGATCAGGTACTGCGGGAATTGCAACCGGTGCTGAAAACACTCAACGACAAGAGCAATGCGCTGGTATTCGAAGCGAAAGGGAAAGACGATCCGCAGCCGAAGAGGGCGAAACAATGAAAAAGAGCGCGCTAATAATTGTGGCGCTGTTGCTGACGGCATGTAGCAGCAGCGGTGACAATAAAAGTTATTACCAGTTACCGTCGCCGCCACAAACGGCAGTGCAGGCCAGCACCGTGCAGAGCCAGGGCAATCGTCAGTTATGGGTTGAGCAGGTTTCAGTGCCGGATTACCTGGCGGGTAATGGTGTAGTGTATCAAACCACGGATGTGCAATATGTTATTGCGAATAACAATCTGTGGGCCAGCCCGCTTGACCAGCAACTGCGCAATACGCTGGTCGCTAACCTGAGCAATCAGTTGCCGGGTTGGGTTGTGGCATCGCAGCCGCTGGGCAGTGAGCAGGACACGCTGAATGTTACGGTGACCGGTTTCCACGGGCGTTATGATGGTCGCATTATTGTCAGCGGCGAGTGGTTGCTCAAACACCAGGGGCAACTGATTAAGCGACCGTTCCATATTGAGCTCAAGCAGCAGCAAGATGGGTATGATGAAATGGTGAAAATGTTGGCTCAGGGCTGGCAGCAGGAGGCGGCGAGCATAGCCGCACAGCTAAATCGTCTGCCATAAGAAAATTTAATCAAAAATGAACCGTCATGGCTAAAAACCGTGACGGTTTTTTTTATCAGTATGCTCCGTACATTAGTTGTGCTGGCTCACATTTTTTGTACAAATGAATTTCTGTGTAGCTCACATTTATGACACTGGCGTGAATTTTGCGCATTGACGACAACGCCTATTCAAGGTATTCGTTACCTGTGGCTGCACATTAAGTGACCACTGTTTTCTTTTCCACCAGATCAAAGAATGAGGGAAACGAGGCATGAAGAGACAAAAACGAGATCGCCTGGAACGGGCACATCAACGTGGTTATCAGGCTGGTATTACCGGACGCCCGAAAGAAATGTGTCCGTACCAAACCCTGAATCAAAGGTCCGAATGGCTGGGAGGCTGGCGAGAGGCCATGGAAGACAGGGCCGTTATCGCCTGATTCTGTCTCTTTAAAAAGAAACCTCCGCAATGCGGAGGTTTCGCCTTTATAGCGGATGAGAATTCGCTATCAGAAAGTGGAGGTGTCCTGGAACAGGCCCACTTTCAGGTCGGAAGCAGTGTAGATCACGCGACCATCGACCAGAACTTCACCATCGGCCAGACCCATGATCAAACGACGGTTAACAACGCGTTTGAAGTGGATACGGTAAGTAACGGTTTTTGCTGTCGGCAGAACCTGACCAGTAAATTTCACTTCACCGACGCCCAGCGCACGGCCTTTACCTTCGCCGCCAAGCCAGCCGAGGTAAAAACCAACCAGCTGCCACATGGCATCCAGACCAAGACAGCCAGGCATCACTGGATCGCCGATGAAATGGCAGCCAAAGAACCACAGGTCCGGATTGATATCCAGCTCAGCTTCGACATAGCCTTTATTAAAGTTACCGCCGGTCTCGGTCATTTTGACCACACGGTCCATCATCAACATATTGGGTGCCGGCAATTGCGGGCCTTTTGCGCCAAACAGTTCGCCGCGACCAGAGGCAAGAAGATCTTCTTTTGTATAGGATTCGCGTTTATCTACCATGTTCTCAGTAAACCTTATTTGTAATTTCGGACGCAGGATAGCTAACACGTGTACGCTGAACAAGTCCGATCAGTTTTGGTTAAACCAATTCAACCAGCGCAGCGGCCACGGGAAACGGTGGCGTGCATCCTGTTGCGTCGCCTGTGCAATACGTTCCTGAATGAGTTGCTTGAGGTTGTTTTGTCCTTCAGCTTCCCACGGCAGGCCTGTTAATAAAGGTAGCGCATCACGAACATCGTCTACGGCCCAGATAAAGAATTGTTGTGCCTGAACCGCGTCCAGCAGTTCCTGATGCAACGAGAGATGACGTACATTTGCTGACGGAATAATCACCCCTTGCTTACCTGTTAGCTCCCGCTGCTGGCAAATGGCGAAAAATCCTTCGATTTTTTCATTCAACCCGCCAACCGGCTGTGAACGACCGAACTGATCCACGGAGCCAGTGATCGCCAGACTCTGATTGATGGGCACTTCTGCAAGGGCGCTCATTAAAGCGCACAGCTCCGCCATAGAGGCGCTGTCGCCATCAACCTCGCTGTAAGATTGCTCAAAGGTTAGCGAGGCAGAGAAGGGAAGCTGCTGTTCCAGCTCCAGTTCCGCCATCAGGAACGCTTGCATGATCATCATGCCTTTCGCGTGGATATTGCCGCCCAGTTCGGCTTTGCGTTCAACATCGTTGAACTCGCCGTCACCGACATGAACGACGCAACTAATACGTGAAGGCTCACCGAAAGCACGTGGATGACCAGGAAACTCGATGACTGACAGCGCGTTGATCTGACCAATCTGTTCGCCTTCGGTTTCGATGAGAATTTGTTCCAGCAGAATTTCGTCCTGCATCCGTTCAGCGAGGAATCCTTCGCGCCATTCACGTTGAGCAAACATCGAGCGAAGTTCTTCGCCACTGAACGTTGCGCCTGTGGTTGTCGCCGCGACTTCCCTCAACTGGCGCGCCAGCCATAATGGGCAGAGCGGCAACGTCTCCTGATCGCCGGTATAGCGCACGGCTTCACGAACTAACGGCTGCCACGCATCGGTACCGGGTGAGGGGAGCTGAGCGCTGTGGGCAACCTGCTCGACCCATTGACGCCAGGCTCCCATTGTTTCGGCATCCACAATTTGCAGCGTTTCTTCATATTCGCTGTAAATTGCCTGGGCGGCCAGATCGGGCTCCATCTCCTGGAAATCAGCCAGCGATTCGCGTTCTCCAACAAGAATGACTTTCAGATCCAGCGGCATAGACGGGATACTTACCGGCAGAGGGCGAGATTCGTCGAAGGAGATCCAGTCAAAACGGTGCTGATACACCATTGTTTTCAGACGCATCCACAGCAGCGGTTGCGCAAGCAACGTGCGCAGGGAAATGATTAGCACGCCGCCGTTTGCCTGATGTACCAGACCAGGCTGCAAAGTAATTTCATGATTGAACTGACGCAAACAACCAAACAGTTGCTCCGCTTCGATCCACTCAGCAATTGCTACAGGCTTACTTCCCGTGAAAGTAGATTGCGCACTGGTTGCCGGGTCGAAACTTACGGATGAGCCGTTGATGTTGTATTGCCCCCCGACAAGCGGGCGGTCCTGAGGGAGCATTTCTCCGGTAGCGCTGGCAATAAGTGCCAGGTATTCAGCTTCTTCTGGCGCTTTTGCCAGTAAAAAGCGTGACGTCGCCTGCGGATAGAGCAGTTGCTCCAGCGCGTACTGTAATCGGGGTTGCGTATCGGCCAGCGAGAAGACCGCTTCGTGCGCTGATCCGGACGATTCAAAAACTTCCTGATAGCTTTCAGTATCAGGAACCAGGTCGTTCCATTCAAGTTTTGTAATGGTCAAAGTCGTTTTTTTGGTCTGGTGTAAAAGGCGAGATTATACCGTAAACCCTTCTTTAACACACCGGGATTACGCGCTTTCGCGATGCGAAGCTGGATGATAGCTCACAGCGGATGATTTCTTTTAAGCAGAGTGACAAAAAACTGATATTCTGAACTGAGTTACACGGTAACGTTGAGAGAGCAATGAAATATCAACAACTGGAAAATCTCGAAAGCGGCTGGAAATGGAAGTATCTGGTTAAAAAGCACCGTGAAGGGGAACTGATCACGCGTTATATAGAAGCTAGTGCTGCGAAGGAAGCCGTCGATGTATTGTTGACCCTCGAAAATGAGCCGGTACAGGTGAATGAATGGATTGGTCTCCATATCAATCCGGCACTGGTTAACCGAATGAAACAGACTATCCGTGCCAGGCGTAAACGGCATTTTAACGCGGAGCACCAGCATACGCGTAAAAAGTCAATCGACCTGGAGTTTGTCGTCTGGCAACGACTTGCGGGGCTGGCGCAGCGGCGGGGGAAAACACTGTCTGAAACGATTGTACAACTGATTGAGGACGCGGAACATAAAGAGAAGTATGCTTCGCAGATGTCCACACTGAAACATGATTTGCAGGCGCTGTTAGGTAAAGAGTGAGTTTTCCCTAAGACGTGACAGAATTTCAGGCAATAAAAAACCCCGCACTCTGGCGGGGTTTTTGCTAAGACGTAAACTTAAGCCTGCGGCTGAGTTACAACGTCTTTGCTGCCTTTCACTTCGATCTCTACGCGACGATCCGGTGCCAGGCAATCGATCAGCGCTGCGCGTGGTTTCACGTTGTCGCAGGTGCTGCCGGTAACCGGGTTGGATTTGCCCATACCACGTGCGGAGATTTTGTTCGCCGGGATACCTTTGGAGACCAGGTAATCAACAACGGACTGAGCACGTTTCTCGGACAGGCCCTGGTTGTAAGCGTCAGAACCGATACGGTCGGTGAAGCCCAGAACCACTACTGAACCGTCTTTCGGATCCAGGTTGCTCAGCTGACCATACAGCTGATCCAGCGCCTGCTGACCTTCCGGTTTCAGAGTTGCTTTGTTGAAGTTGAACAGAACGTCAGACTTCAGGGTGAAGTGTTTGGTCTGCACTTCCGGAGCCGGAGCCGGTGCCGGAGCTGCAACTACCGGAGCTGCATCTTCCTGCTGACCGAAACGGTAGGAAACGCCTACGCTCAGCATACCGTTATCCGGGCGAGCACCAACGGTGCTTGCGTCACCGATGTTGTTAACCCACTGGTATTCCAGACGGGTAGCGATATCACGAGTCAGTGCATACTCAACACCACCAGCGAAGACCGGAGAAACACCGGTATCGTGATCTTTGAAGCCCTGGTTGCTCTGACCATCAGCACGCCATACCATACCACCCAGACGGGTATAGATATCCAGATCGTCAGTGATCGGGTAACCCAGTTTAGCAGTCAGTTGAACGCCCTGAGATTTGAACGCGCCGTTAACTGTGTCGCCTTTGTACGGCATACGGCCCAGCCAGTCATAACCCAGTTCGAAACCAACGTACGGGTTAACCTGGTAGCCACCGAACGCACCAGCACCCAGTTGGCTTTCGTGGGTCGGGCCATCGTTCTGCCATACCGCACCTTTGTCATGATACTGGGACCAACCCAGTTTGCCACCTGCATACCAGGTGTTATCTTTCGGAGCGGCCTGCGCTACGGTAGCGAAACCAGCCAGTGCCACTGCAATCGCGATAGCTGTCTTTTTCATTTTTGCGCCTCGTTATCATCCAAAAATCGCCATGGTTATCTCTCAGAGATGCCACGGTTAAATCCTTCACCGGGGGCGTTGCTCACTAACTATTCAACAGATATCTTTACCGATATCTTTGGCTTATGCCGAGCACCCCTGGCGATGTAAAGTCTACAACGTAGTTGGAAACTTACAAGTGTGAACTCCGTCAGGCATATGAAAAAAAAGGCTTTGTATACACAATATTTAACAATTCCGCTGTTATTTTGTCCGATGCAATTAAGCTGAAAAGCGCGCCACGCAGGCTTTGTCGCTGTATTTTGCGGATAAAATGCAAAAGCAACCTTCAGGCAAAAATAATCCCAGGAATACTCTTAAATTTACTCAATGATACAAATTTGAGTGAATTTTTATCCCGGAATGCTGTCTCGCAGCCAGGGGATCATGGCGTACTGGACGCATAACGAAGCCGATCGCGTTGCCTTCTTCTGCTGCCATCACCAGACGGTGGTGCTCATCTTCGGTTAATTCTTCCGCATGCCAGCCAATTACGACGCTATAGTTCCCGGTGCGTAATGCGCGGATCATTGATTCCAGCGTCAGGCAAGGTGAAAGCTGGTTAACCTGCATCACCTTGGTGAGTGGCAGACCAACGGATTGCACCCATTCACGGCTCAGTTTCTGCTGTGGCGTAAGCCATAACTGCCAGCGGGACTGTTGGCCAAGTTGCTGCAACAAGGGCAATAAAAGAAGCTGTGTCATTCCTGGCTGATCTTCGCGATAAACCACTTCGCTAATAAGCCCGGACGCTCCGCGGGAGGAGTCAGCATGATTTAACGTAGTGAGTGCGGAATCGAATGTCGTTGAACGCTTAGCATAGCCTGAAGTGTACATAATCAATCCAGCTCTGTGAGTTACTGTATAAACATACAGTAACCCCTGAATGTTCAAAGATCAACCTCAATTTCTGAAACTATCTCGCATTTTTGTTTTGTCTTTACCGCACAACGAAAAATTCGCTTGCTGTCCCGTCCACAGTTGCCTATGTTCCTGCCTAACGAAACAGCTAACATTGTAGTGGCTTTACTGTGTGATTTATAAGGAAAAAATCATGGAAGACCTTTCTTATCAGCGTATATATCAATCATGTGAATGTCTCACATCGCTTGGCGAAATTCGTCACCGTGCGCATTTTGGCGGTTATAGCTTGTCGGTGGATGACACGGTTTTTGCAATGGTGGCCGAAGGAGAGCTTTATCTGCGGGCCTGTGAACAAAGCGCTCAATATGCAATAACGCACCATGCGCCACTTTTAGTATTCAACAAACGTGGACGGGAGGTTTCGTTAAATTACTACTTTGTGGATCAGGCATTATGGAACGATCGCCCTATGCTGCTGGAACTTTCGGCATATTCTCTCGATGCTGCACGGCGTGAAAAAGTGCAGCGCAGCGCCCGGAAACGTCTTCGCGATCTCCCTAATCTGACGTTTCAGCTCGAAATGCAGCTTCGTGATGTCGGAATTATGGATGTACAGACGTTGCGTCTTCTTGGCGCAAAGGCCAGTTGGCTCAGGTTGCGGAAAGCGAATTGCCATCTGGGGGTGAAAATTCTTCTGGCGCTGGAAGGCGCTATTACTGGATTGCACGAAGCGGCGCTCCCGGCGCAGACGCGCCAGGAACTGATGGAGTGGTTCACTATTGTGATGAAGAAAACGGCCAATCCTCACTGAACCAGTTGGCTTTTCAGACGGCAAACTTCCGGCAATAATGCGATAAGCAGGCCTATCTGTTGAAGGACCAGCGGCTCTTTGCTATCCGGGCGCGGATCTAAATGTTTAATGCGCTGCGACAGGGAACTTAGCGTTTCCTGTACGCGCGCATGATCAGAAGGAAGGTGATGCAGGGCGTCGTCTACATAACAGACGGCGTCATCAAGCAGACGCAAAATATCGGGATGGGTGAGCTGCTCGCGATGCGCACCAAGTGCAGAAATATAGCTGGTAAAGGTGTGGTTCAGGCACAGTAAACGGAATGCCACATCGCGGAGTTCAGGCGATGCACCGGGTTCTGAAGACATATTGGATACGACCGACGCCAGCTCAGCATCACGGTTATAAGCATTGCGCCGGGCAATACGGTACGCCAGCCGGTTGTCGCGCCCCTGATGATATTGTTCCAGAATAGCGTCGAGGTAACGGCAGTTGGCATCGAAAGCCTGCTCTGTCACGCGTGGCAGGTGGCGAAAACGCCAGTCAGGCCAGATAAAGCTTACCGCCGCCCAGGCAATCACGCAGCCTATAAGAGTGTCAATGATACGGGGAATCGCTACTTCAAAACCCTCGCCGAGCAGATTAAAGCAGAGCAGCACCAGCAGGGTGATAAACATCGTAGCATGCGCGTATTGCACGGTGCGAAAAGCAAAAAACAGTACGCCGGTAATCACGATCAGCACCAGTTGCCCTTCATGGGAAGGAACGAAATAGAGCACCGGCAAACCTATCGCCACACCTACCAGCGTGCCGATGACGCGCAGGGTCAGACGATGGCGGGTGGCGTTATAGTTGGGCTGGCAAACGAAAAGACTGGTCAGCAGGATCCAGTAACCATGCTGTAAACCGGTGATCTGAATAAATGCGTAGCCAACACACAGTACCAGCGACATACGTACAGCGTGGCGGAAAAGCGCAGACTCCGGCGTCAGATTATTGCGCAGCCGCAACCAGATATCGCTAAAGCTATTCAGGCTGTCATCCGCTAACTGGTTTTCTGTCTCATTCAGAAGCTGGGACTGCGGCTGTTCCGTTTCGATCGTAGCTAATTGCGCGTCAATCGCGCGCAGGTTATCAAGCAGAAAACCCAGAGCTTTCAGATGATCGGCTGACGTTACGCCGCTGGCGCGAATGCGATCTAACGCGGCATCAAGATGAGTAAACGCACGTTCGAAGCGTGAATCATGTTGATAGGGCGTTCGCAGCAGAATGGCATTTGACAGCCTGTCGCAGGCCTGCGATTGCATTGATAGCAGACGCTGAAAGCGGAACATCACATCGCTGTAACGGAAATGTTCGCGCAGCGTCTGGTATTGAATATGCGATGAGCTTGCGCGTTCATGGATATCCTGCGCGGCAAAATAGTAATGCAAGGACTGGCGCGTGCTTCGTTGTCCACGATCGCCACGCAGGCGCGTCAGCAGTGTTGCTTTGGTCTGGTTGAGCGTAGCGACGAGCTGACCATTCGCCAATGCCAGATCGTAAAGTGGCGCCTGGCTTTCATCTTCAATATCCGGATCAAACAGGCGGGATTTCAGTTCAAGGTAGTGTGCCAGTTGTCCGTAACTGCGTGAAAGGTTGTCCTGCAAAGCGCGAACGGGGAAAACAAGGTGCCCAACCAGCGTCAGGAAATTGAACCAGACTGCGCCTGCCAGCAACAGCAGTGGTTGCTGATACCACTGGTCGAAAAGCGAAATCCCCAGCATGGTGTAAACCGCAATCAGCAAGGCACCAAAAGCGATGGTGGCGTAGCGCTGCCCAAGCCCGCCTAACAAGATAAAACCGCAGGTGGAGCTGACAAGCCCGATAGCAAACAGCCACGGCCACGGGAACAGCAATTCGACGGAGGCAGAAGCAATAAAAAAGGAGATCAACGTGATGATCAGGTTCTTCAGCCGTCCGCTCAGGCGATCGTCCAGATCGGCCAATGCGGCAGCCACGACGCCCAGCGTTAAGGGGATGGTCAGTTTGACCTCGCCAAGCAGCCAGGGGAGCGCTGCTGTTCCGCAGAGGGCAATAAAAATTCTGACGTTATACAGCCAGGCGCTATTCCATGTGTAACGACGAAGCAGAGGGCTTAACATAGCGGCATTCGGTCCGGTTACTGAAAACGACGACGAGCGTTAGCTTCGCGGGCTGCGCGGGCGGTTTCGACGGAAACCACACGACGACCCACTGGCCAGAGCGCAATCGCCGCAATTTTAAAATTCGCCACGCCTACCGGGATGCCGATAATGGTGATGCACTGCGCGATACCGGCGGCAATATGCATGACGCATAACCACCAGCCAAACAGCACAAACCAGATGACATTCAGAGCTGTTCCCCCCGCGTTCAGCAGGCTATTCTGGCGCTCAGGTTCCAGTTCATCTATATGAATCGCTTCATTTCCCCACGGAACAAGCGAGAGCTTCGTGATTTCCCAGCAGGAACGCGTCAGCGGCAGCGTTACAATCAGCACGATACTGACCACGGTTGCCAGCAACCAGCCCAGTGTGGTGGCAAAACCACCAAGAACAAAGTTCAGAATATTCAGAACAGTACGCATAAAACCTCAGAACAACCCTGTGAGTGGTGTATCCCGGCAATTGTAACGACTTTTTGGACTGGAGCGCCAATTCTCTGGCAGGTAAACTGGCTTTTATTGTCACAGGCTGAGAACGATAAGTCATGGAACTGAAAGCGACTTCACTGGGAAAACGGTTAGCCCAGCATCCGTACGATCGCGCGATAATTCTGAACGCGGGCATTAAAGTCACGGGTGACCGGCATGAATACCTTATTCCTTTTAATCAGTTGCTGGCAATTGAGTGCAAACGCGGGCTGGTCTGGGGCGAGATGGAGTTTCAGCTTGCCGATAAGAAAGTGGTGCGTCTTCACGGCACGGAGTGGAGCGAAACCCAACGTTTTTATCACCATCTTAATGAGCGCTGGAGTAAATGGGGCGCGGAGATGAGCGAAGTGGCGGCTGGCGTGCTATCGGAACAGCTTGAGCTGATTGCCGGGCGTGTCGATCGGGCAAAATGGCTGACGCGCAAACAGCTTACCGGGCTACAACAGCAGTTGCAGCAGGCGTTTACTGCGCTGCCGATGCCCGTAAGTCGACTGACGGAGTTTGAGAACTGCCGCGAGCTCTGGCAGCAGTGCCAGGCATGGCTGAACGATGTTGAAGAACGAAGGGCGCAGCATAATAAGGCCTATACCGAGGCGATGCTCACGCAATATGCCGCCTTTTTTGAGCAGATAGAAAGTTCTCCGCTCAATCCTTCGCAGGCGCGAGCCGTGGTGAATGGCGAACAGTCGCTGCTGGTGCTGGCCGGAGCCGGCAGTGGTAAAACCTCCGTATTGGTGGCGCGCGCTGGCTGGTTGCTTACGCGCGGCGAGGCGGCTCCCGATCAGATTTTACTATTAGCTTTTGGCCGCAAGGCGGCTCAGGAAATGGATGAGCGCATCCGTGAACGGCTGCATACCGAAGAGATTACCGCGCGGACTTTCCATGCGCTGGCGCTGTATATCATCCGGCAGGGCAGTAAAAAAGTGCCTGTGCTGAGCGAACTGGAGAACGACACTGCCGCGCGCATGGCGCTGCTTACGGAAACCTGGTGTCAGCAGTGCAACGAGAAAAAGGCGCAGGCAAAAGGCTGGCGGCAATGGCTTGAAGAGGAGATGGCCTGGGACGTGCCGGAAGGCAATTTCTGGGAAAATGACAAACTTCAGCGCCGCATAGGACCACGCCTCGATCGCTGGATCGGCCTGATGCGAATGCATGGCGGTGCGCAGGCTGAAATGATTGCCGATGCACCAGAAGAGGTACGTGACCTGTTCAGTAAACGTATTAAGCTGATGGCTCCGCTATTAAAAGCCTGGAAAGCAGCGCTGAAGGCGGAAAATGCGGTCGATTTCTCAGGTCTGATTCATCAGGCCATCAATGTGCTGGAGAAAGGGCGTTTTATCAGTCCATGGAAGCATATCCTGGTGGATGAATTTCAGGATATTTCCCCACAGCGAGCGGCGCTGCTGGCGGCTTTGCGTAAACAAAACTCGCAGACTACGTTGTTTGCCGTCGGTGATGACTGGCAGGCTATCTACCGGTTTAGCGGGGCGCAGCTTTCGCTGACCACCGCGTTTCATGACTACTTTGGCGAGGGCGATCTTTGTGCGCTCGATACCACTTACCGTTTCAATTCACGCATCGGTGAAGTAGCAAATCGCTTTATTCAGCAAAACCCGTGGCAATTGGCGAAACCGCTTAACAGCCTGACCGCTGGGGATAAACACGCGGTAACGCTGATGGTTGAGGATCAACTCGATGCCTTACTGGATAAACTCAGCGGTTATGCGACGCCCGAGGATCGCATCCTGGTATTGGCGCGTTACCATCACCGTAAACCGGAAAGTCTCGCAAAGGCCGCAACCCGCTGGCCGAAGTTGCAGCTCGATTTTATGACCATCCATGCCAGTAAAGGTCAGCAGGCAGATTATGTGATCGTGGTGGGGTTAGATGAGGGGCAGGACGGTTTTCCTGCTCCGGCGCGCGAGTCGATTATGGAACAGGCGCTGCTACCTCAGACAGAAACGTTTCCTGACGCGGAAGAGCGGCGATTGCTGTACGTGGCGTTAACGCGCGCGCGTAAGCGTGTCTGGCTGCTGTTTAATAAAGAAAACCCGTCGCGTTTTGTCGATATCCTCAAATCGCTGGATGTTCCTCAGGCGAGAAAACCCTGACAACAGGCGGCTTTTGCCGCCTGTGCTTACTTCAGCCGTTCGGCCAGATAGCGTTGATAATCCGGGATCAAAATGTCGACGCTGTCGTTGAATTGCGGTGAGGCGATAATAAAGTCCGCTGTCGATAAGTTAGTCGCCACCGGGATGTTCCAGACCGTCGCCAGACGCAGCAGCGCTTTGACATCCGGATCGTGCGGAACGGCATTCAGCGGGTCCCAGAAGAAAATCAATACGTCGATTTTCCCTTCTGAAATCAACGCGCCTACCTGTTGGTCGCCGCCCATGGGGCCGCTCAGCATGGCGTTCACTTCAAGACCTGTCGCACGCTGAATCAAATTACCGGTCGTGCCGGTGGCATAAAGTTCATGTTTTGCCAGCACTGGCTGGTGCCGCTCTACCCACTTCATTAACGATTGCTTGCAGTGATCGTGTGCCACCAGTGCAATATGTTTGCGCACGGGTAGGGTGCGAGTTGTTGATTCCATCATCGGTTCCCGTCAGTTATTTTCGCTACAGATTACTGGAAGCACCTGATGCTGCAAGAGAAGTAGATAAAAAAATCTGAAAATGGTTGAGAGGCTCTGTTTGACGTACACTTTGGGAAATCGCCCGGAGGAAACCATGAAAGAAACCGAGATCGCCGATATTTTACAATCGACCCAGACTATTGCGCTGGTGGGGGCAAGCGATAAGCCTGACCGCCCGAGCTATCGCGTTATGAAATACCTGCTGGATCAGGGATATCACGTGATCCCCGTTTCGCCAAAAGTCGCCGGCAAAACGCTGCTTGGGCAGCAGGGATATGCAACGCTCGCGGAAGTGCCGGAAAAAATCGATATGGTGGATGTCTTCCGCAACTCGGAAGCGGCCTGGGGTGTGGCGCAGGAAGCCATTGCTGCTGGTGCGAAAACGCTGTGGTTGCAGTTAGGGGTGATTAACGAGCAGGCGGCAGTGCTGGCGCGTGAGGCAGGATTACGGGTGGTGATGGATCGTTGCCCGGCGATTGAAATACCCCGGTTGGGCCTGGCGAAGTAAAAAAATACCCCGCAGTCGGCGGGGTATGTTCAGTTACGCAGGCGTGGCGCCTGAAGTTGTCTGCGGATGGTGCGCGCCAGTTCGTCCATTGAGGGTTGTTCCGGGTGCTCATCCATCACTTCACTGGTGAGTTGCGCCTCCGCGAGGTAGGTATGAACCGCCTGGCCGTCGTCATCTTCCATAACGACATGATACCAGGGCAGAGCGCGTAACTCGTCGTTTACCGCCAGCTCATCCGCCGATGGCTCCTCAAGTGAATATTCAGGGTCGATATCGACCACCACGCCAAGATATCCCAGCAGCGAATGGCGAACCTGCTGACCGATACCGAATTTGCTGGCTATCATTGTCACCTCCCGGGAACCTTCTGTTCCCTCAGATATGAGGGTGCGGCTCCAAAATTCAAGTTACATGACGCGACAGGCAAACCCTTTCAGATACAGCCCTTCCGGGTAGGGAGCGATCACAGGATGATCGGCGGCCTGACGGAACTGTTCTATAAATTGTACATCACGGCCTGCATCTATTGCGGCATCGGCGATGATTTTCTGAAATAAATCGGTGGTCATCAAACCGGAACAGGAAAATGTCAGCAGTATGCCGCCAGGGTTCAGCAACTGAATCGCCAGCATGTTGATATCTTTATAACCGCGGCATGCGCCCATCAACTGGCTCTTGTTTTCAACGAACTTCGGCGGATCCATCACGATCACATCGAAGGTTTCGCCCCGATCGCGGTATTTGCGCAGCAGCTTGAACACATCATCGCGGACAAACTCGGCTTTACTCAGATCAAGCTTGTTGAGCGTGACGTTCTGCTTTGCCACATCCAGCGCTTCCTGGGAAGTATCCACGCTGACAACCTGGCAGCAGCCGCCCATTAGCGCAGAAACAGCAAAGCCGCCGGTATAGGAGAAGCAGTTCAGAACGCGCTTATCCGCGACATAGCGGCGGGTCGCCAGGCGACTGTCGCGCTGATCAAGGTAGTAGCCGGTTTTATGGCCGCCCTGAATATCGACATACAACTTCATGCCGTTCTCTTCGATGGGCAGCAACGCAGGCGGCAACTCACCAAGTACAGGGCCCTGCGTCAGTTCCAGCCCCTCTTTTTTACGAACTGCGACATCGCTGCGATCATAAACAGAGCATTGCGGATAGAGGGTTTGTAGCGCGGAGAGAAGCGCCGGACGCTGGTATTCCGCGCCTGCGCTCAGCAACTGCAATACGAGGAAATTACCAAAACGGTCGATAGTCACGCCGGGCAGCCCGTCGGATTCCCCTGCAATCAGGCGATAGCTGTCCAGCCCGTCGCGCTGCGCCAGCCAGTCACGCCACTGCTGAGCCTGTTGCAGGCGACGCGTAAAGAAAGCGATATCAATACTTTCATCTTTATCGAACGTCCAGACGCGAGCGCGAATTTGCGAGGCAGGCGACAGCGCTCCGCGCGCCAGCCATTTGCCCTGGTGATCAACGATATCAACGGTTTCACCGAGGCTGGCTTTGCCCTCCATCCGTGCGACTGCACCGGAGAAAACCCAGGGGTGACGGCGCAGCAATGATTTCTCGCGCCCTTTGGCTAACACTAAACGTACGCTCATATTCGGCTATTCTGTAGACTGAAGAAAATGGGCGCTATTGTCACGGGTTCGCCGGGCAAATGCAACGCGCCAGCACAGAAAGGGGAACAAGATGACACAAGTTTGCACAATTGCCTGGGTACACGGAATGGTGCAGGGCGTCGGATTTCGTTATAGCACGCAGCATGAAGCTCAGCGTCTGGGGCTAACGGGGTATGCACGTAATCTGGACGACGGCAGTGTCGAGGTGGTGGCTTGCGGAGAAGCGGAAAATGTCGACAAACTGGTGGCATGGCTGAAAGCGGGGGGGCCGCGCAGCGCCCGGGTTGACAGAGTGCTGACTGAACCGCATCAACCCGGCAGAGAATGGACGAACTTTGGCATCCGCTATTAAATACATTTCACCGGTTTAGGCAGGCCGGCGATTTTCGTCGCCTGTTTTGCCGGGCCTTTCGGGAACAGGCGGTACAGATAGCGGCTGTTGCCTTTCTCTTCGCCAAATTTATTCGCCATCGCTTTTACCAGCATGCGAATGGCCGGCGAGGTATTAAATTCCAGATAGAATTCGCGCACAAAGCGCACCACTTCCCAGTGTTCCGGGGAGAGTGTAATGCTTTCTTGTTGCGCAATAACCTCTGCCAGAGCTTCGCTCCAGTGGGAGGTATCTTTCAGATAGCCTTCGCTATCGGTTTCAATTTCTTTGCCTTCAAACATCAACATAGTTTTTCACAACGTCAGCCAACAACGGCGGCAGTGTAGCAAAAAACAAAGCCCCGCATAAGCGGGGCTTGTTGTACAGACGTGCCGTTTAGTCTCTGCTGGCGAAGCCCAGAATGCTCAGCAGGCTGACAAAAATATTGTACAGCGAGACATACAGGCTGACGGTTGCACGAATATAGTTCGTTTCGCCGCCATGAATGATGTTGCTGGTTTCAAACAGAATCGCGCCGCTGGAAATCAGGATAAACACGGCGCTAATTGCCAGGTGCAGTGCCGGTAGCTGCAGGAAGATATTCGCCACCATACCGATCAGCACAACCACTACGCCCGCCATCAGCATACCGCCGAGGAAGGACATATCTTTGCGCGTGGTCAGCACGTAAGCCGAGCAGCAGAAAAACACCAGCGCAGTACCGCCGAGCGCCAGCCCGATCACATCACCCATACCGGCTGACAGATAGGCATTCAGGATTGGCCCAAGGATATAACCCAGGAAACCGGTGAATGCGAACGCCGCCAGAATACCGGTCGGTTTGTTGGCCAGTTTATAGGTCAGGAACATCAAACCGTACATTCCCACCAGCGTCAGGATCAGCCCCGGCGAAGGCAGCATCAGCACGGTGCTGGCTGTGGCGGTGATAGCGGAAAACGCCAGCGTCAGGCTAAGCAGAAAATAGGTATTGCGTAAAACTTTGTGCGTGCTGAGCAGGGAACTGCGGTCACGCGATGAAGTAATAATACGATCCATGAGTCACTCTCTTATGACAGATGTAATTGTCTGCCGAGTCTAGAAAAGACTGGCTTTGTAACAAAGTTGTTTTACCCATCTTTACTCATAAAGCAAGGGTACCAGCACAATATTTCCTGCGACGAAATGAGCTCCAGCCAGAATAAAGGGATTAATGTGAAGCAGAACCATATCGGTGTCTTATATGTCACTGAAATCTATTGCTATATAAATCTTTGGGCGCTAAGAGTGTAAACGCGTCGGCATACTATAAATGAATAAGGCGAAAAGGACATGAAACCACAACCACGTAATCATATTGCACTTTCCCTCCTGGCTGTCGGCATTCTGAGCGCATGCAGTGGCGCGTTTGCCGCAACCGTGCCAGCAGGGACTGTGCTGGCAGAAAAACAGGAACTAGTACGCAACAATGGCAGCGAGCCCTCTTCACTGGACCCGCAGAAAGTAGAAAGCGACGTCGAATTTAATATTATTAGCGATATCTTCGACGGGCTGGTGGCAGTCAGGAACGACGGTTCCATCGAACCGCGCCTCGCGGAAAAATGGGAGAACAAGGACAACACGGTCTGGGTATTCCATTTGCGTCCGGGCATCACCTGGTCAGATGGTACCGCCATCACCGCGAAAGATGTGGTCTGGAGCTGGCAGCGTCTGGTCGATCCGAAAACCGCATCGCCTTACGCCAGCTATCCTGGCAACATGCACATTCTGAATGCGGCGGAGATTGCATTAGGCAAGAAATCGCCTGATACGCTGGGGGTAAAAGCGCTGGATGATTCAACGCTGGAAGTCACGCTGACGCAGCCAACGGCCGCGTTCCTGGCGATGCTGGCGAACCCGACGCTGGTGCCGCTCGATCCGGTGCTGATTAATCGCTTTGGCGATAAGTGGACCAAACCGGAACACATCGTTACCAGCGGCGCATATAAGGTCACCGACTGGGTGGTCAACGAACGCATCGTTGCCGAGCGCAACGCGCGCTACTGGAACAACAAACAGACGGTCATTAATAAAGTCACCTATCTGCCCATTAATGCCGAAACAGCGGATGTTAACCGCTACAAGGCGGGTGAAATCGATATTACTTACACCATTCCGGTGAATCAGTTCGCGCAGCTACAGCAAACGCTGGGCGATCAGGTACATGTCTCACCGCAACTGGCGACCTATTATTACGAGTTTAATACCACCAAAGCGCCGTTTAACGATCCGCGCGTACGCCGCGCGCTGAATATGGCGCTGGATAAGGACATCATCGCCGATAAAGTGATGGGGCAGGGGCAGCGTCCGGCATGGGTTATCAGCCAGCCGCAAATCGGCGGCGTGAAAATCGCGTCGCCGGATTATGCGTCATGGCCGCGTGAAAAGCGCATAGCCGAAGCGAAAAAACTGCTTAACGAAGCCGGGTTCAACGCGTCGCATCCGCTGAGCTTCAATCTGCTTTACAACACCATGGAGACGCATCAGCGCATTGCCATTGCCGCCAGTTCGATGTGGAAGAAAAACCTCGGCGTGGAAGCGAAGCTGCAAAATCAGGAGTGGAAAACCATGCTGGATACCATGCATACCGGCAATTTTGATGCGGTACGCTATGCATGGATTGCCGACTATGATGATGCCGCGACCTTCCTGAATAACTTCCGTACCGGCGACAGCGAAAACACCAGCAAGTACAGCAATCCGGCGTATGACGAAGCGATGCAAAATGCGGCGAAAGCGAAGGACGTTGCCGAACGCGGGAAATACTACCAGCAAGCGGAAGATCTCCTCGCCCAGGATGTTCCGGCCATTCCGGTCTACCATTACGTGCGTACGCATCTGGTGAAACCGTGGGTGGGTGGTTTTGCGCCAGACAGTCTTGGTGTCTATCTGACAAAAGATTTGTACATCAAGAAACACTAAGTTTTGCCAGCAGGCGTGCTGAATAAACGATCATAACGCTGATATTTCAGACAAATAACACGTTTTTGATTGTTTTTCAGGCAAACAAACATTCTCAGGCTTTACAGACGACCCGGGGATGTTTATAGTGCGCCTCATTCCGGAAGTGTGGCCGAGCGGTTGAAGGCACCGGTCTTGAAAACCGGCGACCCGAAAGGGTTCCAGAGTTCGAATCTCTGCGCTTCCGCCAGATTAAACAAGGGGTTACCGAAAGGTAACCCCTTTGTTTTTCTGGCTCCTGTCTACCCGCCTGAGAAATTTTCCCTTCCCCGCGCTCATTTTCCTTTTACATCAGCATGAAAAGGGATATCCAGCCATCGAGAAATTTTCACTTTTCTGCCGTAAACCCGTTCTTCCTGCGGCTGGAAAGATCCTGTATCAGGGGTGCTGTAAGCCGCTTCTTTGTTTAATCCACTCCTTATACCTGCCGGGTGACATGCCCATAACGCTAATGAAGGCGCGTCGAAAGGCCGTTTCGTCACTGTAACCGCATTCGCCGGCAATCTGCGCTAACGTTTTGCCCGGTTTTTCCAGCAACACGGCTGCGTTTTCAATGCGCACCCGGGTGATAAAACTTTTGGGCGTTTCCTGTGACAATTCACCCATTTTCCGGTGCAACGTCCGTGAAGACATATTCAGTTGTGCGGCGAGTTGCTCAACGGAGATAGCGATGTTTTGGTAACGAACAATATTTTCGGCTTTGATAAGTAATGGATGCACCGAATTCAGAAATCCACCGGGCGCGTAAATATGCTGTGAGAGTGGCTGGCTGTCAGCGACGGCCATATCTGCTGTCATTCTTGCTGCGTCATTACCCAGTTTTTTTCGCACAATATGAATGACAAGATCCGCCCAGGATAACGGACCGCCGGTGGTAATAACATTTCCCTCTTCCGCCAGCGTCTTACCCCATATGGGGTTGGCTGCAGGGTAGCGTTCACGCAACGTATGAAAAAGCCACCATGTTGTTGTGCACATCCTGCCATTCAGCACGCCTGCTTCGCCAAGCACAAACCCTCCCGCACATACGCCCGCGACAATGCTTCCTTGCTGATAGTGATGTTTAACCCACGCTGCGCCCGCTTTTACCGCCGCAAAATCCGCCGGGAATTTGTCGGCATCAAGCCGCATACCGCTGGCAATAACCAGATCAAATCTCTCAGCGTGGCTAAACGCGCCGTCGCTTTCAATCAATCGCCCCTGCGCGTCAACCACCGGTTTTCCGTCTGGCGTGATCACTTTAACCATGAACCAGGGCGCCGTAGCGTCAGCGTGGGTATTAAGGCCAGGCCTTTGCGAGATGACCTGGTTAGCCAACCAGAACATGTCAGAGAGCCCAGCAATAGCCGATTTCATGCTGCCAGGCAGAGCCAGAAGTGCGATATGCATTTTTTATCCGCCACAGGTTGTCAGATTTTGCATCATATCTGTCATTTAAGACACTTCATACCCCCCTTTATCCGGCCCTACACTGAGCTGCACGGATAGGCTGAAAAACTGTAGAACGGATGAGGATATGTACCTTCAGTTACGAAATTTAAAACGCCTGGCATTCATCGGGTTAATCGTTTTTTTTTCCATCAGGCTGCATGCAGAGGAGCTCCCTATTAAAAATATTGTCCTGGTTCATGGCGCTTTTACGGATGGCTCAAGCTGGAGTGAGGTGATAACACGCCTTCAGTCCCTTGGTTACCATGTTACCGCTGTGCAAAACCCCCTGACCTCGCTGCGGGATGACGTTGCGGCAACCCGCAGAGTGCTGGAACGCCAGCAGGGAGACGTCCTTCTTGTCGGCCACTCCTGGGGCGGAGCCGTTATTACCGAAGCGGGAAATGCAGCAAATGTTAAGGGGCTGTTTTATCTCTCGGCACTGGTGCCAGACAGCAACGAATCTGCTGCTGATGTACTTCAGCGGTTAAAAGCCCCGATGGAAGGGATGCAGGCAGACAGTAACGGCTTTATCTGGCTGGATGACCCGAAGATATTCCATGACGTTATGGCAAATGATGTGTCGCAGAAAAAGGCGGCGTTATTGGCCTCTGTCCAACAGCCCATCGCAGTGGGCGCTTTTTCAGAGAAAGTTACGCAGGCGGCATGGCGAAACAAACCCTCCTGGTACCTTGTCACTGAAAACGATCATGCACTTCGGCCTGCGGTTCAGTCACGCTTCGCCAGCGCTATCGGTGCTAATACCACCCGGCTCAACGCCAGCCACATGTCGATGATATCCCACCCGGAAAAGGTGGCGGAATTGATAGATAAAGCCGCCCGTGAAATAACTCCGTCTGGTCAATAAAGGTGAAATAGCGATGAAAATTCTACACATTGATTCAAGTATTAACCACGATGCTTCCATTTCCCGTCATTTATCATCCGAGGTTGTTAAGCAACTCACCGGCAGCGGGAAATATAGTGAAGTTATTTATCGTGACGTTGTAAAAAATGAAATTCAGCACCTTACAGCAGATATCGCTGCGGGGTTCAGACCATTACCTTACACCGTAGCTGAAACAGCATTTGATAAAAGTGAACAATCAGTTTCGCAACAACTCGTCACTGAATTTCTTGACAGTGATATTATCGTCATTGGCGCACCGATGTATAACTTCTCAATTCCCGGTCAGCTAAAAGCATGGCTGGACAGAATAGCGCAACCGGGAAAAACATTTAACTACACCTCTTCTGGCCCTGTTGGGCTGGCTGGAGATAAAAAAGTTATCGTTGTATCAGCGCGGGGTGGTTTTTACCATCAGACGCCGCTTCAGAGCATGGATTTTCAGGAAAACTATCTGGCTTCGTTTTTTGGCTTTCTGGGAATCAGCGATGTCGGGTTTATTCGCGCGGAAGGGGCATCAAAAGGTGAAGAGATTAAACAACAAGGAATTGCCAGCGCGATTGCTTCTCTTAATGACACCTTGCAAAAATTTAATTTAGTATGAGGTAATAAATAGTTTACATATCGCAACCCTGAGAAACACCATCAAGTTTCTCAGGGTTTACGATTCTTCTTAATCAAGATAAAACGCAATCTGATAGATTTCACTTTATTTTTTTTACTTACAAAACATCGGAAAGCATCTTCCGATTCATCAATATTTTTGGATAAGTTGATGGGGATATTTTTAAATTATTTATTGACGAACGATAAGAAATAAATAAACGATCGATCGCCCCTCTTCTGATAGCTATCACCTATCGTAGTAGTGTTTTTTTAAGTTTATTCCGATCAATACCTAAGAGAAATCATTATCCTGCCGATATTTTTCTATGCCATCTGCGATTGCGCAGTTGGTGTGCTTATTAATTCACTAAGGAAAGATAATGAAAAACAAAGCTACCATAGTAAAGCCGACAGGCATAAGTATCAGAAATAAGATTATTTTTTCGTTCGGTATTCTGATCGTGTTACTGGCTTTCATTGCCGGAAATGCGCTGTATCGACTGGATGAAGCTAAAAATAAGATCTCAAAAATTGTCACGGAGGATTATCCCACCACGGCAATGGGTAATAATCTTATCAGAGAAGTTAATACATCAACGATTCTGTTTCTCAATGCATTAATAGAGAAAAATCCGCAAAAGCAAAGCCAGTTAATGCAGGAAGTGACTTCACGATCGGAAAAAATCAACGAACTCTATAAACAACTCAACACGGCGGCAGACGATGCAGCGTCCCAGGCGATTTTAGCCAATGTTACTGACATGCGAAAACTCTATATCCAGTCGCGTAATAAGGTGATACAAAACATTCAATCAGATCCTGTTTCAGCAATTGATGAATATACAAATAATACGCGTGAAAAAGAATTACAGTACATTGATAAAATTAACACCTTTATCAATCTTCAGCGAGATGAAATGCAATCGTCATATACTGATTTTTTGCATGATTACAGTACGTCAAAAATGGTCATGATCATTATCGCGATAGTTTGCCTGATTCTTGGCGCCACCATGGCGATCATTATTTCACGCGCTATTGTTATTCCCATTAAACATGCGGTTGAGGCTGCTACGCGTATCGCCGCAGGCAACCTTGGGGAAGAGATAAAGGTGACATCAAAAGATGAAACCGGGCAACTGACCAGCGCTATTTCTCATATGCAGGATGAATTAATAAAAATTGTCACGGAAATACGTGGCGGAGCCGAAAATATTGCGACCGGCGCTTCTCAAATTATGGCCGGAACCCGTGATTTATCAGCCCGTACAGAAGAGCAGGCCAGTTCTATCGAACAGACTGCATCGTCAATGGAACAGATTTCCGCAACGGTAAAAAATACTGGCGATAATACGGCGAATGCTTCACAACTTTCGGCGAGAGCGAGTAATGCGGTGACGGATAACGGAAAATTGATGGCTTCGCTGACGCAAGAGATCCAGAACATCAGCAACTCAGCGGATAAGATGTCTGACATCATTAATCTGATTGATTCCATTGCCTTCCAGACCAATATTTTGGCACTTAACGCCGCTGTTGAAGCGGCGCGTGCGGGTGAGCATGGTAAAGGGTTTGCTGTCGTGGCGCAGGAAGTTCGCAATCTGGCCCAGAAAACGGCCAATTCGTCGAAGGAGATCAGGACACTGATCGAGAACTCAACGCAGCAAAGCGTCCGTGGGCTGGAGATGGTGCGGCAGGTAAACGGAAAAATGGATGAACTGGTGCAAAATGTCGATAGCGTCACCAGTATTCTGAAGGAAATAGAGCAGGCCAGCCTTGAGCAAAGCGATGGTGTTCATCAAATTAATATCGCCATCGGGCAGATCGATACCACGACCCAGCAGAACGCCGCGCTGGTAGAGGAATCGGTTGCCGCTTCTGAAATGCTTAACGAACAGGCAAGAGTCATGCAAGATCTGGTCAGCGTATTCCGGATTCCACAACATGCCTGATAGCGCAACACGTTAACGGGTTAATTAATCTTCACCGGTGAAAGAGATCTGTTTCTTTCACCGGATCAGATTAAGGTCTTTCTTAACGTACTATTTCGGGAAGAGAGTGGCTATCACTTCATCATGTATGCGCGCGTTTGCAAACGCACTATGCTTTCAGTTTCAGATGTGCGGCGCGATTTGCCAGTGAGCGACAGGATATCCCCTGTGAAATATCCTGCGCCCAGGTCCTTTATTTTTTCAGCAGACGAGGCAACTGGTTCTCCAGCTCAAGTACGCAGGCATCCATCATTTTCTGCGTCTCTTCGCTCACTTTCGCGTAATTATTGGCTTTCCAGTCGCTTAACGGCGCGGTTTTCACCGTCGGTGCGCATTCAGCAATCACATGAGGACTGAATGCATTGCCGCCTTCCGGACGTTTGTAAAATTTAACCCGATAGGTGAGATCGTAATTGCTGTTGCTGGTCGACATATCGGTATAAATCAGTGACCACTGTGACGCTGCGATAAAGAGAGGCTGCGTGTAAGCGTAACCGCCACCATTTTTTTCCAGCCAGTCGTGAATTTTGGCTTCCGCTTTCGGCGCTAAATAGCGGGAGGTTGGTTCAGGCAGGGTATCGATGGTGTTCCCTTTATAGACATTTTTATCGAACGAATTGCTGCTGATGCCGCCGCCGAGTACGGCACCCAGAACCGCAAGCCCCATTCCGGTGCCGGAGTGTGCCGGGGAGACTTCCCGCAATTTAACGTCAGGATAGAGATTATTGTTCATTTCTGCAGGGCTGAAGATGGTAGCGACATCGACTTTGCTGCCGTTGCTTGCGGTCACTGCATGTGACGTCGTATTGGTTGCGCAGCCGCCTAACAATGCGGTGGATAAGGCACCGGTAATCAAAAACTGAATTTTCATGTTTTCCCTTTCTCTATTATTAAAATTAACGCGCATTAATCGTTTGCTTATTAAATTGCCCGACGAGGTTTCTTAACACCGGGTCGCGTTATCTCATTAGCGGCAGCAACACTAAAATCTTTATAAGAAATTTTCGTTAAGTTTTATTTTTGGTTAATTATTTTAGTGCCAAAACAGCACGAATAGCTAAGATTGGATCTATCGTGCCAGGATAAGCACACTATAAAATTCACACCCAAAGCCAAACTCACAAATGTAATGGCTATTTTCCGGGTGTATTAATTGTTGTTATTTTTTGTCTTTAGTAACATCCTTAAAAAAGAAAATTAAAATACACCTATTGATTAATTTGCTTTATGGCAGGGATGACATCACCGTTGAATTACATTCGTAGTTCGGCTCTTTTTTTATTACTCGCGTTTACGGCACAGGCGGCGCCATTATCTCCGGCAGACCGTGACGCTGTCCGTCAACAGCAGGAACAGCTGCTTCGTCAGAGCCAGCAGCAGCGTGATGAACTGGAGCGCAGCACCACGCTACCGCGCTCAGGCCAGAGTACGTCTGCCCCGCAGGCCGGTGGCCCCTGTTTTGATATTCACACCATTACCCTTTCCGGCGTGACGCTTATCAGCGAAAAAGCGCAGCAGAAACTGACTGCGCCCTGGCAGAACCAGTGCCTGAATATGGCGAAAATAACCGAACTGGCTGCCGCGATTTCCGACTGGTATATCAGCCGGGGATATATTACCAGCCGCGCTTTTCTCACCGAACAGGATTTATCGCACGGCGAATTACGCATTGTCGTGCTGGAAGGAAAATTACGTCATATCCGCCTGGAGGGAGAATCGCCGCGCATGCTGAAAATGGTTTTCCCCGGTCTGGAAGGGAAAATCCTTAATCTGCGGGATATCGAACAGGGGATGGAACAAATAAATCGTCTGCGGCGCGAACCGGTGCAGATCGATATCGTTCCCGACAGTGAACCGGGTTATTCCAGCGTGAATTTAACCGCCACGCCGGAATTTCCGTTAAGTGCTTCGGTTTCGCTGGATAACAGCGGGCAGAAAAGTACCGGTGACGATCAGTTAAATGGTTCGCTGACCGCCAGTAATTTGCTGGGACTGGCGGAACAGTGGCAGGTGAGCGGCGGGCGCAGCAGCGATTTCGCCACCGGCTATGACGCGCAAAATTTTCAGGCCGGGTTCAGCATGCCGTACGGTTACGGCCTGCTCGACTACAGCTATGCATGGAGCAACTACCGCACCACCCTTATCAATCAGGGCTTTCCGTGGATCTCCACCGGTGACACCAGAACGCACCGCCTGAACGGTTCGTGGGTAGTGTTCCGCAACGGCAATATCAAAACCGCATTTACCGCTGGCGTCACACAGCGCTCCTCGCGCAACTGGCTTAACGACGCGCCGCTGGTCAGCAGCACGCGCAATCTCTCCAGCCTGCAACTGGGCATCAGTCATACGCAGAAAGTACTGGGCGGCGTGGCGACCTTCAACCCGACATTCAGCCACGGCATGCCGTGGTTTAACGCCGAAACCGACGAAGGCAAAAGTGGCGATGAACCCCGCGCGCAGTTCCGTAAAGGGAGCCTGAGCGCCAGCTTCCAGCGCCCGTTCAGCGCCGACATCGTCTGGCTCACCAGCCTGTATGCGCAGTGGTCGCCGGACAGGCTCTACGGTAGCGAACGCCTGACGCTCGGCGGCGAAAGCTCCGTACGCGGTTTTAAAGAGCAGTATCTCTCTGGCGACAACGGCGGTTACTGGCGTAACGAACTCAATTACGTGCTGTTCACGTTGCCCCTGTTGGGGCAGATCAGCGCCACGGCGGCGGTGGATGGCGGATGGCTGGAAAAAGACCGGCTCGATCGCTACGCCTCCGGCACGTTGTGGGGCGCGTCAGCAGGGCTTGGCAGCGCCGGACGCTGGTTTGCCAGCCAGATCTCCGTTGGCACGCCGCTGCATTACCCCGACTGGCTCGGCCCCGATCACGTCAGTGTTAACTGGCGCGTTGCTGTCACGTTTTAAGGATCAGGACGATGAAGACTGACAAACCGGTTCGTTTTTCCCAGCGTGCTGTCAGCTGGTTGATTATCAGCCTGCTGGTCTGGCAGCCGGTAGCGCCCGCGTTTGCTGCGGCCATCACGCCGACAGGCGGCGCCAGCATGGATAAAGCCGGCAACGGCGTGCCGGTGGTCAATATCGCCACGCCGAACGGGGCAGGTATCTCGCACAACCAGTTTAATGACTACAACGTCGGCAAAGAGGGGCTGATCCTCAATAACGCCACCGGGCAACTGACGCAGACGCAGCTTGGCGGGCTTATCCAGAACAACCCGAACCTGCGCGCCGGGCAGGAAGCGAAGGGCATTATCAACGAAGTGACCGGCGGCAGCCGATCGCAGCTGCAGGGGTATACCGAAGTGGCGGGCAAAGCGGCGAATGTGATGGTCGCCAACCCGTACGGCATCACCTGTAACGGCTGCGGGTTTATCAACACGCCGAACGCCACCCTGACTACCGGTAAACCGCAATTCGATGCGGCGGGCAATCTCTCCGCACTGGAAGTGACCAGAGGCACCATCACCGTGGAAGGGCAGGGGCTGAACGCCAGCGGCAGCGATGCGCTGGCGCTGATTTCCCGCGCCACCGAAGTGAACGCCGCCATTCATGCGAAGGACTTAACCGTGACCACCGGGGCCAATCGGGTGGATGCCAGCGGTAAGGCGACAGCGATTGCTGGCGAGGGTGCAGCGCCGGTGGTGGCGGTGGATACCGGCGCGCTCGGCGGCATGTATGCCAACCGTATTCACCTGGTCTCCACCGAGAAAGGCGTCGGCGTCAACCTTGGCAACCTGACGGCACGCCAGGGCGATATCACGCTTGATGCGAACGGCAAAATGGTGGTGAAAGAGAGCATTGCCAGCGGCGCTCTGACGGCGAAAGGCGACAGCGTCACCCTCAGTGGCAGCCACAAAGCGGGCGGCGATATCGCGGTTACGGCCGCGCAGGATGTGGCGCTGGATCACGCCACGCTGGCCGCCGACGGCACACTGACGCTCAGCGGCGCGGGCAACACCACCCTTGCAGGCAGTTCGCTCACCAGCGGCGGCGACATGTCGCTTGGTGGGAAACAGCTCACCAGCGATGCTTCCACCCAGGCCAATGCCGCAGGGAATGCCACGCTGAAGGCGCAGACCCTCACCGAGCAGGGAACAGTGGTTGCCGGTGGTGACATGACGTTCCAGGCTGACAGCGCCACGCTGAACGGCACGCAGGCAGCGAAAGGGACGCTCAGCGTCGGGGCGAAAACGCTGAACCACGGCGGTAAATCAGCGGCGACCCGTATTACGCTTGGCGCACCGGAAAGCCTCACCAACAGCGGTACGCTGGTGGCGGATACGCTGGATCTTGGCAGTACGCACATCAGCAACAGCGGCCTGTTACAGGGCACGCAGGCGCTGAACCTGCACACCGGGCTGCTTGATAACCTCGCCGGCGGCACTCTCTACTCTGCGAAAGACCTGACGCTTGCCATCCCGCAACTGAACAACAGCGGTCTTGTCACCACCGATGGCGACCTGTATCTGCACGGTGACGCGCTGACCAGCGACGGCGAACTGAATGGCGTTAACCTGTTCAGCGATTACCACAGCCTGAGCAACAACGGCCGTCTGCTGGCCGACGGGCAGTTAACCCTCGCGGCAGACAGCATTCACAACAATGGGCTGGTGGCAGCAAACACCACCGGCGTGACGGCAGACACTCTCGATAACACAGGAACCCTGCAGGGTAATGATGCCCTGACGCTGCAGACACAGAACACCCGCAACAGTGGGACGCTGGCGGGCGGGAATTCACTGGATCTCAGCGGGCAGGCGCTGATCAACAGCGGCCTGCTGGCCGCGAAAAGCCTGACGCTCAACAGCAGCGACATCACCAACAGCGGTACGCTGCAGGGCACCAGCCTGCTGACCGCCACGGGCAGCACACTGACCAACCAGCAGAATGGCCTGCTGCTGAGTAACGGCGCGGTCACGCTGAAAAACGATCGTCTCAGCAACGCCGGGCAGATGCAGGGCGGCACGCTCGATCTGGCGACCGGCGAGTGGCTGAACAGCGGCACGGCGCTCGGGCAGAACGGGCTGAATGCCACGGTCAGCGGCACGCTGGATAATCAGGGCAGCGTGGTCAGCCAGCAGGGGATGGCGCTGACCGCGGACAGCAGCAACAACAGCGGTACGCTGATGGCGAAAGTGCTGGCGCTGCACGGCGATTTACGTAACAGCGGCCTGATCTAGGGAACTGACGGGCTGAACTGGCAGGGCACCACTCTTACTGGCACGGCTGACGGACAGATGCTCAGCGGCGGCAGCCTGACATTACAGGGCACCATGCTCGACAATCAGGGACACATGCAGGGGCGCAACCTGACCGCCAACGCCGATAGCTGGCGCAACGGCGGTACGGTGCAGGCGCAGGACTCCCTGAACGCCACGCTTGGCCATTCGCTTGATAACCAGGGGCAGATGCTGAGCCAGGGCGGGGCCGCCATCAGCGCCGCGCAACTGACCAACGACGGCAAACTGGCGGCAAAAGATCTCACTGTGACCGCGCCGGACATCGCCAGTAACGGTACTCTGCAGGGTAACGACAGCCTGACGATCGCCACGCAACATTTGCTCAATGGCGGCAACGGCCAGTTAGTGAGCGGCAGCGGGCTGAACCTGAATCTTGATAGCTTCAACAATCAGGGGCTGCTGTACGTACAGGATGGCCTGACGCTGACCGGCAATACGCTGATCAACGGCGGCAGCCTGGAAAGCGGCGCGCTGGATGCCACCACCGGCAGCCTCGATAACAGCGGGACGCTGCTGGCGCATAACCATGCCACGTTACAGGCGGACCAGCTTGCCAACAGCGGTAACCTCATTGCCGACACACTGGCGCTGACGGGCACCCGCATCACCAACAGCGGGCTGATGCAGGGCACGCAGCAGATGCAGGCCACGGCGGACAGCATCGCTAACACAGCGGGCGGACGCTGGCTTTCTGGCGGCGGGCTGACGCTCAACGGTAATCTGACCAACGACGGAACAGTGCAGGGCGATGAGGTCACGCTGCGTGACGACACGCTGGATAACACCGGGATCATCAATGGTCTGCACGGCCTGACAGGCATCCACAGCGGCGCGGTGACCAACAACGGTCAACTGGTCAGCGGTGGCGTAACGGATATCCACGCCGACAGCCTCTCCGGCAACGGGCGCATCAGCGGCGATACGCTGGCGCTTGACGCCTCCACGCTCAGCAATGGCGGGCTGTGGCAGGGCACGCACGGTCTGACGCTGAATGCAGACACCCTTACCACCGCCAGCGGTTCGCGCACGCTGAGCGGCGGCGATTTCACACTGAACGCCGGGCAACTGTCCACGCAGGGCACCTTACAGGGCGGGCAGGTCAGCGTGACGGCGGATGACTGGACGCTTGGCGGCACCTTGCTGAGCCAGGGCGATTTAACGGCCACTGTCGGCAACACCCTGAACCTGCCGGGCGCGCTGCAAAGCCAGGGGGCGATGACACTCGCTGCGCAGACGCTGAACAATGACGGCCAGGTGTTAAGCGCCGGGGACATCACCCTGCGCGGGCAGCAACTCATCAATAACGGCACCGTACAGGGCAATACACTGACGGCGCACGAAGCGGGCATCACCAACAACGGTGCGCTCACCGGGCTTAACAGCCTGACGCTGGATAACCGCCAGGCAACTGCGGCATTGCAGGCGCGGATGGTGATGGCAACGCCGCAACTGGCGCTGATCAACAGTGGTTCGCTGTTGACGCAGGGCGCGCTGGATATCACTGCCGGTTCGGTGAATAACAGCGGGATCTGGCAGGGTAACAGCATCCTGCTGGCGGCACAGTCACTGGATAACAGCGGTGCCGTGCAGAGCGCCGGGGCGCTGAACTTCCGGCTTACCAGCGACCTGAATTCCGCCGCAGGCAGCAAAATTACCGCCATGGGCACGGCCGCGCTGCAGGCCTTATCGCTGACCAACAACGGGCAGTGGGCGGCGAAAAACCTGACGCTTAACGGCGGGACGCTGAATAACAGCGGCGCCATCAGCGGCAGCGACGGCCTGACCGCCACGCTGAACGGGGATATCACCCAGCAGAGCGGCGGCTCGCTTGCCAGTAACGGGGCGCTGAACCTGACGGCGGCTGCGCTCGATAACGCCGGTAAGGTGCAGGGCGGTGACGTCACGCTTGCCGCTGCGACGCTGACCAACCGCAGTGGCGCACAAACGGTAAGCGCGGGCACGCTGACGCTCACCACGCCGACGCTGGTCAATGACGGGCTGCTACAGGGCGCGGGGGAGACCCGTATTGACGCCATCACACAGGCGATTAACAGCGGCAAACTGCTTTCCGGCGGGCAACTGACGCTCACCACGCCGCAGTACAGCGGCGCGGGCTGGTTACAGGCCAGCAACCTGATACTGAATGCGACGAACAACAACGGCAGCGGTACGCTGCTGGCCGGGCAGATGACGCTGACCGGCGATACCTTCACTAATCAGGGGACGACGCAGGCGGATAACCTGACGCTGAATTATCGCCAGTTCACCAACAACGGCACGCTGCTTGGCACAAACCAACTGGCGCTGAATGCCGCGCAGGTGAATCAGTCCGCCAGCGGCAGGCTGTTCAGCGGCGGCGATCTGTTTGTCGGCGCGACCGGGCTGGACGCGCTGGGGCAGGTAGTGGCGCTCGGTAACCTGACGCTGCAACTGGCGAATGCCTTTACCGGCAAAACCACGCTGGCAGCGGGCAAAACCCTGACTGTTTCCAGCAACGGGGCGATCGATAACCAGAGCGTGATGCAGGGCCAGGCGGTGAATCTCAGCGCGGGCGGCCAGTTGACCAACAACGGGCAAATCACCACCGGTAGCGGGGCCAGTACCTTAAGCGGCAGCAATATTGTGCTGAACGGCAACAGTGCGATTCAGGGTGGCGGCGATGTGGCGCTGGTGAGCCGGGGAGGGATTACGGCGAACGGCTTTGCCGGAACACTGGGCAGCCTGACGCTGAACGCGCCGGGCGCCATCATCAACACCGCGCTGCTGTATGCGGCGAACAACCTGGCGCTGTATGCCAACAGCATCACCAACCAGCGCGGCGATATGCTGGGGGGTAACAATCTGGTGCTGCAACGCGACGCGGCGGGGAATGCCAATAGCGAGGTGATCAACACCTCCGGCAGTATCGAAACGCGAAATGGCGATATCACCATTAAGACCGGGCATCTGCTGAATCAGCGGGATGGTTTGAGTGTTCAGCAGACCACGCTTCAGAATTCGACGGTGACTCCGGCTCCTACTATTAAGGTAAATGCTGAAGATATCCCTCAGTACAATATTCTTCTTCAATCCTGGGATGTGCGCACAGGAGGAAGTAACGGCCCTAATGGCAGTGGAGGCAGTGAGACTTATCGCCGGTATATTTATGAACCTTCTGCTGCGTACACTACCCGGACATTAATATCTTCACAAGTCAACACCGTTGTTAGTAGTTCTGGTGGGGCGGCAAATATTCGCGCTGGGCGGAACTTCTATGGTTCAGCTGATGTTTTCGATAATCAGGCATCTAATGTCTATGCCTCCGGGAATATTTCCCTTACGGGGAGTAGCCTGAATAATGCAAGTTATCAGAGTGGTGTATTGACGACACAGTATCTATATGAATTTACGAGAGATAGCTCTGTTAAGTACATTACTTTAGTACCAGAGGTTCCGCCAGAAGTCATTGGGGAAGGAAATAATCGTCGCCTCAAAGTTTATCAGGGGGAAAGGCATTCAAAAGATGACGTGACTTATCTTTATTTCGATTACGTTGGTAGTGATGATAATTATGATTACTACGCCCAGAATCTGTCGGTTACTAAAAACGAGCAAATTACATATAGTCTAAAAGGACAGGAGACGATACAGCAAAACGGCGAAATTTACCGTGCTGTGATTCAGGCTGGTGGTAATGTCAGCGCGAATTTCACCAGCAATATCAGTAACACCAATACTACCGCTAATTCTGGCGGCGTCAGCGGTACCATCACGGCCCCGTCACTGAATACCCTGAGCAATCAGGGTATCGGCGGTAGCGTGGCGAAACAGGCGCTGGCCGCAGGGCCGGTCGCGGTGAACTCCCCGCAGTGGCAGGATCAACTGCAAAATGCGCTGCAACAGATTAACGGCGGCAGCGGGCTCGATAACGGCGAGGCATCCGGCGCGGCGCTGGCAACGCCGGGCAGCCAGCAGAAAGGCAATGCCAGTCTGGGCAATACCGGCAGCCTGGCCAGCGCTGGGGTGACCACGGCAGCGCTGAAAAACACCGGCACGACACCGCAGCAGGGCAAAACCGTCGATACCAGCGCTTACCCGCTGCCGACCGGCAATAACGGTTATTTTGTGGTCACGGATAACCCGAAAATCCCGTACCTCATCACCGTGAACCCGAAACTCGACGGCCTGGGGCAACTTGATCCGGCACTGTTCGGCGATCTGAATAAGTTACTTGGCATCACCCCGACCGCCGCGCCGCGCGAAACCAGTCCGACGTATACCAGTGAGACCCAGTTCCTCGGTTCGTCGTATATGTTAGGCCGCCTCAACCTGAACCCCGATTATGACTACCGGTTCCTCGGCGATGCGGCGTTCGACACGCGTTATGTCAGCAATGTGCTGCTGAACCAGACCGGCAGCCGCTACCTGAACGGTATGGGTTCCGATCTCGCGCAAATGCAGTATCTGATGGATAACGCCGCCAGCGCGCAGCAGTCGCTCGGGCTGTCGTTCGGCGTGGCGCTCACCGCTGAGCAAATCGCTTCCCTCGACCACAGTATTTTGTGGTGGGAGAGTGCAACGATTAACGGCGAGACGGTGATGATCCCCAAACTCTACCTGTCGCCAAAAGACGTCGCGGTGAACAACGGCAGCGTGATCGCCGGGAACAACGTCAGCCTTGACGGCGGCAGTGTCACCAACAGCGGCAGCACACTGCTGGCGCGTAACGATCTCAGCGTCAACAGCAGCGGGCAGATAACCAACAGCAACGATGCGCTGCTGAAAGCGGGCGGCAATGTTGATCTCAGCGCCATTGGCGATATCAGCAACATCAGCGCCACCATCAGCGGTAAAACCGTGGCGCTGGAGAGCGTGGAGGGCAGCATCAACAACCTGACGCTGGCCGATCAATTTGCGCTCAACACGAAGAATAAATCGGGTTCAGTCGGCATCAGGGACACCACGCTGGGCAGCATTGCCAGCATTACCGCGACGGATGGCCTGTCGCTGGTAGCTGACAAGGACATCACCTTTACCGGCGCGACGGCCTCCGCGGGTGGCGCGTTGTTGATGGACGCTGGCGGCAATATCGCCGTTAACGCCATCCAGAAAAATGAGGCTTACAGCCAGTCCGGTTTCCGCAATCGCACGGATACCAGCCGCTCCACCGTCGGTTACCAGGGCAGCAGCATTACCGCAGGTGGCAATCTGGCGATGCAGGCGGGCAACAATCTGACGCTCAGTGCCAGCAATGTCAGCGCCGGGAAATCGGCAAAGTTGTCGGCAGGCAACGATCTGAACCTCGATGCGCAGCAGACCAGCAACGCCAGCCGCAGCGGCAAAAGTGAAAACCACAGCACCGGTGTTGATCGCACCACGGTCAGCGCCGGCGACAATCTGTTGTTGACGGCAGGCCGGGACATCAATTCGCAGGCCGCCGGGCTGGCGGCAGAGCAGCAGGTCGGCATGCAGGCAGGACGCGATGTCAATCTGCTGGCGGAAGCCACCACCCAGGGCGACAGCTACAAAGCCAGCAAGAAAACGGTCATTAACGAGCAGGTCCGCCAGCTGGGCACCGAGATTGCCAGCGGCACCGACACCACGATTATCGCCGGACGCGATATGAATGCCGAAGCGGCGCAGGTATTGGCAAAAGGCGATGTCGGCATTTCTGCCGGTCGCAATCTGACTCTGACGACCGCGACCGAAAGTGATTATGACTACTTTGAAGAGTACAAAACCAAGAAAGGTTTTCTGAGCAAAAAAACGACACACACCATCAGGGAAAACAGTTCGACCAATGAACTGGCGTCACTGGTGAGTGGTGATAATGTCTCCCTGCAGGCGGGCAAGGATCTGCTTGTCAGAGGATCAGCTGTCACGGCGAGCGGCGATATCGCGATTAAAGGGGGAGGCGATGTCACCATTGATGCCGCAACGGAAAACGCCAGCAACTACAGCATGAAGAAAACCACCAAAAGTGGGGTTTTCGGCGGCGGGCTGGGCATCACCATTGGTTCGCAGTCATCCAAAGAGACGCGCAAAGGAGCGCAGATTACGCAAAGCGATTCGCGCAGCGTCATCGGTACTTCTGCGGGCAACATTATCATCGAGGCCGGTGATAAGGCGAAGCTGGTAGCAACCAATATGGTTGCCGGGCGGGATACGGAAGATACCACCCGTAAAACCGGGCATATCGATGTGAAAGCCAGCGATATTGAGATCGTGGCGGGCAAAGATGTGGTCAGCGGTTCGGTGAAACAGGAGAGCAAAAGTAGTGGCATAGGAATCTCGCTCTCTAACCCGATTATCGACACGGTCCGCAATCTCCGCGATATCGTCAAAATGGGCGGCAGTGGTATCACGCAGGCGAAAGCGCTTGCCGGGGAAGCGGCCGCCGCAGCGTTTGATATTTCTGGTGGGGGAATGCAGGCAGCATTACCGATCACTTACGGTAAATCCTCTTCCAGTAGCGAAATGCACTACACTGGCGAATATGCCGTGGGGAACACCCTGACCTCTGCTGGGAACGTTCAGTTGTCGGCAACCGGCGCGAAAGGTAACGGCGATGTGCTGATTAGTGGCAGTAAGATCAGCGCGAAAGAAGCGGCGATTATCGAAGCTCAACGCAATGTGGACATCATTCCGTCCACCGATACGCAGGTCAGCAGTAGCAAATCCAGCAGTAAAAGCTGGAGTGTGACGGATGCACTTCCGGGCGCAGGTTCGGTGATCCGAACCGTCAGCGGTGGCCCGAACCACGGCGCCAGCGTCCTTCCATTCAGCTACAGCAAAGCAAACAGTAACGAGAGCAGCCAGACGACGGCGCAGACCGGTAGCGAGATAACCGCGAATGATATCTATATCAACAGCAAAGACGGCCATGTGAATATCTCCGGCAGTTCACTGGCGGCAATCAATGACCTGATGCTGTCAGCTGAAAACGGGGATATCACGGTCAGTACCGGTAATAACCATGTCGTGAAAGAGAGTTCCGGCAGCCAGACGCAAATTGGCTCGCTCGGCGGCGATGGTTACAGCGGGACGGTGGGCTGGAACAATAATAAATATGCCTCCGAACTGGATCGTAACCAGCAAAGCACACTGCGCAGCCAGATTGCCAGCCGGGATGGCAATGTGAGTCTGCAGGCCGGAAAAGATGTGGCGATTGATGGCGCAGACATCAGCGCCGGGAAATCGGTCACGCTTGGTGGGGAAAACGTGCGTCTGGACGTCAGCGAAGACAGTCTGAAAACGCACAGCGAATCCTCTAATACGCAATACGGCGTGAAAGCCTCGGTATCGGGCTGGGCCGTTACAGCGGCACAGGCGGCGGAGAATGCGGCACGTGCTACAGAAGAGAACCGCGATCCCCGTCTCTCCGCCATCTATGCTGCGCAGGCAGGGCTGAGCGTTGCCACGGAAACTGTCCTGTCGGACATGAATCCGTCGGCATTCAAAGTCAGTGTTGACGTGACTGCCGGTTCGTCAAAACAGCAACAGGATTACAGCAGCCAGCAGCAACAGGGCAGCACCATTAAAGCGGGCGATACCGTCAATATTAAAGCTCGTCAGGATATTGAAGGTGCGGGCGTCAATATTGCCGCGAAAAATATCAACCTTGATGCCGGGCGCGATATCACGCTTATTACGGCACAGGATATGGAGAAGCTGAAAACTCGCGCCAGCGGCAATCAGATTTCCGCAGGAGCGGGGTTTTCATTCGGCGGTTCACAAAATGGTATTACCGTCCAGGCCGGGGCGAGCACTTACAGCAATAAAGAGGATGGCAGCACCCTTACTCATCACAACAGCACCATCACCGCTGAGCAAAACCTGACCGTTACCAGCGGGCGCGATACCACGCTGAAAGGAACAGAACTTAAAGGTGACAAGGTTGCTGTTGATGTGGGTCGCAACCTGACTATCGCCAGCCAGCAGGATACGGATGAGTATGCCAGTAAGTTGGCTTCTGGTGGCGTGAGTGTCAGTGTCTGCGTTCCCCCTATCTGCGCGGGGAATCTGGTTCAGGGTAGCGTTACCGCGGCTGGCGGGAAGATCACCAATGACTACAAATCGGTCATTGATCAAAGCGGCATTTATGCGGGCAAAGGCGGTTTCGATATTTATGTGGGTAATCACACCCAGCTTGACGGAGCGGTTATCGCTTCTGAAGCCGATGCCGGTAAAAACCGTCTTGACACCGGAACGCTGGGCTGGAGTGATATCCACAACAAGGCTGAGTCAGGCGGCAGTCAGTTTGCTGTCAGTGTCTCTGGCGGCGCTAAGAATGGAGAGAATGGTAATCTGCAACCCGTGTCAACCGGGCTGCCGGGAACGTCACTGGCCAGCGTGTCCGACAGCGCCAGCAGCACCACGCACAGTGCGGTGGCGGCTGGCGATATCATCATTCGCGATAAAGACAAACAGCAGCAGGATATTGCCGATCTGAGCCGCGATACTGCCGGTGCGCACAAGGCGCTGGAGAACAATTTTGACAAGGGCAAAATTCAGGATCAGTTAGACATTCAGACCCAGGCCGTTGCGTTGGGTACCCAGGCGATGGATGCCTGGCGGCAGAGCCAGCTGGACGAGGGTAAAAAGAAAATCCGCGCGGATATGGAGGCGAACGGTGAACTGGATGGCCTGACGGAACAGCAGATTGATGACAAAATCGCGGGTTCTGCACAGTATAAAGAGGTCGATAAGGAATACGGTGTCGGCAGTGATTTCTGGCGTAACGGCACTGCGCTGACGGGGCTACTGGCGGGGGCGCTGGGTGGAAATGTCACTGGCGGGATGGCGGCAGGCGCAGCACCGTATGTGGCAGGGCTGATAAAAAGCGTCACCGATGGTCATGAAAGCGCGCGCATTGCACTGCATACGCTGGCGTCAGCGGTACTGGTGCAGTTACAGGGCGGCAATGCTGCTGCCGGAGCGGCCGGTGGTTTTATTGCGGCGTCGAGTTCAGAAGCGCTGTCGCTGGCGTTTTACAACAAAGAGCCGGATAAGCTATCACCGGATGAAAAAACGGTGATAGTGAACCTTGTGGCTGCGCTGGGTGCGGCAGGCGGTAGCGTGGCTGCCGGGAACAGCAGCGGCATCGGCGGCGGAGCAAATGCGGCACGGGTGGAGGTTGAGAATAATACCTTCAACCTGGCAGGAAGAACTGATAAAGAGTTTATAGACAGCGTTCGTAAACAGGCTGATGGCGTTGATTTAGATAAACTTTATGGCGAAGACCAAGGGAAAAAAGATGCTTACAGGAAAGGAAGGGAGAAAGGGGCACAAGAGGGTCTTAAAGATGGCATGGTCGAAGCTGTAGAAGGCACTGTAAGTTCGATTCTTCATCCTATTGATTCCATTACTGATTTAGTTACGGCTGTCTGGGATTATGATGAAACTTATGGGGCAATTAAAATCTCTATAGCACAATGGAATGAGCTATATGAGTATGCATTAGTCAATGATCCTGAATTAGCAGGAGAAATGGCTGGTGCGTTACAAGGTAAAATTATAGGGAACCTAAGTACCGGTATGATCTTATCGGGCGCTGCGGCAAAAATAATCCAAAAAGCGGCGCAAATGGAAAGTGGTATTCAATGGTTGCCGGATGTTCAAGGTAAACTTCATGCAACAATAGTAAAAGGGGATGCATATATTCCTGTTGATAAAATAGAAATATGGTTACGAGGTGGTGCTGCAGGAGATTTGGATGCACTGACATCCCGCTTAGATGTATTAAAAGCTGAGAGGAGGGAGAATCAGAGTGCTTTCGCTAAATCTGGTAAGAGCGATGAACTAGAGAAAATTGAAAAGGATATTTATAGGATCAATAGATCCAGACAAATGGGACAGGATCTGGAAACGATCGGTATAGACAACAAAAGTGGTTTAAATAATAGTATTATTATTGATAAGTTGTTAAGTTCAGCTAAAGAAGTTAACGCTGCAAATACGAAAAGCTCTATCGTTCTTACAGGAACAAATGGTTCTGTGCGAATTAACGCAACATGGAAAGTATTGCCTGATGGAACAAAGCGGTTAGCGACCGTCACTACGGGTATTTTTTAAAAGGTAAGTGAGTATGTCGATACTAAAAAAAGAGCAGCTGATTTCGGAGTTAACCAGCTATATCAATAATGGATACCTGACGCTTGATTCTTTTGATGACCCTCGGGATGAGGCTGCAACAGCGTTATGTGAGTTACGTTCTATTGATAGTTCTGCATGTGAATTCTTTTGTAAAAAAATTCTCTTGTCTGTAGATGTTGGGGATCCTTATTTGGATGGTTTTTGTCTTGGACGTCTTTTTGATCTGAACAAAGAGTACGCTCTCGATTATGTAACTTCTCATGTGATGGAGATGTCTGCTCCTGTACTCGGAGCTGCGATGGATGGATTGGCTCAATACAGTAAAACATCATTTAGGTTGAATTTCACAGAAGATTTAGTTGCAAAGATATATGCGCGTTATGATGATGTGGCAAAAAACCATTTTTCCCAGGAAGTAATGGCATCATCATATCGTCTTTTTGTTATATCATTTACCAGAAAAAGTGATTAGTATTGATATATCAAATTAAGTGAGTTATGTCGATAATTTGACGATGCGATATACACAAAATACATGCTGCTTGTAAATCAATAGGGTTCTGGTCGGGTAGCAAGAAATAATTTTTCGTGAGTATATATGTGGGGGTGTAAATTATATAAAAATAATCAATGTTGTTATTTTTTTTGCAGATGAAATTATTTTTCATCAAGAGATTATTATTCCGCTTGGCTGTGGAGGTGATATATAGATAAATATAATTTTATAGGGTAGAGGAAGAATTTAGTATATGTTTAAATCAAATGTGTCTGGGGGTGTTAATGGCATAATTACCTGTCAATTTGATAATGAAATGTGTGTTTTTGTATATTTTGTGGAGCAGGCTTTGACATTCATCGTTATGGTTAGTTTTCCCGCAAAGTAGCAGTAACAATCTTGCTAATTAAATGATGATATCATGACTTTAATTAAAGATTTTGTAATATCAGACGCTAATCTTCCAGAGCAAGTTTTTCATAAGAAATTTATAAAGTATTTCTTTTTTGATAACGACATCTGTACCTCAGAGGATTTAATTAATTGCACTTGGGCAATCATCAACCAATCCTTTGGTTGCGATTCAGTTGCGGATGTTTTTTCCAGTACTGATTTTGCATATTTAGGGGAACTCTATGCAGATGAGAACTGGATTTCTAAGTTAAAAGACATGACCACTGGATTGAACAACGCTGGTGACTATGGTGCTCTGACAATTATAGAGAAAAATAAACGCTGGGCACTTTTTCAAAAAACACCAGTTGATAAAGGCGTTTTGGGGATCAAGAGTAATGTAAGCTTAGAACCGATAAAAAACATAATTTATGATAATTTTGTTGATTGTGATGTTTTATCTAAATGGCTTGAGCAGAAGACCTCTCAGGATGTTGAAATGGTTCGGAGTATTGGAAAAAAATACTTGATGAGGCTTATGATAAATTATAGTTGATAATTAAATGGGTGTTTGCTGGTAAATAAATTATTTGATTTTTGTTAAATATGAAGAACCACCTGGAAATGATTTTAGAAAAGAATGATCAATCCGTAGGTTTAATAAAGAAATTCAGCCTTACCATAAATCGGATGAGGGGGGAACGGATTATTGATGGAAATCAGCTAATAGCACAGTGCGCAGGTTGTGGCCGCAAAACAATAACTGAGCCTGGAAATTATGAGATTTGCCCTGTGTAAATGGGAATATGATTCCGTCCAGTCATCGGATCCCGGCTTTGCAGGCGGAGCGAATACATTATCTTTTGCGGAGGCTCAACGGCTTTTCTCTCTCAGGTCTCGCCAGGCTGTTACTGAATCCTCGTACAAACGGTAAACACACGCCGCAAAACAGTGTTAATTAACACCCGTTCACCTGTTTTCACCTCCTCCCGCATTCTCTTGACAGATATCAATCCCTCCTTTGCGATGCCGCTGTTGAATACCAGAGCAAAGTTTTTGCCCGGTATGCGGTTCGCACCGCTCTTCGATAATTAAAACAATCTGGTTATGGTCATGGAAAATGCTGTTCCGCAGCTTCAGTCAGTACATTCAGATCGCGTTCGTCGTCTAATTCAGCGCTGGCGCAACGATCCCGAAGCCACCTATCAGACGTGGTTTTTATGGGAGCAGAGGTTGAAAAACTTTCGCTCGATCCGCAGCGGTATTGTGGTCGTGGTGGATGAAATTGAGCAGGAAAAATTTGGCGTTGCTTACCGCGGTTCCTCGCTGGAGACAATTGTTCACTCCATTGCCGAGCAGAAACAGATCTTCAAAGGTGCCGATCACGCTTTTCTGTGGAAACCAAAGCTGCGCATTCCGGATATTTATGAAAACAGCGCCAATCAGAAGGCCTTTGCCCGGCTTCTGCATCATTGCGCCTGTGCGACGTGCGCGGACGATATTGTGGGACATATCAATGCTATCGATGCGTTGAAAATTAAAGGGCTCGGCCCGGCGGTCGCGAATCTGCTCTATTTTCTTCACCCCACGCACATTCCCCCGTTTAACACCGCCATTGTAAATGGCTATAACGCCCTTACCGGCGCGAAAGTTAAGCTCGGCAGTTGGCCGCATTTTCTCGCCATGCGCCAGGGGATCCTGAATTTGAACGCACAGTACCGCGAATTACTGTCAAACGATTTGGGCGCTATTGGCGGGCTGCTTTTTGATATCGGTTCGGGTCGCTATCCTGCGCCGCCGCTGGAAAATTCCGCCGCTGCCGACGCAGACTGGAGTGCGTATCTGGAGGCGGCTCGCCCGCCGGCGGCGCAAAATAAAGCGCAAATCCAGGACGGGGAGAATGAACGCACGCACACGGAAATCCAGGCCTGGCTGCGTGATATTGGCAAAGCGCTCGGTTACGACGTATGGATTGCCGCCAACGACCGCAGTCGTCTGCATCAGGGCGTGGCGCTATCGCACGGCTGTCTGAAAGCACTGCCGGAACATATCCTGTCGGTAAACGGTTCTGAAGCGACGCGTCTGATCGATGTCCTGTGGCTGAAACCAGAAGGTGCGCAGGTGGTGGCGGCATTCGAAGTTGAGCATTCAACCTCCATCTACTCCGGGATCTGCCGGATGCTGGATCTGGCGCTCAACGGCAATGATTTGTCCGCCTCAACCGAGCTTTTTCTGGTGGCGCCGGACAGCCGCGAAAATGATGTCAGAAGCCAGCTACAGCGCCCGGCCTTTAGCCGCATCACCGATCTCAATATGGCCTGGTTGCCCTACAGCGAGCTGGAAAAGCACCGCGACGCCATTATGCGTTTTGGCTCGGATCTGAAAGCCATTAAAGAGATTTCCCACGCCCTGTTGTAGCGCTGGCGGATAAAGAGATGCGCTAAACGCTGTGTTGACGGTGAAAAATGCCCGGGGCCGAAGCGTCAGGTTTCGGACCCGGCACAACGTGCCGTCACGGCGGCTACAAATCAATCACCAAAACCCGCGAGTGGCTGCGTGAGCAACATAGCGCGATATGCTGCGTGGCGGCGGTTTTCTCCGCTGCCGATTGCACCGTATCGCGGTGATCGACCACGCCATCAAGCACCGGCGTCAGACAGGCACCGCAAATCCCCATCTCACACGAAAGCGGCACTGCCACGCCATTATCCTGCAGCACCTGCGCAATGCTTTTGTTTGCCGGAACGGGCCATTTTTCTCCGCTGGAGGCCAGCGTAATGGTAAAAGTCTCTTCTTGTTGCGACGCCGCAACGGGCGCGGCAGGCGCAAATGCCTCGCTGTGGATCTGCGCTTCAGGCCAGCCTTTTGCCGCCGCAACGTCTCTTACCGCTGCCATAAAACCCGCCGGGCCGCAGGTATAAATGCGCTCTCCGTCGCCGGGGGCGGGAATCGTTGCCGCCAGCGTCTGCCGCGGGCTTTTGCCTTCTGAGGAGCAGTGAATAAGACAAACCCCGTGCTTCAGCGAGTGGGAAAGCTCGCGCGCAAATGCTGCTTCTTCTCGCCGTTTCACGAAATAGTGCAGCGTAAACGGCGTACCTGTCGCCTCCCGTTGCAGCAGCATCGCATAGAGTGGCGTAATGCCAATTCCGGCGGCCAGCAGCAGCACCGGGCCGTCATCGCGTAGCGCAAACAGGTTGCGTGGCGCTGAGATTGTCAGCGTCTGGCCTGGGCGTAACGTCTGATGGATATAGCGCGAGCCGCCGCGAGATGCGCTCTCCTGCGCCACGCAGATCAAGTAGCTTTCCGTCGTGCTTTCTCCGGTCAGCGAATACTGGCGGATCAGGCCGCAGGGCAGATGCACATCAATGTGCGCGCCGGGCTGCCAGCCGGGAAGCGGTTCGCCATTGGCGGAGACCAACCGCACGGCAAGATTTTTATCGCCCTGACGCCACAAGCCATCAACCACCACATTCAGCACGTCATTCATCGCGCACCTCACACCAGAAAGAACTCGCCAAAACCCATTTTTTTCAGGCCACGGCGATAGGCAATCGAACTTCTGTCCGCCGGAATATGGGCTTCCAGCGTCAGATCCAGCGGCAGCCTTTCCGGCCGTTGTGTCTCTACCATCAGGCGATCTTCTTCAAACACGCGCAGGTTGAACGCGTGCACCTCTTCGATCGGGATATGCAGATCGAAATTGCGCGCGATCGGCGCAAACATGCGGGTAACGCGCGAGGAGACCGGCGATGCGGCATTCATGATCACCAGCCGCGCCTCGCCGGGAAAATGGATCGTCAGCGTGGCGGTAAACGGCAGGTGCATCTCGAAATGGCGCAGCCACTGAAAACCTTCCGGCGCGCGATAGTCAGAACTCGCCGGATAATTGCCGACCGAACTCCAGTAATCAGCAATAAAGCCAAACTCGGTCTCCTGCGGGCTGTAATCCGGGACGAACTGGTTATTGGCATCGGCGAAGGTGTCTGTGTGGATCCACGCAAAGTGGGCGACATCGAGAAAGCCTTCCACCTGGCGGCCTGCAAATCCGTTCACCTCAAAGGCCGGGCAGTTGATCTGCTGAAAACCCTCGTCATCCCAGTGCGGCATCGTCGGGAGCGGTTGCGGGTTTTCCGCGTCAAACGCCAGGCAGGTCCAGATCAGGCCGAAACGCTCTTCAACCGCAAACGTTACTAGGTTGAGTTTTGCCGGTACCGGCTGATCGGGGCTGGAAGGAATGCGGTTACAGCGGCCATCTTCACCGAAACGTAGCCCGTGGTAGGGGCAGACGATGCCCTCTTCATCGTGGAAACCGAGCGTCAGCGGCACGCCGCGGTGCGGGCAGACATCGCGGGCGACCACCACCTGGCCCTTCACGCGATAAATCACCAGTTGTTCATCAAGCAGCGTAGCTTTCACCGGCGCTGCGCCAATATCGCAGGCGCGGGCGACGGGATGCCAGCATTTTGCCAGACGTAACCAGTCCTCCGGCTCGAAGGTGCAATGGGCAGGTGGGGTGGGGAGTGCTGTTTTCATGGTCATCATAGGCTCACATAAAAGCAATTGTTTAATTGTTGTAAGTTTATTGTTGTCATATTAGGGTGTTCACATCCATCGCCATTAATTCACTATTGCGTTGCAAAAATGTGTACAGGTGCAGCATGAGTCCATTTTCCCGTTTCGCCCTCTATTTCGCTGAAGTTGCCCGCAGTGGCAGCCTGCGCCGCGCCGCAGAAAAACTGCATATCTCCGCATCGGCGATTAACCGGCAGATTTTGCAGGCGGAGGAGGAGTTTGGTACGCCGCTGTTTGAGCGGTTGCCGGAAGGTTTACGCATGACCACTGCCGGCGAGTTGCTGTATGACAATTTGCTGCGCTGGCAAAAAGAGTTTCAGCTTACGCGGCAAAAATTTGATGAGTTGCAAGGGCTGAAGCGCGGCTCGGTCAGTGTGGGAATGGTGCAGGCGCTGGCGGAGGGGAGCTTTGCCAGCGCGCTGGCCGACATTATCACCGGGCAACCATGGCTGGAGCTGGAACTCAAGGTCGCAGATAGCCACACTGTCAGCCAGAAAGTGCGGCAGGCCGATCTCGACTTCGGTTTGATCCTCGACCCGGAAGGGCAATCAGGGCTCAATGTGCTAGCCTTCGCCGAGCTGGAGATGGGCGTGGTGATGCGTACGGATCACGAAATGGCAACTGCTCAAGCGTTATCGCTGGGTGAGCTGAGCGAGGCGCGGCATATTCTGCCCGGCGCGCCGCTCATTGTGCATGAACGTGTCGGCATGCTTTATCGCCACTACGATCTCGCCCCGTCGAATACCATCAATTGTAATGACATCCGGCTGATTAAATCGCTGGTGCTGAAGGGGAGTGGCGTCACGGTGCTGAGCCTGCTGGATGTGCTGGACGAAGTGAAAAACGGGCAACTGGCGTTTGTGCCGCTGCGCAACAAACTGCTGCGCCCGCTGACACTGGCGCTCTGTACCGCGCCATCGCGCCAGCTTTCCCGACCGGCGCAAATGGCGATCCAGAAACTGACCCAGGTGCTGGAAGCGATGCAGAGCGTTGGCGCATCAGCCTAACGGCCCGCCCTGAATGGTATCGCACAGGCCATTGATAATGCGCTCGCCGGTCTCCTCTTTCAGTTCCTGATACCACGCCTGCGTCAGCGCCATATCTTTGCCGTGAGTGATATCGCAGCGTTTGCGCGCCTTGAGCACCAGATCGCGCACCCGGTCGCAGCGTAGTGCTTCATACTGACGCAGCACGTTTTCGATGTCGCTCTGCTCGCGGAAAAGGTTTCCCAGCACCACTGCGTCTTCCATCGCCGCGCAGCCGCCCTGGCCGATATCCGGCGTGGTGCTGTGTCCGGCATCGCCCAGCAGCGCCACTTTACCGCGCACCAGCGTGTCGAACGGTTCGATATCATGGATCTCGATGCGGTTCGTGGTTTGCGGATCCAGCGCGGCAATCAGCCGTTGCACCGGCGGCGCCCAGCCGCTGAAGTAGCGCGTCAGATCGTCGCGCAGCGTGCTGCGATCTTCGGCCAGCCCGGCGGGCAGCGGCACGTCAAAGAAAAAGTAGAAGCGTCCATCGGAGACGGGCATCAGCGACACCCGTTTACCTTCGCCCACAAAGGTTGTCCACTGCTCGGCAGGCGCAATGGCTTCATCGATTTTCACCAGGCCATTCCAGTTAACATAACCTGCATAGCGACGCTCCGGCGTATAGCCCAGCACATACGGGCGCAGCGCCGAATGGCTGCCGTCGGCGGCAATCAGAAAATCACCGTGGGCGCAGGTGCCATCGCTGAACCACGCGGTCACGCCGTCGGCATGCTCCTCCACTTCGTTGACCCGTTTACCAAACTGCACCCGGTCGCGTCCCCAGTGATTGAGCATTTCGCGTTGCAGCTCCGCCCGCGATACCGGGCACGGGCGTCCACCCACCCGCTCAACCAGCGGCGCAAGGCTAAACTGCGTCATCGTTTCGCCATTGCGGTAATCTTTATAGGCCATAAAGCGCATCGGGCCGCCGTAGGTCTCCATCATCTCGCCCATACCCAGATGGTTCATGCACTTCACGCCGTTGGGCCAGATGGAGATCGCCGCGCCGACCGGCTTGATCTCTTTCACCGCTTCGAATACCTGACACGCAATACCTGCGTTCTGTAACGCCACAGCCGCACTCAGGCCGCCGATACCTGCGCCAATCACCAATGCTTTCATTCTGTTCTCCTTTTACATGCGTGTAACAGATGGAGCAATTTGCGTACCAGAATGACGACGGGCGCTGGCGCGAGAGAAAACGGGCGTGGCGAGGTTGTGTTGCACTTTTGTAGTGCGTATTTGTATTAACGTTGCCTTTTTGTGAATCAAAAATTTCCAAATTTAGTGCAAGGAATCTAAAGTTTCACAGCGCTGGCGCGGGAGGAGCGACTCTGGCCTGCTTTGTGCATCAGGGCGTTGACGCGAATTGACAACAGGATGGAACGCCATGTCTGATGAAAAGAACAGCAATTTATTGTACGGGCTGGAGCAGCGGATCCCGCCGCTTCCGGCTTTCTTCAGCGCTTTACAGCACGTACTGGCCGGGTTAGTGGGCATCATTACACCGCCGCTGATTATCGGTGCGACGCTGGGGCTGGGCGAGTGGATGCCGTGGTTGATTAGCATGTCGCTGCTGGCCTCCGGGATTGGCACCTTTTTACAGTCCAACCGCGTGTGGGGCGTTGGCGCAGGTATGATCTGCATGCAGGGCACCAGCTTTGCCTTTCTCGGTGTCGCGATTGCGGGCGGGATGTGGGTGAAAGGGCAGGGCGGCACGGCGCAGGATGTGATGGCGATGCTGTTTGGCGTCAATTTCGTGGCCGCGCTGGTGCCGATTATCGTCAGCCGCTTTATTGAGCCGCTGAAGCGCATTTTTACGCCGATCATCACCGGCAGCGTGATTGCCCTGATCGGCATCAGCCTGATTAAAGTCAGCGTGAATAACTGGTGTGGCGGCGTACAGGCGAAAGATTTTGGCAGTATGAGCAACATCGGCCTTGGCGCAGGCACGCTGGCGGTGATTGTGTTACTGAGCTGTGCGAAAAACCGCTGGCTGCGTCTCTCTTCCGTAGTGGTCGGCATCGCCCTGGGTTGCATCGCCGCAGCCCTCGTCGGTAAGTTTTACTTCAGCGGTCTCGGTGATACCTGGTTCCGTTTACCGGCGCTGTTCCCGTTTGGGTTCCAGTTTAATAGCGCCATCTTTCTGCCTGTGGCGCTGGTGTCGCTGGTGTGCATCCTGGAGGCGGTCGGCGATCTCACCGCCAATTGCCTGATCTCGCATCAGCCCATCGATAACAGCGCGTTTCGTTCCCGACTGAAGGGCGGCATTCTTGCTGACGGCATCAGTTGCATGATTGCGGCGATGCTGGGCGCCTTTCCCAATACCACCTTTGCGCAAAACAATGGTGTTATCCAGATGACGGGCGTCGCCAGCCGCTTTGTTGGCCGCTATATTGGTGTGATCCTTATCCTGCTGGGGGTGTTCCCGCCGTTTGGCGAGATATTACGCCAGATCCCATTGCCGGTGCTGGGCGGTGCGACGATGGTGATGTTTGGCTGCGTGGTGGCGGCCGGGATCCGCATCATTACCCAGAATCCGTTAACCCGCCGCGACATGCTGATTGTCGGGCTGGCGTTTGGTTTTGGTATGGGCGTCGAAGCGGTACCCGCTTTTCTCGCCCATTTCCCGCCAATTATCGGTAATCTGTTTGGCTCGGCGGCGACCTGCGGCGGCTTAGTGGCGATTGTCCTGAACCTGATTATTCCGGAAGAAAAAACGGCCATCGCCGCTGACGTAAGGAGCAAAGATGATCGCGCTGAATCACTTTAATCAGCTACCGGGCGATGAGGCTGCGGCACTGTTGCAGCCGTGCGTGGCGATCCCCGGCTGGACGGCAGCGCTGGTGGCCGCGCGTCCGTTTGCCTCGCTCGCGGAACTTCAGCAAACCGCGAGTGACATCGCCGGAGCCTGGGGCCGCGCCGAGCTGGAGCAGGCGCTCAGCGCACACCCGCGCATTGGCGAAAAGCCTGCGGGGGCGCAGGCGCATGCCGCGTTATCGCGCCAGGAACAGTCGGCGGTGGACAATCGCGACGCGCAACTGGCGGCGGCGCTGCGCGAGGGGAATGCGCGCTATGAAGCGCGTTTTGGCCGCGTTTTTTTGATCCGCGCCAAAGGCCGTAGCGGAGAAGAGATTCTGCACGCGCTGGAACAGCGGCTGACCAACAGCGACGCCGAAGAGATCGCGGCGGCGCTGGAGCAATTACGGGAAATCACCTTATTACGACTGGCAGGAGCGATTGGCGAATGAACAGCCTCAGTACCCATATTCTGGATATTTCCAGCGGTAAGCCCGCGCAGGGGGTGACGGTTAATCTGTTACTCGACGAGCAGACGGTGGCGAGCGGCGTCACCGATGCGAACGGGCGAATCGGTGCGCTTTCCTCTTCATTGATGCCGGGACATTACCGGCTGGTGGCGCAAACGGGAGAATGGTTTGCACAGCGCGGCGTGGCGACACTGTTTCCCTGCGCGCAAATTGACTTTGTGATTACGCAAACGGCAGAGGAGCATTTCCATCTGCCGTTCTTAATTGCTCCCGGCGGCTGGTCAACTTACCGCGGCAGTTGACCATGCGCACTGACCGTTAATCCACGTCTCGCTGATATTGCGCTCGTCGCCGAGGGTCATCAGCACAAACAGTTGCTCGTAGATGTCCTTGCAGCGCGTGTTGCGCAGGCGCTGCAAGGGCGTCACCGCCGGGTCAATGACCACAAAATCGGCCTCTTTGCCGGGCGCAAAATTACCAATTTTATCGTCCAGACGCAGGGCATGTGCGCCGCCAAGTGTGGCGTGGTAAAACGCTTCGCTGGCGCGCAGGCGATAGCTTTGCAACTGGCCCACCTTGTAGGCTTCACCCAGCGTGCGCAGCATGCTGAAGGTGGTGCCTGCACCTACATCGGTGCCGATGCCCATGCGCACTTTGTTCTGCCAGCAGGCGGGCAGGCGAAACAGCCCGCTGCCGAGGAACAGGTTCGAAGTAGGGCAAAACGCCACCGCCGAACCGGTATCGTGCAGGCACTGCCACTCTTCATCATGCAGGTGAATGCCGTGGGCAAACACGCTGCGCTCGCCGGTCAGTTGATAGTGGTGGTAAACATCAAGGTAACGTTGATGTTCCGGCCAGAGATCGTTGACCCACGCCACTTCATTCGGGTTTTCGCTTAAATGTGTCTGCAGCCAGGTCTGCGGAAACTCTTCGCGTAAACGGCGTACCGCCTCAAGCAGCTCCGGCGAGGAGGTGGGCGCAAAGCGCGGCGTAATGGCATAACCCAGCCGCCCCTGATGCTGCCAGCGCTGGATCAGTTCGCGCGTTTGCTGGTAGCTCTGCTCAGCGGTTTCGCTGAGATATTCCGGCGTATGGCGATCCATCATCACCTTACCGGCGATCAGCCGCATATTCAGGCGCAGCGCTTCGCTAAACAGCGCGTTGACAGATTCCGGGTGCAGCGTGCAAAACACCAGCGCGGTGGTGGTGCCGTGGCTCAGTAACTGGCTGATAAAGAATTCGGCAATCTCTGTGGCGTAGGCTTCATCAGCAAACTGGCTTTCAACCGGAAAGGTGTACGTTGTCAGCCACTCCAGCAGTTGTTCACCAAATGCGCCAATCATTTCGGTTTGCGGATAGTGCACGTGGGCATCAATAAAACCGGGGAGCAGCAGTTTGCCGCGCCGGTCAGTGTAGCCTTTATGCGCATCCAGATATTGCTCGCCCTCCTGCCAGCTCATTCGCGCCTGAATCTTGCCGTCGCGAATAAACAGCAGACCATCTTCAATGAAACGTGCGTGGTGGGCGATATCGTCGGCGTTGTCGCAGACTTCTGCAATGTCAAACAGCGCGCCGCGGACCGCGGCATGATAATCAATCATCGTTCCTGCCCTGATCGTTTCCATTGTGGGTGAAGTGTTAAAGCAAAATGAGTGCCAGCCGCGACGAGAAACGCCGCGGCCTGAGGAAGGGTTACTCTTTTTGTGCCGCGACGTTGGTATTGAAATGCGATGTCGTGACAACAGCGCGCTCTTCGCGGGCCAGCCAGCGATAGGTGATGCCGCCCAGCAGGACGCCGATAAACCAGCTAAAGTTGGCGACTTCGTGCAGCGCCGGAATAAAGCTGATGATCAACCCGACGGCCACTGACGGCACCAGCGCGCCAATCGCTTTCGGGTTAAAGCCATTGCGATACCAGTATTTGCCTTTTGGCGTGTCATCAAACAGGTCATCGACAAACACCTGCCCGCGTTTGATCAGATAGAAATCCGCAATCAGAATGCCGAACAGCGGGCCGATAAAGGCACCCAGCACGTCGAGGGTGTAGTGGATCAGTTCCGGCGAGTTAAACAGGTTCCACGGCGTCAGCAGAATCGAGCCGACAGCGGCGATCATGCCACCGGTACGGAAGCTGATTTTCTGCGGCGAGCAGTTGGAGAAGTCAAACGCTGGCGAAACAAAGTTAGCAACAATGTTGATGCCGATGGTGGCGGTGATCATGGTCAGCAGGCCAATCGCCACCGCCAGATCGTTGCCGACGCGGCTGACGGTTTCAATCGGATCGGTGATCATGCGGCCAAACAGCGACTGGGTGCCAGAGACAATCACCACGGTCACGATCGAGAACAGCAGGAAGTTGAACGGTAAGCCCCAGCGGTTGCCACGACGAATTTCGCCCATGCTTTTGCCATAACGCGAGAAATCACCAAAGTTGAGCAGTGGCCCGGAAAAATAGGAAACCACCAGCGCAGTCGCAGTGATCATCTGCCAGGTTTGCTCACCGGCGCTGAGTGATTTGCTGGCGAGGGTAAACGAGATACCGTCGAAACCGGTCTTGTATACAATCCAGCCCGCCAGCGCCAGCATCACCACATACACGGCCGGACCGGCAATATCGATAAAGCGCTTGATCGCGCTCATCCCGTGCCAGAACACCATTGCCTGCAGAATCCACATCGTGGCGAAGCACAGCCAGCCCAGGTGCGACAGGCCGAACAGCGACCCCTGCGTTAAAGAAGAGAGCGACGGCCAGAATTTCAGCAGCACCAGCATTAGGGCATTCGCTGCCAGATAGGTCTGAATGCCGTACCAGGCGAAGGCGATAAGACCACGAATTACCGCCGGAATGTTGGCGCCGAAGACGCCAAATGCCTGGCGGCAGATAACGGCATAGGGCACGCCTGCCATCTGGCTCGGTTTCGCGACCAGGTTAGCGCAGAGCTGCACAATGCAAATGCCCACCAGCAGGCAGAGCAGCACCTGCCAGCTTGCCAGCCCGAGCGTAAAGAAACTCGCGGCGACGACGTAGCCGCCCATACTGTGTACATCCGACATCCAGAACGAAAAGATGTTGTACCAGCTCCAGTTCTGATCGCGCGTCGGCGCCAGATCCTCATTGCAAAGCCGTGGGCTGTATACCGCTCCGGAATCAGCGGCCTTAACCTGATGAGTGTTTTGTGTATTTGGCATGAAACCTGCTCCTGTCAATAAAAGCCCGTGAAAAGGGAGTGCTGATGTTGTTGCAGGATTCAGGCCAAAATGATTAATCTTGTATCCAATAATTTAATTTCATGTATACGATCCGATATCGAAAAGTAAAAAAGCGGAGTGGTTAATGAGTAATGAAAACAGTCTGCACGCCGCAACGGCCTTGCAGGACAAGGATGAAACCATCTACCAGTCGCTGATGACCGCGATTGTCGAACATCAATTACTCCCGGGGAGCAAATTACCGGAAGAGGCGCTGGCGGAGGTGTTTGGCGTTAGCCGCACCGGGATCAGAAAAGTGCTGCAACGACTCAATGCTGTGCAAATGGTCACCTTAACGCCCAAACGTGGTGCACACGTCGCCAGCCCAACGGTAGAAGAGGCGCAGGCGATCTTCCGTACCCGCACGCTGCTGGAAGTGGCCAACCTGCCTGACGTGCTGGCGCATTGCCAGCCGCCACATCTGGCGGCGCTGGAAGCGATTATCCGCCAGGAGCAGCAGGCGCACGAAGCCTATGACGGCCCGGCGGCCATTCGCTACTCCGCTGAGTTCCACATTCAGCTTCAGGCTATTTCCGGCAACCCGGTGTTGACCGAGATGGTCACCGGCCTGAGCCAGCGCTCTTCGCTGGTGATCGCCGCCTGGGGATCGCCGTGGCGTCAGGGATGTCGTTGTAACGATCATGAACAACTGGTTGATTTACTGCGTAAAAAGGATCTGCAGGTGCTAAGCGCGGCACTGACGCACCATTTTGAACATATCGTCGACAGCCTCTGTTTCGAGCGGGCTGGCGTTTGTCTGCCGGATTTCGCCCGGCTGTTTGCCAGTCACAAGGAGGCATAATGTCTGCCGTTTGTATACAAGTTATCAACCCGAACACCAGCCTGGCGATGACCGAAACCATTGGCGCAGCGGCAAGAGCGGCGGCAGCACCTGGCACCGAAATTGTGGCGGTGTGCCCGCGCGAAGGCGTGCCGTCGATCGAAGGGCATTTTGATGAAGCGATTGCCGCCATCGGCGTGCTTGAACAGGTGAAAGCCGGGCGTCAGCAGGGCGTGGATGGGCACGTGATCGCCTGCTTTGGCGATCCGGGATTGCTGGCGGCGCGCGAGCTGGCGCAGGGGCCGGTGGTCGGCATCGCCGAAGCCGCAATGCACATGGCGACGCTGGTGGCGACCCGTTTTTCCATCGTCACCACCTTGCCGCGCACGCTGATTATCGCCCGTCATCTGTTGCAGCAGTATGGTTTTCAGGAACATTGCGCGGCGCTGCACGCCATCGATTTACCGGTGCTGGCGCTGGAGGACGGCAGTGGTCTGGCGCAGGAAAAAGTGCGCGCGCGCTGTATTCAGGCGTTAAAAGAAGATGGCTGCGGCGCGATTGTGCTCGGCTGCGGCGGAATGGCGCAGCTTGCGCAGGAGTTGACGCGTGAACTGCATGTGCCGGTGATCGATGGCGTCAGCGCGGCGGTAAAAATGGTGGAGTCGCTGGTGGCACTGGGCTTATCGACCAGCAAGCGGGGCGATTTGGCTTTTCCGGAAAATAAAGTGTTGAGCGGTAAATTTCAGGCATTAATGCCTTAGCGAGTGGAGGGAGAATGGCACTTTTCGACGATAACTATCCGCGCGATTTGCGTGGTTACGCAGGGAAACCCCCGCACGCGCAGTGGCCGCAGCAGGCGCGCATCGCCGTGCAGTTTGTACTGAATTTTGAAGAGGGCGCAGAGAACCATGTGCTGCATGGCGATGCCGGATCGGAGCAATTTCTCTCCGATATTATTGGCGCGGCCAGCTATCCGGATCGGCATATGTCGATGGATTCACTGTATGAATATGGCAGCCGCGCCGGGTTCTGGCGCATCCATCAGGAGTTCAGCAAACGCGGGTTGCCGCTGACGGTGTTTGGCGTGGCGATGGCGCTGGCGCGTCAGCCGGAGATCGTTGCGGCCATTAAAGCGGCGAATTATGACGTGGTCAGCCACGGCTGGCGCTGGATCCACTATCAGAATATGGATATCAATGAAGAGCGTGAACACCTGCAAAAAGCGGTGCAGGTGCTGCGCGAGCTGTTTGGTAAAGCGCCCACTGGCTGGTACACCGGGCGCGACAGCCCCAATACCCGACAGCTGGTGGTCGAGCATGGCGGGTTCGATTACGACAGCGATTACTATGGCGACGATCTTCCGTTCTGGAGCGAAGTTACTTGTCGCGACGGCACGCGCAAACCTCACCTGATTGTGCCGTACACGCTGGATGCCAACGATATGCGCTTTGCTACCGCTCAGGGTTTTAATACCGCCGAGCAATTTTACACCTATCTGAAAGACAGCTTTGATGTGCTCTACGCCGAGGGTGAAAGTGCGCCGAAGATGATGTCCATCGGCATGCACTGCCGCCTGTTGGGGCGTCCTGGCCGTTTTCGCGCGCTGCAACGCTTTCTTGATTATCTCCAGCAGCACGATCGCGTCTGGGTCTGTACCCGCCAGCAAATTGCCGATCACTGGCGGCAGGTTCATCCCTACGCACAATAAAAAACGCCCGGAAAATCCGGGCGTTTTTACTGACGCTGCGGCAAGAAAAGAGATTTCTTATGCCGCCGTATTTCGCACTAAGATGGGGTTCTATCAAACGCCAATCAGGCTTTCTAATGGGATACCAAATTGGGTGTGAAGGCGGCGAATCATCGGTAGCGTGAGGCTACGTGTACCGTTAAGAATTTCGTATACACGATTGGACTTGCCGATAGCAGGCTCCAGATCTTTCACGCTCAGCCCCAGTTGCTCCATACGAAATTTAATGGCCTCAATGGGTGAGGGGGGATCAATGGGGTAATGTTTCTTTTCGTACTCTTCAATCAGTAAGCACATCACTTCGAAATAATCACCTTCCGGCGTGTCCAGTTCCGGTTCATTGTCGAACATTGGCTCAACCGCCCGGAGAGCGGCTTCATAGTCCTCTTCAGTTCTGATCGGTTTAATGTTCATTTTTACTCCAGTTCAACGGTTTCGGCGTCGATAGTGTCGTAGTGGCTATGCGTCCCAATAAACTTCACGAATACCCATCCGCGCTGGTAAGCAATCGCCACAATTAATCGATAGTGATTTCCCTTAATGTTGAACACCACTCGCCTCTCTTTCAAAATGCTGGCGCTGCGGTATTGTCCTTTTATCTCTACCGGGGTTTTCCAATCTGCTTTGGTTACTTCATCGACCCAGGCTTTTAGCGGTTGCTCAGCGTCGGGATTCTCCGCCCAGAAGTCCCTTAATGTTTTCACGGAGATGATCTTCATGCGGACAGGATAGTCCCATTACGGGACTATGGGAAGCGCTAAGTCCCAAAATGGGATAATTCTTCACTAAGGTTGAATATAGCCCGGAACGCGTAATCCGGGCGTTTTTGTTAACTCATCAAACTGACCTGGGCGGCAACGATGCGCCAGCCGTAGGGGAAGCGCACCCAGCTCTGCTGCTGGCGACCAATGCGATCGCTGCCTTCACGGGTGAATTCGGTGCTGCACACGGCGTAATCCTCGCCGAAAGTGGTAATTACCGTATGGCGCAACTCGCGCTGCAACCCGGCGGCCGGGCGCGCGGCGCGAAAGGCGCGGATCTCCTCAATGCCATAGAGATTCTCGCCTGCGCCGAGACGCACAGTGCTGGCATCGTGCCAGAACAGCTCATCAAGCACCGCAATATCGTTGCTGACCAGCGCGTCTTCATAGCGGTAAAACGCGGCTGTGACCTCCGCCAGTACCCACGGGCGGTTAATGTCGTCCTGATGCATCATAGTGTTATCTCCGCAGGGCGGGCATCGGTGATGCCCTGTTCTTCCAGCACACGCGCGGCGCGCAGGCAGGCTTGTTCGTTAAACGGCGCAGCAATCAGTTGCAGGCCAATCGGCTTGCCGGACGCGGTGCGCAGCGGAACGGTCACAACCGGCAGGCCTAAAAACGAAATCGGCTGCGTCAGCATACCCATGCTGGCGCGAATTGGCAGCGGCTGGCCGTTTATCTCCATCGTCTGTTCGCCGATTAGCGTGGCACTGCGCGGTGTGGCCGGGGCGATCAGCACATCCGCATGGGCAAACAGCGCGCGGCTTTCCTGCTGCGCGTGGCGGCGAAAACGCTGCGCCTGTAAATACCACGCCGCCGGGATCATCGCGCCCGCCAGCAGACGTTCGCGCGAGTGTGGTTCAAAACGCTGTGGTTCGCGGCGCAGCGCGGGCAGATACTGATTACCGCCTTCCGAGGCGCTGATAATGAACGCCGCCGAACGCGAGAGTTCCGCTTCAGGAAAGAACACGTCTTCGCGCGCATCGAGAGCGTGCGCTACACGGTTGAGTGCGGCTCTGGCATCGTCGTCGCACCAGGTAGTGAAATAACCGCCCAGCACCGCACAGCGTAACCCTTCCATCCCGCGTGACAGCAGCGGTTGTGTCGCTTCACTGGCGGTTTGTGCCTGAAAGGCATCCTGCGGATCGCACCCCTGTAAGGCGTCATAAACCGCGGCCAGATCGCTCACCCGGCGGGCGAAGGGCCCAATATGGTCGAGGCTGGCGACAAACGGGTGCGTTCCGGCACGCGACAGACGACCAAATGTCGGTTTAAGCCCGAAGATGCCGCACAACGAGGCGGGGACGCGGATGGAGCCGTTGGTATCACTGCCGAGCGAAAAATGCACCAGCCCTGCAGCTACTGCCGCCGCTGAACCGCCGGAAGAACCGCCGGCAATGCGTGCTAAATCGTGCGGGTTGCGAGTCGCGCCGTAGTGGCTGTTTTCGGTGGTAAAACCGTAGGCGTAAGCATCCATATTGACCATGCCCGACAGCAGCCCGCCAGCCTGCTGTAACTGACGCACGGCCCGGCTATCTTCTGTGGCGGCGGGGCGCTGGCTGAATAACTCCGCGCCTGCGAGCGTGGTGTGCCCGGCGACATCAAACAGGTTTTTCACCGCGTAAGGAATGCCTGCCAGTGGCGGCAGCGGCTGGCCATTCTGCCGCAGGGTATCGATGCGCTGCGCTTCGTCGAGCATGCGTGCTGCGGTTACCGTCGTCCAGGCGTTGATCTGTGGGTTGATTTGCTCAATCGCCGCCAGCGTCTGGCGGGCAATGTCGCACGCGCTCAAATCCCCTGCGGCCAGTGATTGCCGGATGTCGGCAATGCTCATCTCATGCAGCTTCATGCTTTGTACACTCCGGCAATTTCCAGACGATCGTCCAGCGGCAGCGCCATTAGCGGTTCAGCCATCGCGGCAATGCGGCGAAACTGTAGCAGCAGCTCGGCGCGCCGCTCATCCGTCAGTTCCACGCCATGAATGCGGATCATGGCGTCCAGATAGATGTCCCATTCGGGTTGTGAATTGTTCATGGTTCTCTCCTCAAAAACCGGCGGCGGAGCCGTTACTGCGGGGATCGAATGCCCCTTCAAACAGGCCGTCAGGATGGCGGACAATCGCGCCTGCGTGGCCCATCGCTTCGGTGAAATCCGCCAGCACGTCAACGTCATGGCCTGACGCGCGCAGGCGGGCGATGTTCTCGGGCGAGAAGCGACCTTCCAGTTTCAGTGAATCCGAGGTTTGCCCCCAGGTGCGCCCCAGCAGCCAGCGCGGGCGGCTGATTGACTCTTGCAGCGGTACGCCTTGCATCACGTAACGGGTAAAAATCGCCGCCTGAGTTTGCGGCTGCCCGTCGCCACCCATCGAGCCGTAGACCATCACGCGGCCATCATGTAGCCGTGCTGCCGCCGGGTTGAGGGTATGAAACGGTTGTTTGCCCGGTGCAAGCGCCAGCAGGTGATCGGGGTTGAGGCTGAACGACGCACCACGGTTTTGCCAGACGATGCCCGTATCAGGCAGTACCACGCCGCTGCCAAACTCATGATAAATGCTCTGAATAAATGACACGGCGAGGCCGCTGTTATCCATAACGCCCATCCAGACGGTATCACCCGGCCCTTTGCCTGCGCCCCAGGGCGCGGCCTGCCTTTCATCCACACGGTTAGCCAGCGCCTGAAGTTCGCTTGCGGCCAGCAGGCTTTGTATGTCGGTTTTCAGGTGGCGCGGATCGGTGATGTGGGCATCACGCAGGCCGAAGGCCAGTTTGGTGGCCTCTACAATGCGGTGCACGGTGGCGGCATCATCCGCGTTTTCCATCGCCAGACGGTCGGTAATACCGAGGATCGCCAGTGAAACCAGCCCCTGCGTCGGCGGCGCAAGGTTCCATACATCACCCTGCGAATGCTGCAAGTGCAGCGGCGTGGTGCGGCGCGCGTGATGCTGCTGGAGATCTTCCAGCGTCACCGGCAGGCCATATTGCGCCATGCCGCGCGCCAGCCTCCCGGCCAGCGGGCCGCGATAAAAACTCTCCAGCCCCTCTTCAGCAAGGTGTTGCAGCGTGGCGGCGAGCGCTGGTTGACGGAAACGGTTGCCCGCTTTTGGCGGCTGGCCGTTGTGCAGATAGGTGTCGGCAAAGCCAGGCAGATCGCGCAGCTCGGCCAGTTTATCCGCAGTGGCTGTGGCCTGGGAAAGTGTCACCGGCGTGCCGTGTTGGGCGTAATCTATCGCATCCGCCAGCAGACGCGGCAGCGGCAACGCTTTGCCGGTTATTTCGAGCGAGACCTTCAACGCTTCATCCCAGCCGCTGACGGTGCCCGCAACAGTGAGCGCGGCGCGCGGGCCGCGATGCGGAATCGTCGCCAGATCGCTGTAGGCCGCCAGCGTCGCCAGCGAACCGGCAGCGCCGCTGGCGTCGATGGCAATCGGTTCGCCTTCCGGCGGCACAATCAGCCAGAAACCGTCGCCGCCGAGGCTGTTCATATGGGGATAAACCACCGCAATCGTCGCCGCAGCGGCAACCATCGCCTCGATGGCGCTGCCGCCTTCGCGCAGGACAGACAGCGCACTTTGGCTGGCCAGATGATGGGGGGCGACCGCCATCCCGTGGGTGGAGACATTACTTTGCATTCGCTGTCCTCGTAAGCCGAAAAGTAGCCTGAAGTTGCAAAAGCCGTTCCATTTCTGAATAAAAAGTTTCACAGAGAGGGTAAGTGTCATTTTTTTGCCGGGCTGGCATGCATTGTGAAAGGGGAAATCGGTATAGTGCGATGAAACGAAAGTTACAGAGGTCTTATGGAACAGCTTGATGAACGTCTGAAAGGGCAATATGCCTCGTTATCGCCCCAGGAGCAGCGGGTGGCCGATTTTATCTTCGATCACTTTGATGACCTCATAAGCTATAACAGTGCTGAGCTGGCGCAGCTCAGCGGGGTGTCGAAGGCTACCGTCAGCCGCCTGTTCAAGCGTCTGGGGTATGAGAAATACAAAGACATGCGCGATGAATTGCGTACGCTGCGACAAAGCGGGATGCCGCTGACGGATAACCGCGATGCGGTGCAGGGCAATACGCTGCTGGCGCGCCACTATAAGCAGGAGATGGCGAACCTGACGCAGTGGGTTAATGCGCTGGATGCACAGCAGTTTGCCGGCGCGCTGGAGGCGATAGTGAAGGCGCAACGCATCATTATTATTGGTATGCGTAACTCCTGGCCGGTGGCGCTGCACCTGCGCCAGCAGTTATTGCAGGCGCGCGGACAAGTGCAGGTACTGCCGCAGCCGGGGCAGAGCCTGGGTGAGGAACTGGTGGATTTAACGCCGGACGATCTGGTGGTGATGGTCGCGTTTCGCCGTCGCCCACGCATTATCCGCCCGCTGATGCAGCAGCTACAGAACGCGAACATTCCGCTGCTGCTGCTGTGCGAGCCGCAGGCGCACAACCTTTTCCCGCTGGCGAGCTGGCACCTGTGCGCACCGTTGGACAGCGTTTCGGCCTATGACAGCTATTCATCGGTCAATAGTTTGATCAACTTGCTGGCGAATGCGTTTTTGCATGAAATTCTCGATAAGGGACGCCCGCGTATTCATGACATTGCCACGCTGTATCAGAAGCTGGATGAACTGGAACAGCGATAATGGGGCACCAGTGTGGTGATTTTGCATTATTTTGGTGCATTTGATTACCGCAAAACGTTCCGGCTTCAGGCGTCTTTTCTTTGTTTTCTCTGCGATAAATGCCGATTTCACCATCGGCATTTTTATTGTGCATCGCTGGCACATTAGTTGCAGATATACATTTAAGGAATCTTTTGTTTCATGTTAACGTAACGGGTAATCACCATGAGAAAACTTTTGATCGCACTGGCCGGGGCCGCTTGTCTGTTCACCTATGCTGCGGCTGCGCAGGCTGACCAATTACAGGATATTGAAAAGCGCGGCGTGATCCGCATTGCTGTCCCGCAGGATTTCCCGCCGTTTGGCTCGGTAGGCACCGATCTGCAACCGCAGGGCTATGACATCGATATGGCACGTTATCTCGCCAAACAGATGAAACTCAAGCTGCAACTGGTGCCGGTCACCAGCGCTAACCGCGTGCCTTATTTGCAAACCGATAAAGTGGATTTGGTGATCTCCAGCCTCGGTAAGAATGCCGAGCGCGAAAAGGTGATTGATTTCAGCCGCGCCTATGCGCCGTTCTTCCTCGGCGTGTTCGGGCCGAAAGGGGCGGAACTGAAAGATGCTGCGGCGCTGAGCGGCAAAAGCATCGGGGTAACGCGCGGCGCGGTTGAGGACATGGTATTGACCAGCGTCGCACCGAAAGATGCCGATGTGAAACGTTATGAAGATAACAACACCACGCTCTCGGCATATCTCTCCGGGCAGGTGCAGTATGTCGCGACCGGTAACCTTGTCGTGGCGGCAATTGCCCGACAGAACGCGGATAAAGCTCCGGTGCCGAGCTTTATGCTGAAAGATTCTCCGTGCTTTATCGGCCTGAAAAAGGACGAACCGGCGCTGAAAGAGAAGGTGAATGCGCTGATTGAGCAAGGGATTAAGGACGGTACGCTGAACAGCCTCTCTGAGCAGTGGCTGAAAGCGCCGCTGCCGGCAAACCTTGGCGCATAAGGCGTGTGAATGACGGAACAACTTCATTTTTCTGCACTCTGGCCGCACTGGCCGGAGTTGCTTGCGGGGATGTGGGTCACCGTGCAGTTGACGATCATGGCGACGGTGGGTGGCCTGGCGATTGGCATTTTCGGTGCGGCTATTCGTAGCGGTCGACCGACATGGTTCAGCCGGATCTGGGGCGGTTATGTAGAGCTGATCCGTAACACGCCGTTTGTGGTGCAGCTCTTTTTTATCGTTTTTGGTCTGCCGAATATCGGTTTCAAGATGACGGCAGGCGAAGCGGCGCTGTTGGCAATGATCGTCAACCTGGGCGCTTATAGCACGGAGATCGTGCGTGCCGGGATCCAGGTGACGCCAAAAGGGCAATGGGAAGCCGGGCGCGTGCTGGGGTTAAGCCGAAGCCAGACGTTTATCCGCGTGGTGCTTCCCCCTGCGTTGCAGCGCATTTATCCGGCGCTGGTCAGCCAGTGCATTATTGTCATGCTGGGATCGTCCGTGGTGTCGCAGGTCTCTTATGAAGAGCTGACCTTCGCCGCCAACCTGATTCAGTCGCGGACATTCCTCAGCTTTGAGGTCTATCTGGTGACCACCGGCATTTATCTGCTGCTCTCGATTGCCATGCGTCAGTTGATGATGGCGGCGGGACGGAAATGGTTGGGGGTACAGGCATGATGACCACATTTACCGACTGGGACATTATCCGCAACCTGTTGCTGGCCGGGCGCTGGACGGTGTTGTTGTCGCTGGTGGCGTTTATGGGCGGTGCGCTGGTAACGCTGCCGTTGTTGCTGCTGCGACTCACTGGTGGACGTCAGGTGAAACGCCTGATCCGCGCCTATATCGAACTGTTTCAGGGCACGCCGCTGTTGATGCAGTTGTTCCTCGCCTTTTTCGGTGTGGCGCTCTTCGGCATCGATGTGTCGCCCTGGACGGCTGCTTCGCTGGCGCTGACGTTCTACACCAGCGCGTTTTTACTCGATATCGGCTATGGCAGCATTCGCGCACTGCCGAAAGGGCAGTGGGAAGCCTCGCGCTGCCTGGGGTTGAGCTTTGGTCAGACATTATTCCGCGTAGTGGCGCCGCAGGCATTGCGCATCGCCATTGCGCCAACGGTCGGTTTTGCCGTGCAGGTGATAAAAGGCACCGCGCTTTCGTCAATCATCGGTTTTGTTGAATTGACCAAGGCCGGCACGATGCTGACCAACGTCACTTATCAGCCGTTTAAAGTCTTTGCGCTGGTGGCGCTGGGCTACTTCATTTTGTGCTATCCGCTGTCCCGCTACAGCCGTTACCTGGAGAATAAATTCAATGCCTCTCATCACCATTAATCAGGTACAGAAGTACTACGGCGACAACCACGTGCTGAAGGGTGTCGATCTGGACATCGATATGGGCGAGGTGATCTCGATTATCGGCCGTAGCGGATCGGGTAAAAGCACGCTGCTGCGCTGCATTAACGGCCTCGAAGGCTACCAGGAAGGGAGCATTAAGCTGGGCGGTGTGACCATTACCAATCGTGATTCACAGGCGCGGGAGATCAGCCGCTCCATCGGAATGGTATTCCAGAGCTTTAATCTGTTTCCGCATATGACCGCGCTGGAGAACGTCATGCTGGCGCCGCGCCGGGTGCTGAAAAAAAGCGCCGCCGAGTGCCGCGAACTGGCGCAACGGATGCTGGAGAAAGTGGGGCTTGGCGATCGCCTCGATTACTACCCGGCGAATCTATCCGGTGGCCAGCAGCAACGCGTGGCGATCGCCCGTGCGCTGGCAATGTCGCCGAAAGTTTTACTTTGTGACGAGATAACCTCCGCGCTCGATCCCGAACTGGTGGGCGAAGTACTGAAAGTGCTGGAGCAACTGGCCGCAGAAGGGATGACGCTGATCCTCGTCACCCATGAAATGAATTTTGCCCGCGAAGTGGGCGACCGCGTGGTGTTTATGCATCAGGGCCGGGTGTGGGAGCAGGGCGACAGCAAAACGCTGTTTGCCAGCCCGCAGACTACCGAGCTGAAGCAGTTTATCTCTTCCGTGCGCGGTCTTAATTAACGTAAGGAATTTCAGATGGATATCGCTCAATTTCCGCAAATCAATCCGCCGCAACGTCTGCTGATGGGGCCGGGGCCAATCAATGCTGACCCGCGCGTGCTGCGCGCCATGTCGAGCCAACTGATCGGCCAGTACGATCCGGCGATGACCCACTATATGAATGAAGTGATGGCGCTTTATCGCGGCGTGTTTCGCACGGAAAACCGCTGGACGATGCTGATTGACGGCACGTCGCGCGCCGGGATTGAGGCGATCCTCATTTCCGCAATCCGGCCGGGCGATAAAGTGCTGGTACCGGTGTTTGGCCGCTTTGGTCATCTGCTGTGTGAAATCGCCCGTCGCTGTCGCGCCGAAGTGCATACGATTGAAGTACCGTGGGGCGAGGTTTTCACGCCGGATCAGATTGAAGATGCCATTAAGCGCGTGCGTCCGCGCCTGCTGTTAACGGTGCAGGGCGATACGTCAACCACCATGCTGCAACCGCTGGCGGAACTGGGTGCTATTTGTCGTCGCTACGATGTGCTGTTTTACACCGATGCCACCGCTTCACTCGGCGGTAACGCGCTGGAAACCGATGCCTGGCAACTGGATGCCGTCTCTGCGGGGATGCAGAAGTGCTTAGGTGGGCCGTCCGGTACGTCGCCCATTACCCTGAGCAGCCGTATGGAAGAGGTGATCCGCCGGCGTAAATGTGTTGAAGAGGGCATTCGCACCGATGCGCATCTCGACGGTGTGGATGAGATGGTTTACTCCAACTATTTCGATCTCGGCATGGTAATGGATTACTGGGGGCCGGAGCGACTGAATCACCACACTGAAGCGACTACCGCGCTATTCGGCGCGCGTGAATGCGCACGCCTGATCCTGCAAGAGGGGCTCGATAATGGCATTGCGCGCCATAAGCTGCATGGCGATGCGTTGCTGAAAGGGATTCAGGCAATGGGGCTGGAGGCCTATGGCGATTTGCAACACAAAATGAACAACGTGCTGGGCGTCGTCATTCCGCAGGGTGTGAACGGTGACCAGGTGCGCAAATTGATGCTGGAGGATTTCGGCATTGAAATCGGGACTTCTTTCGGCCCGCTGCACGGCAAAGTGTGGCGTATTGGCACCATGGGCTATAACGCGCGTAAAGCCTGTGTGATGAATACCCTGAGCGCACTGGAGTCGGTGCTGAATTATCTGAAATTCGCCACCACGCAAGGGGCGGCGATGCAGGCCGCGTGGGATCACTATCTCAGCGAGGACGTGTGATGATTCAACCGACACGCCTGGAGGCGGCAGCACGTGTGATGTCCCGCGCTGATGAACTGGCAGCAATCAGTGAAACACCGGATGCGCTGACTCGTGTTTATCTTTCCACACAGCATTTACAGGCCAACCAGCGGGTTGCGGAGTGGATGCGCCAGGCGGGAATGCTCGTCTGGCAGGACAGCGTGGGCAATATTTGTGGTCGTTATGAGGCGGCACAGGAAGGCGCTCCTGCAGTGTTGCTTGGTTCGCATCTTGATACTGTGCGTAACGCCGGGCGTTATGACGGGATGCTCGGAGTACTGACGGCCATCGAAGTAGTACAGAGCCTCCATCAGCAGGGATTACGTCTGGCGCAGGCGATCGAGATTGTCGGTTTTTGTGATGAAGAGGGAACGCGTTTTGGTATCACTTTGCTGGGAAGCCGCGGGTTGACCGGAAGCTGGCCAGCGAACTGGCTTACGCAAACTGATGCCGGGGGTATCAGCGTGGCGCAGGCGATGGTGGATGCCGGGCTGGATCCGCAGCGGATCCCGCAGGCGGCGCGCGATGCGGCGGCCTTCAGCAGCTATCTCGAATTGCATATTGAACAGGGGCCGTGCCTGGAACAGGCTGGGCTGGCGCTGGGCGTGGTCGAGGCGATCAATGGCGCGCGCAGGCTAAATTGCCGCTTTACCGGCGAAGCCGGACATGCTGGCACGGTGCCGATGAGTCACCGGAAAGATGCGTTGGCCGCGGCGGCCGAATGGATGGTCGCCGTTGAGAGCACCACGCAACAACAGGGCGGTAATCTGGTGGCTACCGTAGGGAATATGCGGGTTCTGCCTGGCGCGGTGAATGTCATCCCCGGCGAGGTGTCGCTATCGCTTGATATCCGTGGCCCGCAGGATGCGCCACTTGATGCGTTGCTCAATGAATTGTTGGCGATGGCGCAGGTCATCGCGGCGCGCCGCCATCTGCAATTCAGCGCCGAGGAGTTTTACCGTATTGCCGCCACGCCCTGTGATCAAAAGCTGCAAACGTTGCTTGCCGATGCGGTGCAGGTTGTGCAGGGTGAGACGCTGTCGTTACCGAGCGGCGCAGGGCATGATGCCATCGCCATGGCGGAACGCTGGCCGGTTGGTATGCTGTTTGTGCGCTGCAAAGGCGGGATTAGCCACCATCCGGCGGAATCGGTACAGATGGAAGATGTTGCGCTGGCCATCGAGGCGTTTGGGCGAGCGGTAAGAGCGCTGGCGGAAGCGGCATAATAGGTGTTAATGGAGTGCCCGGCAGGGAGACGATACGTCTCCCTGTGCTATCGCCTCAGCGAGCGCATAAAAACAGCGGACGTTTGCCAATGACAAACAAAAAACCATTTTTGCCCTGTGGGCGAATGGAATAGTTTATCTCTTTATTGGGGTAGACATAAAAATCTGGCAGCACGGTTGCGATAACTTCATCAGTGGCAGTTTCGATACTGTCCACTTTATTCACCATGGTTGACGTAAAATGATAGGAGTGACGGTTTTCAGTCCATGTATAAGATACATCTCGCCTGATCGTTTCTGTCGGTTTGTTGTCCTCCATATAACCGCCGCTTACGGATATAACACCGCGTTTAGCCTCTCTGTTATACATAAAGTCGAGAGTGAAATTAGCCTGTATGTTTTTGTTATAAACAATCACTGAGGCTGAGCATGTTTCCGTATAGCCAGATGATGCGACGAACAGATAATAAATATAACCTGCGACTGCGCCAGCGATTAAAAATATAAAGCTGAATAGAATTGTTTTCTTGCTATTCACTCTGTACTCCTCTGAAATAGAGTGAAATACAACCCGGTGAAGCGGAGTTTTTAAAGTCTCTCTTACAGGCTAATGCAGTAAGTGTTGGTGATGTTGCTGATACTGGAAAATAGATCCAGGGATAAATCTTACAGTTCAGTCCGGTATTCTTAATCAAATTTTTATATCTCTGATAATAATCTCTGCTATCATGCGTATCATCTTTAATATAAATCTGACAGCCATTGTCATTTTCAACAAAGTTATAGTTATCAAAGAAAACAGGTGTCTTACCGAATGGTAAAGAGTACGCAATTATCAGCAAACCCGTGGCAAAAGCGGCTAATATAATCACTGCGGATAAACGCCAGCCAGCGAATCGCGCGGGTTTGCTTGCAGTTCCCGGCGTTGACAGCGGATTCTGTTCATACTCATTGATATGCGGGTTTAGCGCTGACCATGTCGACTGGTTCGCGGCGTTCCCGTGGGTAATAACAGGATCTTCATATTTTGCGTCTGCGGGAATATCGACGCTGGTAATGTCGGTTTCAGATGTAACCGCTGCGTTAGATTTGTCCTGCCTTTTGATTTTCACACTGTCGTCAATTTGAAAACCTTTTCTGGGAATGGTTGCAATCAATCGGCTATCCGTTTCGCCAACTGCCCGCAACCCGCGACGCACGATCGAGATATTTTGATATAACGTATTTGTTGGAACCAGCATGCCTTCTTCTTCCCACACTTTTTTGAAGAAATCTTGCTGGAGAACAATTTCAGGTGAAGCCTCAAGCAGAAGCAACAAACAACGGCTGGCGGGGGCTGTCAGTGTGACGTTTATTTCAGGATTGCTCACCGAAATAAGCTTTTTTAGTTCCGGTCTGAATTCAATGTTATCGTTAATAATCCAGTGCATATACGCTACAACACAGCCATTGGATGTGTCCCTTTAATGACAGGTTTATCTGTGTGAATCTCATTTAAATATTTGACCATACCCTTGACTTGTTTTCCATGATTTTTATATGTAATTCAGCTGCCGATTTGTAATTAATTGAAGCTCTGAATGGTTTATAGTTAATGAAACTAGTTTTTCAGAGGGTTACACAATTTATTAGTGGCTCGTCGCGCTCGATTTATTGTCTTTTTGTATATCTTAAATGCCTTATTAAGAATTAATTAAGGATGGACGCGGAATTTAAGAGAGGCATTAATTGCACGTACTTATTATCTTTATGAATTTATCATTGTAGGTGATAAATATTTGCGCAGAAGTTTTAAGCACTGGTTGATGAATGATATCACCAGGACGCATATACCAGGCTTTGCCATCCTCTTCTGTTGAATCGCAGCGGGGTTTAGTTATTAGCTTAAACCAGGTATTTCCACTGTTTTTGAATACCCCTTGTTGGCGCTCAAACTCCCATTTGAAATGGGTATCACGCGGCCGGACAACAAGAATAGTGTCCATTACGATAACGGGCATCATGCCGACAGTACTTTGAGATGAATGATGCGTGGTACGATTCTGTGGCGGTATCTCCGCAAAAGAGACGCGATAGTAACGCTCTTTATCATCAGTCGGGCCATGATAAAAGAATTTGAAAAAATGATTTTCCCCAGGTTGAAGTAGTATCTGTCGCGGTGTGAACAACAATTCTCCATCAGTTGCGCGTGAGGAGACTTCCTGCTCTCCGGGTCTGTCAATAGATCGGATATTCACGCGGTAAAGGCGCGCTCCCTTACTATTGTTCATCACATATTTGGCAACCATGCTTTTTTCTGCTGGCATGGAAAACGTCATGTCGCCAACCGAAATAGCCAGGCAACCTGCTGGTGCCAGTAGCGTCAGCAGAACGAAAAGAGAGTGAATGAATTTACCTTGCATTTTGCCACATCGCCATTACGGTAACTTTCCCCGAAGCGCTGACATCTCCATACCAGCTAGCATTATTGAGGGTTTTCAATGATTGTGGATCGTTCATAGGAATGGAAAAGCGGACGGTTGATTTTCTTGTTACACCGGTTTCGCCGTTTGCCAGCGCCAGGGGGGTCGATGCCCATAATGCACTGGTCATGTCACGCCACTGCCCGTCGCAGCCCACATCGACCACTTCGCGCTTTCCGCTGGCGGTGGCAAAACTCACGATACCAGGGAAGGGCACCTGCGTTTTGCCATCTTTTGAACTGAATATACACCAGGGGCGACCATTTATAGTTTGTGTCGGGCCACTGACACTGACTGAGACCATATCCGCAGCCGTTTTTCCATTTGTGGTAACAAGATAATCAAAATCGAGATCGGGATTACCTGTGCCAACGGTTCCGGACCTGCTGGGATTAACCATGAAATCTGCCGGGATAATACTGATGCTAAAATTCGTCGGTTTAAAGATAAGTTGTGCGGAGGTTGAAAACTCATACCAGCCCGATTCCGGTGCGGTGAGGTTTCTTAAACGGAAAGTCACTAAATCACGTAAGTTGCCACCGTTAACGCCTTGATTAATCATCTCCTTAAAAAAATTGTTTGAGAAAAAGACATAAATTGAGTTATGTCCTTTCATCGCATTAAACGTGTAGTAATGCGTTATGCCTGATACTGTTTGCCAGCTTGCGCCATCAAGGCTGAATTGCATATCCGCTGCTCTGATGGCTGATTCCAGCCCGGCATGGGATATTGCCGGGAAAAAACGCACATCGGTGTCGCTAATACCATTATGATTTAACGTGTAAGTAACAACCTTGCAGGCAATGCCTGAAACACTCCCGATCACCTGCATCCGGCAATCCGCATTGCCTTCACCTATTGTTGGCGTTCCGTCGGTATTAAAGAAGATCTCTGATATCGAATTGGTACTGAAGAATTTGAAATGTGCAGCTTTGGTATGGGACACAGTACGCTCATACCAGGTACCGCTGGGCATATCGCGACAGCGCTGGCCCATTCTGGGATCATAGGAGTCCTCGGTCCGGCATGTATTTATGGTCATTGAGAATGTCTGGCCGACGGGAAAATTGTTCAAATAATGATAAAACTGATCTGACATCATTCCGTGCGCCCATTTTGTACCGCCTGACGTTACGTCCACGCCATAGAAACCCTGACTATCCGTATACGTCGCCGGAAGTAGAGAGGTTGCCATATCGCAGCCGCTGTACCAGTTGATACAACGCATACCGACAAGCAGGTTGGAGGCGGGGGCATTCGTCAGCCACATATCGAATTGATATTCATCACCGATTATTGTGTTATAGCCATTATCAATATAACCGAGGCTGGTTTGATACATGGAACCCGAACCGTTATATTTCAGACCCGTCCAACGGTTTGAACCAGTCATTCGCGGATCCCGCACGCCAGCTGGTGTAACAAAATAGTTATCATCGGTATCGTTTTCGACGAAAATAAAATTACGTGTTGGGGCATCGGCGTAACTTATTTTTGTCACCGCCGCGTTAGCGGGAGAGGCGATAGCATAAAAAATAATCAAAAATAAAAGGCGTGAAAGATTAACTTTCATTGTGTTCTCCTGTCGGCATCAGGCTGGCAAAGCTTTTCAGACCCTGGCATGTAATATCGCCGACCCATACCGCGCCGCGCGCCTGGCTAAGATCCAGTGCCGCCTCGCAGCTTTCATCATTGCCGTAATTAAAATCAATAACCGGGAATTTTTTATCAATATCCATGACAAATTCACCATTGTTATCAGTCCGTGCACGACCAATATGGTTATTTATGCGCGCATTGGCCAGCAGTGTGCCGTCTTCGGCACGAATTCTGCCAAATACGGTAACCATTTGTTTAATTTCTGGTTTAATGACCACGACATTGCCCGGGTATAGTGTCAGATGACTTTTTTTGCCGCGGGAAATGTCGTAGCTATCTAATGAGTTTTTACTGTTAATAATTTCAATGTCATATTTATTATAAGGTTCTAATGGCAGGTAATTATATTTCCCGGTCATTGGAAAAGCACGGCCATTAATCTGTGCGGTCAATTTTCCGTCATTCCCAACATCGGTGTGGAAAATAACGCCTGCATTACCCTCATTGTTACCGCTGGCACCAATATCCTCGGCCTGCCAGCCGAAACTGCCTATCGAGGTCATATTCGAATTAAGATAACCATCAGCACCGCTATTAATATTTAGTGTACCGGAAGAGTAGCGTGTTTCATAGCGAGTCCATGCTCCGCCACTCAATGTTTTATTATCACTGATATCGCCGGAAATGGCGCGTGAAACATCTGCGCCAACTGTACGAATAATATCCTCATCGAACTGTTTTTGCGCCGAAATATTCGCCGTAGTATACCCATTCTGGTGCGTCATACCGGTCTGGATCCAGTTGCCTAACGGCAGTGAAAAATCGAGCGCGATAAATTTTTGCGTATTGTTGGCGCCGGAGTGACTTCCGTAAGAATATTGTTGTATCCCGCCTCGCAGCCCAATTGAACCAAAACGGCCGCTATACAGTGACTGGCTGTAATCAACAGTGTAATTATGCGTGTTGTACTGATTATTACTGTTGTAGCTTGCCGACAGTGTACCTAACTTTGACCATAGCGTATTCATATTCAGGGATAAACCTACTGCGGTATTGTCCGTACTGTTACGACGCAGGGTACGGCCAATCACCGTTTTTTCCCGGCTTAACCACACATTACTAAATCCACCAGGAAGCGTTGCATTTATATTACTAATAAAGCTCCATGATCCATCGGTAGCAAACATGTTTTGCATACCCAACTGGAGCACGTCCGCAACTGGCCAGGAAAAATTGCCTTCAACCACTGCGATGTTATTATAGTGATATCCCGACGCCATCCAGTTTATTGTGTGAAGACCACCGGACGCAGAAACCCCCGTCAGTATTGTATTTTTCGCCTGCTGAATGTTTCCGTTTTCATGAACCCAGTCGTCCATATACATGCTGCCACCCCAGATCTGCCAGCTTAAGGGCATATCGGCTGTACGGCTTCCGGTGAGCAATTTATTCACATTTTGAATGTTGCTGCTCGTAAGTTTGCCATTGACAATAACATCGACCTTTACGTCATAAATACCGTACGGCAGATCGCGAGTATCCACTTCATGGCTACCCATATTGAAGTTCTGTACGCTTAGTAACTTGTTATTTCGGTAAACATGAACCTCACCGGCAGCAGGCAGAAAAGCAATGAGCGGCGTGATGGAATACGAATGATCAAATTTGATTGAATTTGCCTGGTTTCCCCATGACATGCCGTAAATTTTACCGGATGAGATCGCTGTGACCGGCCCGAGAGATTGTAAATTCCATACATCCAGCATTCCCCCGGCAAATCGATAACCAGAGAAATCACGTTCGTACATGGCCTTATAAATTTCGGTTTGTTGATTAGCAGAGCCCAGGCCGTAAATAGAGCTATCTACTAATAAATGGTGCTCACGTAAGGCTGTAGCACTCGCTAAAGAGAGATAGCTTGAGGTATTGTTATCACCGCCGCGCATTTGGTTGTGATAAACACCGAGATCATAATTCAGCGTACCACTGATGTTTTCAGCACTGGATGCGCCAATATTTTGACTACTGTCATGCAGTAACGTACCCAGTGCTTCTTTATTAACGACAAGTTGCAGTACTAATTGCTGGAAATTTAAACGTAATGATGCATCATTTGTCAGCGGAATAGCCAGGTTGCTATTAAAACTGGTATTAATTAACGAAGTTAATTTTTCACGTGTTTGCTCATTTATAGAAGCATTGCCATCCTGTTCTTCAAGCTGGACTTGCCGTATTTTGAGCGAGTTTTCATCAAGCCAAATTGCGGCAAGCCCAATACGCTGATCGTCTGTTTTTTCCTCTGTATTATTCAAATGAATATACAGAGGTATACTCATCCCATCACGTAATGCGTTATTGAAGGCGTCAGGAATCATCACCCCATTGATTTGTTGATACAACGATGGTTTTGCAACAGCGTCGTTTACATCAGTAAACAGAACCACAGTACACGTGATGATAGTTTGTAAAATCTTCTTATCCACAATAACGGCTCGTTAGTGAAAATACTATTTGACCGGAATGAAATTGTCCGCTTGCCAGAAAGCGAGTCGCGCTTTCTTATTCTCGATATCCACCAGAGAGAAACTTCGCGTTTTGCCGGGCATTAAGTAATAATTTTCTTTGCACTCTTTTTTCTCAGATGTTTTTTTACAAGGGCCATAAGCAATGAGGCGTAACGTGGCATTGCCAGTGTTTTTCATTACACCCTTTGAATATTGGTAGTCGTATTTTATTTTTCGCGGGGCGACGACAAGTATTGTACTAATACGAGCGGATGCGGTTGCAACAGCATAACGAGTTGCGTTATTTTTTGATGCATTACTGAGCGCCTGGTCAAACCAAATAATGCGATAATATCTTTCTTTGTCGTCCTGCGGGCCATTATAGTAAAAACGAATCGTTTCATTACTTTCAGCCGGAAGCAGCAGGCTTCCTGGTGAGAGTAACAATTCATCCTTACTTTCCATGGGTATTGTTTTACCGTCACTCTGTGGCGAATTAATTCTTTCGATGCGAATATTCACCAGCCGTCCGGTGGTGGTTGGGTTTTTTATCGTTTTATTAATAATAGTCGCATCGCTGTACATAAATGAAGATATGTCACCAACATCGAGCGCATATACTGGTGCCGCGCCACTTACAAATAATAGAGTCGCCAGAATCGTATTTTTCATAGATATATCGCCAAAGAGTTGAACAGGGGCGTTATTACGCCCCTGCTGGAAAAGAATTAGCTCCAGGTAGCGTCGAACTGAACGCTGATATCGCCGCTCCAGATCCCTTCTGGCAGTTGGCTCATATCAGTAGCGGCAGTCGTACCATCCGTCGTACCGTTGGCGATAGAGAAGGTGAATGCGTCTTGCGCGGTTACACGACCCGTCTTGCTGAAGTCGGTGGCAAGAATGCTCAGGCCACCATTTTTATTACTGGTGGTATCCACCATAATAGTGTCCGCGTTTTGTTTAACTTCTTCGCCCATGTAATGCACGGCAACATTCAGCGTGGAGCCGGAGCCATCAAGCTGAGTCAGCGTATTGCTGATCAGGCGAGAGGACAGTTTGAATGCGGTAGCGGTTGAATCGCCTTCAATAGCGACATCAAAGAGACCTTTTTGCGTGTTAAAACCTTTAACGCCATCAGCGTACTGAAAGGTCAGGCTGCCGAGTGGAGTGACAACCAGCGAGCTGGTCGTATCTTTTTTCGCCGTAGCAGACCAGGTAGCGATAGATTGACCCATCTGGGCGGCCTGCACGGAGCCAGCTGCAAAGGAAGCCAGTAAAGCAAGTGCAATTACATTGCGTTTCATAAAATACCTCAGTTATTTATATATCAATTTGTTATTTAATCGCTATGTATCAATGGTTATATCCATCAATATTGCATATGCGAGTTCTGTATTAACGAAGAATCCAAGTGATGCATGTATAATAATTATTGTTCGACATTCAGAATTAATGATGCTTTAAACCTGAAAAGAGAAAGTTTTTTGTGCGCCACTCGATTTCGTGAAGTCATTATTGTCTTATAAAATTTCATTAGAAAAGGAAAAGTTTTTAGGATGTGATTAAATAATAAATGTTGGCTGGTTGTTAATTTTGGAAAGTATCATTTTTTGTTGTTTTTCAATGAAAAATTGATTTTATTAACATGTTTTTATCACAGCTAAACCTTATATAAAATTGTTGTTTGTGTTTTATGATGGTAGAGAAGATAAGACCAGTGAGTAATTTGTCTGCGGCTGGTGTAAATATGTCATATGCAGCTATATATTTTATAAATAGTAGGGTGGCTATAGTGATTTTTTTGGAGTTAAACAATGGTGTTGGGAGTTAGAGGTAATGAGAATGTTTCATGGTTTTTATATTTCATTGCGTAATAAATTATATGGAGAGGGTGAAAATTATCATGTCCGGATTCAATTATTGAAAGTGATAACTTTCTTTAACGTATGGGAAGGGTGAATAACAGGCAAAGAGTATGCGGGGTGTTTAGAGTGAATAAGATCTTAAGCTGGCACAGATGCTGTCAGGAACGATATCTTACTGATTAACTAATATGTTTATTTGAAGTGGTATGTGCCAACATAATTACATTGAAGGAATGTTTAAGACTAGTTCACTTGTCTTTATTTTGTCGGGGAGAATAATAAATATATTCGGACATGTTTTCGGTTTATCACGCGTCCGGTTCTTTATGAACGAAATAAAAGATAAAACTATTTATTGCTGATATAGCTCCACGCTCAAAGCTGCACTTTGAAGTATGTATAATGGTCAATGCAGTAGTGCTAAAAAAGAATCGCTTCTTTTATAGAGATTGGACGCACTGTCCACGCCTGGTGTAGTAACTTCATCTTTGCCAGACGTCATTTGATTGATAAAAAATAAAAGCCGGCTTATTGCCGGTTAGGAGTAAATGACTGGTGTAATACATGTGCTGATAGTGATTTTATGCACATATATTTTTGATAATTCAGTATTAAACTTCACTGGATAAATAATGGAACTAAAAAATAAACGTGGACAAGCAATATGGCCACCGAAGGGTATGCATTAATTACGGCTCAAACCGTAAATAATAGCGGTAACAAAACATCGTTCGGCGGTAGTAAAGGTCTTGTGCTGGAGCTGACAAAGTCATCAGCACAGGTATTCTGGTGGGGTTGTAAGTAATATCAACTCATATCGCCAGTGGAATCTGGCGATGTGAGTATCTGAAGTCTGTTTCTTAAACATTAATCTTTCGTAGTCACTCTAAGGATGGAGCAAGTTATGTACAAATATAGCGATCTGAAAAATAAAACAGTATTAGTTTCCGGGGCAAATGGCGATATCGGCCGCGCAATCTGCCAGCAATATCTGGAGCAGCATGCCGTAGTCTATGCACTGCATGAATCCTGTGCCGATCAATTGCACGAACTGAAAACAGAACATCCCGAGGGGCAGAACTTGCATATTGTTCACTGCAACCTGGCGGATCCTGAGGCGGTGGCGGCACTTGGTTCCCGTTTGACCAGTGAGACCGGGAAAGTGGATGTGCTGGTGAACAATGCTGACGTGGTTAACGATAATCTTTTTGCATCCATGCGCTTCGATGACTTCAGCTCCGTAATCGACGGCAATATGCTTAATACCTTCAGATTGACGAAAGAAATACTGAGGCTGCTCAGAAGTGCTGAAAATGCATCGGTCATTAATGTAGCGTCAATTGCCGCAATTGTTCCCGCGATAGGACAAAGTAACTACAGTGCTTCCAATGGCGCGCTGCTGGCCTTCACGCGTACGCTAGCGGCAGAACTTGCGCCGCAGGGAATTCGGGTAAATGCTGTTGCGCCAGGTATGATTGAGTCAATGAATACGAAAGAGATCTCTGGTGCCCTGGTCCGCGAGATGGCGGATGCAATTCCCTTACAGCGCATTGGACGCAGCTCAGAAGTCGCCAATACTATCGTTTACTTAAGCTCATCGGCTGCCAGCTATATTGTTGGTCAAACGATTATCATCGACGGCGGTATGGTGATGCGTTAATTAACCTCGCGACGGAGGCGAATAAGTTTCAAAAAAAACGATAATAACGCTCGTCATGAGTGGATTTATATTCAGTATCTTTCGTTCCTGTTACAGGAATGTGAGGAGTATTGCCGGAAACCGTTTTTTAAATCTGTGTACATATAAATACGCATCTGCACTATTTTGCTTCAAATGTAAATAACAAGGATAAAATGCCCCCGGCATTCTGTTTTTAGCCGCGCCTGATAATGTCATCCTGACAGGGAAAATCAGATAGGCGAAAAAACTATGTTCGGTGAGCATTTTATCCTCAGTTATTGAGATCATATTGTGGTCATCAAAAAAGCTCATTCATACCTCTGTTCGAAAACTCTTCTCAATATAGTTCGTAAATACCCGTCTGGCCCTGTTTTCGTACTTCCTTCAGCATGGCAACCTTAATTTAGCGATGAATTCTGCCGCGTCCTGTAATATTTCCGGAGCATGGTGTCCTGTTATCGGAATAAAAACGTTACCTGACATACTGATATTAACTAACAGGCATTTTCCTGAACGCAGGTAATCACAACCCATTACCTTTAGTAAGAGCGCCTCATGATAGTTGTATGGTTTATGATGGAAAGGCAGTTGTAGCCGTATAGGCTGCGCCTGGCGGGCATATTACGGTAGCGATGGCTTCAGATTTGATGCGTGGTCAGAAGGTGGTACAGAGAGGTGCGTACAGATAAATATCCGTCTGTAGTTAAGAGGAACTACAGACGGAGTGATTTTTCAGGTGATTACATCATTGCCATGCTGGTGGCTGAGGGAGCGAAGAAGGCGCTGGATTCTGCAAGCAGACTCTCTCTTATCAGCAGTAAATCGCTAATTTTTTTGCCCCCCAGTTTTTTACAGGCTTTATTCCGATAGGCATAGACCTTTTTGGGCGGCATATTAAGTGTGTCGGCGATAAGATCAATATTCTTACCTTTGAGCGATTCATTGATAATCATATATTCAATATCGCTCAGGTGATTGTCTTTTGGTGTCGGATTTTTTTGTTTTTTGATAATCCGCTGTAGTGCCTGGCTAAATTCAGTAAGAGAAACTCTTGATTTCAAGACTTCATCAGCTTCATCAATGACAATATTACGTGCGCTGCGCATAATCACTAAGAGCTTGCAGGTTTTGTTGAGTGTCGATATAGCCCACGCACAAGAGTTACTTTTTATATCAAGGTGAAGGATGACAATGTCATCGAAAGATAAATTATTAATCAATGAAGCATTCAGTTTATGTTCGATTATCTCGATGTTTAGCGTGCTGGCAAAAGACATGATGCCATGCTGAAGATAAGCATCTTCACTGACGGAGTATATTTTCATATTTTTGAATACCGTAAAAATTGTCGGGGAAATTAAATTTATATCCTGCAATTCTAATTATTATTTTTTATTTCGGATAATTAAATAATCTTAAATCAACCTTAACTCGTTTCTGCGGTAAATAAGAATCTGCACAATGATGCACATCGGCAGACAGACTATACTTCCATTGACGTGTTACTGGCGTCGATACTGACAGGTGATAAATGGTTTTTTTGGTTTCTTAACTGTCTGCAGTTGGTTTTTTATGCCTTAATTAATTGCATTTGTAGTTTTTAAGTCTTAATCAAGAAGATGAAAGGGGTCATAAACGCGTCCAAAGTTTTCTTGCGATTATTATGTGCTGATAACGACGACAACTGCGTGCTGACGGTAACGGGCAAGAACAACATCTACTACCGTAAGGATTTGAATGATGGAGACTTACCTTAAGAATATGAAGGCTGAGTGGGTCAATTTGCTCGAGAGAACAGATGAACACATTCGTCTTATCGCCGCTGACGTTGGGAAGAATCATGCACGACTGCTGAGCCAGGAATTCTATACTGTGGTACTAACCGATTCGCAAGCGGCTGAATTTTTGTCTAATGAGCAAGTAGAAAGACAGCTTAAAGCTGCGCTTGCCCGCTGGATCGCAGAAGTGCTTGCATGCCAGATAGATGACGTAGAACGGTTGATCGAAGTACAACAAACGATTGCTGCGGTTCATGCGCGCATTGGCATTTCCGTGGAGCTGGTAGAGATGGGATTTCGGGTGCTTAAAAAGCTCCTTTACCCGGTAATTAATTCCGCAGATTATGCACCGGCAGAAAAACTGCAAGTCTACCATTTCACAATAAACAGTATCGATCTGGCGATGGAAGTTATGTCCCGCGCCTTTTCATTCACTGAACATAATGCGTCAAAAGAGGATGAAAACTACCGTATCTTCTCTTTGCTGGAGAATGCTGAAGAGGAGAAAGAGCGACAAATCGCCTCGTTATTGGCATGGGAAATCGATCTTGTCTATCGAATTGTCCTTGATGCCGATTTAGGTAACAGTCTGTCCCTGAGCCAGGCTGATTTTGGTTTATGGTTTAACCATAAAGGGCGCCATTATTTCAGTGGTATCGCCGAGGCTGGCCATATTTCCCGGTTAATTCAGGATATTGACGAAGTCTTCCGTAATACCCGCGAGACGACCAAAGCCTTAAGTAATCGCAGCTTGCGTACCAAATTCCTTATTCAGCTTAGAAAAAATGTATCGCAAATCAGCACGTTGCTGCGTGAACTTTTTGAAGAAGTCTCCCGTCATGAAGTGGGTATGGATGTACTGACACGCCTGCTCAATCGTCGTTTCTTACCGACTATTTTTAAACGTGAAATCGCCCAGGCAAAACGAGCCTCCACTTCCTTGTCGGTGCTGGTTATTGATGTTGATAAATTTAAGCAAATTAACGATACCTGGGGACACCACACCGGGGACGAAATTTTGCGCAAAGTGTCAGCGGCCTTTTATGACAACGTGCGCAGCAATGATTATGTATTCCGCTATGGCGGGGACGAATTCGTGATCGTCTTAACCGAGGCTTCCGAATTTGATACGACACGAATTGCTGAACGCATCCGTTCACGCGTCGAAAAAACCGTGATCAAATCGCCCGACGGCCAGACGATTCCGCTTTCGCTCTCCATCGGTGCGGCAATGTTTAGCGGTCATCCGGACTATGAACGGTTAATTCAGGCGGCGGATGAAGCGCTCTATATTGCCAAGAAACGTGGGCGCAACCGCGTTGAGTTGTGGAAACCCGCCCCGTGACTTATATCGGTGGAAACAGTGAAAATGCCGCTTTCATCTCTTTTGCCTCTTCGCCGGGGCTACGACCAAACAGACGGCGGAATTCACGATTAAACTGTGAGGGGCTTTCATAACCGACGCGGAATGCTGCGCCTGCGGCAGTGAGATTATCCCGGATCATCATCAGCCGTGCCTGGTTAAGCCGAACCGATTTAATGTATTGCAGCGGTGAAGTCCCGGTCACGGCTTTAAAGTGTTTATGGAAGGCTGGCACACTTAAACCGATGTCGTTTGCAAGCCGGCTGACATGCAGCGGTTGCGGAAACTCTGTGTGGATGCGCTGCAGGACGCGGGAGATGGCGGCGAATTGTCCCTGGCTGGCCAGCGCGGCCCGGATCGCACCGCCTCGCGCGCCCATCAAAACCCGGTAATACAATTCGCGAACGATCTGTGGGCCAAGGATTTTGGCCTCCTGCGGCGATGCCAGCGCGCGCAGCAGCCGAAGCGTGGTATCCGTTAAGTCGGGTTCCAGCGGCGTGGAAATTATCCCTTCCGGCGCGGCGGTTGCAGATACGGCTGAATGCTCCAGCTCACTCATTAACTCCAGCAAAACCGTCATCTCCAGCCGTACGGCAATAGCCAGCAGCGGCTCTTCTGCGCTGGCCTCCGTTTCGGTAGAGAAGGGCAGCGGCACCGAAAGCACCAGATAATGCTGCTTGTCATAATGGTAGACCCGGTCGGCGAGATAACCGCGTTTATATCCCTGACAGACAATCACGATGCATGGCTCATAGACTACCGGCGTACGTCCCAACGGGCGATCGGAGCGCATGAAGCGTACCGTATCGAGCCGCGAGCAGGTGTAACCTTCGTTGGGCGCCAGGCTGCTCAGCAGCGACACCATTTCAGCGCTCATTGCTTCTCTCCTCATCACAATTAAGCAACCATTCTGCCGTTTTGCGTTCTTTATGTGAACAAGATGAAGAGGAACAGGCAATCATCAGATAAGAATGGACCTGTTTTGCCTCCTGCTCGCCGCCTACTCTGTTGCTGGTGACACAACACAGGAGATCACCTTATGACGAAGCGCAAAATTGTCCTGCTGACTGGTGCCAGTAGCGGTATTGGCGAAGCCACCGTGCGGCAGTTGGTGCAGGAAGGGCATCATTTGATTATCGGTGCACGGCGGCTGGCAAAGTTACAGCGTCTGCAGGAGGAACTGGGCAATATCGATGCATTGCAAGTGGATGTGACACAGGCTGGCGACCTGCAACGGATGGCGGATTTTGCACTGTCGAACTACGGACGCATCGATGTGCTGATCAATAACGCCGGTGTTATGCCGCTCTCGCCGCTGGCGGCGCGGAAACTGGATGAGTGGCGACAAACCCTTGATGTCAATGTGCACGGCGTCCTCAATGGTATTGCTGCGGTGCTGCCGGTTATGGAACAGCAGGGCAGCGGGCAGATCATTAATGTGGCGTCAATTGGCGCGCATACCGTTTTCCCCTCGTCAGCGGTCTACTGCGCCAGTAAATTCGCCGTTCGCGCCATCTCCGACGGATTGCGTCAGGAGACGGAAACGATCCGCGTTACCGTCATCAGCCCCGGTGTGGTGGAATCGGAACTGGCCGATCACATCACGGATGACGGCGCAAAAACGGCGATGCAGGAATTTCGTCGCATTGCGCTGCCCGCCGACGCAATAGCCAAAGCCATTGCATGGGCTATTGCACAGCCTGATGGCGTCGATGTCAGCGAAATGATTGTTCGCCCAACACAAAGCCCATATTAAGGAGGCGCAGATGGATAAAAAAGTCTGGTTTATCACTGGCGCAGCGCGAGGTGTGGGGTTATCGCTGGCGCGCCAGTTGCTGGCGCAGGGAGATTCCGTCGCCGCCACATCGCGTACGCTACAAAGCCTGCAACATGTTCCAGATGCGCAGAGCGAACGCTTTTTGCCGCTGGAGGTCGATCTGCGATCGGAAGCCAGTGTACAGTCGGCAATCGGGAAAACGGTCGCCCGGTTCGGCCGCATTGATGTGGTGGTCAACAATGCGGGTTACGGCCAGTACGGTGCGCTGGAAACACTGAGTGATGCCGAGCTGCGCGATAACTTTGACATTAATGTTTTCGCGCCGCTGCATGTCATTCGCCATGCCTTACCCCATTTGCGTGAGCAGCGACGCGGGCATATTTTCAACATTGCTTCGATCGTCGGTTTTCAGGGCGGCTATGCGGGGTGGGGCAGCTACGTTGCCAGCAAATTTGCCCTGGCTGGCTTAACGGAGGCGCTGGCCGCCGAAGTGGCCGAATTAGGGATCACGGCGACGGTGGTCTACCCTGGCCCGGTTCGCACCGGTTTTCTCTCTGATGCGAGCCTGAAGGCGGCTTCACACACGCCGCCAGCCTATCGCGCTGCGCAGGCTTCGCTGGATTTGCACCGCCATGAGCTTGATGGCAAACAGGCCGGCGATCCGGAAAAGCTGGCGCTGTTGATGATCCAGGCCGCAAGTGTCAGCGCGCCGCCGCTGCATCTTTTCTCCGGCAAGATTGCCCATCAACTGGCGCAGGAGAAAATCAGCGCGGTCAGTCAGGATCTTGCCCGCTGGAAAGGCGCTGGCGAAGCAACGGATTATTAGAAAACGCAGCAAGCGCAGCGCGGGTTGCCGCTGTGCTTGCTAAGCTACTGATATTTGATAACCTCGACGCTTTACGTCACAGGATGGCGAAAGTGAAAACCTCTCCTTATTTGCTGGCTGTCGCGCTCGGTCTGGCTGCGACGGCAGCCAGCACACAGCAAGCCTACAACCCGGTTCTTTTAAACCTCTCAACGCTGATGGATTTCAACCCCGTGGTTGGTCACGTTAAGTCGCTGAATACTTCTGCGGTCAATGATAAAGGCGAAGCCGTGTATCAACTCAGCATGACGCTCTCCGCTGATGGCTGTGTTCAAACGCTGAACAGCACCGACAACGTAAATCGTATGCAGACTGTGTTAGTGAAAGAGAGAAACGCGCTGAAAGGCACCCAGAACGGGAACCCCCTGTCATTCACCCTCGACAGCAAATGTAATCTGTTGAGCCGCGATGACAGCGCGGGCCATCTGGATTTCGTCACCAATGCGCAAGGCCAACTGAAGTCTGTCATGCTGGGAGAGCAGAAGATTGTGGATCATTTTTATGATGCGGACGGGAATTTAATCAAAGCGGAATTTTATGCCTCGGGTATGGTTGCCAGTTCAAACAGCGTGACCTATCCGGATAGCGTTAATAAGCCGGTCGATTACACGCTGGTGAATCAATCGGCTTACCAGCCCGGTTTTCGCGCAACAAATGCCTGCCAGTATGATAAGCGGCATGTTCCCACGCTGTGCCATGTAACGGTTATGCCCGAGAAAGGGCAACCGGCACCGATGCCGAACATGACCGTCACCACGCAGGCCAGTTTCTACTAAACCTTAATGGGAGCCGTTAGCGGCTCCCGGATAACATTACAGCGTATAACGGGAAGCCGGTTTGCCATTGCGTGAGGCGCTATACAGAGCCAGCCGGGCTTCATCAAAATTGTGCCACAGTTGCAGATCTTCCACTGGCGGCACGGTCACTAACTCCCCTTGATCAAACCCGGCCAGGGCGGCATCGACCAGGTTTTCGGTGGTCATCACGGAACCTTCCGGTAGCATATCCAGCGTGACGCCGGAATGGCCCCAAATTTCCGTGGCTGTTGCCGCAGGCAATACGGCCTGAATACGCACATGGCTGTCAGCAAACTCTTCCTGCAAACCACGGGTAAAATTGAGTACCCAGGCTTTGGTGGCACTGTACAAGGCGCTGTCTGCACGAGCGTGAAAAGCAAGGACTGAAGCGATATTGATAATGGCACCACGATCATTTTCGACAAAGCGCGGCAGTGCCGCCAGCGTCAGGCGCATCAGCGCGGTGGTATTCAGCGTATGAATGGCTTCATGCTCTTCAGCGCTTGAAGAGAGAAACGACGCCATGTTCGCGGCACCTGCATTGTTGACCAGAAAATCGATTGCTGCGTTCTCGCGCAGCACGGTTTCCACGCGTGCAATATCCGCTGACTGGCTAAGGTCGGCAACCAGTGTCTCTACCTGTATGCCATAACGCTGATGAAGATCGGCCGCCAGCGCCGACAAACGATCGGCACGGCGCGCAACTAACAGCAGGTTGTAACCACGGGCAGCAAGACGGTCGGCATAGACTGCGCCGATCCCTGAAGAGGCGCCGGTAATAAGAGCAGTGGTTGTCATTCTCAATTCCTCGAAGGTAAATGGTTTTATCATGCAACCGCTACAGCATCGGCTAAATGGTTTTATTATGCAACCAAATAAGAGGACAAAAAATGCGATTTTATTCTCAGGGAAAGAAAATGTGGGTTATTCGCTGTTGGCGACGCGCAATACCACTTCTTCCGGTTGCAGCTCGCGACCATCTTCCGCCTGCAACATCAGTTTGCGCAATGGGCGGCGTGAAGCCTCATCGACCAGCACGCTGGCGGGTTCCCCGCGGGTAAACAACCACTCATTACCCCATTGCGACAGGGCGACCAGCACGGTTTGCAGGGCGCGACCTTTTTCGGTCAGCACATACTCTTGCCAGGCGCTGCCATCAGATGCCGGTTGGGTCTGTAATATTCCTTCTTCTACCAGCAGCTTAAGCCGTGCGGTGAGCATATTTTTGGCGATTCCGAGGCTTTTTTGAAACTCACCAAAACGCGAAACGCCGGCCAGTGCATCGCGCACAATTAGCAGTGACCACCAGTCGCCAATAATGTTCAGCGAACGGGCAACAGGGCAAAAGGTCTCTTCAATACGGGTACGTTTCATGGGGATCCTCCGGTTAATGGTTTTATTATAAAACCAGAAGGGCGGTGAAAACATCGCTTTTTGCGCCAGTGCACACTCCGGACAACCGTACACGGCGAAGTGTCATAAATGTGTCACAATTTTGCTTTCAGGCCGTGAAATGAGGGAAAAAGAGTGAAAAAGTTGATCAGGGTAAGCGCTATTGCCATTGCCATGTCCGCACCCGTCGCGCTGGCGCAGGAGATACCTCAAGGGTATCAATTACAACAGGTTTTGATCATGAGCCGCCACAACCTGCGTGCGCCGTTAGCCAATAACGGCAGCGTACTGGAACAATCGACGCCGAACCGCTGGCCGCAGTGGGACGTACCAGGCGGTGAGTTGACCACCAAAGGCGGCGTACTGGAAGTGTACATGGGCCATTTTATGCGTGAATGGCTGGTCAAAGAGCAGTTGTTGAAAGCGGGAGAGTGTCCATCCGCGAACAGTGTCTACGTCTGGGCTAACAGCCTGCAACGCACGGTTGCCACCGCGCAATTCTTCACCAACGGCGCATTTCCTGGCTGTGATGTTCCGGTTCATCATCAGGAAAAAATGGGCACCATGGATCCCACTTTTAATCCGGTGATCACCGAAGATTCGGCTGAATTCAGCCAGCAGGCGGTCAACGCAATGGAGGCGCAGCGCCAGAAGTTTGCGCTGAATGAGAGTTACCAGTTGCTGGAAAAAATCACGCACTATCGCGCATCTCCGGCCTGTAAAGAGAAACAGCAGTGCTCACTCACCGATGCAAAAGATACCTTTAGCGCAAAATATCAGCAGGAGCCGGGCGTGTCCGGGCCGTTGAAAGTCGGCAATTCGCTGGTGGATGCCTTTACACTGCAATATTACGAAGGTTTCCCGCTCGATCAGGTTGCGTGGGGAGAGATTAAAAGCGACGCGCAATGGCGCCTATTGTCGAAGCTGAAAAACAGTTATCAGGACACGCTGTTCACCTCGCCGGAAGTGGCGCGCAATGTAGCGAAACCCCTGGTGAAATACCTCGACAAAACGCTGGTGGAAGAGGCGAGCAGCGCGCCGAAAATCACCGTTCTGGTCGGGCATGACTCCAACATTGCCTCCCTGCTGACCGCGCTCAATTTCGAGCCTTACCAGTTGCATAACCAGTACGAGCGTACGCCCATCGGCGGGAAAATTGTGTTCCAGCGCTGGCACGACACGGCGGGTAAACGCGATGTCATGAAAATTGAATACGTTTATCAGAGTACGGAACAACTGCGAAACACCGAGCCGCTATCGCTGGCTTCCCCGGCTCAGCGCGTCACCCTGGCGCTAAAAGGCTGCCCGGTAGACAGCAATGGTTTCTGCCCGGTAGATAAATTTAATGCGCTGATGCGTGATGCAGCGAAATAAAAAAAAGCCCCCGCGAAGGCGGGGGCGCGAGTGGTTACACATTTTTCCGTTCTATCGTCTGTTCACCCCAGAAGAGTTCATCTTTGTCGGTTTTATCAAAGGCGCGAAGTAACACATCATCGCTGCCTTCTTCCCAGATTTTCTCTGCCAGTACCTCGTCGTAATCGGCGACTTCAAAGATAGCCTCGGCGATCTCCGGCGAGGTATTGCGTAAACTGGCCCATTCACCGACGCGATGGGCTTTCGCTTCTTGAGTTGGCATCTGTCTCCTCCTGATGAAGGTTAGCCGTTCAATTTTACTGCCAGGCCAGCAACATATTCGCCCTGGTAACGGGCAATTGACAGTTCTTCGTTGCTGGGCTGACGTGAACCATCACCACCGGCAATAGTGGTTGCGCCATAAGGCGTACCGCCGCGCACCTGCGAGACATCAAACAGCTCTTGCGCGGCATAGCCAATCGGCACGATGACCATTCCATGATGTGCAAGCGTAGTCCATGTTGAGGAAATTGTGTGCTCCTGGCCGCCGCCCGTACCGGTGGAACTAAAGACGCTTGCCAGTTTGCCGTACAGTGCGCCGGATGCCCATAATCCGCCAGTCTGGTCGAGGAATGTACGCATTTGCCCGGACATATTGCCGAAGCGGGTTGGCGTACCGAAAATAATCGCGTCGTAGTCGGCCAGCTCCTGAGGTGTGGCGACGGGGGCATTTTGCGTTTTACCGCCAGATTTTAAGAACAGCTCGGCAGGCATTGTTTCAGGAACACGTTTGATGACCACTTCTGCGCCATTCACTTTCTGCGCGCCTTCCGCGACTGCATGCGCCATCGTTTCAATGTGTCCATACATGGAATAATAAAGCACCAACACTTTAGCCATTTGCATCACTCCTGATTAGCTGATTTCGGCAGCACATCGCTGCGTTCTTCTTAAGCGTATGACGTGATCGCCAGAGTGCAAGTAAGAGCGCCATTTCTTTGATAAATAACAAGTTAAGAACAATCAGTCTGCTTGTTACAATCTGACACATATTTGCGGCAGAGTTATTTTGAAGCGTTAAGAGAGGCTTATCGGTTTCGCTTAAGGAATATCGGGTTTCAGGCAGAGAAGCTGTTGCAGAATATTACCATTCACTGGATGAATGATTGTGTTCCACTAAGCTTAGTTCCACACGACGCTGTTAAAGGCCCGGCCTTCACGTCGTGCGGTGAAAGAATCCTCTTTTACTGAATGCAGTATGATGTCTAACATTTCACTTATCTGGAGGTCAGACATGGCAAACCATCGTGGTGGAGCAGGTAACTTCGCTGAAGACCGTGAAAGAGCATCAGCAGCAGGCCGCAAAGGTGGGCAGCAAAGTGGGGGTAATTTCAAAAACGATCCTCAGCGCGCATCTGAAGCCGGTAAAAAAGGGGGCAAAAATAGTCACGGTAGCCGTGAAAGCTAACGTTTGATACTGACAACCTGCAGGCTTGTCGTTCACGCCCGCCGCCGGGGAAACCCGGCGGTTTTTTTTGCGCTTGCGCAACCCGTCGCGCCAACGCACACTACGGGTTTCTCCTCTGGTCGGTGTGTTATGTCCCTCTCCCGTTACGCCTTTTCCGTCAAACCCCAGGAAGCGTTACTGATCGTCATCACCCTGTTCTGGGGCGGTACATTTCTTGCGGTGCAGTATGCCGTGACCATGAGCGGCCCGTTTTTCTTTGTTGGCCTGCGTTTTGCCACCGCCGGTCTGGCCGTGGCGCTACTCTCGCTGAGAGTCTTAAACGGCATCAGCTGGCTGGAAATAAAAGCTGGCGGGGTGATTGGTATCGCCATCGCCCTCGGCTACAGCCTGCAAACCTGGGGTTTACAATTTATACCCAGCAGTAAATCGGCATTTATCACCGCTATGTATGTTCCGCTGGTGCCGCTGTTGCAGTGGTTGTGTCTGGGGCGGATGCCGGGGTTGATGCCATGCATTGGGATCGCGTTAGCATTTAGCGGGTTATTGCTGCTGGCCGGGCCGGAAGGCAATATGCTGGCGCTGGGGAAAGGGGAGATCATTACGCTTGCCAGCGCGGTGGCGATTGCCGCTGAGATCATCCTGATCAGCGCATGGGCCGGGAAAGTCGATGTCCGGCGGGTGACGGTGGTGCAGCTACTGACGGCTTCGCTGGTCTCCTTTGCCGCCATGATTCCTTCTGGCGAATCGGTACCGACGTTGTCGCCGGGGCTGCTGCTGGTTGCGCTGGGGTTGGGGATCTTCAGCGCCATTATTCAGGTGGTCATGAACTGGGCGCAGCGCAGTGTATCGCCCACACGCGCGACGGTGATTTACACGGGTGAACCGGTGTGGGCGGGCGTATTTGGTCGTCTGGCCGGTGAGCGTTTGCCACTGCTGGCGCTGTTTGGCGGGGCATTGATTGTGCTGGGTGTGTTGGTCAGCGAACTGAAGCTGAAAAAGAAAAAAGCGCCGTTGCCAGCGCCTGAAAACAGCGTTAAACAGTCGGAAGGTTAGCTGGCAGGGCGTGATAGCGCCGGTCAAACCACACCAGCCCTTCTGGCGTTGGATGGCGGGCAATATCGACAATCTGGCAAAACAGAATATCGTGCGTACCAACGCTCACAACCTGGCTGATATGGCAGTCAAACGAGGCCAGCGCATCGGTCAGCCGCGGGCAACCTGTTTCGCCTTGCTGCCAGCCTGCCGCGGCAAAGCGTTCCTCCATCGGCGTTTTGCCGCCAAACAGATTCGATAAACCTTCCTGTCCCGCCGCCAGCGTATTCACACACAGCGCCTGATTATTGCTGAATACCGGCCAGACGGACGCCGAACGGTTAAGACATACCAGCAGTGTCGGCGGTGAATCGGTCACACTGCACACGGCGCTGGCAGTGAAACCGGCACGGCCCGCCGGGCCATCGGTAGTGATAATGTTGACCGCCGCGCCGACACAGGCCATCGCGTCGCGAAACGTGGTGCTGTCGATACTCATAACCTAAACCTCATGCAAACTGACAGACATCAGCAAAGGGCAAACGCGGCAGGCGATCGTAGAGTTTGCCGGGATCGCCGTAACCAATGTTGACCAGTAAATTGCTGCGCCAGGTGCTGTCGGCAAAAAATGCGCTATCGACAACGGCGCGATCGAAACCGGACATCGGGCCGGTATCCAGCCCCAGCGCCCGACAGGCGAAAATCAGGTAGGCCGCCTGCATGGAGCTGTTGCGAAATGCCGTCTCCTCCGCCAGTTGCGGGCTGGAAGTGAACCAGCTGCGCGCATCGCCATGGGGAAACAGCACCGGCAATTGTTCATAAAATTCACTGTCCCAGGCAACGATGGCCGTCACCGGCGCACTGAGCGTTTTTGCCAGATTGCCGCTGGAGAGCGCCGGACGCAGCTTCTCTTTACCTTCCGGCGTGCGGATAAACACCAACCGCGCCGGGCTACAGTTGGCCGACGTCGGCCCCATTTTCAGCAGATCGTAAACCTGTTGCAGCGTCTCATCGCTAACCGACCGTTCCAGCCAGCCATTGTGGGTGCGCGCCTGGTTGAACAGGGTATCCAGCGCCGCAGCGTTGACGGCTTCGCTCATAAATTCTCCTTCTGAGCCAGAGTCAGAACGGGCAGCATGCTGTGCAGCCCGTCGAGTAAAAGGGTATTAAAGTCTTCACTTTCGGTGACATTGCAGGCATGCGCGCCGCGTTCCATCACCTGTAACCGGCTACCAGGGATTGCGGCTTGCAGGTCGGCAGAGCAGGTCCAGGGCACCAGCAGATCGTCTCGCGCGCAAATAATGTTTGTCGGGCAGCGAATCTCCTGGGCGCGGCGGCTGAAGTCGGCATTTTTCAGTGCCGCCAGGCGACGCAATAGATTGCCGGTGCCCTGAAAATGCGCCATCGCCAGCGCTTCCTCCGCTTCCATCCGGGGCGCATGAGCGGCCATCCAGTCTGCCGGGTAGAGGAACAGCGGCTGCGCCTGTACCCAGGCTTCCGCGCCGCCCGCAGCCAGTAACCGCTCACGCACGCGGAAACAGCGCAGCGTATGGTCGTTCAACTGTAGCCAGCCGTTCACCAGCACCAGACCGTTTACCGCCTGTGGGTAATCCAGCGCCAGTTGCAGGCCAATCAGGGCGCCCAGCGCGTGGCCGATAAGGCAAAAACGGGTAATTCCTTCCGCCTGCAGCGCCTGGTATAGCTCCGCTGCCATATCCTGCATGCTATAACCATCCGGCAGCGTGGCCGGGTTATTGCCGGTTCCGCGCTGGTCATAGCGCACCACCTGGTAATGCGCTTCCAGCGCCGCGAGTTGCGCCAGCCAGTAGCTGCCAGCACCGCCCAACCCGGCGCTCAGCACCACCACTGGCGCACCTGCGTACGGCGCATCGCTCAGGGTTAGTTTCATGGCATCCTCACTGACCGATGTGCGCAACGGTGGCAATCTCCACCAGCGCATCGGGTTTCACCAGACCACATTGAATGCAGAAACGTGCTGGTTTATCACCGGGGAAAAACTCGGCGTACACTTCATTAATCGCGGCGTAATTTTTCCAGTCGGTGATAAAGATGCTGTTGAATGTCACATCCTCCATCGTGCCACCTGCGGTCTCGATCACGCGTTTGATCGTTTCCAGCACGTGGCGCGTTTGCGCCTTTGGGTCGCCAACAAACACCACGTTGTTGTCGGCATCAAACGGTAGCGTGCCGGAAACATAGACCACGCCGTCAGCCAGCGTGCCCGGAACAAACGGGGCGATAGGGGTGGTGGTACCCGGTGGAATAATGACCTGTTTTGGCATGATGAGTCTCCTTACGCAATGTTGACCAGTTTTTGAGGTGCCAGGGCGGAACAGAAAGTCTGCACATCGCTCACCCAGCCGAAGAAGGTTTCGATATTGAACAGTGCGGCTTGCTGGGCAAATTCAGGGCCAGCCTGATGGGTGGCGTCTTCCAGTACGATGCCGAAGTATTCGAGAAAAAAGCCGTCACGCAGCGTGGATTCAACGCAGACGTTGGTGGCAATACCGGTAAACACCAGATGGCGGATGCCGTGGCTGCGCAGGAGGCTGTCCAGCGGCGTATTAAAGAAGCCGCTGTAACGCGGTTTCGGCAGTACGATATCGCCAGCTTGCGGTTTCAGTTCCTCCACCAGTTCATAATCCCAGCCACCTTTCGCCAGCAGTTTGCCCTGCAATTCCGGGCGTTTGCGCATGGTCTTCAGCGCGTTGGATTTGTGGTAGTTCGGCGAACCGGGGCCACCGGCTTCCACGTACTGATCATCCCAGCCGTTCTGAAACCAGATAATCAGCATCCCGGCTTTGCGGGCGGCGGCAACGGCAATATTGATATTCTCAATCACCGGCCTGGTGGCCGAGACATCAAACCCGGCCAAGTCCAGATAGCCGCCGGGGCTGGCATAGGCATTTTGCATATCCACTACGATCAGGGCGCTGCGCTCAGGAGAAAAATCGACCGATTCCGGGCGTGCGTTGAGGGTAATCATCAGGCAACCTCGCGTGTTGGGGCTGGAATATGGCTACGGCACTGCATCAACGGCTGAATGCGCTCGCCGAACATTTCGACGCCCTGTAAAAAATCATCAAAGGTAAGCAATACGCCGTCGGTGCCGGGGACGCTGGCAACCTCATCGAGTAAGCGCGCTACCGTGGCATACGACCCCACCAGCGTACCCATATTGATATTTACCGCCGATGTCGGATCGGCCATCTGACGCACATTCGTGTCCGCGCCGGAACGGGTATCTTTCTGGCTCTGTTCGGTCAGCCATGCCAGCGCTTCATCGTCAGCGCCTGCTTTGTAGTGCTCCCATTTGGCCCGTGCCGCCTCGTCGGTTTCATCGGCAATAATCATAAACAGCACATAGGAGCCGACATCGCGCCCGGTGGCGCTGGCCGCTTCCTGCATACGTTTGGCAGTTGGCGCGAACGCGGTTGGGGTGTTAACACCTTTGCCGAAGCAGAAGTTGTAATCAGCGTATTGCGCGGAAAATGCCATTCCCGCATCGCTTTGCCCGGCACAGATCACCTTCATCGGGCCGGTGGGTTGCGGGCTGACGCGGCAATCATTCATGGTGAAAAATTCGCCTTTGAAATCGCTTTTGCCGGTTCCCCACAGATCGCGCAATACCTGCACGTACTCCGTCAGATAGTCATAGCGACGGGAGAAGTAGTCGTCGCCCGGCCACAGGCCCATCTGCTCATACTCCGGCTTTTGCCAGCCGGTCACCAGATTTACGCCAAAGCGCCCACCGGAGATGGAATCAATGGTCGATGCCATCCGCGCGACAATGGCGGGCGGCAGCGTCAGGGTAGCGGCAGTCGCATAGATCTGAATACGCGAAGTGACCGCCGCAAGCCCGGCCATCAGCGTGAAAGATTCAAGGTTGTGATCCCAGAATTCAGTTTTGCCGCCAAAACCGCGCAGCTTGATCATCGAGAGCGCGAAATCGAAGTGGTAATGCTCCGCTTTCTGCACAATCGCTTTGTTCAGTTCAAAGGTCGGCTTGTACTGTGGCGCATGGGTTGAAATCAGCCAGCCGTTGTTGCCAATCGGAACGAAAACACCAATTTTCATTACCTACCTCGCTTTGTCAGGTGAATGTCTGGCGTGGCGTTGCATCCTGCATTTTCCTTTCAGCCGCGCAATCAAGGGTTTGCAAAGCGGATGCCAACAATGAAAAGATCATTGTTATTAAGGTGTTAACTGAAGGTTGATGAAATGAACCATAAAAAAGTGGACTAAATGGTCAAAAACGGTGCACAAAAAACAGGCATTCATGTGCAATCAGAGTGCACAGGGTCGAGTCGCCGTGCGCCTTTTGCTATGCTGCTGCCAACCAAAAGGAGAGAGAAAATGGCACAGGGTACGGTGAAGCGGGCTGGTAAACGTACGCAGGCGGTTAATGAGAAGCGACAGGCGATTTTGACGGCGGCGCTGGAGATCTTTTCCCGCGTGGGTTTTCACGGCGCTCGGCTGGAGCAGGTCGCTGAAGGCGCGGGCGTGTCGAAAACCAATTTGCTCTATTACTACCCGTCGAAAGAGGCGCTCTATATTGCCGTGCTGCGGCAGATCCTGGATATCTGGCTGGCGCCGCTGAAAGCCTTCCGCGCAGATTTCACTCCGCTGGTGGCGATCAAGGAGTACATCCGTCTGAAGCTGGAGGTTTCACGCGATTATCCACAGGCATCAAAACTTTTCTGCCAGGAGATGTTGCAAGGCGCGCCGCTGCTGAAAGCGGAGCTGACGGGGGATTTAAAAACATTGGTGGAGGAGAAGTCGGCCATTATTGCTGGCTGGATCGCCAGCGGTAAACTGGCGGCGGTCGATCCGCATCATCTGATCTTTATGATTTGGGCCTCAACCCAGCACTACGCCGATTTCGCCATCCAGGTGGAAGCCGTCACCGGCGCGACGTTACAGGATGAGGCCTTCTTTCAGCGCACGGTCGATAATGTGCAGCGCATGATCATTGAAGGCATCCGCGTCCGTTAATGGCCGGGCGGCAGCGGGCAACTGACATCGCCTTCGCCGCACTGTAGCAGCGAGGCCAGCCAGGCTTCGCGCTCGTTGGTTTTATCTGTCAGACACTGGTTTTCCACCATCGGCTGCACGCTTCCGCCTTCGACGCCGGAACTGACAAAGGCACAATCGCTGTCGCGCAGCGTTATCCAGGTTTGTTGCGCTTTTTTGAGCAGTGACGCCTGCGCGGGAGCGGCGCGCTTAATGGCGCTCTGATAAGTCTGGTTCAGCTTTTTATCCGCCGCCTGATATTGTGCGGCAGTACAGCTATTCAGCTCAGCCTGTGTCGAGGCGTTTTCGCACTCGTCCGCGAGCAGCGGGCTGCTCATTAACAGCGCAGTCAGCGCCAGCATGCAACGTTTCATCCCATCCCCTTCAGTACAAGGCTCTGATTCAGCCGTTTTATTAGCATAGCCCCGGGGGAATGTCATCTGCAGCGATAAGCGCAAGATGCGGGTAACGCGTCAGCCAGCGCTTTTCTTCCGCCCGCCTGAGAAACTGCGGATATTTACGCCCTGTAAAGTGCGGCGTTGGTCGCAGGCGCAAGCCAAACAGATCGTCCAGGCCAAAAGGGGCAATAATCTCAATACGCGCCTTATCGACCAGCCGCACCGCCACAGCGGTGGCGGTTTCCGGCCAGTGCCGCAGCGCCGCGAGTAGTGAAGAATAGGGTGCATCGCCGTTGCGTAGATGCATGCGAGCCTGGTTTTTTACCGACCATTTAACCTCTGGTGCGCGCTCGTGCAGGCGGTTTTCCATCGCTATATCTGCTTCGATCGCCATCTCATGTGGATTAAGCCAGATGACATCCACATCGCCAGCCGGTGGCTGCGGCACGCTATGGTGCAGATGATCCCATACAGCATCGCGTACAAATCCGGCGCCAATCCAGCTTTCAGGGCATAAGGAGTGAACGATATGGAGTATGTTCCTGCTGCGGGGATCGGTGAGTAATAGCGTTTCCAGTGCGCTGGCATAACGCATGTGCGGCTCCTGCAGAAAGAGAATGGGGTATCGAAAGGGGAGAAGACAGTATGCCGATGTTGCGTTTTACCTTACTCGTTTCAGTTCTCAAATTTGCAAACTTTTCCCGCCGCTATGACCATTCATTCAGCACCTAAATACCTGGATTTATAGGTAAATGATAATGGATTGTTAATTAAATGTTTTATTTTATTCTATTTTTAACACATTTTATCTGATATAAGAAAATCAAATGGCGTTATTTTACTTAAATTTAACCATAATTTTTCACAAAATTAACTTTTGTGGGCATGTATCACATTTTTCATTTTTACATTATTTTAACTCTTCCCTTCGTTGTTAATCTCCCCTTCGCGACTTTCCTCTGTCCTCAAGAAAGGTACAACTATGAAATTCAAACTCGCATTACTCAGCGCAGCGCTTATTTCTGCCTGCATGGTGTCGGGCCAGTCCGTTGCAGCAGAAAAGTATGAGATCGCGGTGGTTGCAAAAGTGACCGGTATTCCGTGGTTTAACCGCATGGAGACCGGCGTTAACGAAGCAGCGAAGAAACTGGACGTTAACGCTTACCAGACCGGGCCTTCTACCCCGGATCCGGCGCAGCAAGTGAAGGTGATTGAAGATCTGATCGCGAAAAACGTTAACGCCATCATCGTGGTGCCGAACGATGCGAAAGTGCTGGAGCCGGTGCTGAAAAAAGCCCGCGATAAAGGCATTGTGGTGCTGACGCATGAATCCCCGGATCAGCAGATTGGTCAGTGGGATATCGAAACCATCGACAGCGAAAAATACGCGCAGGCCAACGTTGATGAGTTAGCGAAAGATATGGGCGGTAAAGGCGGTTATGCGATTTACGTTGGTTCATTAACCGTACCGTTGCACAACGCCTGGGCTGATTACGCCATTAAATATCAAAAAGAAAAATACCCGGACATGTTTGAAGTCACCTCGCGTCTGCCGGTGGCGGAAAGCATCGACAAATCCTACGCCACCACCCTCGATTTAATGAAAACCTACCCGCAATTGAAAGGGGTGATCGGTTTTGGTTCGCTGGGACCGATTGGCGCAGGGCAGGCGGTACAGAAAAAACGTGCGAAAGACAAACTGGCGGTTGTCGGGATCGCTATGCCGGGCCAGGCCGCGCCGTATCTGATGCGTGGCGATATCAAAAAAGCGCTGCTGTGGGACCCGCGTGATGCAGGCTTTGCGCTGGTCACCGTCGCTGACCAGTTGTTGCAGGGCAAGGAAGTCACTCCCGATCTGACCATCGACGGGCTGGGCAAAGCCGACGTTGATATGGACAAGAAAGTCATCCGCTTTAACAAAATCCTCGAAGTTACTAAAGATAACGCGCAATCACTCGGCTTCTGATTTTTTCAGGCCACACCAGGGAACCGGAGACCGGCCGCAAGGCCGGGCTCTTTTTGCAGCACAGATAACCATCGCGTCCCGTACGGGCGCTGGCAGGGGTATTGTCAATGACAGACACCACCGCATTTATCACTCTTGAGAATATCAGCAAACAATTTCCGGGCGTGCGGGCGCTGGACAATGTGAACCTGACGCTGGAAAAAGGCGAAGTTCACTGTCTGGCCGGGCAAAACGGCTGCGGTAAAAGCACCATCATCAAAGTGATCTCCGGGGTTTATCAGCCGGAAAAAGGTGCCAGCATTGCCCTGGACGGTAAACTTTTTCACCATCTGACACCGCAGCTTTCAGCGCATTACGGCATTCAGGTCATTTATCAGGATCTCTCGTTATTCCCCAATTTTAGCGTGGCGGAAAATATCGCCATCCACCGTTATCTGCCCGGCGGCGATATCTGGGTGCGGCGCAGCGCGATGCGTGCGCAGGCGCTGGCTGCGATGGCGCGCATCGGCGTGCGTCTCGATCCGGATAAAAAAGTCGAGAAACTCTCCATCGCCGATCGCCAGTTAGTCGCGATTTGCCGGGCGATTGCCGCCGATGCCCGGCTGGTGATCATGGATGAACCGACCGCCTCGCTGACCCGCCAGGAAGTGAACGGACTGCTGCGCGTGGTGAACGAACTGAAAGCCGCAGGGATCTGCGTGGTATTCGTCAGCCACCGTCTGGATGAGGTGATGGAAGTGGCCGATCGCATCAGCGTGATGCGTGACGGCAAGCTGATTGGTACCTGGCCGGCAAACGAACTGGACAGCCACGAGCTGGCGTATCTGATGACCGGACAGCGTTTCCACTACAGCCCGCTACCGGAAAAACCACCGGTGGATCAGACGCCGATGCTGGAGCTGCGTCATCTGAGCCGCAAAGGCAAATATCGCGATATTAATCTGGCGCTGCGCAGCGGCGAGATCGTCTCTATTGTTGGTTTGTTAGGGGCAGGGCGCACCGAACTGTGCATGAGCTTGTTTGGCATGACGCACCCGGAAGATGGCGAGATCCGCATTAACGGTAAGCCGGTGAAACTGCGCAGTAACCATGACGCCATTCGTCACGGCATTGGCTACGTTTCGGAAGACCGCCTGACGCAAGGGTTGATCATGGAGCAGTCGATTTACGACAACACCATCGTCACCGTTTTTGAAAAACTGCATACGCGCGGCGGCCTGCTCGATCACGCCAAAGCCGGGCAACTGGTTGCGGAGCTGATCCGCAATCTGAATATCAAAGTCTCCGATGCGCAACTGCCGGTAAAAACGCTCTCCGGCGGTAACGCACAACGTATTGCCATCGCCAAATGGGTGGCGACCAATCCGCGCATTCTGATCCTCGATTCGCCCACCGTTGGGGTGGATATCGCCAACAAAGAGGGGATCTACCAGATTGCCCGCCAACTGGCGGAACAGGGGATGGCGGTACTGATGATTTGTGACGAAATCCCGGAAGCCTATTACAACAGCCATCGCGTGCTGGTAATGCGTCGGGGTGAACTGGTGGCGGAATTCAATCCGCACCGTTGCACGGAGCAGGAGATTGCAGAGGTGGTCAATGCGTAATGCATCCCTTTCCCGCCTTGTCGGGCAACATGAATTCTGGCTTGGTCTGCTGGTGATTGCGCTGGCTGTAGGGCTGAGTGTGCGTACCGATGAATTTTTATCACTGGGTAACCTGACGGATGTGGCGACCAGCTACGCCATTCTCGGCATCCTGGCCTGTGGCTTATTTGTGGTGCTGATCTCCGGCGGGATCGATATCTCGTTTCCGGCAATGACGGCGATTGCGCAGTATGCGATGGCCAGTTGGGTGATCGCCCACGGCGGCAACTTCGCGCTGGCGCTGGCATTAGCCATGGCCGTCGGGCTACTGCTCGGTTTAGTGAACGGCTTTCTGGTCTACTGGCTGCGCGTCCCGGCGATCATCATCACCATCGCCACGCTGAACGTCTATTACGGGCTGCTGGTTTACGCCACCAAAGGCACCTGGCTGTATGGCTTCCCGGACTGGTTTATGAACGGCATTAACTGGTTCTCTTTTACCGCGGCGGATGGTTATGACTATGGCCTGACGTTGCCGCTGCTGTGCCTGGGCCTGGTGATCATTGTCACTGCCGTGCTGATGAATTACACCCGGCTGGGCCGCCAGATTTATGCGATGGGCGGCAACCGCGATGCGGCGTCGCGCCTCGGTCTTAATCTGCTGAAACTGCACTTTTATGTCTACGGCTATATGGGCATTCTGGCCGGTGTGTCAGCTGTGGTACAGGCGCAGATCACCCAATCCGTCGCCCCGAACTCATTGATCGGTTTTGAGTTAACGGTGCTGGCGGCGGTGGTGCTTGGCGGCACCAGTATGTCCGGCGGACGGGGTACGCTCACCGGCACACTACTGGGGGTGGTTCTGCTGGCCTTCCTGCAAAATGGTTTAACGCTGCTCGGCGTCTCCTCCTACTGGCACATGGTCTTTAGCGGCGCGATTATTCTCGTCAGCATCAGCGCGACCGCGTGGAATGAAAAACGCAAACTCGCAAGGGAGCTTTAAGATGAAATCAATCGCCAGACTCTTCCCCGGTGATGCCATCATCCGTTTGCAATGCGTGATTATCATCGTTGTCGCGGTGGTCTTTTCTGCGCTGCTCGGCAGTCGCTTTTTCAGCGTCGCCAACTTCCAGTCCATCGGCTCGCAGCTACCGATCCTTGGCATGCTGGCGCTGGGCATGGGCATTACCATGCTGACTGGCGGCATCAACCTGTCGATTATTGCCGGTGCGAATGCCTGTTCGCTGGTGATGGCTGCGGTAATTGTCACTCATCCCGACAATCCACTGTTTCTCGCGCTGGCGCTGCTGGCGGGTTTGCTGGTGGCTGTGGCGATTGGCGCACTGAATGGCGCGCTGGTGGCGTGGGTCGGCGTTTCGCCCATTCTTGCCACGCTTGGCACCATGACGCTGATTTCCGGCCTTAACATTTTGTTCTCCAACGGCACGGTCATTTCCGGCTTTCCGGCTGCGATCCAGTTTCTCGGCAATGCCACGCTGCTCGGTATTCCGGTGGCGCTGTTGCTGTTTATTGTGGTGGCGCTGCTGCTGTGGGTATTGCTGGAACATACTACGCTTGGCCGCAGCCTTTATCTGGTGGGATCGAACGAACAGGCGACGCGTTTTAGCGGCGTGAATACCGTGCGGGTGCAGATTTCGGTTTATGTCATCTCGGCGTTGTTGGGTTGGGTGGCCGCCATTCTGATGATGGCGAAATTCAACTCCGCGAAAGCAGGCTACGGCGAATCTTATCTTCTGGTGACCATTCTGGCGTCGGTGCTGGGTGGGATTAACCCGGACGGCGGCTTCGGGCGCGTGCTGGGGTTAGTGCTGGCGCTGGTGGTGCTGCAAATGCTGGAGAGCGGCTTTAACTTATTGGGCATCAGCAGTTATCTGACGATGGCGCTCTGGGGCGCGGTGCTGATCCTCTTTATCGCATTACAAAATCGTAAAGCCTGATCTCAGGAGAAAAAGAATGGCGAGCTACTTTATTGGTGTGGATGTAGGAACCGGCAGCGCCCGCGCAGGCGTCTTTGATTTGACCGGCAGGATGGTCAGCCAGGCGAGCCGGGCCATTGAGATCTATCGTCCGCAGGCCGACTTTGTTGAGCAATCCTCGGACAATATCTGGCAGGCGGTGTGCAACGCCGTGCGTGACGCGGTGAATCAGGCGGATATCAACCCGATCCAGGTTAAAGGGCTGGGTTTTGACGCCACCTGTTCGCTGGTGGTGCTCGACAAAGAGGGCAACCCGCTGACGATTAGCCCGTCCGGGCGCAGCGAGCAGAACATTATCGTGTGGATGGATCATCGCGCAATCTCGCAGGCCAACCGCATCAACGCCACGCACCACCGGGTGCTGGATTACGTCGGCGGCATTATCTCGCCGGAGATGCAAACCCCCAAGCTGCTGTGGCTGAAACAGCATATGCCAAACACCTGGGCGAACGCCGGTTACTACTTTGATCTGCCTGATTTTCTGACCTGGCGGGCGACCGGCGATGATACCCGCTCGCTTTGCTCAACGGTGTGTAAGTGGACGTACATGGGCCACGAAGACAAGTGGGACAACAGCTATTTCCATGAAATTGGGCTCGAAGATCTGCTGGAACATGACGCCGAAAAAATTGGCCGCTATGTGAAAACCATGGGCGAACCGCTGGGGCGCGGGCTGACGCAGCGCGCGGCAACAGAGATGGGGTTGATGCCGGGCACGGCGGTAAGCGTGTCGATTATTGATGCTCACGCGGGCACGCTCGGTACGCTCGGCGCCAGCGGCGTTTCTGGTGAAGTGGCGGATTTCGACCGGCGTATCGCGCTGATTGGCGGCACCTCCACCGGGCATATGGCGATCTCTGCGCAGGCACGCTTTATTGGCGGCGTATGGGGGCCATACTACTCGGCGGTGCTGCCGGGTTACTGGCTGAATGAGGGCGGGCAGTCGGCAACCGGCGCGCTGATCGACCATATTATTCAGTCGCATCCGTGCTACGAAACGCTGCTTAGCCAGGCGAAAACTCAGGGGCAAACCATTTACGAAGTACTGAACGCATTGTTGCGGAAAATGGCGGGCGAGCCGGAGAATATTGCGTTTCTGACCCGTGATATTCATATTCTGCCGTACTTCCACGGCAACCGTTCGCCGCGCGCTAATCCAACATTAACCGGCGTCATCAGCGGGTTAAAGTTGTCGCGCACGCCGGAAGATATGGCGCTGCAGTACCTGGCGACCATCCAGGCCATTGCGCTGGGGACGCGGCATATTATTGAGACCATGAATCAGAGTGGTTACAGCATCGATACGGTGATGGCCAGCGGTGGCGGCACCAAAAACCCGATCTTTGTGCAGGAGCATGCTAACGCGACAGGCTGTGCGATGTTGTTGCCGGAGGAGAGCGAAGCGATGCTGCTCGGCGGCGCGATGATGGGCACCGTGGCGGCCGGGGTGTTTGATAGCTTCCCGGAAGCGATGGCGGCGATGAGCCGTATCGGTAAAACCGTCACGCCGCAGACTAATCGCATTAAGCAGTATTACGATCGTAAATACACTGTGTTCCACGAGATGTATCAGGATCATATGAAGTACCGCGCGTTAATGCAGGAGCCGACATGAGCAGTAGCTGGCAGCAGGCCTGCGCCGCGTGGCAAATCTACAGCGAAGAGATGGCGGCGCTGAACCGCCACCTTAACCAAACACAGTGGCAGGCGCTGATGGCGGAACTGCGCGGTTGTCGCGGCAAAATTGCGGTAACGGGCGTTGGCACTTCTGGCATTGCGGCCCGTAAAATCGCCCATATGCTGGCCTGCGTTGAGCGTCCGGCGATGTATCTCAATGCCACCGATGCTGCGCACGGCGATTTGGGTTTTCTTGATGCCAATGATGTGGTGATTATGCTGTCGCGCGGCGGGAATTCCGATGAGCTGACGCGGCTGCTGCCGGGGCTGGCGGCGAAAGGCGTGGCGCTTATCAGTGTCACGGAAAACCCGGATTCAGCGATAGCACAGGCCTCACGGCTGGTGATTTCAACCGGCGTTCGCCGCGAGATCGATCCGCTGAATATGCTGGCAACCACCTCGATTGTGCTGGCGCTGGCGATATTCGATGCCGCCTGCGCATGTCTGATGAGCGAAAGCGGTTATTCGAAGGAAACATTACTTACCGTGCATCCCGGCGGCGATGTCGGATTAACGTTAAGCAAAAAAGCGCCGTAAGGCGCTTTTTTATTGTCGACGATCCGTAGACCCGATAGCGCAACACTATCGGGCCTCTCTGTCGGTTTACCCAATGGTCATCAGGCTGGCGTTACCACCAGCGGCGGCGGTGTTGACGCTTAACGAACGCTCCAGCCACAGGCGTTCGAGCAGGATATGGCTTTCCCCGCGAGCAAACCCCTGTACCGAGACAATTGCGCCGTCGCGTGCGGCGACGTTTTCACACAGCGTAACCAGTTGATCGGAATCGCCATGGAAAATCACTGCGTCAAACGCCTGCGTCATTAGCGCATCGGCTTTGGCGAACTGGATGCGCGCGCTGACGATCGGCGGAAGCTGTTTCGCCAGATCGCGGTGCAGCGTGTCATCCGGCCACAACAGCTGGCTGCCGCAGGCGATTACTGCCGCCAGTTGTACCAGCACATCCTGTTCGTTATCCGCAATGCAGAGCACGCGCTCGCGCGGTACCAGTGTCCAGCTATTACGCTCTCCGGTCGGGCCTGCCAGCAGACGCTGCGTTCCGCTCTGCGCCAGCTCACCAAACTGACGGCATAGCGCCTGTAATGCCGGACGCTCGGCGGCCCACGCGCTAAGCGCTTCCAGCGGTTGCGCCATCGCGTTTTTCAACTGGGCATCCAGCGGCGCGGTAGCATCATGACGGGCGAGCGTTTTCAGTACCGCATTTTCCGGGCGGCTACCGAGCAGGCGATAGAGATAGAGCGGCCCGCCCGCTTTCGGCCCGGTGCCGGATAACCCTTCGCCACCAAACGGCTGCACGCCAACTACTGCGCCAACCATATTGCGGTTAACGTACAGGTTGCCGACGCGCGCGCTGCCGGTCACCTGGGCGATGGTTTCATCAATGCGCGTATGCACGCCGAGCGTCAGACCGTAGCCGGAAGCATTGATCTGCTCAATCAACTGCGGTAACTGATTACGGCTGTAGCGCACCACGTGCAGCACCGGCCCGAAGACCTCTTTTTGCAGCTCGTCGAAGCTCTCCAGCTCAATCAACGTTGGCGCCACGAAGGTGCCGGTACGCCATTCCCGCGCATCTTCGCTGTTTTCGCGCATTGCCTGGAATACATTGCGCCCTTTGGCCTGCATCGCCTGAATATGTTTGTCGATATTTGCTTTCGCTTCGGCATCGATCACCGGGCCGATATCGGTGGTCAGACGGCCTGGATTGCCCATCCGGCATTCGGCCATTGCACCACGTAACATGGTCAGCGTGTGATCGGCAATCTCTTCTTGCAGGCACAGCACGCGTAGCGCCGAACAGCGCTGTCCGGCACTGTCGAACGCGGAGGCCAGCACATCGACAACCACCTGTTCGGTAAGCGCTGACGAATCGACAATCATCGCGTTCATGCCGCCGGTTTCGGCGATGAGCGGCGTCGGACGGCCCTGTGCGTCGAGCCGCGTGGCGATGGTGCGTTGCAGCAGGCTGGCCACTTCGGTTGAGCCGGTGAACATCACGCCGCGCACCCGCGCATCGGAGGTGAGCCGTGCGCCGACGGTTTCGCCACGCCCTGGCAGTAATTGCAATACCCCGGCGGGTACGCCCGCTTCCAGCAGAATTGCCACGCCTTGCGCGGCGATCAGCGGGGTTTGTTCTGCGGGTTTTGCCAGCACGCTATTGCCTGCTGCCAGCGCAGCGGCAATCTGCCCGGTAAAGATCGCCAGCGGGAAGTTCCACGGGCTGATGCAAACCACCGGCCCCAACGGGCGATGAGTTTCGTTATCAAAATCGGCGCTAACCTGGCCTGCGTAATAGCGCAGGAAATCCACTGCTTCACGCACTTCAGCAATCGCGTTGCTGAAGGTTTTCCCGGCCTCACGTACCAGAATGCCCATTAACTGCGGCATCTGATCCTCCATCAGCACGGCGGCGCGTTGCAGAATGGCGGCGCGCTCCTGCGGCGGCGTGGCGAACCAGATGGGCGCATGATTAACGGCATTATTCAGCGCCTGTTCCACGTCTTCATCACGCGCTTCCACCACATAACCCACCACATCTTTCGGCTCTGCCGGGTTGATCACCGCGATCGGCTCGCCTTCCATCACCACCTGTTCCAGCATCGGACGGGCATACCATTTCTGCGTGGCGCTGTTCAGCAACGAGGAAGAGAGCGATGCCAGCCGGTGTTCATTCGCCAGATCCAGACCGGCGGCGTTGATGCGTCCTTCACCATACAGGGCGCGGGGCAGGGGGATCTTCGGATGCGGCAGACCGACCTGGCCTTCCTGAGTAGCCAGCTTTTCCACTTCTGCTACCGGGTCAGCCACCAGCGCATCCAGCGGCAATGTGGTATCGGCAATGCGGTTAACAAAGGAGGTGTTGGCACCGTTTTCCAGCAGACGCCGCACCAGGTAGGCCAGCAGGGTTTCATGCGTCCCAACTGGCGCATAAATGCGGCACGGGCGGTTCAGTTTGCCGTCGGCAATTTTCCCTACCACCTGCTCGTACAGCGGTTCGCCCATGCCATGCAGGCACTGGAATTCATACTGCCCGGGGTAGTAGTTTTGCCCGGCAAGCTGGTAAATCGCCGCCAGCGTATGGGCGTTGTGGGTGGCGAACTGCGGGTAGATCAGGTTTGGCACCGCGAGTAATTTTTTCGCGCAGGCGAGGTAAGAGACATCGGTGTACACCTTGCGCGTATACACCGGATAACCCTCCAGCCCTTCCATTTGCGCGCGTTTGATTTCGCTGTCCCAGTAAGCGCCTTTGACCAGGCGGATCATCAGACGGCGGCGGCTGCGGGTTGCCAGGTCGGTCAGGTAATCAATGACAAACGGGCAGCGCTTCTGGTAGGCCTGAATCACAAAGCCGATACCGTTCCAGCCTGCTAACTCTGGCTCAAAGCAGAGTTTTTCCAGCAAATCGAGGGAGATTTCCAGACGATCGGCCTCTTCGGCATCAATATTGATACCAATATCGTACTGGCGCGCCAGCAGGGTGAGGGATTTCAGGCGCGGATAGAGCTCTTCCATTACGCGATCGTACTGCGCACGGCTGTAGCGCGGATGCAGAGCGGAAAGCTTAATCGAAATGCCCGGCCCTTCGTAGATCCCGCGGCCATTGGACGCCTTACCGATGGCATTGATCGCCTGCTGATAGGAGACCATATAAGCCTGCGCATCGGCAGCGGTGAGCGCCGCTTCGCCCAGCATATCGTAGGAGTAGCGGAAGCCTTTCTCTTCCAGCTTGCGGGCATTCGCCAGCGCTTCAGCGATGGTTTCGCCGGTGACGAACTGTTCGCCCATCAGGCGCATCGCCATGTCCACACCTTTGCGGATCAGCGGCTCGCCGCTTTTCCCGATAATGCGGTTCAGGGCGTGCGAGAGATTCGCTTCGTTGTGTGTGGAAACCAGTCGCCCGGTAAACAGCAGGCCCCAGGTGGCAGCGTTGACGAACAGCGACGGACTGCGGCCAATGTGCGACTGCCAGTTGCCGTTGCTGATTTTGTCGCGGATCAACGCGTCGCGGGTGGCTTTATCCGGGATGCGCAGCAGCGCTTCTGCCAGACACATCAGCGCCACACCTTCCTGCGAGGAGAGCGAAAACTCCTGCAACAGGCTTTGCACCATGCCAGCACGGCCGGAAGCAGTTTTCTGATTACGTAATTTTTCCGCTAACTGGTAAGCCAGTTTATGGGCATTTTCCGCGACTGGCTGCGGCAGACGAGCCTGCTCCAGCAGCATCGGCACCGCATCGGTTTCCGCCCAGCGCCAGGCACCGGTAATAGCAGCGCGGGAAACAGACTGCGGCAGGATCTGCTCGGCAAAGTCGAGGAACGGCTGGTGGCTCTCGTCAGCCGGTACGCCGCTTTCTTCATCCTGTGACGCAGTCCCTGCCGTGGCGGCCAGTTCCGGTAACCCTTCGCTGCTCTCCAGCTTCTCAAGATAATTAAAAATGGCCTGTTTAATTAACCAGTGCGGCGTGCGGTCGATTGTCGCTGCGGCGGCTTTAATCCTTTCGCGCGTGGCGTCATCAAGCTTGACCCCCATCGTGGTGGTGCCCATGCTTTGCTCCTGTTTTTTTTGGCTGTTTTGCGGTTCAGGCAGAAATATCCATCATGTTGCAACTTTGTGCAACCTTGTTAAATGTGACCTGGCTGGCAAGGTTAAAAATGAATTAAATGTTAATTACTGGTAACGGGAAAAGGCGCTGGATATTTCACTGGAAAAGCAGCTTTTATGCGGTGGATAACACTTTTAAAAGGTGCAACCTGGAAAAGTGTGACACAGTACAACCTATCGCAAAAAGCTATCAAACTCAGGATGAATTTGATGTAAATGCTGTGTTAAATCAATTGTGAATAAGTGAGGCTTCCGGCAGGATACGGGCGCTTCTGATAATCAATACGCGCCATCACTACGTTCCGGTGATGGATAAAGCAGCAGAATGATTTTGCTGACGAAGAACCCTGGAGACTCCTTAATGGCAATGAGCACACCGATGCTGGTGACCTTTCTTGTTTATATCTTTGGCATGATATTGATCGGGTTTTTCGCCTGGCGTTCAACGAAGAATTTTGACGATTATATTCTCGGCGGTCGCAGACTGGGGCCGCTGGTCACCGCGCTTTCCGCCGGGGCGTCCGATATGAGCGGCTGGCTGCTGATGGGGCTGCCAGGCGCGGTTTTTATCTCCGGGATTTCGGAAAGCTGGATCGCCATTGGCCTGACGCTGGGGGCGTGGGTCAACTGGAAACTGGTGGCCGGGCGTCTGCGCGTGCACACCGAAGTGAACAATAATGCGCTGACGTTACCGGATTATTTCACCGGTCGCTTTGAAGATAAAAGCCGTCTGCTGCGCATTATCTCCGCCGTGGTGATCCTTGTCTTCTTCACCATTTATTGTGCTTCCGGCATTGTGGCGGGCGCACGTCTGTTCGAAAGCACCTTCGGCATGAGCTACGAAAGCGCGCTCTGGGCCGGCGCGGCAGCCACCATTATTTACACCTTTATTGGCGGCTTCCTGGCGATTAGCTGGACCGATACGGTGCAGGCCAGCCTGATGATTTTCGCGCTGATCCTGACGCCGGTGATTGTCATTATTACGGTGGGCGGTTTCAGTGATTCGCTGGAGGTGATCAAGCAGAAAAGCATCGAAAACGTCGACATGCTGAAGGGGCTGAATTTTGTCGCCATCCTGTCTTTGATGGGCTGGGGGCTGGGGTATTTTGGTCAGCCGCATATTCTGGCGCGCTTTATGGCCGCCGATTCCCACCATACGATTGTGCATGCGCGCCGTATCAGCATGATCTGGATGATCCTCTGCCTGGCAGGCGCGGTCGCCGTGGGTTTCTTTGGCATCGCCTGGTTCAATAACAACCCGTCGCTGGCGGGCGCGGTCAATCAGAACGCCGAACGTGTGTTTATCGAGCTGGCGCAACTGTTGTTCAACCCGTGGATTGCGGGCGTGCTGCTTTCTGCCATCCTCGCCGCGGTGATGTCGACGCTGAGCTGCCAGTTGCTGGTTTGCTCCAGTGCGATTACTGAAGATTTCTACAAAGCGTTTTTGCGTAAAGGTGCCAGCCAGACTGAGCTGGTGTGGGTGGGCCGCGCAATGGTGCTGCTGGTGGCGGTAATCGCTATCGCGCTGGCGGCAAACCCGGAAAACCGCGTGCTGGGGCTGGTAAGTTACGCGTGGGCCGGTTTCGGTGCGGCGTTTGGCCCGGTGGTGCTGTTCTCGGTGATGTGGTCGCGGATGACCCGCAACGGCGCGCTGGCGGGGATGATTATTGGCGCAGTAACGGTCATTATCTGGAAAAACTACGGCTGGCTGGATCTGTATGAAATCATTCCGGGCTTTGTGTTCGGCAGCCTGGGTATTGTGGTGTTCAGCCTGTTGGGCAAAGCGCCTTCTGCGGCGATGCAGCAGCGTTTTGCCGAGGCCGATGCGCATTATCATTCCGCGCCGCCGTCCCGTTTACAGGCAGAATAACGCGCCATTAACGAAAAACCCGCTGCGGCGGGTTTTTTTATTGCTAAATAATTGTAATTACGCTGTTATCTCAGAACAAATAACAATGAGGATAGCAATATGAAGTTAAAGACAGGGTTCACCGCGCTTGTGGTTGCTGGTTTGCTGGCGGGCTGTGCGGCGCCAACATCGAAACAGAGTGTGAGCACGCAAACCTGCAAGGTTGAAAACCAAATGCAACAAACCACGCTCTATTACGGTTTAACCCGCCAGGGCGGTAAATTGATTACTGCTCAGGAGTGGCAACAGTATGTGGATAACGAGGTCACACCGCGTTTTCGTGATGGCCTGACGGCTTTTGATGCCCAGGGGCAGTGGCTGGGCAGCAACGGGAAGGTGTCGAAGGAACCGAGCAAGGCGCTGATGCTTATCCACAGCGTGGACGCACAAACTGACGCAAAAATTGATACGTTGCGCGAGATTTATAAATCGCGTTTCGCGCAGGAATCGGTGATGCGCGTGGATCAGCCGGTTTGCGTTCAGTTCTGATTTGAAGCCCCTCTCCCGCAGGAGAGGGGTAAATCACTTACAGCACAACACCCGCAAAAGCGGCGGAGAGCAGACTCACCAGCGTTGCCCCGTAGACCAGGCGCAGGCCAAAGCGGGAGACGGAATTGCCTTGCTGCTCATTCAGCCCCTTAATGGCGCCTGCGACGATGCCAATTGAGGCAAAGTTGGCAAATGACACCAGAAACACTGACAAAATTCCCAATCCGCGCGGCGTCATCTGTGCGGCGATTTTTTGCAGTTCGATCATCGCCACAAACTCATTAGCGACCAGCTTGGTGGCCATGATGCCGCCAGCCTGCAGCGCATCGCTGAGCGGAATGCCAATCAGCCAGGCCAGCGGATAGAAAACATAGCCGAGAATTTGCTGGAAACTGATACCGAATAGCGCAGAGAAGAGGGCGTTGACGGCGCTAATCAGGGCGATAAAACCGATCAGCATTGCCAGAATAATCATTGCTACTTTGAAACCAGCCAGAATATATTCGCCGAGCATCTCAAAGAAACTTTGCGATTCGTGGAGTTTTTCCAGCTTAATTTCCGGTTCCGCTTCCGGGCGCGTGGGATTAATGATCGACAGGACAATAAAGGTGCTGAACATATTCAGGATCAGCGCGGCGACCACATATTTCGCATCCAGCATGGTCATATAGGCGCCGACGATCGACAGCGAAACCGTCGACATTGCCGTGGCGGCCATGGTAAACAGGCGACGTGAAGAGAGGTCGGCAAGTATCCCTTTGTAGGCAATGAAATTTTCGGACTGACCCAGAATCAGCGAACTGACGGCGTTAAAGGATTCCAGCTTGCCCATACCATTGAGTTTCGACAGCAGGGTGCCGATCAGACGAATGAAAACAGGCAGGATCCGCCAGTGTTGCAAAATGCCGATCAACGCTGAAATAAAAACGATGGGACACAGCACGCCAAGGAAAATAAATGCCAGCCCTTTTTCGCTCATGCCGCCGAAAACAAAACCCGTGCCTTCACCGGCAAATTTCAGCAGCACTTCGAAGAAACCGGAAACATATTTAATCAGCGTTAATCCGCTTTGCGCGTGCAGGAAGAACCAGGCCAGCGCCATTTCGATGACGATCAATTGCAGAATAAAGCGAAAACGTATTTGCCGCCGGTCGAAACTTACCAGCCAGGCGAGTGCGAGGATCACCGCCAGCGCCAGCAGAAAGTGTAGGAAGTTAATCATATCTCTAATTTTGCAGGTGAATGGGGGAGTATTTAGCCATAGCCGCGAGATGCGGTAAACATAAAGTTAATGCTTTGTAAGCTAAGTTATCGCTTTATTTCAACCACTTCTGCATAAGGGCCGCTTCGCCTGGGGTAGCCTGCCAGCCGTTTACATTCAGTTATTATTCTTGTCATATTTCGCTTGAGTTTCTCGTTATCGTAATGATAATCACTATCAATGCAATTTACTTTTCTTTGCAACCGTTGACTGCACATGACACCAGGGGCGTTCTCCATGTTTGTTCCATTTCTTATTATGTTGCGTGAAGGCCTCGAAGCGGCGCTGATCGTCAGTCTGATTGCCAGCTACCTGAAACGCACCCAGCGCGGACGCTGGATCGGGGTGATGTGGATTGGTGTTTTCCTCGCCGCCACGCTCTGTCTGGGGCTGGGGATTGCCATCAACGAAACTACCGGCGAGTTTCCGCAAAAAGAGCAGGAGCTGTTTGAGGGGATTGTTGCGGTGATTGCTGTGGTGATCCTTACCTGGATGGTGTTCTGGATGCGCAGAGTGTCGCGCAACGTCAAAGTGCAGCTTGAGCAGGCGGTGGATAACGCGCTGGCGCGCAGTAATCATCACGGCTGGGCGCTGATTTTGATGGTTTTTTTCGCCGTCGCGCGTGAAGGGCTGGAATCGGTATTCTTTCTGCTGGCGGCATTCCAGCAGGATCTCGGTATCTGGCCGCCGCTTGGCGCAATACTTGGGCTGGCAACGGCCGTGGTGCTGGGCTTTCTGCTCTACTGGGGCGGGATCCGCCTTAATCTCGGCGCGTTTTTCAAATGGACCAGCCTGTTTATCCTGCTGGTGGCCGCCGGTCTGGCCGCGGGCGCTATCCGCGCTTTCCATGAAGCCGGTTTGTGGAATCAATTCCAGGATGTGGCTTTCGATTTAAGCAACGTGCTTACCACGCATTCGCTGACGGGCACCTTGCTGGAAGGCATTTTTGGTTATCAGGAAGCACCGAGCGTGAGCGAAGTCTTTGTCTACTTTGCCTACCTGATTCCGGTGCTGGTGCTATTTGTTTTGCCTCCACGCTCAAGAGCGCAGCCTTCGCAGGCGGCTTCCTGAGGATATGCACAGCTTCGTAGTTACAACATACTTATTTAAGGGAAGGGTCATGGCTATTCATTTTCGTCGTAGTGCTTTGCAGGTAGGGATCGCGGCGCTGATGTCTTGCGCTTTCGGGGTACAGGCTGCGGATGTTCCGCAGGTGAAGGTCACGGTAACGGACAAGCAGTGTGAGCCGATGAACCTGACCGTTAACGCGGGCAAAACGCAGTTCATTATCATCAACCACAGCCAGAAAGCGCTGGAATGGGAGATTCTCAAAGGCGTGATGGTGGTGGAAGAGCGTGAAAACATCGCGCCGGGATTCAGCCAGAAGCTGACCGCCAATCTGCAACCTGGCGAATATGATATGACCTGCGGCCTGCTCACCAACCCGAAAGGGAAACTGGTGGTCAAAGGCTCGGCAACTGCGGATGCGGCAAAAGACGATGCATTGTTGAGCCTGAGCGGGGCCATTACTGATTATAAAGCCTATGTCGTGGCGGAAACCGCGCAACTGGTCTCCGGCACGAAAGCCTTTACCGATGCAGTAAAAGCCGGGGATATTGAAAAAGCGAAAGCGCTGTATGCGCCAACTCGCCAGCACTATGAACGTATCGAACCGATTGCTGAACTCTTCTCCGATCTGGATGGCAGGATTGATGCCCGTGAAGATGATTACGAGCACAAAGCGGAAGATCCGAAGTTCACCGGTTTCCACCGCCTGGAAAAAGCCCTGTTTGGCGATAACAGCACCAAAGAGATGGGCAAATATGCCGATCAGCTCAACAGCGATGTGCTGGATCTGCAAACGCGCATTAACGAACTGGCTTTCCCGCCCTCAAAAGTGGTGGGCGGTGCAGCCGATTTGATTGAAGAAGTTGCAGCCAGCAAAATCAGCGGCGAAGAAGATCGTTACAGCCACACCGATCTGTGGGACTTCCAGGCCAACGTTGATGGCGCGCAGAAAATTGTCAATCTGCTGCGTCCGCAACTGCAAAAAGAGAATGCGGAGTTGCTGGCGAAAGTCGATGCCAACTTCAAGAAAGTGGATACCATTCTGGCGAAATACCGCACAAAAGATGGCTATGAGACGTACGACAAGCTGACCGACGCCGACCGTAATGCGCTGAAAGGGCCGATCACCACGCTGGCTGAAGATCTGGCGCAACTGCGCGGCGTGCTTGGGCTGGATTAACAATATGAAGCAACATGATGATCATGGCGTCAGCGAACCTTCGCGCCGCCGTTTACTGAAAGGGATGGGCGCGCTGGGAGGCGCGCTCGCAATTGCTGGCGGATGTCCGGTTGCCCATGCAGCAAAACCGCAGAGTGCGCCGGGGACGCTGTCGCCGGATTCGCGGATGGAAAAGCAGCCTTTTCTCGGGGCGCATCAGGCCGGGATTTTGACGCCACAGCAAGCGTCAATGATGCTGGTGGCTTTTGATGTGCTGGCTGCGGATAAGGCCGATCTTGAACGTTTGTTTCGTTTACTGACACAGCGCATCACTTTTCTCACTTCAGGCGGTCCGGCACCGGATACGCCAAACCCACGGCTGCCGCCAATGGATTCCGGTATTCTCGGGTCGTATATCTCGCCGGATAACCTGACGGTCACTGTTTCAGTGGGTCAGTCTCTGTTCGATACGCGCTTTGGCTTGCAGGCGCAGATGCCGAAAAAGCTGCAAAAGATGGAACGCTTCCCCAATGATTCGCTGGATGCGGCATTGTGCCACGGTGATTTACTCATCCAGATTTGCGCCAATACGCAGGATACGGTGATTCACACGCTGCGCGATCTCATTAAGCACACGCCGGATTTACTCAGCGTGCGCTGGAAGCGGGAGGGGTTTATCTCCGATCATGCGGCGCGCAGTAAAGGCAAAGAGACGCCGGTGAATCTGCTGGGATTTAAAGATGGCACCGCCAACCCGGACAGCAGCAATAATGCGTTGATGAATGAAGTGGTCTGGGTCACCGGCGATCAAGGTGAACCGGCCTGGGCTGTTGGTGGCAGTTATCAGGCGGTGCGGATTATCCAGTTCCATGTTGAGTTCTGGGATCGCACGCCGCTGAAAGAGCAGCAAACGATTTTTGGGCGTGATAAACACTCCGGCGCGCCGCTGGGGATGCAGCAAGAACACGATATTCCGGATTACACAAAAGATCCGGACGGCGATGTGATTGCGCTCGACAGCCACATTCGTCTGGCGAACCCGCGTACCAAAGAGACACAATCAAGCCTGATGATGCGCCGGGGCTATAGCTATTCGCTCGGGGTGACGAACTCAGGTCAACTTGATATGGGCTTGCTGTTTGTCTGTTATCAGCACGATCTGGAAAAAGGTTTCCTGACGGTGCAAAAACGGCTTAACGGCGAGGCGCTGGAGGAATATATCCGTCCGATTGGCGGCGGCTACTTCTTTGTTTTGCCTGGGGTGAAAGACGCAAATCACTATCTTGCCCAATCTCTGCTCGAAGCGTAAAGATCCTATCCTGCCCGCCTGCGGGCAGGATATTCTGTCATTCGTTGCATTTCGACATACTTTTTCTGCCATCCAGCTATCATTTTTTCGTATTAGAAAGTATCTGTTATCTTTCTGTAATATTCATATCAGAGACTCTTTGCAACAACGCAGGGCGCTTGCACGTTATGAGTAGGTAAAAATAATGTTGCAATGATGCTAAGTTTTGATGTAATTAGTTTAAAGCGTTTTTCCCTGCGGTGATGAAGTTCTTCAGGAGATCGCGGATGGTAAAGTCCTGTAGCGGACACTCAAAAAGACCACGTAAGACCCGGCACGGAGAAACCCCCTCCGGCAACGACTTCTTCGCCCCTGAATTTTCCTCCTCTTTGTTCATACCTGATTTCAACGATGTGACCGGCGATGATGCCTGTCGCTCAGCCACATCATATTCAAAGGCAAGACAAGGCTTACAAGGAAGCCAACCCTCAGACGTTTGTGCGCATAGTCGTGTCGAAACAGATACGCGTGATGTAAACCAACAACTCAAGGTGCTATCCATGGGAAGACAAAAAGCAGTGATCAAAGCTCGTCGTGAAGCGAAACGCGTGCTGAGACGTGATTCACGCAGCCATAAACAACGTGAAGAAGAGTCGGTCACCTCGCTTGTGCAGATGAGTGGCGTAGAAGCAATTGGCATGGCGCGGGACAGCCGTGATACCTCTCCGATTGCCGCTCGCAATGAAGCTCAGGAGCACTACCTGAATGCTATCGAGAGTAAACAACTGATCTTCGCAACTGGTGAAGCGGGATGCGGAAAAACGTGGATTAGCGCGGCGAAAGCGGCGGAAGCGCTGATCCATAAGGACGTGGAAAGGATTATTGTTACCCGGCCGGTCCTGCAAGCTGACGAAGATCTTGGCTTCTTACCCGGCGATATTTCGGAGAAGTTCGCGCCCTATTTCCGGCCCGTCTATGACGTGCTGGTTAAACGCCTTGGCGCGTCCTTTATGCAATACTGCCTGCGCCCAGAGATTGGTAAGGTGGAAATCGCGCCGTTCGCCTATATGCGCGGACGTACCTTTGAAAATGCGGTCGTTATTCTTGATGAGGCTCAGAATGTCACCGCTGCGCAAATGAAGATGTTTTTGACACGCCTCGGGGAAAACGTGACGGTGATTGTCAACGGCGATATCACCCAGTGCGACCTACCTTCCGGTGTTAAATCGGGGCTGAGCGATGCACTGGCGCGTTTTGAGGAAGATGAGATGATTGGCGTGGTGCGCTTTAACAAAGATGACTGCGTACGCTCCGCTCTCTGCCAGCGCACACTGCTGGCTTATGATTGATGCTATCTCAATGGAAGAGCCCGGCTTGCCGGGCTTTTTTATGCCTTTTTGCCATGTAGCATAAATTCAAGCATCAATGTAATCTGCGCGGCGAGCATGGCCCGTCCAGAGTGTGTGCATAAATTGCGCTGCTGTGCCGCAGCGAGCAACGCCGTTGTCTCCGGGAAAATAATGATATCGCAGACCACAGACTGCGGGTTGAGCGCCATAAGCGAGAAGGGGAGTTCTTGCGTCCCGCCCATGCCAACGGAGGTGGCATTAATGGCAATATCAACCTCTGCGGGTTTATCGTTGCCCAACCGAAACTGCACCTGCGGATAGAAAACCGACAATTCACGGATAAGTGCTTCAGCCCGGCTGACGGTGCGGTTATAGATAATCAATTCTGCAACCTGATGAGCAGCCAACGCATGTGCGATCGCCGTACCTGCGCCACCGGTTCCTGCCAGATAGATTTTCTTTTGCCCAACGGCAATATCCCGCTCCAGCAGACTGGCGACAAAACCTTCGCCATCCAGCATTGTGCCATGGATTTTCCCGTGCTGGTCACGGCGGATGACATTGCAGGCACCGCAATGTGCTGCCGCGGTACTCGTTGAGTCAAGGAAGCGCATAACCTCTTTTTTATGCGGCATGGTGATGATGGCGCCAGCGAAATTCTGCACAGCTTTCAGTCCCTCAATCGCTTGCTGCACATTGCCAGGCGCAACATGCAAAGGAACCATCAGTGTATCCGGGATGTGTCGCTCTTCCATGGCGGCATTGATCATCAAAGGGGCGCGTACTTGCGCAATGGGATCGCCAATGATGGCCAGCAGGGTTAATTTCCCACTTACGCTATTGCGTTCTTTCATTACGGCACTCTTTTTCGCTCATGGAACGCCATAGTAATGCACCGGTGATAGCTGTGGGAGAAACAAAGTGAGCAAGGTCAGAGGGTTTTCTTCTGAGCTGAAATGAGGATGTTTTTTGCGATTGTTGAGTGCAGTTTGTGGATAGCATGTGCGACATGCGAAAAAAAAGCCCGCATTTGCATGCGGGCTCTTCTTTGAATGATGGCGGTGAGGGGGGGATTCGAACCCCCGATACGTTGCCGTATACACACTTTCCAGGCGTGCTCCTTCAGCCACTCGGACACCTCACCACATTGTATTGCTGCCGCCACTTGGGGGGCAACGGGGCGCTACTATAGGGAGTTGCACTGAAACGGTCAAGCATATTTTCCGCATTGATGGCTGTTCGCTTAAGGTGTGAGCAATGGCGGATTTTGGACCAAAAATTTGACCAGAAATGTAGTCCGGGTAAAGCGTCGCTGTCGCCTGGCGTTCCGGCGCGAAGCCAGGGCAGGAGATGGCTAAAACCACGGTTATATAAGGTGTCGACGCCATTTCTGATGTTTAATCGGCATTGGAAGGGAGAGTGGGGGGATTGACTCGCTTCGCTCGCCGTTACTCGGCCCTTCGGGGCCAACGCAGGCGTTGTTCAAAAACGCTCCCGGCGTTTTTGTGCGGGCAGCCCACTCCTGTTATTCGTGGTCTGTCCAACGGGCAGTTGCCCGTTGTCGAACCCCGGTCGGGGATTCTCATCCCCCCAGGAAGGGAGAATATAAAAGAAAAAAGCCCGTACTTTCGTACAGGCTCTCGTCTGAAATGATGGCGGTGAGGGGGGGATTCGAACCCCCGATACGTTGCCGTATACACACTTTCCAGGCGTGCTCCTTCAGCCACTCGGACACCTCACCACATTGTCTTCCCGATGTCATCGGGACGGGCGCTAATGTAGGGAAAAGCCATTGCGGCGTCAATCTTCTTTTTCAATAAATTAGCGTGTTTAGACAAACTTCAAACAACCTGCTTCTTAAACGTTCTGAAATCGCTTTTTTTCTCATCACGGTACTTTCTCCGCGGCGTACAGGAGAAATTTGTTATGCTGATCACCCTTTTAAAATACCCAATAGAACCGGGAATTATCCGGATACATCACAACGATTTCTGGAGTTGGAATGGACATTATTTTTTATCACCCTTCCTTTAATAGCGAATACTGGATTAACGCGCTGCGTAAGGCGATGCCGCAGGTGAATGTGCGTGCATGGACGGCAGGCGATAATGCCCCGGCGGATTATGCCCTGGTGTGGCATCCCCCTGTCGAAATGCTTAAAGGACGTAAACTGAAAGGGGTGTTTGCGCTTGGCGCCGGGGTTGATGCCATTCTTGGTCAGCTCAGCGCCAACCCGGGGATGCTGGCTGATGATATTCCGCTATTCCGCCTGGAAGACACCGGGATGGGATCGCAAATGCAAGAGTATGCGGTAAGCCAGGTGCTGCATTGGTTCCGGCGTTTTGATGATTATCAGGCGTTAAAACAGCAGTCCAGATGGCAGCAACTGGAAGAGTATGCGCACGGCGATTTCACTGTCGGTATTCTTGGTGCGGGTGTGTTGGGTTCAAAAGTCGCGGAAAGCCTGCTGCCGTGGGGATTTCCGGTGCGTTGCTGGAGCCGCAGCCGTAAGTCGCTGCCTGGTGTACAAAGTTTTGCTGGCCCTGAAGAACTGGGCGATTTTTTGCAGGGCACGCGTGTGCTGATCAACTTGCTGCCGAATACGCCGGAAACGGTTGGTCTTATTAATCAGTCACTGCTTAATCAACTTGCCGACCACAGTTACGTGATGAACCTGGCACGCGGCGTCCATGTTGTTGAAGCCGATCTGCTGGCGGCGCTGGAGAGCGGAAAGGTGAAGGGCGCGATGCTTGATGTGTTCAGCCGCGAGCCGCTCCCTGCTGATAATCCGCTGTGGGCGCATCCGCGTGTGGCAATGACTCCGCACATTGCGGCGTTCACGAGACCAACCGAAGCCATTGAGTTTATCGGCCACACTATTGGCAAACTGGAGCGCGGAGAAACCGTCAGCGGGCGCGTTGACAGAGTTCGGGGTTATTAATGAAAGCCCGGCCCGGCCGGGTTTTGTCATTAAAATCGACACCGATAACTGCTATCCTTGCAAAAAATAACGACAGGAGTGAGCCATGTACCCCGTTGACCTGCATATGCATACCGTCGCCAGCACCCATGCTTATAGCACGCTTCATGATTATATTGCCGAAGCAAAAAGCAAAGGCATCAAACTGTTTGCCATTACTGACCACGGCCCGGATATGGCGGATGCGCCGCATTACTGGCACTTCGTCAATATGCGCATCTGGCCGCGTCTGGTGGATGGCGTGGGGATTTTGCGCGGTATTGAGGCCAACATTAAAAACACCGATGGTGAGATCGACTGCACCGGCCCGATGCTGTCATCACTCGATCTGATCATTGCCGGTTTCCATGAACCGGTCTTTCCACCGCAGGATAAAGCCGCGCATACGCAGGCGATGATTGCCACAATGGCCAGCGGCAACGTTCACATTATCAGCCATCCCGGCAACCCGAAATTTGAGGTTGATATTCCTGCAATCGCGGAAGCTGCCGCGAAATATCAGGTGGCGCTGGAGATTAACAACTCTTCCTTTATGCACTCACGCAAAGGTAGTGAAGATAACTGCCGTGCGATTGCTGCCGCGGTGCGTGATGCTGGCGGCTGGGTTGCGCTGGGATCGGATTCTCACACCGCGTTTACGCTGGGTGATTTCACTGAATGCCGTAAGGTACTCGATGATGTCGGTTTCCCGGAAGAACGTATTCTGAACGTCTCACCGCGTCGCCTGCTGAGTTTCCTTGAGTCCCGCGGCATGGCGCCGATTGCTGAATTTGCTGAACTTTAAATACTGACTGGAACAACTGAATGAACGAATTTTCTATCCTTTGCCGCGTACTTGGCTCGCTGTTTTATCGTCAGCCGCAGGATCCGCTGCTGGTGCCGCTGTACACCCTGATCCGAGAGGGGAAACTGGCGGAAAGCTGGCCCCTGGAGCAGGATGAATTGCTGGAGCGCCTGCAAAAAAACTGCGATGCGCAGGCGCTGGCTGCCGATTACAACGCGCTGTTTGTCGGCGAAGAGTGCCGGGTGTCGCCGTTTCGCAGCGCCTGGGTGGATGGCGCTACAGAAGCTGAAGTCCGTTCATTTTTGTCGAGCCGTGGCATGCCGTTAACCGATGCGCCAGCCGATCATATTGGTACATTGCTGCTGGCAGCCTCCTGGCTGGAAGACCAGTCGGCTGAGGATGAAAGCGAAGCGCTGGAAACCCTGTTCGCAGACTATCTGCTGCCGTGGTGTGGCACGTTCTTCGGTAAGGTGGAAGCCCACGCGACCACGCCGTTCTGGCGCACAATGGCACCACTCTCGCGAGATGCGATTGCAGCAATGTGGGATGAATTGCAGGAAGAATCTGCCGAATAATGTGATGCATATCACCAATAAAATGTAACGCATAATTCATCGTTTCAATTAATGTGCTTGTGGTCACATAACCCCGGTGCGCATCTGCTATGATGCGCGCCATGAACATTCTCCTTTCTATTGCACTGACGACGGGTATCCTCTCTGGCCTTTGGGGCTGGGTGGCCGTTTCCCTCGGCTTGATTAGCTGGGCGGGCTTTCTCGGATGTACGGCTTATTTCGCCTGCCCGCAGGGCGGGTTGAAAGGGCTACTGATCTCCACCTGTACCGTCATGAGCGGTGTTGTCTGGGCACAAGTGATTATTCATGGCGCAGCGCTGGCACCGCATTTGTCGATCGTCGGCTATATGATGACCGGCGTGGTGGCATTCCTGATGTGTTTGCAGGCCAAAAGTTTGCTGCTCTCTTTTGTACCGGGCACTTTTATTGGTGCCTGCGCGACGTTTGCCGGGCAGAGTGAGTGGCGGATGATTGTGCCTTCGCTGGCCGTCGGGCTGCTTTTCGGTTACGCCATGAAAAATAGCGGCCTGTGGATCGCTGCTCGCCGTGCGCAGCCTTTGCTAAACGAGCAAGAAAAAGTATAAATCGCATCAATAAAAAATCTTATAAAAACAGCCTGCTAGCCCGCAACAGTGCGTTTTGTACGCTAAACTATTAAAGAGATTAATTAAAAATGCCGATGAGTCAGGTAGGTGGAATATCTGACTCCCACCATCAAGGATGAGTAATCTGTGAGGTGTTTATGCGGCTTTTTATGACATTCCTGTCTCTCATTATCCTTTTATCTACCACTTCTGTCGGCGCTGCTACGCCAGGTGGGATCATTCATTTCCAGGGTGCAATTGTTGAAGGTGGTTGCGATTATCGTACCCACTCGCAGCAACTGGAGCTCTCTTGCCCGCAGGGGCAAAAGGTCGAAACGCAGCAATTTTCGCTGCGTGACATTGCCGGGCAGTCTTTTGCATCTCTGGCGAAAGTCGAGATGCACTATCTCGATCCAGAGCATTCAAAGGCTATTGTCGTTATCAGTTATCACTGATTGTGCCTGCATGTTGCCCCCGCTCCAGGATACACTTACCGGAAAGGCGGTTGATTGACCGAAAAAGGGGGCAAAAATGCAGCCACGTATGCAGGTACTTCAGGGAGATATCACTACTCTCGAGGTTGATGTCATTGTTAATGCCGCAAACTCGTCGCTACTTGGCGGCGGCGGTGTTGATGGCGCTATTCATCGCGCGGCAGGACCGGAGTTGTTGAAGGCGTGTCAGCAGGTGCGTCAGCAACAAGGGGAGTGCCCTCCGGGGCATGCGGTGATCACCACGGCGGGAAATCTGCGCGCTAAAGCGGTGATCCACACGGTTGGCCCTGTGTGGCGCGGCGGCGGTGAACACGAAGCTCATCTGCTGGAGGATGCGTACCGCAACAGTCTGTTGCTGGCTGAAGCGAACGGCTACACCACGATCGCTTTCCCGGCGATAAGTACTGGTGTGTATGGCTATCCGAAAGCGGCGGCGGCAGAGATCGCGGTCAACACGGTGTCTGCACATTTGATCCGACGCCCTCAGCTACAGCAGGTCTTGTTTGTCTGCTTTGATGGCGAAACGGCGCACCTTTACCAGCGATTATTAACACAGCAGGGCGAAGAACCTGCAAAATAGGGCAAGCGCAGGCTACTCCAGGAGCAGCCTGCGAAATCAACGGGCGGTAGCGTGGGTTTTCACCTCTTTCTCCTGCGGTTTACCGGAGAAGAGAAAACGCAGCAGCGGAATGCGCAAGTGAATTTCATACAGCAAAACCGCAATCCCAATGACGAATACCAGTCCGGTGACAAAACCTAACGCGTTGGACTGAATATGTGGAGTGATCCATGCACCAAAGAGCAGCGTCAGGGGATGGTGTACCAGATAAATAAACAGCGACGCATTGACAAAATAACTCACCCGCGCCGACTGAAAATTAAGCAACCGGTGCCCCAGCGAGAACACCACATTCACCATCCACAGCCCCAGCAGCATGGTAATTACCGCTTCGGTTTCATACATACACGCATCGCCGCTGCCATAGCGTTGGTTAAGCAGATAAGCAACAAACGCCAGCGCTGAGCCAACCATGCACCACGGTGACGGCGTGGTAAAAAGTGATTTTAGCCGCGGATTTATGAAAGTCAGCGCACCAAGGATAAAGAAAGGAATGTAAAACAGCGACTGCATGACGGCGAAATTAAACAGCGCATCGCGCAATATATCGGGATACAACAGAAAAATAATGCGCCGAAATGCGGCCCAGGCAATGCCCAGCAGCAGGAACCAGAGGGAAAGCGTACCGAGTGAAATAGAACCAAGTAGGCGATCGGCATTGTTTTTTATTTTTTTAAACAACCACATGCCAACCGTTGTTAATATGACGAGTACTAACAGGAACCATAAATGAGATATCAGTTCCCACGACAGCGTATTGAATTTGTCATACGCCGATAAGGTGCGCCATTCCGTGGTATTGTTATTCACATATTGCAACATAATAAATTGCGGCAACGTGAGCAGCGGAATTGCGGTGAGCATCGGTATACCGACACGTTCAACGCGCACCATCCACCAGCGTTTAAGCGGATAACGCAGATATAGCATGTATGAAAAATAACCGGATATGACAAAAAACACCTGCATGCGAAACGCATGAATAGCGTCATTAAACAGGGTCAGCCACCAGGAAGGATAGGTACTGTTAACGTGCCACATATGGCTGGAATAAATCAGCGAGATGTGGAACGGGATCCCAAGCAGCATTAACCACGCGCGGATGGAATCAAGGAAATATTCTCGTTGTGCGGGTACTCTGGCCATATAACTCCGGGCATTCTAAGACTTTTCGCCTTATCCATAAGACAAATAATGGTTACATTCGAAACTAACCCTACACTATGTCCGATAACCTGTCTCCAGGATAAGCCTGCAAAACGATAAGGGTGAGTTTCTTTGCTTATTCAATGAGCCAGCAGGCAGAACAATACAGGGATTCAGTTGTCGGATTGGCTGAGTTTCCATTAAAATGGATCGGATCGATTTAAGCACACAAAGGGGGAAGTGCTTAGTTATTATGAAACCTAAATTACAAATGATGAAAATGCGTTGGGTAGGCGCTGCGGTTCTGTTGTCACTTTATACGTCATCAGGCTGGGCTTTTTCTATTGACGATGTCGCAAAACAGGCACAATCCCTGGCTGGCAAAGGCTATGAAGCACCCAAGAGCAATCTGCCCTCTGTTTTCCGTGACATGAAATACGCGGACTATCAGCAGATTCAGTTCAACCACGACAAAGCCTACTGGAACGCGACCAACACCCCGTTTAAGCTTGAGTTTTATCATCAGGGCATGTATTTCGATACGCCGGTGACCCTCAACGAAGTGACCGCTACCGCCGTTCGCCAAATTAAATACAGCCCGGACTACTTTAATTTTGGTAACGTTCAGCACGATAAAGACACTGTAAAAGATCTTGGTTTTGCTGGTTTCAAAGTTCTTTACCCCATCAATAATAAAGATAAAAACGATGAAATCGTCAGCATGCTGGGCGCAAGCTACTTCCGCGTGATTGGCGCAGGTCAGGTTTATGGGATCTCCGCGCGCGGTCTGGCGATTGATACTGCGCTCCCCTCCGGCGAAGAGTTCCCACGTTTTCGTGAATTCTGGATCGAGCGTCCCAAGCCTGCCGATAAACGCCTGACGATTTACGCATTGCTGGATTCACCGCGCGCCACGGGAGCCTATCGCTTCGTGATTATCCCTGGACGCGATACTGTAGTGGATGTGCAATCCAAAGTTTACCTGCGCGATAAAGTGGGCAAACTGGGTGTTGCGCCGCTGACCAGTATGTTCCTGTTCGGTCCGTCGCAACCCTCTCCGGCGACCAACTACCGCCCGGAATTGCATGATTCTAACGGTCTGTCGATGCTTGCCGGCAACGGCGAGTGGATCTGGCGCCCGTTGAACAACCCGAAACACCTGGCTGTCAGCAGCTATGCGATGGAAAACCCGCAGGGCTTTGGCCTGCTGCAGCGTGGCCGTCAGTTCTCCCGTTTTGAAGACATTGATGACCGCTACGATCTGCGTCCGAGCGCATGGGTTACGCCGAAAGGCGAGTGGGGCAAAGGGAAAGTTGAGCTGGTTGAAATTCCGACCAATGACGAAACCAACGATAACATCGTAGCCTACTGGACACCGGATCAACTGCCGGAACCAGGCAAGGAGATGAACTTTAAATACACCATCACCTTTAGTCGCGACGAAGATAAACTGCATGCGCCAGACAACGCCTGGGTACTGCAAACTCGTCGTTCGACCGGTGATGTAAAACAGTCGAACCTGATTCGTCAGCCTGACGGAACGATCGCCTTTGTCGTCGATTTCACCGGCCAGGATATGAAAAAACTGCCGCAGGACACCCCAGTCACCGCGCAAGCCAGCATTGGCGATAACGGCGAAATCGTGGAAAACACCGTTCGCTATAATCCAGTGACGCAAGGTTGGCGTTTGATGTTACGCGTGAAAGTTAAAGATCCGAAGAAAACGACGGATATGCGCGCGGCCCTGGTAAATGCCGACCAGACCCTGAGTGAAACCTGGAGCTATCAGCTACCTGCCAATGAATAAGACAACTGAGTATATCGACGCGCTGCCGCTCACGGATGCGGAGAAGGCAGTGCTGCCGACAGAGAGTATTCTTAGCGTGCATCAGGCGCTGGATGCTGAACACACAGACTGGAAACGTGAAGACGATACGCCGTTGGGTTCTGTGACGGCGCGCTTGCAGCATAGCTGGCCGGATTCACTGGGCAAAGAGCAGCTTATTAAGGATGAAGAAGGGCGTGCGCAACTTCAGGCAATGCCGAAAGCGAAGCGTTCTTCCATGTTTCCCGATCCGTGGCGTACCAACCCTATCGGGCGTTTCTGGGATCGCCTTCGTGGACGGGAAGTGGCTCCGCGTTATCTTTCTCGTCTGACGAAAGAAGAGCAGGCACACGAACAGAAATGGCGTACTGTCGGCTCAATCCGCCGTTATATTTTACTGCTGCTGACGCTGGCGCAGACGGTGGTGGCGACCTGGTATATGAAAACCATCCTGCCTTATCAGGGCTGGGCGCTGATCAACCCGACCGATATGGCGGGCCAGGATCTGTGGGTTTCCTTTATGCAGTTGCTGCCGTACGTGCTGCAAACCGGCATTCTGATCCTGTTCGCCGTCCTGTTCTGTTGGGTATCCGCCGGTTTCTGGACGGCGCTGATGGGCTTCCTGCAACTGCTTATCGGCCGCGACAAGTACAGCATTTCGCACTCAACGGTGGGTGATGAGCCGCTTAACCCGGAACATCGTACCGCGTTGATTATGCCTATCTGTAACGAAGACGTGGATCGCGTTTTTGCGGGGCTGCGTGCGACCTGGGAATCGGTTAAAGCTACCGGGCAGCAACAGCATTTCGACGTCTATATCCTCAGCGATAGCTATAACCCGGATATCTGCGTTGCTGAGCAGAAAGCGTGGATGGAGCTGATCGCGGAAGTGCAGGGTGAAGGGCAGATCTTCTATCGCCGTCGCCGTCGTCGCGTGAAACGTAAAAGCGGCAACATTGATGACTTCTGCCGTCGCTGGGGCAGCCAGTACAGCTACATGGTGGTGCTGGACGCAGACTCCGTGATGAGCGGCGAATGTCTGACCGGTCTGGTGCGCCTGATGGAGGCCAATCCGAATGCTGGGATCATCCAGTCGTCGCCGAAAGCGTCCGGTATGGATACGCTGTACGCACGCTGTCAGCAGTTTGCCACCCGTGTTTACGGGCCGCTGTTTACTGCGGGGCTGCACTTCTGGCAGTTAGGGGAATCCCACTACTGGGGGCACAACGCGATTATCCGCGTGAAGCCGTTTATCGAGCACTGTGCCCTGGCACCGCTGCCGGGTGAAGGCTCTTTTGCCGGTTCCATTTTGTCGCACGACTTCGTGGAAGCGGCGCTGATGCGTCGTGCGGGTTGGGGCGTCTGGATCGCTTATGACCTGCCGGGTTCGTATGAAGAGCTGCCGCCGAACCTGCTCGATGAGCTGAAACGCGACCGTCGCTGGTGCCATGGCAACCTGATGAACTTCCGTCTGTTCCTGGTAAAAGGTATGCACCCGGTACACCGCGCAGTGTTCCTGACGGGCGTGATGTCCTACCTTTCTGCACCGTTGTGGTTTATGTTTCTTGCGCTCTCCACGGCGTTGCAGGTGGTGCATGCCCTGACGGAGCCGCAGTACTTCCTGCAACCGCGCCAGTTGTTCCCGGTATGGCCGCAGTGGCGTCCTGAGCTGGCTATCGCGCTGTTTGCCTCGACAATGGTGCTGCTGTTCCTGCCGAAACTGCTAAGTATCATTCTGGTATGGTGTAAAGGGCCGAAAGAGTATGGCGGCTTCTTCCGTGTAACGATCTCGTTGCTGCTGGAAGTGCTGTTCTCAGTTCTGCTGGCACCCGTGCGCATGCTGTTCCACACTGTATTTGTTGTCAGCGCCTTCCTCGGCTGGGAAGTGGTGTGGAATTCGCCGCAGCGTGATGATGACTCCACGCCGTGGGGCGAAGCCTTTATGCGTCACGGCTCGCAGTTACTGCTGGGGCTGGTATGGGCCGTGGGAATGGCGTGGCTGGATCTGCGTTTCCTGTTCTGGCTGGCGCCGATTGTGTTCTCGCTGATTCTGTCGCCATTTGTATCAGTGATCTCCAGTCGCTCCACGGTAGGTTTGCGTACGAAACGCTGGAAGCTGTTCCTCATTCCGGAAGAGTATTCGCCGCCGCAGGTGCTGGTGGATACCGATAACTATCTGGAGCTGAACCGCTCGCGTTCGCTGGAGGATGGGTTTATGCACGCGGTGTTTAATCCTTCTTTCAATGCGCTGGCAACAGCAATGGCAACTGCGCGTCACCGCTCCAGCCGCGTGCTGGAAATTGCCCGCGATCGTCACGTTGAGCAGGCGCTGAACGAAACGCCTGAGAAGCTGAACCGCGATCGTCGCCTGGTGCTGCTAAGCGATCCCGTGACGCTTTCGCGACTGCACTATCGCGTATGGTCCGCACCTGAGAGATATCTCTCCTGGGTAAACCATTACGAAGAGCTGAAGCTAAACCCGCTGGCGTTGAAGGCGAAATAAGCCGACATTAAGGAAAATACCGGCCACCGAGCCGGTATTTTTTTACTCTGCAAACAGCAAGATGAGGTCAGGTGTGAGAGTTATTCTGGTTGTCGTAATGGCCTGTTTATTAAGCGGCTGCGGCAGCATTATCAGTCGGACTATCCCGGGGCAGGGCCACGGAAATCAGTACTATCCCGGCGTGCAATGGGATGTTCGTGATTCGGCGTGGCGCTATATTACTGTACTCGATCTGCCTTTTTCACTGGTGTTCGACACCTTACTGTTGCCACTGGATGCGCATCACGGCCCCTATGAGTGATCAGCGCTCGTCCCATTCGTCTGCCGCAGTCTGACCCTCTTCGGTATCGAGCGGCGGTTCAAGTTGAAACTCGCCCTCGTCCCATTCGTGCAGCGTGTTCTCTTCCTGCCACTCCTGGCTTATTTCGATCTCGTCGAAATCGCCGTCGAACACGCTTTGCGCGGCTTCGCCACTGAGCATCGGCAGACACTCTCCTGGCTCCTCCTCATCGGCAAAGAACTCAGCCTGCCAGGCGATATCGCCATCCTGAAGAACATACTTTTGCGCATTAAATTGCTGCACGCTGATCTCGTCTTCATCAATATCTGGATTATTGGCAATAAAAATTTCCCGTGCGGCATCAATTGCTTCAGACAGTGTTGAGTAATACTCCAGTTCGGATTCAGCCATGGAAAAACTCCTCAAGTTGCAGAAAAAGTATCTGCAAAAATCTATAGTCGCTGGTTTCGCCAGCGTCAAATGATGGCTGAGGTAATCAGATATTTAACAGAAATTGATCATTATGAAAGGGCGGCAGAGCAGGGGGACCCGCTCTGTAACCGATCACTCTTTACTGCTGACCACGGATGCGGTGGAAGTGGGCGTTTCAGCGTGAGAACGTGCAGGGCGCTGTAAGCTGAACCAGGAATAGACGGCATTAAAAAGCACCACGCCTGCGGTTACACAAAAGACTGCGCGGAACCCGTAGCTGGCGGAGACCGCTGCACCAATAAGTGGCCCGGTAACGTTGCCGATATCACGGAATGACTGGTTATAACTGAAGATGCGCCCGGCAATCTGGTTGGTCGAGTTATAGACCAGCAGCGTCTGCACCGCCGGGAGTAGCGCACCATCGGCAGCGCCGAGCAGGAAACGCAGAATCGCCAGTTGCCAGGGCGTTTGTACCAATGACATGGGCACCAGCAGCAGCACGGATATCACCAGCGCGGCCACCAGGATCTTCTCCGGGCCGATGCGATCGCCCAGTTTTCCCAGACGAGGAGCGCTCATCAGTGCCGCGACGCCTGGCACCGACGCAATCATGCCGCTGATAAACGCGATATTGCTGACGTTACCCGTCAATTCGCGCACATACAGCGTCAGAATCGGCGCAATGGAGCCGGTTGCCACCTGAATAATCATCGTGGTGATAAACAGGCTCAGCACCAGTTTTGGGCTTTTCAACGAGGCAAAAACCTCTTTGAAGTGCAGCATTTCGCGTTTTGCCACCGGGACAAAATTCTCCCGGATACAGCACAGTGTCAGCAGGAAACAGAGGAACAGTACTGACGCTGTGATAAAGAAGACCATCCGCAGACCCCAATTATCGGCGAGAAGACCGCCTGCCAGCGGCCCAAGCAGCGCACCGCCGACGCCACCGGTGGAAAGGGTGCCGAGTGCCCAGCCGCTTTTATTGCGCGGGATTTGTGTCGCAATCAAAGCATTCGCGTTCGGGATAAATCCACCCAATAAACCTAAAAGCGCGCGCAAAACTAAAAACTGCCAGACATTTTGCGCCATGCCCATCAGCGCCATGACAATCGCCATGCCCAGCGCCGACCGCAGCAACATAATTTTGCGCCCTTTACGGTCGGCAAGCCCGCCCCAGAACGGCGAAGCGATAGCTGAAAAAAGGAAGGTAATACTGAACACCAGCCCGGACCACATATTCAGCGCACCCGGATCGGTCACGCCGAGTTGCTCAACATACAGCGGCAGAAAGGGCATGACCAGGCTGAAGGCCGCGCCAGTAAGAAAACAACCAAACCAGGCAACGGTAAGATTACGTTGCCAGTTTATTGGGGCATCAGAAGATGACATAACCATCCGTACAGCGTTGTTGCAACGCGCGCATAAGGGAAATTGATAAGCATGCTAATTATGCGCCCAGGTGATGGTTGCTGCAATGCGCAGGACGATTTTTGTATGATGAAAAAAAGCCCGCAAATGCAGGCTATTCAGGTGTTCAGTAACGAGAAGGGACGCCTTCCGGGCGGGTTTTAAAGCGGCGATGTAGCCACATATACTGCTCGGGAGCCATCATGATGCAGCGTTCCACGACTTTGTTCATCCAGGCGGCTGTTGTTTCTGCATCGTCAAGCGGCGGAGAGTATTCCGGTTCCAGCATGATCAGCTCGTAGCCTTTTGCATCCGGCTTACGACGCGGAACAAACGGTACAATAGCAGCCTGAGACATCCGCGCCAGCATCCAGGTGCCGGAAGTGGACGCTGCCTGCTCAACGGCAAAGAAAGGGGCGAAAACGCTGGCCCGTGGGCCGTAATCGTGGTCCGGCGCATACCAGACAACCTCGCCTGCTTTCAGCGCGCGGATCATTCCTTTAAGATCTTTTCGGTCGATCATACTCTTGTTGGAACGCATGCGGCCCCAGGTCTGCACCAGATCGATAACCGGATTGTCGTTCGGTCTGTAGACACCGATACCCGGCTCATTCATACCGAACATACGGGCGCCAACTTCCAGGGTGAGAAAATGCACGCCAATCAGCAAAATGCCGCGCCCTTGCGCCTGTACGTCGCGAACATATTCAAAACCGGAAACATCCATCCAGCGTGCCATTCGGCGATCGGACCAGAACCAGGCTATGCCCGTTTCCATGACGCCCATGCCGACTGACTCAAAATTTTTGGCAACCATACGCTGCCGTTCTTCGGCGCTCATCTGCGGAAAACAGAGTTCAAGATTGCGCTCGGCGATTTTCACGCGTCGTTTCATCACACGTTTAGCCAGATGCCCAATGCCATACCCCAGGCGATAAATGACCGGATAGGGGAGCTGAACGACCAGCCACAGCAAACCCATTCCAAACCAGGTGGGCCAAAAACGAGGGTGTAAAAGTGAGGCTGAAAACTTAGGTAAAAGCGTCATGACTGTCCTGTATTAAGCAACAATTCCCTGTATTCTCGCACTTTTTCGGAATTTGCCAAAATCCGGGCGCACAGAATGGCGGTTTTTCCGGTGATTGTTATACCGTAATAAGCAGATTGAGAGGAAATGTAGCGCAAAATGTGTGGATGTAAATTATCAATATTTGCTTTATGATGCCGCAGTTTTTTCACTCTCTACTTTGCAGGATACGTACACCATGCCAGTGTTACACAACCGCATCGCCAACGATGAATTAAAAGCGCGCATGCTTGCCGAAACCGAGCCGCGTATCACGGTCTCGTTTTATAAATATTTTTCTATTATGAATCCGCAGGCAACGCGCGATGCCCTTTACCAGGTGTTTACCGCACTGAAGGTATTTGGTCGCATTTATCTTGCCCATGAAGGGATTAATGCCCAGGTCAGCGTACCGCAAAGCCAGTTCCCGGCTTTTCGCGATGCGCTTTATGCCTTCGATCCGGCACTGGATGGCCTGCGTCTGAACATCGCCATTGACGATGACGGTAAATCATTCTGGGTGCTGCGCATGAAAGTGCGCGATCGTATTGTTGCGGACGGTATTGAAGATGAGAGTTTTGATGCCAGCGATGTCGGCGATTACCTGAAAGCGGCGGAAGTGAATGCTATGCTCGACGATCCGGAAGCGATTTTTATCGATATGCGCAACCACTATGAATATGAAGTGGGGCATTTTGACGGCGCGCTGGAGATCCCCGCCGATACTTTCCGCGAGCAGTTACCTAAAGCCGTTGAGATGATGCAGGCGCATAAAGACAAGAAAATTGTGATGTATTGCACCGGCGGTATTCGCTGTGAAAAGGCGAGCGCCTGGATGAAGCACAACGGTTTTAATAAAGTGTGGCATATCGAAGGCGGCATCATTGAGTATGCGCGTCGCGCCCGTGAACAAGGCCTGCCCGTTCGCTTTGTCGGGAAGAATTTCGTTTTCGATGAACGAATGGGGGAACGCATTTCCGACGACGTGATTGCCCATTGCCACCAGTGTGGTGCGCCGTGCGACTCGCATACCAACTGTCGCAATGACGGTTGCCATTTGCTGTTTATTCAGTGCCCGGCTTGTGCGGAGAAATATGAAGGCTGTTGCAGCGAATTGTGTCAGGAAGAGAGCAAATTGCCGGAAGAAGAGCAGCGTAAACGCCGCGCCGGACGTGAGAATGGCAATAAAATCTTCAACAAATCACGCGGACGTCTGAACACGAAACTGGGTATTCCGGATCCAGAATAACGCAAACAGGAGAGGGGAAACCCTCTCCTGCTCATTTACTTCTGCTGTACACCTTCGACGGAAATAATCAGCTCCACATCCTGCGATGCTGGCCCAAGATCGGTCGTAATATTGAAATCTTTCAGCGCAATTTTGCCGGAAGCTTCAAAACCTGCACGTACGCCGCCCCACGGATCTTTGCCCTCACCGATGAGTTTTGCCGCCAGCACCACCGGCTTGGTCACGCCATTCAGCGTCAGATTGCCGGTGATATCCAATCCATCAGCCGTTTTCTTCACTTCAGTAGAGCTGAACGTCGCCTGCGGGAATTTCGCCACATTCAGAAATTCCGCACTGCGCAGATGCTTATCACGTTCAGCATGATTGGTATCCAGGCTGTTAGTGTTGATCGTCACATTCACTTTATCGGCGGCCGGGTTGGCTTCGTCGAAGGTAAATGTACCGTCGAAATCTTTAAACGTACCGTATAACCAACTGTATCCAAGATGCTGGATGCGGAAGTTAACGAAAGCGTGTTGCCCCTCTTTATCGATTTTATAATCTGCGGCTACGGCAGTGCCGCTAGCAAAGAGTAGCGAGGCGAGAGCGAGTCCCGGCAGGATTTTCTTCATATTATGCTCCAGAGTCAGGCGACGATTTTCCCAGCATGCGCTTGAGAGTGGCGTCTTTATCGATGAAATGGTGTTTTAAGGCGGCCAGGCCGTGCAATACCGAGAGCACGACCACGCTCCATGCCAGCCATAAATGAACAGTACCTGCGAGATCCGCCTGCGAACCGGCGTCGGTAAGCGTCGCAGGCACGTTAAACAGGCCAAATACGTTGATCGGTTTGCCATCCGCGGTGGAGATCAAATAACCGCTGATGAGAATGCCAAACAGCAACACATAGAGTGCAATATGAGCCAGTACGGCGCTTGCTCGCGTCAGGCGCGAATAACTGGAAAGTGGAGAAGGGGGCGGTGACATATGCCGCCAGACAATGCGCACCACCAGCCCTAACATCAACAGAATGCCGATGCTTTTATGCAGTTCCGGTGCCTGATGGTACCAGCCATCATAATAGCTGAGCGTGACCATCCATAATCCCAGCGCAAACATGCCATAAACGGCTATTGCCATCAGCCAGTGAAGAGCAACGGAAATAGCGCCATAGCGGGCGGATGAGTTGCGAAATTGCATAATTGTGAATCTGGTTAATGAACGGTTAATTTAAAATGGCGGGAGCGGATACATATTGCAACTGAAAATTAATCAATTAAATAATTAATTTTTCTATATCATATTTTTTGAATGATTTTTGCTTTGAATGTTCAGGTGATTAGAGGATGGAAGGTAAGTCTGGCGGTTAATGGCAGGGTTTGTGAGGTTGCTGTTGTTCAGAGAAATTGTTTTAATTTTATTTTTTTAAATAAATGTCAGCTTTTGTCAGTATTTATGGTCAGGACCATACAATATAAATAAGGTCGATCAGCGCAACGAGAAGCCACAGCGCAATATATAACATCAAATGCTCACGCACGTTATTAATAAGGAAGTTGAATAAACGACGCATGATCTCTCCGTAGAAAAATAAAGGCGGCCACAAATAAGGCCGCCGACGGATTATCGGGTAAAGCGTGACAGGGAAAAAGGTGTCAAATCGAAATCGCTGCGTTTACCCTGTGCAAACTCACTGGCGATTTCGCCGAGCACTGGCGCGAATTTAAATCCATGTCCGCTCAGTCCGGTGATAATCAGCGTGTCCGGATGTTCCGGCAAAGTATCAATAATAAAATCTTCATCCGGCGAGTTATCGTAGGTACATGAAGCGCCATAAAGGCAACCGCCGATTCCCGGCAGAAACTGTCGCAGAAAACCGAAGCACTCCGAACCGTCTCCCGCTTCATTGCCAAAAGGTGTACGCTGTCGCGCCTCGTCGATGAGCTGGCCGCCGTTATGACGACCGATCTTCAGCGCGTTATCTTCGGCGGGGAAGCCGTAATATTGATCGCCATTCGGCATTTCACCGGTGAAGGCTGGGAAGTGATTTTTGCTGCTGTAGCGGCCGTCTGCCTGGAACCAGGCGAAAACCTTGCGTACGGGTTGTACCGGAAGCGTTGGAATTAACTGACGCACCCAGGTACCTGCGCTAATCAACACTTTCTTGCCGACGAACTCGCCTTCCGCTGTTTCGATGGTCACGCCTTCAGGGTCATGACGCAGCGCGGTAACCGGGCAGTTAAACAGTTGTGCGCAACCGGCTTGCTGGGCGAGACTGATCCAGGTTTTTACCGCCAGTTCGCTCCTTAGCACGCCAGAATCGGCTTCGAACAGACCGATATAGTCTTCCGGCACGGTGATTTCTGGCCAGCGGGCCATCAGTGAAGGCGCATCCAGTTTTTCTACCGCCAGATCCCACTGCTTAGCACTGTGGGCGACATTGGCGAGAAATTCGGAATCAGCCGGTCCGAGGTTGATCACGCCGGTCCGTTCGAACACCGCCTCACCGCTTTCGTGGGCTAATTGATCCCACAACTGTTGGGCGCGCAGCACCAGCGGAACATATTTTTCACCCTCGCCATACGCGTGGCGAATCAAACGCGTATCGCCATGATGGCTGCCTTGCTGGTGTGGAGGAAGATGGGAATCGATCATCATGACATTTAGCCCGGCGCGGGTGGCGTAATAGCCGGTAGCTGCGCCGACAGATCCGCTGCCGATAATAATCAGGTCATATTTCATGGTGTTCTCCAGGAAAAAGCGTGTTCAGGAGGGTAATTAACCTGGCGGCGTTATACAAGGGCAGAAATAATTAAGGCACCCTGAAGGGTGCCTGTTGGGATGAAGGTCAGCATTAAGACTAATGCCTGCGGTACTCATCTTGTTGGTAATCGCCTGATTCAATCTTGGCAATACCCGCCTCGAGAATCGATATAAACTGGCGGGCGACATCTGTCGTTAACCATAACGTCTGGCCGACTTCAGTCTCTTCCTGAGCGGCTCTGTTTGGGGTCTGGTAGTGTAACCGGAGCATCAGGGCATCGTAACTATCCACGGTACTGATGTCCCATCCGACCAGTGGATGGGTCTGGATGACTTCATTATTCTTTACCATCATAACCCCCATATTAGCGTGTTTATTTAGACAACGACTTTCGAGGTTCAATGCGTGTTTTATTTGAAGCCTCTTTAGTATATCAACAGATGGGGGTGATGATCGAATAAATAAACACTCTGCAACATGTTTTTTAGGCTGTTTGATTTTTTTGAATAAGAAAACGAAACCTTAAGCACATATTTTTACTAAAGAACTGTGGAATTAATGAATGGCGTAAAAAACAGACAAAAAAGCCGGGGCGACCCGGCAATAAGAACAAACTTAAAGAGAAATTAGTCGTTGATAAACCAGTCGTCGGCGCTTTCCCAGGTTTCCTGCAAAATTTCACTTATGCGATCTTTATCTTCTTTTGCGCCACCAAGCACCGACAGGTTATTAGCCGCCGCGTAGCGAACGGTGATTTTGTTATCGTGTTCGGGATAGTAATTATTGAGCCGACGGGATAATTCGCCCGCCAGCGCATCGATAGCACCTGGCGGTAAGGGTGTGGTTTTGGCGATAGTCACTTCAATGCGCATAATAGCCCCCTGTGTGTTTACTGTATATATATACAGTTAATAAGGTATCTTTACAACAGGGGGCAGTAAAATTTTTACTGCTTAACGCGCCAGCGAACGGTTTCACCCGCGAGGAACGGCACCAGCGTATCGTCCGTCAGGGCAATGCTCTCTGGTACAACGCTTTCGATGCGTTCCAGTTCAATAAAGCCCTCATTGAGCGGCAGTCCGTAGAAGCGCGGTCCGTTCGACGAGCAGAACGCTTCAAAATGCTGCAAGGCGTTCATCTCTTCAAACACGGTGGCGTAGCTACCGAGCGCGGTTGGCGCATTGAAGCAACCGGCACAACCACAGCTTGCTTCTTTCCGGTGCCGCGCGTGCGGTGCAGAATCAGTACCGAGAAAAGCGCGTTCAAATCCACTGGCGACCAACTCTCGCAGCGCCTGCTGGTGAATGTTGCGTTTAAGGATAGGCAAGCAGTAGAGATGCGGACGCACGCCGCCAGCCAGCATGTGGTTACGGTTAAACATCAAATGCTGTGGCGTAATGGTGGCCGCCAGGCGCTCGTTACCCTCGCGCACATAATCTGCCGCGTCTTTGGTGGTGATATGCTCAAACACCACTTTTAACCCCGGCAGGCGCTGGCGCAGCGGCTCCATCACCGTTTCAATAAAGCGCGCTTCGCGATCGAAGATATCGATATCCGCGTGGGTCACTTCGCCATGCACCAGCAGCGGCATGCCCAGTTTTTCCATGCGCTCCAGCACCGGCATTATGGCATCAATGCTGGTGACGCCGTGGCTGGAGTTGGTGGTGGCATTGGCGGGATAAAGTTTTGCCGCCGTAAAGACGTTTTCGTTAAACCCACGTTCCACTTCATCTGCGCTCAGGCTGTCGGTCAGATAGCAGGTCATTAGCGGGGTGAAATCATGCCCGGCAGGCACGGCATCAAGAATGCGCTGGCGGTACGCGCGCGCAGCATCCACGGTTGTCACAGGAGGAGCGAGATTGGGCATGACAATGGCGCGGGCGTAGGTTTCACTGGTCCACGGCACCACGGTTTTTAACATATCGCCATCACGCAGGTGGACGTGCCAGTCGTCAGGACGGCGGATTTTCAAAACCTGGGATTGTGTCATTGGAGTGCTCCGGCTGGTGAGAATCAGGTGTTTTTTGCCGGGCACTAAGGATAAGCGGAAACGTTTTCGTTTGCATCTTTTTCCTGAAAAAAAGGGCGCTCGCGGCGCCCTGGACTCAGTCGGTGAGGGGGATAATAATTTCGCCCGGTTTCACCTCAATGCCTTTGGCGTATTTCTTCGCCAGCGCTTCACCTTTGCTACTGTCCTCTTTCAGCACATAAGCCGGACGCTGATTAAAGTAGTTGCGCAGCGACTGGTTCAGGTAGGGCATCAACGTTTGCAGCACTGTTTGCATTTTTTCTGGCTGCACGTCGGCTTTCACCACTTCCATCTCCTGCAAGTAAATAGCGCCTTTCTCTTTATCAAACACCGGCAACGCCTTCAGTTTCAGCTTGATGACCGCTTTCTGGTTACCGAAAAGGGAGGTCATATCCAGGTTGGCATCGCCGGTCAGCGTCACTTTGTTCGGCTCTTCACGACCAATTTCCGATGCCAGGTTGTTCAGCACAATGTGCGCATCAGCCACGCCAGGCAGGCCAATATCTTTCGCAAAATCGTTGCGTTTTTGCAGCGCCTGGTTAATTTCCTGTTCGCTGATGGAATATTGGGTCAGTTGGTTACAGCCCACCAGCACGCCGCTCAGCAGTAAGGCAGCGGCAAAAAAGATCTTCTTCATAATTCCTCAACGTGATTCCGAAAGCGTCAAAGCCGGTGCGTAGGATGCGTCAGGCGAGGTACAAAGGCTAGCGGAAAAAGCTGAATGGCTGGCGGAAACTTACGTTTCCGCCGTGAGTTCGCTAAATAGCCATTGATGAAAGCAGGTTAACCTGGGTCTGCTTGGCCATATTATCGCGGTAGTCCGCCACCCGGCTCGGCCAGTTAATTCCGGCGACAAGCGTCAGGTTACGCAGCAGCGGGAAAAGATGAATATCGTCTTCGGAGAGCTCGCCGTTGACCGCATTCGGTTTGACAATGAGCTTGTCCAGTGCGCGCAGATCGTCGCTGATATTTTTCACCAGTCCGGCAGAGTGGGCGAGATGTTCATCGAAATTGCCGATCGCCGCCTCTTTCTTCGCGACAAACCAGGCGCGCGCCTGCGGTGTGGAAAACTCGTCGAAGGCGGATTTCGCAAAGCGGGGTATCAGCAATTTATTCACATAGCCGTTAACCTTGCGCAGCCACTCTTCCAGCTTCGGGTTTCGTTTACCGGTGAGTAGCGGTTTGCCGTCAAGTTTATCGACATAGTGCACAATATCCATACTCTCCGGCAGATAACGGCTGTCGTCTTTTTGCAGGATGGGCGCCATCTTCTGGCCAATCATTTTAGTTGGCGTGGCCTCGTCGTCACTAAGCAGAATGTTGAGTTCTACAGGAAGATTTTTAAGGCCGAAAATCATGCGGGCTTTGATGCAGAAAGGGCAGTGGTCGTAAATGTAGAGTTTCACGTTTCTCCTCCATACTGGCTTATCCGTTAAAGACCAGTATGGAAGAGAGCATTGCATGGCGCAAATCAGGCGCCAGGTTCGAGCATCCGCGGGCGAATGCGCTTATGGCCGAATTGCCACAGCAGCGCCATTGAGGTCATCAGCCCGATCAGGCCGAGCATCATCCACGGCAATTCCGGCTGGTTGAAGGCTTTGCCGGCATCAAACAACCACCCACCACCGGCGTAACCAAGCGCGCCGCCAAATGCCAGCCCCAGGCGACTGAAACCCATATAACTGCCGCGCGCACGGGCATCAGCTAGCTGCGCGCTTAAGGTTTCCCGCGCAGGTTCGGCAATAATTGAGCCGATATAGAATGTGCAGATAAGCGTAAACAGTTGCTGCAACGTCCCCACCATTCCGATCGGCAGCAGACTAAATGACATCACCAGCAGCCCGGCCATCAGACGCTGTTCAAGACGAAAGCGTTTTTCACTCCAGCGGGCGATAGGGTAGAGCAACGTCAGCGACAAGCAGGCTTCGATGGCGTACATCCACTTCACTGCCGCCGGTGAACCGGCAATATCGTTGACCATGATCGGCAGCATCAGCATCACCTGTACCGCCAGCATATAGTAACCGGTCAGCGTCAGGACGTAGGTGACGAACCGTTTGTCGCGCAGCACGCGTGCCAACCCTTCGCGCACCGGGGCTTTTACCGTAGAGAGTTTCCACGCCGGTAACAGCCAGGCGTTGAACGCGGCGCAGAGCACGAACATTAGCGCTCCGGCGGCACACACCAGACGAAAGTCATATTGCAACAGCCAGCTACCGAGCAATGCGCCGACAACCGCGCCGGCGCTGTCCTGCATCATCAGGATAGAGAAAAAGCGGCTGCGCTGGTTGGGGCGCACAAGTTTGACCACCAGCGCGGAACGCGGCGGATCGAACAGTGTACCGCCCAGTCCGGAAAGAATGCAGGAGAGCCACAGCAGCCAGGGTTCGTGCGCCACGCCCATCGCGACGAAACCGCCCGCACGCATCAACATGCCGGTGACGATCAGCGGTTTGGCACCAAAGCGGTCGGCAATTGCGCCGCCGAAAATGCCCAAACCCTGCTGAATAAATTGCCGCAGGCCGAGCGCAATACCGACCATCAACGCCGCCCAGCCGAGCTGATCAACAAAACGAATAGAAATAAGTGGGAAGACAACGAAAAAGCCGAGTACAACCAGCATATTATCGACAAGCAGGAAATATTTACCCAGGCTCCTTGCCTGCGATATGCGTGCCATTTCCCCTCCGGGAAATTAAGAAAGATAAGACATTCTTATTCTGCGGGTTCGCCCGATCTTTTCCCACATTCGCGGTGACAATATTTTTTTATCAAAATCCGGCTTTGATTCAGAGTTTTCATCGAAAATGGTCCGCAAAGTGGAAAATGCCATGTTGCTGTTTTCACAGAGTGGCTGCGCAAATGTATAGTAAAGGTAAGGGGTTAAAAGTGTGGTGAAATGGAAGGAGTGGTAATGCATGTTTGGCTACCGCAGTAACGTGCCGAAAGTACGCTTAGTCACAGACAGATTAGTGGTTCGTTTAGTGCATGATCGCGATGCCTGGCGCCTGGCGGATTATTACGCCGAAAATCGGCAATTTCTAAAGCCCTGGGAGCCCGTGCGCGATGAAAGCCATTGCTACCCTTCCGGCTGGCAGGCCCGTCTTGGCATGATCAATGAGTTTCATAAACAGGGTTCGGCATTCTATTTCGCGCTGCTCGATCCTGAGGAAAAAGAGATCGTCGGCGTGGCGAATTTTTCCAATGTGGTACGCGGCTCGTTTCATGCTTGTTACCTTGGCTACTCCATTGGACAAAAATGGCAGGGGCAAGGGCTGATGTTTGAAGCGCTGACGGCGGCGATCCGCTATATGCAGCGCACGCAACATATGCACCGCATCATGGCAAATTACATGCCGCATAATAAACGTAGCGGCGATTTGCTGGCGAGGCTGGGTTTCGAGAAAGAAGGCTACGCCAAATCGTATTTGCTGATCGACGGGCAGTGGCGCGATCACGTACTTACCGCGCTCACCGCGCAAGAATGGACCCCGGGTCGCTAAGGAGCAACGATGAAGTATCAACTCTCAGCGGTCGAAGCGCGCGTTATCGGCTGCCTGCTGGAAAAGCAGATCACCACGCCGGAACAATATCCGCTGTCGATCAATGGCGTGGTTACCGCCTGTAATCAGAAGACCAACCGTGAACCCGTCATGAACCTCAGTGAACATGAGGTACAAGAGGTGCTGGATGAATTGGTGAAACGGCACTATCTGCGCACCGTCAGCGGTTTTGGCAATCGCGTAACGAAATACGAGCAGCGTTTTTGCAACTCTGAATTTGGCGATCTGAAACTCAATCCGGCAGAAGTGGCGCTCATCACCACGCTGCTGCTGCGCGGGCCGCAAACGCCGGGGGAACTGCGCGGTCGTGCGGAACGTATGCATCGCTTTAACGATATGGCGGAAGTGGAAACGGCGCTGGAACTGTTGGCGACGCGGGAAGATGGTCCGTATGTCGTGCGGCTGCCTCGCGAGCCCGGTAAGCGCGAAAGCCGCTATATGCACCTGTTCAGCGGCGATGTACAGACGCTGGTGAATGTTGTTGAGGCGGTCAGCCCGCCGGAAGAATCACTGGTGGCGCGCGTTGAGGCGCTGGAAGAGGAAGTGGCAGATCTGAAACAGCGTCTGGATTCGCTGCTCGCACATTTAGGAGATTAGCCGTGACGAAATTACGTATTGGAGTGGTCGGCCTGGGCGGCATTGCGCAAAAAGCCTGGCTGCCGGTTGTCGGCGCTGCGACCGACTGGACGTTAACCGCAGCCTGGTCGCCGACGCGGGAGAAAGCCCTGCGGGTATGCGAAACCTGGCGCATTCCGTATGCTGATTCGCTGACGGCACTAGCCGCGCAATGTGATGCGGCTTTCGTCCACACGTCGACAGCTTCGCACTACAGCGTGGTCAGTGAGTTACTGAACCTTGGCGTGCATGTCTGCGTTGATAAACCGCTGGCAGAAAACCTCCAGGATGCTGAGCGGCTTATCGAACTGGCCGCGCGGAAAAAACTGACGCTGATGGTCGGTTTTAATCGCCGTTTTTCGCCGCTGTACCGCGAACTGAAACAGCAGATGCCGCAGGCGGCGTCGTTGCGGATGGATAAACACCGTACCGACAGCGTAGGGCCGCACGATTTACGCTTCACGTTGCTCGACGATTATCTGCACGTGGTGGATACCGCGTTGTGGCTGGCGGGAAGCGCGGCGGCATTACAAAGCGGTACGTTGCTCACGGATGATGACGGCGCAATGGTTTATGCCGAACACCACTTCTCACTGGATCATCTGCAAATCACCACCAGTATGCACCGGCGGGCGGGAAGCCAGCGCGAATGGATTCAGGCTGTCACCGATGGTGCGCTGGTGGATATCACCGATATGCGCGAATGGCGCGAAGAGCGCGGGCAGGGCGTAGTAGCGCGTCCGGTCGCTGGCTGGCAGAGCGTGCTGGAACAGCGTGGTTTTGTGGGTTGCGCGCGCCATTTTATTGAATGCGTGCAAAATCAGACGGTTCCGGAAACGGCGGGTGAACAGGCCATCCTGGCTCAGCGCGTGGTGGAAAAGCTCTGGCGTGAGGCGATGAGTGAATAACCGCCTGTAACATCTGGCGATAGTAATTCGCCTTTTTCCCTGTAGACTAAGCGCTTCGCTGTATACCAACGCCTGCATTGCAGGCGTTGTGCCTTATGGAATCCAGAATGAATCTATTAAAATCGCTGGCGGCTGTCAGCTCGATGACGATGTTTTCTCGCGTGCTGGGTTTTGCGCGCGACGCTATTGTGGCAAGGGTTTTTGGCGCGGGTATGGCAACTGACGCCTTCTTTGTAGCGTTTAAACTGCCCAATTTGTTGCGGCGCATCTTTGCCGAGGGGGCGTTTTCCCAGGCATTTGTTCCCATTCTTGCTGAGTACAAAAGCAAGCAGGGCGAGGATGCGACGCGAGTGTTTGTGGCCTATGTCTCGGGTTTACTGACGCTGGCGCTGGCGCTGGTGACTGTCGCCGGGATGCTGGCGGCACCGTGGGTGATTCTGGTCACCGCGCCGGGGTTTGCCGATACAGCGGATAAATTCAATCTCACCTCACAGCTACTGCGCATTACCTTTCCTTATATTCTGCTGATCTCGCTGGCGTCACTGGTGGGCGCGATCCTCAATACCTGGAACCGTTTCTCGGTGCCAGCGTTTGCGCCGACATTTCTCAATATCAGCATGATTGGCTTTGCGCTGTTTGCCGCGCCGTACTTCCATCCGCCGGTGCTGGCGCTGGCATGGGCGGTGACGGTGGGCGGCGTGCTGCAACTGGTTTATCAACTGCCGCATCTGAAGAAGATCGGCATGCTGGTATTACCGCGCGTGAGTTTTCACGATGCCGGTGCTATTCGCGTCGTGAAGCAGATGGGGCCTGCGATCCTTGGGGTCTCGGTCAGCCAGATTTCCTTAATCATCAACACGATTTTCGCCTCGTTTCTGGTCTCCGGGTCGGTATCGTGGATGTACTACGCTGACCGACTGATGGAGTTTCCGTCTGGCGTGCTGGGCGTGGCGCTGGGGACGATTTTGCTGCCTTCACTGTCGAAAAGTTTCGCCAGCGGCAATCACGATGAGTACTGCCGCCTGATGGACTGGGGGCTGCGTCTTTGCTTTCTGCTGGCGCTGCCGAGCGCAGTGGCGTTGGGCATTCTGGCAAAACCGCTGACCGTCTCGCTGTTTCAGTACGGTAAATTTACTGCCTTTGACGCGCTGATGACGCAGCGGGCATTAATTGCTTACTCCGTCGGCTTAATGGGCCTGATTGTCGTGAAGGTGCTGGCACCGGGCTTCTATTCGCGGCAAAACATTAAAACGCCGGTGAAGATTGCCATTGTCACGCTGCTGATGACGCAGTTGATGAACCTTGCTTTTATTGGTCCGCTGAAACATGCCGGGTTGTCACTGTCGATCGGTCTGGCTGCCTGCCTGAACGCCGGTTTGCTTTACTGGCAGCTGCGTAAACAAGATATTTTCACGCCGCAGCCAGGCTGGAAAAGCTTTCTGCTGCGTCTGGTGATTGCTGTGCTGGTGATGGCGGCTGCGCTGGTGGGCATGCTCTATGTTATGCCGGAATGGTCACTGGGTACGATGCCATACCGCTTGCTGCGTTTGATGGCGGTAGTGGGGGTAGGGGTGGTAGCTTACTTCGCCACGCTGGCACTGCTGGGTTTTAAACTGAAAGAGTTTGCCCGCCGGACGGCATAAACAATTTTGCCAGGGGAAACCCCTGGCAAAAAAATGTCTGGCGATTAAATCGAGATTTTTTTGCCGCCGCGGTTAGCAGAAGCGGTGTGGCCGTTGGCACCGTAAAGCGTTGGTTCCTGATGGGGTTTCAGTACATCCAGCGCCTGCTGATTACGCTCAATTTGCCCTTCCAGCAGCCATCCATTGTGCTGGTTAAGGTCGCGCAAATGCTGTGTCTTCTGCGTAATAATCTGCCAGCGATCGGCGATATCGTCATTAGCGCTGCGCTGTGCTTTCTGCGCTGAACGACGCTGTTGCTCCAGGTAATCCAGCGTTGCGAGCAAGGAACTTTTTTCTTCCGTAATACGCTGTAACGCACTGCCATTCACATGGCCTACGGAAAGTTGCTTTTGCTCAGCATCCATCACGTCTTTCAGAGCGCTCAGGATAACTGTCATTTGATCAAGGATGTCTGACAGTCGATTCATTCTGTTATTTACTCTGTAAGTAACTCTGCGCTTCGTTAATCAGGGCATCGGCAATCTTGCCGGTATCCATTTTCAGTTCACCATTACGAATCGCGGTTTTCAGTTGCTCAACGCGTTCCATATTGATGTCATTCGCGCCCGCCTGCATCAGCTTCGCCTGCGCGCCGCTGATGGTGACGCTGGTGCTGTTCGCCGTCTCGGCTTTTTCAAGACGTGCTTTCTGCGTCTGGGCGTCGTTGGTTTCACGCTGTTGAACGGCGTTAACCGGCTTCAGAGGCGATGTACGATCAATGCTCATTGTGTTGTCCTCATCGAGGTGTCCCGGCGTTTCGGGCCAGATATCTTTAGTCGTTGCTTATTTATCGGCAGGCAACATAAATTCTTTAAAAAGATTATAGGTTAATCAGAATATTCCCATCAGTATTCACCGTACCGCTGACAATCTGGCCTGAAGACATACGCACGCGGGCATTTTGCGCCACTGCGGCATTGTCCAGCGCTTGTCCTTCGCCGTTCACACTAAAGCCATCTCCCGATGCCACAACCTGTACCCGCTGTCCGGCTTTTACCCGCCATGCCTGACGCAGCATTGAGAGCTGAATCGGCTGCCCGGGAACGAGATCGCGCAGGCTAATCGCATCCTGCGCCTGATTGATATCCAGCATCGTGCGCGGCGGCAATTGATCGAGACGACCGCGTTTTAATGTCACGCTGCCGGGTTGCAGCGTGCTGCCACGCGCAACAGATTGCGCCGCCACTACATAATTACCCGTCGCCTGCACGTTAACCTGCAAAAAGCGCTTAGCTCCCGCACAGTTTGCCACAACGTTTACGTTTCCCCATAGCTTTGCGCCGCCGACTACGCTCAGCGCGGGCTGATCGCAGGTGGGCAACATGTTCTGCGGGGTTCGTATATTTACCACTACCTCGTCACTAAAGCCAGCAAGGCGCTGAGCAAAAAATGATGTGAGCTGAGCTTGCAGCTCGCCCGCCTGTGTCAGCGGGCTCAAAAACAGTAAGGTCGCGGCTAAACCGCTTTTCAACGTGTTCATCGCAGACTCCTGCCTGTTGATGGGATGCAGAGATTTTAACTGCATGGCAAATCTATCAACGCAATAAATAGCGACGCATTTTGCCCTTATTCCGGCGATAAGTTTGCCTGAGGAGATTTAAGCTGTTGGCTAAATAATTGTCATCAGTGGGGGAGCTATGCTCGATAAACTTGATGCCGCTCTGCGTTTTCAGCAAGAAGCGCTGAACCTGAGCGCCCAGCGCCAGGAAATTCTGGCGGCAAACATTGCCAACGCCGATACCCCCGGGTTTCAGGCGCGCGATATTGATTTCTCCAGCGAATTAAAAAAAGTCATGGAGCGCGGGCGTGCTGAAAACAGCGGCGTTGCATTGACGCTGACATCTTCCCGCCATATTCCGGCGCAAAACATCTCCACGCCGTCTGCCGATCTGTTGTACCGCATTCCTGACCAGCCTTCACTCGACGGTAACACCGTGGATATGGATCGCGAACGTACGCAATTCGCTGACAACAGCGTGAAATACCAGACCGGCCTGACCGTGCTGGGCGGGCAGATCAAAAGCATGATGAGCGTTCTGCAACAGGGGAACTAAGTAAATGGCATTACTGAATATCTTTGATGTCGCCGGGTCTGCGCTCACCGCGCAATCAAAACGTCTGAACGTCGCCGCCAGTAACCTGGCGAACGCCGACAGCGTAACCGGACCGGATGGGCAACCCTACCGCGCTAAACAGGTTGTCTTCCAGGTGGACGCTGCACCGGGTCAGGCGACCGGCGGCGTGAAAGTAGCTGATGTGGTCGAAAGTCAGGCGCCGGACAAACTGGTCTTTGAACCAGGTAATCCGCTGGCTGATGCCAATGGCTACGTCAAAATGCCGAACGTTGATGTGGTCGGTGAGATGGTGAATACCATGTCCGCTTCACGCAGCTATCAGGCAAACGTTGAAGTGCTTAATACCGTTAAGAGCATGATGCTCAAAACGCTCACCCTTGGCCAGTAAAGGAGACACGCATGTCTATCGCCGTGAACGTGAATGACACCACTGCTAACAGTAGTGTCTCATCGACCAGCACTACCGGTACTACCACTACAGGCACTAACAGCGCTTCCGACCTGCAGAGTAGCTTTCTGACGCTGCTGGTCGCACAGCTGAAAAACCAGGACCCGACCAACCCGCTGCAAAACAACGAGCTGACGTCGCAACTGGCACAGATCAGCACCCTTAGCGGGATTGAAAAACTGAATACCACGCTGGGTTCGATTTCCGGACAGATTGATAACAGCCAGTCATTGCAGGCATCTAACCTGATTGGTCACGGCGTCATGATCCCGGGGCAGACGGTTCTGGTAGGCAGCGGAACCACCACGCCGTTTGGCGTTGAACTGACGCAGGCTGCTGACAAAGTCACTGCGACTGTCACGAGCAAAGACGGCACCGTGGTGCGCACGATTGACATTGGTTCGCTGTCGGCTGGCGTTCATACCTTTAGCTGGGATGGCAAGCTGACCGATGGGACGACAGCGCCGGATGGCTCTTACAAAGTCTCCATCTCTGCCAGCAACGCATCAACACAGCTGGTTGCACAACCGCTGCAATTTGCCATGGTGCAGGGCGTCACGCTCAACTCCAGCGGCAACCTTTTAGATTTGGGTACCTACGGTACAACCACACTCGACGAAGTACGGCAGATTATCTAAGCCTTAACACTTATCAGGAGTAAGTCATGGCCTTTTCACAAGCGGTCAGCGGCCTGAATGCTGCGGCCACCAACCTCGATGTCATTGGTAACAACATCGCCAACTCCGCCACATATGGCTTTAAATCCGGGACTGCATCTTTTGCCGATATGTTTGCCGGTTCCAAAATCGGTCTGGGTGTTAAGGTGGCCGGGATTACCCAGGACTTTAACGATGGTACCACCACCAGTACCGGTCGTGGTCTTGACGTCGCGCTGAGCGGCAACGGTTTCTTCCGTCTGGTAGACAGCAACGGCTCTGTTTATTACAGCCGTAACGGCCAGTTCAAACTGGACGAGAACCGTAACCTGGTGAACATGCAAGGCATGGAAGTGACGGGTTATCCGGCAACGGGTACACCGCCAACGGTTCAGACCGGCGCGAACCCGCAGGCCATTACTATCCCGAACACCCTGATGGCGGCGAAAACCACCACCACGGCAACGATGCAGATCAACCTGAACTCTACGGATTCCACTCCGACAGTTACCACCTTTGATCCGACTAACGCGGATAGCTACAACAAAAAAGGCTCTGTTACCGTTTACGATAGCCAGGGTAACGCGCATGACATGAACGTCTACTTCGTGAAAAGTTCTACGGCGAACACCTGGAGTGTTTACACGCAGGACAGTAGCGTAAGTGGCAGCACTGCAACGCTGGCAAGCACACTGGTGTTTGATGCGAACGGCTCTCTGACCAGCGGCACCACGGCGAACATCACCACCGGTACCATTAACGGCGCAACCCCGGCGACGTTCTCCCTGAGCTTCCTGAACTCCATGCAGCAAAACACCGGTTCCAACAACATCGTTGCGACCACCCAGAATGGTTACAAACCGGGTGACCTGGTGAGCTACCAGATTAACGATGACGGTACCGTTGTAGGTAACTACTCCAACGAACAGACTCAGTTGCTGGGGCAGATTGTACTGGCAAACTTCGCCAACAACGAAGGCCTGAAGTCCGAAGGCGACAACGTCTGGTCTGCCACGTCTTCTTCCGGTGTGGCGCTGCTCGGTACGGCAAACACCGGTAACTACGGTAGCCTGACCAGCGGCGCGCTGGAAGCTTCGAACGTGGATCTGAGTAAAGAACTGGTCAACATGATCGTCGCGCAGCGTAACTATCAGTCGAACGCGCAGACCATCAAAACCCAGGACCAGATCCTTAACACGCTGGTTAACCTGCGTTAATCGTCTGACGGGATGGCTTAATGGATCACGCAATATATACCGCGATGGGCGCTGCCAGCCAGACGCTGAATCAGCAGGCTGTCACGGCCAGCAACCTCGCGAATGCGTCCACTCCGGGTTTCCGCGCGCAGCTTAATGCGCTGCGTGCGGTGCCGGTAGAAGGGCTTTCGCTGCCTACCCGTACGCTGGTAGTCGCGTCAACACCTGGTGCCGATATGACGCCAGGCCAACTGGATTACACCTCGCGTCCGCTGGACGTGGCGTTGCAGCAGGACGGCTGGCTGGCAGTACAGACGGCGAACGGTACTGAAGGATATACCCGCAACGGTAACATCCAGGTGAGCTCGACCGGCCAGTTGACGATCCAGGGGCATCCGGTGATGGGCGATGCCGGGCCGTTGACCGTGCCTGAAGGCTCGCAAATAACGATTGCGGCTGACGGTACGATCTCCTCGCTGAACCCGGGCGATCCGGCCAATACCGTTGCGCCGGTTGGCAAACTGAAACTGGTGAAAGCAGACCCGCAAGAAGTGCAGCGCGGCGATGACGGCATTTTTCGTCTGACCCAGGCCGCACAAGCGACGCGTGGCGCGACGTTACAGGACGATCCGAGCGTACGCGTCATGTCCGGCGTGCTGGAAGGCAGTAACGTTAAACCGGTGGCGGCCATGACCGACATGATTGCCAGCGCGCGTCGTTTCGAGATGCAGATGAAGGTGATCTCCAGCGTCGATGATAACGCGCAACGTGCCAACCAGTTGCTGTCAATGGGCTAATAAACAGGACTACATATGATCAGTTCATTATGGATCGCAAAAACCGGCCTTGACGCCCAACAAACCAATATGGATGTCATCGCCAACAACCTGGCGAACGTCAGTACCAATGGTTTTAAGCGTCAGCGTGCGGTATTTGAAGATTTGCTGTACCAGACGATTCGTCAGCCTGGTGCGCAGTCTTCCGCGCAGACTACGCTGCCTTCCGGCTTGCAGATTGGTACCGGCGTGCGTCCGGTAGCCACTGAACGTCTGCATAGCCAGGGCAACTTGTCTCAGACCAACAACAGTAAAGATGTGGCGATCAAAGGGCAGGGCTTCTTTGAAGTCTCTCTGCCGGATGGGACTTCCGCTTACACCCGCGACGGTTCCTTCCAGGTTGATCAGAACGGGCAACTGGTGACGGCTGGCGGTTATCAGGTTCAGCCGGCTATCACTATTCCGGCAAACGCCCTGAGCATCACCATTGCCAGCGATGGTGTGGTGAGTGTGACTCAGCAGGGGACAGCTGCGCCAGTTCAGGTTGGCCAGTTAAACCTGACCACCTTTATGAATGACACCGGTCTGGAAAGCATCGGTGAAAACCTCTACACCGAAACGCAGGCCTCCGGCGCGCCGAACGCCACTACGCCTGGGTTGAACGGTGCGGGTTTGCTGTATCAGGGGTATGTGGAAACCTCAAACGTAAACGTGGCGGAAGAGCTGGTGAATATGATCCAGGTTCAGCGCGCTTACGAAATTAATAGTAAGGCAGTATCGACCACCGATCAGATGCTGCAGAAACTGACGCAACTCTAAGGCGTTTTCCGGCGTGGTAAGTGCCGCGCCGGAACCCTGATTTCGAAGATGAATGCAATGCAAAAATACGCCGTGCGCAGCTACCCGATTATGGCTTTAGTGGCATTAACCCTGACTGGATGTGCCTGGGTTCCGTCTACACCGTTAGTGCAGGGGGCAACCACCGCCCAGCCCATTCCGGGGCCGGTGCCAATGGTGAATGGTTCTATTTACCAAACTGCGCAGCCAATCAATTATGGCTATCAGCCGCTGTTTGAAGACCGTCGTCCGCGTAACGTCGGCGACACGCTGACTATCGTACTGCAAGAGAACGTGAGCGCGAGCAAGAGCTCGTCAGCGAATGCCAGCCGCGATAGCAAATCCAGTTTTGGCATGGATACCACGCCGCGTTATCTCGAAGGGCTGTTCGGCAATGCTCGTGCCGATCTGAGTTCTTCCGGCAGTAATACCTTTGACGGCAAAGGCGGCGCAAACGCCAGTAACACATTTAGCGGCACGCTGACCGTTACGGTCGATCAAGTGCTGATCAACGGCAATTTACATGTAGTGGGTGAAAAACAGATCGCCATTAACCAGGGCACGGAGTTCATCCGCTTTTCCGGTGTCGTAAACCCACGCGCCGTCAGCGGCAGCAACACGGTTCCGTCCACGCAGGTGGCGGATGCGCGTATCGAATATGTGGGCAATGGCTACATCAACGAAGCGCAGAATATGGGCTGGCTGCAACGTTTCTTCCTCAACTTATCGCCGATGTAACCGGGGTGAATTATGTTTAGATATCTGGCAATGGCGTTGGTACTGGTGGCATCTGTTGCCCAGGCCGACCGCATCCGGGACCTCACCAGCGTACAGGGCGTGCGAGAAAACTCCTTGATCGGCTATGGCCTGGTCGTTGGCCTTGATGGCACCGGTGACCAGACCACACAGACCCCCTTTACCACGCAGACACTGAATAACATGCTGTCGCAGATGGGGATTACGGTGCCGACCGGCACCAACATGCAGTTGAAAAACGTCGCGGCCGTTATGGTCACGGCGCAGTTCCCGGCATTTGCCCGCCAGGGGCAAACCATCGATGTGGTGGTCTCCTCGATGGGTAACGCTAAAAGTCTGCGCGGCGGTACGCTGCTGATGACTCCGCTGAAAGGGGTCGACAGCCAGGTGTACGCGCTGGCGCAGGGGAATATTCTGGTTGGCGGCGCAGGTGCCTCGGCAGGCGGCAGCAGTGTTCAGGTGAACCAGCTTAACGGCGGTCGTATTACTAACGGTGCGGTGATTGAGCGTGAGTTACCGACGCAGTTCGGCTCAGGGAATACCATCAACCTGCAACTGAACCAGGAAGATTTCTCTATGGCGCAGCAGATTGCCGACACCATTAACCGCAGCCGTGGTTACGGGAGTGCAACGGCGCTTGACGCCCGCACTGTGCAGGTCCGCGTTTCTACTGGCGGCAGTTCGCAGGTCCGTCTGCTGGCCGATATTCAGAACCTTGAAGTCGGCACGACTCAGCAGGATGCGAAAGTGATCATCAACTCGCGTACCGGCTCGGTGGTGATGAACCGTGAAGTGTCGCTGGATAACTGTGCCGTCGCGCAGGGGAACCTCTCTGTCACGGTCAACCAGCAGGCTAATGTCAGCCAGCCGAATACACCGTTTGGCGGCGGTCAGACGGTAGTGACACCGCAAACGCAGATCGATTTGCGCCAGAGCGGCGGCTCGCTGCAAAGCGTCCGCTCCAGCGCCAACCTGAACAGCGTCGTGCGCGCACTTAACGCGCTGGGGGCTTCGCCGATGGAACTGATGTCCATCCTGCAGGCTATGCAAAGTGCAGGCTGCCTGCGCGCGAAACTGGAGATCATCTAATGTTGACGGACAGCCGGTTGTTGTCGAGCGCGGCTTGGGACGCGCAATCACTGAACGAACTGAAAACCGAGACCAGACAGGATCCGCAGGCCAATTTGCGCCCCGTTGCGCGTCAGGTAGAGGGTATGTTTGTGCAGATGATGCTGAAAAGCATGCGTGAAACATTACCGAAAGACGGTATTTTCAGCAGTGACTCAACACGGCTGTACACCAGCATGTATGACCAACAAATCGCGCAGCAGATGACGGCCGGTAAAGGTCTGGGGCTGGCGGATATGATGGTCAAACAGATGGCCGCTCAACAGGGTTCTGCTGAGCCAGCGGAACAAGCAGCACAGCAGGTGCCGATGAAGTTCCCGCTGGAAACGGTTACCTCCTATCAGAACCAGGCGCTGACGCAACTGGTGCGTAAAGCGATGCCAAAAGCGCCGGATGGCAGCGATGAACCGCTTTCCGGCGACAGCAAAGACTTCCTGGCGCAATTGTCGCTTCCTGCCCGTCTGGCGAGTGAACAGAGTGGGGTTCCGCATCACCTGATCCTGGCGCAGGCGGCGCTGGAATCTGGCTGGGGCCAGCGGCAGATCCCGCGTGAAAACGGCGAGCCGAGCTTTAACATTTTTGGCGTAAAAGCTACGCCAGGCTGGAAGGGGCCGACCACGGAAATTACCACCACCGAATATGAAAACGGTGAAGCGGTGAAAGTGAAAGCCAAATTCCGCGTTTACAGTTCGTACCTTGAAGCGCTCTCCGACTATGTCGGTATGCTGACGCGCAATAAACGCTATGCGGCGGTCACCACTGCCGCAACGCCAGAGCAGGGCGCGCAGGCGCTGCAAAATGCCGGTTATGCGACCGATCCTAACTATGCTCGCAAACTGACATCCATGATTCAGCAGTTGAAATCGATGGGTGAAAAAGTCAGCAAAGCGTATAGCACCGACATCCAAAATCTGTTCTGAAAGGTCTCAAGTTTCGCCCTGGGTTGCCGATAATCGTCAACAGGACTCATGACTGAATGTATATAAGGAACCTCCATGTCCAGTTTGATTAATAGCGCCATGAGTGGGCTCAGCGCAGCCCAGGCCGCGCTTAATACTGCCAGTAATAACATTTCCAGTTATAACGTGGCGGGCTACACTCGTCAGACGACAGTGCTTTCAGCGGCGAAAAGTACGCTGGGCGCAGGCGGCTATGTTGGTAATGGTGTTAACGTAGTTGGCGTTCAGCGTGAGTATGATGCCTTTATCACCAACCAGTTGCGCGCGGCGCAAAACCAGAGCAGCGGGTTGACGACGCGTTATGAGCAGATGTCGAAAATCGACGATGTGTTGTCAAGCACCACCAATTCGCTGGCGACCAGCATGCAGGATTTCTTCTCCAGTCTGCAAACGCTGGTCAGTAACGCGGAAGATCCAGCGTCACGTCAGGCACTGTTGGGTAAAGCTGACAGCATGGTTAACCAGTTCAAAGTGGCTGACCAGTATCTGCGCGACCAGGACAAACAGATTAACCTGTCTATCTCGTCAAGCGTTGACCAGATTAACAACTACACCAAGCAGATTGCCTCGCTGAACGACCAGATCTCTCGCCTGACTGGCGTGGGTGCTGGCGCGTCGCCGAATGACTTGCTCGATCAGCGCGACCAACTGGTCAGCGAACTGAATAAGATCGTGGGTGTGGAAGTCAGCGTGCAGGATGGTAATACCTACAACCTGACGATGGCGAACGGCTATACGCTGGTGCAGGGCAGTACTTCTCGCCAGCTGGCGGCGGTTTCTTCGAGCGCCGATCCGTCACGTACAACCGTCGCGTATGTTGATAACACCGCTGGCAATATCGAAATTCCGGAAAAACTGATCACCACCGGCTCGCTGGGCGGCCTGCTGGCATTCCGTTCACAGGATTTGGATCAGACGCGTAACACGCTGGGTCAACTGGCGCTGTCATTTGCCGATTCATTTAACCAGCAGCACACGCAAGGTTATGACGCGAACGGCGATCAGGGTACTGATTTCTTTACCATTGGTTCCCCGGCAACGCTGAACAACTCGAAAAATACCGGTGATGCCACGTTGACGGCAACCGTGAGTGACAGCTCTGCGGTACAGGCGACCGATTACAAAGTGGTTTATGACGGCACAAACTGGAATGTTACCCGCCTGTCCAACAATACCTCGTTTACGGTTACGCCGGATGCGACTGACGGTACGCTGAACTTTGACGGTCTGAAAATTACCGTCGGCGGCACGACCGGGCCGGTCGCCAACGATAGCTTTACGGTTAAACCGGTGAGCAATGCTATCGTCAACATGAGTGTGGCAGTGACGGATGAGTCGAAGATCGCTATGGCGCAAACCGCTACTGACGGTGCGAGCGATAACCGTAACGGCCAGGCGATGCTGGATCTGCAAAAAGCGACCAAAGTCGGCGGCAACAAAACCTTTAACGATGCGTATGCCACGCTGGTCAGCGATGTGGGTAACAAAACATCCACGCTGAAAACCAGCAGCACGACGCAGACCAACGTGGTGACACAGCTCAGCAACCAGCAGCAGTCTATCTCCGGGGTTAACCTCGATGAAGAGTACGGCAACCTGCAACGTTATCAGCAATATTATCTGGCTAACGCCCAGGTTCTGCAGACCGCAAGCACGCTGTTTAATGCGTTGCTGGAAATTCGCTAAGTAAGGGGTGAATGATGCGTATCAGCACGCAAATGATGTATGAACAAAACATGCGCGGCGTTACCAATGCGCAGAGTAAATGGCTGGCCTACGGTGAGCAAATGTCTACCGGGCAGCGTGTGAACCGTCCGTCTGACGATCCGATTGCCGCTTCGCAGGCGGTAGTGATCTCTCAGGCGCAGTCGCAGAACACCCAGTATGCGACAGCGCGTACTTTCGCCGAACAAAAAGTGTCGCTGGAAGAGAGCGTGTTGCAGCAGGTAACGACCGCTATTCAGGGCGCGCAGTCCACTATCGTTGAGGCCGGTAGCGGCTCGCTCAGCGACGATGACCGCGCATCGCTGGCCAGCAAACTGCAAGGCTATCGCGATCAGTTGTTGAACCTGGCGAACAGCACTGACGGTAACGGGCGTTATATTTTTGGCGGCTATAAAACTGAAACTGCGCCGTATGACTCTACCGGTACATACAGCGGCGGTACGCAGAATATCACCCAGCAGGTTGACGCTTCCCGCACCATGGTGATTGCCCATACGGGGGATGAAATTTTTAACCGTATCACCAGTAACGCCACGCCTGAACCGACGGATCCGGCAACCGGTGCGCCGGGAACTTCGGAAACGGATCTGTTTAAAATGCTGGATACGGCCATCGCTGCGCTGAATACGCCGGTTTCCGGCGATGAGACGGCCAAAGCGACCGCACAGGCCGCGGTTGATAAAACCAGTCGTGGCTTGACGAACTCCCTGAACAACGTGCTGACGGTACGCGCGGAGTTGGGCACGCAGTTGAATGAGCTGGACAGCCTTGATTCGTTGGGTGATGACCGTGCGCTGGGTCTGACACAGCAGAAAAGCGATCTGGTGGATGTGGACTGGAACTCGGTGATTTCGTCCTACACCATGCAACAGGCTGCATTGCAGGCTTCTTACAAAGCATTCTCCGATATGCAGGGAATGTCGTTGTTCCAGATTAACTCGTAATCGTTTCATTTTGAGCATGTCTTGAAACTGGGGCATGTTCCGTATGCCCGCTCTGTTACCGGAGCGGGCCTTTTTTTTGCCTTATGCTTTCTGCGCTGCTTGCTGGATGCGACGGGCATCAACCAGGCGAATGACCAGCGCGATAAAGCCAGAGAGCGTCGCCAGCACCACCACACCCTGCCATGAGGCAACGGAATAGAGTTTACTGCCCAGTGCAGAACCCACCGCCATACCGATAAACACACCTGTAAACAGTAGCGCATTCAGGCGGCCACGCGCTTGCGGCTCCAGACCGTACACCAGATTCTGGTGCGCCACGAGGCTGGATTGCAGACCGAGATCGAAGCCGACCGCAGAGAGCGCAATCAGGATAAGCTGAGCGTGTGGCGGCAGTGCCGGCAGTAAAAACATCAGGGCAAAAGAGAGCGTCACCAGCCCGGCGCCCAACTGCGTCACTTTTTCAGCGCCGACTTTATCTGCCAGACCACCAGCCAGCGGTGCGGCCAGCGCACCGGCGGCACCCGCAATACCGAATGTACCGGCAACGGCACTACCCAACTGATATTTTTCCAGCAGCATTACCGCAAGCGTAGACCAGAAGGCGCTAAAAGCGATGGACAAGAAACCCTGGGCGAAAGCCGCACGGCGCAGTGCCGGATAACGTTGCCACAGGTGCGCCATCGATTTCATCAGTGCCGGATAGCTCAGCGTAGAGTGGGTGGCAAAACGCGGCAGCACGGACCACATCAGCACGCCAATCAGGGCAATACTGACGGCAGCAAGTTGATACATTACCCGCCAGCCAAATGCTGCACCGACAAAGCCGCTAACAGTACGAGAGAGCAGAATGCCCAGCAGTAAGCCGGTCATCACCGTGCCGACCATTTTCCCCTGTTTGCCCGCTGGTGCCAGAATGGCCGCCGCCGGGACAATATCCTGCGCCATTGTCGCCGCCATCCCCAGCATCAGGCTGACGAGCAATAGAGAGGGCAGGTTGCTGGTCAGGCTACAGGCCAGCAGCAGAATCGCCAGTGCCACGCTTTTTATCAGGATGAGGCGGCGACGATCATGGCGATCGCCCAGCGGTAGTAAAAACAAAATACCCAGCGCATAACCGGCCTGAGTCAGCGTCGGTACCAGCCCCATGCCGTTAACGGTCAGGTGCAGATCGCTACCCATCAGCGGCAGCAACGGCTGCGAATAGTAGATAGATGCCACGCTAAATCCGGCGCCCAGCGCCAGCGCTAAAATGACCCAGCCAACAACATCTGTCGAAAGAGAATGACGGTTCATACAGTGTTTCCCCGGTATGGTTTTTATGAGTTCGTAGGCGTGCTACGCAGTGAGGACATTCTTCTCTAATACGCTGTGGCGCGGTAGCCTGCGGAGTGGTAAAACGGTTATACGTGAAACGTATAGGCAAAATAAATATGAAGCGCCAGGAGCGTATAGACAGAGTGGATTTGATGCGGACGTTTATCCGTATCGTGGAAGCGGGCTCGCTGTCGGCAGCTGCGCGCCAGTTGGGAACGACGCAGGCGACGGTCAGCCGCCGTTTGCAGTCACTGGAAACCCTGCTTGGCGTGAAGTTGTTGCTGCGCACCACCCATGCGATGAAGCTGACCGATGATGGTGAACGCTGTTATCAACATGCAAAACGGGTAGCGGATGCCTGGGTAGCCCTGGAGGATGAGCTGAGCCAGTCTGACGATGAACCGGTCGGTATTCTGCGCGTGCGCGCGCCACATGCTTTTGGTCAGGAGCAGTTACTTGGGCCGCTCACCGAATTTCTCGAGCGACACCCGCAGCTTTCTGTCGAGTGGATGCTGAACGATAAAACGGTCGATTTTCTTAGCGTGAACATCGATTGTGCTATTCGCGTCGGCGCGGAAGTGGACCCGGCAACGGTGTCGGTGCTGCTGGCAGAAGTCCCCCGCAGCCTGGTGGCTTCTCCGGCCTTGCTGGCGCGTTTTCCGGCAATTGAGACCCCACAGCAACTCTCAGCCTTGCCGTGGATAGCGCTGAACACTTTTTATCAGCATGAAATTCATCTGACACATCAGCAAACCGGCGATGCGGAACAGGTGCCGATCTCGCCAAGACTGTTTACCGACAGCCTGTACGCTGCGCGGAATACGGCAATCAGTGGTCTTGGTCTGGCGGTTATCTCCAGTTGGGCGGTGGAAGAGGAGATACGCAGCGGGAAACTGGTTGCTTTGTTGCCGGAATGGCAGGCGGCGGCGCTGCCGGTACATCTGGTGTATCCGTGGGCGCGGTACTATCCGGCGCGATTGCGAAAATTTTTGCAATTGATGCGTGAAGTGATGCCGGGGCTGGGAGGCATGCGCCAGCCTGCGCGGCAGGCATAAAAAAGCCGACCCTGAGGTCGGCTTTTGGCTGTCTGGCGATTAGCCAACAGATGGCGGCTTCGTTGCCGGTGCAGTGGCGGCGTGGGTGGCGCTGTGACCGCCCGCGGAGCCTTTGCCTTCGAAATTGAAGTCAGGACGTACCCAGTCGCTGTGACGCGGCGCTTCCGGTACATAATCCGGTGCAGGCGCTTTGGTCATCGGCGCAGTGGCTACTTTACGGGCGACGGCGGGCACCACAGTTTCTTTAACCGGTTCTGCAACCGGGGCCTGTGATTCTTCGCTAACGACCGGAGCGGTTTCGACGATGGGAGCCGGGGCTTCCTGCGCTGGCGTGGCTTCTTCCGCAACCTCTTCGGCGACGACACGATCTTCTTCGGCAATCAGTTGCGGTTGCTCATCAACCGGCGCGGCAATAACCTCCGGATGACTGGTTTCTACCTCAACGGTTTCTGGCTCAGCGACAGTCTGCTGCGGCTCAACAACGACGGGTTCTGTCACTTCCGTTTCAGCGGCTGGCGCGACAACTTCTGCTTCTGCTGCGGGTTGCTGCTCAACCACTTCGGTTTCTACAGCGCTTACCAGCGCGGCTTCAGCCACCATCGGTGCAACTTCCTGCTCAACGGCAACGTTCTCTTCTGCCGCGATCTCTTTCGCCTGCTCTTCCTGAGCGCGCGGAACCGGGTAGCGGATCCATACCTTACCGGAAGCCATTTCAGGTGAAGCACATGCGACGGTTAACGGCATGGCTGACTGCAACGGATAACGCTCGTCACGGTAGCGACGACGGCGCTGGCCGCTGACACGCAGATGACGCGGAGAACGACGAGAGCGGCGAGGCATCGCATTTTCGCGCGCTTCCGCATTCTCATCCTGATCCTGGCTGGTTTCCACAACGACCGGGAGATCGACTTTCGCCACTTCAGTACTCTGAGCCATCGTCTCTTCGGTAGTATCCGTGGACTGTGCATCTTCAAAACGTACTTTCTGGCTCAGTTGACGCTGCTTACGGCGCGGCATCACCTGTACGCGCTCTTCCTGTTCAGTTTCCTGCTCAGGCTGATCGGCATCGGCACGGTTCAGTTCTTTAATATCCTGCTGTGCCTGACGTTTGTCATCGTTACGGCGACGGTTGCGTTCGCGGCGCGATGGTTGCTGCTCATCGCGCTGTTTAGTTTTTTCCGTCTCTTCGACCGCTACTGGCTGACGCGCTTCGCGAGTTTCCACGTTCTGCTGCGATTTCTCGCGGCGATTACGGCGGTTCTCTTCACGACTTTCGCGGTTTTCGCGATTCTCACGACCTTCGCGCGCCTCGCTACCTTCAGCGCGGCCATCACGGCGTTCGCTACGATCGCGACGATTGTTCTGGCGCGGTTTGCGACGATCCTGTTGGCGATCTTGTTTCGCTGGCTTTTTCTCTTCCTGGGCTTCGACGGCTGCCGGGGTTTCTTCACCCGCAAACAGACCTTTCAGTGCCGAGAAGAAACGACTGAACAGCCCCGGAGTGGTGGGTTGTACAGCGGCAGGTTCGGCTTTGGCAACTGGTGCAGCAGCGGCGGCAGGCGCTTGCGGCACAGGCGGAACATCTGGCATGACGAACGTCGCCAGCGCAGGCTGCTCAGGCAGTTTACGCTCGGCATACTCTTCTTCCGACGGCAGCGCCATTGCTTCTTCGTGCAGCTTCGGCAGCAGATAGCTCAGGGTCGGCGTCTCTTCGCCTTTACGCACACGCAGTACGGAGTAGTGCGGCGTTTCCATCTGGTCGTTCGGCACGATCACGCAGCGTACGCCGCCCTGGCGGGCTTCGATAGCGCTGACCGCAGCACGTTTTTCGTTCAGCAGATAAGAGGCGACCTGGACCGGCACAATCGCGTGCACTTCCTGGGTGTTCTCTTTCAGCGCTTCTTCTTCGATCAGGCGCAGAATCGACAGCGACAGCGATTCGTTATCACGAATGGTACCGGTGCCGCTACAGCGTGGGCAGACGTGGTGGCTGGATTCGCCCAGCGATGGGCTCAGGCGCTGACGAGACATCTCCAGCAGGCCAAAGCGGGAAATATGGCTGATCTGAATACGGGCGCGATCCTGACGTACGGCTTCGCGCAGACGGTTCTCAACAGCGCGCTGATGGCGAACCGGCGTCATATCGATGAAGTCAATGACAATCAGACCGCCGAGATCGCGCAGGCGCAGTTGGCGGGCGATCTCATCGGCTGCTTCCAGGTTGGTGTTGAAGGCGGTTTCTTCGATATCGCCACCGCGGGTTGCGCGTGCGGAGTTGATATCGATAGCCGTCAGTGCTTCCGTGGAATCGATAACAATGGAGCCGCCGGACGGCAGACGCACTTCACGCTGGAAGGCAGATTCAATCTGCGACTCAATCTGGTAGTGGCTGAACAGCGGGATTTCACCGGTGTACAGTTTGATTTTGCTGCTGAAATCCGGACGACCCAGTGCGGAGATATGCTGGCGGGCCAGCTCAAGCACTTTCGGGTTGTCGATGAGGATTTCGCCAATGTCCTGGCGCAGGTAGTCACGGAAAGCACGAACGATGACGTTACTTTCCTGATGGATCAGGAACGGCGCTGGACGGCTTTCAGCGGCTTTCTGGATAGCTTCCCAGTGTTTCAGGCGGAAACTCAGATCCCATTGCAGCGCTTCGGCGGATTTACCCACACCGGCTGTGCGTACAATCAGCCCCATGCCATCCGGCAATTCGAGGCTGGAGAGGGCTTCCTTTAATTCAGTACGATCGTCGCCTTCAATGCGGCGAGAGATGCCGCCAGCGCGCGGGTTATTCGGCATTAACACCAGATAACTGCCCGCAAGGCTAATAAACGTGGTCAGCGCAGCGCCTTTATTGCCACGCTCTTCTTTATCAATCTGGACGATGACTTCCTGGCCTTCACGCAGCACATCTTTGATATTAGGACGGCCATGAGCGTTGTAATTGGCGGGGAAATATTCGCGCGCGATTTCTTTGAGGGGGAGAAAACCGTGTCGTTCAGCACCGTAATCAACGAAGGCGGCTTCAAGACTCGGCTCAATGCGGGTGATTTTACCTTTATAGATGTTCGCTTTTTTCTGTTCGTGCCCCGGACTTTCGATATCCAGATCGTACAGGCGCTGCCCATCCACAAGGGCGACACGCAACTCTTCTTGCTGAGTTGCGTTGATTAACATTCTTTTCATCGTAACTTACTCATTATTCTTACATTGACGACTAAGCTGCGGGCAAGATAACGCCTTTCCGGGGAGAACCGATGGCCTCGAGACTATTCACGTCGCCAACCTCACGGTTGTCGCTCGCTTAAGAGGCGCAGTGTGTCGGTTGCCTGTATTTCCTGTGGAAAATACAGCGCAATTATCAGGGGAACAGCCTGGGAAAAACTCTCCAGAGAAGATTCCATCTACCGGTAAGGACTGCAACCCGCAGCCCGCTAACTGCCTGAAAGTTCAATACGTCTTACGCCATTGCTGCGTGTATGATCGGACAGGCAAAACTGGTCATTCCGCTTATTTTGCTTGTTTCAACAAGATTCAACACGGAAAACCGCAACATTATTCCCTGCGAACCCTCTTATAGCAAGCTGACTTTTACCATTTATCACCCGGTTACTCACAGTTTTTTCACCTCTGTACGGAGATTGGTTTAATAACCACCGAATCAGAAGAATCTAACGCCAGTATCCAGGTGCGAATGTAAATATAAGCATAGAAAAATGAGTGGCGCTAATCATCATGGCTATTTAGAATCGCCTCCCATGAAAACTGAGACACCATCCGTAAAATTTGTTGCTATTTCCGCTGACGAAGCGGGGCAACGCATCGATAACTTTTTACGCACCCAATTAAAAGGTGTGCCGAAAAGCATGATCTACCGCATTCTGCGTAAAGGCGAAGTGCGGGTGAATAAAAAACGCATCAAACCGGAATATAAACTGGAAGCGGGCGACGAAGTGCGCATCCCGCCGGTGCGCGTTGCTGAACGCGAAGAAGAGGCGGTTTCACCGCATTTGCAGAAAGTTGCGGCGTTAAGCGACGTTATTTTATATGAAGACGATCATATTCTCGTCCTCAACAAGCCGTCCGGTACAGCGGTACACGGCGGCAGCGGCCTGAGTTTTGGCGTGATTGAAGGTCTGCGCGCGCTGCGTCCGGAAGCCCGGTTCCTCGAACTCGTTCACCGTCTCGATCGTGATACTTCCGGCGTTCTGCTGGTGGCCAAAAAACGTTCGGCGCTGCGTTCGCTACATGAGCAACTGCGCGGCAAAGAGATGCAGAAAGATTATCTCGCGCTGGTGCGCGGGCAATGGCAGTCACACGTAAAAGCGGTGCAGGCACCGTTGCTGAAAAATATTCTGCAAAGCGGCGAACGCATTGTGCGCGTCAACAGCGAAGGCAAACCGTCGGAAACCCGGTTTAAAGTGGAAGAACGTTACGAGTTTGCGACGCTGGTACGTTGTAGCCCGGTAACCGGTCGTACGCACCAAATCCGCGTACATACGCAGCATGCGGGTCATCCGATTGCTTTTGACGACCGGTATGGCGATCGTGAATTTGACAAGCAACTGGCAGCAACCGGTTTGTCTCGTCTGTTTTTGCATGCGGCAGCGCTGAAATTTACCCATCCAAATAGCGGTGAGACATTGCGTATTGAAGCGCCGCTCGATGATGAACTAAAACACTGTTTGCAGGTGCTGCGCAGCGGCAAATAAGCGTTTCCCCCTCCGGTACGAGGGGGAAGCAACAGGTCAGGGCTTCAGCCACTTATCCAGCCACGGAAAGACTTCATCCTGCTGTTCACGGTAAAAAACATGCCCCAGTTGTGGCCAGGTTCGGGTGACGAGTTTGTCGTCGGCGTGCTGCGATTTCCAGACGCGGTGCACTTTGGCAAAGGCCTCCTTTACCGCTTCCTGCGGGAACAGTTTGTCCTGGCCGCCGCTGAATATCAGCATCGGTTTAGGCGCAGCGATACTGGCAATGTCCGGAATATCCATCTGCGCAGGCATTCCCGGGTGGAGCATATAAAAGGCAGACTGGCCGCGCAGCACATTATTGCCTGGTTGCATCAGGCCGTTATACGTACCAAACCATGAGATCACGGCGGTCGCCGCCACTTTGTCGCTCAGTGCTGCCAGTTGCCAGGCGCGAAAACCGCCCATCGAGAAACCCAGCACGCCCACACGTTGACTGTCCACTCCGGCATATGAGGCGATAAAGTCTACCGTGCGCATATCTTCATAAGCCATTTCGCCTGCCAGAGAACGGCCAAGGTTGAAATAGTTACTGGCCAGCGCCTGCTGCTGCTCGTAGACCATTGGCCCGCGATCGCCCCAACCCGGGCTGTCAATGGCGATGACGGCATAGCCACGGCTGGCCAACTCATCACCGATAAATTTCCCGCTGAAAAATTTGTCAGCCCAGGCTTGCGCGCTGGCGAGCTTTCCTGCATCGCCCCAGGGACGGATCAGCTTCTCTTTACCGATATCAAATTTCGAACCGTGATCGTGTAACAGCACTACTGCGGGGTGAGGTCCCGGGGATTTCGGCATTAGCAGCAGCGCCGCAATACGATTATCGTCGGTGATATTAAGTGCCAGTTTTTCTGCAGTGTAACTGCCACGATCTTCTTTGCTGAGAATTTCTGGCGCGAAAGGTTTCGTCGAGGTCGGGGTAAGCAATGCTGCGCGGAACAGCTGGCGGCTAAGGGTTTGCCACTGAGTAAAATCTTTATAGTGGCCGGAGAGCCAGGAATGGGGGTAATGCATCTCTGCTTTCAGCGTTTGCCATGAAGCGGGGAGGTTACCTTCGACCACTCCCTGCGTTTGCCACGGTGCCTGCGCAATGGCATTCGCGGCGCCGAAAAGCGTCAACAGCAGCGCCATTTTATTGAATATCTTCATCACCTCTCCTTAAATTAAAACGGTGTTTTAATAATGGAGGTGAATGTAGCTTTTGCTCAAAAAAGAAACTGTGATCGCTAAAGCATTAGTTTAACAAGGGGTTACACTGTTCACGACGTAGCATCTGGCACAGCGCGATCAGCGGCAAACCGACCAGCGTGTTGGGATCCCGGCCTTCAAGACGCTCAAACAGCGCAATGCCTAACCCTTCGCTTTTGAAACTACCTGCGCAGTTCAGCGGATGCTCTTTACGGATATAGTCTTCGATTTCCTGCTCGCTTAAATGACGGAAATGGACGTCGAAAGGCTCACATTCAGTCTGCAAATGACCGGTGGCCGAGTTATATAGCGCCAGGCCAGTATAAAATGTGACAATATTTCCGCGGGCTTTCATCAATTGCTGGCGGGCATTTTCTTCCGTATGCGGCTTGCCGGTTATTTCACCGTCCAATACGCACACCTGATCGGAACCAATAATCAGATGCTGAGGATATTTTTCCGCCAGCGATTGCGCTTTTTCCTGCGCCAGACGCAGCACCAGATGACGCGGTGCTTCGCCTGCATACGGGGTCTCATCAGCCTGCGGCGCGGCGCATTCAAACGCTAAGCCAAGCTTTTCCAGAAGCGCACGGCGGTATGGGGAGGTCGATGCGAGAATAATTTGCGACATATTTTTTTCACCAAATATGGCTTAACAATGAGAGGCATTTTAAACTGTAGGCCGCAATGTGTGCGAATTATTGGCAAAAGGCAACCGTAGGCTGCCTTTTTCTTTGACTATATGACGTTACAAAGTTAATATGCGCGCCCTATGCAAAAGGTAAAATTACCCCTGACTCTTGATCCGGTTCGTACGGCTCAAAAACGCCTCGATTACGAGGGTATCTATACCCCCGAACAGGCGGAGCGTGTCGCCGAATCTGTAGTCAGCGTAGACAGTGATGTGGAGTGCTCCATGTCGTTCGCTATCGATAACCAGCGTCTGGCGGTCCTGACCGGCGATGCGAAGGTAACGGTATCGCTCGAATGCCAGCGCTGCGGGAAACCATTCACCCATCAGGTCTACACAACGTATTGTTTTAGTCCTGTGCGTTCAGACGAGCAGGCTGAAGCACTGCCGGAAGCGTATGAACCGATTGAGGTTAACGAATTCGGCGAAATCGATCTGCTGGCGCTGGTTGAGGATGAAATTATTCTCTCCTTGCCTGTAGTTCCGGTGCATGATTCTGAACACTGTGAAGTGTCCGAAGCGGACATGGTCTTTGGCGAATTGCCTGATGAAGCGCAAAAACCAAATCCATTTGCCGTATTAGCCAGCTTAAAGCGTAAGTAATTGAGGAGTAAGGTCCATGGCCGTACAACAGAATAAACCAACCCGTTCCAAACGTGGCATGCGTCGTTCCCATGACGCGCTGACCGCAGTCACCAGCCTGTCTGTAGACAAAACTTCTGGTGAAACCCACCTGCGTCACCACATCACCGCCGACGGTTTCTACCGCGGTCGCAAGGTTATCACTAAGTAATCACGCGCAAGCGTGATTAAGCTTAGTGAGGATTTCCCCGCGAAAGCGGGGATAGACCGAACCAGGCTGCGACGATACCTTGACACGTCTAACCCTGGCGTTAGATGTCATGGGGGGCGATTTTGGCCCGTCCGTGACAGTGCCTGCAGCTTTGCAGGCACTGAACTCTAATTCACAGCTCAACCTTCTTTTAGTCGGCGATCCCGACGCTATCACGCCATTACTTGCCAAAGCTGATTTCGAGCAACGCTCACGCTTGCTTATCATTCCTGCACAGTCAGTTATTGCCAGTGATGCCCGGCCCGCACAAGCGATCCGCACCAGTCGCGGTAGCTCTATGCGTATGGCGCTGGAATTGGTGAAAGAAGGTCGTGCCCAGGCTTGCGTCAGCGCAGGCAATACCGGCGCGCTGATGGGGCTGGCGAAAATGTTGCTCAAACCGATTGAGGGGATTGAGCGTCCGGCGCTGGTGACCGTTCTGCCACATCAGCAGAAGGGCAAAACTGTCGTGCTGGATCTCGGCGCGAATGTGGATTGTGACAGTAGAATGCTGGCGCAGTTTGCGGTAATGGGGGCGGTGATGGCCGAGGAGATCCTGGGTATCGCTAACCCTCGCGTGGCGCTGCTGAACATTGGTGAAGAAGAAACCAAAGGTCATGACAATATCCGTGATGCAGCGGCTCTGTTACGATCGGTTCCCTCAATGAACTACATTGGTTATCTGGAGGCGAATGAACTTCTGACTGGAAAAACGGATGTGTTAGTTTGTGATGGTTTTACGGGAAACGTCACATTAAAAACCATGGAGGGGGTTGTCAGGATGTTTCTTTCGCTGCTGAAATCACAGAGCGAAGGGCAAAAAAGGTCGTGGTGGCTGGTTTTATTAAAACGTTGGTTACAAAAAAGCCTGAGCAGGCGATTCAGTCACCTCAACCCCGACCAGTATAATGGCGCCTGTCTGTTAGGATTGCGCGGCACTGTGATTAAAAGTCACGGAGCAGCGAATCAGCGAGCCTTTACCGTCGCGATTGAACAGGCAGTGCAGGCGGTGCAGCGGCAGGTTCCACAGCGAATCGCCGCTCGCCTGGAATCTGTGTATGCGCTTTCGGCATCATCCGCCCAGGGCGACGATAACCGGAATGTGTGTATATTACCCAAGAGTGACTGAGCGTACATGTATACGAAGATTATTGGTACCGGCAGTTATCTGCCTGAGCAGGTTCGAACAAACGCCGATTTGGAAACAATGGTGGAAACCTCTGACGAGTGGATTGTCAGCCGTACAGGGATCCGTGAGCGTCGTATTGCTTCGGCAAACGAAACTGTCTCAACCATGGGCTATGAAGCCGCTAAACGCGCGCTGGAAATGGCCGGCATCGATAACGATCAAATTGGCCTGATTATTGTGGCGACAACCTCTGCAACGCACGCTTTTCCGAGCGCGGCGTGCCAGATCCAGAATATGCTGGAAATTAAAGGTTGTCCTGCCTTCGACGTTGCCGCAGCATGCGCAGGGTTTACCTACGCGCTGAGCATCGCCGATCAATATGTAAAATCCGGCGCGGTAAAACATGCGCTGGTGATTGGATCTGATGTGCTGGCGCGCACATTAGATCCAAATGATCGCGGTACCATTATTCTGTTCGGCGATGGTGCAGGTGCGGTGGTATTGAGTGCTTCGGAAGAGCCGGGCATTATCTCAACCCACATGCATGCTGACGGTAGCTACGGTGAGCTGCTGACGCTGCCGAACCTCGACCGCGTGAATCCGGAAAGCCCGACATATTTAACGATGGCGGGCAACGAAGTGTTTAAAGTCGCGGTGACGGAACTGGCGCGAATTGTTGATGAAACATTAGCCGCTAATAACCTTGAGCGAAGCTCGCTGGACTGGCTGGTGCCGCACCAGGCTAACCTGCGTATTATCAGCGCCACAGCGAAAAAGCTTGGCATGGCGATGGATAACGTTGTGGTTACGCTGGATCGTCATGGCAACACCTCTGCGGCTTCTGTTCCCAGCGCACTGGATGAGGCGGTACGCGATGGGCGTATCAAACCTGGCCAGCTAATTCTGCTTGAAGCGTTCGGCGGCGGGTTTACCTGGGGTTCCGCGCTGGTTCGTTTCTAAGTATAAGGATAAGAAGATGACGCAATTTGCTTTTGTTTTTCCGGGGCAGGGTTCCCAGACCGTCGGTATGTTGGCGGATATGGCGGTAGCTTACCCGGTCATTGAAGAAACGTTTGCCGAAGCCTCTGCGGCTCTGGGTTATGATCTCTGGGCACTGGTGCAGCAAGGCCCGGCAGAAGAGCTTAATAAAACATGGCAGACTCAGCCTGCACTCCTGAGTGCATCTGTCGCGCTGTGGCGCGTGTGGCAGCAGCAGGGTGGCAAAACGCCGGTACTGATGGCAGGGCATAGCCTGGGCGAATATTCCGCGCTGGTATGCGCCGGTGTTATTGCTTTTGCCGATGCTGTACGTCTGGTTGAGCTGCGCGGCAAATTCATGCAGGAAGCCGTACCGGAAGGTACCGGCGCGATGTCAGCTATCATCGGTCTTGATGATGAGTCTATTGCAAAAGCATGTGAAACTGCGGCTGAAGGCCAGATTGTTTCTCCGGTGAACTATAATTCCCCGGGGCAGGTAGTTATCGCAGGCCATAAAGAGGCCGTTGAGCGTGCCGGCGCAGCCTGTAAAGCCGCTGGTGCTAAACGTGCATTGCCGCTGCCTGTAAGCGTGCCGTCTCACTGCGCGCTGATGAAACCGGCTGCCGAAAAACTGGCTGTTGAACTGAACGCTATTCCATTTAATGCGCCGCAGATCCCGGTTATTAACAATGTGGATGTGAAGTGCGAAACGTCGCCGGAAGCCATCCGCAGTGCACTGGTGCGCCAGTTGTACAGCCCGGTGCAGTGGACGAAAAGCGTTGAGTTTATGGCGTCGCAGGGCGTTGAGCATCTGTATGAGGTCGGCCCGGGTAAGGTTCTCACCGGTCTGACAAAACGTATTGTTGACACACTGACAGCATCGGCTATCAATGAGCCGGCTGCGATGTCAGAAGCACTCGCGCAATAAAAGAGGAACACCATGAGTTTTGAAGGAAAAGTCGCGCTGGTTACCGGTGCAAGCCGTGGAATTGGTCGTGCCATTGCTGAAACGTTAGCCGCTCGCGGCGCAAAGGTTATTGGTACCGCGACGAGCGAAAATGGCGCGCAGGCTATCAGTGATTATTTAGGTGCGAAGGGTAAAGGTCTGCTGCTGAACGTGACCGATGCCGCATCTATTGAATCGGTTCTGGAGAACATTCGCGCTGAGTTTGGCGAGGTTGATATTCTGGTTAATAATGCCGGAATCACTCGTGATAACTTGCTGATGCGCATGAAAGATGATGAGTGGAACGATATTCTCGACACTAACCTTTCATCTGTTTTCCGTCTGTCAAAAGCGGTAATGCGGGCTATGATGAAAAAGCGTCATGGGCGTATTATCACTATCGGTTCTGTGGTTGGTACCATGGGAAATGCTGGTCAGGCCAACTACGCTGCGGCGAAAGCGGGTCTTATCGGTTTCAGTAAATCGCTGGCGCGTGAAGTTGCGTCCCGCGGTATTACGGTAAACGTTGTTGCTCCGGGCTTTATTGAAACGGACATGACGCGTGCGCTCTCTGACGATCAGCGTGCGGGTATCCTGGCGCAAGTTCCTGCGGGTCGCCTTGGCGGTGCTCAGGAAATCGCCAACGCGGTTGCATTTTTAGCCTCTGACGAGGCGGGTTACATCACTGGTGAGACTCTGCACGTCAACGGTGGAATGTATATGGTCTAACCACGATTAAAATCATTTGCGTTATGAGGGCGAAAGGCCTCAAAATAGCGTAAAATCGTGGTAAGAACTGCCGGGATTTAGTTGCAAATTTTTCAACATTTTATACACTACGAAAACCATCGCGAAAGCGAGTTTTGATAGGAAATTTAAGAGTATGAGCACTATCGAAGAACGCGTTAAGAAAATTATCGGCGAACAGCTGGGCGTTAAGCAGGAAGAAGTTACCAACAATGCTTCCTTCGTTGAGGACCTGGGCGCTGATTCTCTTGACACCGTTGAGCTGGTAATGGCTCTGGAAGAAGAGTTTGATACTGAGATTCCGGACGAAGAAGCTGAGAAAATCACCACCGTTCAGGCTGCCATTGATTACATCAACGGTCACCAGGCGTAAGTGAACATCTCCAGGCGGTCACTCGACCGCCTGAGTTTTATCTAGTGTTATCCCTCGAATCTCTTTTTTATCCCTCCCTGGAGGATGAACGTGTCTAAGCGTCGTGTAGTTGTGACCGGACTTGGCATGTTGTCTCCTGTCGGCAATACCGTAGAGTCTACCTGGAAAGCTCTTCTTGCCGGTCAGAGTGGCATCAGCCTGATCGACCATTTCGATACTAGCGCCTATGCAACCAAATTTGCTGGCTTAGTAAAGGATTTTAACTGTGAAGACATTATCTCGCGCAAAGAACAGCGCAAGATGGATGATTTCATTCAATATGGAATTGTGGCTGGCGTTCAGGCCATGCACGACTCCGGCCTGGTTATCACGGAAGAAAATGCTTCTCGTGTTGGTGCCGCGATCGGTTCTGGTATCGGCGGTCTGGGCTTGATTGAAGAGAACCACAGCTCCCTCGTTAAGGGCGGTCCGCGTAAAATCAGTCCGTTCTTCGTACCGTCTACAATTGTTAACATGGTGGCAGGTCACCTGACTATCATGTTTGGCCTGCAAGGTCCAAGCATCTCCATTGCAACGGCCTGTACTTCAGGCGTGCACAACATCGGCCATGCTGCGCGTATTATTGCTTATGGCGATGCCGATGCGATGCTGGCTGGTGGTGCAGAAAAAGCCAGCACCCCGCTGGGCGTAGGTGGCTTTGGTGCAGCGCGTGCGCTGTCTACCCGCAACGATAATCCTCAGGCTGCAAGCCGTCCGTGGGATAAAGAGCGTGACGGTTTTGTCCTCGGCGACGGCGCTGGCATCATCATGCTGGAAGAGTATGAGCACGCAAAAAAACGCGGTGCGAAAATCTATGCTGAAATCGTCGGCTTCGGTATGAGCAGCGATGCTTATCATATGACGTCACCGCCGGAAAACGGCGCTGGCGCGGCCAAAGCAATGGTGAATGCGCTGCGTGATGCGGGCATTGAACCAGGCCAGATTGGCTATGTCAACGCACACGGTACCTCTACGCCAGCAGGCGATATTGCTGAAGCTCAGGCGGTGAAAGCGGTGTTTGGCGATGCCGCGCGTAGCGTCATGGTGAGTTCAACCAAATCCATGACCGGGCACCTGTTAGGCGCGGCCGGTGCAGTAGAGTCCATCTACTCCATTCTTGCGCTGCGCGATCAAGCTGTACCGCCAACCATCAACCTGGATAACCCGGATGAAGGTTGCGATCTGGACTTCGTACCGCACGAAGCGCGCCAGGTTAGCGGTATGGAGTATACCCTGTGTAACTCCTTCGGCTTTGGTGGCACCAACGGCTCGCTGATCTTCAAAAAAGTCTGATCACCTTTGCTGTTTTAAAGGCCCGCTTGTCGGGCCTTTTCTATTCAGCTTTCTCCCCTTGTTCTCTGCTTTCCATCCTGCCAAACTGTCCGGCCACACGCTTAAGGAGCCTCTATGTTCTTGATTAATGGCACAGAGCAACGACAGCTTGCAGCCAGTGACCGGGCCATACAGTTTGGTGACGGCTGCTTTACTACCGCGCGTATCCTTGCCGGGCAAATCCAGTTTGCGCCTGCGCATATACAGCGCTTGCGTCTGGCATGCGAACGGCTATTTATTCCTTTTCATGACTGGGATCTGCTGGCGCAGGAGATGGCATCGCTGGCACAAGGAAAAGCTGACGGCGTGGTTAAAGTGATCCTCAGCCGTGGTGGCGGAGGTCGTGGCTACAGTGCAGCGAACTGCGATTCACCGACGCGTATTCTTTCTGTTTCAGCCCGGCCCGCACACTACGCGCGATGGCAGCGGGAAGGCGTTACGTTGACGTTGAGCGATGTATGCCTCGGGCGTAATCCGATGCTCGCGGGAATCAAACATCTTAACCGTCTGGAACAGGTGTTAATCCGCGCCGGACTGGAGCAGACCGATGCTGATGAAGCGCTGGTGCTGGACAGCGACGGCTGGATCACTGAATGTTGCGCGGCCAATATTTTCTGGCGGCAAGGGCAGGAGGTTTTCACGCCACGCCTCGACTATGCCGGAGTGGATGGCATCATGCGACAATATTGTATGCGACAACTAGCATCTTCCGGTTTTCGTGTTGTCGAAGTGAATGCCCGCCAGCAAGCGCTGGCGCAGGCCGAGGAAGTGGTTATTTGTAACGCGTTGATGCCGGTCGTCCCCGTTCGCCAATGGGGAGAACTGCGTTGGTCAGCGCGTGATTTGTACCAATTTTTAGCCCCACTGTGTGAGCAGATAAATCAGTCATGAAGAAAATGTTACGCGTTGTTCTCCTGCTGCTGACGGTATTAGTGATTGCAGCAGGAGCCGGAGTCTGGAAGGTTCGTCAACTGGCGGATTCCACGATTCTTACCAAAGATGAAATCATTTTTACCCTGCCAGCCGGAACCGGCCGGGTGGCGCTGGGTGAATTGCTGTACCAGGAGAAAGTCATCAATCGCCCGCGTGTTTTCCAGTGGTTGTTACGCCTGGAGCCTGATTTGTCGCACTTCAAAGCGGGGACCTACCGTTTTACGGCGGGCATGACCGTGCGTGAAATGCTGCAATTATTGGCCAGCGGCAAAGAGGCGCAATTTCCGCTGCGTCTGGTGGAGGGAATGCGTCTGAGTGATTATCTGAAGCAGCTACGTGATGCGCCATATCTGAAGCACACGCTGAAGGATGATGATTATGCCACTGTCGCGCAGGCGCTGAAGTTGGAGCATGCAAACTGGGTGGAAGGCTGGTTCTGGCCGGATACCTGGATGTATACCGCAAATACGACGGATGTTGCGCTACTCAAGCGCGCGCACCAAAAGATGGCGCGAGCCGTTGAACAGGTCTGGGAAGGGCGCATGGACGGCCTGCCGTACAAGGATCAGAACCAGTTGGTAACAATGGCGTCCATCATTGAAAAAGAGACGGCTGTGGCCAGCGAACGCGATCAGGTTGCCTCGGTCTTTATTAACCGCTTACGCGTCGGAATGCGCCTGCAAACCGATCCGACGGTGATCTACGGGATGGGCGCGCGTTATAATGGTAAGCTGTCGCGCGCCGACCTGGAGGCTCCGACGGATTACAACACCTATGTGATTAGCGGCTTGCCGCCAGGACCGATTGCCACGCCAGGTGAAGCCTCGCTGAAAGCGGCAGCGCATCCGGCGAAGACGCCATACCTCTATTTTGTGGCCGACGGGAAGGGTGGACACACATTTAATACCAACCTCGCCAGCCATAACCGGTCAGTGCAGGACTATCTGAAAGTGCTTAAGGAAAAAAATGAGCAGTAAATACATCGTTATTGAAGGGCTGGAAGGCGCCGGTAAAACGACGGCACGCGATGTCGTCGTCGAAACGCTGAAAGAACTGGGCGTCAGAGAGATGATATTTACGCGCGAGCCGGGCGGTACGCTGCTGGCAGAGAAGCTGCGCAGTCTGGTGCTGGATATCCGCTCTGTTGGTGACGAAGTGATTTCTGATAAAGCCGAAGTCCTGATGTTTTATGCCGCTCGTGTTCAACTGGTGGAAACGGTGATCAAACCGGCGCTGGCACGCGGTTGCTGGGTCATTGGCGATCGGCACGATCTTTCTACTCAGGCCTACCAGGGCGGCGGTCGTGGCATTGATCAAGGCATGCTGGCGACGTTGCGCGATGCCGTGCTGGGCGATTTTCGCCCGGATTTAACTCTGTACCTTGATGTCACCCCTGAAGTGGGCCTGAAACGCGCCCGCGCGCGCGGCGAGCTGGATCGTATTGAGCAGGAGTCGCTGGATTTCTTCAATCGCACCCGTGCACGTTACCTTGAGCTGGCCGCGCAGGATGCTTCTATTCGCACGGTGGATGCCACGCAACCGCTGGATGATGTTGTGCGCGCTATCCGTCAGACAGTTACCGCATGGGTGCAGGAGCTGGGCGCATGAAATGGTATCCGTGGCTGCGACCGGACTTTGAACAACTGGTCGCCAGTTATCAAAGCGGACGTGGGCACCACGCGTTACTTGTTCACTCGCTGCCAGGTATGGGGGAAGACGCGCTGATCTATGCGCTCAGCCGTTTTCTGCTGTGCCAAACACCGGAAGGACACAAAAGCTGCGGCCACTGTCGCGGCTGTCAGTTGATGCAGGCCGGAACCCATCCGGATTACTACGCACTGGCGCCGGAAAAAGGCAAAACCACGTTGGGCATTGATGCGGTGCGTGAAGTGAGTGAAAAACTCTACGAGCATGCTCGTCTTGGCGGGGCGAAGGTGGTCTGGATTCAGGACGCCGCGTTATTAACCGATGCTGCCGCCAATGCATTACTGAAAACGCTGGAGGAGCCACCAGCCCAGACGTGGTTCTTTCTTGCCTGCCGCGAGCCCGCGCGGTTACTCGCTACGCTGCGCAGCCGCTGCCGCTTGCATCACCTTGCGCCACCGGCGGAAAGTTATGCCAGCGCATGGCTTAGTCGGGAAGTGACGGTGTCACAAGATGCTATCCTCAGCGCACTGCGTCTGTGCGCCGGGTCGCCAGGCGCGGCTGAGACGCTGTTGCAGGAAGAGCACTGGGCGCAGCGTCAGGCACTCTGCCTGGCGATTGAAAACGCGCTAAATAGCGGTGACTGGTTCGCCATGCTGACGGCGCTTAACCACGATCGGGTGGCGGAGCGCTTGCAATGGGTCTGTGCGCTGTTCCTCGATGCTCTGAAAGCACAGCAGGGGGCGACATTGCTGACCAACGTTGATGTGCCAGACCTGGTACACAACCTTGCCCGTCAGTTACGCGGTGAGACATTGCATGCTCTGCTGCATGCTGTATTTACTTGCCGTGAGCAGTTGCTGAATGTCGTGGGAGTGAACCACGAACTGCTGCTCACCGATCTTTTATTAACACTGGAACGGTACCTGCAACCAGGCGCTACGCTTCCGGTATCCCACCTTTAAGAGAGACATTATGTTTTTAGTCGACTCGCACTGCCATCTTGATGGCCTGGATTACGCCTCTTTGCACAAAGATGTTGATGACGTACTGGCGAAAGCCGCCGCGCGCGATGTGAAGTTTTGTCTGGCTGTGGCCACCACGCTGCCCGGATATCGCAGCATGCGCGAGCTGGTGGGAGAGCGCAGTAATGTGGTGTTCTCCTGCGGCGTTCATCCGCTGAATCAGGACGAAGAGTATGACGCGGCGACGCTGCGTCAGTTAGCAGCGGAAGAGGGTGTTGTGGCAATGGGTGAGACCGGTCTGGACTATTTCTATACACCGGAAACCAAAGCGCGTCAGCAGATCTCATTCCGCAACCATATCCGCATTGGGCGCGAGCTGAATAAACCGGTTATCGTGCATACACGCGATGCCCGTGCCGACACACTGGCGATTTTGCAGGAAGAGCAGGTTCAGGATTGCGGCGGTGTACTACACTGCTTTACTGAGGATCGTGAAACGGCAGGCAAGCTGTTGGATATGGGATTTTATATCTCTTTCTCCGGCATTGTGACTTTCCGTAATGCGGAACAACTACGCGATGCAGCACGTTATGTGCCTCTGGATCGGTTGCTGGTCGAGACCGATTCTCCGTATCTCGCGCCCGTACCGCACCGCGGTAAAGAGAACCAGCCTGCAATGACACGCGATGTGGCAGAATATATGGCGGTTCTGAAAGGGGTTTCCATTGAGGAACTCGCACAGCAGACCACGCAAAACTTTGCCAGCCTGTTTCATATCGATCCCGCCAGATTGCAATCTGTCTGAAATATCAGCTTATTTTAGTACTCGTAATTAATAAACGATCAGAGTAAAGTTCACCGCCATAAAAAAGGCGGTGATGGTCGTTTTTCATACATCAGGCAGCGCCTTTTGTAAATCTGTGTGAGTTTTAAAGCGACCGCTAGCTGAAACGTGATAGCCGTCAAACAAAGCTGAAACGATTTATTTTACTCTGTGTAATAAATAAAGGGCGCTTAGATGCCCTTCCCAAGGCGCGGTTCTCCCCCCGTGCCAACGCGTGAAAGCGCAACAAAAAGCACTAATACTCAGGAGCACTCTCAATTATGTTTAAGAATGCATTTGCTAACCTGCAGAAGGTCGGTAAATCGCTGATGCTGCCAGTATCCGTACTGCCTATCGCAGGTATCCTGCTGGGCGTCGGTTCTGCAAACTTCAGCTGGCTGCCAGAAGTGGTATCTCATGTTATGGCCGAAGCGGGTGGTTCCGTTTTTGCCAACATGCCGCTGATTTTCGCTATCGGTGTTGCGCTTGGCTTCACCAATAACGATGGCGTTTCTGCTCTGGCTTCGGTTGTTGCCTACGGCATCATGGTGAAAACCATGGCTGTGGTTGCACCTCTGGTTCTGCATTTACCTGCTGAAGAGATCGCTGCAAAACACCTGGCGGATACCGGTGTGCTCGGCGGGATCATCTCCGGTGCGATTGCCGCATACATGTTTAACCGCTTCTACCGTATCAAGCTGCCTGAGTATCTGGGCTTCTTCGCGGGTAAACGCTTTGTACCGATTATTTCTGGCCTTGCAGCGATTATCACCGGTGTGATCCTCTCCTTCATTTGGCCGCCGATTGGTTCCGCGATCCAGACATTCTCTCAATGGGCTGCTTACCAGAACCCGGTTGTTGCATTCGGTATCTACGGCTTCATTGAACGCTGCCTGGTACCGTTCGGTCTGCACCACATTTGGAACGTACCTTTCCAGATGCAGATTGGTGAATTCACCAACGCTGCTGGCCAGGTATTCCACGGCGATATTCCGCGTTACATGGCAGGCGACCCGACAGCGGGCAAACTGTCTGGCGGCTTCCTGTTCAAAATGTACGGTCTGCCGGCTGCAGCTATCGCTATCTGGCACTCTGCTAAACCGGAAAACCGCGCGAAAGTGGGCGGTATCATGATCTCCGCAGCGCTGACCTCGTTCCTGACCGGTATCACCGAGCCGATCGAGTTCTCCTTCATGTTCGTTGCGCCGATCCTGTACGTTATCCACGCTATTCTGGCAGGTCTGGCCTTCCCGATCTGTATCCTGCTGGGTATGCGTGACGGTACGTCGTTCTCTCACGGTCTGATCGACTTCATCGTACTGAGTGGCAACAGCAGCAAACTGTGGCTGTTCCCGGTCGTCGGTGCTTGCTATGCCGTGGTTTACTACACCGTGTTCCGCGTGCTGATCAAAGCGCTTGATCTGAAAACGCCGGGCCGTGAAGACGCAACCGAAGACACCAAAGCAGGTGCAAGCAGTGAGATGGCCCCGGCTCTGGTTGCAGCGTTTGGCGGTAAAGAAAACATCACCAACCTGGATGCGTGCATCACGCGTCTGCGTGTCAGCGTAGCTGACGTAGCGAAAGTGGATCAGGCTGGCCTGAAGAAACTGGGCGCTGCAGGTGTGGTCGTCGCTGGTTCCGGCGTTCAGGCAATTTTCGGTACGAAATCCGATAACCTGAAAACCGAAATGGATGACTATATCCGCGCTAACTAAGCCGTAGTCTGGGGAGACTGAGGGAGCCTGCTGGCTCCCTTTTTTATTGCTCTGCTATCAGAAGCTGTAATTTGCACTGACAGAGAAGTTACGCGGCGCACCGTACACACCGTAGGTGCCCAGATAATCGTAATACTCTTTATCGAACACATTGTTGAGGTTCGCCTGGATGGCAAAGTTCTTCGTGGCCTGATAGCGCGCGAAGAGATCCACCACCGTGTAACCGCTCTGGGTAATGCGGGTATCGCCGTTCGGGCCGGTAATATCCTGCCAGGTTTTGTTCTGCCAGCGCGCGCCGCCGCCGATTGCCAGCTCAGGTAGCATCGGCAACTGGTAGCGTGTAAACAGCTTCATCGTGGTACGCGGCTGTTCAGGGTTCACCGCAACGCCATCACCATCTTCCGCCATAAAGCGGCTTGCCCCGAAGGTCAGTTGCAGGTTGTCGGTCAGCGCACCGTTCAGTTCAAATTCCACGCCCTTGCTGACGGTGCCATTCACAGATTTATAGGCCGTCTGGCCACCTGAGTCAGGAATATATTCACCAGTGGAAACAGCAACGTGATCCTGCTCGGTGCGGAAGACCGCAAGCGTGGCAGTCAAACGTGTGTTAAACCAGTCGCCTTTTACTCCGGCTTCGTAGCTTTTACCGGTTGTCGGTTCAAGGAACTCGCTATTAATGTCGCGCTGGCTGGACGGTTCGAAAATAGAGGTATAGCTGGTGTAGACCGACCAGGTGTCATTGATGTCATAGATCAGGCCGGCATACGGCGTTACATCATCAAACTTGGTGTTACGGATCTCGTCCGGTTTACGCTCCAGGTTGTACTTCGCGCTCCACTCGGTGTAGCGGGCGCCGAGGATCAGATGCAGCGGATCGGCCAGCGAGATGCGGGTCGCGGCGTAGACAGATTTCTGGCGAATAACGTCGCGCTGATAGAGCGCCCAGTCGGACCAGCTCGGATCGGCCAGCGTACTACCGTTGTAATTGTTGATATTTCCGACATCCATCAGACCGAAATTATCATTCACCGGGTAGGAGTTGTTGTAGTTGTTACGCTGACGGCTGTAGCTGCCACCGAACATCACCTCATGCTGGCGACCCAACAGGTCGTAGCCGCCGCGAACAAAGGCATCGACGGAATCCTGCTTACGCTCGCCCCGGTTCCAGCCGCCCCAGGCACCTTGCCACTGCGTGGCGTCATACAGGCCGGTGGCTTTATCCGGGAAACCATCGATATACATCAGTTTGCTGTCGAAATTGGTTTCGGCATGCATAGCGTTGACTTTGGCTTCCCAACCATTATCAAAACGCTGCGTCAGGTTGGCGAAAACCTTGCGTGAATCGACGTTAGAGTAAGCCCAGTCCGCCGCCGTGTTGAAACCACGGCGGAAATGGGTACGGCTACCGTCGCTGTACAGTGAGGGAATGCCGCCCCAGGTCGGGCTATCCTCTTCGCTCTCCTGGTAATCATACCCGAGAGAAAGTGTTGTCGAATCGGTGAGGTCGGCATCAACAACGCCGGTAATGAATTTTTTGCGGTAGTGGTTGCGTTCAAGCCAGGAGTCGTTGTCCTGGTAGCCGGTAATAACACGGCCGCGCACATTGCCGGATTCGGTCAGGGGAGCCTGGAGATCCAGAACATAACGCTGTTTACCCCAGCTACCATATGTTGCCTCGGCCGAGCCTTTAAATGTTTTGCTGTCGGCGTGTTTACGCACCATGTTGACATACGCGGATGGATTCCCTGTCCCGCTCATCAGACCCGCTGCGCCGCGCACGACTTCGATTTTGTCATAAATCGCCGTATCACCCGCGGTATCACCGAAATTCCATCGGTTATCGAGAAATGTCGGCATATCTTCATAGGCAAAGTTGCTGACGAAGAAACCACGGGCGAAGAAATTTGTACGGTGTGAGTCAATGCGCGAAGCGTTAACGCCAATCGTGTTATCGAGCACTTGCTCAATCGTTGTTAACTGTTGGTCTTGCATACGTTGCTGGCTGACAACGCTGACGGACTGGGGAATATCACGCGGCACTAGCAGCAATTTTGTCCCGGTGGTAGTGGTTTTTACGCTGTAGTCCTGCGCCTGGCTATCGGAGGTGCTCAGCCCACCGCCACCGTCGACCACAACTGTATCATCGGCGTTGGCCGTTGTTTCTGCTGCAAATACTGCAGATGGCGTCAGCGCAAGAGCAATGCACGCTGCCAGCAGCGAAGGCACAGCAGCGTTTGAACACGCGCCATCCCTGGTGTGTTGAGTGAAAGACATAATAAACCCTTAATAGTGCGTTAGCGTGATAACCCGGCGGCGATACGTTGTCGCGCCGGATGTGTTTTTGTAATGCGTTTGATAAGAGTTGTGCATGAAAATGCAAATGCGAAATATACGCATTCACTTCATAAATGTAAACAGATGTAATATTCATAATTGAAATGCTATTTCATTCACGCTGTGTTGAAAGGAGAAAGGTTCCTGCGGCAGAGAAGGGTGTAAAGGAGAAAGAAAAAGAGCGTTATGGTTGAAACAACAAGAGAATCTCGATCATACTCTAGGGCACGTAATTGACGATGGCTGCGGGTTGGCTCCGCGCCTGAAAAAGGAAAACGTCATGGCCGAAGAAACCATTTTCAGTAAAATCATCCGCCGGGAAATTCCCTCGGATATTGTCTACCAGGATGAACTGGTCACCGCTTTTCGCGATATCTCTCCACAAGCGCCGACGCATGTGCTTATTGTGCCGAATATCCTCATCCCCACGCTGAATGATGTCACCGAGGCGCACGAGCAGACGCTGGGACGCATGCTGACCGTTGCGGCCAAAATCGCCAGCGACGAAGGCATCGCCGAAGATGGATACCGTCTGATCATGAACTGTAATCGTCATGGTGGTCAGGAGGTTTACCATATCCATATGCACCTGCTGGGCGGGCGCGCAATGGGGCCAATGCTGGCTCATAAAGGTCTGTAAGATGATAAACGGGCGTGTCGCGCTGCTGCTGGCGGCGCTGGGGCTGGTGGGATGCAGTTCGCGCCCGGCTATTCCGGTCGCCAGCGATCAAACGCTGGTGATGGAGTCCAGTATTCTGGCGGCGGGCATTATCGCGGAGCCGCCGGAAATGGGCACGCAGGAGCTTCAACCTTCCGCCTCCTCCCGATTGTTTAATGAGCGGCAGCAGCCTGTGACGGTGCACTACCGTTTTTTCTGGTATGACGCCAGAGGTCTGGAAATGCACCCGCTGGAAGCGCCGCGCAGCATCACGATCCCGGCGCGTTCCGGCGTGACGCTGTATGGCAGCGCTAATTATCTGGGTGCGCACAGCGTCAGACTTTATCTCTATCTCTAAGGAGTGACACTTGATTAAAACATTTGGACGCTTCGCGCTACTGACCACACTGTCGGTGTTGTTGGCAGGGTGTATCAGTAATCAACAGCCAGCGCCGGTTGAACCGGCCGGCGGCGCTCAGCAGCCTGCCCAGCCGCAACCGCAACCGACGCAGCCAGTTCCGACAGTACCGTCGGTTCCGACGTTACCACAGCAGCCTGGCCCAATCGAACACCAGGATCAAACCGGACAGCCCGCGCCGCGCGAACGTCATTATGACTGGAACAGTGCGGTGCAGCCGATGGTCGGTAAAATGTTGCAGGCCAGTGGTGCCAACGCTGGCAGCGTTTTGCTGGTTGATAGTGTAAACAACCGTACCAACGGTTCGATCAACACCGGCGAAGCCACCGAAGTGGTGCGCAACGCGCTGGCCAATAACGGCAAATTTACGCTGATTACCGCGCAGCAGCTTTCGCTGGCGAAACAGCAATTGGGGCTCTCCCCGCAGGACAGCCTGGGTACCCGCAGTAAAGCCATTGGCATTGCCCGCAACGTTGGGGCGCAGTATGTGCTTTATTCCAATGCGACCGGCAACGCCAGCGCACCCGCGTTACAAATGCAGCTGATGCTGGTGCAGACAGGCGAAATTATCTGGTCGGGTAAAGGTGCGGTTCAGCAACAATAAACAGACGCGTGACACTGTGTTGTCACGCTATTTTCCGACGTATACTCCCGTCGCCAGCCAGAATAGCGGGCTAAGCGGCGGGAGTTGCCTTATTCGCGATGGCCAGCACACGCTGGTGCTGCGCCAGCGTCACCAGGCCGCTTCCTCGCCATTTCTGCGTCAGTACCGTTTGCTCCGCCGCTTGCCCGCAACCCTCGCGCCGCGCCCGCAACTCTATACTGGTACCTGGATGGCGGTGGACTTTATACCCGGCGAGATCAAAACGGCCTTACCGCAGCCTGATGTACTGGCGGCATTACTCCGCGATTTACACCATCAGCCACTTTTTGGCTGGCGTATTACGTTGTTGCCGCTGCTGGAGCGATACTGGCAGCAGAGCGCGCCGACGCGGCGCACCCCCTTCTGGTTGCGACAGTTAAAGCAGTTAAGAAAACAGGGCGAACCGCAGCCGCTACGGCTCGCGCCGCTGCATATGGATGTCCATGCGGGAAACCTGGTGCACAGCGCCGTGGGTTTGCGGCTTATCGACTGGGAATATGCTGGCGATGGTGATGTTGCTCTCGAGCTCGCCTCGGTATGGACGGAGGATGAGGTGCAGCGTCTGCAGTTGGTTGCGCAGTATGCTCAGCAGGCGGCGGTCGATCCGGTAATATTAGTGCGCCAGGTTCGACGCTGGCGGCCCTGGGTATGGATGTTGATGGCGGGCTGGTTTGAGTGCCGCTGGCAGCAAACGGGCGAACAACAATTTATTACGCTGGCAGATGCAATCTGGCGGCGGTTACAGAACAAAGAATAAGAGAGGTCAGTGTGGGTCCGGTAATGTTGGATGTGGAAGGGTATGAACTGGATGCGGAAGAGCGCGAGATTCTGGCGCATCCGCTGGTGGGCGGCCTGATTCTCTTTACCCGTAATTATCACGATCCGCAGCAGTTGCGGGAACTGGTGCGCCAGATCCGCCAGGCTTCGCATCACCGTCTGGTGGTGGCGGTCGATCAGGAAGGAGGGCGGGTGCAGCGTTTTCGCGAAGGCTTCACGCGTTTGCCTGCTGCCCAGGCTTTTTCCGCTCTGCACGGGTTAGAAGAGGGCGGGCGGCTGGCGCAAGATGCCGGCTGGTTGATGGCCAGTGAAATGATCGCCATGGATATTGATATCAGCTTTGCCCCGGTGCTGGATGTTGGACATATCAGCGCCGCCATCGGCGAACGTTCTTACCACGAAGATCCGGCTAAAGCGCTGGTGATGGCGAGCCACTTTATTGATGGTATGCACAGCGCGGGAATGAAAACGACCGGTAAACATTTCCCGGGGCACGGCGCGGTAACCGCAGATTCACACAAAGAAACACCGCGCGATCCGCGTCCGCTGGCGGAGATTCGCGCGAAAGATATGTCGGTATTCCGCTCGCTGATTGAGCAAAATAAACTGGACGCCATTATGCCCGCGCATGTGATTTATACCGATGCCGATCCGCGTCCGGCCAGCGGTTCACCGTGGTGGTTGAAAACCATTCTGCGCGGCGAGCTGGGTTTTAACGGCGTGATTTTTTCTGACGATTTGTCGATGGAAGGCGCGGCAATCATGGGAAGTTATGCAGAACGCGGGCAGGCATCGCTGGATGCCGGTTGCGATATGATCCTCGTCTGTAATAATCGTAAAGGCGCAGTCAGTGTGTTAGATAACCTGTCGCCGATCAATGCAGAGCGTGTTACACAATTGTATCATAAAGGTTCATATTCTCGTCAGGAGTTGATGAGTTCGGCGCGCTGGAAAGCGGTCAGTACAGCACTGGAGCAGTTGCATGAGCGCTGGCAGGAGCTGAAAGCCGCCCATTAACCCCTGAGGACGTGATGTCGAAGTGGTGAGGATACAATGATTATCTATTTACACGGTTTTGACTCAAACAGTCCCGGCAACCATGAAAAAGTGTTGCAGCTACAGTTTATCGATCCGGATGTTCGCCTGATAAGCTACAGCACGCGGCATCCGAAACATGATATGCAGCATCTGTTGAAAGAAGTCGACAAGATGCTGCAACTCAACGTGGATGAACGCCCGCTGATTTGCGGCGTCGGCCTTGGCGGTTACTGGGCAGAGCGCATTGGTTTTCTCTGCGACATCCGCCAGGTGATGTTCAATCCGAACCTGTTTCCCTATGAGAACATGGAAGGGAAGATTGACCGGCCGGAAGAGTATGAGGACATTGCCACTAAGTGTGTCGCTAACTTTCGGGAGAAAAATCGCGATCGCTGCCTGGTGATCCTGTCGCGAAAAGATGAAGCACTGGACAGCCAGCGCTCTTCCGATGAGTTGCATCATTACTATGAGATTGTCTGGGACGAAGAACAGTCGCATAAGTTTAAAAATATCTCGCCGCACCTGCAGCGAATTAAGGCCTTTAAAACCCTTGGTTAATCCTCTCCCCGGCAGGTTCTTGTCTGCCGGGCTCCTCTTTTTCTCCTCTACTGACGGGCAGTTTTTCGCTGCGTGACTACACTTGCTCAACTTTTAGGCATGAAAACTTGATTCATATCAATTTTGGTATGACCATTGAACCGTTCGTGATATTCTCGACGTCAAAGTGAGGTTGCACGTGCGTAACCTGTTGTTAATTAAGAGCTATTTTTATAACTTTTAATTAACAATTGGTTAATATTTTAGGGGGTCATTTTGACAACACCGTTGAGAAAGATTGTGATCGTAGGTGGTGGCGCTGGCGGTCTGGAACTGGCAACACAGTTAGGTAAAAAGCTGGGACGCGGTAAAAAAGCCAAAATTACGCTGGTCGATCGTAACCACAGCCATTTATGGAAACCCCTGCTGCACGAAGTGGCAACCGGTTCGCTGGATGAAGGTGTTGATGCGCTGAGCTACCTGGCGCACGCACGCAATCATCATTTCCAGTTCCAACTGGGCTCTGTGGTGGATATTAACCGCGAAAGCAAAACCATCACCCTGGCGGAATTGCGTGATGAGAAGGGCGATCTGCTGGTGCCGGAACGCAAACTGGCCTATGACACGTTAGTGATGGCGCTGGGCAGTACCTCGAACGACTTCAACACGCCGGGCGTGAAAGAGCACTGCATTTTCCTCGATAACCCGCATCAGGCGCGTCGCTTCCATCAGGAAATGCTCAACCTGTTCCTGAAATATTCGGCCAACCTTGGCGCTAACGGCAAAGTTAATATTGCGATTGTCGGTGGCGGCGCGACCGGCGTTGAACTCTCCGCAGAGTTGCACAATGCGGTGAAACAGCTTCATAGCTACGGTTATAAAGGGCTGACGAATGAAGCGCTGAACGTCACACTGGTGGAAGCGGGTGAGCGCATTCTGCCAGCGTTGCCGCCGCGCATCTCCGGCGCCGCACACAATGAACTGACCAAAATGGGCGTACGCGTTTTGACCCAGACGATGGTCACCAGCGCCGACGAAGGCGGTCTGCATACCAAAGAGGGCGAATACATCAAGGCCGATCTGATGGTATGGGCAGCAGGGATCAAGGCACCGGATTTTATGAAAGAGATTGGTGGCCTGGAAAGCAACCGCATCAATCAGCTGGTCGTAGAGCCGACGCTGCAAACAACGCGCGATGCGGACATTTACGCCATTGGCGACTGTGCTTCTTGCGCCCGTCCGGAAGGCGGATTTGTGCCGCCGCGCGCGCAGGCTGCTCATCAGATGGCTACCCTTGCATTGCATAACATTCTGGCGCAGATCAAAGATAAGCCGCTGAAATCTTATGTTTATAAGGATCACGGTTCACTGGTTTCCCTGTCGAACTTCTCCACCGTGGGCAGTCTGATGGGTAACCTGATGCGTGGTTCAATGATGATTGAAGGTCGTATTGCGCGTTTTGTTTATATTTCGCTGTACCGTATGCACCAGATCGCGCTGCACGGCTATTTCAAAACCGGTCTGATGATGCTGGTCGGCAGTATTAACCGCGTGATCCGCCCACGTCTGAAATTACACTGATCCGGTTTCGCTGCTCTCCCGGTTGTTGGCCGGGAAGCAGCATATCCCGCTGCCTTGCACGCGTATGGTGGTCGGAAAACTCTGAATATCATCTTTTACCCCATCTGTATCCCTATTTTTGCGTGCTTTCCGATTGGCTTTACTATTGCTGAAGTTGCAAAATTGTTACCAATAGCCAACCAGGGAGAGAATCCTGTGAATAAATCAATGTTAGCGGGTATCGGTATTGGCGTGGCCGCTGCACTGGGCGTTGCCGCAGTGGCCAGCCTGAATGTCTTCGATCGCGGCCCTCAGTATGCGCAGGTCGTTTCAGCCACGCCAATCAAGGAAACAGTAAAAACGCCGCGTCAGGAGTGCCGTAATGTCACTATGACGCATCGCCGCCCGGTGCAGGACGAAAATCGTATTACCGGTTCGGTACTTGGCGCAGTGGCTGGTGGGGTGCTCGGTCACCAGTTCGGCGGCGGCAAAGGACGAGATGTCGCAACAGTCGTCGGCGCGTTAGGCGGCGGGTATGCTGGTAACCAGATCCAGGGCGGTATGCAGGAGCGTGACACCTACACCACCACCCAGCAGCGTTGCAGCACGGTATATGATAAATCGGAAAAAATGCTCGGCTACGACGTCACTTATAAAATCGGCGACCAGCAGGGAAAAATTCGCATGGATAAAGATCCGGGAACACAGATTCCGCTGGATAAAAATGGTCAGCTGATACTGAATAACAACGCGTAAAATAGTAGTACTCTGCATGTTAGCTCCCCATCGCTCAGGCTGGGGAGCTTTTTTTCATTGAAAAGCCCTGCATTGCTGCAAGGCTTAATCAGATCAAATGAAATCGTGTTGGCGTACCAGTAGTAGCCCGGTGATGAGAACAGATATAAAAGCAAATAATACGGAACCGCCTAACATAACCCACAGACCAAATAACAATGTAATTACTATTAGCACTTTAATGAATGGTAATAGCAAAATCATCTCCATTTTCCTTCTGCTTGTGATTAGTCAGTGAAGTACCCTTTATCCTCGACAAGTCATGCATTACAGCGCGTAAAAATGAGAGCAAAGGAAGGCCAGTGAATGTGTCATCATGACGCTTATTATTTGTATCATTCTGCTGAATGATTAGCACAGCAATAATCACAATTAATAATAGCAAAGCGGGGGATTTAGCTGATAGTTTTCACCTATTATTGAAATGTGATATCTCCATCACAGAGATAAAAAAAGAGACGGTTTCCCGTCTCTTTTTTTTATGCCTTGATCAAATTTGGCCACAGTCTCAGGGTCGTGCGCGTGATCTGTAGCAGCTTCTCAACGCTGGCACCTTCACGTGCACTGATCGACATCCCCTGCAAAACACACCCAAGGAATTCAGCCAGCGCCTGAGGATTTGCCTCCGCCGGGATCTCACCGCGCTGCTGGCGCTGAGTGAGGAACTGGAGCAGGGTATCTTCCTGCTGGGCATGCCGCGATTTGATCGTTTGCGCGATGGCCTGCGAAGAAGCTGCCAGCGTCGCCGAGGTGTTGATCATAAAACAACCGGCTGGTGTATCGGTGCTGGTGAAGCACTTTGCCACGGCGGTGAAATAATCCAGCAGTGCGGTTTCTACCGGTTTGTCCTCACAGAGCAACTGGGCTTCGTGCTGTCGGGCGAACCGCGCAATATAGCGATCGAGCACCGCGCGGAACAATCCCTCTTTATTGGTGAACTCAGCGTACAGCGTCGGTGCTTTCGCCCCGGTGGCTTCCACGAGATCGGATAATGATGTGGCTTCGTAGCCATGCTGCCAAAACAGCGTCATGGCTTTGTCGAGCGCCGCTTCCCTGTCGAACACTTTCGGTCGGCCACGGCATTTTTTGGTGCAACTGGTGACTTCACTGGTCATATTGCCGCTTAACCTTTGTTGGTTTGTTGAACGACCATTATAAAAATAATCTCCGCCAATGACCAGCAGCAAAATAGCACATATTAATAAAACATATGATTATGAAATTTAAGCAATTAATACTTTAATTAACATTCATTACAAAAATATGTTGGCCAGTGATGAAGATCACACTTATCATTTACCTATCGATCGTTAACTTAATGGTTAACGACATCTTTTATCTTCATTCAGGAAAAAATCATGAAAAACATCACTGCGCTTTTTGCCGCTGCTGCACTCAGTACGCTCTCTTTTGCCAGCTTTGCTGCCGTTGAAGTTCAGTCTGCGCCGACAGGCCAGCAGGAAGTTGCGGCCATTGGTGTCAGTGCGGGTTCCGATATCTCTTCCGTTGAAGCCAAACTGGCGCAAAAAGCCGATGAAATGGGCGCGAAATCTTTCCGCATCACTTCAGTGACTGGTTCTGACAACCTGCACGGTACCGCGGTGCTTTACAAATAACCCCAACCTCTCCTCCCTGTGCCACTGCAATAAAAAAGGCCCGCTGTATATCGCCGGGCCTTTTCTTTTCGCTCACTTTCTACAGAGCCTGCAAGACGCTCTCACTATGACGAGTAACATCAACCGGCATACCAGAGCGGATTTCTATTGCGTGGTTCATTATGCTGGCGTCGCTACGGGCATCGTCTTTGAAGGCCTGCATCGTGGCATTCAGCACGATGGGCTGCGTTTTCGGATCGTCATCAATCGATTTCGACAGCGGTTGATGTACTTCAATCAGCCGTCTACCGTCCGGCTCAACTGACGCTTTTATTGGCGCATTAATGATGTTCACCGGCGTTCCTGGCGTCACGTTGGCAAACAGACTGGAAATATCGGCATCGCGCAGGCGAATACAGCCAGAGCTGACGCGCATGCCGATACCGAAATCAGCATTAGTGCCGTGCAGCAGGTAAACCCCGCCAAACGCGGCAAGACGGATCGCATGATGCCCCATCGGGTTATCCGGCCCGGCTGGCATCACCGCAGGCAGATCAATCCCCTGAGCCTTATAACGCGCGCGGATGTTGGCAGTTGGCGTCCAGGTGGGGTTTGCACGTTTATCGGAAACTGTGGTGACCATTGTTGGCGTCAGGGTATCGCCACCTAACTGACCAATGCCGATCGGATAAACCGTCACTTCGTTTTTTCCCGCTGGGTAGTAATAGAGACGCAGTTCCGCGAGGTTAATGACAATACCTTTGCGTGGAACATCCGGCAGCAGGGTTTGCAGCGGGATCGTCAGCACGCTGCCAGCACGCGGCACATAAGGGTCGACGCCCGGGTTTGCCTGCAACAGAGCAAGAAAACCAACATTATATTTTTTGGCGATCGCTTCCAGTGAACCGCCATCATTTTGCACCACATGATAGCGGTTTTCGCCTACCAGACGGCTACCCTCAGCAGGTAATGGCCAGGTATTTGCCCGAGCAGGCAAGGTGAGGGTGGTGATGGTCGCAACGGTGAGGAGGGTGATCCAGCAGGTAAAACGTGCAATTCTTCTCATTACCATAATCCATATAAATTATGAGGTTATTTATATACAACTTTGTTATGGGATTATGATTGGTCAGGGTGTCGGGAAACCCTGGCTATTGCAAAATATTTGTAAATATTGCGAAAAATAACAGGCCGGGCCAGGCGGCCCGGCGCTGAGACCATCAGGCGACGGCGTTTTCGGCCAGTTGCTGCATAAAATTACGCACCCAGCCCATGCGGGTTTTCCGTTCGCTCAGATCCTGCATAAATTTCAGCCGCGTCGGACCATCCAGACGGAAATGCTGCGGCTGTTTTTGCAGCAGACCAATCAGCCACACCGGGTTGACATTGTTTTTCTCGTTGAACTCGATGATGCCGCCTTTTTCATTGCCTTCCAGTTTGCGGATCCCCAGCTTCTGCGCTTGCTGGCGCAACAGGGCGATATCCAGCAGGTTACGCGCCGCATCCGGTAGCAGCCCAAAGCGATCGATCAGTTCGACTTTTATCTCTTCCAGTGCGTTCGCATCTTTCGCGCTGGCGATGCGTTTATAGAACGACAGACGCGTATTAACATCAGGAATAAAATCGTCCGGCAATAGCGAAGGCATGCGCAATTCGACCTCGGTCTGCTGGCTGGTTAAATCCTCCAGCGACGGCTCGCGACCGGCCTTCAGCGCATCAACTGCGTTTTCCAGCAGTTCCATATACAGCGAGAAACCGATGGTTTCCATCTGGCCACTCTGATCTTCACCGAGCAGCTCGCCCGCCCCACGGATCTCCAGATCGTGCGTTGCCAGCGCAAAACCTGCGCCCAAATCCTCCAGCGAGGCGATAGCTTCCAGCCGTTTTTGCGCATCGGTGGTCATCGCTTTCGGGTGCGGCGTCAGCAACCAGGCGTAGGCCTGGTGGTGTGAGCGACCGACGCGTCCGCGCAACTGGTGCAACTGGGCGAGACCAAAGTGATCGGCGCGTTCGATGATAATGGTATTGGCAGTCGGAATATCGATCCCGGTTTCAATAATGGTGGTGCAGACCAGCACGTTGAAACGCTGATGATGGAAATCGTTCATCACCCGTTCCAGTTCGCGCTCGCGCATCTGCCCGTGACCGATAGCGATGCGCGCTTCCGGCACCAGCTCCGCCAGCCTGGCGGCGGCTTTCTGGATATTCTCCACATCGTTATACAAGTAATAGACCTGCCCGCCGCGCAGCACTTCACGCAGGATCGCCTCACGTACCACCAGGCTGTCGTACTCCCGAACAAAGGTTTTTACCGCCAGACGGCGCGCAGGTGGCGTGGCGATGATCGACAGGTCGCGCATCCCGCTCATTGCCATATTCAGCGTGCGCGGGATCGGCGTTGCCGTCAGCGTCAGAATATCGACATCGGCACGCATCGCTTTGATGCGCTCTTTATGGCGCACGCCGAAGCGGTGCTCTTCGTCGACAATCAGCAGGCCGAGATCTTTCAGCTTCACATCGCTTTGCAGCAGTTTGTGCGTGCCGATCAGAATATCGATTTTGCCCTCAGCGGCCTGTTCAAGAATTTGCGACTGCTCTTTGGCGCTGCGAAAGCGTGAGAGCATCTCAATGCGTACCGGCCAGTTGGCAAAACGGTCGCGGAAGTTATCAAAGTGCTGCTGCGCCAGCAGGGTGGTTGGCACCAGCACCGCCACCTGCTTGTTGTTTTCGACGGCAAGGAATGCCGCGCGCATCGCCACTTCGGTTTTACCGAAACCCACATCGCCGCACACCAGACGATCCATCGCCAGCGGCTGACACATATCGCTGAGCACGGCGTTGATCGCCTGCGCCTGATCCGGCGTGGTTTCGAAGGGGAAACCATCGCAGAACAGTTGATATTGTTCACGATCGTGCTTGAAGGCAAAACCTGCTTTTGCCGCGCGCTGCGCGTAGATATCCAGCAGCTCGGCCGCCACATCACGCACTTTTTCCGCCGCTTTCTGCCGTGCCCGCGCCCAGGCATCGCTGCCCAGTTTATGCAGCGGGGCAGTCTCTTCTGCGCCGCCCGCATAGCGGCTGATCAGATGCAGCGAAGAGACCGGGACATAAAGTTTGGCGTCACCGGCGTACGTCAGCATCAGGTATTCGCCTTTAATGCCGCCAGCTTCCAGCGTGGTCATACCGGCATAACGCCCGACGCCATGTTCCAGATGCACTACTGGCTGGCCGTCGTGCAACTCAGCGAGGTTACGGATCAGCGTGTCGGGATTAATCGTCCGTCGCGTATCCTGGCGGCGGCGCGCAACGCGTTCGCCCAGCAGATCGCTTTCGCAAATCAGTGCCCGGTTGCGCAGGGTGTCGATAAAACCATGCTCTGCGGAACCGAGCATCAGCCAGGCGCCCGGCGTTGACGCTTCGTCGAGACGCAAAATGCGTTTGGGCGCCACTTTAATGCGCGCCAGCAGTTCTATCAGCGCTTCGCGGCGGCCTTCGCTCTCGACCGAGAAAACCACCGGGCCGCTGAAGGACTCAAGGAACTTACGCAGGTTATCCAGCGGTGATTTTTGCTGCGCCTGTACCGCCAGTTCTGGCAACGCGCGATAACCGAGATTAACGTGCGCGGCTTTTTCACTGAGCCGTTCAGTTTTGAGCTGGATACGCGGCCATTTTTTCAGTTCGCTGAACAGCGCGTCGCTGCGCAGCCATAAGCTTTCCGGCGGCAACAGCGGGCGCATCGGATCCACACCGCGGCTCTCGAAGCGCGCCTGCGTCTCCTGCTGGAAACGTTCCGCACTGGCTTCCAGATCGCCGGTGTTGACCAGCAGCGTATTCGCCGGGAAATAGCTAAACAGCGGCGACAGCGGTTCGCTAAAGAACAGCGGCTGCCAGTATTCGATCCCGGCGGGCAGGGTGCCTTTGCTCACCTGCTGATAAATGTGTTCTGCATCGCGCTTCACCTCAAACCGATCGCGCCACTGGCTGCGGAACAGCTCAATGGCATTTTTATCGGTCGGGAATTCATGCGCAGGCAGTAAATTAATCGCCTCGACCTCTTCCAGCGTGCGCTGGGTATCGGCGTCGAACAGCCGTAAGCTGTCGATTTCATCGTCGAAAAAGTCGAGACGGAACGGCTGATCGCTGCCCATCGGGAAGAGATCCAGCAGTGCGCCGCGCGTGGCATATTCGCCGTGCTCCATCACCTGATCAACATGGCGGTAACCCGCGCTGTCCAGCTGCGCGCGCAGCTGATCGCGAGACAGCCGCTGCCCTTTTTTCATCACCAGCGCATGGCCGTGCAGATAGTTGTGCGGGCAGACGCGCTGCATCAAGGTATTGACCGGCACAATCAGCACGCCACGCTGCATGGCTGGCAGCTGGTAGAGGGTGGAAAGACGGGAAGAGATGATCTCCTGGTGTGGCGAGAAGCTGTCGTAGGGCAGAGTTTCCCAGTCGGCCAGGTTCATGACCAGATTATCGGTAAACTGGCTTATCTCGTCCTGCAAGCGCAGGGCGTTTTGCATATCCGGTGCGATCAGCACCACGGGACCAGCATGGCGCTCAATGATTTCCGCCACTTCGGTGGCGCAGGCGGCGCCGGTGAGTTCGCCAAACTGGCGCTGGTCACCCGCTTTGGTCGGCAGTGAATAACGATATTGTTCAGGCATAGAAGGTGTCGGAGTCTCTTGTGGATATACCCCCACATGGGGGCATATCACTGATACGCAATCCCTTGATTATCCGCGATTGCGTCATTTTAGCCAAGGTGAACGCATGGATCAGCGTGCGGTGGCGGGTTGGAAGAGTTTTGCCGGAGGGGTGAAAAAGAGATCGCCAAACAAGGCGCTGGAGAGTTTGCGCACCAGCAATCCAAACAGCGTACAGATAAGCAAAGTCGCAAACGGATAGACCAGCAGCAGCGCCAGTTCGGTTTGCGGCGGCCAGACACCGGCATTCAGCGGTTTGATCAGCGCCAGGCTGAATCCCTCAACCAGAATGCGATGGGTGGTGTAAATCGCCAGTGTATTGCTGCCCACTACATTCAACAGGCTCTTTTCACTCGGCGGGAAACGCTGCTCCAGCTCCCAGAACAGCCGCATAATGGCGACGATAGAAAGCAGGCAGAGCGGCAACGGCATCGCGAACATCCACAGGCCGAAGGCCGCGACCATCGCGAGGGCAAACAGCACGCCGTAACGGCGAATTTGTACGGTTTTGACCCACTCCATCAGGCTTGCGCCATACCAGGCACCCAGCGAGTAGAAAATCATATTACGTACTACGCTGTTCATTCCCCACCACGGCAGCGGCAGATAATTGATCGCCAGGCTGCTCAGGATCATCAGCGCCAGCATTGGCACTTTCCAGCGGCTCAACAGTTTACACAGGGTGAAATAGACCACCAGCGCGTACAGATACCACAGACTGGTGCTCGCGGTGAGCATCCCCTGTAAAAACTCAATCCAGCTACCAGCGTAAGCAGCATTCGCGGCGTTGCTCAGATCGCGTTCCGGTGCCAGCCATGCATTAAGCTGGCTTAAGCCTGCCCACTGCAATACGCCCCACAACGCCAGCACATATACAATGCTCCAGATGCGTTTATCGATGGTCTCTTTCCACGGCACCTCATCGATATAGCGGCGAATCAAATAGCCGGAGATAAAAAAGAACACCGGCATGCGAAAAGGTGCGAGGTAAAGATTGAAGTAGACCCAGCACTTCGAGAGCGTTTGCGACCATGGATGCTGAAATACATTGAGATGCGGATAAAAGGTAATCACAGAGTGGTAAATCACCACCAGACAAATACATAACCCTTTAATTTGGTTTAGCCACAAAGCTTTTTGTTTCACGTCCTTAGTCCCCTGCATTACAAAAAATTAAGTCTTTTATCCTGACTATTGAGGGCGTGAATGTGATGCGAAAATATCTGTATTTTGTCATTTTAGGATTAAGATCAGAATCGTTTGTGGTTGACCTCTGTGCAAACATGCAGCAGTTCAGCGTTGGCAGAATGGAATTATTGAGTTGATTTCCCGGCTTTTTTTCATATCACGCTGACGAATTCTTACGGTTCCTCTCATTTACGCTATGTGCTTTCGCTTATATACTCCTGACTCTGCTATCAGCAATCAGACGGATTTCATGTACCAGCCTGTCACTCTTTTCATAGGTCTGCGCTATATGCGTGGACGCGCAGCGGACCGCTTTGGCCGCTTTGTTTCCTGGCTATCAACCATTGGCATTACGCTCGGCGTCATGGCGCTGGTGACCGTGTTATCAGTGATGAATGGCTTCGAACGCGAGCTGCAAAACAACATTCTTGGGTTAATGCCGCAGGCCACACTCACCGCGCAAAACGGCTCCCTCAATCCGCAACAACTTCCTGCCAGCGCCGTGAAATTGCAGGGCGTAACGCGTATTGCGCCGCTGACTACCGGCGATGTCGTACTGCAAAGCGCGCGCAGTGTGGCGGTCGGCGTGATGCTGGGGATCGATCCGGCGCAGAAGGATCCACTGACGCCGTATCTGGTGAACGTTAAACAGAGCGACCTGCAGGCGGGCAAATACAACATCATCCTCGGTGAACAACTGGCCGGGCAATTAGGCGTTAATCGCGGCGATCAGATCCGCGTGATGGTGCCCTCCGCCAGCCAGTTCACCCCAATGGGGCGTCTGCCGAGCCAGCGTCTGTTCACCGTGATCGGTACTTTCGCCGCCAACAGCGAAGTGGATGAATATCAAATGCTGGTGAACATTGACGATGCGTCGCGGTTGATGCGTTACCCGGTGGGTAACATTACCGGCTGGCGCTTGTGGCTCAACGAGCCGCTGAAAGTGGACGTACTGAGCCAGCAAACGCTGCCGGAAGGCACAAAATGGCAGGACTGGCGCGATCGCAAAGGCGAATTGTTCCAGGCCGTGAGCATGGAAAAGAACATGATGGGGCTGCTGCTGAGCCTGATTGTCGCCGTTGCGGCGTTTAATATCATCACCTCGCTGGGCCTGATGGTGATGGAGAAACAGGGCGAGGTGGCGATCCTGCAAACCCAGGGGCTGACGCCGCGCCAGATTATGGCGATCTTTATGGTGCAGGGAGCCAGCGCCGGGATCATTGGCGCGCTGCTTGGTGCCGTGCTTGGCGCGCTGCTTGCCAGCCAGCTCAATAATCTGATGCCGATTATCGGCGCGCTGCTCGACGGCGCGGCGCTGCCGGTGGCAATTGAGCCGCTGCAGGTCGTGGGTATTGCGCTGGTGGCGATGGCCATCGCGCTGCTTTCAACGCTTTATCCTTCCTGGCGCGCTGCCGCCACTCAACCCGCTGAGGCTTTACGTTATGAATAAAATCCTGTTGCAATGCGACAACCTGTGCAAACGCTATCAGGAAGGCAGTGTGCAAACCGACGTGCTGCACAATGTCAGCTTTAGCATGGGTGAAGGGGAGTTGATGGCGATCGTCGGTAGCTCCGGTTCCGGGAAGAGTACGCTGCTGCATCTGCTGGGTGGGCTGGATACCCCGACCTCCGGCGATGTCATTTTCCGCGATCGGCCGATGAGCAAGCTCTCATCGGCGGCGAAAGCAGAGCTGCGCAACCGCGAACTCGGCTTTATCTACCAGTTTCACCATCTGCTGCCCGATTTTACCGCGCTGGAAAACGTGGCTATGCCGCTCCTCATCGGGAAAAAGAAACCGGCGGAAATTGATGCCCGTGCGCGGGAAATGCTGCGCGCCGTTGGGCTTGAGCATCGCGCCAGTCACCGTCCTTCTGAGCTTTCCGGCGGTGAACGCCAGCGCGTTGCTATCGCGCGCGCGCTGGTGAACAATCCGCGTCTGGTGCTGGCAGATGAACCGACCGGTAATCTCGATGCCCGCAACGCCGACAGTATCTTTGCGCTGCTGGGGGAACTGAATCAGGCGCAGGGCACCGCCTTTCTGGTGGTGACGCACGATCTGCAACTGGCGAAGCGTATGAATCGCCAACTGGAGATGCGCGACGGCCACCTGAGCGCCGATGTGACGCTGATGGGGGCAGATTAATGGCGCTGCCTCTGTCGTTATTGATTGGTCTGCGCTTTAGCCGCGGTCGCCGTCGCGGCGGAATGGTGTCGCTGATTTCGGTGATCTCCACTGTCGGTATCGCGCTGGGTGTGGCGGTGTTGATCGTCGGTTTAAGCGCGATGAACGGTTTCGAGCGCGAGTTGAACAACCGCATTCTGGCGGTGGTGCCGCACGGCGAGATCGAGCCGGTGAATCAGCCGTGGAACGACTGGGACACGGCGCTGGAAAAAGTGAAAAAAGTTCCCGGCATTGCTGCCGCTGCGCCCTATATTAATTTTACCGGGCTGGTAGAAAGTGGGGCGAATTTGCGCGCCATCCAGGTGAAAGGCGTTGATCCGGCGCAGGAGAGCGAGCTGAGCGCGCTGCCGAAATTTGTGCAGGGCGATGCCTGGCAGAATTTCCGTGCCGGTGAGCAGCAAATCATTCTCGGCAAAGGCGTTGCCGATGCGCTAAAAGTGAAGCAGGGCGACTGGGTATCGATCATGATCCCCAACTCGGACGACGCGCACAAACTGCTGCAACCGAAACGCGTGCGTCTGCACGTAACCGGGATTTTACAGCTCAGCGGCCAGCTTGATCACAGCTATGCCATGATCCCGATGGCGGATGCGCAGCAGTATCTGGAGATGGGCAGCAGCATTACCGGTATCGACATCAAAGTGAATGATGTGTTTAACGCCAATAAGCTGGTGCGCGATGCGGGCAGCGTCACGAACAACTATGTCTATATCAAAAGCTGGATCGGCAAGTACGGCTATATGTACCGCGACATCCAGATGATCCGCGCCATTATGTATCTGGCGATGGTGCTGGTGATTGGCGTGGCCTGTTTTAATATTGTCTCGACACTGGTGATGGCGGTAAAAGACAAAAGCGGCGACATTGCCGTGCTGCGCACGCTGGGGGCGAAAGATGGCCTGATCCGCGCCGTGTTTGTCTGGTACGGGCTGCTGGCCGGGCTGCTGGGCAGCCTCTGCGGCGTGGTGATTGGTGTTATTGTGGCGCTGCAACTGACACCGATTATCAACGTGATTGAGAAGATTATTGGTCATCAGTTCCTGTCGGGGGATATCTACTTTATCGATTTCCTGCCGTCAGAGTTACACCCGCTGGATGTGGTGTACGTGCTGGTGACGGCGTTACTTCTGAGCCTGCTGGCGAGCTGGTATCCGGCGCGCCGGGCGAGCAATATTGATCCGGCAAGAGTACTGAGCGGGCAGTAATCCCGCCGTTTTCACAGGGCCACAACGAAGGAGTGGCGATGAATTACGGATTTGATATCGGCGGCAGTAAAATCGCGTTAGGCGTCTTTGACGCTGAGCGACGCTTACAGTGGGAAAAGCGCGTCGCCACGCCCCACGACAGTTACGACGCGTTTTTGCGCGCCATCACCGGGCTGGTTGCCGAAGCGGATGAACGCTTCGGTAGCAAAGGCAGCGTCGGCGTCGGTATTCCTGGTATGCCAGAGACCGCCGACGGTACGCTGTATGCCTCCAACCTTCCTGCCGCCAGCGGTCAGCCGCTGCGCGCCGATCTCAGCGCTCTGCTTGCGCGGGATGTGCGTATCGATAACGATGCCAACTGCTTTACCCTCTCAGAAGCCTGGGATGATGAATTCCGCGACTATCCGCTGGTGATGGGGTTGATCCTCGGCACTGGCATGGGCGGCGGGCTGGTGGTGAACGGGAAATCGGTGACCGGGCGTCGTTTTATTACCGGAGAATTTGGTCATATTCGCCTGCCGGTGGATGCGCTGGGGCTGATGGGTTTTGACTTTCCGTTAACCCGCTGCGGCTGCGGCAAAATTGGCTGCATTGAGAACTATCTCTCGGGACGCGGTTTTGCGTGGCTGTATCAGTACTTCTACCATCAATCGTTGTCAGCGCCGGAAATCCTTTCGCACTGGGAGCAGGGCGAGGCGAAAGCGCGGGCCCATGTTGAGCGCTATGTGGATTTACTGGCGGTGTGTCTGGGCAATATTCTGACCATTGTCGATCCCGATCTGCTGGTGATCGGCGGTGGTTTATCAAACTTCAGCGCACTGACCCGGCTGTTGCCGGAACGCATTGCGCCGCATCTGCTGCCGGCAGGCGATGTCCCGTGTATTGAACGTGCTCGCCACGGCGATGCGGGCGGCATGCGCGGCGCGGCCTTCCTTCACTTAACTGATTAAATCCTGAGAGGATGCCATGCAATCGCGTCGTTTACATCGTCTCAGCCGTTTTCGCCGTAACAAACGCCGCCAGCGCGAGCGGTTACGCCAGCGAATTTTCTTCAGAGACAGAGTGGTACCGGAACTGATGGAAAAACCAAGAGTCGTCGTCCTGACCGGAGCGGGCATTTCTGCCGAATCCGGCATTCGTACTTTTCGCGCCGCCGACGGGCTGTGGGAAGAGCATCATGTGGAAGATGTGGCAACGCCGGAAGGTTTTGCCCGCAACCCGCAGCTGGTGCAGACTTTTTATAACGATCGTCGTCGGCAGTTGCAATTGCCGGAGATTGTGCCGAACGCCGCGCACCTGGCGCTGGCGAAGCTGGAGCAGGCGCTGGGCGATCGTTTCCTGCTGATCACGCAAAATATCGATAATCTGCACGAGCGCGCCGGCAACAAAAATATTATTCATATGCACGGCGAGCTACTGAAAGTGCGTTGCTCGCAGAGCGGGCAGGTGCTGGAGTGGACCGGCGATGTCACGCGTGAAGATAAATGCCACTGCTGCCAGTTCCCCGCGCCGCTGCGCCCGCATGTGGTGTGGTTTGGCGAGATGCCGCTGGGCATGGATGAAATTTACAGCGCGCTGGCGATGGCCGATGTCTTTATCGCCATTGGCACATCCGGGCATGTTTACCCGGCTGCCGGGTTTGTCCACGAAGCGAAACTTCAGGGCGCGCACACCGTCGAGCTGAACCTTGAACCGAGCCAGGTTGGCAGCGAGTTCGAAGAGAAGCACTACGGGCTGGCAAGCGAAGTGGTGCCTGAATTCGTGGAAAAATTGCTGAAAGGGCTGTAACGACACTCTCTCGCACAAGCGGGAGTAGGCCGTTTGCCTGTCGCCCGGCGGCGCTTTGCGTGCCGGGCCTTTCGTTTCTCCCCGACAAATAAGTTACAAGTCGCTTTCCGGTAAGTTCCCCGTAAGTTTTCACCGCGGATGATAGCGCTTCCATTGCTAACAGGAGCGCCATTATGGTTGTTGTGCCGCACCGCATTATTGCTGCCAGTTTGCTGTCTCTCTCATTTTCCGCCCTTGCCGATGACGCCACCACCTGGGGGCTGGGTGTCGGCGTTGCCAGCACGCAAAAACCCTATACCGGGATCGACCGCGAATACATGCCGCTGCCGGTACTGCATATCGAAAACCGTTATTTCCGCTTTTTAGGCACCACTGCCGAAGTGAAATTACCCGCCTGGCAGTGGAGTGAAACCCAACGGCTAAATGCCGGTCTAATAGCCCGCTATGATGGCGCAGGCTACGCCTCCGACGATGCCGATATTCTGCATGGGATGGATAAGCGCAAAGGCGGCGTGTGGGCTGGTGTCAACGTGGAGTGGCAGAACCCGCTGGTGAATATTTTCACCGACTGGTCGCACGATATCTCCGGTAACAGCAACGGGCAACGCCTGCGTCTTGGCGCGGAGCGTAGCTGGCAGTGGGGCGATGTGACCCTGACGCCGCGTGTTGTGGCGAACCGTTACGACAGCAATTATGTGAATTATTACTATGGCGTGCGCAGCGATGAAGCCCGTGCCTGGCGACCGGCCTGGCAGGGGGACGCCGCGCTGAACACGGAAATTGGCCTCAATGGCCGCTGGCAGTTCAGCACTCACCAGTTGTTGATGGTGGATGTGCAGGCGACGCTGCTGGCATCAGAAATTAAGGATAGCCCGCTGGTGGACAGGACCAACGAAAACCGATTTTTTGTGAGTTATCTCTACGACTTCTGATGAGCCGAATACTGTTAATAGAAGATCATGACCATCTGGCGCGCCTGATCGGTAAAGGGCTGGGCGCCGCCGGGATCGCCACGGATATCGTCGGTCGCGGCGATGCCGCCTGGCATGCCATACAGCAAGTGGCTTACCAGGGGCTGGTGCTCGATCGGGGATTGCCGGATGGCGACGGTTTGCAGTTATTGCAGCGCCTGCGCCAGGCGCAGGTTGTCACGCCGTGCCTGATCCTGACCGCCCGCGATGCGTTGCACGATCGTGTCGAAGGGCTGGAGGCCGGAGCCGATGATTATCTGGCCAAACCCTTTGCCATGGAGGAACTGGTGGCTCGTGTGCGGGCATTATTACGTCGTCCCGCCGAAAGCCAGACCCTGAAGCCAATGTGGGGCGATATCACTTTATTGCCGGAATCGGCGGTCATGTGCTGCGGGCAGCAGAATGTCCCGCTGGCTCCCGCTGAGCTACAGATCATGCTGACGTTGATCCGTAAGCAGGGCAGCATTGTGCGCCGCAACAGTATGGAGGCGGCCGGGTGGGGGCTGAGCGATGCCGTTACGCCGAACGCCCTCGATGTTGTTTTGTATCGGCTGCGCCGCAAACTGCTGGCGATTGGCTCCCGTTTGCAGATTGTGAATATCAGGGGGCTGGGCTATGCCATCCGGGAAAACACGCCGCTTTAACAGCCTGTCGTTCAAGATCTTACTGGCCTTTATCACCGGCGTGCTGCTCAGCATTGCGCTGCTGATCCTGCTCGGTATGGTGGTGAAAGAGCGTTTGCCGGGAATGGATCTGACTGATTACACCAGGGCGTTAGCCCGCCAGTTGCAATTTGATGCTCACGGTCAGCCGATCGGTTTTCGTGATGGGGCTGATTATCCGCTGTGGATCTACAGCAGCCTCGAAGAGGAACTGGCTTACCGGGTGATGGATGCCGACGGGAAGGTGGTATTGATGTCGCCCGGCGCGCAGCGCTGGCCGCCGCTACCACAACTTACTGCGCCGGTTACGGGCGACTTCAAGTTTCAATTGCAGGGCGCGGAATATGGCGGTACTAGCGATCCCTATTTCATGGAGGGAAAGCGCTGGTATATCCAGGTGAGCGCCAGTTCGCGGATTATCGATTTCTTGCACCGTGGGTTTGCCCTGCCGTTTATTCGTTTTGGTATTGAGCTGTTCAGTCTGGTGCTGTTGGTGGTGTTCGGTTTGTGCGCCTGGGTGACGCTGGCCTGGTCGCTGCGACCGTTGCGACAGGCATCCGCCGGAGCCGCCACGATCTCGCCGCGCTCGCTGGATGCCCGTTTGCCAACGGCGGGTGTTCCCACGGAGATTTCGCCGCTGATCGACAGTTTTAACCAGGCATTAGCCCGGCTGGAGACGGGGTTTCGCAATCAGCAGGATTTTCTGGCGAAGGCCGCCCATGAGCTGAAGACGCCGCTGACGCTGATTCGCGCTGAAGTGGAATTGATGAGCGACTGTGCCGAGGCCCGCGAACTGCTGCTGGCTCGCGTGGAACATCTTTCCCGCCAGGTACAGCAACTGCTGATCCTCGCGGAGGCCAGCGAGCCGCTGAGCTACCACTTCGCGCCGGTTGATGTGGCGGATGTCGCCCGCGATAGCGCGCGATTTCTGCAGCGCATTGCCGAAGAGGCGCGCGTCAATCTGACGCTGAGCTTCAGGCATGTTGCCGTGGTGTGGAATGCCGATCGCGGCGCGTTGTTCACCCTGCTGAAAAACCTGATGGAAAACGCAATCCAGCATGCGCCAGCCGGGAGCGACGTGCATATAGAAATTCATGCGCAGGCCATCACGCTTCGCGATTATGGTCCGGGCGTTACCGGGGACGAACTGCCTTTATTGTTCACGCGCTTCTGGCGCGGTGCGCACCGGCGCGATAGCGGTGCCGGGCTGGGGCTGGCGATCTGCCAGGAAATTGCCGTGGCTCATGGCTGGTCGCTGACGGCAGAAAACGTGCAACCCGGTCTGCGGCTGAGGTTGTGTGTGACGGGGGAGTGAGTAGCACTTTCTGCACCCCGCATCCGGCGTGCATGATGTTCAGATATTCTGAGGATTGCCAACAAATCTCCTGGCTTTCTCTGCAGGCGTGACAAACTTAGTATTTCTCTGTTGATACCCGTGATACACCGATCATGGCGAACAACCGGATCGGCCCGGATTTCGATCTGCACGGTACCACCAGATGAGAAAGGGCCGAGCTAAAACCGGGAAGCCGTACGCGGATTCCCGGCCCATAAAGGAGAATTAGCATGGCATATGTCACAACAAACCCGTACACCGGCGAAGTCGTTAAGACGTTCCCGGATGCCACCGATGCTGAAGTTAATGGCGCGATAGAACGATCGCACCGTGCTTTTAGCGAGTGGAAAAATGTTTCATTTGCACAGCGCGGCGCGATTTTACAGAACGCAGCCAACCTGTTACGCCAGCAAAAAGATGAATTTGCGCAGTTGCTTACGCTTGAAATGGGCAAGCTGATTTCAGAAGCGCGAGCGGAAGTGGAACTGTCGGCACAAATTTTTGAATACTACGTGCATAATGCCGAAAAACTTCTGGCGCCGGAGATCCTGCCGGTGGCAAACCCGGAAGAAGCCACGGCGAAAATTGTGCATGAACCGCTGGGAGTGCTGCTGGCGATCGAGCCGTGGAATTTCCCGTACTATCAAATCGCCCGCATCATTGCTCCGCAACTCTCCGCCGGTAACACCATCCTGTTAAAACATGCGTCGAATGTTCCGCAAAGTGCCGCGCGGTTTGAGCGCCTGATGAAAGAGGCCGGTCTACCTGACGGCGGATTTATCAATCTCTACGCAGCCCGTCACCATATCGAACTGATCCTTAATGACCCGCGGGTACAGGGTGTGGCGTTAACCGGTTCTGAGGGCGCGGGTGCCACCGTTGCTCAGCAAGCGGCGAAGGCGCTGAAAAAATCCACGCTGGAACTTGGCGGGGCCGATGCGTTTATCGTGCTTGCCGATGCCGATATCGAAAAAGCGGCGAAGTGGGGCGTATTTGGTCGCCACTGGAATGGCGGGCAAGTTTGCGTCTCATCGAAACGCATGATCGTTGTTGATGAGGTGTATGACCAGTTTGTTGACCATTACATCAAAGGTGTTGCCGCGTTGCGGGCGGGCGATCCGCTGGATGAAAACACAACTCTGGCACCGCTCTCATCGCAACAGGCCGCTGACGAAGTGAAAGAGAAAATCAGCCTGGCCATTGCGCATGGCGCACAGGCGCTGGAAGTTGGACCGAAAGTCCCGGAACGCGGGGCATTTGTACAACCGACGATCCTGACCAATGTGACGCCAGACAATCCGGCCTACCATATGGAGTTCTTCGGCCCCGTGTCGATGATCTTCAGAGCCAAAAACGAAGACGACGCGGTGCGGATTGCCAATGACTCGCCGTTTGGCCTTGGCGGTTCTGTCTTTACCCGCGATACCGCGCACGGTGAAGCGCTGGCCAGCCGCATCTCTACTGGCATGGTGTATATCAACCACCCCACGCGTGTTAAAGCCGATCTCCCGTTTGGCGGGGTCCGCCGTTCCGGTTATGGCCGCGAATTAACCGGGCTGGGGATTAAAGAGTTCGTCAACCATAAGCTGATTTCGGTTGTCGATATTGATGCCGATTTTTAACTGCGCGAGGAGCCAGCCCCCGTCGGTTCGGCTCCCCGGCTAACGCGACGCGGCCCACATTCCGGGCCGCGGTTTGCGGCTTAACGCCCGGCTTTTAACTTCTGGTAATACTCTTCATAAATGGCGCTGGCGCTGCCAACATCATTTTGCCATTCGCCTTTGCTGAGGGTTTCCGCATCCGGGTAAAGCGATTTGTCGTTCGCCACTTCCGGTTTTAGCAGCTTACGCGCGGCAAGGTTCGGCGTCGGGTAACCGATGGTTTCCGCCACCTGTCTGGCAATGTCCGGGCGCAGCAGGAAGTTGATCAACTTCAGCGCGCCGTCGACGTTTTTCGCATTGGCCGGAATCGACAGGCTGTCCATCCAGAAGATACCTCCTTCCTGCGGCCATACCACTTCCAGCGGTGTACCGGCCTGACGAGCTACATACGCCGAGCCGTTCCATACCATGCCGAGGTTTACTTCCCCTTCCATATACGGGTTCGCCGGATTGTCGGAGTTGAAGGCCGCCACATTCGGCATCAGCTTTTGCAGCTCTTTATACGCCGCTTCAATCTCTTTCGGATCGGTGGTGTTGCCGGAGTAACCGAGCTTGCGTAGCGCCATCTGGAACACTTCGCGTGCATCGTCGGTCAGCAGCAGGCTGCCTTTGTATTCGGGTTTCCACAGATCGGCCCAGCGGGTGACGCTCTTTGGATCGATAGCTTCGCTGTTAACACCGATAGCGGTTGCGCCCCAGATATAAGGGATCGAGTAATCATTGTTCGGATCGAACGGTTTGTTGAGCATTTGCGGATCGAGGTTGTGGAAGTTGGTCAGCTTCGTTTTATCGATCTTCTGAATCATGCCCTCTTTGCGCATTTTGTCGACGAAGTAGGTGGATGGCACCACCAGATCGTAAGCACCGTCTTTATAGGTTTTGAGCTTGGCGTACATGGTTTCATTCGATTCGTAAGTCGAATAGATAACCTTGATGCCTGTCTCTTTGGTGAACTGTTCCAGCAGGCCAGGCGGCACATACTCGGTCCAGTTGTAGAAGTAGAGCGTTTTGTTGTCGTCCGCGTGCGCAGCGCTCATGCCGAAGGCGAGAGCGCCCGCTGCGAGCAGGTGGCGTGACCATTTTTTCATATTACGTCCCCTGAGATTGAGCCTCTGTTTCAGGCTATTTTATTTGCCATTCCGGTATTGAACGCGGCGGAAATTCTCGCGAACGCCTTGTTGCATCCGGCATGGCGGTGTTCGTTACGCCTGGCGCGGCTGGCTTCTGGCTTTGGTGGTATCGCGGGCAATCAATTGGCTGGCAATAACCAGCACCAGCGACAGAACCAGCAGAATCGTTGCCAGCGCGTTCACTTCCGGCGACACGCCGACTTTGACCATCGAATAGATCTTCAGCGGCAGAATTTCATACCCCGGCCCGGTCACGAAGGAGGAGACCACTACATCATCCATCGACAGCGTGAAACTCAATAACCAGCCAGCGGCCACGGCGGGCATCGCCAGCGGCAAAATGATTTTGCGCAGAATGGTGATTTCGCTGGCCCCGAGATCTTTGGCCGCTTCCAGCATCCGCACATCAAACCCCTTCAGGCGTGAAAACACCGTAACCACGACAAACGGCAGGCAGAAGGTGATATGCGAAAACAGCAGCGACCAGAAACCGAGCTGAATGCCCAGCAGCATAAACAGCACCAGCAGGGAGATAGCCATTACGATATCCGGCGACATCATCACCACGAACAGCATGCCGCTGACGAACGGCTTGCCGCGAAAACGGTAGCGATAAAGCGCGACGGCGGTCAGCGAACCGATAAGCGTGGCGAATGTCGCCGACAGCACCGCCATGGTTAGCGAGTGCTGCGCCGCCTGCAACAGACTGTCATTGTTCATCAGCAGGCTGTACCACTGCGTGGTGAAGCCCTGCCAGTTAATGCCGAAGCGCGAACTGTTAAAGGAGTTGACGATCAAGATAATGATCGGGATATAGAGATAAGCATAAATGGCGGTCATAAAACCGCCGCGCAGCAGTCGACCGATCATTCGAGTTCCACCTTTTTATTCAGCAAGCGCGCGGCGCGCCAGTAAACCAGCAGCATCAACCCCATTACGATTGTCAGAGTGATGCTGGTTGCTGAACCAAATGGCCAGTCGCGGATATTAAGGAACTGGCTCTTAATGACGTTGCCGACCAGCAGATTTTTCGCGCCGCCCATCAGATCCGAAACGTAAAACAGCCCCATTGCCGGCAGCATTACCAGCAAACACCCGGCGATAATCCCCGGCATGGTCAGTGGAATGATAATGCGCGTAAAGGTTTGCAGCTTACTGGCACCCAGATCTCTCGCCGCTTCCAGCAAGGGCTTATCGAGCTTTTCGATGCTGGAGTAGAGCGGCATCACCATAAACGGCAGCAGAATATAGACCAGACCAATAATTACCGCGCCAGGGGTGAACATAATGCGTATCGGCGTATCGATAACGCCGAGCCACAGCAGGAACGCATTCAGATAGCCTTTGGTGCTGAGGAAAATCTTCAGCCCGTAGATGCGAATCAGCGAGTTGGTCCAGAAGGGAACAATCAGCAAGAACAGCAGCAGCGGACGCACTTTGGCAGGCAGCTTCTCCAGAAACCAGGCAAACGGATAGCCGATCGCCAGGCAGGCGAGCGTGGCGATCAGCGCCATATTCAACGAGTGCAGCAGCACGTCGAAATAGAGCGGATCGAACAGGCGCGTGTAGTTGTCCAGCGTAAAGACCAGCGCAACGAAATGGGCGTCATCGCGGGTTAAAAAGCTGGTGGCGATGATCATCAGATTGGGCAGAAAGACAAACAGTACAAGCCAACCGACAATGGTGATGATCGCCGCGTTCTGGAATTTACTTGTACTCTTCATCAGCCAGTACGACCTCCCAGCTTTCCACCCAGTTAATGGCCATTTTTTGGTCCAGCGAGTGGTCAAAATCGGGATCGTCTTCGTTGAAGAATTCACTGACCATCACCATCTTGCCGTTCTCCAGCTCAACCATCGATTCCAGTGTCATGCCTTTGTAATTGCGTTCGCGCACGTAGCCGATCAGACCTGCCACTTCGGCAACATCATGAACCTCTTCCACGCGCAGATCTTCCGGACGCAGCAGCACATTGAGCCGCTGACCTTTTTCGACGGCGAAATTGACGTGAATATGACATTCGCGGCCTTCTACGCTTGCGCGCACGCGCGTTTCATCCAGGCGTTCGAGCACCGTGGCGTTAAAGATATTGATCTCGCCAATAAAGCTGGCAACAAACAGATTTTTCGGCTCTTCGTAGATTTCGCGCGGCGTGCCGTCCTGCTCAATACGGCCATCGCGCATCACCACGATACGATCGGACATCGTCAGCGCTTCTTCCTGATCGTGGGTGACGAAAACAAAAGTAATGCCGAGTTTACGCTGCAGCGCTTTTAGTTCGTTCTGCATCTGCTTGCGCAGCTTGTAGTCGAGCGCTGAGAGGGATTCATCCAGCAGCAACAGGCGCGGTTTGTTGACCACTGCACGGGCGATTGCAACGCGCTGCTGCTGGCCGCCGGAGAGCTGATGCGGTTTACGCTGGGCGAACTCATCAAGCTGCACCATGCGCAGCGCTTCGGTGACGCGCGGGGTGATTTCGCTGGCCGGGGTTTTTTGCATCCGCAGACCAAATGCCACGTTTTCAAAAACGGTCATGTGCGGGAAGAGGGCGTAGCTTTGAAAAACGGTATTCACATGGCGGTGTTCCGCCGGAACGTTCGTTATCTCCTGGTCATCGAGGCGGATATAACCGGCATCGACGTTTTCCAGCCCGGCAATCAGGCGCAGAACGGTGGTTTTGCCGCAGCCGGAGGGGCCAAGCAGGGTGAGAAATTCGCCGTTATTGATGGTGAGATTAAAATCGGTAATGACATTTTTGCCATCAAAGCTTTTGCCAATACCGGCCAGTTGCACCAGCGGCGAACGCGAACGCGATTGTGTGTTCAATTTTTTACTCTGTCCCGTGTTTGCGCATCGAATGGCGTATTGGATGCGGGGTTTGTGATTAACCACCTTGAGGGTTGTGCACGATTTAAGGGCTGGCATTCTACGGCAAAGCCATGAAATCGCCAATCATTGTGAGTTTTTTGCTCATCAAACAGGTGCTTTCTCAACGACATTTCCTGTGCGAGAGCAATTTTGAAAATATACTCGTTTACGGGGTAAAGGTGACTTGACGCAATATTTATCTTTTCATGCTTACTGATAATGTTGTGACATTTTGTTGGGGGGCTTCATGGACAAATTATTAGAGCGTTTTTTACAGTACGTTTCGCTGGATACTCAATCTAAGCCCGGCGTCCGCCAGGTGCCAAGTACGGACGGTCAGTGGAAGCTCCTGCGTTTACTTCAGGCCCAACTGGAAGAACTGGGGCTGGAAAATGTGACGTTAAGTGACAAAGGCACGGTGATGGCGAAGCTGCCTGCGAACGTGCAAACGCCGGTTCCGGCGATCGGTTTTATCTCCCATGTCGATACTTCCCCGGATTGCAGCGGGAAAAACGTCAACCCGCAAATCCTTGAAAACTATCGCGGCGGCGATATCGCACTCGGCATTGGCGATGAAATTCTCTCGCCAGTGATGTTTCCGGTGCTGCATCAGTTGCTGGGGCAGACACTGATCACCACCGACGGCAAAACGCTGCTCGGCGCGGATGATAAGGCAGGTGTCGCGGAAATCATGACCGCGCTGGCGGTGCTGAAAAAGGAAAATATTCCTCACGGCGACATCTGTGTGGCATTTACCCCGGATGAGGAAGTCGGCAAAGGGGCGAAACATTTTGACGTTGAGGCTTTTGGCGCGAAATGGGCGTATACCGTTGATGGCGGCGGCGTAGGCGAGCTGGAGTATGAGAACTTCAACGCCGCGTCGGTGGACATCAAAATTGTCGGCAATAACGTGCATCCTGGCACAGCGAAAGGGGTGATGGTCAATGCCCTGACGCTCGCCAGCAAGATCCATGCGCTGGTGCCGGAAGAGGAGAGCCCGGAACAGACCGAAGGCTATGAGGGGTTCTATCATCTGACCAGCATCAAAGGCACGGTTGAACGCGCCGAGATGCACTACATCATTCGTGATTTTGATCGGAAAGCCTTCGAAGCGCGTAAACGTAAAATGATGGAAATCGCCAAAAAAGTGGGTAAAGGGCTGCATCCGGATTGCTATATCGAACTGGCGATTGAAGACAGCTACTACAACATGCGCGATAAAGTGGTGGAATTCCCGCATATCCTGGAAGTCGCCCAGCAGGCGATGCGCGACTGCGACATCGAACCGGACATGAAACCGATTCGCGGCGGCACCGACGGCGCGCAGCTCTCCTTTATGGGGTTGCCGTGTCCGAACCTCTTTACCGGCGGCTATAACTACCACGGCAAGCATGAATTTGTGACGCTGGAAGGGATGGAAAAAGCGGTGCGGGTCATTGTCCGTATCGCCGAATTGACCGCAAAAGGGCACTAATACAGGAAATGCCCGGTGGCGCTATGCTTACCGGGCCTGTGACAGGGCGGGACGTTGACGGATTTTCCAGGCCGGATAAGACGCAATCGCCATCCGGCGCTTATTAATCCTCGAAGAACCAGTAGCCGCTGTTGACCAGCGCGGCGAGCATGGCGAGGAAGGACGGGTCTTCCAGCGCATCGCCAAAGTTCTCACCGGTTAACACAACGTCGCTTGCCAGCGCATTCAGCGCCGGGCGGTGTGGCGTATCCACTTTCTCACCATTAACGAAGACGTCTTCGCCAATACGCAGCACGCGCAGGCCGCCCAGACGCACCAGCTTGTCGCCCTGTTGCAGCGCATCATAGATTTCATCCGGCTGATACGGCGGTTCCGGCGGCGCGACATCCAGCTCATGGCGCGACTGAGAGATAAACTCACCCAGCCAGTCGTTGAACTGTTCGGGCTGGTTGATCAGGTTCAGCATCATCTCACGCAGTTTATCCACCTCTTCCGGCAGAATATCCGCCGGATGCGCACGCTGCGGCACGTCCGGATCGCTGTAACGCTGGCTGCCTAATTCACGTTGTAAAACGTAATCGGCAAAACCGCTGATCAATTCGCGGCCGCTTGGCGCGCGAAAACCAACCGAATAGTTCAGCGAGTTTTCCAGCGAATAACCTTCATGCGGGAATCCCGGCGGAATGTAGAGAATATCGCCCGGCTCCAGCTCTTCATCGATAATCGCCTCGAATGGATCGACCTGGAGCAAATCCGGGTGCGGGCAGTGCTGCTTGAGCGGCGTTTTTTCACCCACGCGCCAGCGACGACGGCCGGTGCCCTGAATAATAAACACATCGTACTGGTCGAGGTGCGGGCCTACGCCACCGCCCGGCACGGAGAAAGAGATCATCAGATCGTCGGTACGCCAGTCGGGCAGGGCGCGGAACGGACGCATTAATGCGGCGGCAGGCTGATGCCAGTGGTTAACAGCCTGCACCAGCAGCGACCAGTTGTTTTCGCCCAGGTGATCATAGCTCTGGAACGGCCCGTGTCCGACCTGCCATTTGCCATCAAGATGGCTGACCAGTCGGCTGTCCACTTCATTTTCCATTGCCAGCCCGGCCAGTTCGTCAGGGCTGATGGGATCGACGAAATTTTTAATTCCACGTTTCAGCACTACCGGGCGTTTTTGCCAGTAGCGTTGAATAAAGTCTGGCCAGTTTATCTCTACATGATATTCCATATACGTTTCCGGCAAATAATCAGTGGCTGAATAAAGGATTATAGTAATGCTGATGCGCTATTTTGTCTGCGTAACAGGGTGAGATAACAAGAAAAAGGGGGCGAATTCGCCCCCTTTTTGCACAATCGGTAAGTGATGGCGATCAATCACTGGTTGCACTGGTGTGCTGTCGGCCAAAAATCACTTCCATTCTGGCCCCGCCAAGCAGGCTCTCGCCAGTCAGAATTTGCCCTTCATACTGGTCAACGATCTCCCGCGCCACGGAAAGCCCGACGCCCTGTCCGGGACGCAGTGTATCGGCGCGCTGCCCGCGATCAAAAACCATTTCGCGTTTAGCAATCGGGATCCCCGGGCCATCGTCTTCAACCACAATATGCAGCGTATCTTCGGTTTGCCGGGCGGAAACTTCGACAAATTCAAGGCAGTATTTGCAGGCGTTATCCAGCAGATTGCCCATCACTTCCATAAAATCATTCTGCTCGCCGACGAAGCTGATTTCCGGCGAGATGTCGAGCGTGATATTCACACCTTTGCGTTGGTAAACCTTGTTCAGCGCCGATGTGAGGTTATCGAGCAACGGTGCAATGGGATGCAGTTCGCGGCTCAGCAGGCCGATGCTGCCGCGCATTGTCGCCCGGTGCAGGTAGTAACCAATTTGCTGAGAAATACGGCTGATCTGCTCCAGCATTAAGGGTTCTGCTTCGCCAAGGCTCATCTTCTCACCGCGCAGCGATCGTAATGTGCTTTGCAATACCGCCAGCGGTGTTTTCAGGCTGTGGGTGAGGTCGGTCAGCGTAGTGCGATATTTGTCGTAGCGTTCGCGCTCACTTTTCAATAGTCGGTTCAGGTTGCTCACCAGACTGGTCAGCTCGCGGGTGGTTTCCGGGTTGAGTTGCTCACGGTGATGCTCTTCCAGCTCGCGCACTTCCCGCGCCAGATCTTCAATCGGCCGCAGGCTCCACCATGCCGCCATCCATAGCAATGGCACCACCAGCAGCAGATTGGCGGCCAGTACATAGATAAACCAGTTCCAGACCATATTGGAGCGTTTAAGCTCGATAGGAATGGTATCGACAACCACGATGGTCAGTTGCGGCATGCGCGCCGTGGCGGGGTAAATATTCACCGCCACGGAGTGCGTCATTTCTGAGTTGCTGTCGTCGTTGCGGATCTCTTTCAGCTCTTCCGCGATGGAATGGTCGTCATCCACCAGCGTGCTGCTGGCATCGACATCGGCTTCGATTTCGTGGAAACCGTTAGCTGTTAGCCAGTCCGGCTCGATCATTTTCTGCAACCACGGCACATCTTTCTGTGACCAGATCAGTTTGTTGTTCTTATCATAGATAAGCGCCACCGTCGGGCTTTGCAGGTTGAGATTTTCCGGCAACTCAACGCTGAGCTGGTTATTTTCCCACTTCGCCAGAGTGTAAAAGAGGTTACTTTCGCCGCGTAGCAGACGGAAGGTGGTTTTATCAAAACTAACGCTGTAACCCACCAGCGCCACCACGCCATACGCCAGCGAGAGCACCATCACCACGGCTGCCGTGGCGAGTAAAAAGCGAACCCGCAAAGACAGCGGCATGATGTGTCGCAGCAGGCGTCTCATTTCGGCAATTCAAATAAATAACCCTGACCGCGCACCGTGGTGATGACGTCATTGGGATACTGCGCCTGGATTTTTTTACGTAACCGACCCATCAACACATCGATGGTGTGGCTTTCGCGCAGTTCTGCATCGGGATAAAGCTGCAACATCAACGAATCTTTGCTGACCACTTTGCCGCTGTTGCGGATCAGCGTTTCCATAATGGTGTATTCAAAAGCGGTAAGTTTCACCACTTCATCATTCACGGATAATTCCCGGCGTGAAAGATCGACCTGGAAAGGCGGCATCGAGATCAGTTGCGAAGCCAGGCCGCTGTTACGGCGCATCAGCGCCTGAATGCGCGCCACCACCTCTTCAATATGGAAGGGTTTGGTGACGTAGTCGTCGGCACCCGCACTCAGCACTTCGACTTTATCCTGCCAGCCTTCGCGGGCGGTCAGAACCAACACCGGCAGCGAAACCTCATGGCTGCGCCAGCGGCGGATCAGCGACAGGCCATCCTCATCCGGCAGACCGAGATCGACAATAGCGATGTCCGGCAGATGTTCGTTCAGAAAGTAATCCGCTTCCCTGGCATCTTCCGCCGCGTCAACCTGATGTCCCAGTTCCTGTAACTGAACTTTTAAGTGGTGGCGCAGCAGAGCATTATCTTCCACAACGAGAACACGCATCGTCAGAACTCTCCATATATTTTTGATACAAATAGTTTAACGCTGATTGTCAGGCGGTGGGGATAAACATTTACTAAACCAGGAGGGAAGAAACCCTCTTTTCAGGGAAAAGAGGGTTGGCAGGCAGAACAACGGGTTACTTTAATTCATCAACCATGGTGATGGCACGACCGATATAGTTGGCCGGTGTCATCGCTTTCAGACGCGCTTTTTCGTCGTCCGGCAGCGCCAGGCTGTCGATAAACTGCTTCATCCCTTCGGCGTCGACACGTTTGCCGCGGGTCAGTTCTTTTAGCTTCTCGTACGGTTTTTCGATGCCGTAACGGCGCATCACGGTCTGGATCGGCTCGGCCAGCACTTCCCAGTTGTGGTCGAGCTCGTCGAGCAGACGATCGCGGTTCACTTCCAGTTTGCTTACGCCTTTCAGCGTTGACTGGTAAGCGATCAGCGCGTAGCCAACGCCAACGCCAAGATTACGCAATACCGTCGAGTCAGTCAGATCGCGCTGCCAGCGGGAAACCGGCAGTTTGCTCGCCAGGTGCTGCAACACGGCGTTTGACAGACCGAGGTTGCCTTCGGAGTTCTCAAAGTCGATCGGGTTAACTTTGTGCGGCATGGTGGAAGAACCAATTTCACCGGCAATGGTTTTCTGCTTGAAGTGGTTCAGCGCAACGTAGCCCCAGATATCACGATCGAAGTCGATCAGGATGGTGTTGAAGCGCGCCATGCAGTCAAACAGCTCAGCGATATAATCGTGCGGCTCAATCTGCGTGGTGTACGGGTTCCACTGGATCCCGAGCGAGGTGACGAACTCTTCGCTGAACTGATGCCAGTCCACTTCAGGATAGGCGGCGATGTGGGCGTTGTAGTTACCAACCGCGCCGTTGATTTTGCCGAGAATTTCCACCTGGTTCAGCTGGCGGAATTGACGCTCCATACGGTAAGCGACGTTGGCCATCTCTTTACCCATAGTGGACGGCGTTGCCGGCTGGCCGTGGGTGCGCGAGAGCAGTGGAATATCACGGTACTGTACCGCCAGATCTTTTACCGCATCGATGATCTTGCGCCAGTAAGGCAGGATCACTTCGTCACGGGCGGTTTTCAGCATCAGCGCGTGGGAGAGGTTGTTAATATCTTCCGAGGTGCAGGCAAAGTGAATAAATTCAGATACCGCGTGCAGTTCGGCGATATCGGCCACTTTCTCTTTCAGAAAATATTCGACCGCTTTGACATCGTGGTTAGTGGTGCGCTCGATAGTTTTAATGCGGGCGGCATCTTCTTCACTGAAGTCTTCGACGATTTTATCGAGGTAACCGTTTGCGTGGGCAGCAAAAGCAGGAACTTCCTTGATCGCCGCGTGCGCCGCCAGTTTTTGCAGCCAGCGTACTTCAACCTGAACACGAAATTTCAGCAAACCGAATTCGCTGAAGATCCCGCGCAGTGCGCTGACTTTATCGCCGTAGCGTCCATCGACAGGGGAAACGGCGGTCAGTGAGGATAATTCCATAAGTCACAACTCCGGGAGGTTAACAATGAGCGAGAATTTGTTTGGCCTGTGTCGACAGGCGATTTCGGGAAAACATTAATTGCAGGCGGCCCCCGCCGACCTGATGCCACAGCACGGCGGCGCGGATCCCGGCGAGCAGCGTGGCGCGTACTTTTGCCTGCACCTGCGGGCTTTGCAGCACGGCGGGCGAACCGGTGACCTGAATGCGCGGCCCCAGCGGACTGATAACGTCAACATAAATACCGGCCATCGCGCTGAGCAGCGTCTCCGATTGCAGATCGAAGTGCTCAAGCTGGCGCTGTAATCCGGCAATGCGGTTACCGAGCGTCTCCATTGCCCCTTTGCTGCCGGCAAGTTTACGCTCCAGCACCATCATAGAAAGAGTGTAGCGGGTTAATTCACCATTCAGACCCTGGCGACTGCTGGCGTTCAGCACGCCAAGCAGCGTTTCCAGCCCGGTGCGCAGATTGGTTTCACTGCCGCCGAAGACGCTGAGCGTGGAGTCCGGGTTAAGATCGATAACGCTATTGAGCGAAACGTGCAACGCGTCGGAGTCACAATGCCCCTGGTGCGCCAGCTGCTGCACCAGCCGTGCGGACTGGCAAATGCCTGCCAGCGCGAGGGTAATATCGTAATAGTTCTTCGCCACACTCACTCCTTCCACTGCCCGCAGTGTTAACTGCTGCGCGGGCTTTCGCCAGTCCAGTATTTACGCTAATTCGTTAAAGGGGCAGCGCCAGGCGCTGCTCAATAATGCCGCCGCCGAGGCAGACTTCGCCGAGATAAAAGACAGCGGATTGCCCCGGCGTGACGGCCGCAACCGGTGCATCAAAACGGACCTCGATGCGCTCGTCGTCCAGCACGGTGACGGTGCAGGGAATATCTTCCTGACGGTAGCGGGTTTTCACCGTGCAGCGCAGCGTCCCTTGCAGCGGCTCGCGATTGACCCAGTGCAACTGCTGGGCAATCAGCCCAACGGACATCAGACGCGGATGTTCGTGACCCTGCGCGACGATGAGAATATTGTTTTCCACGTCTTTATCAACCACGTACCACGGCTCTTCGCTACCCTCTTTGGTGCCGCCGATCCCCAGACCTTTGCGCTGGCCGAGGGTGTGGTACATCAGCCCCTGATGCTCGCCAATCTCTTCACCGTCGACGGTGAGGATTTTGCCCGGTTGGGCTGGCAGATAACGACCGAGGAATTCGCGGAATTTACGCTCGCCGATAAAGCAGATGCCGGTCGAGTCTTTTTTCTTCGCGGTGGCCAGGCCGAGCTCTTCGGCGATTTTACGCACCTGCGGTTTTTCCAGCTCGCCGACCGGGAACAGACTCTGGGCTATTTGCTCATGGCCCAGCGTATACAGGAAGTAGCTCTGATCCTTATTACCATCAAGGCCGCGCAGCAGGCGGCTTTTGCCGTCAACGTCGGCGCGGCGCACATAGTGGCCGGTGGCAATGTAGTCTGCGCCCAGATCTTCGGCGGCAAACTCAAGGAAGGCTTTAAATTTGATCTCTTTGTTGCAGAGAATATCCGGGTTCGGCGTACGCCCGGCTTTATATTCAGCCAGGAAATGTTCGAACACGTTGTCCCAGTACTCTGCGGCAAAGTTGACGGTGTGAAGCTCAATGCCGAGCTTGTCGCAAACGGCCTGCGCGTCGGCCAGATCCGCCGCCGCGGTGCAGTATTCCTCGCCGTCATCCTCTTCCCAGTTCTTCATGAACAGGCCTTCCACCTTATAACCTTGCTGCTGCAACAGGTAAGCGGAAACGGAAGAGTCGACACCGCCGGACATGCCGACGATCACTTTTTTTGGGCTATCAGACATAGAATACTCACGACTAAGAACTTCAGGGCGGCGTATTCTATCACGGGCTGACAGCGCAGGCATCCCTTTGTGCCCATTCATGTTGTGAATGTGTTGCAATAAGGCACACAACGGCCATTTACGCGGTGAACGGCCAGTTAAATTCCCCGACTAGCGCCAGCGGATAGCGCTCCCCGCGCTGCCAGCTACGAATGCTCTCCGCGACCAGCGGCGAGCGCAAATTTGCCGCCTGCAAAATCTCTTCGGCAGTTACCCACAGACAACGATCGATATCGCTGTCGTGCGGCTCGGTGGCACACATTTCGTCAAGCTCGATGGCAAACAGAAAACGCAGAAACGGGGTTTTGTCCGGGGCGATCCAGTGGTGCATGCGGATAAACTGCTGCGGCTCGGCGCGGATCCCGGTCTCTTCCCACAACTCACGTTTTGCCGCCTGCACGAGAGTTTCGTCGGCTTCAAGATGGCCGGCAGGCTGGTTCCATAGTGCTTTGCCGTTGATGGTCTCTTCTACAACGAGGAATTTGCCGGCGGCGTGAACCACGCAGGCGACGGTAACATGCGGTTTAAACATGGTTGGCTCCCTGGTAAGCGTCACGCCACTCGCCGTTGGCGAGGTTATCCAGCGTGTAATTTCCCATAGCGTAGCGGATGAGACGCAGAGTGGGAAACCCAACATGGGCAGTCATACGGCGTACCTGGCGGTTGCGCCCTTCGTACAGCGTGATTTTCAGCCATGCGGTAGGGATCGATTTGCGCTCGCGGATCGGCGGATTGCGCGGCCACAGCCAGTCTGGCTCATTGACCCGCGCAATACCTGCGGGCAGGGTTGGGCCGTCATTGAGGGTGACGCCGCTACGCAGCGCGGTGATGGCTTCGTCAGTCGGTTCGCCTTCCACCTGCACGTAATAAATTTTGCCGGTACGTTTGCCGGGCTGGGTAAGGCTCGCCTGTAGCGCGCCATCATTGGTCAGCACCAGCAGCCCTTCGCTGTCGCGGTCAAGACGACCGGCGGCATATACGCCCTGCACCGGAATAAAATCTTTCAGCGTGCTGCGTCCGGCTTCGTCGGTAAACTGTGGCAAAACATCGTAGGGTTTATTGAACAAAATGACGCGTTTTGGTTGGCTTTGTCCGGAAGGTTTAGACGCTTGTCGCGAGCTGAATCGCTCAACCCGGTGATTTCTAAAAGAAGTTTTCTTCATGGTATTTTCAGTAGTTATCAATTGCCGCATTATAGCGGAATAACGATTGCCTTTCATGGAGCCTGAGTATCGGTTAGTATTGACGGGCTCATTACAATTCATTAACAAAAAACGGTTTGCTCTGTGTGATTCAGATAACAGGTGAACGGACAAAGTCTGAGCGCCCCGGCATGAAGTCAGCGAGCAAACAACCAGAAGCGCTCGAAGGAGAGGTGAATGGAAAGCAAAGTAGTTGTTCCGGCGGAAGGTAAAAAGATCACCCTGCAAAATGGCAAACTCAACGTTCCGAATAACCCGATTATCCCGTTCATTGAAGGTGACGGTATCGGTGTTGACGTGACCCCGCCAATGCTGAAAGTGGTGGATGCCGCCGTGGAGAAAGCCTACAAAGGTGAGCGTAAAATTTCCTGGATGGAAATTTATACCGGTGAGAAATCGACCCACGTTTATGGCCAGGATGTCTGGCTGCCGCCTGAAACACTTGATCTGATTCGTGAATACCGCGTTGCGATTAAAGGCCCTCTGACCACGCCAGTTGGCGGCGGCATCCGTTCCCTGAACGTTGCGCTGCGCCAGGAGCTGGATCTTTACATCTGTCTGCGCCCGGTTCGTTACTACCAGGGCACCCCAAGCCCGGTTAAACATCCGGAACTGACTGACATGGTCATCTTCCGTGAAAACTCTGAAGACATTTACGCCGGTATCGAATGGAAAGCGGACTCTGCTGACGCAGAAAAAGTGATCAAATTCCTGCGCGAAGAGATGGGCGTGAAGAAAATTCGCTTCCCGGAACATTGCGGTATTGGCATCAAGCCGTGCTCCGAAGAAGGCACCAAACGTCTGGTGCGCGCTGCGATTGAATACGCGATCGCCAACGACCGCGATTCCGTGACGCTGGTTCACAAAGGCAACATCATGAAGTTCACCGAAGGCGCGTTCAAAGACTGGGGTTACCAGCTGGCTCGCGAAGAGTTCGGCGGTGAACTGATCGACGGCGGCCCGTGGCAGAAAATCAAGAACCCGAAAACCGGCAAAGAGATCATCGTTAAAGATGTGATCGCTGATGCGTTCCTGCAACAGATCCTGCTGCGTCCGGCTGAATATGACGTTATCGCCTGTATGAACCTGAACGGTGACTACATCTCTGACGCCCTGGCTGCTCAGGTTGGTGGTATTGGTATTGCGCCTGGCGCGAACATCGGTGACGAATGCGCACTGTTCGAAGCGACCCACGGCACGGCACCGAAATATGCCGGTCAGGACAAAGTGAACCCAGGTTCGGTGATCCTTTCCGCTGAGATGATGCTGCGCCATATGGGCTGGGTTGAAGCGGCAGACCTGATCGTCAAAGGCATGAGCGGCGCGATTAACGCCAAAACTGTGACCTACGATTTTGAACGTCTGATGGAAGGCGCTAAGCTGCTGAAATGCTCAGAGTTTGGCGACGCGATTATCGCGAACATGTAATCCGCTTCGCGGGTTACACAAGAACGGGAGCCTGAGGGTTCCCGTTTTTTATTGCGTGTGAATAATTAGCAGACTGATGAAAATTAACTTCGCGGATATTTACTATATTAGTCTGCAATAATGCTTTGGTTTTTACTCATTGCTGGTTATCAATCTTAAGGTTTTATTAATATTCCCTGCGTAGTTGGGGTAATGCGGCTTAAAAATAAGAATTAATGAGATTTCCGAATCTGGGTAAACTTAATATGCTTATAAAGTGTACTCACTGTGAAGGTATAAAAATCATGTTTAAGCGTTGCACTTTTAATACTGCTCTTGCGGCGGTGATTTCACTCTCTTTACTCGCTGCTCCTGCTTTTGCTAATCCGGGCAACGGAAATGGTAACGGCAATAGTGGCGGTAATCATGGCAATAGCGGCAATAAAGGCAACAGCAATGCCGCAGCCGATCAGGGTAATCGTAAAAACTATGGAAAACCGGACCACGTGGAGTCGGACATTAGTGTCTCCCGCGCCCGTTCTCTGGCGATAAACTATGGCTTAACAGGTTACCAGGCACTGCCTCCTGGCATTGCTAAAAACCTTGCGCGCGGTAAACCTTTACCTCCGGGCATTGCTAAAAAAGCCGTACCTGCATCAATGCTGGGCCAGTTGCCTTATTATCCCGGTTATGAATGGCGTATTGTCGGCGACGATCTGGTGCTGATCGCACTGAGTACAGCCATTGTTACCGCCATCATCAATGGTGTATTTGATTAACCACCATCTCTTTTTCATCAACGCTTCGCATCTGCGGGGCGTTATATTGTTATCCGTGAATTCCCTCCAGAGAAGGCGATTATCTGAATGAGAGTTTTGAAAAATATACGGATTTATACCGATGATCTGAGTTGCCATTAAATAAAACCAATAAAAGAAAAATCTCAGTAGAGGTTATTTTTTTTGGACCCGTGACGATGATGCTATTCGGTGGGAATCCTCTGGTTTAGCAATGAATATTTGTAGCGGCGAATAGCTTTGCCAGGGCAGCGTTTTGTTGAGTTGCTGGAGTAATAAACGTTTGGAATTGTTTATTCACTGGTTGTCATTTTATCCAGGTCACAATAATGAAGGTTTGCCGGTGAGTATGTTGCTGCGGATAGTGAGAAGAGTGGGGTAGCTGTTTTCATCGTATCTGAAGAGATAAGGGCAGCATGGTGATTCGGGCAGACTACGTCAGTGAAAACAGACCTGTCCACACAAGACGAGCTGCCCTGAATCATGCACTGATATGATTAGCGGCGTACTGCCATGGCCTCAATTTCCACACCGGCATCTTTTGGCAGGCGTGCCACTTCCACGCAGGAACGTGCCGGGAAAGCGGCGTGGTGTTCGCGGAAAAAGGCTTCATACACCGCATTTACCTGCGAAAAATGATTAAGGTCTTTGACAAAAATGGTGGTTTTAACAATATCCGCCACCTGCAGACCACTGGCCTCGATAATGGCCTGCACATTTTCCAGTGACTGTCGGGTTTGCTGCGCAATATCCGTCGCCATCTCGCCCGTCGCAGGGTTTAACGGGATCTGACCGGAAGTGAACACCAGGGAGCCTAAATCTACCCCCTGAACATAAGGCCCAATAGCGGCAGGCGCCTGGGAAGTTGAAATTGCTGACATAGACCAACCTTGTTAAAAAGTAGCGTTATTTTTGACCGGAAAGCTCCGTTGTACGACGTACCGCAGCCAGAACGCTGCTTTGCAGGCCAGCGGCGAAATCACTTTTATTCAACTCGTATAAGCCATTAATGCCGACACCCGCCGGAGAGTTATTAATATCCATCAGTTGGCGCGGATGGCGTCCGGATAACTTAAGCATTTCAACCGCGCCGACCAGGTTTTCCCACACCACCTGCGTGGACTGCGTGCGGGTTAACCCGGCAAGAACACCGGCGTCAGCCAGCGCTTCGACAAAGTAATAGACATAATTGACGCCAGCGACAGCAAAACCGGTGAAGACGTCAATCAGCCGTTCTTCCAGCACCATCACCTTGCCGAAACTTTCGAGGAACGGCATGACGGAGGCGCTGTTGACATAAGCATTAAACGCCACGCCGCTGTAGCCCAGCCCGGTATCCGTCAGCGTATTCGGGATGATCCGCGTAATCGGGCGCGACTCGCCCAGCATTACGGACAGTTGAGCCAGCGTTACGCCAGCAATAATAGAAATGACCGACGCCTGTGGCGCCGCATGCTGCTTGATCAGTTGTGCGACACCGGCAATATCGTCCTGCGGACGAACCCCCATCACGATGTGATCCGCTGCGGCCAGCGCATCGGGTAAATCTTGTGTATTGCTCAACTGATAGCGCGTTTTCAGCGTTTCAATTCGCGTCGGATCAATATCCGATAAGCTGACCTGATCCGGGTTTAATGCGCCGCGTTTTAAGGCGGCACGCAGAATCGCTTCGGTCATTTGACCGGCACCAATAAAGTGGATATGGCTCATAGTGAATCCTCGGAAGTAACAGAAACAGGGCACAATGACCTCTCCACCAGCGATACCCAAAGACCGATGCCAGGCGCGATAAGTTGGTCATTAAAATCGTAATGTGGGTTATGTAACGCCGCGCCAGGCGTTGGGCCATCGGCCCCCAGCCACAGATAAGCGCCCGGACAGGCTTCCAGAAAATAGGCGAAATCTTCTGCCGCCATGGATGGCGAGAGCTGTGTGTGGACCTGCGTGATCCCGGGGACATGGCGTGCGGCATCCGCCAGAATTTTTGCCTGTTGCGCATGGTTGACAGTTACCGGGTAACCATATTCCCAGCGAATGCTGCCACTGACGCCAAACGGCCCGGTGAGTTGTTCAACATACTCCGCCATCAGGGTCTGGCAGCGCGCTCTGGCGGCCTGGCTCAGGCAACGCAGCGTGCCGGACAAGTGCATTGTCTGCGGAACGACATTTATTGCTTCTCCGGCCTGCAGTTGCGTCACGCTGATCACGGCGCTGTCCAGCGGTGAGAGGCGGCGTGTGGTGATCGTTTGCAATGCGGTAATCAGGTGCGCACCGGCCAGCACCGGATCGGCACCTTTTTCCGGCATCGCTGCATGGCATCCCACGCCAGTCAGCGTGATAAAAAAATTGTCCTGCGAAGCCATCATCGGGCCTGCGCTCACGGCCACTTCTCCCACCGGAAGCCCCGGCCAGTTGTGCAGCGCATAAACCGCAGAAACGGGAAAGCGCGTAAAGATCCCTTCTTCCACCATCAAACGCCCGCCGCCGGCATTCTCTTCCGCAGGCTGAAAAATAAAGTACACCGTACCGTTGAATGCCCTGGTCTGGCTGAGATAGCGCGCCGCACCCAGTAGAATGGCAGTATGTCCGTCATGTCCACAGGCGTGCATCGTGCCAGGCGAGGTTGAGCACCAGTCAACAACATTGTTTTCCTGGATGGGTAAGGCATCAATATCAGCGCGAAGGGCTATTGCCAGTCCCTCGCCATTGCGAAGAACACCAATCACGCCAGTGCCTGCGATGCCGGTATGCACTTCAAGATCATATTCGCGCAGCAGGCTGCTGATTTTCGCGGACGTATGAAACTCTTGTAAGCCAATCTCCGGGCGCGCGTGGATCTCACGTCGCCAGATAATCGCCTGTTGAATAATCTCTTCGGGAATGGAGCGCATATTTCCTCTACATTTTCCCGGCGCAATGCCGCAGCATAACGCTGTGAATGGATTACCGGAACGCGTAATGCCCTCTGGTAGCTGATTAAATTATCGTTGTGACCCTGACGGAAAGAGCGTCTCAGGGCTTGCCAAAATAGATCCTCGCAAGCCCTTCTTTTGTCACTTCAACCGCGTGCTCGGCACTCAATGAAATATGTTGCTCAATCAGTACCACGCCTTTTTCTATATCCCGCTGACGTAAAGCCGCGATAATTTCGACATGCTCGTCATAGGCATTGTTCCGGCGTACGGGGGTTTCGAGATCGATGCGCCGGAAAAAACGGCTTAGCGAATTCAGGCTGTCGAGCATTTCATAGAGCCGGCTGTTATGGGAAATACGGGCTATTTCCATGTGGAAACGCTCATCGATTTCCGCGATCTTCGCCCAGTCCTGTTCGGTTTGCGCCGGGCGATGCTGGCTCACTTCCTCCCAGATAGCCGTGGTCGCAGCGATCTCTTCATCGGTTGCCCGCAGGCAGGCGAAACGAAAGGTCGATTGCTCTATCACCATTCGCACTTCATACAGTTCGCGGACACCTTCCGGCGTCAGGTCGCGGGAGTAAAAACCCCGGTTGGGTACAAAGTTCATAAAGCCGTCTTTCGCCAGACGGTTCAGCGCTTCCCGCACCGGGGTACGCGAGACGCCCAGTTGTGCCGCAAGCTCAACTTCATTCACCCGTTCGCCGGGACGAAAGTGGTAATCAATCGCCAGGCCTTTCACTTTCTCGTAGACCTTTTCCACACTGTCAGCGCTACGGGATTTCTTTTTAATAGCAACCACATTATCCCCTTAATTTACCGCACACTCAGCACGAAAATAAAAATGCTGTACAGGTTATTTCACGTAATATTTTTATAGATAGCACAGCGAAAAAAACAACTCAACACAAAAGTGAATACACTTTCGTTTCATTTTAATGTTACTGATTTATAAGTTGTTTTATATTATTTGTTGTCGTTGGTTCTTTCCGCACCATTTTACGGCAGCATTGCACCAAAATGACTCAAAGTGTATTCACTTTTGCACGCACATGTTTTTATCAACCACAGTAAAAAACGAAAATGAAAGTTTCATGATGCGATTTTCATTATTTTCGATTCCCTTGTATTTATTCGGGAATTTGCATTTGTCTCGCCTGAAATAAGCACCTGATGTCGGGAACATCCAGGCTCCCTGGCATCGTCTTTGCTTAATGCACAAGTGTATGCACTTATATATTCACTTTAGTGCGCGCTTATTGGCATTACCAGACAGGCTTGTGCACGTTTGCGCAGGCGACAAAACACCGGCCTCAGAAGCCGGCAACAGCAAACCGGAGAACCAACATGAAAAATCGTTTTGGGCAGGGCATGACGCTGTCAACACTGGCAGGTATGACGTTGTTAGGTCTGGCGCACACGGCGCAGGCCGATGTGAACATTGGCGCGATTTTGCCCTTAACCGGCACCAGCGCCAGCATTGGTGAAGATCAGCGTCGTGGTATGGAACTGGCGGTTGAACAGGTCAATGCCCAGGGCGGCGTTAATGGTCAGCCATTACATGTGATCGTGGAAGATTCCGCCGAAAGCCCGGTAACAGGCCTGAATGCCGTACGTAAGTTAACCCAGGTTAACCATGTCCCTTTAGTAATGGGCAGTTTTTCCTCCAGCGTCACCATCCCGATTGGGCAATATCTGGTGAAGAATAACCTGTTGCACATCAATATTTCCGGCACCAGCACCGATATCCGCAAAATCGGTGCTACCTCCTGGAGCGTTATTGGCCTGGATTCCCTTTCCGCGAGCTTCTCGGCACAAGATGTGCGCCAGCTCGGTTACAGCAAAGTGGCCTTTATCGCCCCGGATGGCGCTTACGGTCAGGGGATGGCGGAGCAATTCACCAAAGCGTTTGAAAAAGAGGGCGGCAAAGTGGTCGCCAAAGTGCTCTATACCAGCGGTCAGCCTTCTTATCGCCGCGAGCTGGAGCAAATCTCCCGCGCCCATCCGCAAGCCTATGTCTATACCAGTTACGGCCAGGATGCCATTGTGCTGAACCGCGAGGCCTGGGAGCTGGGTCTGAATAAAACGCCCTGGTATGGCATGTATTTAACCATGGCCATTGAAGGTTCCCCGGCGCAGTACACCAACGGACAGGTTGGTATGGAAGTCGCGGGTATTGACCAGAAAGCGGCGAGCGGCAATGGCGCAAATTATGCTGAGCTGTACCAGCAAAAATTCCATGAGAAACCTCGCTCCGTGTACGGCAGCTATGCCTGGGATAGCGTGATGCTGGCGGCGGCAGCGATTAATAAAGCGCACAGTGCCGATCCGGCAGCCATGATCGCGGCAATGAAAACCGTTGCGCCTGGCTTTACGGGTATTACCGGCACATTAAATCTCGACGCCGATAACCAGCGTCAGTCCCAGCCGTACCTGAAAGTGAAAGCGTTTAATGGCGTACCGGTTCCCCGGTAACGAGCCGCTTTATTTTGCCAGTTCACGCTACATCATCGGGGAAAAACCATGCTGCAGTTTTTGATTGATACATTGATTCGCACCGCGGATTTGTCGCTGGTCGCGCTGGGATTAAGCCTGGTTTACGGGCTGGTACGGTTCGCCAATATCGCCCATATGCAATATGCCATGGTCGGTTCATTTATTACCGCCGCCGGGCTGCGCCTTGGCATGCCGCTGTCACTGGCAATCGTGTTTTCGGCAATAGTCTGCGGCATGTTGTCCATGATGTTGCATCACTGGGTGTACCAGCCGCTGCTGAAAAGCGGCACCGCTAACGCCATGATTGGCTCGCTGGCGGTATCTATGGTGCTGATTGCACTGGTTCTCGGGGTTGAGGGATCGGCCCCGGTGAATTATTCCCTGCCAGTGGGCGCGCTCTTGCAGGTTGGCGACACCCGCATCTCTTCCGACGAACTCTGGAGCCTTGGCGTCACGATTTCGCTGGTGGTGATGTTCAGCCTGCTGCTGTTTCGCACGCCGCAAGGCCGCGCTATCCGTGCGCTGGCCAGTAACCGGGATCTGGCGGCAGCCTCCGGGTTAAATGCCAGTGCCATTATCCACACCGTCAACCTGGTGGCCGGAATGCTGGCCGCCGTGGGAGGCAGCATGCTGGCAATGAACGCCAGCGCATGGGTTAACCAGGGCAATGATCTGATGTTGCCGGTACTCGCCGCCGCCATTCTCGGCGGGTTGGGAAATCCAATGGGCGCCATTTTTGGCGCGCTCCTTATCGCTGTAACCGAAACCCTCGTGACCAACATCGACTGGAGCTGGCTGTTCGGCGGCGATTTATTGTTTATCCCGGTGACCTGGGTGAACGCCTCATCGTTTGTGATTCTGCTGCTGGCGCTGTTGCTGCGTCCTTATGGCCTGTTTAACCGGGAGGTCCGCCGTGTCTGAGTTTTTACTGCATATCCTTTGCCTTGCCGGGATTTATGCCATCGTCGCGCTTGCCCTGAATTTACAGGCAGGTTACGCCGGTTTGCTGAATTTCGGTCATATCGTGTTTGTCGGAACCGGCGCTTATGCCATTGGTCTGGGAAGCAATTTTGGCTTGCCGCTGTGGCTGGTGATCCCGGCCGGGTTACTGTGTGCCATTGTTATCAGCGCGCTGATGACGCTGCTGGGCCGTCAGCTCACGGCGGATTACTGGGGCATTGCCACGCTGGCGCTGGCTGAAATCATCCGCATTGCGGTCGTCAATGAAGACCATCTGACAGGTGGCGCGCAGGGGATTGGCGGGCTGTCCGCGCCCTGGTCAACCGGCGATACCATCACCGATACACGTATCTTCGCGGTCATTATCCTGCTCAGCGTCATCATCGCCACGCTCGCCAGCCTGCGGATCGGCGCCAGCCGGTTTGGCCGGGCGCTGCGCCTGATGCGCGAGCAACCTCAATTAGCGATCTGTATGGGCTATGCGCTGCCGTGGCTGAAATGCCGGGCGTTAATGAGCAGCGCGGTGATGTGCTGTCTGGCTGGCATGCTGCTGGCCTGGTACACCGACTATGTCAGCCCGGATTATTTGCTCTCTTCGGAAACCTTTCTTATCTGGAGCATGGTGATGATCGGCGGTATTGGCAATGTGCGCGGCGTGCTGCTGGGCGTGTTGCTGGTGGAAGGGCTGTATAACTTTATCCCCTTTGCAAAAGACTATTTCCACATCAGCTCAGACCTGACCGGCGCTCTGCGCCTGGGGTTGGTGGGTCTGGCTTTATTACTCTGTCTGCTCACCCGCCCAGGCGGCCTGTTACCGGAAAAATTAAGGACTTTATCATGAGCCGTTTGCTTGAAGTGGCTGATGTCAGCAAAGCCTTTGGCGGCAACCAGGTACTGACATCCGTATCATTTACGCTGGAGAAGGGCGAAATTCTTGGTCTGCTGGGGCCGAATGGTTCCGGTAAAAGCACGCTGCTTAACACCATTTCCGGGTTTACCCGGCCGGATGGCGGCAACATCACATTTGATGGCCGCTCCATTGCTTGCCAGCCCAGCCACCGGATCATCCAGGCAGGCATTGCGCGTACCTTCCAGCTACCGGTCATGCCGGAAAAGATGAGCGTTATGGAAGTCGTGATGACGGCGGGCACTCGCCAGCACGGTTTATTCAACGGTCTGCTGGGGCTGGCTTCCGGGCGTAAAGCTGAACAGGAAGACAGAGCCCGCGCCCGCGAATTACTGGATATCTTGTTATTAACCAAAGTGAAAGACCTGCCTGCTGCGGCACTTTCCGGCGGACAGAAAAAATTGCTGGGCATTGCCTGTGCGCTGATGGGCAAACCGACGCTTCTGATGCTGGATGAGCCGATGGCCGGCGTGCACCCGAAATTACGCCAGGAACTGGTGGAAACGCTGGTCAGCCTGAGCCGTCAGGGCATTTCACTTTTGGTCATCGAGCACGACATGCATTTTATCAACACTTTGTGCCAGCGCTGCATTGTGCTGGATCGCGGGCAGATTGTCGCCAGTTGCCGCCCGGACGAACTGGCGCAGAACCAGCAGGTGCTGGAGGCTTATCTTGGGCACAGCACCGCAACATTGCAGGAGGCCGTATGATTACCCTCGAAAACGTGGTCGCCGGTTATACCCCGGGGATTGATATTCTGCATGGTATTTCATTGCACGTTGAACAGGCGGAAATCGTGACGCTGCTGGGGCCAAATGGCTGCGGCAAATCTACCCTGCTGAAGTCGATTGCCGGTTTTGTCTCCCCGCGCGAAGGGCGGGTTGAAATCGATGGCCGGGAAACGGCAAAAATTCCGGTGCACCGCAAAATCCGCGAATGCGCACTCGGATTTGTCCCGCAACTGGACAATGTCTTCAACAATCTGACCGTGGCAGAAAACCTGCAAACCGGGGGGCAGTTTTTACCGCCCGGCCAGCGTAAGCAGCGGATGGCGCAACTGGCGGAACATTACCCGGTATTACATAAAAAGTGGCAATCGCCCGCGTCCGCGCTTTCCGGCGGTGAGCGACAAATCCTCGCGCTCGCCCGCGCACTGATGCCCGAACCGGCGGTACTGCTGCTTGATGAACCCTCGGCCGGGCTGTCACCGAAAATGCTGACGGAAGTGTTTAGCGCCATACAAACCATTCGCCGCCAGGAAAAAGTGACCATTTTGATGGTCGAGCAGAATGCCATGGAGGCACTGCACATTTCCGACCGGGCTTACGTACTGGCGCTGGGGAAAGTGGCGATGGAGGGCAGTGCGCGGGATCTGCTGGACGACCCCCGTATGCGCGAGCTCTATTTTGGCGGTCGTGCCGCCTGACAGGATCAATAAAAAGAGCAGAAGGAATACACCATGCCGATTACCCCGGTTATCGATCACGCGGTGATTAATGTTGATGAAGAGCTGGATCAGGCCCAATCCCTGTTCCAGCGGATGGGATTTCAGCTCAGTACGCGGGGGCACCATTCGATGGGCTCCAGCAACCATCTGGCCATCTTTGCCGATAACTATCTGGAACTTTTAGGTTATGAACCTGCCAGGCAGACAGACTCGCGAGGTTTATGGAACGTTGCGCCAGGCCTTGCCGGACTGGTCTGGAAAACTCGCGATGCACATGCGGTATGGCACCATCTACAGCAATGCCAACTCGATGGCGAACCACCGACCCGCTTCTTCCGCCCGGTGATACTGCCGGACGGCAGTCAGACTGAGGCCCGGTTCTGTATCTCGCGGGTCCGCGCCAGCGCCCTGGCATACGGCTTCAGTTTTTTCTGTGAACATCAGACGCCGCAAGCTGTCTGGCAGCCCGCCTGGCAAGTACATCCTAATGGCGTACAGGCGCTGTCCGCGTTCGTTATTGCCTCGCCGCAACCTGAAGAGACGCTGGCGCTGTATCGTCAGTTATTCAGTACAGAGGCCCGTGCGGAAGATAGCGGCGGCTATGTGCTTGATTCAGGAACGTGCTGCCTGCGTATTATCACGCATCAACAAGCCAGCCTGGAGTTTGCGCTGCCGCCTGTTGCTGCGCAGGCACCAGCGAAAATGGTGGCGCTCTGCTTTCAGGTGGCCTCACTGGAGCAGCTCAGGCGCTGCCTTAGCCAGGGCGATATTCAGTGGCGCGAGCAGGGCCGCCAAGTGCTGGTGATGCAGCAGCAGGCACAATGGCTGGCGATGCGTTTTGCGGAAAAAGCATAGAGGGGAGTGCTGAAAACGAAGGAGGAGCAGGACGTGAAGTGAATATTCGCTGGCCGCTTCTCCTGGTGTACTTCAGGTATTACCGATTTCAGCCCGGCTGCACGTTCTGGCAGCCGGCAGATTTCGGCGCAAATTCAGAGGGCGTCATCCACGATGGCACTGCCTTACTCCGCCACCAGCCACATATCCGCTTCTTCAAACATTTCCTCGAGCATCCGGTTCAGCTTTTCCCGGTCGTTTTTACTGGCATCGCTGTTCAGCCCGTTGGCCTGCATGGGTTTTACCCGGACATCGGCATCAGGAAACAGACGGTGAACACGCCGGGTAAGTTCCTCAAGGATAATTTCCCTGGCGCCGGAAAGCCCTTCAACATTGCGTTTGTCATAGACCAGTTCAACGAACATTAACCATTCCTGTGTGTGAATTAATAGCGCAGTATTTATACTGTATAAAACACCAGTAATCAACAATGAAAGTGAGAGGGGAAGGGCAGAAGGTATTTTGTGGGATAGCGATCGGTTATTCCGCGCTATTTCTGCGCGCAATGGGTGAAAAACAGTCGCGGCATTTGCTGTATATCACCGTGAGTCCTTTTCAGGACTCACGGTTTTATGGTCGATTCTGAGCGGGAATTTTGGGTGGAGATCAGGTGGGCTGTACGGTTTTTTTCTTTTTAAAGTTTTCGTCATTAATCACAAACTGGAATGCATCGAGAATCAGCCCCGATATTCTGAGAATATCTTCCATTTATCACCTGTAGCTTCAGAGAATGTAGCTTCTTCAAATTATTACTATTTTGGTGGATAAAGCCGCCGTGCAGCATCCCCTCTCGCCGATCGTGAAAGCGCAGCGTTTGCCAACCACATGATTAAAAAAAGAGAGTGCAATATCTGATTTTGCCCGTGCCGGGCCACTATTGGCACGATCGAATGGCATACACTGAACTGAGTAGCGAAAGCGAAGGCCCCTTTGTGCTTGTTCACCAGGAAGGCTTACGCCAGTACAGTCCGGAAATATGTCGAAATAGCCTGGAAGCGCAGTGACTGTAACTGGTTGATGATGCCGGTTCGTACATATCTTTCTTCACCGCAGGTATAACGGTGTTGAACAGTGGGAAGCCGCATGTTTAATCATTTGAAAAAACGAATGCACCAGTACAGGAAACCGGCGGTGCCGCCATGGCAGGGGGAAGATATTCTGTTTGCTGCTCTTGAGCAGAATATGATGGCTGCCGTGTTGATTGATGAGCAAGACAGGGTGATGTTTTACAATCGCGCGGCAGAAAGACTGTGGGGCTACAGCCGTGACGATGTGCTCGGACAAAGTGTCTCCATTCTGATTCCGCATGACCTGAAGGCCGCGCATCCTGGCTTTATTCGCCATCATCGCGAGGGCGGAGATTCACGCGTTGAAGGGATGAGCCGGGAATTGCAACTGGAGCGAAAGGACGGCAAGAGGATCTGGACGCGCTTTTCCCTTTCCCGGGTCGTGAACGCAGGAAAAGTCTGTTACCTCGCGCTGGCGCGTGACGCCACTCTGGAGGTGGAACAGCGGGAACAGACGCGTTTGCTGCTGCTGGCTGTTGACCATATCAGCAAACCGGTGATCGTGCTGGATACCGGACGGCGTATTGTTCAGGCGAACCGGGCTTTTACGGAGGCGTTTGGCCTGAGCGTAAGCCAGGCGGCAGGGAAACGCCTGGATAACATACTCAACATTCCCGATGCTCCGCCGGATAACCGGCAGCGTCTGCAAAACCTGTTGCGCAAGAACGAGCGTGACCAGAATGAGTTTCAGGCGCTTGCCAGCACTGGCGAAAACGTCTGGTTCAGCGCCACCCTCAGCCCGGTTCTTGCCAAAAATGGTCAGTTGCAGAATCTGGTGATGACCTTTTCTGATATCACTGAAGATCGCAAGATCCGCGAACTTGAACGAGCGTTGCTTTCCGCGATGCGCAGCAACCTGCCGATCGCTGAAATGGGCGAAATCATCTGCCGTAATATCGTCGCCGTGCTGGGACAGGCACACGCTTCTCTGAAAACCCTGCAAAATAATGTTCCGCAACACTGGGCGTCCAGCGCCGAAAAACTCGACAGCCCGGGAGTCATGTCGCGCGCGGTGACGATTCGCCGTCGTGACGGCGTTGCCGCAGGCATCCTGGCGATCGACACCGTGGCAGGCAAGGAAAACAGAGCCTTTACTGAGCGTGTCGCCGATATTAGCCAGCACCTGGCCGCGCTGGTACTGGAGCAGGAAAACAGCCGCCAGCAGATTGAACATCTGATTAAATTCGATCCGCTAACCGGGCTGCCTAACCGCAGTCATCTGCAAGAGCATCTCGATCAACAACTGGCGACAGCGGAGACGAAAGCGCCGGTGGTGTTGATGATGACGGTTGATCATTTCCAGGACGTCATTGATGCGCAAGGGTATAGCGCCGCTGAGCAGATCCTCTCAATCGTGGCTAACCGTCTGCACAATAACCTCGGAACGGGTCAGTATCTGAGCAAAATAGAGGGGCAACAGTTTGTGCTGGTGGATAGCGAAAATGACGTCAGCAGCATGACACGAGTTGTGGAAACGCTCGAAAACGCCGTTAGTGAACCCATTAGCTTCAATAACACGACGCTTTCATTGACGCTGAGTATCGGTATCAGCCATGAAGCAGGTAAAGATCGCGACTGGCTGCTGTCCACTGCGCACAGCGCCATGGATCATATTTACCGCAGCGGCGGTAACGGCTGGCAGTTCTTCAATGAGGAGCTTAACCGCGCTGCAACGGAGCGTCTGCTTCTGGGGGCGGCGCTGAAGCGCGCCGTTGCGGAAAATCGCCTGCGGCTGGTATTTCAGCCGCAGATCAATATCGCCACGAGTCAATTATATGGTTTTGAGGCGCTGGCAAGATGGTGGGATCCTGAACACGGAGATGTGCCGCCTGCTCGGTTTATACCGCTGGCGGAAGAGGTGGGAGAAATCGAAAATATCGGCGTCTGGGTGTTGCGCGAGGCGTGCCGCCAACTGGCGCAGTGGCGCAAAACCTGGCCGGATTTTCCTGCGCTTTCTGTCAATTTGTCGGCCATTCACTTTCACAATATCCAGCTTCCCGTGCAGGTACTGCAAGCGATCAACGAGTTTGCCATCCCCGGTGAAATGCTGACGCTGGAAATTACCGAAAGTATGGTCATGGCGCCGGATGATGAGCTATCAACGCGTTTTCAGGCACTGCGCGATATGGGCGTCGGTCTGTCGGTTGATGATTTCGGGACGGGGTTTTCCGGGCTTTCCCGGCTGGTCACGCTGCCGGTGACCGAAATTAAAATTGATAAAAGCTTTGTCGATGGTTGCCTGACGGATAACCGGAGCCGTTCGCTGCTGGAGGCGATAACCAGCATCGGGCAGAGCTTTGGCATGACGGTGGTGGCAGAGGGCGTTGAAACCCACGAACAGTTACAGCTCCTGCGGCATATCGGGTGTCCGGTGGTCCAGGGCTACTATTTTTCCAGACCGATGCCTCCTGAAGAGGTTCCCGAGTGGTATTCAACGACCTTCCCCAGGCTTATCGCGCAAGAGGCGCAGCCCTGAAACGCCGTTTTTTGCTGAAATAACCGCAACGCTTTTGTTTCTGCGGCTCCCCTTGTAGCATATGTCGCGAATTTTATTGTGGTTGCAGCGTTAGCTCTAAGGAAGTGAGTGTGTTTGCGGAATTTGGCGTTATCAGTTACTGGACCTATTTTATCGGCGCAATTTTTATCATTCTGGTGCCCGGTCCGAACACCTTTTTTGTGCTGAAAACCAGTATCGCCGGTGGATTACGCAACGGGTATACCGCTGCGGCAGGCGTTTTTATTGGTGATGCTGTGCTGATGTTTCTCGCGTACGCTGGTGTCGCCACGCTGATTAAAACGACACCGGTATTGTTCAATATCGTGCGTTATCTCGGCGCGATTTATTTGCTCTGGCTTGGCGGGAAAATGCTCTACAGTACCTTTGTGCAGCGAACGCAGCCGCAAAGCGATGATGATGCGCATAAAGGCGATATTTTAAAACGCTCGCTGGTGTTGAGCCTGACCAACCCGAAAGCGATTCTGTTTTATGTTTCGTTCTTTGTGCAGTTTATCGATATCCATTATGCCCGTCCCGGCGTGTCCTTTTTTATTCTCGCCAGCACGCTGGAGATCATCAGCTTCTGCTATTTCAGCTTCCTGATCGTGACAGGCTCGTATGTGACACAGTGGGTGAAGACAAAAAAACGCTTAACCCGTCTGGGAAATTCGCTGATTGGTTTAATCTTTGTCGGCTTCGCCGCCCGTCTGGCAACGTTGCAATCCTGAAGAGATAACCTGAAGAGATAAAAAGAAAAGCCACGCCAGCAGCCGTGGCTTTTTAGCGTTTATTCTGCCGGCACAGGCATTTTCGCCATGACAAACTCCAGCACTTTTTCACCATCCATTGACGCGAAAGGATAGCTTTCGATAATCGCGACAGGCGCATTACCCACGGCGGCCTTAATTTCGTCCAGTTTGTACTGGATGTGCGGCGCGACCAGAAAACAGTCAAAGGCGGGAGCCACGCTGGCAAAATTCTCCAGACCGATGGCACTAATCAGCATTGGATAGCCATGTTCGTTGGCTGCCTTTTGCATCCGTTTCGCCAGCGCGTTGGCGGTATTGCCGAAAAGACAACATATTAGTAACTTTTTCATGGTTCTGTCCTCCTGGAAGATACGCCTACACTATGCCTGCCAGTGGCGAGAAAATGAGCGCAGCCTCCAGGTTTATTACGAAATATCGTTACTGGAACACCGAAATCGCTTCTGCTAAACGAATGGCCTGCTGATTCATACGCCCGGAGGCTTCCGCGCCTTCCTGCACGCGCTCGGCATTCTGATGGGTGATCCTGTCCAGATCTTCCACGGCCACACTGACTTCGCCCAGCGCAGTCGCCTGTTCGGCGGTGGCGGCGCTGATTTGCGCAATGAGCGCGGTGACGTTCTGTACCTGGCTGACAATCTCTTTCATCGTCTTTCCTGCGTTATCGGCCAGTGCACTACCGGAATCAACGTTCGCCACACTGGTTTCGATCAGTGCTTTGATTTCGCTGGCCGCGCTGGCGCTGCGGCTTGCCAGGCTTCTCACTTCGCCAGCCACCACCGCAAAGCCTTTACCTTGTTCCCCTGCTCGTGCAGCCTCTACCGCGGCGTTCAGTGCCAGAATATTGGTTTGAAAGGCAATACTGTCGATGATGCTGGTGATGCTGGCAATTTGCCGCGAGCTGTCCGCAATCGCCGACATCATCTCGATCATCTGATTCATGACCTGTCCGCCTTGCTGCGCCGCGCTCTGCGTACCTTGCGAAAGGGCGGTGACTTCCGCCGCCGTTTCGCGGTTACTCCTTACCGTTGCCGTCATTTCGTTCATGGTGGCGGCCGTTTGCTGCACATTTGACGCCGCCTGTTCAGTCTGGCGGCTTAAGGAGTCATTTCCTGCCCGCAGCGCATCTGACGCTTTCAGCACGGTCACTGCCTGGCCGCTGACGTCGTTAACCAGCCAGCGAAACATCAGGCCAAGCTGGTTGATGGCGCGTAGCGTGACGCCCACTTCATCTACGCGGTTGAGCTGTTCCACCTGATGAATTTCACCACTGGCAACCTGCAACGCCTGGCGCCGCAGATGTTCAACCGGGCGAACGATTTGCTGCTCAAGCCAGATATCGATAGCCAGCAGCAGTAGCGCCATAAAACCCGAGAAGCTTGCCATTTGCCCTGGCGTTAATGCATGCAGCCAGGCGGCAGCAAGGCTGAATAACAGCGCGATAATTAGCGCTGAGCGTAATCGCCAGCGCAGGGGCAGGGTGACGAACAGCGAGCGCCACGCCATTAAACCGGTGCGAATAATCAACCCTTTATGAAAACGTCGGCCTTTGCTCTGGCCGTTGCGAAACTCTCGGTACAGTGTCTCCGCCGCCGCGACTTCTTCCGCTGCGGGCCGTGTACGTACTGACATATAACCTTTGATTCTGCCCTCACGTACCACCGGAATAGCGTTAGCGCGTACCCAGTAGTGATCGCCATTACGACGGCGGTTTTTTACCAGTGCCGTCCACGGTTCCCCCTGCTTCAGCGTGCCCCACATGTCCGCGAAAGCCTCTTTTGGCATATCGGGATGGCGAACCAGGTTATGCGGCTCACCTTTTAGTTCCTCAAGCGAAAAACCACTGACCTGAACAAACGCGTCGTTAGCATAATTAATATGGCTCTGTGGATCGGTCGTTGACATTAAAGTGGCATCATTGTCGAAAACGTATTCTTGCTGTGTGACGGGTTCATTGTTACGCATAGTGAGCCTTCTCAGGAAAAGGGATACGAGCCTGAAACATGTTGCATTTCTTATATCTATTTACGGCATGGAGTACTGCGTGCTTTATATTTTTCTGTTGCTTACGTACTGGCGAAATAGTGCATAAAATAATTTCATTTAAGCCATCATCTTTTTTCCCGGAGATAAAAGGAAATTTTACTTAAGGAGCTAAAAAGCGCACAACAGTAAGTTAAGTGTATATTTATATTCAAGCATAACCACACATAGTGTAGCTGTTTTTATTATTGTTGAAGCTGCAGGGATAATGTTTCCGCTGAGACTATAAATACGTGAATAAGAGTTGTGGTCGGGATCATAAACCTGTTGCTACGGTGCGCCAAATACGCGCCAGATCGTTTCCTGGCGGGCTGGATTCAGCTACGCTGAAACTCTCTTACTGCGAAAGGATTGTTCTTATGAAAGGTACTGTCGTTCACCACGAGCACCGCATTGGCTTTCTTGTGATTCGCGACGATAAAGGCGAGTTCGCCATCGCAGAGCTGCTGGGAAATTATGATGTTGAGATGGGAGATATCGTTTCTGGAAACCTGCACACTAACGGCAATGAGACGCTGTTTAACCAGACTCAGAATGAAGCGATGGAGGTCTCTGTGAAAGGCTATGGATTATCTGAACAGGATGCCATTAGCATGCTTTTGCGTACGCACTGAATTAATTCGCTGTTTCTTATGCGATATATCTTAGTTGCGGAGAATTAATTGCAGAGAAAAAAGTTCCTGTTTTCATTGGCTGCTTGAAGCAGGGGGGAGAGCAATAAAATGCGGCAGTTTCGACACCAAAACTGCCAGCGAATGTTTTTTTGAGATTGTTAAAGCGTATATCCGTCACGTGCGCACTTTATAACCTGTAACCCGATTGTGAGCCAACGCAAATTTTTCTGTGGAAAGATTAATGAATTTGATGATTACTGGTGCTGCGCTATCGTTTGATAGCCACATGCTGCTGCGGAATGTGACGCCGTAGCAGCCAGATTCATTAAACCATCTTATTGTTTGTCCGGAGTTTGAAGATTTGCACCATCTCCAGCAGGTTTTCCGCCTGCTGCTGCATGGCATGCGCCGCCGCCGATGATTCCTGCGACAGCGTTGCATTTTGCTGCGTCGCCGCATCCATACGAGTAATGGCGACATGCACCTGATCGATTCCCACGCTCTGTTCGTTACTCGCCAGCGAAATGGTCTCTACCAGTTTGCTGACGTGCGCCACGCTCTGCATGATGTCGTCCATGGCGCTGCCTGCGCTTTTCACCAGTTGGTTACCTTCGTCAATACGCGTGACAGAACGTTGGATCAAGGCGCTAATTTCTTTCGCGGCCGTCGCGGAACGCTGGGCCAGTGCGCGAACTTCTGAGGCGACGACAGCGAAACCCCGGCCTTCTGTTCCGGCGCGGGCGGCTTCAACCGCCGCATTCAGCGCCAGAATATTGGTCTGGAAAGCAATGCTGTCGATCACGCCGATAATGCTGCTGATCTCGGTCGAAAGCTGATTAATTTCGCTCATGGTCTGCACCACACGCTCAACCACTTCACCTCCCTGGTTTGCAACCTGGGTCGCTTCGCGAGTGATATCGCTGGCGATGCGTGAATTTTCGGCGTTGTTTTTGACAACCGCGGTCAGCTCCTCCATCGAGGCTGCGGTTTGTTCCAGCGCGCTGGCCTGCGCTTCATTGCGCGAAGAGAGTTCGCGACTGCCGCTGGCAATCTGCTGCGATGCGCCCGCGATAGTTTCGGTACCGGAACGCACGCCGGTAACAATACGCGTCAGGTTGCCGTTCATTTCCAGTAACGCATGCATCAGTTCCGCCGTTTCATCCCGTCCGGCGGGGACAATCGTTGATTGCAGATCGCCGGAGGCAACGTTGCGGGCCACCGATACTGCTTGCGCCAGCGGCTGCGTGATACTGCGGATCAGCCACCAGGTGATCAGTAGCCCGACAACTAAAGTCAATGCCATTACCAGCAGTAACATCAGGCGCGTTTGGGAAAAGTGTTGATAATTACTGGCCTCAGTTTGTTCGCGGATAAGCGCCGCCTGTTTCAACGTCGAGGCCACCACTTCGTCGATCATCCGCGTAGGCTCGCGATCGATGCCGGTGACCAGATGATCGACCCGTTGGGCGCTGGTGGCATCCTGTATAGCGTACTGCTGCAAGGCGGAGAGATAATGCTGCTCCAGTTCCGCATGCAGGTTGATGGTATTGGTGACTTCTGTTGCGGGAAGGCCGATTTGCGGTAGCAATTCGCGCAGGGTTTTTAACAGCGCCTGCGTTTTCTGGCTCTGTTCTACAAACGCGTTTTTATATTTGTCGAAAGATTGCTGGCCCTGTGTACCGCGCAGCAGCGTATTTTTCCACTCCTGCACCTGAATTTTAAACTGCACCTGTGCATTGCGGGCGGTGTCAATACTCTGGGCAACGACCTTTTCCGTGGTCATGATCCGTTGATTTTGTACTAATCCGCCAGCGTTAATCGCCAGGCCGCGAATACCAATAAACAGCGTTGCCAGCAGCAGAATGGTCGCAAGAAAACCGAGGCGCTGCCCGATGGTGAGGTGGTTGAGTTTCATGAATTTCTGCTTCCCGTTGTCAGTGGAGCGCGAACCGGCGCACGCCAGCAATATCGACCGGGTTTTACGGGGCTTTAATCGGCTGTCTGCAGGGAAATTGAGCGTATTTGGCTTAAGTTATTGAGGCGGAATATAATATCTTTTTTATGACATTTTCATGACAGTACGCGGCCTGCTGCTTAATACAACAGGCCTGATAAATAACGTGCGTGGTTATATACCGTACTGATGGTGATTCTCGCCAGCGTTGATTTTCGCCAGCAAACGAAAGGGTTTACTGTCAGCCAGCCAGTCCGGGATCTCTTCGGGCGTCAGCGGGCGAGAAAAGAGATATCCCTGCGCGACATCGCAGCCATACTCTTCCAGCATGCGTGCGGTTTCGAGATCCTCAATCCCCTCGGCCAGCACCACGTACTGCAGTTCCTTGAGCATCATAATCACGTTACGGGCAATAATCCGACTGCCGGTATCGGTGGTTACCTGGCTGACCAGCGAGCGGTCGAGCTTGATAACGTCTATCGGAATTCGGCGTAAGTAACTGATATTGCTGTAACCGGCGCCAAAGTCATCAAGCAGAATGGTAAAGCCCAGTAGTTTAAGCCTGTCCAGTTCCGCCAGCGCCAGGTCGCTTTCCAGCACTTTTTCTGTCTCCAGACATTCGATACGCAGATCGGAGGTGTAAAGCCCGGCAGCGAGCACGTTGCGTTCCAGCTCGTCGGCAAATCCCGGACGCGAGAAATCGCTCACCGTAACGTTGATCGACACCGGCAGCAAAACGCCCTGCTGTTTCCAGCTTTTTAGCTGCGCGATCACCGATTTAATCACCCACTGTGTAAGATCGCTCATCAGGGTGGTTTTTTCTGCCAGCTCCACTATGACGGCCGGGGAGATATTCCCCAGCTGCGGGTGTTTCCAGCGCAGTAACGCTTCGACGCCTTCGGTTTTACCTGAGCGCAGCGAAATCTTCGGCTGATAGACCATATACAACTGGTCCGGAGATTTAATGGCTTCACTGAGATCGTGCAGCAATTTGAAGTCTTTATTGCGTTTGTGGTCGAGGATCGGGTTGAACTGCAACGCCGGAATATCCTGGCGAATGGACTCATGCAGGGCGCTAATTCCCTGGCGCACCACTTCCTGCACATTGTCTTCCTGCGGGGAAAATTTAACGTAGCCGGTATGCAGGGTCAGGTTGATGTCGATATCGCCAGCCACTTTCGCCTGCGTACAGGGTAAACGTTCCGCCCGTTTTGCCAGCGTCAGCGCATAATCGATATCCACCAGCACGGCATAACGCGCGGTGGTAAAGGCATACAGCGTGACCTCTTCTTTCAGTCTCAGGCGTAAACGCAGCAGCGAGCCGAAGCTGCGTAGCAGTTTCTCCACCGCTTCCAGGCCGAGATAGCGAGAGAGCTCGTAAGCACGCGGCATATCGATGCAATCAAAAATCACCAGCCCGTAAGGGGAACTCACTTTTTCATTGGTCAGCCGCTCCATCTCTTTCATCAGAAACTGGCGGTTAGGCAGACCGGTCAGCGCATCTACCAACCCGACGGTATAAAAGGATTCAAGATACGCGGCAGCGAGGGCGGCAACGCGCAAAAAGCTGGCAACCTGGCTGGACGTGGGCACGTAGGTTTCGGAATGACTCGCACACAGCGTACCCATGATCACGCCATCTTTATTTATCATTGGCGCTGAAGCATAAAAAACAATATCGCCGCTTTTTACCAGCGGCTGATGATTAAATCGACCATCAAGGCGGGTATCTGAACTAATTACCGTTTGGCCGCTGTGCAAAGAATATTGGCACATGGTCTGTTCAATACGTATTTTTACGTGCTCAATCGGTATGTTTTTAACATATTTGATATATTGAAAAACATCATCGAATGTAGAGATAAAGCAGCCTTCAACACCCATAACTTCGCACGCCAGAAGAGCAAACTCGGCCAGTGCTGCATCGCGGGATTTATCCTCCTTGCTCAGCAGCTCCAGAGTGGCTAACCGTTTGCTTTCGCTTTTTTTCAGACCAGTGAACATAGCGAGCTCCTGCCCAAATAAATGAGACCGTAGGAATCTGTTCAGAGGACGCCATCATTCGTTTGGTTGAGTTCTGCGCTGAAATAACAATATGTCTGGAATTACCACCAGCCCAATTGCGTTCCGGCCACGGCGACAATTGCCACAATCAGCATAATGATGGTTGTCTTTCTCACGAAAACTCCTTCACCGGCGATATTCGCCAGAAATGAATTGTATAAGAGATAGAAGAAAATCAGATTTTTCTCAAGCTATCCATGGGGGTCAATAAGCTTAATCGAGACGGGGAAAGGGTTTTTTCTTTTTATTTTTTTCACCAGATACATTCCCTCATTCACAGGCACAGCCGCGCATGTTAATGCTGCAGATCCTGGCTGCGCGACATTACATCATGAAAGCCGGACATTTGATATATCGGGGGGCGGTAGCCACTAAAGCTGGCAGGGGAAAATAAAAAAAGCCCCGTTGATGAAGCGGGGCAAAAACTCATTGATTACGGAATGATGTTCTCTTGGTCATGGGTGAGAACGAGACTCACTATAATGACCAAAAGTGCAGTAAGAATGGAGAAATCATGGAGATACCTCCGGCTTGAGGCTATGCTGAAGAGCGATTTCGCCTGAGATGAAGGAAAAAAATGATGCGTTATGTTTTATGGATGCTGCCGTTTTTAGTGACCGCTTGCTCCACAACGAAACCCGATGCGCCGCTGCCGCCGCAGATCGGGAAAGCCAATCCGGCGGCGATGTACTGCCAGCAAAAGGGCGGTCAGCGGGTGCCGGTTCAGAGTCCGCAGGGTGTGCGTACCGAGTGTAAACTGCCGAACGGTGAGGTGATCGATGAATGGACGCTGTGGCGTCGCGATCATCCGCAATCCGGATCGTGACAGCAGCGGGCGGCCCAGGGTAAACTTCGCTTTCAGATTAATCTCATTTTTACTGTTGCGAGAGTACCAGAGAAGTATGTTTCAGCTACGAGCGGGCAGCCAGGCCTTAGTGATTGGCGCCCAGACCGCCAATGGTCGCTGCAATATTGGTAAAGCCGTTGAACTGTTCGGCCTGTGCCAGCCGGGAGAACGTTTTTTAAATCCGGTGAACGGTGTAATCACTGAGATGCCGCGCAACGCCGGCCGGGCGCTGTGGCTGGTCACCGGAAATGTCACCGCTTTCGATGGTCAGCAGGGCTTTGCTTTTATCCGGGCTGAGCATCTGATGCCGTTGCAACCCGACAGCGAACCGCAGGATCTGCGCGAGCGGGTGATCGACTAACTCAACGAGCGCAGCCATTCGGCCAGCACGATGGCATGATTCTGCGCCCTGTTTTTCGCCGCGTATAACAGCGTAACAGTCTCCTTTTTACCCCGTGCCGCAAGCTGTTCACCTGCCGTTTTTTGCGCATCCAGCTCTTTGCGGTAGGCTTCGCTGAAGCTGGCAAAATCGAGCACCTCCCCGTGAAAGGCTTTGCGCAGCTCCGTTGAGGGTGCCAGCGTTTTGTTCCATTCATCAAAACGCAGCTCGGCTTTTTTTATGCCGCGCGGCCAGAGCCGGTCGACCAGCACCCGGTAACCATCGTCGTCGCTGGCGGCGTCATAAACACGTTTACATTGGATCATGGCTCTCCCTCTCTTCAACCCAGGCAATCAGCGCCGGTAATTGTCGTGCGGAAAGGCAGGCGCTCACGAGGATGCGGGTTTGCTGCACGGGTGACTCCTGATAATTTGTTCTTGCGCAACAGATTATTTCATTTTTCCGCGTGATACATGATCTCAATTTTAAGGTGTTGTGATTCCAGTAAAAGACAGCTAATGTGATGTTCCTTATGTTATTCGTTATTTGCCCCGGCATAAGGACACATTCATGCATCATATCCCTCCGAAGAAAACACTGCGTATCGCACTGGTCGGCGATTACAGCCATGACATTGTTGCTCATCAGGCGATTCCGCTGGCGATTGATGATGCCGCTGCCGTACTGGAAATTACCGCTGATTACGACTGGTTACCGACCAGCGAAATTAACAGCGCCGAAGATCTGGTCGGCTACGATGCCATCTGGGTGGTGCCGGGAAGCCCTTATAAAAATGCCCGTGGCGCGTTTATTGCCATTCAGTATGCGCGAGAAAATGCCGTGCCGTTCCTCGGTACCTGCGGCGGTTTCCAGCATGCGGTGATCGAATATGCCCGTAATGTGCTGGGCTGGAGCGACGCTGCACATGCTGAAACGGAAAACGAAGGGCGCATGGTGATCTCCGCGCTGACCTGCGCGCTGGTGGATCAAACCGGTACCATCGAACTGCGACCGAATACGCTGATTGCTCGCGCGTATGGTCGTGAAATGGTGGAAGAGGCATACCGTTGCAGCTTTGGCATTTCGGCAGAGTTTGCCCGCGAACTGGAGAGCGGCGATCTGCGCGTGACCGGTTGGGATGAAGAGGGTGAAATCCGCGCGGTGGAACTGGTGACGCATCCGTTTTTTGTCGCCACGCTGTTTCAGCATGAACGCGCCGCGCTGGCTGGACGACCTTCACCGCTGGTACAGGCGATGCTGCGCGCTGCCTGCGAATAAGCCATGCAACTCTTACGCGCCATCCGGTATCCGGCCGGATGGCGCGCGGTTTAGCGGGAAATAATTTCCCGTTCGCGGCCGGCAAACGCGCCGCACACCGCCATCACCACCGCCAGCACGGTACATGCCAGTAACGGAAGGTGCCAGTCGCCGCTGGCGTCGTGAATTTTTCCCATCAACGGCGGGCCACAGGCTGCCAGCAGGTAACCGACCGACTGCGCCATCCCGGAGAGGGCGGCCGCCTGATGTGCGGAACTGGCGCGCAGGCCGATAAAAGTGAGGCCGAGGATCATCGTCGCGCCGGAGCCAAAACCAAAAATAACCGTCCACAGCACGGCATGTGCTGGCAGCAACCATAATCCCAGCGAACCCACCGCGCACAGAAGCGCCACCAGCGCCGCGATGCCGCGCTGATCTTTCAGCCGGTGCAGGAAAACCGGCACCAGTAAGCCTGGCGCGGCAGTCGCCAGTTGCAAAATACCGTGCAGGGAACCGGCCTGCGCTTCACTAAAACCCTGAGTCAGCAGAATCGACGGCAGCCAGCCAATAATAATGTAATAAATCAGCGAGTTGATACCGAGGAATAGCGTGACCTGCCAGGCCAGCGCCGAGTGCCAGATCCCCCGGCTGTGCAGCGCTCCGGAAGCGCTGATCTGCGCCGGTGCACCGCGACGCAGATGAGGCAACCACAGCAGCAGCGCGAGCAGCGGAAACACCATCAGCATCAGCAATGCGCCGTGCCAGCCCGCGCCGCTCTGCGCCAGCGGAACCACCAGTGCGGAGCCAAGCGCCGCAGACGCGCCCATCGTCAGGGAGTAGGCGCCAGTCAGTTTCGCTACATGCCCGGCGAAGTCACGCTTCAGCATACCCGGCAACAGCACGTTGCCGAGTGCGATACCGCAACCAATCACCGCTGTGCCAGCAAACAGCAGCGTGGAGGACGGCAGGGAACGGATGGCGATGCCAAGACAAATCAGCACCATAGCGGCAAACAGACTGCGCTCCATGCCGAAACGGCGGGCGACACCGGCAGCCAGCGGAGAGATCAGCGCAAATGCCAGCAGCGGCAGCGTGGTAAGCATGCCGGTTTGTGCGGTACTTAAACCATATTCTGCACGAATGGCATCGAGCAACGGCGCCGCGCCGGTAAACGTGACGCGTAACGTGGTCGCAATCATCAGGATACCGGCAATCAGCAGTACCCCTTGTTGCCCACGGGAAGAAAGGCGAGTGGTCATTGTATTCTCTTGATAAACAACAGAGCGTTACGATAGCGGTTTTTTCTTTGGTTTTAATCAAGCTAAAATGACAGTTTATCGCTAAATTCGGACAACTTAATGCACGGACTCGGACTGGGCGGCTACGATCCCGACAGCCAGCAGGAAGCGGCGGTGGCTTTTCGTATCACCGTTGCGGCAGAAGAGCAGCGCATTCCTGCGCATTGTCACCGTAAGGGGCAACTGATTCTGGCGCTGAAAGGGGCCATCACCTGCGAAGTTGAACATGCACGCTGGATGGTGCCGCCGCACCATGCCATGTGGCTGCCCGGTAGGGTGTCGCACAGTAATCACGCGACTCCCAACGCGCAGCTCTGCTTTTTATTTATCGAACCCTGGTCGGTGGTGATGCCGGAACATTGCTGCACGTTGAAGATCTCGCCGCTGGTGCGCGAGCTGATTATGACGCTTGCCGCACGAACGCCGACGCAGCGACGCCAGCCTGCTACGCAGCGGCTGGTGCAGGTGCTGTTTGATGAGTTGCCGGATCAACCGCAGATGCAGTTGCAGCTTCCTGTTTCCGCGCATCTGAAGATCCGCCAGATGGTCGATCATATGGAGGCCAGCCCGGCTGAGCGGCAAACGCTGGCGCAGTGGGCACAGATTTTCGCCATGAGCGAGCGTAACCTGGCGCGGCTGGTGGTTCGGGAAACGGGCCTCAGTTTTCGTCGCTGGCGGCATCAGATGCAGTTGATCCTCGCCCTGCAACTGCTGATTAGCGGCCAGTCCGTACAGCAAGCCGCCCAGACGCTGGGGTACGACTCGACCACGGCATTCATTACCATGTTCAAAAAGGGGTTGGGTCAGACGCCGGGGCGTTATCTGGCCACACTCGGCGCAGAGTAATATTTTCTGCTCTCTATTCCCTTGTGTTTATAAGGTCTTAAAAGGTTTGTTCTGTGGAGTGATGGTGGATAAGGGATTTATATGGTGAATCTGTTTTTAATAATATTTTCAGATAATCAATGCACTTTTTGATATTTGTCTGATGAATGGGGTTATGTGACTTTAGCGCTGAAATCACCACAATAACAGGGCATAAGGATAAGCATGGCAACTACATTACACACAAAAATCACCGCGCTCAGCGCGCTGACACTCCTTTCCGCACTCTCATTTGCTGCGCATGCCGACAAACTGGCGGATATCAAAGCCGCTGGTGTCGTCAAAGTGGCGACCTTCGACGCCAACCCGCCGTTTGGCGCAATTGATCCGAAATCGCACGATATCGTCGGTTATGACGTCGATTTTGCTAAAGCGCTGGCGAAAAGCCTTGGGGTGAAACTGGAGCTGGTCGCGACCAACCCGGCGAACCGCATTCCGCTGTTACAATCCGGCAAGGTGGATCTGATTGTTGCAGATATCACCATCACCCCGGAACGCGCGCAGGTGATTGACTTCTCCACGCCGTATTTTGTTACCGGCCAGCAGTTCCTCGTCCCGGCAACGGCTGCCGATAAACTGGATGCCTACAGCAAAGCGCGTATCGGCGCAGTGAAAGGCACTACCGGAGAGCAGGCGCTGCACCAGCGCTTCCCGCAATCCCGCGTGCTGGCCTATGACGATATCCCACTGGCGCTGACCGCGCTGCGTAATGGCAACGTACAGGCGATTACACAAGACAGCACCATTCTGGCCGGGTTACTGGCGGAAGCGCCGGATAAAGCGAAATTTAAAATCCTGCCGGATCTGCTGTCGAAAGAGGAGATTGGCGTTGGGGTGGGTAAAGGTGAAACCGCGCTGCTGAAAGCGGTGAATGATGAACTGGTGAACCTTGAGAAGAGCGGCGACGCGGCAAAAATCTACGATACCTGGTTTGGCCCGCAAACCAAAACTCCGGCTCCACGCAGCTTTAAAATAGAAGCGAAGTAATATGCTGTCAGGTCTGTTTTCCGCCTCTGTGGCTCCCGCCACGGAGGCGTTTCCCGTGCAAAAAGGAACGGTGACATTTCGCGGCGTCACAAAACGCTATGGCGATAATGTTGTGCTGAATGGCATTGATTTACAGGTCGCCGCTGGTGAAGTGCTGGCCGTGTGCGGCCCCTCTGGCTCCGGCAAATCGACCCTGATCCGCCTGATCAACCAGCTTGAAACCCTGAGCAGCGGCGAGATTGAGGTTGATGGCCAACCGACCAGCACGCTCTCCGGGCGCGCGCTGCGCGAACTGCGTCGCCATGTCGGTTTCGTCTTTCAGCAATTCAATCTCTATGCGCACCTCAACGCGCTGGACAATATCACGCTGGCGCTGCGGCACATTCACGGTAAAAGTGCCGGTGACGCGCAGGCTATCGCGCTGGCGCTACTGGCGCGGGTGGGGTTGCAGGATAAAGCGCATCACTTTCCCTCGCAGCTCTCCGGCGGGCAGCAGCAGCGGGTGGCGATCGCCCGCACGCTGGCTGCCGATCCGCATATCATTCTGTTCGACGAGCCCACCTCGGCGCTGGATCCAGAGATGATTGGCGAGGTGTTGCAGGTGATGAAATCGCTGGCGCACAGTGGCATCACGCTGATTGTTGTTACCCACGAGATGCAGTTTGCCCGTGAAATTGCCGATCGGGTGATCTTTATCGACGGCGGCGAGATCCTGGAACAGGCGGCACCGGCACAGTTCTTCTCCGCGCCGCAACACCCCCGAGCGCAGCGTTTCCTGCAAAAAGTGCTCAACCCGCTGCACGCGGATAACAAGGAGTTGTGATGGCGCTGCATCTCGACTGGGCGGGCGTGCTGACCGGGCAGCCCGCGCAATGGATCGTCTCCGGTTTTCTCACCACCATTTGGGTCACTATCGCCGGTATGTTGCTGGCGACGGCGCAGACGGTACTGCTGCTGGCGTTGCGGTTGACCGGTGGCAAAGTGGGACGTGGAGCGGTGGCGGTGTGGGTTTCGCTGTTTCGCAACACGCCTTTGCTGGTGCAGTTACTGTTCTGGTATTTCGCCGCCTGGAACCTGCTGCCGCTGAGTTTTCGCCAGTACGTCAATGACGACCATGCATTCAGCATTCTGCCGGGTAATGTCTGGTGGTTTACCCCGGAATTTCTCTCCTCCGCCTGGGCCTTAGGGCTGTTTACCGCCGCATTTCTGGTGGAAGAGATTCAGGCCGGGCTACACGCGGTACCGCGCGGGCAAATTGAAGCGGCCGAGTCGCAAGGGTTCAGCCCGCTGGCGCTGTTTCGCTGGGTGCTGTTGCCGCAGGGGTTGCACAATGCCTGGCAACCGGTGGTGGGGCAATATCTCAACCTGATGAAACTCTCCTCGCTGGCCACCGGGATTGGCCTTGGCGAACTGACCTACCAGACCCGACAGATCGAAAGTTACAACGCGCATGCGCTGGAAGCGTTTGCCATTGGCAGCGCGCTCTATCTGCTGCTGGGGCTGGTGATGAGCGTGCTGTTCAATGGGGCGCAAAGCTGGCGGATTTTACGCCGCGCGGCGGGAGGTCAGCGTGATCGCTAACGTTACGGTTATCACCGATAACCTCGATTATCTGTTGTGGGGGCGAGCAGCCCAGGGCGAACCGGGCGGGGTATTGCTCTCATTGCTGATGACCTTTGGCGCGGCGGCGCTGGCCTTTCCCAGCGGCGTGCTGCTGGCCTGTTGCGCCTGGCGCTTTCGCGGCTGGCCGCGCAGGGCACTGTTTCTGTGGGCAGAGATTATCCGCGGCATTCCGCTGATCTTCGTGATTTTCTGGCTGTGGTTTTTACTGCCGTGGCTGACAGGAACGGATCTGCCCGGCGCGGTGACCGTAACGCTGGCGCTGGCGTGGTTTACCTCGGCATCGGTAATGTATTCGACGCTGGCGGCGCTGGGCGCGTTGCCAGACGGCCAGTACGAAGCGGCGCTGAGCAGTGGTTTTAGCAGCGCGCAAACCCTGCGGCTGGTACTGCTGCCACAAGCGTTACGCAATGCGCTGCCCTCATACGTGGGGTTGCTGGTCGCGCTGCTGAAGGACACCTCGCTGGCATTTATCGTCAACGTGCCGGAGCTGACCACCGTAGCCGGGCAGGTGAATAACCGGGTGCAGGTCTATCCTGCGGCGTTGTTTATCTTTACCGGTCTGGTCTACTACCTGCTGTGCAGCGCGCTGGAGTTTGCCGTCAAACGCCACCAGCGTCGTTATTCACTGCCGACCAATTAGCAGCGACACCAGCCCGGCAGCAATCAGTGGCCCGACCGGAACGCCCCGGAACAGGGCCACACCCAGCACGGTGCCGACCAGCAGCCCTGCCACCAGCGACGGCTGCGTACTCATTAATGTCACGCCGCGCCCGCCGAGCCACGAGACAAAAATACCCACCGCAATGGCCACCAGCGACTTCCAGTTGACGAAGGAGTGCAACAGGGTGGACGGCGGCAGCGAGCCGCTGGCAATCGGCGCCATCACGCCAATCGTCAGAATAATAATCCCCACCGTCAGTCCCTGTTTTTCTATCCACGGAAAGAAGGTGTTCAGCGGCGTGATGCGGACAATAATCAGCACCAGAATGGAAACGGCGACAGTGGTGTTGTGGCTGACAAATCCCAGCGCGGCGAGCGCGAGCAAAATAAACAGCGTGCTATCAAACATGCAGAGGTTCCTTGCCAAAAAAAGAAGCCTGTTCACTCTACGCATAAATGGATGATGAGGCAGGCTTTTTCTTTCGTACGGCTAATTTCGGGCAGTTGCCAGAACTTGTGGCGATTTTTTACGCAAGTTCTGGCAATCTGTCATGAATCAGTCATGTTCGGCGCTTATCAATAGCGCATCGCCTGGTGAAATTTCAGGCAATTGCGAGTCGCCATCATGCCATCAGATATCTATATTCTTACCACACTGTTTACGACGCTGGCCGTTGGGCTGGTGATCTGCGTGTTAATACTGGAACGCTCGGAGTGGTAACCGGCCCATTACGCGGACAGACGGCGGAAATCGACAATTTCCGGCTGCGCAATGCGCAGGTAATCTTGTGTATCCATAATCACTGATTTTTCCAGCAGACCGGCGTTGAAGGCGATATCGTCAAAGCGCTGAAACAGCACCGGGTCGGCCACCAGATGCAGATCCGGATGAAAGCTAAACGGCGGAATCGCGCCGAAGACGCAGGCGGTGAGCTGTTCCACCTCCAGCGGACTGGCCAGCGAGGCTTTCAGACCACCAAAATGGTGCGCCAGACGGCTGAGATCGGCTTGCAGGTCGGCGGCCAGGATCGCCAGCACATGCTTTTTCACACCGTTACCTTTAATTTTGCACACCAGCGCTTTAGCGCCCTGACCCAGGGCGGTGCCGCGAATTTCACTGACCGCTTCGCATTTACCGACGGCGTCGTGCTCGACTACCTGAAAACGTGCTTGCTGCTGTTCCAGCAGGGTCAACAGATGTTGATGGACGTCGCGGCTGGCAATCTCAGACATGATCTCTCCCAATAACAAACAGTAAGAGTGAAAGCATAATCCACCCGCCGGACGATGAGAATAAAAAAGCCGCCCTGAAGGGCGGCGAAAAAATACAAGCACTACAAACAACGCTTTGTGTGTACTGTTTATTTTTTTTGCAAAAGGTAGCTGTTTTCAAAGCCCGGAACGCTACCAATAACGTCGAATCCGTTAAAGAAGCCGCCTGCGCGCAGCAGGTCAACTGCGGGTCCGACTTCCGGAGAGTAGATGAAGTCGCGATAATCATCGAACACAATAAATCCACCGCTGACCACGGTTGGCGCATACAGCAGGAAATCGGTAAGAACGTGCTCTTTCAGGTGGCCGCCGTCAATATGCAGCAGAATGGTTTTCGGCGCCAGCGCCATTACCCGTTCAATACTGTGCTGCGAATAGCCGCGTATCAGCGTGACTTCCGGGAAAATATGCTCGTGGTAGAAACCCAGTTCCAGAGGCTGGTTCGTCAATTCCATCGGGTCGATGCTGATAATGCGGCGGTTACCCTGGCAGAGGGCGTTCATAAAGGCGCTGGATTTGCCTTTCCAGACGCCGATTTCAATAATATCGCCAGCGGCGTTGGCATTATTCACTAACCAGCAGAGATAACCGAGCAGCTTAACGTGGTCGTGAAAAGAGAGTTCCCGGCGCGGCATCGCTTTTTCAGCGGGCAGGATGGCCTGTGCTTGCACGAAGGCTTCTCCCAGATCGTCCCAGACGGTATCAATAATCCCTTTTATTTCAGGGTTCTGTACAAATACTTTTAAGTCCTCAAGGTCGATCATGCGCACGGTTCCTGTCAATTTGTCTTTCGCGACGAAAGAGAACGCCACGATTTGTCGTGCGTAAAATGTGCCACATTTCTTTGCTCACAAGGGGTGAAATAGCCGCGCTTTTGTAGGGCAATTCGTGGATTAGCTCCGCGCAAGCGGAATCAGAAGGGTTTGCGGGAAAGAACGCGCCTGAGGAGAATCAGCCAGCCGGGCGGGCCTGACTGGCTGATATGTGTGGTTAATTCCCTGATGTTGCCGTTTGCTTGTGAAACAGTTCACGAAATACCGGGTAGATATCTTCCTGATCGCGGATATGCTGGATGGCGAAGTTATCGAACATCGTTTGCAGATGTTCGTACTCGCGCCACAGCGTCTGGTGCGCCCGGCGGGTGATCTCAATGTAGCTGTAGTAACGCACCACTGGCAGGATTTTCTTCGCCAGGATTTCGTGACACAGCGGTGAGTCGTCCGCCCAGTTATCGCCGTCCGACGCCTGCGCAGCATAGATGTTCCACTGTGCCGGGTCGTAACGCTCTTTGACCACTTCATCCATCAGTTTCAGGGCGCTGGAAACGATAGTGCCGCCCGTTTCCTGCGAGTAGAAGAACTCATGCTCATCCACTTCTTTTGCCTGCGTATGATGGCGGATATAGACCACTTCGACGTTTTTATAGGTCCGGCTCAGGAACAGATAGAGCAGGATGTAAAAACGTTTGGCCATATCTTTGGTGGCCTGATCCATCGAGCCGGAGACGTCCATCAGGCAAAACATCACCGCCTGACTGGAAGGTTCCGGGCGTTTTTCGTAGTTTTTGTACCGTAAATCAAAGGTGTCGATAAACGGCACACGCTCGATTTTTGCGCGCAGCTCCGCAATCTCTTTACGTAAACGCTCCTCTTCAAGTAACTGTGCCGGTTCGCTTTTCTCCACCGTTTCGAGACTATTTTCCAGTTCGCGCAATTCACGGCGTTTACCGGCAGTCATCGCGGTTCGACGGGCGAGCGAATTTTGCAGCGATCGCACGACGCTGATATTCGCCGGTACACCGTTGGAGGTGTAGCCAGCGCGGTGCGTTTTAAATTCATTAAGCTGCCGTTGCTGGTTTTGTTTCAGGTTCGGCAGCGCCAGGTCCTCAAACAGCAGATCGAGATACTCATCTTTGGAGATCTGGAAGACGAATTCATCCTGGCCTTCGCCGTCAGGGCTGGCTTCACCCTGGCCGCTACCGGAACCGCCACCGCCGCCTTGTGGGCGTTCGATACGGTCGTTTTGCACAAAATGATCGTTTCCCGGATGCACGCGATGACGTAAGCCGCCGCGCCCCTGATGAAACATCGGTTCGCTGATATCTTCCGTTGGGATGGAGACAGACTCGCCGTTCTCCACGTCGGTCACCGAGCGTTTGTTAATGGCTTCGGAAATCGACTGTTTTATTTGTGCTTTATAACGGCGTAAAAATCGCTGGCGGTTAACCGTGCTTTTGTTTTTGCCGTTCAGACGTCGGTCAATGAACCAGGTCATTAGTGCCTCCCGCTGCGAATGCCAACTTTGCAACAGGCCGCGCGCAGGGCGCGGCCCGATCGTTGTTATGATGATTTACGAACACGCAGATACCATTCGCAGAGCAGGCGAACCTGCTTGCGGGTGTAGCCTTTTTCCATCATACGATCGACAAAGTCGTCATGCTTTTTCTGCTCGTCGGTTGAGGTTTTGGCATTAAACGAAATGACCGGCAAAAGCTCTTCGGTATTCGAGAACATTTTCTTCTCGATGACCGTGCGCAGTTTTTCGTAACTGGTCCAGTTCGGGTTGCGGCCGTTGTTGTTGGCGCGGGCGCGCAACACAAAATTGACGATTTCGTTACGGAAATCTTTCGGGTTGCTGATCCCTGCCGGTTTCTCGATTTTTTCCAGTTCCGCGTTCAGGGATTCACGGTCAAACAACTGGCCGGTATCCGGGTCGCGATACTCCTGATCCTGGATCCAGAAATCCGCATAAGTGACATAACGGTCGAAAATGTTCTGCCCATATTCGGAGTAGGATTCCAGGTACGCCGTCTGGATCTCTTTGCCGATAAACTCGGCGTATTTCGGGATCAGATAGCCTTTCAGGAACTCCAGGTAACGCTCGGCCAGCTCTTGCGGGAACTGCTCGCGCTCAATTTGCTGCTCCAGTACGTAGAACAGATGCACCGGGTTGGCCGCCACTTCCACATGATCGAAGTTAAACACGCGGGAGAGGATCTTAAAGGCGAAACGCGTCGACAGACCGTTCATCCCTTCATCGACCCCGGCGTAGTCGCGATACTCCTGGTATGATTTGGCTTTCGGATCGGTATCTTTCAGGCTTTCACCATCGTAGACCCGCATTTTCGAGTAGATGCTCGAGTTTTCCGGCTCTTTCAGACGCGACAGGATCGAGAAACGCGCCAGTGTTTCCAGCGTGCCCGGCGCGCATGGCGCATGGGACAGCTCACTGTGATTGAGCAGTTTTTCGTAAATTTTCATCTCTTCCGAGATGCGCAGGCAATAAGGCACCTTGACGATGTAAACACGGTCAAGAAATGCTTCGTTGTTTTTGTTGTTACGGAACTGCACCCATTCTGATTCGTTCGAGTGGGCGAGGATAATGCCGTTAAACGGCAGGGCGGATATGCCTTCCGTACCGTTATAGTTCCCCTCCTGCGTGGCGGTCAGCAGTGGGTGCAGCACCTTGATCGGTGCTTTGAACATTTCGACGAATTCCATGACCCCCTGGTTTGCCCGGCACAGCGCGCCGGAATAACCGTAAGCATCCGGATCGTTTTGCGCGTGGTTTTCCAGCTTGCGGATATCCACTTTACCCACCAGCGCGGAGATGTCCTGGTTGTTTTCATCACCCGGTTCAGTTTTGGCGATGGCGATCTGTTCCAGAATCGACGGCCATACTTTGACCACACGGAATTTGCTGATGTCGCCGCCGAATTCGTGCAGACGTTTGGCGGCCCACGGCGACATGATGGTGCCGAGATAGCGACGCGGAACGTTGTACTCTTTCTCAAGGATCTGCGCATCTTCCTGCGGGTTAAACAGGCACAAAGGATGGTCGTTTACCGGGCTGCGTTCGCCATTGGCGCTCAGCACGTAAATCGGCACCCGTTGCATTAAGGATTTCAGCCGTTCAGCCAGCGACGATTTCCCGCCGCCCACCGGACCGAGTAAATAGAGAATCTGCTTCTTCTCTTCCAGACCCTGAGCGGCATGTTTGAGGTACGAGACAATCTGTTCTATTGCCTCTTCCATGCCATAGAATTCTTCAAATGCCGGGTAGCGTCCAATGACCCGGTTCGAAAAGAGACGGGAAAGCCGTGGCTCCTGGGCGGTGTCTACCATCACAGGTTCACCTATAGCCATCAGCAGCCTTTCAGCGGCGTTAGCATAGGCACTACGATCTTGCTTACAGATAGCAAGAAACTCCTGCAAAGTGAACTCTTCGTCCTTGGCAGCTTCATAACGCTGGCGATAGTGATCGAATATATTCATGGCATGCCGTCCTTTCTTAATCTGTGGGAACATTACAGCTATCAGTTTTTCCACTTTTAGCGTCGCAAACCAACGGGATAAAAAATCTGCTCCGTCCTATCTGTTATGAGCGTGTATCCGTCTTTGATCAAGTTATCGCTGGAGACGATTCTGATGGCAGGAGGGTGTTTTTTACTCATTATTTAGATTAAATATCTCTCTAATTTGATTTATACAGATTTTTTATGATTGATAGCGGGTTTTTGCGTTGGAAAATGCCAACATTTCGCACCGGGCGAATGTTGGTAAATTTTTACAGGATGTGCGGAATCGCAAGTATAGAAAAAGTGACGCCGTCATGGTCACTTCGTCTCAGTACAAAGATGAGCGACAATATTAACTACGTGAGCAGTGTGAAACGATGATGACAGAGGGGCGTTTTTTCGTTGTTAAGACGAAAAAAAGCTCCTGGCGATAATGCCTGGAGCTTTTGAATATCATAAAGCCCGTGTGATTAGCCGCGGTGCTCTTCAACGTAACGTGCTAAATCGGCGGGCGTTTTCAGCACGCTGGCGACTTCCGTCGGCGGGATCATGCAGCCGTAAACGTCCTGCACTTCCAGAACCATATCTACCGCGAGAATGGAGTCGAGAATATCGGACTCGATCAGCTCATCATGAAAGCCCACCTTGCGGGACAGAATCTTTTCAAACAGCGCGAGAATTTCTTGTTCCATTGTCTTTTCCTGTGTAATCAGTTGCTGCGGGCGTGGCTGTCCAGCAGTTTACGGTCGATTTTACCGTTAGGGTTCAACGGCAAAGCGTCCTGGATAATGATTTGCGACGGCACCATGTATGATGGCACCACCTGTGAAAGTGAATGTTTGATAGCGTCAGGTGCCAGTTTTGTTACGCAGAACGCCGCGATACGCAGCACGCCGCCGCCCGTTTTCATCAACGGCAATACGACCGCCTCACGAATGCCGGACATCGCCAGCAGGCGGTTTTCAATCTCGTTGATTTCAATGCGGTAGCCGTTGAGTTTGATCTGGCTGTCATTACGTCCCTGGCAGTAAAGAAGCCCATCTTCATAGCCGAGATCGCCCGTTTTATAGCCGCGCCATGCTTCGCCTTCCCGGCGCAGCAATTTTTCTGCGTTCTCCTGCGGCAGGCCGAGATAGCCACGCATCACGTTTTTGCCCCAGATTATCAGCTCACCCTCTGCAGTAATCTCCATTCTGGATTCCGGCATCATGGTGCCGATCGGCAGCAGGTCGTTCTCGCGGTTCACTATCTCATCGGTGATTTCAACCACGGTGGTGGCGATAGTCGCTTCGGTCGGACCATAGGAGTTGAGGATTTTGGCGTGCGGAAAACGGCGGCGCAGCTGTTTAACCAGCGCTTTGTTGAGCACCTCGCCAATAAATATAAACACGCCAAGCGTCGGTAAAAAGTCGCTATTGAACTGCGGCGAGAGCAATTTCTGGTAGGCGAAAGAGGGGGTGGAAACCCAGACTGAGACAGCATTATTTTTCAGCCGGGTGAGCCAGTCTTCCGCCGCGATATCCTCTTTGGCATTCAGCACAATGTGGCCGCCTGTTGCCAGATTCGCCAGTAATGGAATCAACGAGAGATCGAAACTGAACAGTGCGTGGTTCATCAGCACCGGCACTTGCGGCAACGCGAAATCCTGGCTCACCCACTGCATAAAATGCCACACGCTTTCCCGCCCGATCTGCACGCCCTTCGGTTTACCAGTACTACCAGAAGTAAACATGATATAGGCGAGATCCGGTTCTGCCAGCGGCTGGCCGACTTCACCGGTTGGCACAAACTGCCGGGTCGCTACGTCGTAGTAGTACGGCGCGCTGGCGAGGTGGCAAATCTCCTTCAGCCTTTCCTGGGGGTAAATGCAGTCCACCGGAATATAGGGAATGTTATGGAGCAGGCAGCTATAGATTGCCACCGCGAATTCCGCCTGCTGGTGGCCATATAACACCACTGGCGTTCCTGCCGGTGGCTGGCAACGCTGATAGCGCTGTAACCACTCTGTTACCGCCACAGAGAGTTGTTGCCAGGTTAATGTTTCATCGCTGCCGCTGATCGCTAACTGATGCGGACGAGCAGGATCGAGTAATGCTGCACGCAGGAAATCCTGGAGCGCCTGGAGATCAGAGTGAAGATTCATAGGGGAGACATTCCGCTAAAAATGTAAAGGGATACCGCAGCGCTTGCGAGCGTTAACAGGCGTCCCAAAAAGAGCATCACGGGGTATTGCAACCAACGGTTCAGTGCCGGGCTGCGCTTCGCTGACCATTGCAACATGTTGTGTGCAACTGAAATGGCGCCAAACAGCGCGCCGCTAATGACATAGTGCCGTTCGAGCCCGTTCCATGCCCCCATACAAAACAGCGTGCAGAAAATACCGATATTCTGCGCCAGCGTTTTGTTCTGACGGAAAAAGTCGAGCTTCATTAAATTCATATAAATCGGCATAAAGACCACATCGCGTAACCATTCAGACAGACTGATATGGAAACGGCGCCAGAAATCCTGTGGATTTTTCGCCAGAATGGGCATATTGAAATTTGCCGGAATATTAAGACCAAACAGACGCGCGGCACCGATTGCCATATTGCTGTAACCGGCAAAATCAAAATAGAGATAGGCGCTATAGGCCAGCGACATAACAATGCCAACACTTAAGGTAAACGGACGATGGCTCCACGACTGAATGACCAGGTTATCGATCAGCATGGCAAATAAGAATTTCTGGATAATGCCGGTAAAAATGCGTTCTGCGGCAACGAGAAATTGCTCACGTGTCAACGTAAATAGCGGTTTATTAATATCTGTGATCCATGTTCGCCAGCGATACATCGGACCGGCCAGAATAATAAACGGCATAAACAGGTAACAGAAATAATGTAAAACATTGTTGCCATCTTTTTTGTTGCGGTAGAGCAGGACATCAATGGCGCGGAAAGTCATAAAAGATAAGCCAATCATTCCCCAGTGATTATTTAAATGTAATTTCACCGCGAACAAAGGTAGCAGGGTTAAACTTACCGCTTGCCAGGTTTTTAACCAGCCTTTCTCTTTTAAGGTCACGAGAACATAAAAACTGAGGAATACCGCAACAGGGACAATGTAATCACCCTGAAATATATATCCCCAGCCGAATGCCGCCAGCACGGAAAAAGCGGATAAATAAGTTAACCGGTAACGCAACACCCGGTTAACCAGCGCAAACAGCAACGCCGAAGAAAAGAGTAAGAAGAAAAAGGTTCCGGAGCTGTACATCATTCATTCCTCAGAACTTTTGATATTCAAAGTGCACTTTTAAATTCATGCTTTCATCAACAGAGGACCACGCGATAATGGTGACCGCCAGTAAGAGGTAAAGGAAAAACAGGCGAATAGCGTATTTCATCATTTAAAACTCTCAACAATAAAGCGGTCCATCGGAACCCATGCGAGGTCGGTAGGATGCAGGCGATCCCAGTTCCAGCCGTTCTGATAGGGCATTGAATACATATCAAGATACGGGATCTGATTTTCTTTCAGAATGGCCGTCGTCTGTGTTACTGCAGGCTGTACGAGTTCGGGGTTTTGCACCGCGCGCCGGTTAATCGCATCGATAATGACTACCACCTGGACGTGGTGTTCTTTCAGCAACTGGATCATGGCGCGAAACGCTTTCATTTGTTCGGGTTCAACGGGCGAGTCGTCCCACACTTCCGGTTTTTCGCCCGGTTCATAGACAGTTTTATCCATCCACAAGGTATCGGCGCTTTCCTGACGCGCTTCGTTCAGTTTGCGGGCATGAGCCAGTTCGCGATCCCAATCCGGTGTGATGGCAACGGCAGGTTGCACCGGCCAGGGCCGCGCAGGTGAAGGGACAATATGCAGCATCGCCAGCCAGTCGTTTTTTATCAGCGTGCAAAAATTGTCAAACTCATAACTGACTTCTTGCCAGATATTGTCCAGGTCCCAGCCAGAGATTTTCATTTGTGCAAACGTTAAATGGCTGGTTTCCTTTTTATCTATTTTGCGCAAGTAATTGACCAAAAATGGGCGAGTCTGTTCATCCTGCATTAATGGATTAAATACGGGCGCCGGGAAATTGTTAGCGAAAATAGTGGGAGGCACACCAGTAGAATAAAAGCTGTCGGGGGCCAGTAGTAAAACCACTTTACTGTTTGCGTTAAGGGAATCTTTAAAGCGTGACAGCAAAAGAAAATGGGTGATGCTGTCATCAAAACTGTCGCCAAATGCAACTACATTACGATGTAAATCATTGTTCAGATAATTATATACAGCGTAAGGCTCATCTTCAGAGGTGGCTACCTCCGATGCACCAATGAAAAAAATCGCATTGCCCTGTAATGCATGGGAAATAGTCGCTATTTTTTCCGCCTGTTCTTTTGTCGTTCCGTCCATAGATTCGATCAGCGGCTGGAATTTAAGCGGCGGGGCATAACTGTTCATCAGTGGATGAATACAAAGGAACAGGACGGCAAGAAGTGCCATCAGGATATGTAGGCAAAAAGTATTTTTGATTTTCATTATAAACGTGAAATTACTTGATGTTCTTATGTTTCAAAATTGTTGTTTTTTTAAGTTCACAGACAAAGGAAACTTTGTTTCCGCGACACTATATACCAGCCGCAGGGGAATGATGAGTATTGCCGTGTAACAGTATGTACAGCGCGTCATTTATCGCCAGTAATTCCAGAAACGGCTCACCGCAGTTTTGCTGAGCCGGGGGCAGCAGCGTTTTGTCACACCGGATATGCCAGGCGAGGTGTTATGAACAGTTAGCGTCTTTTTTGTAATGCTCAGGTAAAAAAATTTGGGTAGGATGTCGTGGGCGGTTAAACTTCTTGCGCCAATTATTTGACTACAGGAAAGAAAGGACTGTGACCAAACTCAAACTCCTGGCACTGGGTGTGCTGACTGCAGGTTCCGCTTTTGCGGCGAATGCAGAAAATACCTTTTCCCTGGGCGCTGGTGTCGGCGTCGTGGAAACGCCGTACAAACAGTATGACAGGGATGTACTGCCGATTCCGGTGATCACCTATGAAGGCGATGATTTCTGGTTTCGTGGCATCGGTGGCGGCTACTATCTGTGGAATGATGATGCGGATAAGCTGTCGATTACGGCCTACTATTCACCGTGGCAGTTTAAACCGAAAGACAGTGATAACAATCAGTTACGCCAGTTAGATCGCCGTAAAGCGACCATGATGGCGGGGCTATCGTATATTCACAACACGCCGTATGGTTTCCTGCGCACCACGCTTGCTGGCGATGTGCTGGATAACAGCAACGGTATCACCTGGGATGCCGCGTGGTTGTACGCATACCACAACGGCGGTCTGACGGTGACTCCGGGGATTGGCGTTGAGTGGAATAGCGACAACCAGAATGAGTACTATTATGGCGTCTCCGCTTCTGAAGCGCGTCGCAGCGGTTTAAACAGCTACGATCCAGACAGTAGCTGGAACCCGTATCTTGAGCTGAGCGTCAGCTACCGCCTGACCGATAGCTGGAGCATCTACGGCACCGGCCGCTATACCCATCTGTCGGATGAAATAAAAGACAGTCCGATGGTGGATAAATCCTGGGCGGGTTTGTTATCCACGGGTGTCACTTACCGTTTCTGATTGTGCATTTGAATAGCGTAATCTGTGCATTAAAACAGGGCCTTTGGCCCTGTTTTGTTTTACGGTGGTGCATTTATCGCAGGGGGAGAAGATGGCAGAGAAAAACATCGTTTTTACCGGTAACGCAACGCTACCCGCGATCGGCCAGGGCACCTGGTACATGGGTGAAAATTCACGCATGCGGGCAAAAGAAGTGGATGCGCTACGTGCGGGCATCGATCTGGGGCTGACGCTGATTGATACCGCCGAAATGTACGCGGAAGGTGGTGCTGAAGAGGTGGTCGGCGAAGCACTACAGGGCGGTTTGCGCGATAAGGCGTTTCTGGTTTCCAAAGTTTATCCGTGGAATGCGGCGGGTAAAAAAGCGATCGCGGCCTGTGAAGCGAGTTTGCGTCGCCTGAAAACCGATGTGCTCGATCTCTATCTGCTGCACTGGCGTGGCAACTACTCGCTTGCTGAAACGGTAGAGGTGATGGAAACGCTGATGCAGCAGGGCAAAATCCGCCGCTGGGGCGTCTCTAACCTCGATTACAGCGATATGCAGGAACTTTCCCGCGTCAGCGGCGGTGAGGCTTGCGCTACCGATCAGGTGCTGTATCACCTCGGCTCCCGCGGGATTGAATTCGATTTACTGCCCTGGTGCCAGCAGCAGGCGATGCCTGTCATGGCGTATTGTCCGCTGGCGCAGGCCGGGCGTCTGCGGGATGGTTTACTGGAAAGCCGTGTGGTGCAGGATATTGCCCATGCGCACCGCGCCAGCGCGGCGCAAATTCTGCTGGCGTGGGTTATCAGTCATCAGGGGGTGATGGCAATACCCAAAGCGGCGAGCGTGGCGCACGTCGAGGAAAATGCGGCAGCGTTGAAAATCGTGCTCAATGCGGATGATTTGGCGCGACTCGATAATGCGTTTCCGGCGCCCAACCGTAAAACACCGCTCGATGTTGTGTAATAACGTGCTTTAACCCTCTCCCGGCGGGAGAGGGTAGGCAGCGGATCAGCGTTTAACCACGCGGATGCTCTGTGCCAGGCGGGACGGTTTTTCGGCGGTCGCTTTTTGCGCGATGGTCGCATTGACTGATTCCACGCAGACAAAGGTTTTATAACCATCGTCCGGCATGTCGGCCATGCTGACGGAGAGCGCCGGACCCGGGTTCCAGGCCACCACGTTGGCGTTATGGCTGTGAGTCACTTCAATCGTGCGGTTCAGCGCGGCATCATGAATCAGACTGCAACCTTCAGCATTCAGATAGACGCGATCGGTACGATCCGGGAAGGTCTGTACGCCATCGGCCAGCACATCTTCTTTTGCGTCATTCACTTTATCGATAAAGCGATCGCCCAGGCCGCTCACTTTCACCGCGGCGATATCACCAACGTTGAAATAGGTGTGCAAGGCGGAGGTGGTTTCAAATTCACCGTGGGCTTCCAGCTCAATTTCACAGGTTGCGCCCAGTTTATAACGTGCATACAGAGTAAAGTCGTGCGGCCAGAATTTGCGCGAGGCATCGCTGCTTTGCAGTTCAAAAGTCAGTACCACGCCGCTTGCATCTTCGTTGTGCGCTTTCAGCGTCCACGGCAGATTGCGCGCAAAACCGTGCGCAGGCAGGCCTTGCTGTTTTGCCGGGCCAAACCACGGCCAGCACACCGGAATACCGCCACGGATTGCGACGCCATCTTTAAACGGGGTGTTGCCGCTCAGCCACAGGACTTCTTGTTCGCTCTGCGGTTTCCAGGAGAGCAGATGCGCGCCCTGTAAGGTAAAGGCGGCTTTAACCTGCGGATGTTCAACGACTAACACATCCAGTTCGTCCATTTTACGGCGGGTAAGCGTTGGGGTAATTTTTTCGAGTACCGGAAGTGCAAAAATTTTTGTAATCATTAACGCAATCCTCTGTCTTGAAAACAAAAAAAAGAGCGACCGAAGTCGCTCTTTCAGATCATGTTCTCATCTCAACTTATTTGGAGATGTGAGCGATCAGGTCCAGAACTTTGTTAGAGTAGCCAGTTTCGTTGTCGTACCAGGAAACCAGTTTCACGAAGTTGTCGTTCAGTGCGATACCAGCTTTAGCATCGAACACGGAAGTGCAAACTTCACCGTTGAAATCGGTAGATACAACGTCGTCTTCGGTGTAACCCAGAACGCCTTTCATCGGGCCTTCAGAAGCGGCTTTGATGGCTTTCTTGATTTCTTCGTAAGACGCTGCTTTTTCCAGACGAACAGTCAGGTCAACAACAGATACGTTCGGAGTCGGAACGCGGAACGCCATACCAGTCAGTTTGCCGTTCAGTTCCGGCAGTACTTTACCTACAGCTTTAGCAGCACCGGTAGAGGACGGGATGATGTTCTGGGATGCGCCGCGGCCGCCGCGCCAGTCTTTGTGAGACGGGCCATCAACGGTTTTCTGAGTTGCGGTGGTTGCGTGAACAGTGGTCATCAGACCTTCGATGATGCCGAAGTTGTCGTTGATAACTTTAGCCAGCGGAGCCAGGCAGTTGGTGGTGCAGGATGCGTTGGAAACGATGTCCTGGCCAGCATATTTGTCGAAGTTCGCGCCGCGAACAAACATCGGAGTGTTGTCTTTGGACGGACCAGTCAGAACCACTTTTTTCGCGCCAGCAGTGATGTGCTTACGAGCAGTTTCATCGGTCAGGAAGATACCGGTAGCTTCAGCAACAACGTCAACGCCGATTTCGTTCCATTTCAGGTTAGCCGGATCTTTCTCAGCAGTAACACGGATGGTTTTACCGTTAACAACCAGGTTGCCGTCTTTCACTTCTACGGTACCGTTGAAACGGCCGTGAGTGGAGTCATATTTCAGCATGTACGCCATGTAGTCAGCGTCCAACAGATCGTTGATACCAACGATTTCGATGTCAGAACGTTCCTGAGCAGCACGGAAAACAATGCGACCGATACGGCCAAAACCGTTGATACCTACTTTGATAGTCATATATTCCACCAGCTATTTGTTAGTGAATAAAAGGTTGGCTGTAAAATTACAAAAACCGTACGCAGCGTCAAGCGGAATCGTGTCAATCATTGCGACAAATCAATCCTCCGCATAACCTTTGTTCGACTGACTCGCCTCACTCTTCCTTTGAGCATCCTCCCCATATGGAGGCGCCGCGTGGGATTTTAAAGGTCAGACAGGATAAAAATGTGAAACACATCACAATTACCTGGCTGCTTTATCGCAACTGCTAAGTTTAGAACAAAAGTTAGCACCCTAGTGTTAATGTTTTGTTAGAATCGTTGGAAAAAATGGTCTTACTTTTACCGCGAGATGTGAGCATATGGCGAATAATTCCTCCGAAGACGACCTGAAAAAAGAACTGACTGAAATGCAGTTTTATGTGACGCAAAATCACGGCACAGAACCCCCTTTTACGGGCCGTCTGCTGCATAACAAACGCGATGGCGTTTACCATTGCCTGGTGTGCGATGCTGCGCTGTTCAATTCTCAAACCAAGTACGATTCTGGCTGCGGCTGGCCGAGTTTTTTTGAGCCGGTAAGTGAAGACGCGATCCGCTACATCAATGACTACTCCCACGGTATGCAGCGCATAGAAATTCGCTGCGGGAAATGTGACGCGCATCTGGGCCATGTCTTCCCGGACGGCCCGCAGCCGACCGGAGAGCGTTATTGCGTGAACTCCGCCTCGCTGAGTTTCATGGATGATGAAGACGGTAGCCAGACTCGTGGTTGAAAAATCGATTCAGCTATTATTCCACGGAGATGAGTAATATGGATCTCGAACAAATTGTTAACAGTATGACGCCAGAGATCTACCAGCGACTGGCGACGGCCGTTGAATTAGGAAAATGGCCAGACGGCGTGGCGCTGACGCCGGAGCAAAAAGAGAACAGCCTGCAACTGGTGATGTTATGGCAGGCGCGCAACAACACGCAGGCGCAGCACATGACCATCGACACCAACGGGCAAATGGTGATGAAAAGTAAGCAGCAGTTGAAAGAGGATTTCGGCATTGCGCCGAAGCCGATCGCGACATTTAAGTCATAAGCGTCGCGCAATGCCAGAGGGGGGCTTCGCCTTATCTGGCCTGTAAAACTGTAAGCCGGACGGCAACAGCTGCCATCCGGCTTTGTCTCTCAGGCGTGTGTTTCCTGCCAGTCCGCCAATGTATAGAGCGTGGCGCCTTCTACCGCCATCTCCATAAATGCCTGCGTGCTGTCCTGCGGCTGAATATTGACACCCCGGCAGCCGTCGCTGATCACGCTGACCTCGTAGCCCAGTTGCAGCGCATCCAGCACGCTGAATTTGACGCAGTAGTCGGTGGCCAGCCCCAGCACGATTAACTCGCGAATACCGTGCTGTTGCAGCCAGCCATGCAGCGCCGTAGCTTTGCGGTGATCGTTATCGAAAAACGCACTGTAACTGTCGATGTTCGGATCTTCACCTTTGCGGAACACCTCATCAATAGCCTGCTGATTCAGTAATGGGTGCAGCGCAGCGCCGTCACTGTTCTGCACACAGTGATCCGGCCAGAACGTTTGCGCTAAGCCGTCCAGCTCGCCGGTGCTGAACGGCGCAACACCGTGCTGGCTGGCAAAGCTGCCGTGATCGGCGGGGTGCCAGTCCTGGCTTGCCAGTACCGCATCGCCACGGGATTTGCACCAGTCGATCAGGGTATTGGCAATATCCACAGTGCTGTCGCCTTCGGCCACGGCCAGCGCGCCGCCAGCGCAAAAATCATTCTGGATATCGACCAACAGCAGAGCACGTTGCGTCATACAAGCCTCCTCATTCATCCGGCGTCAGTTCACCGCGCAGATTTTGCATCATGGCGGTACGGATCGCGTCCGCATCAAGCTGCTGGCTCAGCAGGTAGTGCAGTTTGGTCAGCGTGGCTTCGACGGTCATATCCGCGCCGCCAATCACCCCGGCATGGGCGAGAGCGTTGCCGGTGGCGTAGCCACCCATATTCACCTTGCCGGACATACATTGTGTCAGGTTAACCACCACGATGCCGCGCGCGCTGGCATCCTGCAAGGCTTTCAGGAACTCGCTGTTTTGCGGCGCATTTCCCACACCATAGGAGCGCAGAATCAATGCTTTTACCGGCTGAAGCAGGAAATTACGCACCACATCGGCGGAGATCCCCGGATAAATCGTCACCACGCCAATCGGCTGTGGGGTGATAGGGTGTACGATCAAATCTCCCACTGTATGCGGTGCTGGTGGCGTATTGAGTCGGCGAATGTGAATGCCGGCTTCCAGCAGCGGCGGCAGGTTCGGCGAAGCGAAAGCATCAAAACCGTCCGCATGCGCTTTGGTGGTGCGGTTACCGCGATAGAGGCGATTGTTGAAGAACAGCGTCACTTCGTTAATCGGGAAGTTTGCCGCCACATACAGCGCGTTCAGCAGATTAATTTGTCCGTCGGAGCGAAGCTCGGCGAGTGGGATTTGTGACCCTGTCACAATGACCGGTTTGCCAAGATTTTCCAGCATAAACGACAGTGCTGACGCGGTGTACGCCATGGTGTCGGTGCCGTGCAGAATGACAAAACCGTCGTACTCGTCGTAGTGCGTTTTCACATCATCAGCAATATGCTGCCAGTCTTCCGGCGTCATATCGGAAGAGTCCATCAGCGGGGCATATTCGTGAATGGTGAAATCCGGCATCTCCGGGCGATGGAACTCCGGCATCAGCGCCAGTTGACGTTGCAGGTGGCCGGAAACCGGCACATAACCGTGTTCTGAGCGTTGCATACCGATGGTACCGCCGGTGTAGGCAACGTAAATAGATTTCTTTTGCATGGTTTCGTTCTTGCCGCATCTAAAAAAATCCCCTCCGGTGGAGGGGACGTGTGAGGTGAGTTTAGCGGATATTGGCGCAGTTCAGACAGAGGGCGTAACGATTTTGTGGATCGTTAAACACCGCCAGTTTGTCCGTTTCGGCTTTTACTTCCTGCGCAGCGCTGGCCAGCGGCGCAGGCAGATAAGCCTGCAATGCCTGCGGCAGCATCACGCGCACGGAGCCAGTCATGCTGTCCATTACCCGATCAAAGAAGCTCGGCTCCTCTTCGTAGTAATCCACATGCCACTGCTTGAGTTTCGCCAGTTCCGCGGCTTTCGCCAGCGCATCGTCGAAATCGCCCAGCGCATCAACCAGACCGTTGTTTTTCGCATCCTGGCCTGTCCAGACGTGACCCTGGGCAATCTTATCGACCTGCTCAGGCGTGCTATTGCGTGACTGCGCGACCAGCGTGATAAAGCGTTTGTAGCCATTATCGATGCTCAGTTGCATCATCTGCTGCACTTCGTCAGGCAGCGCTTTGGTCATACTGACATCCGCCAGCGGTGACGTGGCGACGCCGTCGGTGTGCACGCCAATGGTATCGAGGCTGTTTTCCAGCGTATTGATCACGCCAAAAATACCAATCGAGCCGGTCAGGGTGCTGGCATTGGCGATGATGTAATTCGCCGGGGTCGAGATCCAGTAGCCGCCAGAGGCCGCCATGCCACCCATCGACACCACCACCGGTTTGCCAGCCGCTTTTGCCGCTGCCAGTTCAGAGCGGATGATTTCGGAAGCACTGACGCTGCCGCCAGGGCTGTTCACCCGCAGGACGATCGCCTTCACTTTTGGATCAAGACGTGCGTCGCGGATCTGCGCGGCTGTGGTATCGCCGCCGACATTCCCCGGTGTTTCTTCGCCATCCATGATCGCCCCGTTCGCGAAGATCACGGCAACGGTGCCGCCGACATCGCTCGGTTTCTTCGTCTGATAGTCATACATGCTGACAGCGCGGAAGTTTTTATCTTCGCTGCTCCAGCCAAACTGTTTGACCATCGCTTTTTCGGCCTCGGCAGCGGAACCCAGCTCATCCACCAGCTTGTTGTCGAGCGCGTATTTTGCCGTGTCGCCATCGGCTTTGCGCAGACCGTTCAGCATCGCCTGCGCACCAGGGAAGACCTGTTGTGCTGTGATCTGGCGGTTTGCTGCAACGGTATTAAGGTAGTTTTGCCACAGCTCATTGATCCAGCGGCTGTCCGCTTCGCGCGCGGCAGGGGACATATCGTCACGAATAAACGGCTCAACGGCAGATTTATACGTGCCAACGCGGAACACATGCGTGGTGACTTTCAGCTTATCCAGCAAGGTTTTGTAGTAGAGGCCGTTGGTGGCGAAACCGTGCAGATCCACCACGCCCTGCGGCGACAGCCAGATCTTATTGGCGAAGCTGGCAAGGTAATACTGGCCCTGACTGTAGTTATCACCGATGGCGTAAACCGGTTTACCGCTGTCGCGGAACGCGCGCAGCGCTTTACCGATGTACTGCATTGAGGGTTGATCGGCGCCGGCGAAGTTTTTCAGATCCATCACAATACCGGTGATATTGCGATCGCTCTGCGCCTGTCGAATGGTCTCAACGATATCAAACAGCGAATTCTCCTGAAGGCGATCGGAACTGGCGCCAAAGAGCTGGCGGCCCAGTGCACCAAGACGTCCGCTGGTTGAAGTTTTATCGACCACTACGCCGGTGATATCCAGCAGTAATGCGCCGCGATTACTGTGCTCGGTTTTGCTGTCGCTTACCTGCATCCAGATTCCGACGCCCACCAGAACCAGCAAGATAAAGAACAAATTCAATACCAGATTGCGGATAAAGTTCAGCAATCGCCAGCTCCATCGAAAAAAAGCGGCAATAAAACGCCAAAGTGTTCGCATGTATTCTCCCTGGTTTGTTTAGGCCACCGCTGCCCGGGCGGCGAAGTGTGGTTATCCTAATTATCCCGCCGCCTCTTGTCAGCAGGAATCGCCTGCGGCGCTGTAACAAATTCTACGTCCGTGTTAATTTTAAGAATAAATTTTAATACAGGAGTTTAACTAATGGATGCACTTGAACTGCTCGTCAACCGTCGTAGCGCGTCACGCCTGGCGGAACCGGCACCAGCGGGTGAACAACTGGATAACATTCTGCGTGCCGGTATGCGCGCACCCGATCATGGTACGCTGCAACCGTGGCACTTTTTCGTTATCGACGGCGAAGGGCGCGAACGCTTCGGTAAGGTGCTGGAGCAGGGCGCAATTGCGGCAGGCCAGGATGAGAAGGGCATTGAGAAAGCGCGCACTTCGCCGCTGCGCGCGCCGCTGATTATTACCGTGGTCGCGAAATGTGAAGTGGGTCATAAAGTGCCGCAGTGGGAACAGCTGCTTTCTGCCGGTTGTGCCGTGATGGCGATGCAGATGGCGGCGCTGGCTCAGGGGTTCAATGGCATCTGGCGTACCGGCCCGCTGACCGACAGCCCGCAGGTGCGCGAGGCGTTTGCCTGCCGCGAGCAGGACAAAATCGTCGGCTTCCTGTATCTCGGCACGCCGCAACTGAAAGCCTCCACCACCGTTACGGTTCCGGATATCGCTCCGTTCGTCACGCGTTTTTAATCACCACATCTATTCACAGGCCGGATGGCGCTAACGCTTATCCGGCCTGCGTTATTAATTTGCTACTTATTCTTCGCAGCAAACTCCGCTTTGGCTTTCTGCAATTGTTGCTGGAATGCCGGGCTGGTGTGTAGCGTGGCGACAACGGCAGAACCGACGATCCGCGCGGCATCAACATCACTCTGCCAGTGGTAGCCGCAGATCACCCGGCTTTGCCCCAGATCGTAGCCGCGTTTGAGGATCTGATCCTGGCGCTGCGGGTTAATTTCTGCGAGCACCAGCGCCGTTGCCCAGCCAATTGAGGTGTGTCCGGAAGGGTAGGAGCCGTTTTTCGACAGTGCATCCTGCTCTTTGGTATTGCAGGTCGGCACACCATAGAAGGCAAACGGGCGGATGCGCATGTACTTCTGTTTAGCACCGCGCGTCGCCAGATCGCCCGCATCCTCAATCATATTGGTCAGCAGCTTATGCAACTGCGGGGAATCTTTTTCGGTAATCGGTGAACCGAATGCCGTTGAGAAGGCATTGGCGACGCCGCCGCTACTCAGGTTGGCGTCTTCCGCAGCCTGTTTGCCACGTTCAGTGTTGCGCAGCAGGCGGCCTTGTTCATACATCGCCTGATCGTTGAGAAACGCAATGCTGCCTACTTCCGGCGGTGGCGGCAGCAACGCCAGGCTGTCAATCGCCTGCGCATTTTTCAGGTAGTAGAGGTCTGGTTTGGTGGTGGCATCGTTGCCCGCAGGGACAAGCGCAAAGGTATTAACAGAGAACAAACTGGCAATGCAGAGGGTAAGTAAACGTCTTTTCATTAGTGATTCCTTTAATTATCAATAACATCCTCAGTTGAAAAGATAAGTAATATTTCTGTCATATAACAGTAATAAATAAACTCACGGTTTAAAAAATTGCTCTGTATCGCAAAATGGCCGATGTATTGAGTTCAGTGATGTTATGTGGCGACATACTCAGCAGCGAAATGCTGTTATTCGTTCGCTTAATGAGCAACAGCGCGTGAATTCAGACACGCAGACTTACCACCATGCCGTTTGGGCGCTACCATAGCGGGATTGCAATGACAGGAGATGTCCATGAGCGAGCAAACCATTCGTTTAACGCAATACAGCCACGGAGCCGGTTGCGGTTGTAAAATTTCCCCCAAAGTGCTGGATACCATTCTGCACAGCGAGCAGGCAAAGTTTCTCGACCCGAATCTGCTGGTCGGTAATGAAACGCGCGACGACGCCGCGGTTTACGATCTCGGTAACGGCACTTGCATTATCAGTACCACCGATTTTTTCATGCCTATCGTCGATAACCCGTTCGATTTTGGCCGTATTGCGGCAACCAACGCCATCAGCGATGTCTTTGCGATGGGGGGAAAACCGATCATGGCGATTGCCATCCTCGGCTGGCCGCTCGATAAACTGCCGCCGGAAATTGCCCGTGAAGTGATCGATGGCGGGCGCTTTGCTTGCCAGCAGGCGGGTATTGCGCTGGCGGGCGGTCACTCTATCGATGCGCCGGAGCCGATTTTCGGTCTCGCCGTGACCGGCGTGGTGCCGACAGAGCGCGTGAAGAAAAACAGCACCGCGCAGGCGGGCTGCAAACTGTTCCTCACCAAACCGCTGGGCATTGGCGTATTAACCACTGCCGAGAAAAAATCCCTGCTTAAGCCGGAACATGTTGGCCTGGCAACGGAAGTGATGTGCCGGATGAATATTGCGGGCGCAGCCTTTGCGAATATCGACGGGGTGAAAGCGATGACCGATGTCACCGGCTTTGGCCTGCTCGGCCATCTGAGCGAGATGTGCCAGGGTGCTGGTGTGCAGGCGCAGGTGAATTATCAGGCTGTGCCGAAACTGCCGGGTGTCGAAGAGTATATTGCCAAAGGCGCCGTGCCGGGCGGCACGCAGCGCAACTTCGCCAGCTATGGTCATCTGATGGGCGAAATGCCTGCGCCCGTGCGCGATCTGCTGTGCGATCCGCAAACCTCCGGCGGCCTGCTGTTGGCGGTGTCGCCGGAAGCGGAAAACGAGGTGAAAGCCGCGGCGGCAGAGTATGGCATTGAACTGAGCGCCATTGGCGAGCTGGTCAGTGCTCGCGGCGGTCGTCCGATGATCGAGATCCGTTAATTCATGCGGTTATTTATTGCCGAAAAGCCCAGTCTGGCCCGCGCCATTGCCGATGTGTTACCCAAACCGCATCGCAAAGGCGACGGCTATATTGAGTGCGGTAATGGTCAGGTGGTGACCTGGTGTATCGGTCACCTGCTGGAGCAGGCGCAGCCGGATGCCTACGATAGCCGCTACGCCCGCTGGAATCTGGCGGATTTGCCGATTGTGCCGGAAAAGTGGCAGTTGCAACCGCGCCCGTCGGTGCTGAAACAGATCAATGTCATTAAACGCCTGCTCGCGGATGCCGAGCAGGTGGTGCACGCGGGTGACCCGGATCGCGAAGGGCAGTTGCTGGTGGACGAGGTGATCGACTACCTGCAACTGGCGCCGGAAAAACGCCAGCAGGTGCAACGCTGCCTGATTAACGATCTCAACCCGCAGGCGGTGGAGCGCGCGATCGAACGCCTGCGCGCCAATAGCGAGTTTATTCCGCTGTGCGTATCGGCGCTGGCCCGCGCCCGCGCCGACTGGCTGTACGGCATCAACATGACCCGCGCGTATACGCTGCTGGGGCGCAACGCCGGTTATCAGGGCGTGCTCTCGGTTGGCCGCGTACAGACGCCGGTGCTCGGGCTGGTGGTGCGCCGCGATGAAGAGATCGAAAACTTCGTGGCGAAAGATTTCTTTGAGGTGAAAGCGCATATCGTCACGCCTGCCGGAGAGCGCTTTACCGCCCTGTGGCAGCCGAGCGATGCCTGCGAGCCGTATCAGGATGAAGAAGGGCGTCTGCTGCATCGTCCGCTGGCGGAACATGTGGTCAGCCGCATTACCGGCCAGCCAGCGCTGGTTACGGCGTATAACGATAAGCGCGAATCGGAACTGGCGCCGCTGCCGTTTTCCCTTTCGGCGTTGCAGATTGAAGCGGCGAAACGCTACGGTCTCAGCGCGCAAAATGTGCTGGATATCTGCCAGAAGCTGTACGAAACCCACAAGCTGATTACCTATCCGCGTTCGGATTGCCGTTATTTGCCGGAAGAGCACTTTGCCGGGCGCCATGCGGTGATGAATGCAATTGGCGCGCATGCGCCGGATCTGCTGCCGCAGCCGGTGGTCAACCCGGATACGCGCAACCGCTGCTGGGATGACAAAAAGGTCGATGCGCACCATGCCATTATTCCGACCGCGCGGGCATCGAAAATGAATCTCAGCGATAACGAAGTCAACGTTTATAACCTGATTGCCCGCCAGTATCTGATGCAGTTCTGCCCGGATGCGGTGTTCCGCAAATGCCAGATCGATCTGGATATCGCCAACGGCAAGTTTATCGCCAAAGCGCGTTTCCTGGCGGAAGCCGGCTGGCGAACGCTGTTGGGTTCGAAAGAGCGCGATGAGGAGAACGATGGCACGCCGCTGCCGGTGGTGGCGAAAGGCGACGAGCTGCTGTGCGAGAAGGGCGAAGTGGTGGCCCGTCAGACGCAGCCGCCGCGCCACTTTACCGACGCCACATTGTTGTCGGCGATGACCGGTATCGCCCGCTTTGTGCAGGATAAAGAGCTGAAAAAGATCCTGCGCGCCACCGACGGGCTGGGGACGGAAGCAACGCGCGCCGGGATTATCGAGCTGCTGTTTAAACGCAGTTTCCTGGTTAAAAAAGGGCGCTACATCCACTCCACCGAGCCGGGACGGGCACTGATCCATTCATTGCCGGAAATGGCGGCCAGACCGGATATGACGGCGCACTGGGAGTCGGTGCTGACGCAAATCAGCGAAAAAGAGTGCCGCTATCAGGACTTCATGCAGCCGCTGGTCAGCACGCTGCATGAGTTGATCCACCAGGCGCGTAATACGCCGGTGCGTCAGTTCCGTGGCCTGGTTGCGCCGGGCGGCGAGAAGAAAAAAACGTTTGCCAAAGGACGGAGTAAAAAACGCCCGCCATCAACTGAGGCGGGCGGCGACGCTGTTGTGTCGTAGGCCGGATAAAGCCTGTATGCCGCCATCCGGCAATGAATGCCTGATGGCGCTTCGCTTATCAGGCCTGGGGTTAAATCACACCCTGCGCCAGCATCGCGTCGGCGACTTTCACAAAACCGGCGATGTTGGCGCCGCGCACATAGTGCGTCTGTTTACCTTCACCGCCGTATTCGACGCAGGCCTGATGAATATCAAGCATGATGTGGTGCAGACGGGCGTCCACTTTCTCTGCTTTCCAGCTTAAACGCGCGGCATTCTGTGCCATCTCCAGCCCGGAAGTGGCTACGCCGCCCGCATTGGCGGCTTTACCCGGCGCGAACAGCACGTTTGCTTCAAGGAACAGTTCGGTCGCCGCGATAGTGGTGGGCATATTCGCCCCTTCGGCCACCGCTTTCACGCCGTTGGCGATCAGCACGCGTGCTGCATCCACATCCAGTTCATTCTGCGTGGCGCACGGCAGCGCGATATCCACGGGCACGGACCACGGTTGCTGGCCCTGCAGATAGTTCAGGCCAAACTCCCGCGCATAGTCGGCGATCCGGCCATCGCGGCTGGCTTTGATTTCACACAGACGGGCCAGTTTTTCCGCCGTAAAACCGGCTTTATCAACGACAGTGCCGCTGGAATCAGAAGCCGTGATCACGCGCGCGCCAAGGGACATCGCTTTTTCGATGGCGTACTGCGCCACATTGCCGGAACCGGAAACCGCCACGCGCATCCCTTCAAAACCGAGACCGTGGCGTTTCAGCATCGCTTCGGTGAAGTAAACCAGGCCGTAGCCGGTGGCTTCCGGGCGGATCAAACTGCCGCCGAACGTCAACCCTTTGCCGGTGAAGACGCAGGCGGTGTTGTTGGAGAGTTTTTTCATCATCCCGGCCATAAAGCCGACTTCACGCGCACCGACGCCGATATCGCCCGCCGGAACGTCGGTATCCGCGCCGAGATGGCGGTACAGTTCGGCGATCAGCGCCTGGCAAAAACGCATCACTTCGCCGTCGCTTTTGCCTTTCGGATCGAAGTCGCTGCCGCCTTTGCCGCCGCCCATTGGCAGGGTGGTCAGCGCGTTTTTAAAGGTCTGCTCGAAACCGAGGAATTTCAAAATCGACAAATTCACTGACGGGTGAAAACGCATCCCGCCTTTGTAGGGACCAATGGCGGAGCTGAACTGTACGCGCCATGCGCGGTTGACCTGCACCTGGTTGCGGTCATCAACCCAGGCCACGCGAAACTGGATCACGCGTTCCGGTTCAACCAGCCGCTCCAGCAGCGACAACTGGCGATAGCGCGGGTTAGCTTCAAGAAACGGCCAGAGGGTGGTCATCACTTCGCGCACGGCCTGGGCGAACTCCGGCTGGTGCGGATCGCGCTGCTGAACATAACCGAGGAAGGATTCAAGAGAGTGGGTCTGATCCATAGATATAAGCTTCTCTTATTTTTAGGTGAAGTTGTTGTGATTGTGGTGCGCAAAAAACGGGCACTTTCGGACTATAACATCCGTAATGGTGCATGCCGCAAAGGAAAATGCCCCACACCAGGCAAATTAATAATCTGCGCATCGTCATAACGAAAAACGATGATTGAGGAAACTAAAGCTGTGGGAAATAGATCCGTTATAGTAATACATGGCGTCAATCAGAAAGGAAGAGTTATGGCCCGTTTATCGTGGATAGCAGCATTACTGGTGGTAGCAGCGGGCAGCGCGCTGGCCGAACGTTTACCCTCGCCGGGAATTGAAGTGAATGTCCCCCCGGAAGTCTTTAGCTCCGGCGGGCAGACGCAAACCACGCAGCCGTGCATCCAGTGCTGCGTGTATGGCAATCAAAATTACAGTGAAGGCGCGGTGGTGAAAGCCGAAGGCGTGCTGTTACAGTGCCAGCGCGATGAACGCGCCATTTCCACTAATCCGCTGGTCTGGCGTCGCGTGAAGCCATAAACGCTTCCAGTAGCGGGATATCCGCTGGCGCCAATGCCTGTTTCAGGGCGTCAGCGGGTTCGCACCACAGCAAGGCGCTGTGATAGTGGCGGGTTGGCTCACCGTGAAAGGCAACAACGTGCCACGCATGCAGATGGATCATCCGCCCGGACACTTCCCGCTGGTGGCTGGCGACATAACGAGCAGGCAGGGCATCAATACCCAGTTCCTCGCGCAGCTCACGCGTTAGCGCCTGCGGCTGCGTCTCCCCGGCTTCCACCTTGCCGCCAGCAAACTCCCATAGCCCGGCTTGATCTGCGTGCGGCGGGCGCTGCGCCAGCAAAATTTTGCCATCGCGCTCGATGATCGCCGCGACCACCTCAACTGTTTTCAGGGTTGTCATCCGTCTGTTCCATTTTCTGCTGCTGGCTCCACTCGAACCAGCCGCCATCATACACGGCGATCTTCTGCCAGCCGAGTGCGCGGGCAAGCAAAAATGCCAGCGATGCGCGCCAGCCGGTACCGCAGTAAAAAATTACCTGTTGATCGGCGGTGATGCCTTGCTGCTGCCACAATGCGGCAATCTCTTGCGGGGAGCGTACAGTGCCATCCGGATGATGGTAATCCGTAATAAACTGACTGTTGCCGCCAGCGTGTCCCCAGCGCGCGCCGGGAATATCACCAGCGGTGGAAATATAGTGATACCCGCTGCTGTTGCCGCTGAATTCATCCCAACTGCGTACGCTGATCAGCACGGTTTCTGGCTGCGCCATTCGTTGCCGGGTTTGCGCCAGGTTAAGTAAAAAGTGTGGCCGTGCAGGGAACGGCGCGCCGAAATCCTGCGCGGTGATGGCGGGCGGCAGGTCGCTCGTTTGCCGCAGCCCTGCGCGTTGCCAGCTCTGCCAGCCGCCATTCAGCAGACGGACATCGTTAACGCCCGCGTACAGCAGAATATGCGCCAGCCGCTCGGCAGCATAGTTACCGCGACCGTAGAGAATGACAGTCATATCGCTGCGTAGACCGTAGCGGGACAGCACCGCGCGCAGTATTTCGGGCGGTACCACATTCCACAGCGGCAGGCTTTCGACAAGTTGGGTGTCAATGTAATGCGCGCCGGGAATGTGCCCGGCGCGATAGGTTGGCTCGGCGTTATAGCCGACTTCCAGCAGCCGCCATGTTTCGGCTGGCGGATTGTGTTGCAGTAAATCGTCCAGCCACTGCGCGGTAACCCACGGATTGCCGGACGTCATGGCATCAGACCTTAAATTTGGCCCATACCGGCGCGTGATCGGACGGTTTTTCCATGCTGCGAATGTCGTAATCAATCCCGGTTTCGATGCAGCGCTCGGCCAGCGGCTGGCTCGCCAGCAACAGATCGATGCGCAGGCCACGGTTGTCATCAAAGCCTTTGGAGCGGTAATCAAACCACGAGAAGCGATCGTTGGTTTCCGGGTTTGCTTCGCGGTAAGTATCCACCAGACCCCAGCCCTTCAGGCGCTCCATCCATTCACGCTCTTCCGGCAGGAACGAGCATTTCCCGGTGCGCAGCCAACGCTTGCGGTTCTCTTCGCCGATGCCGATGTCCAGATCCGTCGGGCTGATATTCATATCGCCCATGATCAGTACCGGGTTCTCTTTTTTCAGCTCGGTTTCGAGGAAGGTTTGCAGATCCTGGTAGAACTTCTCTTTCGCCGGGAATTTCAGCGGATGGTCGCGGCTTTCGCCCTGCGGAAAGTAGCCATTAATCACGGTGATATTGCCGAGAGGCGACGGGATTTCCGCCATGATAATGCGACGCTGCGCCTCTTCGCCGTCGTTGGGAAAGCCGCGACGTACGGAAACCGGCGTATCTTTGGTCAACAGCGCAACGCCGTAGTGACCTTTTTGCCCGTGATAAAAGACGTTGTAACCCAGTCGCGCCACCTCTTCGAGCGGAAACATATCGTCATGGACTTTTGTCTCCTGCAGACCGATTACGTCCGGCTGATGCTGCTCGACAAGCGCTTCCAGTTGATGAGGCCGGGCACGCAGGCCGTTGATATTAAAAGAGACAAATTTCATAGTCGCCGCCACTTAGCAGTAAAAAGATGCACAGATGTTAGCAGAATTTACATTTAACCACCGCCACTTATTGATATTGCTGTTACTGATGAGCAAAAAACGCGTCGGTTGCCCTGGTTTGGTGCGCGCTGCGCCGAAATGGGGCAGTGCGTGAAGATTAATTTCGCTGATGATCACAGTTCCAGAATTAAATATTCTTATTGCATAAACCCGCGCCTCCGATCGCCCATCACCTCGCCTGGATATACATTTATTCACTTTTTATGCATTTTATGTGAATAGCGACAGGCTGTAAGTTGCTGATATTTCGTTGCTCCAGGACGTTTATGCATTTTTATCGCTGGCTGGCACGAACTGTGCAATCTACATTTACAGCGAGAATGTTCATGTTCATTAACATTTATTCAACTTTTTATTTACCGGATGAGGTCGCTATGTCTACGTCAATTACGCGTGAAAATTTTGATCAATGGATGTTGCCTGTCTACGCGCCAGCGCCTTTTATTCCGGTTCGCGGGGAAGGGTCGCGTTTATGGGATCAACAGGGCAACGAGTACATCGATTTTGCCGGGGGGATTGCGGTAAACGCGCTGGGCCACGCCCATCCCGCATTGTGCAAGGCTCTGAGCGAGCAAGCGGCGAAGTTCTGGCATACCGGCAATGGCTATACCAATGAGCCGGTACTGAAGCTGGCGAAACGGTTGCTGGATGCCACGTTTGCCGATCGCGTTTTCTTCTGTAACTCCGGCGCGGAGGCGAATGAAGCGGCGCTGAAACTGGCACGTAAATATGCCCACGACACTTTCGGCCCGCAGAAAAGCGGCATTGTGGCTTTCAAAAATGCTTTCCATGGCCGCACGCTGTTTACCGTCAGCGCTGGCGGGCAACCGGCCTACTCGCAGGATTTTGCGCCGTTGCCGCCGCAGATCCAGCATGCGGTTTACAACGATCTGGCTTCCGCCAGCGCACTGATCAATGACGACACCTGCGCGGTCATTGTTGAACCAATGCAGGGGGAAGGTGGTGTGCTCCCGGCCAGTCAGGCCTTTTTACAGGGCTTGCGCGATCTCTGTACCCGTCACAACGCGGTGCTGATTTTTGATGAAGTGCAGACCGGCGTCGGCCGCACCGGCGAACTGTATGCCTATATGCACTATGGTGTGACACCGGATGTACTGACCACCGCGAAAGCATTGGGCGGCGGTTTCCCGATTGGCGCGATGCTCACCACTGAAACCTTCGGCAAAGTGATGAATGTGGGTACACATGGCACGACCTACGGCGGTAATCCGCTGGCGGGCGCAGTTGCTGGTGCGGTGCTGGATATCGTCAATACGCCGGAAACACTGACCGGTGTGAAACAGCGCCACCAGTGGTTTGTTGAGCAGCTGACGGCGTTCAACGATCGCCATCCTCTGTTCAGTGACATTCGCGGCCTCGGGCTGCTGATTGGCTGCCAACTGGTGGCGGAACATGCCGGAAAAGCGAAACAGATTTCGCAACTGGCGGCAACGGAAGGGGTGATGGTGCTGATTGCCGGTGGCAACGTGGTGCGCTTTGCTCCGGCGCTGAATATCAGTGAAGAAGAGGTTCGCACCGGGCTTGCGCGCTTTACCCGCGCCTGTGAAAAATTCCTTGCGGAGAACGTATCATGATGGTGATCCGTCCTGTCGCGGCAAGCGATCTACCGGCGCTGATGAAGCTGGCCGGGAAAACCGGCGGTGGGCTGACATCGTTACCAGCCGATGAAGCGACGCTGGCCGCGCGTATTGAGCGTGCCCGCCGCACGTGGCAAGGGGAGTTGCCGAAGGGCGAGCAGGGCTATGTTTTTGTGCTGGAAGAGACGCAAAGCGGTGAAGTGGCCGGGATCTGCGCCATCGAAGTGGCGGTGGGGCTTAACGATCCCTGGTATAACTACCGCGTGGGGACTCAGGTTCATGCGTCGAAAGAGTTGAATGTCTACAATGCGCTGCCAACGTTATTTCTCAGTAACGATCACACCGGCAGCAGCGAGCTGTGCACGCTGTTTCTCGATCCGGCCTGGCGCAAAGAGGGCAACGGCTATCTGCTGTCGAAGTCGCGCTTTCTGTTTATGGCGGCCTTTCGCGATCGCTTTAACGAAAAAGTGGTGGCGGAGATGCGCGGCGTCATCGACGAGCATGGTTACTCGCCGTTCTGGGAGAGCCTGGGAAAACGTTTCTTCTCAATGGAATTCAGCCGTGCTGATTATCTGTGCGGGACCGGGCAGAAAGCGTTTATCGCCGAATTGATGCCCAAACATCCTATTTATACCCACTTCCTCTCCGACGAGGCGCAGGCGGTTATTGGCGAGGTGCATCCGCAGACCGCGCCAGCACGCGCGGTGCTGGAGAAAGAGGGCTTTCGCTACCGCAATTATGTCGACATTTTTGATGGCGGGCCGACGCTGGAATGCGATGTTGACCGGGTGCGGGCGATCCGCAAAAGCCGGCTGGTTACCGTGGCGCAAGGGCAGCGCGCGCCGGGAGAGTGGCCAACCTGCATGGTGGCGAATGAGCAATACGAGCAATTTAGAGCCATGCTTATCAAAGCGGATCCCAACACGGAGCGGCTGCTGTTAAGCGCCGCAGAACTGGATGCGTTGAAATGTCAGCCGGGCGATACCGTGCGGCTGGTTCGCCTGTGTGCCGAGGAGAAATCACAATGAGTTTATGGATCAATGGCGACTGGGTAACCGGTGAAGGTGAGCGTCGGGTGAAAAGTAATCCGGTAAGCCATGAAGCGCTGTGGCACGGTTTTGATGCCAGCGCCGCACAGGTCGAAGAGGCGTATCGGGCTGCGCGTAACGCTTTTCCGGCATGGGCGCGCGAACCTTTCTCCGTGCGCCAGGCGGTGGTGGAAAAATTTGCCAGCCTGCTGGAAGCCAATAAAGCCGCGCTGGCGGAAATCATTGCCCGTGAAACCGGGAAACCGCGCTGGGAAGCAGCGACCGAAGTAACGGCGATGATCAATAAAGCCACCATTTCCGTGAAGGCTTATCACACGCGAACCGGCGAACAGCACACGGAAATGGCCGACGGCGCAGCAACGTTGCGCCACCGTCCGCATGGCGTTCTCGCCGTTTTCGGGCCCTATAATTTTCCAGGCCACTTGCCGAACGGCCATATTATTCCGGCGCTGCTGGCGGGCAACACGCTACTGTTCAAACCGAGCGAACTGACGCCGTGGAGCGGCGAAGCGGTGGTTAAACTGTGGGAGCAGGCTGGTCTGCCCGCCGGGGTGCTCAATTTAGTGCAGGGCGGACGCGAAACCGGGCAGACGCTGAGTGCGTTGCCGGGGCTGGACGGTTTGCTGTTCACCGGTAGCGCCAATACTGGTTATCAATTGCATCGCCAGTTGGCGGGTCAGCCGGAGAAGATCCTCGCGCTGGAAATGGGCGGCAATAACCCGCTGATCGTCGAAGATATTCAGGATATTGATGCCGCCGTACATCTGGCTATCCAGTCCGCTTTTATTACCGCCGGACAGCGCTGTACCTGCGCACGACGTTTGCTGGTGAAACGCTCAGCAGAGGGCGATGCTTTCCTTGCGCGGCTGGTGGAGGTGAGCGCACGTCTCACGCCGCAGGCATGGAATGCAGAACCGCAGCCGTTCCTGGGCGGTTTGATCTCCGCGCAGGCCGCGCAGCATGTGCTGCACGCGTGGCAGGAGCATGAAGCGCGCGGCGGCAAAACCTTGCTGGCGCCACGTCTGCTGGAAGAAGGCACTTCACTGCTGACGCCGGGCATTATTGAGATGACCGGAGTGGCTGACGTGCCGGATGAAGAGGTGTTTGGCCCGCTGCTGTGCGTCTGGCGTTATGACGATTTCGATGAAGCCATCGCGCTGGCGAACAATACCCGTTACGGGCTCTCCTGTGGGCTGATTTCCCCGCAGCGCGAGAAGTTTGATCGGCTGTTGCTGGAAGCGCGCGCCGGGATTGTTAACTGGAACAAACCACTGACGGGCGCGGCCAGTACCGCACCATTCGGCGGTGTGGGCGCTTCCGGTAACCATCGCGCCAGCGCCTGGTATGCGGCGGATTACTGCGCATGGCCTATGGCGAGCCTTGAATCTGCCGATCTGACCCTGCCGCAAACGCTCAGCCCGGGTCTCGATTTTTCCCGCGAGGAACAACCATGAAAGCGCATGAAGTGAACTTTGATGGGCTGGTCGGCCTGACGCACCACTATGCCGGGTTGTCATTCGGCAATGAAGCCTCGACCCGGCACCGTTTCCAGGTCTCCAACCCTAAGCTGGCAGCGAAGCAGGGGCTACTGAAAATGAAGGCGCTGGCCGATGCCGGTTTCCCGCAGGCGGTGATCCCACCGCATGAGCGCCCCAATGTGCCGGTGTTGCGCCAGTTGGGATTTAGCGGCAGCGATGAGCAGGTGGTCGAAAAAGCCGCAGCGCAGGCGCCGCAAATCCTCTCTTCCGCCAGTTCGGCATCGGCGATGTGGGTTGCCAATGCCGCCACGGTTTGCCCGTCGGCGGATTCCGCGGATGGCAAAGTCCATCTGACGGTGGCGAATCTCAACAATAAATTCCATCGCGCGATCGAAGCGCCGACCACTGAAGCGCTGCTGCGGGCGATTTTCCGCGATGAAGAGACATTCAGCGTGCATTCGGCGCTACCGCAAGTGGCAATGCTGGGCGATGAAGGTGCCGCTAACCACAACCGCTTTGGTGGCGACTATGGCGATCCGGGCGTCCAGCTTTTTGTCTATGGGCGCGAAGAGGGCAGCACGCTTGCACCGACACGCTATCCGGCTCGTCAGACGCTGGAAGCCAGCCAGGCGGTGGCGCGTCTCAACCAGGTTCGCCCTTCGCAGGTGGTGTACGCCAGGCAAAATTCCCAGGTCATTGATCAGGGCGTGTTCCATAATGATGTTATTGCTGTTTCCAATCGCCAGTTACTGTTTTGCCACGAGCACGCCTTTGCCGATCAAGCGCAACTGCTGGCGGAGTTACGCCGTCGCGTGCCGGGTTTTATGGCGATCGAAGTGCCGCAGCAGGCGGTATCGGTTGCCGATGCGGTGTCGACTTACCTGTTCAATAGCCAGTTGCTGAGCCATGAAGATGGTCGCATGGTGCTGGTGTTGCCGCAGGAGTCGCGGGAGCATGAAGGCGTCTGGCGTTATCTGAACCAGTTGCTGGCGCAGGATAACCCGATCGCTGAGCTGAAGGTGTTCGATCTGCGCGAGAGTATGGCAAACGGCGGCGGCCCGGCGTGCCTGCGCTTGCGCGTAGTGTTAACCGGGGCGGAACAGCAGGCGGTAAATCCGGCGGTGATGATGAACGATACGTTGTTCGCCACGCTCAATGACTGGGTTGAACGCCACTATCGCGACCGTCTGACACAGGCAGATCTTGCCGATCCGCAGCTGTTGCGGGAAGGGCGGGAAGCGCTGGACAGACTCACGCAGTTGCTGAACCTCGGTTCTGTTTATCCCTTCCAGCGTTAACCGGAGGTTGTATGGATAACTTTCTTGCCACCACGTTATCGGGTGACATCCCGCGTAAAATGTCAGGGGAGTCGGGCGGTATTCACTGGTTGTGGCATGAGCAAGGGATCCTTGAACTGGTGCCGCCGCACCCTACCGGGCGTTCGCTGGTGCTCTCCTGCGCCATTCATGGCAATGAAACCGCGCCGGTGGAGATGCTGGACATCCTGCTGAAAAATATGTTTTCCGGCACGCAGCCGCTTACCTGGCGGTTGTTGGTCATCCTTGGCAACCCGCAGGCGCTGAGGGAAGGAAAGCGTTTTCTGCATAGCGATTTGAACCGCATGTTTGATGGACGCTGGCAACAACTCCCGCCCAGCGATGAAACGGTGCGTGCCGCGCAGCTTGAACGTGCGGTCACCCACTTTTTTGCCGGTGGCGATGAGGAGCGCTGGCACCTCGATCTGCATACGGCGATTCGCGGATCGCATCATGTGCGTTTCGGCGTGCTGCCGCAGCGTGCGCAGCCGTGGGATGAACTGTTTCTGGAGTGGCTGGGCTCTGCAGGGCTGGAAGCGCTGGTGTTCCATCAGGCGCCGGGCGGCACGTTTACCCACTTCACGTGCGCGCAATTTGAGGCGCTGGCCTGTACGCTGGAGCTGGGTAAAGCGCTGCCGTTTGGCGAGAACGATCTCAGCCAGTTTCAGCGTACCGCATGGGCGCTGGCAGCATTGCTGGCCGGTGAACCTGCGCCGGACAAGCAGAGTACGCCGGTACGTTACCGGGTTGTGCAGCAACTGACGCGACACAGTGAGGCGTTCAAACTGTATATGTCAGCAGAAACGCTGAACTTTACGCCTTTCAGCGCCGGGACGCTGCTGGCGGAAGATCGCGGTGAACGCTACGTTGTGCAACATGATGAAGAGTATGTGCTATTTCCGAATCCTGGTGTTGCTGTAGGTTTGCGCGCCGGATTAATGCTGGAAAAAATAAACTAATACCTCGGCCCTGTTACCACAGGGCTTATTTTTTTTGGTGGCTTTTTAAATAAATTACGGAAAAATCCTGGTTGCTGGGTTTATTATTAATCAGTGTTACTTTATACTCTTCATAATTCCTTATTAATCAATGTATTGATTATTTAATTTTCAACTCTCCACTGTTTATCCTTATTTCCCTCACATTTGACGTAAAAAGAGTATTTACACTTTCATTGTTTTACTGTCGCTCTGATTAATTGACGATAAAGACGGTAAAGTAAATAGCGTCAACACGGCAATCGCCGTAAGTAAAACCGAAGTAAGGAATAAAATTATGCGTAAATTGACTGCTCTGTTTGTTGCCTCTACCTTGGCTTTTGGCGCTGCTGGCCTGGCGCACGCCGACGATACAACGGCTGCACCTGCTGACGGTAAGCCGATGATGATGCACCACAAGGGTAAAGGTCCGCACGATATGATGTTCAGAGACCTGAATCTGACCGATGCACAGAAACAGCAGATCCACGAAATTATGAAAAGCCAGCGTGATGAGATGAAACGTCCGCGGGTTGAAGAGATGCGTGCAATGCATGACATCATCACCAGCGACAGCTTCGACAAAGCGAAAGCGGAAGCACAGATCGCGAAAATGGAAGAACAGCATAAAGCTGGCATGCTGAGACATATGGAAACGCAGAACAAAATTTACAACATCCTGACGCCGGAGCAGAAAAAGCAGTTCAATGCGAATTTTGAGAAGCGTCTGACAGAACGTCCGGCAGCGGAAGGTAAAATGCCTCCTGCACCTGCTGAGTAATTCAGCACCCCCTATCAAGACCGCCGGTTTTGCCCATTGCATGCAGTACGTGATGGGCAGAATCGGCGGTTTTTCTTTCCTTCCCTCTTGCCAGCCGCCCGTGGCACGGTATTCTCGTGAAGCCCCTCTTCTCGGGTGCGTTACTTATCTGAAATTTATATTTTTTTACATGTCTGGTTACGCTGTGGCCTAAGGCAAATTGTTGCTGCTGCCGATAATCCGACAACGACAATAAACAATAACAAGCTGCCTGCTGAAGCAGCGGCGCGGATTGCATAACCGCGCCCTTCAGGAGTGATGATGGAATTCTTTGATATTCGCAAAATGCCGGTGAATCTCTGGCGTAATGGTGCGGGCGAGACCCGGGAGATTTGCTGTTTTCCGCCCGCCACTCGCGATTTTAACTGGCGCGCCAGTATTGCTTCACTGGCAAGTAACGGTGAATTTCCTCAGTTCCCCGGCGTCGATCGGGTGATAACCCTGCTGGAAGGCGGTGAAGTGACGCTGGATGGCGGTAGCGTTTTCCGCCACACCCTGAAACACCATCAGCCTTTTACCTTTGCCGGTGAACAGTCTGTGAAAGTGGAGCTGTCGGAAGGGAAAATGTCGATGGATTTCAATATCCTGACGCGCCGTGACCGTTGCCAGGCAAAAGTGCGCATTGCCGATCGCACGTTTACCACCTTCGGGACGCGTGGCGGCGTGGTGTTTATTCTTAGTGGCGCGTGGCAACTGGGAGATAAACTGTTAACCGCCGATCAGGGCGCTTGCTGGCAGGAAGGGCGGCACACGCTGCGGTTGTTGAAGCCAGAAGGGCAGTTGCTGTTCAGTGAAATCAGCTGGCTGCCCGGGCATTAATCCAGATCGATGATTTCATGCTCGCCGCTGAGCAAAGGTTTACAGAGTATTTTGTAACCATCATGGTCGAAACCGGCTGGCGTGCGTAGCAACGCGGTGGCCTCACTCAGCGTGTTAACCGAACCCAGCCACAGCCAGTTGTGAATGACGTGGTATTGCGTCATCGCGCCGAAACTCTCTTTCAATCCGACCGGCCCTTGCCAGGGCCAGCATACCAGCTTCATACGCGCCATCGCCGCCGCGAAACGCGCATCGTGCGCTTCGCGCGGTTCTCTGCCGCAGCATGCTCCGGCGCAGCGTTGCAGCGCTGAGCGGAAGCAGGGACGACCTCGCGTGACCGACTCCAGCCCCAGCAGACCGTAACAGAGCTTTTCGTCATCGGCGATGGATTGCAGCGCCTGTAACGCGGCGCGGCGGTTGGCGAACAGCCCGTGGAGCTCCGGCGTGGCGGAAAAATCCACTTCGCGCGCATAGACCACCTGCGGTTTCTCGCCGCCGAGCAGTAGCGAGCAGAGCTGGCGATTGCGGCGCAGGCGTTTATTAAACAGCGGCTGCTGCTCTTTGATCAGCCGGGCTTCCAGCAGCAACGCGCCCAACTCTCCGGCGGTGCAGATCCAGCTGATACGCCTGGACTGGCGCAGCATTGAGGCTTCATCCGGGGTGCGCATATGTGACAGCACCCGGCTGCGGATATTGACGCTTTTGCCGATATACAGCGGCATCGCCTCGCTTTCGCCATGAAAAATATAGACGCCAGGGTGCTTTGGCATGGCCTCCAGCCACTGGCGCAAATGTTCGGGGTATTCATAAATTGCCGCTGCGTCAAATTCGAGACGCGGGGCGGATTGACGCCTTGCCACTCAGAAACTCCTGATACTGTTTACCCATCCAGTATAACAACTAACGACAGGCTAAAAAAGTGGCAAACAGGCGATGATGTGGGCAGGCCGGGAAAGCCGCGACAATATCAGGGAGCAGGGGATGGACACAGAGGGCGCGACGCTTATCAGGCCCGGCGGGCAGGCCTGATAAGATCATGATGAATTTCAGAAATTATTTTTTCCAGAAGTCATCGAAAACGGTGATCGGCGGGCGGCGTTTGTGTTCGGTTTTCAGATACCAGCCTTCGATGATTTTGGCGATACCGGCATCCAGCGTTTTGCCTTCCAGATAATCATCGATATTTTCGTAGGTAACACCCAGCGCAGCTTCATCAGGCAGCGATGGGCGATCGTCTTCCAGATCCGCCGTTGGCGCTTTCTTGTAGAGATGTTCCGGGCAGCCCAGATACGCCAACAGTTGTTTCCCCTGACGTTTATTCAGACGGAAAATTGGGTTGATGTCGGTGCCGCCATCGCCATATTTGGTGAAGAAGCCGGTTACCGCTTCAGCAGCGTGATCGGTGCCGACCACCACGCCTTTGGTCATGCCAGCGATACTGTACTGTGCTTTCATACGTTCACGGGCCTTCTCGTTGCCGCGAACAAAATCGCTCAGCTCGATGCCAGCATCACGCAGCGCCTGTTCGCTCGCCAGCACTGCGCCTTTGATGTTCACGGTCAATACGCGATCCGGCTGGATAAAACCAATGGCATCCTGGCAATCTTGCTCGTCTGCCTGCGCGCCGTAAGGCAGACGCACCGCGATAAACTGATACGCTTCATCGCCGGTTTCCGCGCGCAGTTCGCTGATAGCCAACTGGCTGATTTTGCCGGTCAGCGTGGAATCCTGGCCGCCGCTGATGCCGAGCACCAGCGATTTAATAAAGGGAAACGTCTTCAGATAGGTTTTCAGAAAATCCACGCTGCGGCGAACTTCTTCTTCGGCGTTGATGCTCGGCTTCACGCCCAGCGCCTGAATAATCTCTTGTTGCAGAGTCATTTACCCCTCCGTTATGTAATCCTGCCTGGCAGGTTGCAAATAGCTAATATAGAGCCAAATTAACCCTTTGGCGGTAAAACGACAAGGATCACAGATCTGAGTGGCGCAATTTGCTGCGTTTTAGCAGCTTATGTCACTTTCATTAGATTTTTCCGAAAGATATGCCATCGGTAACCCATAGTTGAAAAATGCACTTTTATATTCCAGGCTTAGATAACACGCTGATACACAAGCGGATACTAAAGAGGATGGAATATGAATAAGAACATCGCAGGAATTCTGGGCACCGCCGCTGTACTGACCATGCTGGCAGGGTGTACTGCCTACGATCGCGCAAAAGATCAGGTCACGCAGCCGGTTGTGAAAGATGTGAAAAAAGGCATGAGCCGCCAGCAGGTGATGCAGATTGCAGGTCGTCCTTCTTCTGAAGTCACCATGATTCATGCGCGCGGTACCTGCCAGACCTATATTCTGGGTCAACGTGACGGTAAAACCGAAACTTACTTTGTGGCACTTGATGAAACTGGCCACGTGATGAATTCCGGTTATCAAACTTGCGCCGAGTACGATACCGACCCGCAAACTAAGCAGTAATTTATTTTTGCCTGAGCATTAAAAAAACCGGCCTGATGGCCGGTTTTTTTATCTTATGCCGGTATGCTTTCAATCTTGCCGATTCGCGACCACACCCGGTGCGCGGCAAGGTGGGTGAGGAAATCATCCACCAGTATCGATGAGGCTGAGTCGGCTTCCACAATACCGTCTTCCCCCTGCGCATCGACGCCCAGCAGCGCTTTGAACTGACGCGCATCACCCAGCAGCGCAATGGTTTTCAGATGCTTATACGCCTCCAGCAGGTAGTATTTCGCATCCCCATTTTGTAAAAGCTCGCTCACGTCGCCACCGGGGACGATCACACCGTCCACTGTCAGCGAAGGTGATCCGGCAAATGTTGCCGCCACCGGCAGGCTGGAGCCGTCATCAGCGGTCACTTCACCCATGCGGGCATACAGCAGTTTGCTGTGCACGCCTTTTGCCTGAAGCCCTTGCAGCACGTTCAGTACATCGGCAGCGCTGACGTTATCATGCAGCAGGATAGCTACTACCCGGCCTTTGACGCTGCCGTCCGGAACTGCATACAGGCTTAGCGCCGGATCTTTTTTCAGGCCGTTAACGTCCGGTGGCGGAGCGATATTGCACTGTTCATCGCTGAGCGTAATCCCGAGGTTTTCGGCAACGCCCTGCGCCAGATGAACGTCGATATGCGCCAGTTGATCAACAACGCGTTCGCGAATATAGGCGCGCGCCACTTTACTGAGCTCAAAGCTGAATGCATCGATGATATGGCGCTGCTCAAAAGGCGTCTGGCTAAGCCAGAAAAGCCGTGGATGGGCATAATACTCGGCAAAAGAGGCGCTGCGCTCGCGGATTTTATGGCCTTCAACACGCTCCTGATACGTTTCAAACCCGCCGCGTTTCGGGCCCGGCGGTGTTTCCCGCGGCCAGTTATCGTTGATCGAGTTCGGTTCATAATTGGCCGGGTTGGTATCAATATCCATGCGGTGCATGCCGTCGCGCTGGAAATTGTGATACGGGCAGGTAGGGCGATTAATCGGGATTTCATGGAAGTTTGGCCCGCCGAGACGGCTGATTTGTGTATCCGTGTAGGAGAACAGACGCCCCTGCAAGAGGGGGTCATTGGTGAAGTCCAGTCCCGGAACGATATGCCCCGGATGGAACGCGGCCTGCTCGTTTTCGGTAAAGAAATTATCCGGGTTCCGGTTGAGCACCATCTTGCCCACGCGTTGCACTGGCACCAGTTCTTCCGGGATCAGTTTGGTCGGATCCAGCAGGTCAAAATCAAATTTGAACTCGTCTTCTTCAGGGATCAGTTGCAGCCCCAGTTCATATTCCGGGTAGTCGCCCGCTTCAATGGCTTCCCACAACTCGCGACGATGGAAGTCCGGATCGCGTCCGGTCAGTTTTTGCGCCTCATCCCACACCAGAGACGCCTTGCCCGCCAGTGGTTTCCAGTGGAAGCGCACAAAGGTCGCTTTGCCTTCGGCGTTAATCAGCCGGAAGGTATGAATGCCGAAGCCTTCCATGGTGCGATAGCTGCGCGGAATGCCGCGATCCGACATCGCCCACATCACGTTGTGCAGCGTCTCCGGTTGCAAAGAGACGTAATCCCAGAAGGTGTCATGGGCGCTTTGCCCCTGCGGGATTGCCCAGTGCGGTTCCGGTTTTACGGCATGAACAAAATCCGGGAATTTATGCGCATCCTGAATAAAAAAGATCGGCGTGTTGTTGCCCACCAGATCAAAAATGCCCTCTTCGGTATAAAACTTGGTGGCAAAACCACGGATGTCGCGCACGGTATCTGCCGAACCGGCACCGCCCTGCACTGTGGAGAAGCGGACAAAAACCGGCGTGATTTTCTCTGGATCGGAGAGGAAATCGGCTTTGGTGATATCGCTCAGGCTGCGATAGGGCTGAAAATAGCCGTGCGCCGCTGAACCACGCGCGTGCACGATCCGTTCCGGAATGCGTTCATGGTCAAAATGGGTAATCTTCTCCCGCAGAATGAAATCTTCCAGCAGAGTGGGGCCACGGGTTCCGGCGCGCAGGGAGTTTTGATCGTCGGCGATGCGCACCCCTTGATTGGTGGTAAGTGGAAAATTCTCACTGCCCTTACGGAAAGGCTCAAGCGCGTTCAGTTTGTCGTTGGACGTATCCGGCGCTTTCAGGCTCCCCGGCGCGGTTGGCTGTTCACCAGGCGCAGTGGGCTTCGGGGAAGGGCGGTGAGAATTGTCTTCTGGCGCGAGGGAATCCAGCCCGGGGCGGGATTCGTTGGCATCATGTACCGGGGCATGTTGGGGGGCTTTTTTCTGTTGCGACATTGAACTCGTCTCCTGTTTTCATTACTGAAAAATGGTCGTTGTTATGGCAAAACCCCTCTAACTATAGAACATTGTCCTGTTGCTGCCCGCCAGCCCGGCAGATGGCGGTTCGATGAAAAAGCGGAGAAAAGTGCGCCAGAGGCGACGGGCGGGGTAACAATCGGCTATGATAGGTCTTTCATGTCTGTAGATTTTGTCTTTAGTGAATGCATCGCTTATGAAAACTCTTCGCCAACAAAACCGAGTCGTTATCAGCTATGTCCCGCGGGTTGAACCCGCTCCGCCCGATCATGCCGAAAAAGTGGACGGGTATCGCGATGTCTGGCTGCTGCGCGGTAAATATGTCGCTTTCGTGCTGATGGGGGAAAATTTTCACCGTTCACCGGTTTTCAGCGTCCCTGAAGCGGCCCAACGCTGGGCGACGCAGATGCGCCAGCAGGACGAACTCGACGAAGAGTAATTCTGGCGCTACGGCTGGCGGAGCGCGGCGACAAGATAATCAGCAAACGCCCTGACTCTGGCTGAAAGATGCCGGTTTTGCGGGTAAAGAAGATAGAACGGACGCGAACGGCCAGCCATCTCCTGCATCACTTCTTCCAGCCGTCCTTCCGCCACTGCCTGTGCCGCCACAAAATGGTAGATCTGAAAGAGTCCGCCGCCCGCCATCGCCCAGCCCACACCCGCCAGCACATCTTCGTGGACCCTGCGGCGACTGGTGAAACTGAAATCCTGGTTTTCACCCTGCGCGTTGCGGAAAATCCACGCCACCGGGCGGCCCGTGCTGGGTAAAATAAACTGGATTAAATCGTGCTGGCGCAGGGCATCCAGCGTCTGCGGGCGCGTGTGATTTGCCAGATACGCTGGCGATGCAAAGACGCCGACGCTGGCATCTTCCAGCTTGCGTGCCACGACGCGGGAGTCTTTCGGTTCTCCCATCCGAATGGCCAGATCGTAGCCGTCCTCAATAAAATCTATATTGCGGTTCGAAATGTTAAGTTCGACCTCGATATCCGGGTATGCCGCCATAAACGCCGGTAGCAACGGTACGATGCGGTGATGCCCGTACACCGTTCCGACGCTGACCCGCAGTACGCCTTGCGGGCGGCGCTGTTGTCCGGTTAGTGCGCGTTCTGCTTCGGCAATCTGATCCAGCGCCTGCTGGCACTGAGCGCGATACAATTCGCCATCGCTGGTCAATTTTACGCTGCGGGTGGTGCGATTAAACAACCTGACGCCAAGCCGTGTTTCCAGCCGACCAATCGTCCGGCTAACCGAGGCTGGCGTGATCCCCAGTGCTTCTGCCGCCGCAGTGAAACTGCCGCTCTCCGCTGCTTTGCAGAAAAGCTCAATACTGCCCAGTTGTACCGACTCGAATGACCGTGACATTTATTCTCTGGTGTAATCAATAAAGTTCTTTCAGGTTAATTTATTTACAGGAAGTGAACCAGTACATTTCTCGCACTGTTAACCTATCGGGAACCAACCATGAAAAAACTGCTACAGGGTTTGCTTGCTGTTATTGCGCTGGCTACCAGCGTGACCACCTATGCCGCATCGAAAGGCAATGTACTGGTGCTGCTCTCCAGCGAGACCGCGCTGCCGCTGCAAGAGGGGAAAAGTTATGCTTCCGGCTTTTACCTTAATGAATTTGGTGTGCCCGCCGATGCGTTGCTCAAGGCCGGATATTCGCTGACGATTGTCACCCCCAAAGGCAATAAGCCGCTACCGGATGAGCACTCGATCGACCCGATGTATTTCGCTAATAACCCGCAAGAAATGCAGCGCATTAAGAGCGTTGTGGACACACTGACTGCCGAAGGTAACGTTAAATCGCTTAAACAGGTTCTGGCGCAGGGAACGGAGAGTTATGCGGGGATCTTTATTCCTGGCGGGCACGCCCCATTGATCGATCTGCCGGGGAATGCGGATGTTGGTGCGCTGCTGCGTCAGTTCCACCGCAGCGGTAAACCGACGGCGGCTATCTGTCATGGGCCGATTGCACTGCTGGCGGCGCAGGAGCAGCCGCAGACGTTTGAGCAGGGGCTGATTGCGGGCGCGCCAGCGGCGGCGAAAAACTGGATTTATGCGGGCTATAAGATGACGATTTTTTCCGATGCCGAAGAACAGGCCTTTGAAATGTCGTTGAAAGGGGCTAAGTTGCGTTATTACCCGGCGCAGGCGATGGCGCAAGCAGGAGGCAAGATGGCATTTGCCAACGCCTGGCAGGCCAATGTCGTGACGGACCGGGAGCTGATTACCGGGCAAAACCCTTTCTCGGATCATGCGCTGGCAAAAACGTTGATTGCTGCGCTGGATAGCAAAAAGCGATGAGATATAAAAAAGGCGGGGAGATTCCCCGCCTTGTCGTCTTTGGCTTAACGATGCGCCAGTTCGGCGTCGTCTTCGCTCTCCAGAATAGCTTTGTCGGTTTGCTTCAGCCACTGGCTGGTCAGCGTCCCGGCGGTCATGGAACCACTCACATTCAGCGCGGTACGACCCATATCAATCAGCGGTTCAACGGAGATCAGCAGCGCAACCAGCGTGACCGGCAGGCCCATGGCTGGCAGTACAATCAGCGCGGCAAATGTTGCGCCGCCGCCGACACCCGCGACACCGGCGGAGCTGACGGTGACAATCCCGACCAGCGTGGCAATCCACAACGGATCCAGCGGGTTAATGCCGACGGTGGGCGCCACCATGACAGCCAGCATTGCCGGATAGAGACCCGCACAGCCATTCTGACCAATCGTTGCACCGAAAGAGGCCGAGAAGCTGGCGATCGATTCCGGCACGCCCAGACGGCGGGTTTGTGCTTCGACGTTCAGCGGAATTGACGCCGCGCTGGAACGGCTGGTAAAGGCAAAGGTCAGCACCGGCCATACTTTGCGGAAGAATTTCAGCGGGCTGACGCCGTTAACGCCCAGCAGCAGGCCGTGCACGACAAACATAATGCCGAGGCCAAGATAGGAGGCGATAACAAAGCTGCCCAGTTTGATGATGTCCTGAATGTTGGAGCCCGCCACGACTTTGGTCATCAGCGCCAGTACACCATACGGCGTAAGCTGCATCACCAGACGCACCAGTTTCATCACCCAGCTTTGCAGCGTGTCGATAGCGGTCAGCACGCGCTGGCCTTTCGGTGCGTCATCTTTCAGCAATTTCAGCGCGGCGACGCCGAGGAAAGCGGCAAAAATTACGATGCTGATGATCGAGGTCGGATTCGCGCCGGTCAGATCGGCAAACGGGTTTTTCGGCACGAAAGAGAGCAGCAGTTGCGGTACGGTCAGATCGGCCACTTTACCGACATAATTGCTCTGGATGGCATTCAGACGCGCCGTTTCCGCTGTTCCCTGCACCAGTCCTTCGGCGGTCAGGCCAAACAGGTTAGTCACCAGCACCCCGACCAGTGCGGCAATCAGCGTAGTAAACAGCAGTGTGCCGATGGTTAAGAAGCTGATTTTACCCAACTGGGAGGCGTTATGCAGGCGCGCGACGGCGCTTAAAATAGAGGCGAATACCAGCGGCATTACGATCATTTGCAGCAGTTGAACATAGCCGTTTCCAACCACGTTAAACCACTGGATAGAGGCTTTCAGTACCGGGCTGTCAGCACCATAGATAGCCTGTAGCGCCAGGCCGAAGACCACGCCAAGCCCTAAGCCGACCAGCACTTTTTTGGCCAGGCTCCACTGTTTGTGGCGGGCCTGCGCCAGCAAAAACAGCAATGCCACGAACACAACGACGTTCGCGATTAATGGAAGATTCATCCCCGTTCTCCTGATTTCATTATTCGGTCAACCTTGCCGGTTAATCCAGTGGCGCAAGGTTAGCAGAAGTGCCGGGGTGGCCTTATATCCAAATGGAATGTTTTATGCAAAAAGCAGGGGAATTGCTGGTTTAATGGCCGGATTGTGGATGAATAAAGCGATTAAACTGATTTTGCAGCGAGTTTATCATCTGTGATGACCAGCGAACTGCACCGCTTTCGGGCAACGATTGCGGCATCCACACCGCCCAGGTGAACAGCGCCATACATAATACGCGCTCCAGTTGATTGCCTTTTTGCGGCACCAGGATCGGCAGGCGAAAGCGCCAGCGACAAGGCCATAACAGCGGCACGCCCGCAGGCGTCAGCATATCTGCAAGGATATGGCTCAAATAGCCCACCACCATTCCCTGCAATGCATCCGCAGGGACAATCCAGCTTTCCGGGACTTTTAGCGTAAACAGGGCGAGTGAGAGAAAAACCGCCAGCAGGCTGTGCGTAAAGCCCCGATGACCGAAGGCTCGCGCCACCGGTTTTGATATCCACTTCAGACGCTGGCCGAGGAAGGATTTCGGGTGATCGATGTCCGGTAACAGGCAGGTAAGAATGGCCGACGGAACAATATGCCACCAGTCACCCTGAGCAAGGACAGGTGTTAACTCGGCATTTTTGGCAAACACCGCGCAGGCAATGGAGAAAAGCAGGTGTCCTTCCGCCGTCATGATCAAACTCACTAAACTGTCGATGCATACAGTATAGGATGTTTATACAGTAGGCGGAAGAGGTGACGTTGTAACTCTTTGTCACAATCCTGTCAGATTAGCGCGCCAGCCAGCCGCCATCGACGGCAAGGGTGAAGCCATTGATGTAATCGGATGCCTGTGAAGCGAGAAACACCGCTGCGCCTTTCAAATCTTCGGGCTCGCCCCAGCGCCCGGCGGGAATGCGATCGAGTATCTCCTGGCTGCGTTCGGCATCTTCCCGCAGTTGCTGGGTATTATTGGTCGCCATATAGCCTGGCGCGATGGCGTTGACGTTAATCTGGTGCGGCGCCCACTCATTGGCCAACAGTCGGGTCAGCCCCATCACGCCGCTTTTCGACGCAGTATAAGAAGGCACGCGGATGCCGCCCTGGAAAGAGAGCATCGAGGCAATATTAATAATTTTGCCGCCGTTGCCCTGGGCGATAAATTGCCTCGCAACGGCCTGCGACAGAAAGAAGACCGTTTTCAGGTTCAGGTTCATGACGTCATCCCAGTCCTGCTCGCTGAAATCGAGGGCGTCGCAGCGTCGAATGGCGCCAGCGTTATTCACCAGAATATCTACCCGGCCCATCTGGTTCACCGTCTGATTAACAATGTCATCAAGCCCGTGCTGATGGCGCAGATCCGCCTGCACAGAAACAAAACGACGCCCGAGAGTCTGAACGCGTTCGGCCGTGTCGAGTGGAATTTTTCGGCCCACGCCGACAATATCGCAGCCCGCCTCCGCAAGCCCTAACGTCATTCCTTGACCCAGACCGGTATCGCACCCGGTCACAATGGCCACTCTACCTGCAAGCTTAAAGGCATCCAGTATCATGTTCTCTCCGGCGTAATCATTATTGTTGTAACAGGGCATCAGCGCCTGAAGATCAGAATAGAAGGTGGGCAAGAAAAATACAAATAAAATGAAATGATGTTTCAAAAATAAAATTAAGGGGCAACAAAAGCGGCTGCCCCGGTGGAATTAGCCGATAAGATGGGCAAGCGTGAGCTGTTCGAGGCTGGTGAGCTTAACGTTAGCCAGCACATAACGCGGATCGGCGCGGTGTTCTTCATCCGGTACCACAATCGAGCGCATCCGCGCTGCTTTGCTGGCGATCATGCCATTGACGGAATCTTCCAGCGCCACACAGGTCAGCGGATCAATGCCCAGTTTGGCGGCACAATCCAGGTACACCTGCGGGTGCGGTTTGCTGTAGGGGAGGTTTTCTGCCGAGGCCAGCGCATCAAAGCTGTCGCGCAGTTCAAACATTGCCAGCACTTTTTCCAGCATATGCAGCGGCGATGCGGAGGCCAGCCCGACCAGCAGGCCGTTGGCTTTACACAACGCAATGGCTTCGCGCACGCCAGGCAGTAGCGGGCGTTTCTCTTCAACCAGCGAAATTGCGCGCTGAATAATGCGTTCGGTCACTTCTTTGCGATCCGGGCCATTCCACGGTTGCTGCGCGTACCAGAGTTCCACCACCATATCGATGCGCAGACCGAGGGTATCGGGCAATTCATTACGTCGGTTAATGTCCACGCCCAGGCTTGCCACAACCTCCAGTTCGGCGCGATCCCAGAGTGGCTCGGAGTCGATAAGCAATCCATCCATATCAAAAATGGCAGCAAGAATTTGACGCGGAGCTGTCATAAAACCTCTCTTTTTTATGGCATGTCGCCGGGGAATAAACGGTAAGTATGGTTAAACGTTCATCATACCGACTTTAAAGATCAGGCGAAAATGATTATCAGCAGGTAGACTAAGGCGGAAACAGTGCGTCACTTACAAGGGGAATCCATGACGTATCAACAAGCTGGACGCATCGCTATTCTGAAACGCGTTCTGGGTTGGGTGATTTTTATTCCGACCGTAATTTCGACAGTCATTTCTGTACTGAAATTTATGTATGACCACAGTGAAAAACAGCCAGGCATTAACGCCGTGATGCTGGATTTTGCGCATGTCATGATTGAGATGATGCGTTTTAATACGCCTTTTCTTAACCTTTTCTGGTACAACTCGCCGACGCCCGACTTCCACCAGAGCCTGAACATTGTGTTCTGGCTTATCTACGCGCTGATCTTTGTTGGTCTGGCGTTGCAGGCCTCCGGCGCGCGCATGAGCCGCCAGGCGCGTTTTCTGCGAGAAGGGGTGGAAAACCAGATGATTCTTGAACAAGCCAAAGGGCCGGAAGGGTTGTCTCGCGAGCAGATCGAAGCGCGCATCGTCGTGCCGCACCACACCATTCTGCTGCAAATTTTCCCACTTTATGTGTTGCCAGTGATTGTGATTATCGCAGGCTACTTCTTCTTTTCACTGCTGGGCTTTCTGTAAGCGGTAACAAGCCCGAAAGCGATAATGCTCCCGGGCTTGTCTGTTCTACGCTGCCAATACGCGATCGAGCGCTTTTTGTGCGTTCAGCAGATGTTCGCCACCAAAAAGAATGGCCCGGTTGAAAAGCGTATAAAGCTGGTAGATCGGCTGACGTTCGGGGAAATCGAGGGGCAACGGTGAGACTGACTGGTAGCCGTCGTAAATCTGCGGCGGCTGATCCGGATGCAGCGGCAGCATCGCCAGATCGCACTCACGATCGCCCCAGTAACAGGCCGGATCGTAAATATAAGGACCGTCTGGCCCCAGCGCGCAGTTATCGGACCACAGATCGCCATGCAGTAATGACGGCTGCGGCTGGTGAGAGCTAAGGCGCTGCTGGACATGCTCGACAATGGCGTCGATATTGCCGAACTCCATGCCTTTTTCCGCCGCCAGCTCCAGTTGCCAGCCAATACGCTGTTCGGCAAAAAACGTTGACCAGCGGCGCTGCCAGGCGTTGGGCTGCGGCGTGGTGGAAAGATCGTTATCAAAATCGAGGCCAAACTGCGGTTGATCGCTCCACTGGTGCAGACGCGCCAGTTGCTGACCGAGCAGAAACGCGTTGTGCGCATCCAGCGGGCGGGCAGGGAGATACTCCATGACCAGAAAGCTGTAATCGCGATCGCTACCCACCGCCCATACCGTCGGCACCTTTACCGTATTACTGCGCGCCAACAGCGCGAGCTGATCGGCTTCGGCGGTAAAAATAGGCAACAGTTCACGTTCATCGCATTTTACGAAAAGATCGCGACCCGCGTAACGGACATGCCATGCAGCATGGATTTCGCCGCCTGGCAGCTCATCCCGCTGCTCAATCTCGCCACTTCCCAGTTGTTCGCGTAACAGACCACTTATCGCTTGCCACATGATGTCTCTCCCATGTAATCAGCCAGATCATAAGGTTAGCGCACTAAAGCTGTGAAAAAATACGACGTAACGCACACCTGCGGGACAGGCGGTGCGCCATGGCACTTAATGCTCTTTTTGCTGCCATGCCTCCCAGGTGCTGATGGTGATATCAGCCTCTTCAGCCACCGCGGCGGTGGCTAATCCACGGGCGAGTTCAAGTACTTCCTGTTCACTGAGCGCACTGATGAGCCCGAAGGTATTGGTGCCCAGATCGTGAACATTGCCATCTTCATCGGTCATCGTGAGCAGGAAACCTGCACGTGTAAAGTGGTTATTTAGCTCGTTGATTTCGGCCAGGCTTTGCTCATGAAATTTCACCACTACCACGTAGCGCGTGATGCTGTCGCTGCTCATATATCACCTCGTTGTAATCCTGAAGGTTTTTTTAGCATAGTCGTCAGGCGCTATTTGTCGATTCTCAGGCATTGCGCAAATAGTCGTAGATCTTTTGCGTGTCGGCCAGCGCACACAGGCGAGTACCATGGTTGATCGTGGCGGCGCTCCCGGCAGCAACACCGTAACGGACCATATCGTCCAGCGGCGCGTCGTGCGCCAGTTTTAGCGTCATCGCACCCACCATACTGTCGCCAGCGCCTACCGTACTCTGGCTTTTCATCGGCGGCGGCACGACCTGCACACACTGGTTCGCATCGACGGCCAGCGCACCCTGAGGGCCCAGCGATACGACAACGCGCAGCGCTTTACCGCTATCAACAATCTCCTGTGCGGCTTTGCGCACATCATCCGGCTGGGTCAACTCCCGGCCCACCAGCGCGCTCAGCTCTTTCTGATTCGGTTTGACCAGTTCGATGTTGCCGATAGCCAGCGCAGCGCTAAGGGCTTCGCCGGAACTGTCAACGATGCAGCGCAGCCCATGCTGCTGTGCGGTTTTAATGAGTTGTGTCAGTTTCCCGATGGTAATACCTGGCGGCAGACTGCCGCTCACCACCAGCAATGCGCCTGGCTCAATGGTGAGCACTTTTTCTTCGATCTGGCGAAATTCATCTTCACTGAGGCTGGCGCCCGGCATGACAAAGCGGTACTGCTCGCCGCTGGATTCAACGTGAACATGCAGGTTCTGCCGTGTCCAGTCGTTGGCGTCGACGCTAATGGTTGGCACGTTTTCATCCGCTAACAGCGCAGTCAGGTGTTCGCCGGTTGCGCCACCGGCCGGAAAAATCGCTGTGGCTTTACCACCAAGGTGGGTAATGGCTCTTGCGACATTAATGCCGCCGCCGCCGGGCTCAAAAACAGGTGAAGTGCAGCGCAGTTTCCCTTCCGGATAAATCTGCGGCGTTAATGTTGCGCTGTCCAGTGAAGGTGCCAGCGTCAAAGTATAAATCGCGACCATGATGACCTCCTTTTTCTTCGGTTGCAGTAAGCCTGGCACTGAATCCAGCGGAGGGAAAGGAAATAACAGCCTGATTTAAATATGATATCGATTAACCTGGCTTAGAGGATTAATAACCATTTTGTAGTTTTTGAGATCTCTCTTATTCAAAAATTCCAATAATATTTCATTGATATGTTTAAGCGGCCTTTTTATAATTTGTTACCTTTCTTTGGAACGTTAGTCGTTGATCCTGATGAAAGTTTCCGGGACCGTGATGGTCTCTTTTTTTTGCTGTTCGGACTCTAAAAAAATGAAGCTTTTGAAGACAGTACCCGCGTTTGCACTGGTCGCGGGCGTATTTGCGGCAATGAATGCTGCCGCAGATGATACCGTTTTTACTGTCATGGATGACCCATCCACCGCGAAACACCCGTTTGAAGGTAGCGTGAACGGCGGCTATCTGGCGCAGTCCGGCAACACAAAGAGCTCCTCTTTGACTGCCGATTCCACCCTGACCTGGTACGGCAATACCACGGCCTGGTCTCTGTGGGGCAACGCCAGTAATACCTCATCGAACGATGTTCGTTCGTCTGAGAAATACGCCGTTGGCGGCCGTAGTCGTTATAACCTGACGGATTATGACTATATTTTCGGCCAGGCCAGTTGGTTGACCGATCGCTATAACGGTTATCAGGATCGTGATGTATTTACCGCCGGTTATGGTCGTCAGTTCCTGAATGGCCCGGTTCATAGCCTGCGCTTTGAATTCGGTCCTGGTGTACGTTACGACAAGTACACCGATGACAACACCAAAACCACCGCGCTGGGTTATGCATCCGGTACTTATACCTGGCAAGTGACTGACACCACCAAATTCACGCAGGGTGTGTCTGTGTTTGGCGCGGATGACACCACAGTGAACTCAGAAACAGCGCTGGAAGTGGCTATCAATGCCCATTTCGCGTTGAAAGTAGGTTATTACCTGACCTGGAACTCCCAGCCGCCTTCAACTGCGCCGGATCATACCGATCGCAGAACGACGGTTACGTTAGGTTATAAAATGTAATACGCCGGGCCGGAAATTCCGGCCCACTGTTTTTGTTTATTTGTGCTATTTTATCGCGCCTTATATTCAGTTTTATTTAAGTAAATTCCTCTCTCCATATTGTCTTCATAATTAATTACCTGGACACATATTCAGTTTATTTGACACGAATGGATAAATAAATTGACTGGGCAAAAGTGTGATCCAGATCTACACTGGTTTTACGGGCGGAAAAACGGCCCAGCAAATAATGTTCGTATTACAGAAAGAGAACTTAATTATGAAAACAATCAAAACTGCCGCAGTTGCCGTGGTGCTTTCTGCACTCTCTTTTGGCGTCTTCGCGGCTCAGCCTGTTACTTCAGCCAGCCAGAGCAACACGAATATCACTAACATTGAAGCAGGCTCCAATATGGTGCCGGTCGCACAATCTACTCACGGAACCAACGATCAGGCGTTTGATGCGCATACGCTGGTTGCTGGTGAATGGAATTAAGTAGATTCTTAGTTAATTCATTAACTTTGAAAAACCGGAGAGTGTAGTACCGGTTTTTTTAATTATCCCCTAATGTAAAATTAGCGCTCTGTATTTTATTAAACATTGACGAAAACTGACGGTGATATTTAAAGAACTACAGGTGTTAAATAGGTTGTCTGTTTAACTCCGCAACAAAGATAAAATATTTTCTGCCGATTGATTTGCCACTTTGAGTACGGCATCCTGCCCCTGTTGTAATATTTGTGCTTTCACCATCTTGCTGATTTCCAGTGCATAATCTGCGTCTTCAATGCGGCTTTTTGCCGCCTGTGTGGCCATATTTTGTTGCGCCAGCACTGATTTTGACGATTCAAAGCGATTAATGAACGCACCGTACTGAGAACGATAGCGACTGACTTTCTCCAGCGCGCTATCGAGTGTTCCCATCGCATCACCAGCGGTCGCCATCGAACGAATATCGGTATTCAGTAACCCCAACGATTTCAGATCGGCCGGCGTGGTCGGCATCGTAACGGCACCCACCTCGCCATCAAAATTTGCACTGGTGACCACCTCCCAGGGAAAACTCTGCTTTGGCGGTTCGGCGGGCGTGATTTTTGGCGTGGGCAGGGTGCCCCAGTTCAGGTTACTGGTAAACGAGCCGCTACCGACAATCATCACCACCAAATCTTCCGTAACGTTATCTATTTTGATTCGTTCCAGCCGGTTGGAACCATTACTGCCGTCGTTGTAGGCTTTGCCGGATTCGTAGCGATCGCCATCACCGCTGTATCGGATGGTCATGCCGTCGTAATTAAGCGTTGCGCTGCCATTCAGCACCCAACTGGAACCTCCTTCTATCAATAATGAATCATCATAGATTGCACCTGCCTCAAAACCGTTGGCCTCGGTCAGTACGCGGCTGGTCGCTTTTGCCGGGGTGGTAATACCGCGGCTTTTCCAGGTGTAATCCGGATCGGTACCGGCGATCGGCGTACCGGCAAGGTGCTTGCCATCGCGCGTGAAGAGCTGAATGTCATCGTCAAGTCCCAATGAATCAATAGTGAGGGTGATATCCTTCGCCCCCGCGGGAATATACGCCAGAGAAACAATTCCCGAGCTGAATGTGTAATTCGTTCCTGCAACGGGAAATTTCGTGTCCAGCGGCGGAACATTACCGATTAACTCTGGCGGCAGATCCGGGGTGTCGGTGGCCAGTGGGTAGCGACCAAAAATCTCTGTGTTTTCTGAAAGATACTGAATATTTTCAAGAATTTCTTGATATTCAGCATGCAAACTTTCCCGGTCACTTACCGACAACGTACTGTTACCGGACTGGATGGCCAGGCTTTTCGCTCGGATCAACAATTCACCGACGGTACCCAGGCTGTCTTCGGCGGTTTGCGCCATACTCATGGCATCGTCAAGCCCGCGTGAAATCACGGTATCCGAATTAACATTGGCGCGCATGCGGTTAACAATCGCCTGGCCTGCAGCGTCGTCTTTCGCACCGTTGATGCGCAATCCAGACGATAATCGTGCAATAGATTCCTGTAATGCTGATGCCGTTTTCTGGCGGGTGGACAGATTGAGACCGACCATTTCATTGTAATTAATCGTCTGCATCGCTGAGCTAACTTATCCGTGCTTCTAATGAATCATTCATCGGCAGTGGAGGCAGGTAACTTTAAGGTAAATTTATAAGTCAGTTTAATATATGTGCATCCGATTGAAAGTGAAGGAAGTTGTCTGCAGGAGGTTACAAAGGGAGTGTTTATCCCTATCCTGATGCCGATTAAGCGAGGCAAAAAACCACAACAACCGGAGGAACAATGGGGAATTCCAAAGATGAGGCATTATACGAGGAGATGTGCCGGGTGGTGGGGAAGGTAGTGCTCGAGATGCGCGATCTGGGACAGGAGCCAAAGCATGTTGTCATTGCTGGCGTGGTCAGAACGATGCTGGCAAATAAGCGAGTTACGCGTTCTGCATTAACGCAGGAAGCAATGGAAACAGTGATTCGCGCCTTGGGGTATCAATCCTGATAAATAATGAAGAAAGGCACGCTTGCGCGTGCCTTTTGTGAGTGCGAGTTTGTCCTTCAAAGCAGCCTGGCGCCGTCAGCGCCGCTTTTTATGACGACCCGGTAAGCTTCTTGCTGATTTCATGCTGCGGTGCTTATAAAACGAAAAAATAATGATCGCAAGGAGCGCGATAATGATAACGGGATAAACGATTGCCATGCTTTATCATTGAGTTAGATGTTAATGGGAAGCCAACTAGACTGCCAGTGGTACTGTTGTGTCAAGGTGGCCACTAAAAATCAGATTAAACGCATGCTATGCGATTAATTTTGAAACATTTTTTCACAATAACAATCATCACTGCCGGTTATGGATATCCTGTTTTCAGACGTGCGGAGCTGCCACGCTGGAGTGAATAAAAAGCACTCACTTGCTGTTATATCCCGGAAATTCCATTTTGTACGTTTTTTTCTGCGGCAGGCCGAAAACGTGGTGGGAGGTTGCCGCTGATGTGAAGGTATCGGGAGCTAACTTACTGAATTGCCAGTTGCTGTGAACTGACAACTCACGTAGGAAATGCGTTATCTCAATCGGGCGGGATCAATTTCCGCCATGATTAAACTGGCGATATCCTGCTTTTGATGCACCTTTCCACATTTGATGATGATCTGCCTTGCGTTTTCGTATCCCGGCGCCCAAAGCTGATTGTTGAGCCGTACATCTTTGTAGATAGCAATGAGCGGTTTCTGCCAGGCTGCCGCCATATGCACGATCGAAGTATCGGGCGAGATAATCAGATCGGCTTGCGCAATAAGAGCCATTGCATGATGCAGGGTTTTAAAGGGATTTATGACGACTTTGTCGGGGAGTGGCAGGTGGATCTCTTTACGGTGATCGAGCAAAATAATATTTACCGCAGGATACGCGATCTGCAACTGTTCAATAATTACTGCAAGCTGAGTCTGGGATAAGCAGCGATCCTCATTACCGGCAAAGATATTAATGATAATCTTACGGCCTTCGATGGCTGCCAGAAATTGTTGTGTCTCAGCATAAATATCCTGTGGGATATGCAGGTCATAAGTTTCCAGTTGTTTTTTATCTAACTGCATGCAGTCAGCGATGCAGGAAAAGGTTTTGCTGACATGCAAGTTTGCGCAATCAAAATCAAAGGATTTTGTATAATGGTTAATAGAGGGCCATTTGTTAAATCCTAATACTGCTTTGGCATTTATTTGCCTTAATAACAACAACCGATGTACCGGAATATCAAAAAGGGAGGGGTCGATAACAATATCGTATTTATTACTGGCTAACTCAGTAATCACAGAACGGGGGACATTATGGGTGAATTTTTTGAGGTAGCTGGCAGAAGTGACATCCTCTGCCTCGTAAATATGGCGAATGCGGGGATTATAGCGCATTACCTGGCTGTTTGATTTTGTCAGCAGAAAATCAACGATATATCCTGACTCGTGCAGACATTTAACCAGTGCGGAATCGACGACGACATCGCCGATTGCTCCTTCGTTGCGCATCAACAGAACTTTTCTCGCTGAGATTAAATTCAGTTCGCTTCGGGCAGGACTGTCCCATAGCATTTTTGCAATATAAATGCGTAACAGCATACGTATTTTTTTTATAAGATAATTACGCCGTCTGTTGAGTGCTCTTAGTTTTTTAAATTTGCCGACAGGCATTTCTATTGCTGTGTGTTGCATCATGATTACTCTTTTCCTTATTCACAATAAACACTCCCGTCATTTGTTCTAATGAGATCACAGGACGGTAAAAATGATTCAGTCAGGTTTGTTAGTTATTCCAGTAAAACGATGAATATTTTTTCGCTTGATTTCATCATGTGAAATTGAGGATATGATGGATGAAATGTGAATTCGTTATATTTTTTGCGGTAGCGCATATAAAACGGCTGAGTGGTATAATTATCCGTATTATGGGAACGTCATTGACGGCGAATTTATTGTTGTTATCGCGCCATGATGACGTGACTGGCATGATCCCTGCGATGTACGCCAGGAATATGATTCTGTTCACGCTTTTATGTCGCCGCGATGCCGTGTACTATTGTGGGGCGTTATCAACAGGTGGGGATGGGCACAGCCAGGTTTTCGTACATTCTGGTGTGCACAGTTTGCAGAGTGAAGCAAATAAACATTCTTAACGTGCTGATATAAATACATTATTTAATTTTGTATGTGCTCTTTCGTGTGGGGCACCACTGCAAATAAGGAAATGAAATGCCTGTAATTACTCTTCCTGATGGCAGCCAACGCCATTACGACCACGCCGTAAGCCCTATGGATGTTGCGCTGGATATCGGTCCGGGACTGGCGAAAGCCTGTATCGCTGGGCGCGTTAATGGCGAACTGGTTGATGCTTCCGATGTAATCAACAGTGATGCCAACCTCGCCATCATCACCGCTAAAGATGACGATGGTCTGGAAATTATCCGTCACTCCTGTGCGCACCTGTTAGGCCATGCGATCAAGCAATTGTGGCCGAATACCAAAATGGCGATTGGCCCGGTTATTGATAACGGCTTCTATTATGACGTTGATCTTGACCACACCCTGACCCAGGAAGACATCGACGCGCTTGAAAAGCGTATGCATGAGCTCGCCGAAACCAACTACGACGTCATCAAGAAAAAAGTGAGCTGGCAGGAAGCGCGCGAGACCTTTGTCAAACGCGGCGAAAACTATAAAGTCTCCATCCTTGATGAAAGCATTGCGCATGATGACAAGCCGGGCTTGTATCATCACCAGGAATACATCGACATGTGCCGTGGTCCGCACGTGCCGAACATGCGTTTCTGTCATCACTTCAAACTGATGAAAACAGCAGGGGCTTACTGGCGCGGCGACAGCAACAACAAGATGTTGCAGCGTATCTACGGCACCGCGTGGGCAGATAAAAAAGCGCTGAATGCCTATCTGCAACGCCTGGAAGAAGCGGCAAAACGCGATCACCGTAAAATCGGTAAGCAACTCGACCTGTATCATATGCAGGAAGAGGCTCCGGGTATGGTTTTCTGGCATAACGATGGCTGGACTATCTTCCGTGAACTGGAAACATTTGTTCGCTCTAAGCTGAAAGAGTACCAGTATCAGGAAGTGAAAGGCCCGTTCATGATGGACCGTGTGCTGTGGGAAAAAACCGGCCACTGGGACAACTACAAAGATGCGATGTTTACGACGTCTTCCGAGAACCGTGAATACTGCATCAAGCCGATGAACTGCCCGGGTCACGTACAGATTTTCAACCAGGGCTTAAAATCCTACCGCGATCTGCCGCTGCGTATGGCTGAGTTCGGTAGCTGCCATCGCAATGAGCCGTCAGGCGCGCTGCATGGTTTGATGCGTGTACGTGGCTTCACTCAGGATGACGCCCATATCTTCTGTACGGAAGAGCAGGTGCGCGATGAAGTGAACGCATGTATTCGTTTAGTCTACGATATGTACAGCACCTTCGGTTTTGAGAAAATCGTCGTCAAACTCTCTACTCGCCCGGAAAAACGTATCGGTAGCGATGAGATGTGGGATCGTGCTGAGGCGGATTTGGCAGTTGCGCTGGAAGAGAACAATATCCCGTTTGAATTCCAACTGGGTGAAGGCGCATTCTACGGTCCGAAAATTGAATTTACCTTATATGACTGCCTCGATCGTGCATGGCAGTGCGGTACAGTACAGCTTGATTTCTCCCTGCCGGCTCGTCTGAACGCCTCTTATGTAGGCGAAAGCAACGAACGTCAGGTTCCGGTGATGATTCACCGCGCGATTCTTGGTTCTCTGGAGCGCTTTATCGGCATCCTGACTGAAGAGTTCGCTGGCTTCTTCCCGACCTGGCTGGCGCCGGTGCAGGTAGTGGTCATGAATATCACCGATTCACAGTCTGAATACGTTAACGAATTGACGCGTAAACTGCAAAATGCGGGCATTCGTGTAAAAGCGGACTTGAGAAACGAGAAGATAGGCTTTAAAATCCGCGAGCACACTTTACGTCGCGTCCCTTATATGCTGGTTTGCGGTGACAAAGAGGTTGAGGCCGGCAAAGTTGCCGTGCGTACCCGCCGTGGTAAAGACCTGGGGAGCCTGGACGTAAATGATGTTATCGAGCAGCTGCAGCAAGAGATTCGCAGCCGCAGTCTTCAACAATTGGAGGAATAAAGTATTAAAGGCGGAAAACGAGTTCAAACGGCGCGTCCCAATCGTATCAATGGCGAAATTCGCGCCCTGGAAGTTCGCTTAACAGGTCTGGAAGGCGAGCAGCTTGGTATTGTGAGTCTGAGAGAAGCTCTGGAAAAAGCTGAAGAAGCCGGGGTTGATTTAGTTGAAATTAGCCCTAACGCCGAGCCGCCCGTTTGCCGTATAATGGATTACGGCAAGTTCCTCTATGAAAAGAGCAAATCTTCTAAGGAACAGAAGAAGAAGCAAAAAGTTATTCAGGTTAAGGAAATTAAATTCCGACCTGGTACAGATGAAGGCGACTATCAGGTAAAACTCCGCAGCCTGATTCGCTTTCTCGAAGAGGGCGATAAGGCCAAGATCACACTGCGTTTCCGTGGTCGTGAAATGGCCCACCAACAGATCGGTATGGAAGTGCTTAATCGCGTGAAAGACGATCTGAATGAGCTGGCAGTTGTCGAATCCTTCCCAACGAAGATCGAAGGCCGCCAGATGATTATGGTGCTTGCTCCGAAGAAGAAACAGTAAGGCCATCAAGTAATTAAACCTATGGGCCACAGGCTCACGGGTTTAGTTCGCCTTTGTTTCGTTTATTAACAATGCGAAGTGGAAGTTAAAAAATGCCAAAAATTAAGACCGTACGCGGTGCTGCTAAGCGCTTCAAAAAAACCGGTAAAGGTGGTTTTAAGCACAAGCACGCTAATCTGCGTCATATTCTGACCAAAAAAGCTACTAAGCGTAAACGTCACCTGCGCCCGAAAGCCATGGTTTCCAAAGGCGATCTGGGTCTGGTAATCGCGTGCCTGCCGTACGCATAAGTCGTTAACCTTTTAACTTTTTTAAGAATATAGATACAGGAGAGAGCATATGGCTCGCGTAAAACGTGGTGTGATTGCACGTGCACGTCATAAGAAAATTTTGAAACAAGCTAAAGGTTACTACGGCGCGCGTTCACGCGTTTACCGTGTTGCCTTCCAGGCTGTTATCAAAGCTGGTCAGTACGCTTATCGTGACCGTCGTCAGAAAAAGCGTCAGTTCCGTCAACTGTGGATTGCACGTATCAACGCAGCAGCACGTCAGAACGGTATCTCTTACAGCAAATTCATCAATGGCCTGAAAAAAGCCTCTGTTGAAATCGACCGTAAGATCCTGGCTGACATCGCCGTATTCGACAAAGTGGCATTCTCTGCACTGGTTGAAAAAGCGAAAGCAGCTCTGGCATAAGCCAGTTTAAGAGAGGGAGCTTGGCTCCCTCTTTTGCTTTAACATTATCAATACATTGACATTTTGCAGTGATGTGTTTTCAATAGCCCATCGCCGCCACTTACCCTGTTAAGGTAACGCAAGCATGAATGCTGCTATTTTCCGCTTCTTTTTTTACTTTAGCACCTGAATCCGGGAGGCTAGCGCGTGAAAGAAGAAACGGAAAACAGCGCCAGAAAGCCTCCCTGTGGAGGCTTTTTTTGTATCTGCCGTTTGTAAATATCGTCATATAACGAGGAAAACCATGTCACATCTCGCAGAGCTGGTTGCCAGTGCGAAGGCAGCCATTAACGATGCTTCAGATGTCGCCGCTCTGGACAACGTCCGCGTCGAATACCTGGGCAAAAAAGGGCACCTGACCCTTCAGATGACCACCCTGCGTGAGCTGCCGCCAGAAGAGCGCCCGGCTGCCGGGGCAGTGATCAATGAAGCAAAAGAGCAGGTTCAGCAAGCGCTGAATGCCCGTAAATCGGATCTGGAAAATGCTGCGCTGAATGCGCGTCTGGCTGCCGAAACCATCGATGTCTCCCTGCCGGGTCGTCGCGTGGAGAATGGGGGATTGCACCCGGTAACCCGTACGATCGATCGTATCGAGAGTTTCTTCGGGGAGCTCGGCTTTACCGTCGCCACCGGCCCGGAAATTGAAGACGATTATCATAACTTTGACGCGCTGAATATTCCGGGTCATCACCCGGCACGTGCGGATCACGATACTTTCTGGTTTGACGCGACTCGTTTGCTGCGTACCCAGACCTCTGGTGTGCAGATTCGTACCATGGAAAATCAGCAGCCGCCAATCCGTATCATCGCCCCCGGACGCGTTTACCGTAACGACTACGACCAAACGCATACCCCAATGTTCCATCAGATGGAAGGGCTGATCGTGGATAAAAACATCAGCTTTACTAACCTGAAAGGCACACTGCATGACTTCCTGCGTAACTTCTTTGAAGAAGATCTGCAGATTCGTTTCCGCCCGTCTTACTTCCCGTTCACTGAGCCGTCTGCAGAAGTCGATGTAATGGGTAAAAACGGCAAATGGCTGGAAGTGCTGGGCTGCGGCATGGTGCATCCAAACGTACTGCGTAATGTTGGAATCGATCCGGAAGTTTACTCCGGCTTCGCATTTGGCATGGGGATGGAGCGTCTGACCATGCTGCGTTATGGCGTTACCGATTTGCGCGCATTCTTCGAAAGCGATCTGCGTTTCCTCAAACAGTTTAAATAAAGGCAGGCAAAACAATGAAATTCAGTGAACTGTGGTTACGCGAATGGGTCAATCCAGCCATTGACAGTGAAGCGCTGTCAGGGCAAATCACCATGGCTGGCCTGGAAGTGGACGGCGTGGAGCCGGTTGCCGGGGCGTTTCATGGTGTTGTGGTTGGCGAAGTGATGGAGTGCGCCCAGCACCCGAACGCTGACAAACTGCGCGTGACGAAAGTAAATGTTGGCGGCGATCGCCTGCTGGACATCGTCTGTGGCGCGCCGAACTGCCGTCTGGGCCTGAAAGTCGCCGTAGCGACAGTGGGTGCGGTACTGCCTGGTGACTTCAAAATCAAGGCGGCAAAACTCCGCGGCGAACCGTCAGAAGGCATGCTGTGCTCCTTCTCCGAGCTCGGTATTTCTGACGATCACAACGGCATTATCGAACTGCCGGCAGATGCGCCGATCGGCACCGATATCCGTGAATACCTGAAGCTTGATGATAATACCATTGAGATCAGCGTCACGCCGAACCGTGCGGATTGCTTAGGGATCATTGGTGTTGCGCGCGATGTGGCGGTACTGAACCAGTCTCCGCTGACGGCGCCGGAAATTTCGCCGGTCGTCGCGACAATTACCGACACGCTGCCGATCGCAGTGGAAGCCGCCGATGCCTGCCCGCGCTACCTCGGACGAGTAGTGAAGGGCATCAATGTTAAAGCGCCAACTCCGCTGTGGATGAAAGAGAAGCTGCGTCGCTGCGGTATTCGTTCAATCGATGCTGTTGTGGACGTAACCAACTATGTTCTGCTGGAACTGGGTCAGCCGATGCACGCGTTTGACCGCGATCGCCTGGAGGGCGGCATCGTGGTGCGCATGGCAAAAGAGGGCGAAACCCTGGTGCTGCTGGACGGCAGCGAAGCGAAACTGAACGCGGACACGCTGGTTATTGCTGACCATAACAAAGCGCTGGCGATGGGCGGTATCTTTGGCGGCGAACACTCTGGCGTGAACAGCGAAACCCAGAACGTACTGCTGGAATGCGCTTTCTTCAATCCGCTTTCTATTACTGGTCGTGCACGCCGTCATGGTCTGCACACTGATGCTTCACATCGTTATGAGCGCGGTGTCGACCCACAATTGCAGTACAAAGCCATGGAGCGCGCAACTCGCCTGTTGCTGGATATCTGCGGCGGCGAAGCGGGTCCGATCATTGATGTCACGAATGAAGCTAAGCTGCCGAAACGTGCGACCATTCGTCTGCGCCGCAGCAAGCTGGATCGCCTGATTGGTCATCATATTGCCGATGAGCAGGTCAGCGATATCCTGAAGCGCCTTGGTTGCGAAGTCACTGAAGGCCAGGACGAATGGCTGGCCGTTGCGCCGAGCTGGCGTTTCGATATGGAAATCGAAGAAGATCTGGTGGAAGAAGTGGCGCGTATTTACGGCTACAACAACATTCCGGATGCGCCGGTTCAGGCCGGTCTGGTCATGGGCGAACACCGTGAAGCGGATCTGTCGCTGAAGCGTGTGAAAACCATGCTCAACGACAAAGGCTACCAGGAAGTGATCACCTACAGTTTCGTTGATCCGAAATTGCAGCAATTGATCCACCCGGGCGAAGAAGCGTTGATCCTGCCAAGCCCGATCTCCAGCGAAATGTCGGCAATGCGTCTGTCACTGTGGACTGGTTTGTTGGGCACTATCGTTTATAACCAGAACCGCCAGCAGAGCCGCGTGCGTATTTTTGAAACGGGTCTGCGCTTTGTCCCTGATACCCAGGCAAATCTTGGTATTCGTCAGGATGTCATGCTGGCGGGCGCCATTTGCGGCAACCGTTATGAAGAACATTGGGATCTGGCAAAAGGCAGCGTGGATTTCTTCGACCTGAAAGGCGATCTGGAATCTATTCTGGAGCTGACTGGCAAATTATCCGCCATTGAATTTCGCTCAGAAACGAATCCGGCGCTCCATCCGGGACAATCTGCGGCGATTTATCTGAAAGATAAACGTATTGGTTTTATTGGTGTTGTGCACCCTGAACTGGAACGTAAGCTCGATCTGAACGGCCGCACTTTGGTGTTTGAACTGGAGTGGAATGCGCTTGCAGACCGCGTGGTTCCTCAGGCTCAGGAGATTTCACGCTTCCCGTCGAACCGTCGTGATATCGCTGTTGTTGTGGCTGAAAATGTGCCCGCAGCAGATGTTTTGGCCGAGTGTAAGAAAGTTGGCGTAAATCAGGTAGTTGGCGTAAACTTATTTGACGTGTACCGCGGTAAGGGTGTAGCGGAGGGGTATAAGAGCCTTGCCATTAGCCTGATCCTTCAGGATACCAGCCGTACACTCGAAGAAGAGGAGATTGCCGCTACCGTTGCCAGATGTGTAGAGGCATTAAAAGAGCGATTCCAGGCATCATTGAGGGATTGAACCTATGGCGCTTACAAAAGCTGAAATGTCAGAATATCTGTTTGATAAGCTCGGGCTTAGCAAGCGGGACGCAAAAGAGCTGGTAGAGCTGTTTTTCGAAGAGATCCGTCGTGCTCTGGAAAACGGTGAGCAGGTAAAACTCTCCGGCTTTGGCAATTTCGATTTGCGCGACAAAAATCAACGTCCGGGGCGTAACCCGAAAACGGGCGAAGATATTCCCATTACAGCCCGGCGCGTGGTGACCTTCAGACCCGGCCAGAAGTTGAAGAGCCGTGTTGAAAACGCTTCGCCCAAAGCTGAATGATATGAACTAACTAAAAAGGCCGCACTGCGGCCTTTTTTCTTTTCAGCGCCCGGCATCAATCATAAAATCAGCCACCTGACTGACGGTAAAACGGTTAACATGCTGGCATACGCTCATCTTCAACAGCAACGAAATCGCCGCTGGCTTGGCGGATTATTGCTGCTTTTATTATTCTCTGTGTTTATTAGCCTCTGTGCGGGCGAGCAATGGATCGCGCCAGGCGGCTGGTTTACTCCTGATGGTCAGCTCTTTGTCTGGCAAATTCGTCTTCCCCGTACGCTGGCGGTAGTGCTGGTGGGTGCCGCGCTGGCGCTCTGCGGCGCAGTGATGCAGGCGCTTTTTGAAAATCCGCTCGCGGAGCCGGGATTGTTGGGGGTCTCCAGTGGCGCGGGCGTCGGGTTGATTGCCGCTGTACTGCTGGGCGGCGGTATGTTGCCAGGCTGGGCGCTGGGTGTGTGCGCCATCGCCGGAGCGCTGATCGTGACGCTTATTCTGCTACGCTTCGCCCGGCGTCATCTCACCACCAGCCGTCTGCTGCTTGCTGGCGTAGCGCTTGGCATTATTTGTACAGCGTTAATGACGTGGGCGGTTTACTTTTCTACCTCATTCGATTTACGCCAGCTTATGTACTGGATGATGGGCGGTTTTGGCGGGGTCGACTGGCAACAAAGCTGGCTGATGGTGGCGTTGCTACCAGCGATGATCTGGGTCTGTTTTCAATCAAAACCGCTGAACGTTCTGGCGCTGGGTGAGATATCCGCCCGGCAGTTGGGGCTGCCGCTATGGCTGTGGCGAAATTTGCTGGTGGTGGCAACGGGCTGGATGGTAGGCGTCAGCGTTGCGCTGGCGGGAGCTATTGGCTTTATTGGTCTGGTGATCCCGCATATTTTACGTCTCTGCGGGCTGACCGATCACCGGGTGCTGCTTCCTGGTTGCGCGCTGGCGGGGGCGGTGGCGCTGTTGTTCGCTGATATTGTTGCACGGCTGACGCTCAGTGCCGCTGAGTTGCCCATCGGCGTCGTCACGGCGACGCTGGGTGCGCCGGTGTTTATCTGGTTATTATTAAAGGTCGGGCGTGAAGCCTGAAATCCATAACATCAACAAAGGGTACGCTATGCAACAGGATATTCTGAATACCGAAGTCACGACCATTGATGGTGAGCAGACCACGCTGGAAACTTATCGCGGTAATGTATTACTCATCGTCAATGTGGCATCTAAATGCGGCCTGACGCCGCAGTATGAGCAACTGGAAAACCTGCAAAAAACGCTCGCCGGTGAGGGCTTCACGGTGCTGGGATTCCCCTGCAACCAGTTCCTTGGCCAGGAGCCGGGTTCGGAAGAGGAGATCAAAACTTTTTGCAGCACGACTTACGGCGTGACGTTCCCGATGTTCAGCAAAATTGAAGTGAATGGTGACGCGCGTCATCCGCTGTATAAAAAATTGATCGCTGCCGCGCCGTCTGCTGTTGCGCCGGAAGGCAGCGGTTTCTATGCGCGTATGGAGAGTAAAGGCCGTGCGCCGAAAGAGCCGGGTGATATTTTGTGGAATTTCGAAAAATTCCTCATTGGCCGCGATGGTACGGTGATTCAGCGTTTCTCACCGGATATGACCCCGGAAGATCCGGCTTTGCAACAGGCCGTTAAACAGGCTTTGACGAAATAATGTCAGCGCTGTTGCAACTGCAAAATGTGGGAGAATCGGACAGGCTGGGGCCGATTACGGCATCGGTTGAGCGGGCGGCGATTCTGCATCTGGTCGGACCAAATGGTGCCGGGAAAAGCACGCTACTTTCCCGGCTTGCTGGTCTATCTGGCGGGCAGGGCGAGGTGTTGTTGAACAACCGTCCGCTGGAACAATGGCCCGCCCTGGCGCTGGCGCAGCATCGCGCTTACCTTGCCCAGCAGCAGACGCCGCCTTTTGCTATGCCAGTCTGGCACTATTTGCTGTTGCATCAGCGCGACACAGCGCAAACCCACAGTCTGGGGAAAATTGCCGCTAAGCTTGGGCTGGGTGACAAGCTTAGCCGTAGAGTCAATCAACTTTCTGGCGGTGAATGGCAGCGGGTGAGGCTGGCCGCAGTGATTTTACAGATCCACCCGGAGGTGAATCCCTCCGGGCAGTTGCTGTTGCTGGATGAGCCAATGAATAGCCTTGATGTAGCGCAACAGACTGCGCTGGACAAGCTTATAGCGGAGCTGGTGAGCGGTGGCGTGACCGTAGTGATGAGTAGCCACGACCTCAACCATACGTTGCGCCATGCACAGCAGGTGTGGTTGCTGAGCGCCGGGCGGCTACTGGGTAGCGGCAAACAAGAAGAGGTGCTGACGCCTGCTCATCTGGCGGAAGCTTACGGTATGGCTTTTCGTCGTTTCGACGTAGACGGGCATCGTGTGCTGATCCCGGCGACGTGACGAAAAGGTGACTTGCCACGCAACTGATTCACACGGTAGATTATTCCGATAAAAATAAAGTACGAGGCGAGATCCAGAATGCGTATCTGGTTTCTTCTGGCGGCGGCACTGTTCCTTGCAGGATGTAGTTCTCATCGCGCTCCGCCACCTAACCCAAGATTGTCGGATTCGATCACGGTGATCGCGGGTCTGAACGATCAACTGAGCGAGTGGCGAGGTACACCGTATCGCTACGGCGGTATGACGCGTTCAGGCGTCGATTGTTCCGGGTTTGTGATGATGACTTTCCGCGACAAATTTGCGCTTCAACTACCGCGCGAAACACGTCAGCAGGCTGAGATCGGCACGAAAATCGACAAAGATGATCTATTGCCTGGCGATCTGGTGTTCTTCAAAACCGGTTCCGGCGAAAGCGGGCTGCATGTTGGAATTTATGATACTGACAATGAATTTATTCATGCGTCTACCAGCCGCGGCGTGATGCGTTCTTCATTGGATAACGTCTATTGGCGGAAAAATTTCTGGCAGGCGCGGCGCATTTAAGCGCTGCGCAGTCGTGGCAAAAATTTGTTAAACCAGGATGTTTCCACTAATTATCTTTTAGAATATTAATTATCATAAGTGGACATTGAATCTGGCGAAAAGACTATTAGTGAGCAACCTAATAAAGGAGAAGCCAAATATAAAATGGGATAAAAATGGAGTTAACCTCACTAAAATCATTAAGCCTGGAATTCATCTACTTGTGTTTAGCCATTCCGGATATCACCCTTAACGCGGGACTGGCACAATGATCATTTTGCTTGATGATACATATCACCCGGAGCTTTTATTACAGCCAGCGAGAAAAAGTAACGGAATGCTTCAGGGGCTGGAAGTTATCGTTAACTTTGTGGGGAAAGACAGTAATGTCCGCGCCCCGGCAGAGCTGGTTTCCCCGCGCCTGCAGGCTGATGAAATGCTGCAACTTTTTAAGGAGCAACTGGCGCTAATAGAGGCCTGTCAGCTCTTTTTATTACAACATCAATTAATTGCCTGGATTAATATTTCCCCGGCTATTGTTGAAGCCTTACTTACCGACGAGACGCTGGCTGCCAGCGTGGCTAAATTCCCTTTTCTGGAATTTACTATAAATGAGAATTTCCTCAATTTAAATAAAGGAAAAGAGGATCCTTCTCTGTCTCTATTGGCGAAACAATATCCGCTGGTACTGGCTAATTTTGGTGTCGGAACGGCATCGACTAAAGCCATTTTTGACGGGTTATTTAAACGTGTCGCATTAGATAAAAATTTTGTTCAGCAACGATTAGCATCTCCTTCGTTTGAACCTTTTATGCGGGCGATCGTTTCGCAGATAAGTCCCTATTGTCAGTCAATGATGATTGCGGGCATTGATGACGAATCTGCCCTGAAGCGGGCGGAACCTTTTCACTTCAGCGCAATGCAAGGGGCACTATGGCCACCAGTCAACGCTGCGCAGATCACATCGCTGATCCACTCATAGCCCTGCTTTTCGCCGGTGTTTAAACCTGGTGGTTGGCACTACACTAAAGGCAGGAGGAACCATGACCCTGTCTTTTACTACCCGCTGGCGTGATGAACTGCCAGAATTTTACACTGCATTATCTCCGACACCGCTGCACAATGCCCGTCTGATCTGGCACAACGCGCCACTGGCGCAGGAGCTGGGCGTGGAGGATGCGCTTTTTCATCCCGAATCGGGTGCCGGTGTCTGGGGCGGCGAAGCATTGCTGCCAGGCATGTCGCCGCTGGCGCAAGTCTACAGTGGACATCAGTTCGGTGTCTGGGCCGGGCAACTGGGCGACGGTCGCGGGATCTTACTCGGTGAACAACAACTGCCGGATGGCACTACCCGCGACTGGCATCTGAAAGGCGCGGGGCTGACGCCTTATTCGCGCATGGGCGATGGACGCGCAGTTCTGCGTTCAACCATCCGAGAAAGTCTGGCATCAGAGGCGATGCACCATCTTGGCATTCCGACGACCCGCGCGCTGAGCATCGTTACCAGCGATACGCCGGTCATGCGTGAAAGCCGCGAGCAGGGCGCTATGCTGATGCGCATCGCTGAAAGCCATCTGCGTTTCGGCCATTTCGAGCATTTTTATTATCGGCGCGAACCGCAAAAAGTACGCCAACTGGCCGACTTTGCCATCCGCCACCACTGGCCGCATTTGCAGAATGAATCCGATAAGTACGTGCTGTGGTTCCGCGATATCGTCCGACGCACTGCCACGCTGATTGCCCGCTGGCAAGCGGTCGGTTTTGCGCACGGTGTGATGAATACCGACAACATGTCGATCCTCGGGTTGACCATTGATTACGGCCCCTTCGGTTTCCTCGACGATTATCAGCCGTCATTTATCTGCAATCACTCGGATTACCAAGGGCGTTATAGCTTCGATAATCAACCTGCAGTGGCGTTGTGTAACCTGCAACGTCTGGCGCAGTCGCTGTCGCCGTTTATTGACATTGAGTCGCTGAACAGTGCGCTGGATGATTATCAACATCTGTTGCTGACAGAATATGGCGTGCTGATGCGCGGTAAGCTTGGTTTCCTCACGCAGCAGCAAGGCGATAACCAGCTTCTGACGGAACTGTTTGCGCTGATGGCGCGTGAGGGCAGTGATTATACGCGTACCTTCCGTCTGCTCAGCCAGACGGAGCAGCAGAGCGCCTCTTCGCCACTGCGCGATGAATTTATCGATCGTGCGGCGTTCGACCGTTGGTTTGCTCAGTACCGGATGCGTCTGCAACAGGAGCAGGTTGACGATGCGCAACGGCAACAGCTGATGTCCGGTGTGAATCCGGCGCTGGTGTTGCGCAACTGGCTGGCACAGCGGGCGATTGATGCCGCTGAGAAAGGCGACGCCAGTGAACTGGCGCAGTTACATGAAGCGCTGCGCCAGCCGTTTCGCGATCGTAACGATGATTATGTCAGCCGCCCACCGGACTGGGGAAAGCGGCTGGAGGTCAGTTGTTCGAGTTAAACCGGTTCATTTCGTCAGAATCAGCTTCCCGGCATGGGTCTGACGCAGCAGATATTGCTGTCCTTTATGCTCAATCACCACCCGGCCTTCTTCGCCCAGTAGCTGTTGACTGTTGATGCGACGATCGGTCGGGCTGATATGGGTAGGTTTTTCCTGCGAAGCGATGAGTGCGGCAGTCGTGCTATCCGTATGCGACATAACTGTTTCAAGGTTGCTTATTATCAACAATGATAATCATTATCAATAATATGCCAGCTGGTAGCAAGGGTGTTCTGTAACATTTCGCGATTTCCCCCTGGATAAAGTAGGGGAAGAGGATCCCGCCGCCTGGCGGCGGGATGCGATCAGAGGCGGGTGGCGACAGCGGCCGCCAGTTTCTCCAGCAGCAATTCACTGTCGTCCCAGCCCAGGCAAGGATCGGTAATGGATTGCCCATAAACCAGCGGCTGGCCGCTGACAATTTTCTGCGTGCCTTCCTGCAGGAAGCTTTCTACCATCACGCCAGCAATGGCGGTCGAACCGTTACGAATCTGCGAACAAACATTGTCGCAGACATCGAGTTGACGTCGATGTTGTTTCTGGCAGTTGCCGTGGCTGAAATCCACCACCAGGTATTCCGGCAGATCAAACTCGCTCAGCGTATCGCACGCATTGGCGATATCTTCGGCGTAATAGTTCGGCGTTTTACCGCCACGCATAATGATATGCCCGTAAGGATTACCGCTGGTTTGATAGATGGTCATCTGCCCGGTTTTATCCGGCGAGAGGAACATATGGCTGGCGCGGGAGGCGCGGATCGCATCGACCGCGATGCGGGTATTGCCATCGGTGCCGTTTTTAAAACCGACCGGGCAAGAGAGCGCTGACGCCATTTCACGGTGGATCTGGCTTTCCGTCGTGCGCGCGCCAATCGCCCCCCAGCTAATCAGATCGGCTATAAATTGCCCTGTTACCATGTCGAGAAATTCAGTCGCCGTTGGCACACCCAGTTCGTTGACCTGGAGCAGCAGCTTGCGCGCCAGTTCAAGACCATGATTAACGCGATAGCTACCATTCAGGTCCGGATCGGAGATCAGTCCTTTCCAGCCAACAACCGTACGCGGTTTTTCAAAATAGGTGCGCATCACGATCTCAAGCTGAGCGTGATGTTTCTCGCGCAGCGTCTGCAAGCGACGCGCGTAATCTACCGCCGCATCAAAATCGTGGATGGAACAGGGGCCAATAATCACCAGTAAACGGCGATCTTCGCCATTGAGGATTTTTTCTATTCGCCGCCGGGATGCAATAACATGTTCGGCAACATCAGGTTTAACAGGATAACGCTGCGCCAGTTCAGCCGGTGTCACCAGGCTGTCGATGCGCGCAGTGCGAAGTTCATCGGTTTTGTTCATCAAGCGTCTCAAAATTAGGTGCTTCAGCGGCAGGAATGCCGGAAGTGATGCGCACACCATAAACCAATCGCGGCTTATTTCAAGTATGGCCGCGAAGCGCATTACTTCAGTGGCAGATATCATAGCGCAGTATGAATCAGTGTACTAGCTTGTTAGTACAATAATGAGCGTAATACATTTTGAGTGAGCATATTTTGAGCACGCTTTGCTGTGATTTGTCTTCTACAGTGTGATCGCCAGTCGTGTCAGATAGTAATTATTTTCAAACTGAACACTATCTATTATTTCCGCTTTCCGGAATTATTATCGGAAATTTCTTTTTCGTACAATATATTTGATAAATGTATCCGCGCTATGCTTACTGTTATAAAATGATTGCTAAATCATGTGGCAAGAAAGAATATTAAATTTCTGTATGATTTTCATTTTAAGTGTTTTTTAGGAAAAATATCTAATTCTATTTCTGGACAATGTATTCATCGCTGGCAGATACTATTAAGCATATTTTATAAAAGAATTTGGAGTTGTCATGTGATAGCTCCAGAAAGCTGAAACCTATTTTTTTTCAGCTGAATATTTAAATATTGTTTCAAGATTAAGGGGAATTTGATGAAACAACTCAGCAATGATGAAATGCAGGCCGTATCCGGTGCAGGTTTGATCTCTCTGGCTGCGGGTATGCTCGGCGAAGGCATTGGTATTGTGATTGATGCGGCCTTTGGCGGGAAAAGTTCTTTCGCAACTGATTTAGGGCGTAACATTGGTAAGGGCATCGGCGTTGTGCTTGAAACCAGCCTGAATCTTTTCACCAGTATTATGAATATTTTCAGAAAGTAAATCATAAATCGCCACGGAAGGTGAGTTGCTGCTAATTTTACTGTGGGGACTTCCCCACAGTAAAATACAATTATTGATTTATGATTTCCTATCGGCTCATTAATATTACGAAGTGTCCATATTTTCTTATTGACCATCCGTGATGTAATACGTCCAAAAATGCGCTTATCATTATTGTTGGCGATTTTGGGTGATGCATAAACAATAAAGAGTATCATTGGTCACTGGAAATTATTTTATTGATTTCAAAATGGTATTCTTATTTGTTTTATGTATAAATGAACAATTAATATTAAGGATAATGAAATGAAAGAACTTACAACTCATGAAATGCAATATGCTTCAGGTGGAATTCTTTTCTCCGTAGCGGGTGCTATGCTGGGGGGCGGTATTGGTAAGTTGATTGATATGATGCTTCCAGGTGAAGATCATTATTCGTTTGGAGACACCGGCCTGTCGATGGGATTGTTAGGCGGCATCGCGGCTGATGCGATTGGCGTGGTGGGTACGCTCGGCGCTATTGGTGTGGTCGGTGCTGTAGGGGTTGGTGTGGCAGGTGCTGGCGTGGTTGGTGCAGGGCTGTTGTGCCTCTCTCCACTTCTGTTATTCATCTAATAGCAACCTATTAACTGCAATGATCTCGCATTGTTGATATGTGTATAAGTGACATCTCTCTTGATATGTCACTTATTTTTAAATATCCGCAAACATCGCTTTTCGTCGTTATGCCGCCTGTTCTCCGGGCAATCCGCAGCCAGAAAACTGGTGCAGCCACGCTTAGTACATGCGGCGGTTCAGTCCCATGATGTCGAGCATTTTGGTCGCAATCTCTTCAACTGAGTAGTTGGTACTGTTAAGACAGGGAATCTGATTTTTGCGATAAAGCGCTTCCACTTCCGCTACTTCCATGCGGCACTGTCGCAAAGAAGCGTACCGGCTGTTCTCCCGCCGCTCTTCACGAATTGCTGCAAGGCGTTCAGGGTTAATGGTCAGACCAAATAATTTATGCTGCAACGGTTTTAACGCAGCCGGAAGTACAAGGTTATCCATATCATCGGCAATAAAGGGATAATTCGCTGCGCGAATACCGAATTGCATCGCAAGATAGAGGCTGGTTGGGGTTTTTCCACAGCGCGATACCCCCAGTAAAATGACCTGAGCCTGATCGAGGTTGCGCAACGAAATACCGTCATCATGTGCCAGTGTGTAATCAATTGCGGCAATACGCGCATCATATTTGGTTAAATTACCCGGATTAAGCCCATGTGTGCGATGCGCAATCGGGGTGGGATCGAGCTTTAATTCCTGCTGTAATGGGGCAACCAGCGCCTGAACAATGTCCTGACAAAATCCTTCGCTTTGCAAAATAATAGAGCGAATTTCGGGGATCACAATGGAATAAAAAACCAATGGACGGTTGCCCGTTTGCTGATAGATAGCATCAATCTGATCTTTGACGGCGCGGGCGCGGCTCTCGTTTTCCACGAAAGGCAGGGTAATGCTGCTGACGGCGACCGGAAATTGCGACATCACCGCATGGCCCAATACTTCAGCGGTGATAGCGGTTCCATCAGAAATATAAAACACGTGGCGATCAACAGAACTGTCCATTTAACCCATCCTGACTTTCATACGTAATTCTCTGAAAGCATAAATTAAAATCTTCATTGTGCGTATCTCCTTTTTCTCATTTTTAAAATGAAATGGTGTTTTTATTTTTTATGAACTACAGGGTTCACTTTTTTTGATGGCGTATGAAAAATAAGGATATTCTAAAAAGAGATATTCTCGCCGCGTGATTAATTGATGGGAATCTGTCCGAAAAACCATAATCTGGAATTGCTTACACGATTCACCGTTTTTTCCGGCGAATTAATTATGCCAGGATTAATACGCAGTCTGAGATTTTACCCATTCATATATCACAAAAGGATTGTTTCGATGTCCAACAATGGCTCGTCTCCGCTGGTGCTTTGGTATGACCAACTCGGCATGAATGATGTAGACAGAGTTGGGGGCAAAAATGCCTCCCTTGGTGAAATGATTACTAACCTGTCAGGTGTGGGAGTTTCCGTGCCGAATGGGTTCGCGACCACCGCCGATGCGTTTAACCAGTTCCTTGAACAGAGCGGCTTAAATCAACGTATTTATGCGCTGCTGGATAACACGGATATTGACGATGTCTCTGAGCTGGCGAAAGCTGGCGCACAGATCCGCCAGTGGATTGTCGATACGCCTTTCCCGCCGGAGCTGGAGAAAGCGGTTCATGATGCGTATGCAAAACTGTCGGAGGATGACGCGCAGGCCTCGTTTGCCGTACGCTCCTCGGCGACGGCGGAGGATATGCCGGACGCTTCTTTCGCCGGTCAACAAGAAACATTCCTCAATGTTCAGGGTTATGACGCCGTGCTGGTGGCTGTTAAACACGTGTTTGCTTCGCTGTTTAACGACCGCGCTATCTCTTACCGCGTGCATCAGGGTTATGACCACCGCGGCGTGGCGCTCTCTGCGGGCGTGCAGCGTATGGTGCGCTCGGACATCGGCGCTTCCGGCGTGATGTTCTCTATTGACACCGAATCCGGCTTCGACCAGGTGGTATTTATCACCTCTGCGTGGGGGCTGGGCGAGATGGTGGTGCAGGGCGCGGTCAACCCCGATGAGTTCTACGTGCATAAACCGACGCTGGCGGCTGGCCGTCCGGCGATTGTGCGCCGCACGATGGGCTCGAAAAAGATCCGCATGATTTATGCGCCCACGCAGGAACACGGTAAACAGGTACAGATTGAAGATGTGCCGCAGGCCGATCGCGATCGCTTCTCGCTGAGCGATGCCGATGTGCAGGCGCTGGCCAAACAGGCGGTACAAATCGAAAAACACTATGGTCGTCCGATGGATATTGAATGGGCGAAAGACGGCCATACCGGCAAGTTGTTTATCGTGCAGGCGCGTCCGGAAACGGTGCGCTCCCGTGGACAGGTGATGGAACGCTATACGCTGCATGCGCAAGGGCGAATCATCTCTGAAGGCCGCGCTATCGGTCATCGCATCGGCGCAGGTACGGTTAAAGTGATCCACGACATCAGCGAAATGAACCTGATTGAAGCGGGCGATGTGCTGGTCACCGATATGACCGACCCGGACTGGGAACCGATCATGAAGAAGGCGGCTGCGATTGTCACCAACCGTGGTGGTCGAACCTGCCATGCGGCGATTATCGCCCGTGAACTGGGGATCCCGGCGGTGGTAGGTTGCGGTGATGCGACCGAACGTATCAAAACCGGTGAAAAAGTAACTGTCTCCTGTGCCGAAGGCGACACGGGTTATGTGTATGCCGATCTGCTCGATTTCAGCGTGAAAAGCTCCAGCGTCGATACCATGCCGGATCTGCCGCTGAAGATCATGATGAACGTCGGTAACCCGGATCGCGCCTTTGATTTCGCCTGTTTGCCGAATGAAGGCGTCGGGCTGGCGCGCCTGGAATTTATCATTAACCGCATGATTGGCGTTCACCCGCGCGCGCTGCTGGAGTTTGATGATCAGGAAGCGAAGCTGCAAAACGAAATTCGCGAGATGATGAAAGGTTTTGACTCGCCGGTTGAGTTTTACGTCGGTCGTCTGACGGAAGGGATTGCCACGCTGGGCGCGGCGTTCTGGCCGAAGCGCGTGATTGTGCGTTTGTCGGATTTTAAATCGAACGAATACGCCAATCTGGTCGGCGGCGAGCGTTATGAACCGGAAGAAGAGAACCCGATGCTCGGTTTCCGTGGGGCGGGTCGTTATGTAGCCGACAGCTTCCGCGACTGCTTTGCGCTCGAATGCGAAGCGGTAAAACGCGTGCGCAACGAGATGGGGCTGACAAACGTTGAGATCATGATCCCGTTCGTTCGTACCGTGGAGCAGGCGAAAGCCGTGGTTGATGAACTGGCGCGCCAGGGACTGAAACGCGGTGAGAACGGGCTGAAGATCATTATGATGTGCGAAATTCCGTCCAACGCACTGCTGGCGGAGCAGTTCCTTGAGCACTTTGATGGTTTCTCGATTGGTTCCAACGATATGACGCAGCTTACGCTGGGCCTCGATCGCGACTCCGGCGTCGTTTCCGAACTGTTCGATGAACGCAATGAGGCGGTGAAAGCCCTGCTGTCGATGGCGATTCGCGCGGCGAAAAAACATGGCAAATACGTCGGTATCTGTGGCCAGGGGCCTTCGGATCACGAAGATTTCGCCGCATGGTTGATGGATGAAGGCATCGACAGTTTGTCGCTGAATCCGGACACCGTGGTGCAGACATGGCTCTCGCTTGCCGAACTGAAAAAATAACGCACTGAAGGAAATCCCCGGCACAATGTCGGGGTTTATTATATATTTATCATTGCCTTATGTTCGAATGGGGTGCTTGTGGGGTGCCGGGCTGTGGTAAAATATAAAGGAATAGCATCAAACAATACGAAAAAGCCGGGCGAAGCCCGGCATGTCACTAGCTGTTCATTTGTTTAAAAAGTTCTCTTCCTGCCGCCCTTTGTTTCTCTATGTAATCGGCGAGATCCTGAATATGAATCATCCGCGGCGCTTTCTGGCTTTCGCCAGCCCGGAACGTTGGGATAGGCAATTGTCCCAACGCAGCTTTTTTATCAGCGGTCGCTGACTTCATGCCAAAGTATTTTTCGCATACATCGGCAAGAGGTATTGATGCTGTTTCAAATTCAGCCAGTAATAAAAAAATCGTATTCATACCCACCTCACACCATACTCAGGCCACGTCAGTGGCTCCATGTCTCATATTAACCACTTCCCGGAAGTAGTGGCCCTCGTTGTCTTTTGTCCTGATTTTCATACTTCCTCGCGCTCTGAATTTATTCCACGGCTTACAAGTGAGCGTATACGGCGCCTTCCTGTCAGTGCTGTCGCAACATAGCTTGCAGGGCGGTTGACCACTTCAACGGTAATTTTCACGCCTTCAACCATTACCGTGTAAGTTGTCGTTTTGTCGTGGCGCCCGTATGGGCCAAATTTCTCAACATGCGATGCCAGAGCCGCGTCGCAGGCCTGTCGCGCCAGCGGTGAATTTTTGCTGCTTCGGTTAATCAGCTTCATGCGCACGCTCCGGATCAAATTTGTCCCAGCAGTTAATTTCGATGTTGCGCTGTAGCCGCCGTGACCGTACCTCTTCAATATCCCTCCCGGTCAACTCGGCCACCGACTGATTACGGTGCCTGGCGAGTAGCGCCAGATCTTCGACACTCCAGTTTTCTCGCTCCATAAATCCTCCAGAGCGGGAGGGTTGCCCCTCCCGACGTCGATTAGCCAACGTATTCGGGTTTCATGTCGGTGAGCGTGATGCTGTATTTTTCGTACAAATCATCGCCCAGGTGGCGTTTTGCTGCGGAAAGCGTACGCTCCACGGCGGCAAACTGTTCCGCCGCGCCGGGTTCGCCGGGCGATGGCAGAGAATTAATCGCCGCCTCAACCTTGTTCCGGTTGTTGACCAGGTGATAACGACGCGTTGCCTTGTTTTTCAGTTCCGTGAAGAGGGCAGTGCCGAGAGCTGCTTTCGCCTCGTTAATCTGATTACCGACAGCAGTCGCAGCCTCCAGTGTTTCAGCGGCATCAATGCGCGCGCGGAATGCCTCTGCTTTGGTTTCCTGTCCATCAGTGTTATCGATCACCGTCTGATTTTGTGGCTCGCTCTCAGTAATCTCCTGGACGCTTACGCGTGGTGCCGGGTCAGGGTTGATGACTCTTTCCTGACGATCTTCAAGCTCATCCGGTGTGTATACGCCGAGGATCACATCCGGACAGAAGAGTCGCGCCCAGCGCTTAACCGCAAGGTAAGCAAGCTGCTGACGTGGATCATCCGCCCACAGGGTGGAATTTCGAACCCGTGCCTGCGCCAGCAGTAAATCCAGTTCACGGTATTGCTCCTCGCCTTTTAGCCGGGCGCGGATGATGATGCCGATCCCTTCTTCGTCCGCCATGCTCCAGCCAGGAACCCGGTATTCGCCTTTCTCACCTTTCTTGATGTTGAATCTGCCAATCACCTTTTCCCACGGGCCGTACCATTCATATTCGAAACGAGAAGCCAGCACGCCACTACGGGAAATCACCGCGTTGACGAGCTGCGCCTCATAACCCAGCACGCCATTAATCAGGTGTGTTTTCTGCGCTACGGCGAACGGGTTCATTTGCCACTGCGCCGCCTGCATAGCCACAGCCATACAATCCGCCGCATTTCCCTGGAGGTGACGCGGGACAGTTGCAGCTCCTTGCGACATCATCTGCGCAAAAGCGCTGATGGCGTTCAGGTACTGCGAGTCGAAAAGCGCGATGTTTGAGTTAACAATTGCGCTCTGGTCTGTTACTGCAACATTTGTATTTCCCATGATCCCCCCTTATGCATTTGCCAGTGCGCGCAGCGCTTCAAGGCGGCGCAGGTCGTAGTCGGTCAGTTCGTCGGCGTAATCGTCGGTAACCGGCGCAGGCCATTCGCCTGTGTCGAATGCGTTCGCGATAGCGCGCATGGTGGTCTGGTATTCCAGCGCTCCAAGTTCGATGAGTTCCGGGCTGGCTTCGACAATCGCGATCCAGTGATAGCCCTCATCCTTGTTGACGAAAATCCAGAAGAACTGATCCAGTGCTGCGGTGTTCATGTACATGGCCGCGCTGAGGTGGTAATCGCGGTCGATAATTTCCCGGTGCAGTTTTGCCCGCAAAGCTGGCTGTTTGACGTTCCACATACTGATCGTTTTCAGGTCTACGCCGACACGGATGCCGCCCATATCGATTTCCAGATCGGGACGCACACGGATTTCCAGCCCGGTTTCGTCGTCGAACCCGAAATAGCTCACTTCAACGGCGCGACCAGGGTGGGTGAGGAATTTCCCGGCGGTCGGGTGCGCCAGCAGCGCGGACTGAATCGCCGTGGCCGTTGCCATTTGCTGGCGGGTGACCAGAATTTTGTCTTCCGGGTTCTCGCGCCATGCATCCAGCAGCTCGTCGGCAAAGACTGCATCGGGATTAACGCTTTTAACCGCTTGAATCAGATCTGCTTTCTGGCCCGATACTTTCAGCGGGGCGGGTTTCTGCGCTTCCTGCGCCACCAGGTTGGGATGTATAAGCGCCAGTTGTTCGAGCAATGTGTCGCGGCTGCCGCTGGTTTTAACCGGGGCGGGCAGGGTGGCGTTGTACTCTTTGATGCAGGCTTTCATTGCTGTGGCAGTTTGCTTCTGGCCTTCTTCTATGCGCTGATATTCTGCCGGCAGGGACATGTAGCTTTGCCCTGTTTCGTCAACAGATGTGCCTAGCGGCAGTTGCGCGGGCAGGGTGGCGTTGTGCGTTTCCAGCAGCGCTTTAATGTCATCTGTGCTTAACTGCGGCGGCAACCCGGCGTTGTATTCATCGATAAAGGCGCGGATTGTTGCTGTGGTGGTGAATGCGCCTTTCGGGATCTCCGGCTCAATGCTGAATTCAGCCAGAAGGTTTTCAGGTTGGAGCGCCAGCGCATGCACCAGATTCCCCATATCCAGCACCTTCGATTGTTCGCGGGCGATGGTTTTGGCAACGTGGCGCGCGTTGAAGTACATCAGGCTGACGCGGGCATCTTTCACCTGCGTGCTGCTGATACCATTTGCCGCGTGGTAAACGTTGTTCGGCAAACCTTCGTAGCGGCCCGGTTCGAAGAATGCCGGGTATTCAGGTTCCGGTGTTGCGTCTGCTGCATGCTGTTGCACTTCGTCCTGTAACGGTTGGGTGCTTTCCGGCCCGGCAACTGCGGCGGCCATCAGCGGGGCCGCAGCGGCCATAATGTCATGGGTGCTCAGGGTATCTGTTTGCGTACCAGCGAGATCCACGCTTTCGCCTCCCGGCAGCGCAGCAGTATTTTGGTCTTCGATCTGGAAAGTCTTTTCCATCTGCACATCGCCGGCATCCTCCTTCGTATCTGTCTGGGTTGTATTGCCGATCAGGCCATCAATGGAAAACATCCCGCCGCCAAGCTTTTTCACTTCCGGCTGCCCGGTCGTTTCACTCACCGACGCGCGGGTAGCTTCGGCTGCCGCTTTCCCCACGACAGCAAATTCAGTGGCAAGTTTATCGAGGCTTTCAACCGGCTCGGCGCCCTGAATCACCCCGGCGACAACCGCAGCGCTGTCTATCTGACGCGCCGCCGCTAGGGTTTCATCCGTCGGTTTGTCGTGCTGATGCTCAGTGAGGTTTGCGTTGATATAGGTCTGTAAGCTGACCGGGAAGTGATGCACATTTTCAGTGGCGCTGCGGATAAGGGCGAAAATAGCCGCGCGGGAGAAATCGAGGATGCCAGGCGTTTTGCGCAGCGCTGCTGACCACTCCTTAAACGGACTTTCTTTGGCTGCGACAATGTCCTTCGCACGGCGGTGAACTGAACCAGGAATGTTGTAGATATCAAAATCCATCGGCATTGTTGCCGCTGCGATCTCAATATCTAGGGTGTCCAGCGTATGCTCGTAGTCAGGATTGCGATCGGTGGCATTCCCGCCGCCTGCATTGGTGCCAGTATCGGTGCGCTGAATGGCAGGAATACGTTTACCAGCGGCCCATTCTTTTACAAGCAGGCCACGGTCAATGTGATGGGTATCAGACCACGCCAGGATAAACTGAACCATGACAGCAAGCTCATGGCGTTTTTCTTCCGGGAATACTGACTTGATGGCACTGGTTAATTTCCACAACTCATGCGTTGTCAGATTGTCGATGCCGGGGATATTTCGCGCAGCAAGTAGCAGGTTCTGGACATGGTTATTATCGCTGTCCATCTCCATAGCACCAATCTCCACACGCTGAGACTGAGTTACGTGATGGCGCATTTTGTCACTCAGATACTGTGCAATAATTCGCTGAGGCAGACGCAGTTTTACCACCGGATATAACGTATTTTCGTCATCATCCTCCGTCACGTCTGAGTGGGTGTTCGTTTGCAGGGGGGATGTTTCTGCGGGGGACGAAACCGGATCTGCTGCTTCGTTTACAGCACCCTCTGTTGATTCGGTATCCTGAGTGTCTGTTGTGGCCTGGCTGGTAATTTTCAGCCAAGTACGTCCGTCATCAGTCAGCGAATAACGATCACACCAGGTGAAGTCGATAGCTTCTTCTGCTGGCAGATCGTCAACCACAGGGAAATTAGTCAGTACCGGCAACTGATAATCGTGGCCGCGCCCGGTAGCGATTTCGTTATCTTCGAGAATTACCTGTACCTGCAATTTTGCACGAGCTTCGGTTTTCGCACTGAACCAGACAACTGCACTTGGCTTGCCTGATTTCTGAGTTGCTTTAATTAAATAAAAGAATTCCATACCAGATCCTTATTTTGGGGTGATAAAATCCCCGGCGCTGATTAAGCCGCCTGCGGTTTATTAGTGTTAAAAGTTCCGGTTTGCTTTGGTCGGTACACCGGAAGGGCTGGCCCACCTTGCGTGGGCTTTGCTCAATGAACTTGCTGCAAAACCCTTTCAGTAAATTCGCGCTTGTAGTTGCGATAACTGCCGAACATGGCTTTATCTGCGTCTGAAATACTGATCGCCAGCAGTGCGATTGCCTTCACTGCGCAATGGGCGCAATCAAACTTACCCAGCACATAACCGCCATCGAGAATAACGGTCACCTCTTTTGACGACGGGGTGTGAATAATGCCGCTTACTTTCTTTTCGCAATTGAAAAGGGCGACATCCTGATTAATGACTTTAATTTCCGTTTGAGCTGTAATGATTTGCATAAATACTCCTTGGTTTACTCGTTGGTTAATTAACCTTCGTGCGCCCACTGGTCATGGGTTGCACACTGTTTAGAGCAGTATTCATTTTCTTTGCGGGCGAGCTGCGCGCCGTTACGGAACAGAATGGTTTCTTTAACTGTGGTTTCAGCCGTGAGCGGCTTGCCGCAGTAAGCGCATTTCGCGCCTGTGGGTGTTTTTTCTTTGATCACTGGATCACCTTTCCCGTTTAACAGAACCTCTACCAGGCAATCGCTGATGCGCGTTGCTTCACGCATGGTGCTCAGGTAGACGTGTTTGCCGCGAACGGCTGAAACATTCCAGGTGTGGCCCTTGTGCATGGCCAGCATGCCTGGCGCCACGCACTGACGAATGATGTGCATCGTGCCGTAGTGCTGGTTAATCATTGGTTTTTCCCCTGTTGATGCCTGTCTTTTAACCACATCAGGCCCGGTGGTATGCTGGAGTTCCTACACAACCAGCAAGGACGGACTATGAAATCAGTAACCAAGCCGTGCCCGATCTGTGGTGAAGCAGCTACGTCGTTTAAGCATGTAAGTAAGGTTGTTAATATCAGCGGTAATCAACCCACTATCCGGGAGGTTCCATCCGTGGTTTATGTCTGTGATGAACACGGTTGGTTTATGCTCTCGGAACAAATTAATGACTTTGTCATTACAAGCACTGATCTATCTGTAAAAAAACGACTGGCAGAGTTGGTTAAGGTTCGCTTCGTGCCAGAGCAGGAACAGCCGCTATCCCTGAAAGCTATTGAGTCGCTCGAATAAGGTCTTTACGGGACTCACTTCTCCAGCCCAGGCGGTACATTTTTTTATTCATCCTGCCGCGAGGCACACCGCCTGTTCTGTTCACTTTCCGGCGAAGGTGGTGCATATGTTTTTCTTCCGGACTATTCATCCCTGTGCCGCCATCCTGCCGCGAGCTTTGAAGCTGCAAGGGGTTCTGTTGTGTCTCAAAAAGGCGCGCCCAGTAAGCGCCAAACCCGAACATCTCAGTCTTCTTTGTGTTGCCCTTCATATTCATCCTCTGCCGTTGACGCCCGGCTGGCGGAACGTTGGAAAACCTTATGCGCATTGCTGTGTGGTGAGTGGCATTGCCGCCGCTCTTGTTTGGATTAGTTTAATATACAAAACGTATTCATTTGATGCAATACAAAATGTATACGATTGGCGTGTAATTTTATTAACGTTTTGTATTTTAATGAGTTATTTTTATGAGTCGAAATGTGCGAGAGGATTGTATTTTTAGAAACGAAAAAACCGGCGCGGGGGGGTTAAAGTCGGCTCGCCAGATATCTCAATTGCTTCCGATATCGGGTGACTGATTGATTAATCTGTAGTCTTTTTCCTTCGCTCACGATGTGAAATCTTTCGAGCGTAAGCTGTGAGAAAGTAATGCAGGTTTAAATTTTCATTGCAGGAGTTAGATTAAGTTGCAGGTTCAAGGCCGCATTTCTACGATCTCTTCTCTCTCAAATGTCTCTTCCGGCCACTGCATTGCACCTTAGAATTTACTCCAGTAGCCCTGCTGGCTGGCCTGACTAGTAGCGGCGCCAATAAGAATTCTGAATCGTGTACCGTCGCTGAGCTTTCCACTCCCAGATCCATTTTCAAGATTAGGCCCATAGCGCAATACCTGCGCAGCCCCAGATCTCCCATCACTACAGGTGAATGTGACTTTCAGCATAGGGGATGTCGTAAACTGGTTGTATTTACCTGAGCAGGATAATCCACTTACGTTCTCCACATAAAAATCACCCCTGACAAGAGATGCGGTGGCTGTACCCATTAGAGGCTCTTTTTGGTCTTCAGTCTGCACAACCAGACCAGTCGAAACTGAACAACCAGAAAGCAATGACATAGATAATAGTATGATTTTTCTCATTTTATTATACCGCTGTGCTAAAATTAAAAATACGAATTAGAACAATTTTGGTCAAATCAAACGCATTTTAGTTTCAATGGCAACACCGATAACCCTGCAATTTCCATTGATAGGAACCAAAGGCCATTGAGGATTGAGGCCTTTCAAATATTTTTGACCACCGTCAATCACCAGCTTTTTGAATGTGGCTTCATTGGAATCAGAAAGCTTGGCGATCACCAGGCTTCCGTTGATTGGATTTCTTCCTGTATCAAAAAGCACATAAGTACCTTCAGGTATGCTCAGCCCCAATGGTGCTGTCATCGAATCGCCTTCCACCTCCAACCAGAAAGCATCTCCCTGTGTATGAGCATCAGATTCCAGCCACAGATCAACATCCTTCAGCGTGTAAGGCTCAATAGCCTCAGACCAGGCTCCGGCCTGAATTTTGCTCAAGACTGGATATCTATTTCCCTTCTTGTATGGTCCAGCATAGCCCACATTGCCGGAAAGGGTTTCATCGATAATAGAGCCGTCTGCGCCTACAGAAAAAGATTTCTTACCCAAGAATCTGAGTATCTTCGCAATATCTTCAATCCCCGGTTCTCTGCGCGCATTTAGCCAGTGACTAACCGCCCCTTTTGTGATTCCGAGGTGTTCGGCCAGTTGTTCCTGGTTGATGTTTTCTCGCTTCATGAGCGATTTTGCTAAGTCGTACCATTTCATAGTCATACTCAAATTATACAAGTTGTATATCCCTGTGCTACTCACAAAATGTATATTTTGCTTGTGCATTAAAGATACAATATGTATATTTATCTCGTCTTATTGGAGGTGCTAATGAACAACCTGAAAAAAATACGCCAGCGCATCGGCCTGACCCAGAGCCAGGTCGCCAATGAGCTTGGTTTAACGCCTGGCACTATCTGCCATTACGAAAATGGTCGCCGGAGCATGAACGTTGAGCAGTGCCGGAAGATTGTTTCTGCCCTGAACAAGCATGGAGCAGGCGTCAGCATTGATGACGTGCTTCCTCCATTAACTAACTAACGCCGCCTGACTGTCGGCCTAACACACCAAGGAGTTTCAATCATGCACAACGCAATAGCACGAAAGTTGGAACCACCAATTCTCAAGCCACTTGAAATCGAGAGCATCTTGCTCAACCGGCTGGCGTCGGTGGGGCAGAAGAATTACGCCGAGCAGATCGGCATCAGTGAATCGACGGTGAGCAAGCGCAAAGCCGACAGCCATTTTTCGGAGATGGCCCGCGAGCTTTCTGCACTTGGCTTGCAGGTGGTACCGCCCGAGGCGGTGGTGGTTTCCCGCGATTATCTGACGTCTGTCGAGACGCTGGCAGATATTGGCCTTCGTGCCGAACGCGCGCGGCCCGGCCCGCTAGGATGGGACTGATGCAGAGAGACAAAAAGGTGAAGGCCGGACTGCGTCAACAGTACCGGCCTTCGGGCGAATTAATGAGATCAATTCACGGAATTAAGTATGTCAAATACCGCTGAAGTTATCAAATTCCCTGCGCCGGAACGAGCGCAACAGGAGCGCAGCATGGCTGATCTGGAAAATGGCTATTTACGCCTGGCCAATCAGATCCAGGATGCCCTATGTATCGTTGAGTTGTCCGGGCGTGAGTTCCGCGTCCTGAACGCCATTGTTCGTCTGACTTATGGTTGGTCAAAAAAATCAGATCGGATTACCAATAGCCTCATTGCGGACAAGACGACGCTCAAAACTAAGCACGTATCCGAAGCCGTCCTAAGCCTTGCCTATCGCAATATTATTAAGCTGCGTCGGATAGGGCAAACGAGATACATCGGGATTAATACAAGTCTGGATCAATGGGCTTACACAAAGCCCAATTGCTCAAAGTGTCCAGTTGATTTCCCTGCCGCGGAGATCGTTACTTGGGCTATCACCATCCCTGAAACAGGGGAAAACCATCCCCGAAAACAGGGAGATGTATCCCCGAAAATGGGGATGGATATCCCTGAAAACGGGGATAGAGAAAATGAACCATCAACCATCCCTGAAAACGGGGAAAACTATCCCCGAAAACAGGGAGAGGTATCCCTGAAAACGGGGAACACCAAAGACATTATTCCAAAGACAAATATAAAACCTAATACCCCCTCTAATCCCCCAAGGGGGAAGGACAAATTTGATCCGCTCAGCATTCCCGCTCCTGAGTGGCTTGATCAAACCGCCTGGGGGGAGTGGGTTGCTTATCGTAAACAGTCTGGCAAAGCCATTAAAACCGAGCTGACGGTCACGAAGGCATTCAAGCTGCTGAAAGAGTGTCTGGACGAAGGCCATAACCCCGTTGACGTAATCAACGCGAGCATTGCCAACGGGTATCAGGGCTTATTCAAGCCGAAGTTTCCGGTTAAGCCGACCTCCCGCACTACGAATGGGAACGGCCGGCCTATAGATTTCAACAACACCGACTGGATCAACGGGGTGCTCGATGAAAAATATATCTGAACAGATTCATTACCTCGATCGGGAAAATTTCCGCCGTGTTGCTCACGGTCTGCCGGAAGTTCAGGACGACAACGCTCCTGTCAGACAGCAGCAGGTGGCAGAAGTGTTCAACAGCCTGTTTTCTCAGTTGCGCGCAACGTTCCCGGCTGCAATCGCTAATTTCCGCACCCAGGATGAGTTCGATGAATTTCGCCGTCAGTGGCTGCTGGCGTTTAGCGAGAACGGGATAACAACTTTGGCACAAGTCGCCGCAGGTATGCGCGTTGCTCGCCAGCAGGAAAAACCGTTCCTGCCGTCGCCGGGCCAGTTCGTCGCCTGGTGCCGTGCGGAAGAGTGTGCGGCGGTAGGGCTTCCAGACCAGGCTGAGCTGATGGAGCTGTTTTATCGCTATTGCCGCACGCGCGGGAGCTATCCGGATGCAGAGTCATTTCCGTGGCCGGGGAAAATCGACGGTAAGAACACCAGTCAATCATCCGCGAATTACTGGATCGTGACCACGCTGTACCAGCAGATGCGCGCCAGTGGCCTGAGTGACGCCGAAGTGCGCCGCAAAGCCGGGGAAGAACTGGCTGCGATGGCGCTGCGCATTCGTCGTGGCGAAGAGATCCCCGAGCCGATAAAACGTCTTCCGAAGCTGGGCGGCAAGCCGCTGACGCAGGCGCAACAGCTCGCGAAAATCCGCGAAATTCAGGCCAGGCACGGCTTTAAGGGGAGGGCGTGACGATGGCGAATACCCTCAAGCCGAAGCAAAAAGCCATTGTGGAATTCATCGAGGCTAACGGCCTGGCGACACCGCGCCAAATCCGCACGTTGCTGTCGTGTGATATCCGGGAAGCCAACGACTGCCTGAACCGTCTCAAACGTGCCGGTATCGTCAAAAATACCGGGAAGTCCCGGCGCCCCGAGTACCGACTGGTACAGCGCTGGCAGGCGAAAGTGAAAGCACCAGCTTGCCCGGCAGATCCTGAAAAAATGGCGCTTCCCGAAGGGAATACCTGCGGCGACTGCGCTCATATCCGTCGCTGCAAAGGGATATACGGCCACACCGAAACAGATACTTACTGCGACTGGTCGCCATCGCGCTGGGTGCACTGGATGAGCGTTGGCGAGATAAGCCAGCGGTGGATGAAACAGTTTGATTTGCCACTTGGCAGGCACGTACAGCTTTACGGTCTTGAGCCGGATGTACAGCATATCGACTGGTCTGGGTTCTACGGGCCAAGAGCAAACCTGAATGCACCCGGTGTTGATGAGGTTGTCGAATGGGCTAAAACAGGTCGCGGTGGAAAAGTCTACGACTTGGTTAAAGCCAGTCTGGATAACGAAGTTTGTTCATCACGCTATGGGCTTTGCGAATAGACGTGCATACAATCACGACGATGAAAATCACGACAGCTCTTTGATCTATTGGTTGTTAGTCTTTACGATTGGTGTTATTAATCTTGTTTACATTGGTATTTAATGTGGTAGGATAAATCCACTACATTAAGAGAGGTAAGCAGAAATGAGCGGTTTATACATCTCGAATGATGATCTTAAAAAACTGTCCAAAGACACTATTCAAGAGTTACTAGGCATATGTGCTAACGGCGTTAGCTACCTGGATGATGAGTTTGCCGATGACGACACTGGAAATGCAGTTGACTTATCTTCTGGGCAGGCTATCGAACTAGTCAAAGGGTTGAGTGATAAAAGCCGCACAGCACTCATGCGGGCTATTGAGCTCATTGAAGACTGTGGGGATGGTGAAAAGTCAGGAGTTTGGGCTGAGGACATTGCTAATGCCATGCATATCGAGGTGGATGAATTGCGTGGTGTCTGGTCCGGACTTACGCGTAGGACGCGGCGTGTAACAAATGACAAAGCAGCCAAACTCTTCCACTGGCTGCCATGGGATTACGATCGTGAGGATTACTTTGGTCGACTCCACCCGACCACTATATTGAATTTAAAACGTGCACTTGATATGTGACCAAAACCCGCTTAGGCGGGTTTTTTATTTGGTCATCAAGTGATGAGGTCCAGTTGAGGCATAGGTACACCAGGGAGCGGGACTACACCGGCACAAAATACGCGAAGGATAAGAATGTGGCGCTGTGGCAACGCCGTTTGCTGAGGCGCTGGTGAGGGCTAATTTGCCGGAAATGTGTGCTGGGCAGGTTAGGGCTGCTTAACCCTAACGTGATATACATCATTATGTTGAATATGTTTGTTTGAATGTAACAATTTTTTTTGTTAAAACAACAAAATGGTTTATCCAAAAGAGTTTGAAACTCACGGATTCCCTGTTAACGGTACTTGGGCACTCGTTTTAGGTGTGTTCTCATCCTTGGTAACGATTGGTGACTGGCTTAACCGACTGATCATTAACGATTTCAATATTGAGGATGCGAATATGAAAAAAAACTGTGGAACAATTTTGTTCATCATTGCTGTGTGCGGTGCGGCGCTGTGGGAACATCATCAGTTAATCGATAAACCTAAAGTATCCATTAGACAGCCGTGGGGGTCTAACAGTCGCCGGGGGTAGCCCCCTAACCCACACCAAATATTGAGCCTCGTTCGCGAGGCTTCTCCTTTTCTGCTTAAAAAAGGAATTAGGGACAGTCATGGCAAAAACTCTACAAATTAATGAGACTCAAGCTAAGAAGGAAGCTACGGATGATGAAACACAAATATGTGGTATCATTATGCCGATCGCTAAAACAGATGGTTATCCAGAAAAGCACTGGGCTGATGTATATGATATTCTTTGTGAAGTAGCGACTCAGGCAGAATTTAACCCTAACCTAGTTAGCTTCGATGATGATGTGGGTATTATACACAAGCGTATAGTGCAAAACATCTACTCTAATCCCATTGTAATATGCGATATCAGCAGTAGAAATGCAAACGTCATGCTTGAATTGGGTATGCGATTAGCTTTTGATAAGCCAACTATTATTATTAAAGACGATAAGACACCCTATAGTTTCGATATTGCCGCAATTGAACATCTCGAATACCCATCTGATTTACGCTATCAACTTATCAATGAGTTTAAACAGAAACTGCACACGAAGATTGTTGAAACCTATAGGCGCTCCAAAGGTGACGGCAACTACACTACTTTTCTCAAGCACTTTGGAACATTCAAAGTGGCTAAAATTGATGAGAAAGAAGTGTCAGGTGGCGAGTATTTGATGGCGGAGATGAAGGAGCTTAAATCTTTAGTTATGAATGCTGTCGTAAGCAATAAAACAAATCGCTCCGCAACACATGAGGTTATCAATAATAAAGATAGAGCTAGGAGGATTTATAAATATACCCCAGAAGATGCTGGGGATAAAAATATATCTCTGCCTGAACTGTCCGACTTTCTAAAAAGCTATGGAGTTGATGTTTTTTCTATAGGGCCAGTGCGCGATGATGGAAGTTTTTTTGTTGGGTATGATACAACTTTCTCATTAATTAATCGCCCAGACGAATTAAAGTCTTTGATAGATACTTATATCGAAAATAGATTATTGTAAAAATATATTTTTTAACTAGCTCTTGAAATATCGAGCTCATAAAATCATAATACCAGTGCCAGCCTGAACAGCTGATAACCTTATGCGCCAGATGGGGACATTATGGCGCAGCTACAACTTATCAATCATTCAGGAATCCTGATCCCGGCAACGCCTGAGACCAGCGATTTTCTGCATTCAAAATGTAAGCTCGGTGCGGTGCTGTCAGCCGACATCAAGCTGGTACGCAATCCGGCTTTTCATCGCCGTTTCTTCGCTCTGCTCAATCTCGGGTTTGAATACTGGGAGCCAAGCGGCGGCGCTATCTCGTCCAACGAACGGCGACTGGTGACCGGGTATGCAAAATTCCTCGCATCATATGGTGGTAACGAAGCGGCGTTGATGGATGCCGCTGAGCAGTATCTGGCGCAGGTCGCAAATCGCCGCATCACCAACGGGATCAGCCTCTGCAAATCCTTCGATGCGTACCGCGCGTGGGTGACTGTAGAAGCAGGGCATTATGACGCTATCGAGTTACCAGACGGCACTCTTCGCAAACACCCCCGCAGTATCGCCTTTGGCAATATGGATGAAACAGAATTCCAGCAGCTATACAAAGCCGCGCTGGATGTCCTTTGGCGCTGGATATTGTCCAGTTCATTTAGCTCGCAGCAAGAAGCAGAAAACGCTGCGTCTCAACTGATGAGCTTCGCGTGATGGCGACCAGAAAGAGCTGGTTCCAGCACACCGAATGCACCACGCAACAGGCCGACGAACTGGTGGAACAATACCGGCGCCGCGGCGTTAAAGTTGAGCGCAGCCTGAATCCCGATTTCATCACCTGGACAGTCAGCGCCAGGCTTCCCGAGCAACAAAACGGTAAACGCGGTCGCCCGTGGGGAGGTCGCCTTGGCTGATTTACGCAAAGCGGCGCGTGGCCGTGAATGTCAGGTTCGTATCCCCGGTATCTGTAGCGGTAATCCCGAAACAAGCGTACTGGCGCATTACCGACTGGCGGGAACCTGCGGCACGGGCATTAAGCCGGATGATACACAGGCGGCGATCGCCTGTAGCTGCTGCCATGATGTCATCGACGGGCGCGTAAAAACCGAATACAGCCGCGACGAGTTGCGACTCATGCACGCTGAAGGCGTAATGCGCACGCTTGCCATCTGGAAGAAAGAGGGGCTGGTGAAAGCATGACAGCCGCCGAAAAACACCGCTACGAAAAAGAATCCATCCTCCGCGCGCTTGCACCGGCGCGCCAGCACCATTCCCGCACGCAGCAGAAAACAGGAGCCGCCGCATGACTGCAAATCTCTCATACATCCGACAGCAACTGATAACCGCAATGGCTGACCTGAGCGGGGCGACAAAAGGCCAGTTACTGGCCTGGCTTGAGAATGCACAATTTGACACGAACACTTATCGCCGGAAGAAGCCCAGAATTTACGACGAAGAAACGGAGAAGTGGATAACGCTGCTCAACCCACCAATTCAGGGGCGTCAGTCACTGGCGAAAGGTTCATCGATTGCCCTGGTGCAGCCGGTGGAATTTGCGACTGCGTCATGGCGCCGCGCTGTGCTGTCCGTGGAAGAACATCAGAAAGCGTGGCTACTCTGGAACTACGGCGAAAATATCCGATTCGAATACCAGGTCGAAATAACACGATGGGCGTGGGGTGAGTTTACAGTGCAGCTCGCCGGCAAGAAGATCGCCGGGAAAACGCTGGGGCGACTCCGGGCATTGATCTGGTTGGCAGCGCAGGACGTGAAATCCGAGTTAGCTGGGAGCGCAGTTTATCAATATAAAGACCTGGCTCTGCTGGTAGGGGTTGAAGATAAAAACTGGTCGAAAACTTTTACTGCTCACTGGCTCACCATGCGCACTATCTTTCTGCGTCTCGATCAGATGTCTCTTTTGAGCATTTCGAAAACACGTTCGAAACAAATGGCGGCTAATTATCAGCATGGTGTTGCAAAAGTAGATTGAAATGGCTATATTTCGTGTAAATCTGATATCGTCGTCATAGCTTTGATTGTCGACCAGATTATAAAACCTCGCATCGGCGGGGTTTTTTTTATGTCTGGCATATTTACTTCTTGCTGGCGCATCGAACCAGAGTTATCTGTGTGTTACGTCATCAGAAAGGGTAAAAAGACATGCTAAATCAGCAAGGTATGACAGAAACAGCGAGGGCTGTTTTAAGCGCGCTGACGTTATCTCCTGCCACTGCCGGGGAAGTAGCAGAAGCGGTGCATATTTCACACGAACGCTGCCAGTTGATACTGACTCAGTTAGTTATGGCGGGGTTATCGCATTATCAATTCGGATGTTATAAACGCCTCCAGTAATGGGGGCTTCCTGCTGTGAAAATGGGCGGCTGGTGGGTGTTGTAGCACCCAACCAGCCATTCGCTCATGTTTGAGGTCACAAGCGAACCAGGGCCCACTGCTTTAGCGCAAAAGCATAGTGAGCCTACCAGAGTCCCGCTTACTGATCTATGAAAAACACTGTAAAAATATCCAGTATTGAGTTAATCAATGCTGATTGCCTGCATTACATACAAACCCTCCCTGATAATTCCATTGACCTGATTGTTACCGATCCGCCTTACTTCAAGGTAAAGCCGAACGGCTGGGATAATCAGTGGAAAGGAGACGAGGATTACTTAAAGTGGCTCGACGGCTGCCTGGCTCAATTCTGGCGAGTCCTCAAACCCTCGGGCAGCATCTACCTGTTTTGTGGTTATCGGCTTGCGGCAGATATCGAATTGATGATGCGCCGCCGTTTCAGTGTGCTGAATCACATCATCTGGGCAAAGCCCTCTGGTCGGTGGAACGGCTGTAATAAAGAAAGCCTGCGGGCTTACTTCCCGGCGACCGAGCGCGTTCTTTTCGCCGAGCATTATCTTGGGCCGTACAGACCGAAAGACGATGGCTACGAGCGGAAAGGTACGGAATTAAAGCAAAGCCTGATGGCTCCCCTGATCGAGTACTTTCAGAGTGCCCGTGCCTCACTCGGCGTCACATCGAAAGAGATTTCAGCCGCCACGGGTAAGAAAAACATGGTTTCGCACTGGTTCGGAGCCAGCCAGTGGCAACTGCCGGGCGAGGCGGATTACCAAAAGTTGCAGGCGTTATTCACCCGAATAGCCACAGAGAAGCACCAGCGTAGCGAACTGATTCAACCTCATCACCAGTTGGTGGCCACGTACCATTCACTCAACCGTAAATACTGGGAGCTGGTGGACGAATATAAATCGCTCCGGCGGCACTTTGCTGTCACCGCCGCGGTTCCGTATACCGATGTCTGGACGTATAAGCCGGTACAGTTCTACCCGGGCAAACACCCGTGCGAAAAACCGGCGGACATGCTGAGGGACATTATCAACGCCAGCAGCAGGCCCGGTGATATCCTCGCTGATTTCTTTATGGGTTCTGGCTCAATGATTAAAGAAGCATTAGCGCTGGGGCGTAGCGCAATCGGTGTTGAACTTGAAACAGACCGGTTCAACCAGACTGTTTCTGAAGTATCAGCACAGGCGAGCAGGGACGCTGAATAATGTTGGTACTGGCCCCGTAAGACAAAAAAATAACACTGTGCAAAAGGTCATCTCTCTCTGATGACCTTTGACAGAGTGTTGCTCATTGACGAAGCGGTACGGCTAATTTTACATTATTGATGTGGTGAATCCCCCTGTGCGGAGGGGCGTAAACAGCAATCTTCGTGTTTCACGACTGAAGCATACCCTACGCGGGTCATGGTAGCTGGCCAAAGACTCACCGGGAGGCACCCGGCACCACATCCTGTAAATTTATTATTGCTTTTCTGGCCTGTTCATCCGAGCAGGCCTTTTTTTATCCTGTTTCCAATCACACAGCCTCCGCAAACAGCGAGGTGAGAGACTATGAAAATGCCTTACAAACAAGATTTCATTGCTGCTCTGCTGGCTGCAAAAGAGCAGGGTATTGGCGCAATGCTGGCGTTTGCAATGGCGTATCTCCGGGGACGCTATAACGGCGGCCCGATCATGAAAACGCTAATCGATGCCACCATGTGCGCGATGATTGCCTGGTTTGCCCGTGACCTGCTGGATTTCTTCGGTCTGGCTAAAAACCTGTCATACATCGCCAGTGTCTTTATAGGCTACGTAGGTACGGATTTTATCGGCGGCTTCATCAAACGCTTCGCCGCCAGAAAAGCAGGGGGGGATGATGCAAATCAGCAATAAAGGGATCGCGTTAATCAAGCAGTTTGAAGGTCTGCGGCTTACGGCATATCAGGACAGCGTCGGCGTGTGGACGATTGGCTACGGCTGGACGCAGCCGGTTGACGGCAAACCTGTCGGTAAGGGTATGGTCATCAAGCCTGAAATCGCTGAGCGCCTGCTTAAAACAGGGCTGGTGAGTTACGAAAACGACGTGTCGAAACTGGTGAAGGTGAAGCTGACTCAGGGGCAGTTTGATGCGCTGGTGTCGTTTGCTTATAACCTCGGCACACGATCGCTTTCCACCTCTACGTTGCTGAAAAAGCTTAACGCAGGAGATTACCGCGGCTCCGCCGATGAGTTCCTGCGCTGGAACAAAGCAGGCGGGCAGTTGCTGGCTGGTCTAACCCGACGCCGTGAGGCAGAGCGTGCTCTGTTCCTGTCGTGATTGGCGCGCTGGTAAAACGCTACTGGCTTCAGTTGTCGGTAATAGCGCTGGTGGCCGTGCTGGCGGCATTACTGATGAAAACGCGGGCGGACCTCAGCGTGTCGGAGAGTGAAAAGCGCGTGCTGAAGTCAGATAACGCGTTGCAGGGCCAGGTGATAGCCACGCAGGCATTCAACGTGAATCGGTTTAACCAGGTGGCACAGTTAGCAGCCAGAACTAATGCCGCCGTCGCCAGCGATGCCGAAAACACCGTAATTGAATACCGGGAGATTCTTCGCCGTGAGAAAACCTGTGATCTGCCTGTTCCTCCTCATATTGCTGACGGGCTGCTCGCGTACGCAAACCGTTTACGTGCCAGCGCAATGCACGCCGATTCCGGCGAGCCTGACGCAGCCAATGGTGGTTCCATTGCCCCCGGCGGGCTGACGTATTGCCAGGCGGTGCTGTGGATTCAGCCACTGCTGGCAACAATAGAGAAAGCCAACAATCAACTTTCAGCCATTCAACAGGCTGAGCAACTAAGGCAGGGAAAAACAAAATGACATTCACCGACAATTTGATGCTGTACTTTTCTACCGCAGTTTCGGCATCGCTGGTGACTGGGTAAAAATTCACGACTGGTTCAAAATGCATACCGAAGCGAAAACAGAAGCCGCTGCCGCAAACGCTGATGAAATTGAGGCTGCTGTCCAGGAGTGTGTGAAAAAGTTGCGGGTTGAAAACGTAGCTGCGCCAAATGCAGTGCAGCACCGCCAGTGCTGCGGCTGCATGATAGTAATATGATCTGTATTAATAGAATAAATTAGATAACGACAAGGAAGAGATAAATCATGGCTTGTCGCCAGCAAGCCATGACATAATCGCTTCAAAAGTTGTGTAGAGGCCTAGTTTCCCAGCTTTTTCTTTGCCATACAATGCCAGCCGTGTTCTATTTCGCGCGGCCACAGAAAGACAATTCCAAACCGGAGAATCCTTTTTATTCAGAGCACAAAATGCCTGTAACAGGCTTTCATCAGTATGCTTATCGCGAGTGAGTATTAGCTCATGATATTCTTTAGCGACACCAAAGGCTTCCGACGATCTTTTTGCGAACTCTCCAACATAAACGAGAGCGGAGAGCCCAGCGACTAATGCACCAAAGAGCTTGTTACTTCCAAAATCAGCAAAAACAGCTGACCCACTAAGGATTAGTGCAAAATTAATAGTTTTATCTATTCGGCCTAACAAAGTTCCGAACATTTTTTCCTTATAGTAAGAAAGGAAAATAGAATATTCAGTTTCCCACTTCTCCATAAGTTTTCTCTTATCTTGAGCTTGGTTTCGGAGGTCTAACTCCATCCGTATGCTTGCGGGTAGCATCAGGTTTACGATCCCGTTGACTTGGGGTATTGGGGGTTTTAGATGGATTTGAAGGAGTGGAGGGTTTATCTCCAGGGTGTTTGTTGGCCATATTACAGATTCTCTCAATTGAGTAATTAAAAACAATATAGGGGAAACCTGCTTTCCTAAACAGATTTGTCTTCACATATCCTTCCTTCTGTCCCGAGTTTATATGCTTTTATTGCATAAGAAATGAAAGGTATGGCAACACAGGACTGGAGGCCAGTGAAGCAGAAGGTTCGGTGAGGCTAACCAACAGCATCTTTTAACGCGTTCAATGTGGGCCTGATTTTCTCCAGCCAATCTGGAGACATAGAATCAAATTCATATATAAAAACATCAGCAGCACCTTTTTCAAAGATTCCTCTGGTGCTGACATTTTTATGAACCATCATCAATGTTGGAAGATCCAGCATCAATGACATAGTAGCTTCAATGTGATTCCACTCAGTAGGCAGATTAAGATTTTGCACAATATCAGCATGCTTAACTGTTCCTGAGTGCATGAAAATCTGCGGTAAGCCAAGAACTATCGTGCATTGGCACTTTTTCATAAGCCTTTTTACGTCTTCAAAGGGGCTTCTAAGAGGGGACAGACTTTTACCTATGGTATTCGCTTTGAATCCTTGATCCTCGAGCAACTGGTAAAAACTCAATAGATTGCTCTCTATCACAGGAGGAGCCCATGTAGGGCGGGACACGAACGTCTCAATCATTTCAATTCCTTTTCCCAACGATCAGGCACTCATCGACAAACAAGAAGTGTTCTGTCACGAGTAACCCATCGATTTTAACGCCATGCAGGCGGCTATTCGGGCTGGGTACCGCATCAAAACCGCAAACTCTGTAGCTGCACATTTATTATCAAAATGTAGACATCCGAAACAGAATCGCCTAACTGAAAAGTAAGCGCAACGAGATTGTGGCTATTGATGCTGATTATGTGCTGCGGGGCTTGGTTGATATCGACCAGATGGACGTTATTGACATCCGTCAGCAGTTGCCGGTTGTAATCGGTGTATCGAAAAGAAGATCCTTTGACGCAGATGATCGCCAACCACGCACTGGTCTGAGTCAACGGGGAACAAAGTTGAACCGGGGTGACTGACTCAAGGGCATAAGCGCGAACACTGCGAGAGTGTGTCTATACTCCTATAAGTTAATAATGAAGGAGTGGAGAAAATGCCAACATTCTATGAGCTTTTGCATTCAGCAAATGGCCTGGATGAAGCCCAACATATTGATTTCATTTTAGTGCACACGCTATTAGGTAGATTCTCCCATTTAACCGAGGATGGAAATGCCGTTTTTGTTAATGGCTACAATCAATCACATGTACCGCTTTTGTTAGGTGATGGACACGAAAACCCGGAGTTGCGAATTATCCGTCAAGCTGAATAGGCATTACAGCAGGGATTCACTGTGTGCCTGTGATATTGCTTACTTGGTGCACAAAAAACCGGCTACGGTAAAGCCGGTTTAGTTAGGTGGGAATTAACTATCGATTACTATCGGGGGTTTTCTTCACCGGAACCCAAGTGCTGTTGGGGTTTTGAGTTGGCGGTGCTTTTTTATTATCAGCAATCGTGCTGTAGTTGTCTTTCAATCCGCCGCGCGGACCTTTTTCCTGATAAATACCACCATCTTTGCCAGAGTTTTGGCCAGGTTTTAATCCCATGACTTAATCCTTAGAAGGTAATGCCACATATTTAGTGGCGTTATTTATGTGGAGTTAGATGCCTATTTTTTCAACTTGAAATATTTTCACTGCGATCAGGTGCCCCATATAGAGGTATACCGTACAGAGCTAAGCGTGACGCTGCTACAAGAGTTGAGATAGTACAGACGGCCAACACCAATCTTCTCAAGAGTTCGAATCCATTCCTGATTACAACATCCAAGCTACTGGCATCCGCTGGTGGCTTTTTTATTGCCATCACAATGAGCAGCCTCATCGTAATGGCGTAAGAAAGGTAAATGACTATGGCAAAACCGGACTGGGGAGCGCTGCAAAACCAGTTCCTCGCCGACCATGCCAAAAACGGAATATCACCGAAAGAGTGGTGTGAAGCGCAGGGACTGAATTACGCATCAGCTCGTCGCTACATCAAAAAGCCCGCTGCGCAAAGTACGCAAAAAACTGCGCAGAAAAAATTGCGCAGTGCGCATGCGCAAAACAACCCCAAAAAAACGATTCCTCAAATTGAAAATCAAATTGATTCAAATTGCCTGCCACCTGCAAACACCACCGATAAATGGAGTTTAAACCCTGATGAGTACGGGCTTAACGACATGCAGGCCCGGTTCGTTAGCGAGTACCTCATCGATATGAACCGCGTGGCGGCTTATAAGCGTGCTGGTGGAAAAGGCGAGGGGAACACTGCGTATGTAGCAGCCTCGCGAATGTACAGAAACGATAAGGTGAGCCGGGCGATTCGCGATGCTCTGGCAGCAAGAGAGCGGCGCACTCAAATCACGCAGGATGCCGTGTTGAAAATGTGGTGGGAACTTGCGACAGCAGATGCAACGCAAATCACCGAACATCGTCGTTTGTGCTGCCGCCATTGCTGGGGATTCGGCCACCAGTATCAGTGGCGGGATGCGGTTGAATTTGAGGAAGCCTGTGCAGAGGCAAAGGAAAAGAAAAAAGCCGCTCCACTTGATGACGGAGGCTACGGGTTCGATGCCACCCTTGATCCGAATCCCGAATGCCCTCGCTGTAACGGGATGGGGGTAGGCAGGGCATACTTCCATGATTTTCGTGACGTCTATGGCGCCCCCCGCCGCTTAATTGCCGGAATTAAAGAGGGGCGTTTCGGCCTGGAAGTTCAGATGCGCAATCAGGATGAAGCCCTGAAAATGGTGGCGCAGCATCTTGGCATGCTGAAAAACCGCACCGAGCTGACTGGCGCTGACGGCGGCCCCATCAACCAGGTTAATTACACGCCGGAAGATTACGCGAAGGCGCAGGCGGCATTAGAAAAACAACTCCCCGATCTGGATTAAGCAGAAAAGAGAAAACAGGGTAAAAAGCGGGTTTCGTCTGTCATTTTAAGCGGACCGTAATAATGGTGATTTGTTATCAAAATGTTATTGCTAAAAATGCCTGTTTATCCCCGGGGAAAACCTGTCCTTTTAACGCTTTCGTGGCGAATTTGCCATGAGTGCCAATCCCGCTGTTCGGGTAACGTCCATTATGTTAAATAGCCCCAAAAAAGGGTAAAAATCGGGATTGAAAATGTCGCAGCTACTCGAGTGGGAAGACCTCGATTTTCCTGATCGTGTCGCCCTTAAGTCAAAAAGCGAAAAATCCTTCCTGAATTTCACCCGCCTCTGGTTTGAGTTGTTGCAGGGTGATCGCCTGCTGGTTAACTGGCATCACCGCATGATGGCCAGCAAAATTGATGATCTGGTATTCGGACGGTTACAGCCCCGAAACCTCATTATCAACGTGCCGCCGGGCGGGACAAAAACAGAGTTCGTTTCGATCCACGCAGCGGCATACATCAACATGCTGGTGCAAACGGGTAAGTTACGCCGGTTTCGTAATCTGAACGTTTCGTTTGCTGATTCGCTGGTCAAGCGTAACAGCCGACGCACCCGCGACATTATCGCCAGTGCTGAATATCAGTCACTGTGGCCGTGCAAGTTTGGCGTTAACCAGGCCGAAGAATGGGAGGTTGTTAATCCCCGCGGGCGAACCGTTGGCCAGACAGTATCCCGCTCCAGTGGCGGGCAAATCACAGGTGGGCGCGCGGGATATCCCGGGCCTGATTTTTCCGGCTTTGTGTGCCTGGATGACTACAACAAGCCAGAGGACATGTTCTCCGCGACGAAACGCGAGAACGCGAACCGTCTGCTGGTAAACACCATCCGTTCCCGCCGTGGCGATAAATCGAAAGACCACCCAACCCCGTTCGTTAGTATCCAGCAGCGCCTGCATACCGACGATGCCACCGGTTTTATGCTGTCGGGCGGAATGGGGGTGGATTTCCACCACGTCACAATCCCGGCTCTGGTCAGCGAAGAATATATCGATGCGCTCCCGGAACCATGGCGCTCGCTGTGCTGGTTCTCTGTTAAAGACACAGAAAGCGTGGTCGTCGGTGGTGTTCGTTACTGGTCGTACTGGCCAGCTAACGAATACGTGGGCGATCTGTTGCGACTGTGGGAGCGTGACGAATACACGTTTCTGTCGCAGTACATGCAGCGTCCGCGCGCTTTGACGGGTGGGTTGATCGATACTGACTGGTTTAAGCGGTACACGCATCTGCCGCCGCTGACACACCGCGCCGTTTACGTGGACACCAACAGCGGCAAGGTCGAGGACTACAACGATTACACCGTTTTTACGCTGGCTGGGATGGGGACGGACAACAATCTGTACCTCATCGACAGCGTGCGCGGCAGGTGGGATCCGGAGGATTTGCTACAGCAGGCAACAGCGCTGTGGGAAAAATGGAAACCATACAATCCGAAACGCCCGGCGCCGCTCCGGCATATGGGCATTGAGGATAAACAGGCCGGGCAGGGACTGATTACCACGCTGAAAAAACGTAAATCGATCCCTGTGCTGGAAATCCCCCGTGGCGCCGGGCAGAACAAGCTGGTTCGCTGCCTGAATAGCGTCCCTCAGATCAAAACCGGCAAAGTATTCATTCCGGCACTGATGACCGACGATGGCCAACCCGTCAATCAGGTTTTTTACTGGGATGGTACGCCAGCAGCACAAACCAGTTGGGTATTGCCTGCTCTGGCCGAGTGCGCCGATTTCTCCGCAGATGACAGCCACAAAAATGACGACATCCTCGACACGTTCATGGATGCAATCGAGATCGAATTAATTTCCGGTGGCGGCACCGGGTGGGGATGGGTTTAACGATGAGCAATAACCAGTACGGCGGAAAACCGCGTATTCGCGTGACCTCTGACGGGCTAATGAACGTCATGACCGGCATGGGTACAGATCGTGACCGCCGCATGTTTAACCGTTTTCAGTTCGGCATGATGCAGGATTTTGGCGAACTGGAAGCCGCGTATATCGAAAACTGGATCGCCCGCGACATCATTGATATTCCGGTTGACGACTCAACGCGCGAGTGGCGGGAATTTGCCGCTGACGACGCCACAGCCATTCGTGAGGCAGAAAAGGCGTTTAATGTTCAGGGGGCGACACAGGAGGCCTTCAAGTGGGCTGGGGTATATGGTGGCGCGGGTGTGCTGATGATCACTGATCAATCGTTCGATGCCCCATTGGACATGAAAAGAATCAAAAAGGGTTCACTGCGCCGTTTGCTGGTGCTTGACCGCATGTTTATCAATGGCCAGCAATTCAACGTCACGAATCCCCTGGAAGAAAATTACATGCTGCCGGACTACTACGTGGTTAACGGTGGTACTCAGCGCATTCACTACAGCCATTTCGTCAAAGCACCCGGCGCACCGTTGCCTATGCGTTTGCGCATGATCAACGGTGGCTGGGACGACAGCCGTCTGCGGCGCTGCCTTGAGGACGTCAAAGATGCCGTCAGTGCAAAGGGCGGCATCGCGGCGCTGATTCAGGAAGCGAACATTGATGTTATCAATCGTGAGAACCTCGCCTCCGATCTGTCCTCTGGTGATATGGATGAGTCGATAGCCCGCCGCTACAACATTTTTGGCATGATGAAATCCCTTTACCGGCTGGCGCTGCTGGACAGTAAAGAAGTTTTTGAACGCAAGCAGATCTCGTTCGGCGGACTGGGTGAAATTCTTTCATCCCTTATGGAATGGACATCCGGTGCAGCGGGCATCCCGATGACACGATTATTTGGTGTTCAGTCCAAGGGGATTGGCGACTCCGGCCAGGGCGATATGAACAACTACTACAACACCATCAGGGGCGGACAGGAATCAAAGTACCGGCCATTTCTGAAACGCATTGATGAAGTCCTGATCCGCTCAACGCTGGGCACCATGCCGGACGGACTGGATTTTGAATTCTCTCCACTGGCGCAACCGACCGACACCGAACTGTCAGCGCAGCGACTCGCTGACGCACAGGCAGATGATATTCGTCTGCAACAGGGGGTAGTGAAACCATCTCAGGTAGCGCGAAAACTCATGGAGCAGGGGATCTATGGTATCGACGAATCTGATATTGCCGACATTGAGGCAGACGAAAAAGCCGAGCGAGGCGGCGATTATCAGTTCCGGCTCGGCAATGCTGGCGGAAATCCTGAAGAAGACGCCACCACGCCGACGGGCACCACTGAGACCGGCGAGGCAAACTGACGAAACTGAACGTTACTACAATGGGCAGTTGCGCGATATTGTCCGGCAAATGGCGCAGGCGATTGATGAAGCACTGATCCCGGTACTGCGCCGTGAGTACACCGCCGACAGCCGTTTAACCGATATCATCATGACCTCAATTCGGCAGGCGGCGGACCGGTTCTTCTCTGTTGCGTTTGGCGCAGCAACAGAAAAACTCGCTCAGCGCGTCGTCAGCCGTGCCGACTCTGAAAGTTCAGCGGTGTTTGTTGAGCAGATTAACCGCGCGCTGGGCGTTGACATGACCGGCCTGATGGTTAATGGCGAGCTGGTGGATTATTTCGACGCATCGGTAGAACAGAATGTTGCACTGATCAAATCGCTGTCATCAGACTACTTCGACGACATTCAGCGGCAGGTCATGGACGGTATTTTGCGGGGCGACTCGCTGACCACGATAACCCGCAATCTGCAAAACACCACCGGCGCGACATACAACCGGGCAAAACTCATCGCCCGTGACCAGACCGCGAAAATCCGTAGCGACATCACACGCCAGCGCCAGCAGCAGGCAGGCATTGACCGGTTCCGCTGGTCAACGTCTCAGGATGTGCGCGTCAGCGGCAACCCTGCAGGGCGATATCCGAAAGCGAAAATCAAATGCTTTAACATCGCCAGGCAGGATGTGGGCTACGGACCCGGCGTTTATCTCTGGTCAAAAGGTGCAAGCTTTAACGGCGAAACCGGCCTGTTTCCCGGGCGTGCGCACATTAATTGCCGTTGCACTCCCACCCCACTGATACAGGGTCTCGATTACTAACCATCTGGAGTAACACGCATGCGGATCACAGTCCGTGACCGCGTGGCCTTCCCCGTCACATCCCAGCGCGAAATCACACCTGAGGGCTATCTCAAAGTCCCTGGGCGTGTTGCCCGTTCCGGTATTCAGCAGTATCTGGCCGCCGAACTGGGGTTAACGGACAGGCCACCCGGTCAGATCGTTAATGTTTATCGTCCGCCAGAAGAGGTTTTTAAACCTCAGAGCCTGACGAGCTACGACAACAAAGACGTCACCATTGATCACCCCGATGACCTCGTGGACTCCGGGACGTTTAAAGAGGTGACTGCTGGCCACGTGATTTCGCCGGGCCGCCAGGATGGCGATTTCGTTGTTGTGGATCTGCTGATCAAAGACCAGGCCGCGATTGATGCCATTGACCGTGGTAAGGCGGAACTGTCAGCCGGTTATACCTCCGAGTATGACCAGACCCCCGGCACGGCGCCGGATGGCACCCCGTACGAGTTCATTCAACGGGACATCACTATCAACCACATCGCACTGTGTGACCAGGCCAGGGCCGGGCATCTGGCGCGATTGTTCGACCATAAACCAACGGGAGCAAAGCCCATGCCATTTAAAGTTGTTCTGGATTCAGGCGTGCGGGTGGAAGTGGCTGATGAGGCAACTCAGCAGTTGATCCAGACCACCATCGACAACCTGAAAAAACGCGTGAAAGACGCGGAGGAAGAAAAAGAGAAGGCCGAAGCTGAGAAGGATTCGGCAGAGGAAGAGCTGGAAAAAGAGAAGGCCCAGTCAGACGCCAAAGACGAAGAGATCGAGGAACTGAAAGAGAAAACTTCCGAAGATTCGATTTCTAAACGCGTGGCGGATTTGCTGGCGGTACGCGACTCAGCCGTGAAGGTGGCGGGTGCCGGTTTTACCTGCGATGCAACCGATCCTCTGAAAATCAAACGTGCTGCGCTGGATGCCGCGGGTATCAAGTGCCGCAAATACGAATCGTGGGACAAAGCACCTGATGCGTATGTCACGGCTTATTTCGATGCGGAAGAAGGGCGCAAAGAAAACGATGACGACGATGAAGAGGACGATCCGGACAGCAAGCAGCGCTCCGATGACTCGCTCTTTAATTTCAGCCGCGATATGCGGGGCGCGAAAACCACCGGGGCGCAGGCGACCCGTGACAGCGTCCGTCAGTCCTGGCTCGATAAACGCTACGGCAAACAGGAGGCCAAATAATGGCTATTGCTCAGAACAATTTCACGCTTTATCGCGGCAAGGCGTACGAGGGGCAGATTTCCACCACTGACGTGGTTGAAGTGGTATCGCGCGTTGTTGAATCTGCGCTGGTTCCGTTTGGCCGTGCGGTGATCCGCGGAACCGCTGCCCGCTCATGTGCGCCGGTGACTGCCGTCACTACGGCAGAGGATATTATCGGGTTTTCCGTCCGCTCTCTGGCTGAATTCAGCAACAGCTCACCCACAAATCCGGATGCCTATGCAACGGGTTATCCGGTGAGCCATGTCGCTTCCATTTTGCATCGTGGTCCCATGTTCGCGCTGTGCGTGGATGGGGCTAACGCGGGTGATTCGGTGATCGTTATCACTGCGGCCGGTGACAATCTGGGGCGTTTATCCGCCGGGTCCGCTGCGGGGGTGACGCTCAATTTTGTCCGCTGGGTTGATGATGTGGTTGCCGGTGAAATTGGTGAAATCCGCGTTGATGGCGTTCTTGCTGCTCCTGCTGCTCCTTCCGCTGGCAATTAATAAAGAGGTTAATAATGAAGCGAAAATTTTCTGACGCTGCTGTTTTCGACGTGTCACCGGTCGCGGCGCTGTCGTTCCTGATCCAGCAGGCCGCGTATGTCGAAGCGGAGATCTACCGGCTGGAGTATCCCCAGTTCAAATATGGCACATTGCTGCCGCTGGATAACAGCGCGCCGGACTGGGCAAAAATGGTGGTGTTCCGCGCGATTGATGCCCGCGGTGAATTGCAGGTGCTTGGTCCGAACAGCACCGATGTGCCGACCGTTGATATTGCGATGTCGCAGGGTTTCAAAGAAATCACGACCGCAGCACTGGGTTACACCTATTCTCTGGAAGAGATCGGCTTTGCCATGCTGAACAACGTTAACCTGGACGCCGAACGCGGGCAGGCAGTACGTGATGTCGTTGAGCAGGGGCTGAACAAAATCTATCTTCTGGGCGATAAGGGCGTAGGAGAGGGGCTTTATAAAAGTCCTAATGTTGGCGTGGAGTCGGCATCGTCCACCCTGGCCGCACTGGTTGCCGCAATTCCAACCTATGGTGCGCAGCCGATTATCGATTTCTTTGGTAATGCTTATAACCAGGTCTATCTGGAAAATACGCTGACCGTTCATCGACCAAACGGATTTGTGATCCCGTCTGAGCAGTTCCAGTTGCTCCAGCGAACCCTGCTTTCAACCGCAAACGCCAGCAACGTTACCCTGCTCGAATTCCTGCGCCAGAATTTCCGCGATATGGAGTTTGAAGACGACATTCTGCTGAAAGGCGCGGGTGCAGGTGGAACCGATCGCATGATGGTCTATAAAAAAGACCTCCGAGTGGTCAAAGGGCACGATGTGATGCCGCTGCGTTTCCTGGCTCCGGCCACGGCGGATAACATCAACTTCAAGGTACCGGCGCTGCTGCGTACCGGCGGGACGGAATGGCGTATTCCGAAAGCGGCTCATTACGTGGATGGGGTGTAACAATGGCTGAACTGTTTAATCTTCATACTGCGCAGTTGACCGTCACCGATGCAGTGACTGGCAAGCGCATCACCATCCAGCGCGGCCATTCTGCTCTGGTGGCGGGTGATTTCCGCGATCACCTGTTTGTTAAGGCTAAATTGTTGCGTGCGGAGCATGACGAGAGCGACGAGACGTTGGCGCAGCAGAATACCAGTGAAACGGCAGTGGATATCGCCGCGTTGCGCACCCGGTACGAAGAGGTGCTGGGCAAAAAGGCTCCATCGGCGGCTAAAGCAGAGACACTGCAAAAGGCCATCGACGAGGCGCTGACGCAACAGCCCGATCCCTCCGGCAGTACTTCTGAAACCGAATAAACCCCGTCCTGGTGACGGGGTTTTGCTTTATGGGGGTAACGATGGAGATCACTACGCAAATTGTGACCGATTTCCGGACGTATTACCCCGAATTCGGCGACGTGGCGTTGTGGCCGGATTCTGGGGTGATTACCGCACTGGCAGAAGGAGATGCAGAAACCGGCAAGCGCTGGGGCATCTATCCAGACGGTCGGGTGGTCAGCATCAAAAAGCGCGGCATGTTCGCGTTTGCTGCCCACAGACTGGTGATGCGTAAACGTTCCGCCGGGGGAGACGTTGGTGCCGCTTATGCCATTTCTGGCAAGTCTGTAGGTGATGAATCCACGTCGTTCGCTGTGCCGTCGGTGACGATGGATGATTTGACCATCAACGGCGATTTGCCGTTGACAGCGTACGGTGTGGAATTTATGCGCCTGCGTCGCCGTGCAGGCACCGGGGGACTGATGATATGAAAATCAATGCAGAAGTGCATGGCGGCAACAAAATCGCCCAGAAGCTGAAGCAGATTCAGGACCGACTGGCGGCAAAACGCCGGGTGCTGGTGGGATTACCCGCTGGCTCCGGTAACTACGAAGACGGCGCGCCGTTGGTGGTTATTGGTGCGGTGCAGGAATTCGGCTCCGCAAACGGCCTCATCCCCGAACGCTCTTTCCTGCGTGTCCCTTTGCGCCAGAATCAGGACAACATCAAAAAGGGCTTCCGCGCCCTCTCAGGAAAGGTTGCTCGTGGAGAAATTACGGCATTCCAGATGCTCGACCAGATCGGTGCCCGGGCGGCGGGGTATTGCCAGGACGCAATCAGTGCTGGCATTGAGCCGGCAAACGCACCATCAACTATCGCCCGCAAGGGATCTGCAACGCCACTCATTGACACCGGAACATTGCGGCAGGCTATCACCCATGTCGTGGAGGATTAACGATGTTCGGAAATGGTCTGGATATGAACGGCCATATCGATTCGACATTCAATTCTCCCGTTCCCGGTGGCGTGCGAATAATCCGGGCCGGTGCAGGTGGTTACACCGGACCCGGCGGGCGATGGGCGGATTCGCCGGGTGAAACCGTCGAACTGACGCGCGTTAACATTCAGCCTGCGAAGTGGAAAGACATGCAGATGCTGATTGGCATGGGTGGCACGGTGAATCCACAGGATGCGCGGGTCATTCATATCAACGACGGCGTGAATTATCTCTGGCCGGACGACAACGGGAAATTTGCCGATTTGCTCGAGTTCAGCGACGGACAGGTGATGCGCCAGTGGCGGGTGATGTCCTGTGACAATCGCCCGTGGCGAAATTTCTGCCGCGCGGTGGTGGAACGATACCGGGGGACGGGCTGATGGAACGCATCGACGAGCTGTATACCGTTTTTCAGGAACTGGTGGCACTGGCATCGGGTGTGGATACCGTCATTCTGGCCGACCAGGGCCGTGATGCGCCAGCCGGGCTTTATGCCACCTACAAACCCATCCCGATCCGTGCATACGGCTGGTCGCAGCGGCGACGAGATCTCATTCCGGCAACGGAGGAAGCCGATACATCGCTGGGGCAATGGCAGGATCTGCGTGAAACGATAGTCACTTCAATGGAATTTATGTTGTCGGTGAACATCCTCAATGAGGGCGCGGATACAGCCATTCTGCGATTGCATAACGCCAATTTTCGCCAGCCGGTGAGTGAATTCCTGTACCGCAATGATATTGCGTGGCGTTACGTCAGTGCGTGCAGGAATCTCACCGGAATATTACAGGCGGGGATCCAGCCGCGCTGGCAGGCAGATATCCATCTGTTTATCGAACACACCCTTTCTTACGAGCTGCTGTGCGCGGCAGGGTTCAATATTCAATTTATCAATGAGGGGTAAACCTCCCTATGGCTTATTCAGTCGATAATATTATCCCCATCAACCTGCTGTTGAGTCCGGCTGGCCTGGGGTATGCGGATTTTTCGAGCGCACTCGTTTTTGCTGATGCTGCCGATCTGGTTCAGGGGGCGGTGTTTGCGGCTGATACTTTTCGCGATTACGGCTCTGTAACAGACGTGGCGGCGGATTTCAAAACTGACAGCGACATTTACCGCATTGCCACCCGCTATTTCGCCAACGTGCCTAAACCGCCGACCATTACGGTATGGATGAAAAACGAAACCGACACGCTGCTGGAAATCATTAACAGCGCGAACGATCGACTCTGGCGCTACCATTACTTTTTCAAAAACGCAGACGTGACGGCGGCCATGTTACCGGATTTGTCCGACTGGTCTGATGCCGCCAGCCATCCATTATGGTTCACGTTCAGCGATGACAACATCATCGACCAGAGCACCACGGATGATGTGATTTCTACCCTGAAAGCCAAAGGCAATCGGCATATGTTCGCCGGGTACAAATCAGCATCCTCAGTGACCGCTGACGCCTCTCAGGCGTACGCGATGGTGCAACTGGCCGCGGCGTTCCACAAGTTCCGTCCGACGGGCGACAATACTGCCATCACGGGCGAGTATCAGGTATTGCCTGGTATCAGCGGTGACGATCTCACGACCAGTGCCTATAACGCGCTGAAAGCGAAAAATGCGGTGTTTTTTACACAAATCGAACTGGCGGGCGAAACCGACAACAGCCGCGTAATTAACAGCAAATCGATGTCGTCTTATGGCGAGTTTATCGACGACGTGATCAATCTGGATGTGCTGAAAAACCATATTCAGGTGGATGGCTATAACTACATCGCTAACGCTGGTTCAAAACGTGCGCTGACGCCGCGCGACTATGCCGGATTGCTGTCTGCCATCACGGCTACCTGCAAACGTTTTTATGATAACGGTGTGCTGGGTTCGGGGTCATACGTCGATCCCGACGATGGTCAGACGAAAACGGCGCAGTTTGGTTTTGTGCTGCGGTCCTCCCCTGAAGATGTCCTCAGCCTGACATCCAGCCAGCGCAAACAGCGCGTTTATCCGCCCACTTCCCTGATGGTCATTCTGTCGCGCGCCGGGCACGTGGCTGAAATCAATATCACCGTGGAGTAATACATTATGACAATGAAACGGTATGGCGCTGACGGAGCCAATTTAACCGTGTTCGGTATTCCGATTGACGATTTCGGCGACACAGATCCACCGATCACGATTGAGGATCTGGAGCCGCGCGCCACTCTGAAACGCGGTATCGGTAAAACGTCGGTACGCCTGGACAGCCAGACGCGCCCGAAGCGCCTCACCATTAACCTGATCCCCGGTTGCGATCAGGTGCGCCAGATTCTGGCAGTGGCAAAAACGGGCGTGGATGCTTCCTTTACGTTTTTCCAGACAGGCACGGCAGAAACCGTCATGGGGTTTGATGGCGTTCTGGTGAACCGTGGCTCAATGGGGCGCGGTGGTAAAACAAGCGTCAGTGACGAGCAGTTTATTTTTGAATTTGCAGACAGTGAGGAAACGTGATGGGACGCAAAATTGAAATTGAAATCGATGGCGCGACGTACAGTGGTGTGACCGCATCGGCAAAAGACCAGGTGGAAATGTTGCAGATTTCCGCGCAGGCTGGCCTTCTGCCGCTGTTGGGAGAGGGGGTGACCCCGATGGGCATTACCGTTGCTATGGCTTCGCTGGATGGCGTGAAAACAGCCCGGCTGAAAGAACTGTGTATCGTGAAAGGCAAAATTGTTCGCGATTCTGATGGTGTACCGGTGGCTGAAAATCTCTTTCAGGACGCCGCGCATAACTTCCTGCTGTTGCTCGGCCGCGCGCTGAAGGAGAATGTCGGCCCTTTCTGGCAGCTCAGCGAACAGAGCGAAAACGGCGCAGGGGCAACGCCGACCATTCAGTAACTGTCAAAGACTGGTTTCTGTGGCGTCCATGTGTGGGGGCGGGTGATGCCTGTCCGCCACTGGCGAAATGGTCGGATATGCTCGACGGGACGTATGCGATAGACGACGTGCAGGCAATGCACAATGTGCTTGATGATCTGATTGAACAGTTTGAGAGACAAAGAGAGACGAGATAGCCCGGCGCTCCGGGCTATCTGTTACAGAATCAACTGTTCCGGTTTGCAACCATACAGTTCGGCCAGTTTATTTCTGGTGCGTTTCTGTGGTCTGGTGTCCGGTGATTCGAGTTGTGAAACCGCTGCCTGAGTGATGCCGAGGGAATCGGCAACTTCTCGTTGGGACAGCCCACGGAAGATTCTCCACGCCGCCTGAATACTCACGTCCTGATCGATATGGATGCTAACCACTTCATGAGGAATGGTGACGTCATCATCGTCAGCCGCGCTGTACGGGATGCTCTCATAAAGGGAGTCATCCTCAGAGTTTTTAATCAGGCGTTGATAGAGTTCGTATGGGATCACGGCGTACTCGGGGTTACCGTTTCTGTCGTGTATTACCTGTATGCTCATATGTCACTCCAACATTTAATTTCGGTTGGCGAAATCTCTTTAACTCAGGGATTCAGGCGGGATAACCCCGCCTCAGTATGTTGTTGATGTTCTGCGTTTGACTTCGAGTATCTCGCAAACTCGTGGTGTGCCGTCGATTAACTCAAAGATAATGCGGTAATCGCCAACCCTTAACCTGTACTGCTTGCCAGATGATTCGAGTTTTTTCAGATCCAGTGTCACATCGGGAAAGTCAGTCAGTTCGCCCACTTTGTCCTTGATGCGTTTACGGTATCTGATGTCAATCGCTGCGAGTTGTTTTAGCGCCCGTTTTGACCAACTAACCTGAACCATAACCCCTCAGTTTTTAAAGAGCCATACCGTCTTGGTATAAGAGAATAATAAGAAAATAAGTCTTAACCGTCAAGGTGAAACCTTATTTACTTATTATTATCTTATGTGAGCCCCATTTTTAACTCGTACTCGCTTCTTTTTGCGGGTTTTTTTGTACCAGGAGAACAGTAATGGCGGAAAACGCTGGAACCATTGATTCCCTGTTGGTCTCGCTTGGCCTTGAAACTGATGCAAAATCATTCGAGAAAGGCGCCACCGCCATAAAAAGCGTCACCGATGGAATGCTTCAACTTGCCGCCATTGCTGGTGTTGGGATGGGCATGAAAGCGCTCACCAGTGGTGTTGCTAATTCTGCACTGGAAATGCAGCGCCTCAGCAATAATACCGGTTTTACGATCCGCCAGATTCAGGGGCTGGAGATGGCTATGCGACGGCTTAATCTTTCTCCTGATGCTGCGCACGATATCGCTAAAATGATCCCCGATTTACAGCGCAAAGCCCGGTTCGGGGAACTGAATGATAAGGCGTACTGGAACGGTGCGTTTAACCCTGGCGAATTCGCGAATATGGCTCCGGATCAGGGGCTACAGTATCTGTCCGATGCTTATCAGAAGATGAATCGCGACCAACGGGCATTCCTGCAGGAAGGGGCTGGTCTGGGGCGTGACTCACCGATTACTCGTCTGCTGGAAATGGGGCCAAAATTCCTCAGTGATTCACAGGCAAAATCAGACGCAAACCCGTATAAAATTGATGCTCAGTTATTAAAAAACTCTCAAATATTTAACGACGAAATGGCAGATTTAAGCCGCAATTTTGAGGTGCTCGCTTACTCAATGGGCAGTAAATTGTTGCCGATCGTTAATTCAGTTCTTGATGTCATTAATAGTTTTATTAAAGAAAACCCCGGTGTTTCACAGGCTCTCCTTACGGCAGGTGGTGTCGCAGGCACCGCTGGCGCTTTGAAAATCGGCGGGCGCCTGCTTGGCTTTGGTGGTGGCTCTTCTTCTGGCTCGGGGGGCGGGTGGTTATCCCGATTTCTTCTCAATCCATTTACCGTTGGCGCCGCAGCGGCGATTACCCCCGGAAACGCCTTTGTTGATGAGAAAGATGCTCGCGCCATGAGTAACCCTGCACTTAACCGTGGGCGCTCTGATGGTGGAGGCGTCACTCCTTATGAGGCGTATTTAAGACAAAAAAAAGGCGGTGATCTTCATGGCGCGATCGATAACCCAAACGCCCGCGCCTATCTGGATGCCATTTCACGCGCTGAGGGAACCGCCGCCCTTCCTGGTGGTGGCTATAACACGATGTTTGGTGGTGAACAGTTCGGCGATCTGTCTGACCATCCACGGGTATTGAAACCATTCCGGCAGACAGACGGAACAATGAATCAGACATCGGCAGCCGGGCGTTATCAGTTCACGCAAACATCATGGGATGAGGCGGCGCAGGCGCTGGGTCTCACCGACTTTTCACCACGAAGCCAGGATATGGCGGCCCTGTGGCTTATCCAGCGGGCGGGGCAACTGGATAATGTCCTCAGCGGTGACTTTATGACGGCGACAAACCATCTCGGTGGTGTCTGGGCGTCGCTGCCGTCATCTCCCTATGCTCAGCCCAAACGCAGCCAGGAGGAAATGGAAAATTACTATATGCCGGATTATGTCCAGCGCCGCAGTCAGGCACCCTATAACCCGTCAGTCAGCCGCTCTGAGTCGTCGCAGCCCGCGCAGGTTACCCAGCGAAACGAGTTTAATATTTCTGGTCTGGGGCTGGATGAAAAACAGGTAAGGCATGTTGCAGAGGAAGTGGTCGTTGAAGCTGCGAACACGCTGGAGCGTTCATTCAATAAAAACAGAGGGTGATCATGTCAATCGTCGGCGTGTTCAATAAGTCCCGCCCGGAAATAGGCGGGATTTTTTTTGACGCAATACTGGAGGAGACCAGCGAGCTGCGGACTGACGTTAGCGAATATCTGCTGGAAAATGGACAGACGGCAAATGACAACGCCGTAACGCGACCGATGACGGTCACGATGACGGTAGCGATCTCCGACAACCCGGTTAAGGCGCTGACGGCACAGGCAGGGGCTTTTTCTACTGTCGCAGGGGTTGGTGCTGGCGTTGCAACTGGTGCCGTCGGCTCGCTGTTGGCGGGCGGTGCGGCTGCGTTGGCCGGGCTGGCATCCTCCGTTGGTCTGACGCTTGCGGCATCGGGTACAAAACGTTCGGAATCGGCACTGCTGGATCTGCGTAATTTGCAGGCTAAAAAACAAATACTGACGGTCGTAGGAATTAATTCCGCCTACGACAACTTGATCATTACCAACACCCGAGTGCAGAAAAGCAAGGAAAACGAGGGCGGACAGGAAATTGTCGTCGAAATGCGCGCACTGTTGATAAAGAACCGGAATGACAGCCCGGCCACGATAAACAGCAAACTTCCTGCAGGTGACTCAGTGGCCACACAGGGGCAGGCGAACGTGCATTTGGGCGAGGTAACCCCGCAATGAAAACCATTCCCCTGACGGCGAGCCTTGCCGATTTTTCTTTTACCACAACGCTCAACGATTCGTTGCTTCAGTTCAATATCCGCTGGCTGACGCGGTACGGCTATTTCGTGGTGGATATCCGGAATGCCAGTAATGAGCCGATCACTCTGGGGCGCGGTCTGCACGTCGGAGTGAACCTGCTGGCAGGTCTGAACAGTACTATCGGCAAGATCGTGCTGGAGGGTGAAAAGCCCACGGTCGCCAATCTGGGCGTAACAAATAACCTGAACTGGTATCCCAATGACTAAATTATTTGGACGCGCATATCATCTGGAAATTACGTCAGCGGAAGGTAATAAGCTGATTTGCGACCCGCCAGCGCAGGTTCGGTTCCTCATTACCAACATGCCACAGGACAGCGTGGCGACAGCCATGATCATGATTTATGGCGTCTCCAGTGAATACCGGCAGCTTATACAGCGCTGGGATAAAAAGCGCCTCCGCTATGGAACGGTGCGCCTGTCCGCCGGGTACGATGAATCTTCAGGTGAAATTTATACCGGGCAGATAAACAGCGTCGAAGTGGGGCGGGACGGTGTCAGCGTCTATTTACGGCTCAACTGCTGGTCAGTGATGTGGACTGAAGCGTCCACAGGTAAAACCTGGGGGGAGAAAGCGCGCGCCATCGAGATCCTTCAGGATGTGGCGCGTTCATTCGGGAAGCCGGTGCAGACGATAGGCGATTTTTCCGATTTGCCGGTTTTCAACCACGGTTACACAATGGCTTACACCTCCAGCCGCGCGTTCCTCGACAGAATGAAATCGGCGTGGCGCTATGACTGGTTATTGTCTGAAAACCGGACGGTGATCATCCGCGATGGGGCTACGCGTCCGACAACGTATGAAATCAATGTCGATAACGGCATGGAGGGCGCGCCGCGCTGGTATCAAAAAGAACTGGAGGTGGATGTTCGCATGAATCACATCATCCAGCCCGGAGACCTGATCAAAATCCGTTCTGATTTCTGGACCATCAACTACAGCGGCATGTACAACACGGGTCTGAATGACATGGCGAATATTCAGCGCCGCACGGGATCGTTTCGCGTACTGTCCACCACGCATCAGGGGGATTACTGGGGGGACGACTGGCGAACGACATTACGATGCTTATGGAGCACCGCTCAGTGAAAAACACCAATCCGTTATTCAGCGCTGTCCACTCTGCCGGGATGAGCATTATCAGCGACCTTATGATTGGTATGCCCGGGCATGTCATTGCCTTTAATGCTGACACGCAGCGTGCGCAGGTTGAGTGCGGCATTCAGCGCCAGATGTCTGATGGAACGCTCGAAACCCTGCCGCTGCTGGTTAACGTACCTGTCAGATTTTCAGGATCACCAGAGTGGGCTGTTTTCCATGAACTGCCCGCTGGCACAGAAGGGTATATCCATTTCAGCCAGCGATCGGTTGATGCGTGGCTGGATATGGGCGGACCTGCACAACCTGTCGGGCCTGGGATGTTCAGCGCCAGTGACGCGTTTTTCTCGCCCGGTTACCGCTCAGCAAAAACGGCCATTCCCGGATTGCCGTCCAGCGGGATCGGCATGAGCAATCGCGATGGTTCGGTTCGCCTCCATCTGACCGACGGCGGCATTATGCTGACGTGCGGCGGGCAAACGCTGGAACTTACCGAGAGTGGGCTGACACACAACGGTATCAACATCGGAAGCGACCACATTCATGGTGGTGTTGAGAAAGGCGGAAGTAACACCAATGGCCCACAGTGAATCCATCTCATTACAACTTCACGCCCTGGCATTTGCCGGGGTTTTTTATGGAGTCTGATCCGTGATCCGAAATTTTGTGGATGGCGATATTGTCACACATGGCGACCATTTCGCGACCGGGAAAGAGGCAACGCGGCAGGGCATTATCCGCCGTCTACGTTTGTTCCTCAGGGAGTATTTTCTTGATTCAACGGAGGGTACCCCGTGGTTTCAGAACATCCTCGGCAAAACACAGGCAGATATCGCTGCTGCCAGTATCAAGCAACGTATCCTGACCGCGCCAGGCGTTATCGGCATCTCTCAGTTTGAATTCGATATCGATCAGAAGACCAGAAAAATAACCGTTTTCGCCTCACTGGTGGACATCAATAACGAGCAATTCGAATTGTTCTTCAATGAGGAGATCATCTGATGGCGGAAATCACCAAAGATGGCGCGGTGGGTCAGACGCTGAATGCATATCTCACCGTAATGCGTCAGCGCTATCTGGATATTGATGATGGCTGGAATATTAACCCGGAATCACCTGACGGGCTGATTATTGCGGCATGGTGCGAAACGCTGGCAAATCTTGATGAAGGTGTTATTAACGCCTATCACTCTGCTGACCCGAATTCAGCGGTTGGCCAGCAACTCGATCGCATTGCGGCATTCGCGGGTATTACGCGGCAGGACTCCACGTTCTCCACGGCTACGGTGGTGTTCACTGGCACGCCGCTTGTGGAGATCCCCGCAGGCACACTGGTGCGTAACCGCATAACGGGGACGCTGTGGGCCACCGATACGACGGTCGCGACCAGTAACGCCGGAATCGCGACAGTAAGCGTGACGTGTACCACTGCCGGTGCGGAGGGAGCCAACAGTGACAATCTGTCGATCATTGCCACGCCGGTTGGCGGAATCACATCCGTTACTAATCCGGATTCCGCATCGCTGGGTGCGGACGAGGAAACCGATGATACCTTCCGGATCCGGCGCAATGAGTCTGTGGCGCTGCCCGGCAATAACCAGATTGACAATATTTATGCCGCGCTGGTCAATCTCGGCGGTGTAAAAAAGGTGAGGATTTATGAAAACGTCGATGATGCTCCGGATGAAAACGGCGTGCTGGGCCATTCGATGGCGATTTTCATTGATGGTGGTGCTGTGGATGAGATTGTGTCCACGCTGGCGGTGCGGAAAAACCCTGGTTGCGGGCTGAATCGCTATAACACGGGGATTCCGAACCAGATTAGCATCGATACAACAACGCCAGGCGGAAACCCCTTCAATGCGACGTTCTTCAGGCCGGAATATGTATCCGCTCATGTCCGTGTGGAAATCGTCTCTGATTCGCTGTCCGGCGCCAACGATGATGAAATCAAACAGGCAATCATCGATTACTCGCTGCAAGGCTTTCCTGAAACAAACGGATTCGCAAAGCAGGGGTTTCGTATCGGCGAAACCATCGGTGCGGGCCGCCTGTACACGCCAGTAAATAAAATTGTTGGCAGTGATGATTATGTTGCTGCGATCACCGTCGGGAGCAGCGCTGGCGATGTAACTCACGGCATCATTCCGATCGCTTTTAACCAGTTGGCCGTGTTCTCGATGGACGCGATTGAGGTGTCTTATGCAACACCGTAATAAGGCGCTGACGCGGGCTTACTGGCAGTACAAAAACGCGCCGAAACTGATTGCGCTGCTGCTGGCGCTGCCGGATATCGCGCAGGCCGGCATTGAGAATCAACTGGCAAAAATACAGGTCATGCTGGATATCGACAGCGCGGAAGGTGAGCAACTCAATATTTGTGGCCGCATTGCGGGGTACACCAAACGGCCGGTCGGGACATTTTACCCGTTATGCGCACCTGCGGCGGTGAGTGATGATCTTTTCCGCCGGATGATCAAAGCAAAAATATTTAAAAACAACAGCATCGCGACGATTGATGAAATCAAACGCGCTACTGATTACATCCTGAATACAGCCGCAAGGATCCTGGATGGCCAGGATATGACCATGCGTCCGGTATTTTTCGAATATCTGGATGTTGGTTCGCAAAAACTCGTTGCTGATTACGATCTGATACCCCGCCCGCAGGGCGTCGGGATGAGACAGGCCCGCACCCTGACTTACAGGCCTTTCGGTTTCGGCCAGCACTACAGCAATTTCCGCGCGCCGTTCTGGCACGGTGATGGCGTTAAATTTTATGCCGGGCTGCAACTGGGGCTTATCTGGTCCGGTGATGTTGTATCCGGCACGCTGACGGCAAATCCGGGTGTCACCGTTTCAGATATCGATGTGGCGATGATTTACACCGCATCCGGTATCAGCACTTTCCAGAGTGCTATCACGGATACAGAAGGGCGGTTTACCGTCACGCCGCCGGTCGCTGAGCCGTTCAGCGTCATTGCCCACGCGCAGGTCTGGACGCCGCTCTGCGAATGGGAAGACGTTGAGAGTGCAGAAGTAACAACGAACATTTTTCACAACGGGGCCGTGACACATAACGGCCTGCACACCCACAGAGGTTGACATGCCGAGTATCACCGAACTGAATGAATTCACCGCCGACATCCCGCTGCTGGAGCTGGATACGCCCGCGCGCGGATACGATGGTGTGGATATCGGCCCGGATAACGAGCAGGCGCAGCGGCTGGCGAACCGCACGAAATGGCTGAAACAGCGCGTCGATAACCTGCTGACGGCGCAGGTGCGCTCCGTCAACGGTAAATCCGGTACCGTCACGCTGACTGTGAGTGATGTCGGCGCGGATCCGGCGGGAACGGCGGATAGCCTGCTGACGGCGCACGTAAACGATGCTGACCCGCATCCGCAGTATTTCAACGAGACGCGCGGTGATGTGCGCTATGTGCAGGTGTCACTCGCGAACACCGGCAACGGCTGGCTGCAACTGGACGCCTCCGGAAAAATCCCGGCGGCGCAGCTCTCCGCCATCGCATCACGTTATGTTGTTGCTGCTGACCAGACCGCACGTCTGGCGCTGGCGTCGTCGGCAAACCTCACTATCTGCGCTCAGGCGGACATCGACACGCTGTTTTACCTCAATGGCGGCGCTAACCCGGCAGTGGCGGCAAACTGGGTGCAGGGCCAGTCAGCCACGGTTTCCGGCGTGTCATCTGTATTCGGGCGCACCGGGGCCGTGACGGCACAGGCGGGGGATTACAGCGCTGACCAGATTAACGAGACGGCTGACCGGAAATTTGTTACCCCGGCAGAGAAATCGGCATGGAGCGCAAAGCAGGATGTGCTGGTGTCCGGGAGCAACATCCGCTCGCTGTTCGGTCTGTCGTTGACCGGCTCCGGTAACCTGGCGCCGACGCCAGCGCAGATGGGCGCTGCCGCCACACAGCACACGCACGCCGTCGCCGATATTGCTGATTTCACGCAGCAGACTCAGGCGCTCATCGTTAACTCGCTGGAAGCGGGGTCCGGCATCACGCTGGGGCAAAGTCCGGTCAGCGGGAAAACTATCATCAGCGCCTCCGGCAGTGGTGCCGGTGGTGGTGGTGGTTATATCGTCGTGGACCGCGCCGGTGCCACAGCAGGCCAGGTGCATTCCTTCAGTTTTGCCCCACAGTCCGGTTTTAATTTATGTGCCTACGCACTGAAGTCCGAGCAGGGGCAGCAGAATAAGTCATACACTCAGGACGCTTTCCCCGCAGGCAGTGAGGCCGGTTTTAATACCACGGCGGATATCGTCTTTAACGCTAAACTGGGGCTGATCACACAGCTAAATTACGTCACCGCTGCGGAGGGTGGCCTGTTCAGCGCGGAGGTGCTTAAAAAGGGAAAATCCCTCGTGTTGTCCACCAATGCGGACAACAGCATCGTTCCCAAAATGACAGCCAACAACGCACCTGCCGGATATACGGTGAGTGCAAGTAGTGTATATGATTCAGGCTCTCCGGCTTATTCTGCGTTTGACCGGGTAGCCACTACTGCATGGGTGACATTATCCGGCCCGACGCAATGGATTCAGATCAAATTACCTGAAGCCAAAAAAGTGAACCGCTTCAGGATCACAAACCGGACCGTGTCACAGCCCTTCCAGAATAACCCCAGAACATTTGCCCTGTATGGAAGCAATGACGGCACAAACTTTACCTTGCTGGCCAACGGGACAAGCACCAGTAACGTCGGTGATGCGCAGACAACAGTCACTATTCCGGCGCCAGCCGCCTGGCTTTATTACCGGTTAACGGTGACCGCCGTATTCCAGTCCGGGTCTGTGACACTGGGTGAACTCGAGTTGCTGGGCGATCCCTCCACCCGGTTTCTGTTAAACGGCAGTGACGGCAAATATTACACTGTGGTCAGCGGTGCGCTGTCAGAGGTTGCAGGCGCGATTGACAGTACCGTCATTGCAAATCAGGGCGTGGCCAGTGTCACCCTGACGGAGTCCATGCAGCAGCAACTGGGCGACGCCTGGAAACTGGTTACCGGCGAAAGCGTGGAAATCAGCGGGGTATTAACCCCTGATGACCAGATTGCACTGCCGCTGGAACTGACAGGCGCGTCGGCCTGGAGCACGGTCAACAGTGCGACTATTACCGCCAGCCTGTCCGGTGCCGGCGCGACAGGGGTGGCCGTGACAAGGGATTTAAACGACTACGTTGTTTTTGACGGAACGGCATGGGTCAGTATCGGGGGGCTGACTGCCGATACGGCGGGGGCCGAAAAATTAATCGCTCAGGGAATGGCCGCGGCAGCAGTGTCAGCCCTCACTGCCGTACAGTGGGCGCAACTGTGGCCTGCGGGTGTGCCTGATAGGCTGGCTTTCGCTTACGCGCTGCATATTGCCGATGCGGCAGCCGATAAAGCGGAAATCACCGGCAATGTGCTCAGTGTGAACGAAGTTTCCGCCTGGAAGTTACAGACGCCTGCGGAAGTGGAAATCCGCTGGTATGCGGACAGCGTCAGTTTCAAAACTCTCACTGCCGGTGATTACAAGCTGGCGTATCAAATCCCGGACTAACTACCCACTCAACGCATCTTCAGGCCGCATATCGCGGCCTTTTTTATTTTCTGGAGTACTGAATGGATCAGAAATTTTTCCGAGTACCGTTCGCATCGGTCGGTGACCGACAAACCATCCCGGACGCGGCACCCACTAATGGCTCCGTGAGCTATCCCTCAGGCTGGGGGCCTGACTACGCAAAAGATCCGGGGGCGGATGCGAGCGCAAAACCCGTAGAGCGCGAGGCCATGAATGCGGTGCTGAACGCCATTACCGGCGCGATTCGTCAGTACCAGACGAACGGCTATCCCGAGTGGATTACTACCGCGAACAATAACGGGGCCGCTTTCGGTTACGATGCGGGCGTGGTGGTGGATTATAACGGCGTAATGTACCTGTCGCTTGTCAGCAACAACACCGCAACGCCGGGTGCTGATGCGACGAAATGGCAGTTGTATATTCAGCGTGAGGCAACCGAACAGGAAGCTCTGGCCGGTGATGGCAGCGCGCAGGTAATGACACCTCGCCGGGTAAAACAACTGGCCGACTATCTGGATGACCAGTTACATCAAACCATTACCACCGCAATGGCTCCATTCATTCTGCCGGTCGGGGCAATCATACTGTGGGGAAACACCACGCCGCCAGAAGGCTGGCTGGAACTGAACGGCCAGACATTCGATACCGCAGAGAACCCTGAACTGGCTGCGCTGTACCCGTCCGGGCGTGTGCCGGACTGGCGCGGTAATTTTGTGCGTGCATGGGCGCACGGGTCATCCGTTGATCCGGATTCAAACCGTGCGATTCTGTCATTTCAGAGCGACGCGTTTCGTGAGCACTATCATTATTCCCGCTGGCTTGGCTTTGATAACGTGGGCAGCCTGAATGGTCTGGGAGATGCCGGCGGACCAGGAGGGTTTCGCTACGCCGGTGGTGATGACCCCAATTGGCATAACTCTCCAAATGCCGATCTGCTGACTGGCGGCGATGAAACCCGCCCGAAAAACGTTGCGGCGATGTACATCATCAAAACGGATAAGGCTGACTCAGAGGCCGGCGCGGAAACACCCTCAGCCATTGTTATCAGACCGGCTTCGGTGACGATGAACGCGGGAACCTCGCAGCAGTTTACCGGCACGATTTTGCCATCGGCGCTGGCTACGGGATATCCGGTATCATGGTCAGTATCCGATCCGTCACTGGGCAGTATCAACAGCAGCGGGCTGTATACCGCGACGGCGGGCAAATCCGGTACCCAGACCATCATCGCCAGTATTTCCACTGGCCTGACGGCAACAGCCGCAGTCACGCAACAGCTTTACCTGACCTCGATAGACATCGGTGCAGTACCGACAGGCCTGCTGGCCGGTAACAGCTATTCCCTGACCATCAACTATTCTCCGGCGAATTACACAGAGACGGTTAACTCCGCGTCCACGGATGCATCTGTGGCGACATTATCCGCCGATGGTACGCTGACGGTCAGCGGTGCGGGTACGGCCACACTGTCACTGACCGGATCCAGTTCCGGCGTCACGGATTCGATCACGATCACGGCAACGGAGGAAGTTATCCAGGAAACCCGGCTTCTGATCGCCAACAACCTGTCCGAAATTGCGTCCAGCGGCAGGGAGGCGCAGTCGGACGCGCGCGAAAATCTGGGGCTGGGGGCGCTGGCAATAAAAGACGCCCTGACGGCGGCCGATACTGGCGCCGTTCCTCAGGATACACAATCGCTCGGCACGGCGGATTTGAACACTGTGGTTTCTCCGGGGCGTAAGTTCCAGTCCCTGACGGGCAATGCCACCACGGAACGGCATTACCCCGTTTCGCTGGCGGGCATGCTGGACGTTATCAGAACCACGGAAACCGGCATCCGGCAGATTTACTACCCGTACAACACCACGGACGTTTATCACCGTTACTGCGAGGACGCCACGGCGGCCGCTCCGGTGTTCAGTAACTGGTCATTAAATGGTGCGGGGGATTATCTGGAAGCTGCAAATAACCTCTCTGACGTGGCCGATGTTGCAACGGCTCGGCAAAACATCGGGGTGAGTTACACCATATCGACCGATGCAGCCCCCGCAGACGCGAGCGGATACGCTGCTGGTCATATCTGGTACCAGATTGAGGAAAGCTGAACCATGACCATTTACCGTAAAACTGCAGGGGGCGATTTTGCACCTGTCAGCGCGCTGAATATCAACGAGGGCGGCGAATTTAAATCCGTGGTTACAGCCTGGGTGAACGACGGGGGGGCGTTTAAGAAAGTGTTCCCTGATATCGTTTATGCGGATCCATCCGCTGATTATGACATGGCTGGCGCCACCATTCCTTCGCTAACCCTTTCGCGAACATCCGAAAGCGCCACGCAGAACGCCTGGAAGATAGACAAACTGGTAATTCCCCTGAAAGAAAATCTCTCTTCCAGTAACACAGATGTGGGCTGGTCAGCGCTGGATATCATTGCCATCGATACGCAGGAGGTGCTGCCCTTCGGCGTCTGGTCCACGGGGACTGCGGATGAGATGTGGACTAAGGTAGAGCTTAAAGATGGCGTGGTGACCAACACCCGGATGAATGGTGTGATCGCTGTGGTTAACCCGTCTAACCACTGCCCGCCGCCGCGCGACTGGATAAGCCAGTTATCATCCAGCAGCACTGGCACAGAGATGTACATCAAATACGGATGGTATGATTATTCGGCCTTTTATGGCAGGCAGATCGGTATCCGCTGGCGCTGGCACAGCCAGCAGCACAGAAAATATTACGAGTATATTTTCACGAATGGAAACATGGTGCTGAATGCGTTGAGCTGACATTTTCTAACTTCACAGGGTGATAACCTCTTTTCATGTTTTTATTCTGGAGGTGGTTATGTGATGTATCATGGTTTTATTATTGAGCAGCAATTTAGTAAAGTGTGTAACAGATGTCCTAAATTAGCTCAGGTATAAGGGTTTGCTAACGTTTCAAGAAGTTGCGGCTATTAACTACAAATTAAGGCTGATCAGCGATACATGGTCAGATCTGTGGCTTTTCCTTTATTATATTCCTGTAAGTGTGGGTAGGATTGTTGAGTTGCAGTATAGTGATATTATAGGTAATTATTTAATAATTAAGCAAAAAAGGCGCCTTAAAGAGAAATCTATACATATTCCCACTGCTGTATTGAATATTATAAATAGACGAAAACAGGCTTATCCTGATGATACATTTATCTTTCAGAGTCATTCCAACCGGGTTAAGTATAAAGAACGTCCCGTCACTGTTATCGCATTCAACCAGGCGCTTAAACGTGCATCAATTGGTGTCACGGAAAAGATCGTGACCAGTAGAAGTGTGCAATCAAATGCGCCACATCACACGTATGCAAGAGCATGATGCGGCAAGGGTATTGAATGGACTCCAGCAGGGGAGAATCGCAGCGTTAAATAAATAGTAGAAAGGGGCTGACAGGGACTGTCTGGTAATGCTTTAAACCTGTCCGTGCCTTTCTTTTTTCAGTTGCTCCAGTCTTACATGCAGCGATTTAGGGAAAAGTTCGGTATAAACCTGCCAAAGGATATTCAGTGACTTATGTCCTGTGACCTGGGCTACTTCTTCAATGGTAAAACCTGACTCGAATAGCCTGCTGGCGCCCTCCCGGCGTAAATCGTGATAGCGTAAATCTTCTATACCGAGCTTATCGCGCACCTGGCGGTATGTTTGCGTGACACTTCGACTGTTAAAGGGGAATACTCTTTCTGAGATTTTTGGTTGTTTCTGCAATATATCCCAGGATTCTCCAAGTAATGGTACCAGCATGTGGTTTCCGGCTTTCTTTCTCGGATCCTTTCTGTCTCTGACCAGAACAGCCTTTTGCTGCATATCGACATCTTCCCATTGAATTCTGCAAACTTCCCCAATACGCATGCAGGTTAGTATGGAAAATAAAAAAATGTCAGAGAAAGGGACTTTTTTATAGGAGGTCATTTCTCTGTTTCTTAAGCCGGCAATAATCTGTTCAGATTCCTCGCGCGTGGGGCGCCGACTTCTCTTCTGTGTTGGCCCTATAACTTTCATTTGCGTAAGGTTTTGCCTGGCCAGACTATATGCCTGCAGGTCTGCATCAATATTAAAAATCGGTTTAGCCGCTTTAAGGACAGAACCAATATAAGCCAGATCTTGTGCTACCGTCGCAGCACCTGCACCACAGGCCCGTCGTTGCTCGCAATGCTCAATGAGTGTACCTGCTGACAAATCAGAAACTGCAACGTTGGCTACAGGTGATCGGGATATCAGTTTTAGTACATCAGCTTTTGAACGTCCGTATTTTATGTTTGGGTGGCTTGTGTATTTTTGTATAAGTTCACCCAGCGTCACTTTTGGTGACTGGTCATCGGAAGGGATCCCATTGCTTTCTATATGCGAAACCCTGCTTATTCCCCATGCTTTTGCGAGAGACAATTTTCCAAATGTCCTGTTCTCACGATAGATATATTTCCCAGCCTTTTTCACCCCAACAGTGCAACGGTAGCGCAGGGTGCCGTCTGATTTGATTCTTTTCTCTACCGTGTAAAAAGCCATATGTCGTTCCTTACTGGTGTCCTGTGGGGTGCTGTGTGGGGGACTGGGACGACAAAATTAGCCTGAATTGAGAAAAAATGCACTAAATAAATACTGGTTACATAATCAGTATTGCTTTCATCTTTATGATTATTATTGATTTTATTTTGTTGTCTGGCATGCGGATGCCGACACAATGTCGGGGATTTTTTTATTTTAGCCGCTAACTCGTCGGCGATCACAATTACTAAAAAACGTAAAAAGCCTGGTAATTATCACAATTGTCCGGGTGAGCGCTTCTTCTAATACTTTAGCCTGTAGTAAGCGGCGCGAAGCCCTGTTCGCGTCAGGTTGAAATATCCATTTTCACCTCACAAGGCTGATAAAAAATGACCCTCACCTCTGTTCTCAGTACCAAAGATAAAATAGGTTATGGCCTCGGCGATATGGCCAGCGCGCTGGTCTGGCAAACGGCCACACTGTTTCTCGCTTATTTCTATACCGATGTTTTTGGTTTACCCGCCGCTATTATGGGCACCATGTTTTTGGTGGTGCGTGTGATTGATGCGTTTGCCGATCCCTGTATCGGCGCACTGGTCGATCGCACGCAAACCCGTCACGGACGTTTCCGCCCCTGGCTGCTATGGTTTGCGATTCCGTTTGGCGTCAGTTGCATTATCACTTTCTATGTGCCGGATGCCGGTCCAACGGCGAAAATCATCTATGCCTGCGTGACCTACGCGATCCTGAGTTTTATCTACTCTGCGATAAATGTACCGTACTGCGCCATGCCCGGCGCGCTGACCATGGACCCGCAGGAGCGCCATTCCCTGCAATCGTGGCGTTTTTGCCTGTCGTTTATCGGCGGATTGATCGTGACGGTGATTGCGTTACCACTGGTGGCGCAGCTCGGTAACGGTAACGATCAGAAGGGCTATTTTTACGCTATGAGTATGATGGGCGTGCTGGGTATTTTACTGTTCTTCGGCTGCTTCTTTATGACCCGTGAGCGTTATACGCCGCATAATGACAGCTCAGGATCAATATTTAGCGATCTCAAATTACTGGCGAAAAATAGCCAGTGGCGCATTGTTTTTCTGTTTAATATTTTACTGCTTACCGCTGTGGTTACGCGCGGTTCGGCAACTATGTATTACGTCAAATATGTATTACAGCGCCCGGAAATGGTCTTTACCTTTATTGTTTCCGGCATGATTGCAGCGCTGCTTGGCGCATTATTCTCCGCACGTTTGTTAGGGAAATTTGATCGTGTTCGTGCTTATCAGTGGACCATCATTACCTTTGTGGTGTTTGCCGCGCTGATATTTATCATTCCGCCCACACAAGTGTGGCTTATATTCGGCCTCAACATTGTTTTCAGCTTTATTCAGAATCTCACCACGCCGCTACAGTGGACCATGTTTTCCGATGTGGTGGATTACGAAGAGCACCGCAGCGGGCGACGCCTTGATGGCCTGGTGTTCTCGACGGCGCTGTTTGCCATCAAGTTCGGTCTTGCGTTGGGCGGCGCCGTTGTTGGCTGGGTGCTGGGCGCGGTGGATTATGTACCAAATCAGGCGCAGCAAACGGCCAGCGTACTGACCACTATCAATGCGTTGTTTACGCTGATCCCGTGTCTGCTATTTATTGGCATGGTGCTGCTGCTTACCCGCTACAAACTGAATAGCCAGCTGACCAACACGATTGCCCGCGAACTGATCCGCAAACGCGACGCCAGCAATTCAGTGACAACCCCACAAACTTCCCCGGATTTCAGTAACACAGGAGTGACCCGATGAGCGCAATTTATCAGGACCCTGGCCGCCCGGTTTCCGAACGCGTGGCCGATCTGCTTGCCAGGATGACACCGGAAGAGAAATTCGCCCAGATGCATGCGTTGTGGCTGGTGCTGTCAGAAGATGGCGAGCACCGTGAACGCAGCGATCTGAGCGACGAATTTGCTGGCGTCAGTGCCCAGGCGGCGCTGGCGGAACGGTTAACGCGCGGTATCGGGCAGATTACCCGTCCGCTCGGTACGCATATTGTTGATGCGAAAAGCGGCGTAAGAGCCGCTAACCGGCTGCAAAAAACCATGGTAGAAGAGACGCGGCTGGGGATCCCGGCGCTGTTTCACGAAGAGTGCCTGGTGGGCTTGTTGTGCAAAGACGCCACGCTATTTCCTTCATCGCTCAACTATGGTTCGACCTGGGACCCGGCGCTGATCAAACGCACCGCACAGCAAATCGGCGAAGAAGCGCGCAGCACCGGTTGCAAGCAGGGGCTGGCGCCGGTGCTGGATGTTTCGCGCGATGTGCGCTGGGGCCGCACCGAGGAGACGTTTGGTGAAGATCCGTGGCTGGTGGGCGTGATGGCCTGCGCTTATGTTGAGGGGTTGCAGGGCGAGCGGGGCGATATGCTGGCGACGCTTAAACACTACGTTGGCCACTCTTTCAGCGAAGGCGCGCGCAACCATGCGCCGGTGCACCTGGGTTTTTGCGAACTTAACGACACCTTTTTGTTGCCCTTTGAAATGGCTGTCAAACTGGCGAAAGCCGGTTCGGTGATGCCCGCTTATCACGACATCGATAATCAACCTGGGCACAGCGATCATTTTCTGCTGACCACGCTGCTGCGCGAAGAGTGGGGCTTTGATGGCATTATTGTTGCCGATTATGGCGGCGTCAGCCTGCTCCATCAGCATCACGGCGTCAGTCATGATGCGGCAGAATCGGCGGCATTAGCCTTCAACGCCGGGCTGGATATTGAATTGCCGAAAGATGACTGCGCCCGTCATCTGGCGGAGGCGGTTGAGCGCGGACTGATTTCGATGGCGAAGATCGATGAAATTGTCGCCCGCGTGCTGGCGGTTAAATTCCGCCTTGGGCTGTTCGAACAGCCCTATACGGATGAGCGTCGCATCGTGTTGCAGTCTGATGCGGCGCGGCAGGCTGCGCGTGACGTGGCAACCCGTTCGCTGACCCTGCTGGAGAACAACGGCATTCTGCCGCTGCGAGGAGCAGCAAAAGTGGCGGTGGTTGGCCCGACAGCGGACGATCCGCTGGCCCTGCTCAGCGGTTACAGCTTCCCGGTACATTTGATCATCAGCGATATGCTGGAAGAGACCTCGCAGGTTACCACGCCGCTGGCAGCCTTGCGCCAGGCGCTGGGCGAGGGCAATGTTCGCTATGCGAAAGGTTGCCATATCATTGAAAAACGCATGGCGGGAGCGCCGGTTTTCCCGGGCGATGCCTCCGGCAAACCGATGCAGCAATCGCCGGTTTCCATGGATCAAAGCCTGATCCCGCAGGCAGTGCGTGCAGCGCAGGAGAGCGATGTGGTGATTGCTTGTGTGGGCGATCTCGCCGGGCTATTCCAGAGCGGCACGGTGGGTGAAGGCTCCGATACGGACAGTCTTTCGCTGCCGGGCGTACAACAGCGATTGCTTGAGGCACTGGTAGAGACCGGTAAACCCGTGGTGGTGGTGATGACCGGCGGGCGCCCTTACAACTTGCAAGGGCTGGAAACGCGTGTCGCCGCCTGGTTAATGGCATGGGCGCCGGGCCAGGAGGGCGGCTACGCAATTGCCGATGTGCTGACCGGCCGCGCGGAACCGCAGGGACGGCTGGTGGTGAGCGTGCCGAAAAGCGCGGGCGCAATGCCCTATTATTACAACCACAAACTGAAAAGCGGCGGGACGCCGTTCGCCTTCCATTTTGGCTCCCGCTACCCGTTCGGCTACGGCCTGAGCTGGACGCAGTTCGATTACGCGCCTCTGGTGTTGTTAACGCCGGAAGTGGCTATTGATGGCGAGATCGCATTGCAGGTTCGGGTCACCAATGTTGGCGAACGCAGCGGCGGCGAGGTTGTGCAGATCTACGTGCGCGACAAAGTGGCTTCGATGGTGCGGCCGGTACAGGAGCTGAAAGCGTTCCAGCGCGTGGACCTTTCGCCAGGAGAATCCGCAACGCTGACCTTTACGCTGCCCGTGGATATGCTCAATTTCACGCGGCGCGACGGCAAGCGCATCGTCGAGCCGGGGGAGTTTGAGTTGCGGGCTGGCGCGTCATCGGGAGATATACGCGCGACAGCAACGGTGAATGTTACCGGTGAAACGCGGGTGCTGCCAGCCGCATGGAGGATGATGAGCCACTGCGAAATCAACCGCTAGCAAACCGCAGCCCATCGCCAGGTGGGCTGTTTTTCTGGTTAGCATGCAGATAACAAATACATGTGAGAAATAACAAGCCCACTTTATTTCTCACATAAACGTAAGCTATGCGTGTGATCGTAAGCTATTTGTGCCGCGATCCTGAATATATTTATTGTATTGATAATTACCCTGAATATAATCCCTTTTGTTCACTTTTATTTATCCCGCATAGTATTTCATGCTTTATTTAAGCGGCGTGTTTCGAGGCAATGTAATATGAAAAAAAACCATGAACGGCATTACGTTCATTTTATTTGTAATGGGCAAACAGGCTTTGTGGAAGTGGAACCTGAAGGTGCCATGTGGGTGAATTACGCGGGCGATCGCCGGGCTTATATGGCGTTGCAGGGAAGGTTACGCAATGTGGTTGATCATATTCTGGCGCAACACAATCTGTTTGCTGGCAGAGTGGGATAAGGATTTACGCGATCTCTGCTATTTATTTCTACTTCTCCAACTCTCTTTAGTCGTTAATTTTTTTGTTTTGCATCAGCGTGCGTTTTTTTAAATGCAATGTTGACTCACCTGTATTATCTGGAATGGTTTGCATGAAAAGTTTATTGATGGTTATTGCTGTACTGGCCTGTACGGTGCTCAACGGCTGCGCCTCGTATAATGATCATATACGGGCCTGTGATGGCCGGGACGTCAGCGCAGTACATTTAGCGTTAGATTATCTGCCTGTTGGCGCAGCGCTTGATAATGGTACATGCGCGGTGGCCGGTAATGCGAAGTGACGTTTTTGAGGTGAAAAAAAAGCCCATCGTGGGAGATGGGCAAAGACTACACACAGCAATTCGTTGTTTCACTCAGGGGATTTCCATGCTTATAAACCAAGGTGTTGATTTATAACCGTGGACTTATAGTAGGCATGCTGATTTTTTGAGTCGATCAGATTCGTCTCATTAGTTTAATAGTCTTGAAGAATATATGCCGAAGATGCCGCATTCTGCGGGCTACAGAGGGGTCTGACCAGATTTTATTATCTTAAATGATAAGTGTGGCTTAATAATTACTTAAGGCGGGCTACCCCGCCTTAAGACTATTTCAGGAAGAGGCTCCCGAATTTTGCTCGTCATTCAATATATCTTCTGGGCGCGTGGTCGGTTCGGGTACTTCATTCACCCATGCGGAGAAAAGACGCCATGAGACGGCCAGCAGCACCGGGCCAATAAACAGGCCGATCATACCAAATGCGATCAGCCCGCCGATGACGCCGGAGAGGATCAAAATCAGCGGTAAGTCTGCGCCCATGCGAATAAGCACCGGGCGGATAAAGTTATCCAGCGTGGCGACCACGCAGCTCCAGACCAGCAGCACGGTACCCCAGGTGGAATCGCCGCTCCAGTAAAGCCAGATGATCGCCGGAACCAGTACCAGCAATGGCCCAATCTGAATAAGACAGGTCATCAGCATCACGACGGTGAGCAGCGTAGCGTAAGGGACGCCAGAAATGGCCAGCCCGATTCCGCCCAGAACCGCCTGCACCAGCGCGGTCACGACCACGCCCAGCGCCACCGCGCGGATAGCCTGACCGGCGAGCAGTACCGCCGCATCGCCGCGCCTGGCCGCCAGACGAACGGCGAAATGGCGAATCCCCTGCGCAACCTGCTCACCACGCCAGTAGAGCAAGGCGCTGAATAACAGCATCAGGCCGCAGTGCAGCATAAAACGCCCAATATGCGCGGCCTGGCCGACAAACCACGTAGTGGTTGCGCCAACGTAAGGCCGCAGTTTCGCCATGATCGCGGTGCCGCCCATATCGAGCAGGTTATGCCAGCCGCTATAGAGCTTTTCACCGACCAGCGGAATGCTGTGCAGCCATGCGAGATCGGGCGGTGACATCGAACCGGTGGTAATGGCATGGATAACCGGGCCGCTGGAGTCCACCAGGCTGTTCACCAGCAGGGCAACGGGAACAATAAACAGCAGGATTAAGAGCAACATCATCACCAGCACCGCCAGCGAGCGTCGGCCAAATAGCAGGTGTTGCAGACGTAACAGCAACGGCCAGGTGGCTATCACTACGGTTCCCGCCCAGGCAAAACCGAGGATAAAGGGCTGAACAATCCACAAACAGGCGATAATCATGATTGCTAAAAACAGTACCGACAGCATCACTTGCGGCACATCCCTGGACTGACGTAGATCAACCATATGATTTACACACCTTTATTAAGTTGCTGAAGAGTGGGCGTTGCAGGAAGACGCCCGTGATAATGATTAATGATTTCAGCGCGTTTGCCCAGCCCGATTGTGCCTGCAATTCTCTGGGCGTATAAGAAAAAAATGTGATACAACGATGCATGCTTAAAGCAAACGATTAACTATTCACAACACTCACCATCAGGCAGGGTCAAGCATAATGATCCCACAGATTTCCCAGGCACCCGGCGTTGTTCAGCTGGTGCTGAATTTTTTGCAAGCACTGGAGCAGCAAGGTTTTACAGGTGATACCGCCACGAATTATGCCGACAGGCTGACGATGGCGACAGACAACAGTATTTACCAGTTATTACCCGATGCAGTCGTTTTTCCCCGTTCAACATCCGATGTTGCACTGATAACCCGTCTGGCGGCGGAAGAACGCTTCCGCACGCTGGTGTTTACGCCACGCGGCGGCGGCACCGGCACCAATGGACAGGCACTGAACCAGGGCATCATTGTCGATATGTCCCGCTATATGAACCGCATCATGGAGATCAACCCTGAAGAGGGCTGGGTGCGTGTTGAAGCGGGTGTCATTAAGGATCAGCTTAACCAGTTCCTGAAACCTTACGGGTTCTTTTTCGCGCCGGAGCTCTCCACCAGTAACCGCGCAACGCTCGGCGGAATGATCAACACCGATGCTTCTGGTCAGGGTTCACTGGTATACGGTAAAACCTCCGATCACGTTTTGGGCGTGCGCGCGGTGCTACTGGGCGGTGATATTCTCGACACGCAGGCGATGCCGGTGGCGTTGGCGGAAACGCTGGGCAAGGCCAACACGGCAATTGGTCGCGTCTACAAAACCGTACTTGAACGCTGCCGCGACAATCGCCAGTTGATCCTCGATAAATTTCCGAAACTGAACCGTTTCCTGACCGGCTACGACCTGCGTCACGTCTTTAATGATGAGATGACTGAGTTCGATCTTACCCGCGTGTTAACCGGGTCGGAAGGAACGCTGGCGTTTATCACCGAAGCGCGGCTCGACATCACCCGGCTACCGAAAGTGCGTCGCCTGGTGAACGTCAAATATGACTCGTTTGATTCCGCCTTGCGCAATGCGCCGTTTATGGTGGAAGCGCGCGCGCTGTCGGTAGAGACCGTGGATTCGAAAGTCCTGAACCTGGCACGGGAAGATATCGTCTGGCATTCAGTAAAAGAGCTGATTACCGATGTGCCGGATAAAACGCTGCTCGGCCTGAATATTGTTGAGTTCGCCGGTGACGATCAGGAATTGATTGACGGCCAGGTCGCGGCGCTGTGCCAGCGGCTGGATGCGCTGATGGCCAACGGTGAAGGCGGGGTCATTGGCTGGCAGCTTTGCGAGGATCTGGCCGGGATTGAGCGCATTTATGCGATGCGTAAAAAAGCGGTCGGTCTGCTGGGTAACGCTAAAGGGGCGGCCAAACCGATCCCGTTTGCTGAAGATACCTGCGTACCGCCGGAACATCTGGCGGATTATATCGTTGAGTTCCGCGCGCTGCTGGACAGCCACGGTCTGAGCTATGGCATGTTTGGTCACGTGGATGCCGGGGTGTTGCACGTGCGTCCGGCGCTGGACATGTGCGATCCGCAGCAAGAAGTATTGATGAAATCCATCTCTGATGAGGTGGTGGCGCTGACGGCGAAATATGGCGGTCTGCTATGGGGGGAACACGGGAAAGGGTTCCGCGCCGAGTACAGCCCGGCCTTTTTCGGCGCTCAGCTTTATGGCGAGCTGCGAAAAATCAAAGCGGCATTCGATCCTGAGAATCGCCTGAATCCCGGTAAAATTTGTCCGCCAGAGGGCGTGGATGCGCCAATGAAACAGGTGGATGACGTGAAACGCGGGACTCTGGATCGGCAAATTCCTATTGCGGTGCGCACTTCATGGCGCGGGGCGATGGAGTGTAACGGTAACGGTCTGTGCTTTAACTTTGATGTGAAAAGCCCGATGTGCCCATCGATGAAGATTTCTGCCAACCGAATCCATTCACCGAAAGGGCGCGCGACGCTGGTACGCGAGTGGCTGCGCTTGCTGGCGGATCGCGGCGTTGATCCGCTGAAACTGGAAAAAGAGCTGCCGGAGAAACGCGCCAGCCTGCGTACATTGATTGAGCGTACCCGCAACAGCTGGCATGCACGGCGTGGCGAGTATGACTTCTCGCACGAGGTGAAAGAGGCGATGTCCGGCTGCCTGGCCTGCAAAGCTTGCTCCACGCAGTGTCCGATTAAAATCGATGTGCCGGAATTCCGTTCGCGCTTCCTGCAACTTTATCACAGCCGTTATCTGCGCCCGGTGCGCGATCATCTGGTTGCTACGGTAGAAAGCTATGCGCCGCTGATGGCGCGGGCGCCGAAGACGTTTAACTTCTTTATGAGCCAGCCGTGGGTGCGTTCGCTGTCGGCCAAACATATCGGCATGGTCGATTTACCGCTGCTGTCGGTGCCCTCCCTGCAGCGTCAGATGGTGGGTCACCGCACGGCAAATATGACGCTGGAGCAGCTTGAACAGCTCAATGCGGCGCAGAAAGCGAAAACGGTGCTGGTGGTACAGGATCCGTTTACCAGCTATTACGATGCGCAGGTGGTGGCTGACTTTGTGCGGCTGGTGGAGAAACTCGGCTTTGAGCCGGTGGTGCTACCTTTCTCGCCGAACGGCAAGGCGCAACACATTAAAGGGTTCCTCAATCGCTTTGCCAAAACTGCGCAGAAGACCGCCGATTTCCTCAATCGCGTGGCACAACTGGGAATGCCGATGGTGGGCGTCGATCCGGCGCTGGTGCTGTGCTATCGCGACGAGTACAAACTGGCGCTGGGCGATAAGCGCGGTGATTTCCATGTTCAGTTGGTGCATGAGTGGTTGCCTGCGGCGCTGGAGCATGTCGAGGCCCGCGCGGTGAGCGGTGAACCGTGGTATCTGTTTGGCCACTGTACGGAAGTGACGGCATTGCCGGGCGCGACGGGGCAGTGGGCGACGATCTTCGCTCGTTTCGGCGCGAAGCTGGAAAATGTCAGCGTGGGCTGCTGCGGTATGGCTGGTACTTACGGCCACGAAGTGAAGAACCACGCCAGTTCGCTGGGCATTTATGAGCTTTCCTGGCACCAGGCGATACAGCGTCTGCCGCGTAACCGCTGTCTGGCGACCGGCTACTCATGCCGTAGCCAGGTGAAGCGCGTTGAGGGTAACGGGGTGCGCCATCCATTACAGGCTTTGCTGGAGATACTGGGATGATCTGGAAACGTGCAGTCACGCTGGAAGCGCTCAATGCCATGGGCGACGGCAATATGGTTGGTCTGCTGGATATTCGTTTTGAGCGCATCACGGATGATGCGCTGGAAGCCTCCATGCCGGTAGATGAACGCACGCACCAGCCGTTTGGCCTGCTGCACGGCGGTGCGTCGGTCGTGCTGGCGGAGACGCTTGGCTCGGTGGCTGGTTATTTATGCACCGAAGGGGATCAAAAAGTGGTCGGGCTGGAGGTGAATGCTAACCACTTGCGTTCGGTGCGCAGCGGCCGGGTGCGCGGCGTTTGCCGTGCGCTACATACGGGCGGACGTCATCAGGTCTGGCAAATCGATCTGTTTGATGAACAGTCGCGGCTTTGCTGCTCATCCCGTCTGACCACTGCAATTGTCTGACCAGTTTCGGCGGAAGCAATCCGCCGAAAATATTCACCTTTTCTTCATTATTCTCTCCATCTCCCTTTAACGCTTCGTGCTATAGTGCGTGGCACTGGATGTACCGTTTCGGCACCTTCTGCCGCGGCGAATAGCTGTAACGCATAATGACCTGATGAAGTGATTCATTGTCTCCTTAAGCGCTACTGAATTTAGGCTTTAAGGTAACAGTGATGACATCGTTTAAACTCTCATTTTTACACCCGCGCCACTGGGTGACTTGGGTCGGCCTGGCTTTGCTCTGGCTGCTCGTTCAACTTCCTTATCCCGTTTTGGCCCGCCTTGGCGCAGGGCTTGGACATCACTCCCGCCGTTTTCTGAAGCGTCGCGAACGTATTGCGCGCCGTAATCTTGAACTCTGTTTTCCGGTGATGAGCGAAGCGCTGCGTGATGCGCTGATTGCCAAAAACTTTATGTCGCTGGGTATGGGGTTAATTGAAACCGGCATGGCATGGTTCTGGTCAGATAAGCGCGTGCGCCGCTGGTTTGATGTTGAAGGTTACCAGCATTTACAGGCCGCGCAGGCCAGCGAGCAGGGCGTGATGGTTGTCGGCGTGCATTTCATGTCGCTGGAGCTGGGCGGCCGCGTGATGGGATTGTGCCAGCCGATGATGGCCACCTATCGCCCGCACAACAACCCGCTGATGGAGTGGGTACAGACGCGTGGACGTATGCGTTCAAATAAAAATATGATCGACCGCCGTAACCTGAAAGGGCTGGTGAATGCGTTAAAACAGGGTGAAGCTGTCTGGTTCGCGCCGGATCAGGATTATGGCCGCAAGGGCAGTACCTTCGCGCCATTCTTCTCGGTGAAAAATGCCGCCACTACCAACGGCACGTTTGTACTTTCGCGCCTGTCGGGCGCTAAAATGCTGACGGTGACGATGGTGCGCAAAACCGATGGCTCAGGTTATTCATTGCATATTGGTCCTGCATTAAATGATTATCCTGGCGAGGATGAGTTTGCGGCAGCCAGTTATATGAATAAAGTGATTGAGCGCGAAATCTTGCGCGCGCCGGAACAGTATCTGTGGATCCATCGCCGCTTCAAAACCCGTCCGCTCGGTGAACCTTCGCTCTATAACTGATCTCTTTTCTCTGCGTCCCGGCTTCGGGGCGCTGTATTATCATTGCGTTAAAATTGACTCGGGATGCTTATGATCAGGTTTATTGTGGTCAGCAGTTTTACTCTCTTTTCCGCATGTTCGTTCGCCGCTGGTATCAACCTCTCCTGCGATGAATATACCGCTGTTGTTGAGCCTGAAGGGCTTACCGTTAACGGCCACCGCTATACCAATCCGCAAGAGAAGCCGTTCAATATCTCTGACGATTATACTGGTCGCTCGCTGATTTATACCGACAGCCAGGATCAGAACAACCAGACCAACTGGGTCGCTATCAACATCATCACGCAGCTCTCCAGCGGTAAAAAAGCCTTCTTCTTTTCGGACAGCAAACACACGGATGACAAAGCTATCATCTGTACGCGTAAAGACGCAGGGCAGTAAGGTTAAAAGTCTTCCAGCAGCCGCAACTGACTGAAGGTTAAAGGGGGAGAGAAAATGTACCCCTCGATGCCGATATGGCTGTAGCGGCTGAGCAGAGCAAGGTCGGATGAACGTTCCACACCCTCGCAAATTACATGTGTGCCTGCCGGGATCACCTTGTCGATCAAATTGTGAAGTGTTGATAATTTTGCCGGGCTGGCGGCAATTCCGTAGACCAGCGTTCGCGCGAGTTTAATTGTGTCAAAGCGAAACAGCCGCAGACTGTCGGCGGCTTCATCCCGGGCGCCAAAATCATCTAACGAGAGCATAAAACCATAGGTTCTCGCCTGCTGTAAAAACGCCTGACGAGGCCTCTGTGGCATATCAGTCAGCCACTCGCCAATCTCAATCTCAATGCGTTGCGGCGATACGTGATGATGTCCACACTGCTGGTAAAGGCTGGCAAGGTACGCCATATCATTCATTAACCGAGCGGGAAGTTTGAATGAAACCGTGATGCCTTCTTTCATTTTCAGCAGTTCGCAGACGGTCTCAAACAAAAAATCGCTAATGGCTTTAATGGTTTCTCTCTCAAGAATATCGAAGGATTGTTCCACTGAAAGCCAACGATCGCTGGCATTATAAATTTTGGCAAGAACTTCGTAGCGGAAAATAGTTTTTCCAGAAAGGTGCATGACGGGTTTGAACTCTGCAGTAACGCTAAGTTTTTTGTCCGCAATTTCGAGTGTTTTTATATTCATTATCCCTGATTCAGCTCCCCACTCACAAGAACAGGTCTAACCACTATATAATTTTTCAATTTTACACAACTAATCATAATCTTTGAAAATTGTTTTGAATGATCGATCCTCTCTTTTCGATAGTCTGTATCTATTACTATTATTAAAATGATCGCTTAAATCTATAAATAAGGGTGGCCTTTTGTTTTAAGTATTTTTATTGTGTCAGGTTTATCAACTAATGATTTGCGTTTTGTACTATTTATCTCCTTGTTTTTGGACAGGAAAGTGGACTCAACGCAAATTAATGCGTTCTTATCGCCTGCGGAATGATTTGCCAAAAGTGTAAACTTTAGCGCACATCACCGCTTTTCGACCGGAGGGTGGCTTGTTACTGCCTCACTCGGCGCGATCCGTTGTTCATTTTTTTTGATCTTTTTTCTGTCATGGATGATGTCCGTAAACATGTATTTTTAATATGTATATCGGCGCAGAAAAGCGGAGAGTAAAAATAAAATGACATTTTAAGGCAATATCACTCTTGCGTTTGCGTACCCTTGAGAGGCAAAGCCTTAAAGAGATAAATCTGCTCAGAAAGCGTAATAAACTTTTTCAAATTTGCGATTAATGAATTTCGTATGCAAACAACAAGTGTGATGAGCCCCAAAAATAACAAAATTCGGTCACGGTATTTTTATACGGTATTGCTGTACGTCAAAAAAAGTGCGTGGAACTAAAACCGGTGTACTTACCGTGCGATCTCCACTCTCCATCGGCGGGGAGTGGAGTATCACGGAGGTTATAAATGTCTGGAGAGGAAATTCTCAATCAAGCTCAGCACTTCCCCGGGATTTTCGCGGTTGCTGATATGCGCAGCATTCGGGATCAGCGTGAAATCGCAGCCCAGTTTTTCTGCCATCAGACGACCTTCGACCGGCGGCCTCGGCAGATCCAGTTCACCGGTGGCAACGTGTGTCGGACAACGAATGGAATCCAGCACTGACAGCCTGTCCGGGCGGCCAAAAATCTGTTTACCGAGCGGAACGATACTGCCGCGCAGTTGTTCCGCTGTGAGTGAAGAGAGATACGCGGTGAGCCGCTGGACATCCGCCGGTGCGGCATGCTGCGAATAAAATTGCCCGACAATGTAATCCAGCATAGCGGGCGGAATGAAACCGGCGGTGTCAATGGCGTTGAGCATGCCAAAGTAGCGCTCGCGCGCTTCACTGGTTTCATCACCGATAAAAGTATCAAACAGCATTAACGCTTTTACCCGCTGCGGCGCGGCAGCGGCCAGTTCGGCTCCCCACATGCCGCCAACGGACAACCCCATCACCGCGAACTCCTCAATCTGCAACGCATCCATCAGCGCCAGATGATCGGCGGCCAGATCCGCCAGCGACGTTGTTGATGCGGGCAGGGCGGGAGAATCGCCGTGGCCCCATAAATCCGGCGCTATCACGCGAAACTGTTTAGCCAGAGCTTCAATCTGCGGTGACCACATCGATTTATCGAACAGATAACTGTGGCCGAGTAAAACGGGAAATCCTGAACCAGTATCTAAATATGACATCGTTGCCTTCATTAACTCTCTCCATGTTTGCAGGGCGCTGCCCGGATTTAAACCAGGCGATATCTTACAGGAGATATTTTCGCCACGTCGGCTGAGAAAATCCTAATTGCAGAGAAACGTCTTAAGCCGTGAGCAATGCGTTCCCGGAAATGGCGCCGTCTCTTCCATCGCGATTTATGTTCATACCACTATGGATTTTATGGCGATTGTCGAAGATGAAGGGGGAAAAGTGGAGTCTGTGCGTCAGTTCGGTGATGCCGATAACTTTTTGATAATCCGCTACGTTTTTAATGCGACGTTTTTTTTCGATCCTATCTCAAAAATAGGTATTGCCTATACATCTTATCTTTTTCACCGGACTGTCTGCGGCTGGCTATTTAAAGTCATTATTTATCAATTTATTAAACAATTTTTCACTTATCTGTAATGCCTTTCAGCAACGTCTATGCTTATAGCAACAGCCAAAAAAGGGGCTACCGGGGGAATAACCCTGCGGGAAAGAGGTTGAAGTGAGAATTATTATCACTAACATAGCATCAAGCCCTTCGAATCTGGTGATGTGAGGTAATGCGATGGAATCATTTAATCCGGAAGATTTTGCGTGGCGCGGGCTGACCATGACGCCTGCCGCTGCTGAACATATTCGTACGCTGGTCAGCAAACAGGCCGGCGTGCTGGGCGTGCGGCTCGGCATTAAGCAGACCGGCTGCGCGGGCTTTGGTTATGTGCTGGATACGGTGACGGAACCGAATGCCGACGATTTGCTGTACGAATCCGAAGGCGCGCGCCTTTACGTTCCGCTTCAGGCGATGCCCTTTATTGACGGCACGGAAGTGGATTATGTACGTGAAGGGTTAAATCAGATCTTCAAATTTCATAACCCGAAAGCCCAGCATGAATGCGGCTGTGGCGAAAGCTTTGGGGTATAGGCGGTACTATGTCTCGTAATACTGAAGCAACTGACGATGTCAAAATCTGGACCGGTAACCTCAATTATAAAGAGGGGTTCTTCACGCAATTAACCACCGATGAGCTGGCGAAAGGCATCAATGAAGATGTCGTGCGGGCGATCTCGGCGAAACGTAACGAGCCGGAGTGGATGCTGGAGTTCCGCCTGAGTGCCTTTCGCGCCTGGCTTGAAATGGAAGAGCCGCACTGGCTGAAAGCGCACTATGACAAGCTGAACTATCAGGACTACAGCTACTATTCGGCCCCGTCCTGCGGTAATTGCGATGACACTTGCGCCTCGCAGCCGGGTGCAGTGCAACAGACGGGCGCGAATGCCTATCTGACCGATGAAGTGGAAGCCGCGTTTAACCAGCTGGGCGTACCCGTGCGTGAAGGGAAAGAAGTGGCGGTAGACGCCATTTTCGACTCGGTTTCCGTTGCTACCACTTACCGCGAGAAACTGTCGGAGCAGGGCATTATTTTCTGCTCGTTCGGTGAGGCTATCCACGATCATCCGGAGCTGGTGAAAAAATACCTCGGCACAGTTGTGCCGTCGAACGATAACTTCTTCGCCGCGCTGAATGCTGCTGTCGCCTCCGATGGCACGTTCATTTATATCCCGAAAGGCGTGCGTTGCCCGATGGAGCTGTCCACCTATTTCCGTATCAATGCGGAGAAAACCGGCCAGTTCGAACGCACTATTCTGGTGGCCGATGAAGGCAGTTACGTCAGCTATATCGAAGGTTGCTCCGCGCCGGTGCGCGACAGCTACCAGCTCCACGCGGCGGTAGTGGAAGTGATCATCCACAAAGATGCCGAAGTGAAATACTCCACAGTGCAGAACTGGTTCCCCGGCGACAACAACACCGGCGGCATTCTTAACTTTGTCACCAAGCGCGCGCTGTGCGAAGGCGAAAACAGCAAGATGTCGTGGACGCAATCAGAAACCGGTTCGGCCATTACGTGGAAATATCCGAGCTGCATTCTGCGCGGCGATAACTCCATTGGCGAGTTCTTCTCCGTGGCGCTGACCAGCGGGCATCAGCAGGCCGATACCGGCACCAAGATGATCCACATCGGCAAGAACACCAAATCGACCATTATTTCGAAAGGGATCTCGGCCGGGCATAGCCAGAACAGCTATCGCGGGCTGGTGAAAATCATGCCGACAGCGGCGAATGCCCGCAACTTTACCCAGTGCGATTCGATGCTGATCGGCCCGGACTGCGGTGCACATACCTTCCCGTATGTTGAATGCCGCAATAACAGCGCCCAGCTTGAACACGAAGCCACAACCTCGCGCATTGGTGAAGATCAACTGTTCTATTGCCTGCAACGCGGTATCAGCGAGGATGATGCTATCTCAATGATTGTTAACGGTTTCTGTAAAGACGTCTTCTCCGAGTTGCCGCTGGAATTTGCCGTTGAAGCGCAAAAACTGCTGGCTATCAGCCTTGAACACAGCGTCGGTTAAGAATTAAAGGATAATAAATGTTAAGTATCAAAGATTTGCAGGTAAGCGTTGAAGATAAAGCAATCCTGCGCGGTTTGAGTCTGGACGTTCGTCCTGGTGAAGTGCATGCCATCATGGGGCCGAACGGTTCCGGGAAAAGTACTCTCTCTGCAACCCTCGCCGGGCGTGAAGATTATGAAGTCGTCGGCGGCAGCGTGGAGTTTAAAGGCAAAGATTTGCTGGAGTTGTCACCGGAAGATCGCGCCGGTGAAGGCGTCTTTATGGCCTTCCAGTATCCGGTAGAAATTCCCGGCGTCAGCAATCAGTTCTTTTTACAGACGGCACTGAATGCAGTGCGGAAATATCGCGGCAAAGAGGAGCTTGATCGCTTCGATTTCCAGGATCTGATGGAAGATAAAATCAAACTGCTGAAGATGCCTGAAGATCTGTTGACCCGTTCGGTGAATGTCGGCTTCTCTGGCGGTGAGAAGAAGCGTAACGACATTCTGCAAATGGCGGTGCTGGAACCGGATCTCTGCATTCTTGATGAAACCGACTCCGGGCTGGATATTGATGCGCTGAAAATCGTTGCTGAAGGGGTGAATGCCCTGCGCGATGAGAAACGGGCTTTTATTATCGTCACGCACTACCAGCGAATTCTTGATTACATCAAACCCGACTTTGTGCATGTGTTGTATCAGGGGCGCATCGTGAAATCTGGCGATTTCACGCTGGTTAAGCAACTGGAGGAGCAGGGCTATGGCTGGCTTACCGAACAGCAGTAACGCGCTGCAGCAGTGGCATCACCTGTTCGAAACCCAGGGCGGCGCGCGCTCGGAAGTGGCGCAACAACATTTGCAACAAATGTTGCGCTTAGGCCTGCCGACGCGCAAACAGGAGAACTGGAAATACACTCCGCTCGATGGCTTACTGAACAGCCAGTTTGTTAGCGCGAGCGCCACGGTAAATACCGCGCAGCGTGACGCGCTGGCGCTGCCGGTAGATGCCATCAGGCTGGTGTTTGTCGATGGGCAATTCAGCGCAGAGTTAAGCGATGACACGGCTGGTTCCGGTTTTGACGTGACGTTCAGCGACGCGCGCCATTCTCTGCCCGCGCCGGTGCAACCGGAGATGTTCCTGCACCTGACTGAAAGCCTGGCGCAGAACGTGACGTGGGTTCAGGTCGCGCGCAATCAACGCCCGGCGAAACCCTTGCTGCTGATGCATATTACGCAGGGGCTGGCAGGCGAGGAGATGAACACCGCGCACTATCGTCATCATCTCGAACTGGCGCAGGGTGCTGAAGCAACGATTTATGAGCACTATGTCAGCCTCAGCGAACAGCCGCACTTTACCGGTTCGCGTCTGACGATGAATGTGGCGGCGAATGCGCATTTGCACCATGTGAAACTGGCATTTGAAAACCCGCAAAACTATCACTTTGCGCATAACGATCTTCTGCTGGGAGCCGATGCGGCGGCTGACAGCCATAGCTTCCTGCTTGGTGGCCTGGTGCTGCGCCATAACACCAGTACGCAGCTGAATGGTGAAAATACGCAGCTTAATATCAACAGCCTGGCGATGCCGGTGAAATCGGAAGTGTGCGACACCCGCACCTGGCTTGAGCACAACAAAGGCTACTGCAACAGCCGCCAGTTACATAAAACTATTGTCAGCGATAAAGGACGGGCGGTGTTCAACGGTTTAATCAATGTTGCGCAACACGCGATTAAAACCGACGGCCAGATGACCAACAACAATCTGCTGTTAGGACGTCTGGCGGAAGTGGATACCAAACCGCAACTGGAAATTTATGCTGACGATGTGAAGTGCAGTCATGGCGCAACGGTTGGCCGTATTGATGATGAACAGATGTTTTATTTGCGCTCGCGCGGCATTAACCAGCAGGCGGCGCAGAAAATGATCATCCATGCTTTTGCCGCTGAACTGACGGAAGTGATTCGCGACGAAGCTTTAAAACAACAGGTTCTGGCGCGTATCAGTCAGCGCCTGGCAGGGGGCGTAGCATGAGTTTTCCCGTGAACGCGGTACGCGCCGATTTTCCGGTGCTGCTGCGTGAAGTGAACGGAACGCCGCTGGCTTACCTCGACAGCGCTGCCAGCGCGCAAAAACCGAATCAGGTCATTGATGCCGAAGCGGAGTTTTATCGCCACGGTTACGCTGCCGTGCATCGGGGGATCCATACCCTCAGCGCGGAAGCGACGCAGCGTATGGAACAGGTACGTGAGAAAGCGGCGGCGTTTCTTAATGCGCGTCTGCCGGAAGAGCTGGTATTTGTGCGCGGTACGACGGAAGGGATCAACCTGGTTGCCAATAGCTGGGGCAACAGCCAGGTGCGTGCCGGCGACAATATCATCATCAGCGCGATGGAGCACCATGCGAACATCGTGCCGTGGCAGATGCTGTGTGAACGTGTGGGGGCGCAGTTGCGCGTGATCCCGCTTAATCAGAATGGCACTCTGCAATTAGAGGCGCTACCGACACTGCTGGACGCACGCACGCGACTACTGGCGATCACTCAGGTTTCTAACGTGCTGGGGACGGAAAACCCGGTGGCGGAGATGATCGCGCTAGCGCATCAGCAGGGCGCGAAAGTGCTGGTGGACGGCGCGCAGGCGGTGATGCATCACCCGGTTGATGTACAGGCGCTGGACTGCGATTTCTATGTCTTCTCCGGGCATAAACTGTATGGCCCGACCGGCATTGGCGTGCTGTACGCCAAAGAGGATATTTTGCAGGCTATGCCGCCGTGGGAAGGTGGTGGTTCAATGATTGCCACTGTCAGCCTGACGGAAGGCACTACCTACGCGAAAGCGCCGTGGCGGTTTGAAGCCGGGACGCCGAATACTGGCGGGATTATCGGGCTGGGTGCGGCGATCGATTATGTGGCCGCATTGGGCCTTGAGGCGATTGGCGAGTACGAACAGACGTTGATGCGTTATGCGCTGGCGGCGCTGGCGGAGGTGCCGGATTTAACACTCTACGGCCCGGCGCAGCGTCAGGGGGTAATTGCCTTCAACCTTGGTAAACATCACGCTTATGATGTCGGCAGTTTCCTCGACAATTACGGTATTGCCGTTCGTACCGGGCATCATTGCGCGATGCCGCTGATGGCGTTTTACAATGTGCCTGCGATGTGTCGTGCTTCGCTGGTCATGTACAATACGCAAGAAGAGGTGGATCGTCTGGTGGCTGGCCTGAAACGTATTCATCAGTTGCTGGGCTAACGAAAGAGGCGAGAATGGCCGCATTACCCGATAAAGAGAAATTGCTGCGCAATTTTGCCCGCTGTGCCAACTGGGAAGAGAAGTACCTTTATATTATCGAGCTGGGACAGCGGTTGCCGGTGCTGAGCGCCGAGGAACATAACCCGCAAAACATTATCCAGGGGTGCCAAAGCCAGGTCTGGATTGTTATGCATCGTAATGACGATGGCGTGATTGAGCTGGCGGGCGACAGCGATGCCGCGATTGTTAAAGGGCTTATTGCCATCGTTTTTGCGCTCTACCAGCAGATGACGCCGCAGGACATCGTCGCGTTTGATGTTCGTCCGTGGTTCGAAAAACTCTCTTTGACACAACATCTCACGCCTTCTCGTTCGCAGGGACTGGAAGCAATGATCCGCGCAATCCGCTCCAAAGCTGCCAACATTAGCTAAACTCAAAGAAAAGCTTTCATTCTGTTATGCGAGGCGTTTTTTCGCCTCGCTGGTTTTCAGCTTTCTGGCGTTTTGCCAGTGAATACAGGAACGACAATGAAACGCGTGTCTTTGATAGCTCTCTGTCTTTTTGGCGCGATTAGCGCTCTTTCGGTGGCTCATGCGGCGGAATATACCCTGCCGGGAAACGGGAGCCGTATCATCGGTCAAAACCAGACGTACACCGTGCAGGCGGGGGATAAAAACCTGCAAACTATCGCCCGTCATTTTGATACCGCTGCAATGCTGATCATTGAAGCTAATGACACGATTGCCCCGGTGCCAAAACCGGGAACGGTGGTCACTATTCCTTCGCAAATGTTGCTCCCCGATACGCCGCGGGAAGGTATTGTGGTCAATCTTGCGGAGCTACGGCTTTATTATTTCCCGCCGGGTAAAAACAGCGTTCAGGTTTATCCCCTTGGTATTGGTCAGCAAGGGCTGGAAACGCCGGTGTCTGTGACGAAGGTTAGCCAGAAAATACCTAATCCAACCTGGACACCGACAGCGGGCATCCGCGCACGCTCACTGGCGAACGGTATTGAATTGCCGCCAGTAATCCCTGCCGGGCCCAATAACCCGCTGGGGCGCTTTGCGCTGCGTCTGGGGATAGGTCACGGCGAATATCTTATTCATGGCACCAATGCGCAGGACAGCGTCGGGCTGCGCGTCAGTTCCGGCTGTATGCGTATGAACGCGCCGGACATCGCTGCGCTGTTTGCCCAGGTCTCGGTGGGAACAAAGGTCACTATCATCAACGAGCCGGTGAAGTATGCGGTTGAGCCGGACGGCAGGCACTATATTGAGGTGCATCGCCCGTTGTCGCAGACGGTGGAAGAGAATACCCAGACGCTGCCGATAACCTTCTCCCCAACGCTGGCGTCGTTTATTAGCCAGGCGGGCGGCGACAAAGTCGCGATTGATAAAGCGCTGTACCGTCGTGCAGGTTATCCGGTGACAATCCCTGCGGCAAAGCAGGCAGCAAGCCCTGAAAGCGTGCTATCGGTGCAAAACAGCACGAAAGCGGCAGCCATGAATACGGAAACGGCAGAAACGGTAACGCAGTAGGAGCAGGGAAGGGGTAAATCGCAGGCAAAAAAATGGCGCACAATGTGCGCCATTTCATTACAGGAACTCTTACTTACGGTAAGAGTGAGCCTGGTTGTCCAGACGCTGGTTAGCGCGAGCTGCGTCATCTTTAGCAGCCTGAACGTCGGAACGGATTGCGTTCACGTCGTTGCTCAGCTGGTCAACTTTAGCGTTCAGAGTCTGAACGTCAGAAGACAGCTGATCGATTTTAGCATTGCTGGAGCAACCAGCCAGCAGAGTAGAACCCAGGATTACCGCGCCCAGTACCAGTTTAGTACGATTCATTATTAATACCCTCTAGATTGAGTTAATCTCCATGTAGCGTTACAAGTATTACACAAAGTTTTTTAGGTTGAGAATATTTTTTTGATGGGAATACCCTTAAATTTGATCGTTCGCTCAAAGAAGCACCGACTTTGAATAAATGGTTAAAAAATGTGTGTTAAAACATCGGGCTTCCATCGGATTCATCTTAGATAATGTGCTGCTTAAATAGTGAAATCCGATTTGATTTTTTATTTAAGCTGGAGACGGAAATATAAAAAAAGCGCCGCGAGGGCGCTTTTTTAAACAGTCTAAATTGTCTGGTTATTATTACAGAACGTGGACAGAGGCGGTGTTTGTGGTGCCGCTCGGAACCAGCGCGCCGGAAACCATCACTACGACGTCGCCTTTGCTGGCCAGACCGCTCTGCAGCGCTACTTCTTTACCCAGACGGTAGAAATCGTCCGTAGAAGAGATCTCTTTCACCAGCTGTGGGACAACGCCTTTGCTCAGTACCAGTTGGCGGGCAGTGATTTCGTTAGTCGTCAGCGCCAGGATGGTCGCATCCGGGAAGTATTTACGCACTGCGCGTGCGGATTTACCACCCTGAGTCGCTACCACAATCAGCGGTGCTTCCAGTTTTTCTGCGGTTTCAACGGCGCCACGGCAAACTGCTTCGGTGATGCGCAGCTTACGGCTGTCGTTGTTGTAGTCCAGACGGCTGGTCATTACGCGATCGGTACGTTCACAGATGGTCGCCATGATACCAACGGCTTCCAGCGGGTATTTACCTTTTGCAGATTCACCGGACAGCATAACGGCATCGGTGCCGTCGAGGATGGCGTTCGCTACGTCGCCTGCTTCCGCACGGGTCGGACGCGGGTTTTTGATCATCGAGTCGAGCATCTGGGTCGCAGTGATAACGACTTTACGCGCGCGGATACATTTCTCGATCATCATCTTCTGCGCGAAGATCACTTCTTCAACCGGGATTTCAACGCCCAGGTCGCCGCGAGCAACCATGATGCCGTCAGAAGCTTCGAGGATTTCGTCGAAGTTGTTCAGGCCTTCCTGGTTTTCGATTTTGGAGATGATCTGGATGTTTTCGCCGCCGTGCGCTTTCAGATGCTCACGGATTTCAACCACGTCGGAACGTTTACGGATGAAGGATGCCGCAACGAAATCAACGCCTTGCTCACAGCCAAAGATCAGGTCTTGCTTGTCTTTTTCAGCCAGCGCCGGCAGCGCGATGGAAACGCCTGGCAGGTTAACGCCTTTGTTTTCGCCCAGGTCGCCGTTGTTCAGAACCTTACAGATAACTTTGTTACCTTCGATTGCGGTAACTTCCATGCCGATCAGACCATCGTCCACCAGAACGGTGTTGCCGACGCTCAGATCATTGGTGAAACCTTCATAGGTCACAGCAACAGTGTCGGCATTGCCGACCACGGATTTGTCAGTGGTGAAGGTGAAGGTCTGACCCGCTTTCAGGGAGACGTCATTGCCACCTTCCAGCTTGATGGTGCGGATTTCCGGGCCTTTGGTGTCCAGCAGAATTGCCGCTTTTTTACCGGTTTTGCTCAATACGTTGCGCAGGTTTTTGATGCGCTGGCCGTGTTCAGCATAGTCACCGTGAGAGAAGTTTAAACGCATGACGTTCATGCCCGCGTCCAGCATTTTCGCCAGCATCTCTTCGGATTCGGTTTTCGGACCGATGGTGCAAACAATTTTGGTCTTTTTCATGACAGTTCTGGTCTTTAAGTTTGAGTTGAGAAGGATTGGGAATTCACGCTCCGGCTGGCGCGCAATGGCCCCGGAGTCAAACCTGTGTTACGAAAAGAGCGATGCCACTGCCTAAGGATAGGTGACATCAAAAAAGCGTGCAGAGTAATGTGTGCCTGAGTTTCAGCCCAACAGGGAAAAGTATGATTTAAGTTTGGTGTTTTACAGTTCAATCAGCTGAAACCATTCAAGAGTGAATAGGTCGGCATTATACGCCAATTTTCAGCGAAAAGGAAAATGAAAACGGTGTTTCAAAAATCATCTGTGCAGTTTCACAACGAAGTGTTATCAACGTGTTAAGTTCGCCCAAAAATAAAATCCGCAGATTTACCGCCAAAATTGCACTTTTACCGCCAAATGGATAAAAGCAGGGGTAATCTGCGACCCGGATTCACAAATTTGAACGTATAAAATATCAACAAGTGAAACACGTTAAGTGTGCACGCTGTAACGTTTTAGCGATGTTATTTAGCGATTGAGGATACGTAATGCCTGTTCGTGCAAAAAAGGGCAGCCGGAAGCAAGGATATGACCGCCCGATTCCGGTCTCCCGCCGTCTAATGTTGTCACCACGCCGCCTGCCTGTTCGATAATGGGGACCAGCGCCACAATGTCATATGGTTGCAACGCATATTCCAGACACAGATCAATCTGCCCTGCAGCGAGCATGGCCATCGCGTAGCATTCACCGCCGTAGCGGATCATCAGCGTACTCGCTTCCAGCGCAGCAAAATTGATTGCCGGGAAACGCGACACGGGTTCAGGCGAGGTGGTGTGGAAAATGGCCTGCTCAAGCGCGATTCCCCGGCGCGTCTGTAGCTGCGTCGTGCCCTGCGGCCCCTGATGCCACGCCTGCTCGCCATCGGCCCAGAAACGTTCGCGGGTGAAGGGTTGGTCCATCATGCCGATACGCGCGCGGCCTTCAACTGTCAGGCCAATCAACGTTCCCCAGACTGGCAAACCGCAGAGAAAAGGGCGCGTGCCATCAACCGGGTCCAGTACCCACTGCAACGGGCCAGAACCCGTCACCCCGAACTCTTCGCCCATAATGGCGTGTTCCGGATAGCGGGCGGTGATGATGTCGCGCATTACGCGCTCCGCCTCGCGATCGGCGTCGGTTACCGGGTCGAAGCGAAACCCCTCTTTGGGTTTGCTGCCGACATGCAGATTGGTTTGCGCGCGAAAACGCGGCAGTGTCTGTTGATCTGCCGCATCGGCCAGTTCATGCAAAAAAGCGCTATCAGGCACAATATGATTCATTGCGTAACTCTCCGGTGTCTTGTTTGAACGCTGAAAGTGGATTTTCCGAACCTTGAATCTCTGGTTGTAGCATAACCCAATGACAGATTATTGATTGTATACAATAAAGATTGCATACATAGCGGCTTATATGTATTTTTATGCACATAATTTGCATAAAAAGGTGGTGTGTATGTTCAGGAAGTGGATGCAGGCAGGTTGTCTTTTTGCTGCGCTGGCGAGCAGTGCGTTTGCTGCCCAGCAAACTTACGTGGTGGGCGCTGGGGGAACTTATCGTCCGTTCGAGTTTGAAAACAGCCAGAAGCAGTTAGAAGGCTTTGATATCGACATCATTAAAGCCATCGCTAAAGCCGAGGATTTTAATATCAAGCTGATCAACACGCCGTGGGAAGGGATCTTCGCCACGCTGGGCTCCGGCGATCGCGACATCATTATTTCCGGCATTACCATTACCGACAAACGTAAGCAGATGGTTGATTTTTCCGCGCCTTACTTCCCGGCGGAGCAGTCGATCGTGGTTCCGGCCAGCTCAAAAGTGACCTCTCTGGCGTCACTGAAAGATGAAAAAGTCGGCGTAGTGAACTCCAGCACCGGCGATATCGTGGTTTCAGACGTGTTGGGGAAAAACAGCACGGCGATTAAACGCTTTGATAACACGCCGCTGATGCTGCAAGAGTTATTCGAAGATGGCGTCAGCGCGGCCGTGGGCGATGTGGGCGTGGTGAAGTATTACATCAAACAGCACCCGGAAAAACAGTTCAAACTGGTACCTGACGCGAAGTTTGAACGTCAATATTTTGGTATTGCGGTGGCAAAAGGGAATACCGAATTGCAGGCGAAAATTAACAGCGGCCTGAAGAAAATTGTGGCTGACGGTACCTACGCCAAAATTTATAAAACCTGGTTTGACGACCACGTGCCTGAATTGCCCGCGCAATAACACTTCGCTTCTTTTTTATTCCGGCTACCGTGAACATTCCGGTAGCCGTCATTTTTTCAGGAATGACTTATGTCGGGATTCCGTTGGGAAATAATCCAGGAGTACGCGCCGTTATTTATGGAAGGCGCCTGGATGACCATCAAATGCACGATTATCTGCGTTATTTTAGGCACGCTTTGGGGCCTCACGCTCGGCCTTGGCCGCATGGCGCAGGCTGAACATGGGCCGTGGAAATATGTATTGCGCTATCTGGTGCAATTTCCGGTGCGTTTTTATGTCAGCGCCATTCGTGGTACGCCGCTGTTTGTGCAGATTATGGTCGTACACTTTGCGCTGGTGCCGCTGTTCATTAACCCGCGTGACGGCATTCTGGTGACCAGTGGGATCATGAGCAGCGATCTGGCGCGAGGATTGCGCTCCGACTATGGCGCGTTTCTTTCCTGTATCGTCGCTATTACGCTCAATGCCGGAGCCTACGTGTCGGAGATCTTCCGCGCGGGTATTCAGTCTGTCGATCGCGGGCAGATGGAAGCCTCCCGTGCGCTGGGTATGCCGTGGTGGAAGACGATGCGCAAAGTGATCCTGCCGCAGGCGTTCCGTCGCATTCTGCCGCCGCTGGGTAATAACGCCATTGCTATTGTTAAAGATTCATCACTGGCGTCAGCGATTGGTCTTGCGGATCTGGCCTATGCCGCCCGCACCGTTTCTGGTGCGTATGCCACCTACTGGGAACCCTATCTGACCATTTCGCTGGTCTACTGGGCGATCACCTTCCTGCTTGCGCAACTGGTTAATCGACTGGAAAAGAGGTTTGGCAAAAGTGATTCACATTAAAAATCTGCATAAACATTTTGGCGAAAGCCATGTGCTGCGCGGCATCACTTGCGATATCAAGCCGAAAGAAGTGGTGTGCGTGATTGGGCCGTCCGGCTCGGGGAAAAGTACCTTTCTGCGCTGTATGAACGGCCTGGAGTCGGTGAGCGAAGGTGTCGTTGAGGTTAACGGCTTTGCGATCCACAATCCGAAAACCGATATCAACAAGCTGCGCGAAAGCGTCGGCATGGTTTTCCAGCGTTTCAACTTGTTCCCGCATATGACAGTGCTGGACAACCTGACAATGGCGCCTGTGAACCTGAAGGGGATGAAACGCGCTGAGGCCGTTGCCCTGGCGGAGAACCTGCTGGCGAAAGTCGGGCTGAGCGATAAACGTGATGCCTGGCCGGCGAGTCTTTCCGGCGGGCAACAGCAGCGCGTGGCAATTGCCCGCGCGTTGGCGATGAATCCGGCGATTATGCTATTCGATGAGCCGACATCGGCGCTCGATCCGGAGCTGGTGGGTGATGTATTGCAGGTGATGAAAACGCTGGCGACGGAAGGGATGACGATGGTGATCGTCACTCATGAAATGGGCTTTGCCCGCGAAGTGGCGGACCGGGTGATATTCATCGACCAGGGCGTGATCCAGGAAGAGGGGCCGCCGCAGAAGATTTTCACCGCGCCCACCAATCCCCGGACCGCCGCGTTCCTCAGTAAAGTTCTTTAACATCAAGCTCTCTGCGGAGGGCTTTTTTGTTTTCCGATGACAGAAAGTGCAAAGCGTGCGATCGGACGGCGGTGGATACTGCAACGCGCCATACTTGAACGACGGTGTGGGAGCAACAACAGGATCACAATCGGGTGTTATCACCTTTGTATCAAGCCTGAAGAATAAACGGAGAACAACCATGACGATGAAAGTCCTCGGCTATGCCGCACAGTCAAATAAAGCCCCGCTGGCGCCTTTCCATTTTGAGCGTCGCGACCCACGGGCAGATGATGTGGTGATTGATATTCTTTATTGCGGCGTTTGCCATTCCGATCTTCACCAGGCCCGTAACGACTGGGGTTTCAGCCAGTATCCCATCGTGCCGGGTCACGAAATTATTGGTCGCGTTGTGTCTGCGGGGGCGGGTGTCAGTAAATTCAAACCCGGCGATTTAGTCGGCATCGGCTGCATGGTCGATTCCTGTCGTGAATGTAACCCCTGCAAACAGGGGCTGGAACAGTATTGCGAAGAGGGGAACGTCCAGACCTATAACGGTATTGACCGGCACGATCACCGTCCTACATTCGGTGGTTATTCACAATCGATCGTCTGCTCGCAAGATTTTGTGTTGCGCATCCCGGAGAACCTCGATGCGCAAGCTGTCGCACCGCTGCTGTGCGCCGGGATCACCACCTGGTCACCGCTGCGCCGCTGGGGCGTGAAAAAAGGCAGTAAAGTCGCGGTGATCGGCCTTGGCGGGCTGGGGCATATGGCGCTGAAACTGGCGCATGCGCTGGGTGCGGAAGTGACGCTGTTTACCCGTTCACCGGGCAAAGAGGCGGATGCCCGTCGTCTGGGGGCGCACCATGTGGTGCTCTCTACAGACGCGAAACAGATGGAAGCGGTACACGGGGAGTTTGAGCTGATCATTGATACCGTGCCTTACACCCACGATATCAATGCCTATCTGTCAACGCTGACGCTGGATGGCACGCTGGTATTTGTTGGGCTGCTGGGCGAACTCGAACCGACCATTAACACCATCCCGCTGCTGATTGGTCGCCGTTCGGTTTCCGGCTCCGCGATTGGTGGTATTGCCGAAACTCAGGAAATGCTCGATTTCTGCGGTGAACATAACATTACGGCGGATTCTGAGCTGATTCGGATGGATGAGATCAATGACGCCTTTGAGCGCCTGCTGAAAAGCGACGTGAAGTACCGTTTTGTTATCGATATGAAAACGCTGAGTGCGTAAACGTAAAACACAGGCAGGCCGCATTTGCGGTCTGCTGCGTAACGCAGCGATAAAACAAGAGAAGTAAAAAGGAAACTTAAGAATGGTGCGTCCGAATGGACTCGAACCATCGACCCCCACCATGTCAAGGTGGTGCTCTAACCAACTGAGCTACGGACGCACTGAGAGAATGGTGCGTTCAATTGGACTCGAACCAACGACCCCCACCATGTCAAGGTGGTGCTCTAACCAACTGAGCTATGAACGCAGTGTTGTGGCTGACAACGGGGACGAATATTAGCGGCAGCCCGGAGATGTGGCAAGGGGAAAATGGCAAATTTCTTCCTGAATTCACGCGATTGCGGAACAACTAACCAAAACGCCGGGAAAGTAGCCGCCATCCGGCGGCTACTGGCCTGTTAATGCGCAGCGCGTTGCAAAATCCGTGCGGAAGGCTGGCGTTGCAGGAAGCGCATCCGCAGCATCATCAAAATTGCCGCAGAAGTCAGGCCGATGATAAAGCCCATCCAGAAACCGGCCGGTCCCATTCTTGGCACCACTAAATCAGTCAGCGCCAGGATATAGCCGGAAGGAAGCCCCAGCACCCAGTAGGCGGTAAACGTGATAAAGAAGATGGAGCGCGTATCCTTATAGCCGCGTAGCACGCCGCTGCCAATGACCTGGATCGAATCAGAAATCTGATAAATCGCCGCCAGCAACATCAGGTGTGATGCCAGCGCCACGACTTGCGGATTATCGTTATAGAGCAGGGCAATCTGCTCGCGCAGCAGCACGGTGAAAATCGCCGTGACCACCGCCATGCAGACGCCAACCATCAGCCCGGTGCGCGCTGCGATTTGCGCATCAAGGGTTGATCCCTGCCCCAGGCGGAAACCGACGCGAATGGTCACTGCCGCACCAAGCGACATCGGCAGCACGAACATCAGCGAACTAAAGTTGAGGGCGATCTGGTGCCCGGCGACATCGACAATACCCAGCGGCGACACCAGCAGTGCAACCACCGCAAACAGCGTGACTTCAAAAAACAACGCCAGCGCAATCGGCAGGCCGAGTTGCGTCAGACGTTTTAGTACGTCCATATCTGGTTTCGCAAAACGCTGGTTCTGCTGAATATCGCGCATGACGCGGGCGCGTTTCACCCAGATGCGCATACAGATAAACATCACCCAGTACACCAAGGCGGTGGCCACGCCGCAACCGATGCCACCCAGTTCTGGCATACCAAAATGGCCGTAGATAAAGATGTAATTCACCGGGATATTGACCAGCAGGCCGAGAAAACCCATCACCATGCCGGGTTTGGTGCGGGCAAGGCCTTCGCACTGGTTACGCAGTACCTGGAAGAAGAGATAACCGGGCACGCCCCACAGTAGCGCGCGCAGGTAACCCACGGCTTTGTTGGCTAACTCCGGGTCGATGTTGTGCATCGCGCGAATGATATGGCCGGCATTCCACAGCACCACCATCACCAGAATGGAGACAGTGCCTGCCAGCCAGAACCCCTGACCGATTTGATGTGCGATGCGATCGCGGCGCCCTGAACCGTTAAGTTGCGCAATCACCGGCGTTAGCGCCAGCAGCAGGCCGTGTCCAAACAGGATCGCTGGCAGCCAGATTGAGGTACCAATGGCGACGGCAGCCATGTCCGTGGCGCTGTAGCCACCCGCCATCACCGTATCAACGAAGCCCATAGAGGTCTGGGCCACCTGCGCGAAAATAACCGGCACCGCAAGGGCCAGTAACTGACGCGCTTCTGCTACATACTTCTGCACGTGAACACCTTTATATTGTTGTTATAAGAAAGAATGGAACGGCTTATCAGGAAGGAGTTTTCCTTGTGCTAACAAGAATGCCGCAGTGTGAAAGATGCGGCATGCGCATAAATATTACCTGCTACAGCCTCTTTTTTCCATGTTGACCATAAAGCAAAATTATTACCGCGCCTGGAGCGGGGCGCTTATCTTATCACCGGCTTGGCGGGAAAAGCAGCGGCGGGGTGAATGAGACTGGCATGGGCTATTTTCACCTGTTATTGTGCGTAAAGAACACGGCTGAGCCGTAGGAATGGAACAGGAGTGGTAAGTATGTTTACGGGTATTGTACAGGGTATGGCAAAACTGGTTTCAATTGAGGATAAACCGAATTTCCGCACCCACGTTGTTGAGCTTCCTGAAACGATGCTGGAGGGAATTGAGACCGGTGCATCCATTGCTAACAATGGTTGCTGTCTGACCGTGACGGCCATTAATGGCAGCCATATTAGTTTCGATTTGATGAAAGAGACGCTGCGTATTACCAATCTCGGTGAGCTAAATATTGGTGATAGGGTAAACGTTGAGCGCGCAGCAAAATTCAGCGATGAGATTGGCGGCCATTTAATGTCCGGCCATATTATGACGACCGCTGAAATCGTTAAAATTCTCACCTCCGAGAATAACCGCCAGATCTGGTTTAAAGTGCAGGATCCGGCCTTGATGAAATATATCCTCTATAAAGGATTTATCGGTATAGACGGTATTAGTCTGACGGTCGGTGAGGTGACAAACAGCCGTTTCTGTGTGCATCTGATTCCGGAAACGCTGCAACGCACCACCCTTGGTGAGAAAAAGCTGGGCCACCGCGTCAATATTGAGATCGATCCGCAAACGCAGGCCGTGGTCGATACCGTTGAGCGTGTGCTGGCGGCAAAAGAAGCCGCTGTCATCAGCGGCGAAGAGTAAAGAAAACCCCGGCTTGCCGGGGTTTTTTGTTTTAGCGCGGAACGCGCAGGCCGTGTTCGATACCGCGGCTGAAGACGACCTGCCACAGTTGAATATCACGTGCACGGAAAGCGCCTGCGCAGGCGTTCAGATAGTAGCTGAACATCCGTTTGAAGCGTTCAGAGTAGTTGTCGGCAATTTCCGGCCAGGCGGCAAGAAAACGTTCGTACCATGCCATCAACGTGCGATCGTAATCGGCGCCGAAGTTGTGCCAGTCTTCCATCACGAAATGTGATTCACTGGCGTTGGCAATCTGGCGTACGGAAGGCAGGCAACCGTTCGGGAAGATGTAGCGGTTGATCCAGGGGTCAACATTGAGGTCGGTGCGTTTTGAACCGATAGTGTGCAGCAGGAAAATTCCGTCCGGTTTAAGGTTGCGATCCACCACGCTGAAATAGGTCGCGTAATTTTTCGGCCCCACGTGTTCAAACATCCCGACGGAGACAATGCGGTCAAACTGCTCATTCAGATCGCGATAATCCTGCAGGCGAATATCGACATCCAGCCCTTCACAACGCTGTTGCGCCATTTTTTGCTGTTCCGCCGAGATTGTTACGCCGACCACGCTGACGCCGTAATTCTGTGCCATAAATTGTGCCAGCCCGCCCCAGCCGCAGCCGATATCCAGCACGCGCATACCGGGTTTCAGCTTCAGTTTTTCACCAATAAGCTTTAATTTCGCCCGTTGTGCGTCGTCGAGATTTTCTGCGTCTTTCCAGTAGGCGCAAGAGTATTGCATCTGCGGATCCAGCATGCGGGTAAACAGATCATTACCAAGGTCGTAATGCTCTTTACCGACAATCCAGGCCCGTTTTTTACTTTGCAGATTAAATAATCTTGCTCCGGCAATGCGGAGTGTGTCTTTGAAATGGTGCGGAAGCTGTTTTTCCAGTCCGGCACGCAGCACTTTGGTGAAGAAGATATCCAGACGATCGCATTCCCACCAACCGTCCATATAACTTTCACCTAGCCCGAGCGAACCTTCCTGTAAAACGCGTTTAAAAAAATCCGGGTTTTTCACCTGGATATCTGAAGCAGCGGGACCGTTAACGCGGATACCTGCGCGGCTCAGTAACTCGTTTGCTATACGGAACCAATTATCATCCCGTACGCCAACTTCTTCTATACACGATGAACTCATAACTTCTCCATCACTCGTAGTGATCTGAACCTTCAAACAGCGTAGTCGCTTTTTCGGGCTTGTGAGAAATCTCACGGTTTTCGCCGTGAGGCTGATATCCGACGTAGAACAGAGGAAGGGAGATGACCCTTGCCGAAAGGCCGTCCCTGGAATGGCGGGCACAATCCGGTGCCCGTTACTACATAATATTTATCGTATTTATTAAAAACCGAAAATTAGTATAGGCCTCAATATCAGGTGATTCAACTTAAAGCTGTTAGCAAACTAATCACTTAACTATTGATAGTCGCTAACATAATCATCCGTGCGAAGAGGAGGGGACAGCCTCATCTTTTACCGTTTCAGTATTACGCTGGTGTTGCTGGCGATAGCCAAACGCGGCCAGCAGCACCATCGCCACCATTACAGTGGTGGTGGTAAACAGCGGTGTGGCAATCAGCCCTGATACCACCAGGCTTGCCAGGAAACACAACCCGAGTTGCAACGTATTTTGCAGCGCGGCTGCGCGGCCACTCGCCTGGGGAAACGGGCGTAACGCCTGTGCTACCACAACAGGATAGATGGCGCCGTTGGCCATTGCCATAAAACAGAACGGGATCAGCAGTGCGGTCAGTGATGTCTGCGGCAGCAAACCCACAATCCAGGTGGCAATCACGCTTAATCCAAAGGCGCTCAGCAGCCACGGAAGCAGGCGCGAACCCTGCCATTTTTGCAAGGCAGCGCGGCAACCATAACCGCCAATCAGGAAGGCAATGGTCTGCGGTACGTAACTCAGACCAATTACTGACGGACCATAACCCATTTCGTGCAAAATGAACGGCGAACCGGTCAGCCAGGCAAAAAAACTGGCCGAGCAGGCAGCGTAGATGATGACATTGCCGCGATATGCTTTATTGCGCAGCAGATCGTAAAAGGTCAGCGGCTGTTCATGCAGCGCAGCAGGCTGGGCGGGCGCTTTCAACCGCCAGGCAGGCACCATCAGCACCAGAGTTATTGCCAGCAGAGTGGCAAAAATCGCCTGCCAGGAGAAGTGCGCCAGCATCCAGGCACCCAGCAGGGGGGCCAGCGCAGGCGTCAGGCCCACCAGCGGCATAATGGTCGCGAAGATACGGTTAACGCGGTGTGCCGGATAGTGGTCAGTGACCAGCGCCTGCCAGCTAACCGTAGCGGCGCAAACGCCGATTGCCTGTACGAAACGCAGCGCCAGTAACAGGCTGGCGTCCCGTACCCACAATGTTCCCAGACAGCCAAGTGCGAAAATAGTCAGCCCGCTCAACAAAATAGGTCTGCGGCCATAGCGATCCGACAAGGGGCCCCATACCAGTTGTGCGACAGCAAAGCCTGCCAGAAACAAACTCAGCGTGGCGCTGACGATGGCCGGGGAGGTTTGCAAATCTTGTTGTATCGCGCTAAACGCGGGCAGGTACATATCGGTGGCTAAAAAGCCCAGCACGCTTAATCCCGCGAGCCAGACTAAAAATCCTTTTCCAGGTTGCATTTGAGTTCTCATCTTGTTGCTTCTTCAGGGCTGTCGAGTGTAAGGAGTGCTTTCCTGCTTGTGAAACGCTAATATTTGCGCAGTGGTTTCAAAATTTTTGCAGGCAGATTATGTGGTCAGAATATTCACTCGAAGTGGTTGATGCTGTTGCGCGCAACGGCAGTTTCAGCGGTGCCGCCCAGGAGTTGCACCGCGTACCTTCAGCGGTGAGCTATACGGTGCGCCAACTCGAAGAGTGGCTGGCAGTTCCGTTATTTGAACGCCGTCATCGGGATGTGGAGTTAACACCCGCCGGAAGCTGGTTTTTAAAAGAGGGGCGATCTGTTATCAAAAAAATGCAGATCACCCGCCAGCAGTGCCAACAGATCGCCAACGGCTGGCGCGGCCAACTGGCGATTGCCGTGGATAACATTGTGAAACCGGCACGAACACAGCAACTGATCGTCGATTTCTACCGACATTTTAACGATGTCGAGTTACAGGTTTACCAGGAGGTGTTCAACGGTGTCTGGGATGCGCTGGCAGATGGCCGCGTTGAGGTGGCGATTGGCGCGACCCAGGCGATCCCGGTCGGTGGACGGTACGCGTTTCGTGATATGGGCATGCTGAGCTGGAAATGCGTGGTCTCCAGCCGCCATCCGCTGGCATCAATGCCCGGCCCGCTAAGCGATGAAACGTTGCGCAACTGGCCTTCGTTGATCCAGGAAGATACGTCGCGCTCGTTGCCAAAACGTATTACCTGGCTGCTGGATAACCAGAAGCGGGTAATCGTGCCGGACTGGTCCGCTTCAGAAGCCTGCCTTTCTGCCGGGCTGTGTGTGGGGATGGTGCCCGCGCATTTCGCGCGTCCGCGGCTGGACAGCGGCGACTGGGTGGCGCTGGAACTGGAGAACCCGTTTCCGGATGCGGCCTGCTGCCTGACATGGCAACAAAATGACGCATCACCGGCGTTGAACTGGCTGCTGGAGTATCTGGGGGACAGTGAGACGCTGAACAGCGAATGGTTGCGGGAGCCGGAGTAGCGGCCCCCGCAGGGTGTGATTAACGGCGGTAGTCGCGGAACGGACCATCCGCCACCGAACGACGCTCGATCAGACGCGGATGGACTTCAATGGACTGCGACTCTTCGCGTTTGTTGACGATACGATCGAGCAACATGGTAAACGCCGTTTCGCCCAGCGAATCTTTCGGCTGATGGATGGTGGTCAGTGCGGGCGTAAAGTAGCGGGAATTGCGCACATTGTCATAGCCGATCAGCGAAATATCCTGGGGAACGCGCAGCCCCATCTCATCCGCCGCGCAGAGCGCACCCATCGCCATAATATCGCCGCCGCAGAACACGGCAGTAGGGCGGTGGGACTGGTTGAGGATTTGCTGCATCGCCCGGTAACCCGATTCCGGTTCAAAGTCGCCCTGCACGATCCAGTTTTCCGGTACGGTAATGATCGCCTCTTCCATCGCTTTCATAAAACCGGCGAGGCGGCCTGCGCCGGTGTTGCGCTCCAGCGGGCCTGGAATGACGCCGATATCGCGATGTCCGCGCTCAATCAGATAGCGGCCAGCCATATAGCCGCCTTCAAAAGCATTATCAATGACCGAATCGGTAAAATCGGCTTTCGCCTCGCCCCAATCCATCACCACCATTGGGATATTACGGTACTCTTCCAGCATGCTCAGCAGCGACTCCGGGTATTCGGAGCACATCACCAGCAGGCCATCGACACGTTTTTGCGCCATCATCGACAGGTAGGCGCGCTGTTTCTCAAGGCTGTTCCAGGCGTTGCCGAGGATCAAGGTGTAGCCTTTCTGGAAGCATTTTTTCTCTACGGCTTCGATGATCTCGGCAAAATAGGCGGCTTCGCTGCTGGTGGCCAGTAAACCGATCGATTTGGTGTGATTGACCTTCAGGCTACGTGCCACAGCGCTGGGGGAGTAATGTAACTCTTTAATCGCCGCCCATACGGCGTTGCGAGTCTCTTCAGCGACGAAGCGCGTTTTGTTAATTACATGTGATACGGTTGTAGTGGAAACGTTTGCTCGTTTCGCGACGTCTTTAATCGTTGCCATCAGAAATCACTCCAGACCATATCATAAGCTCCTGATAATACTTAAGGTAAACGTTTGCCTTCCATCACCCTGAACCCCAGCAAAGTGAGTGCGGTACGCCGGGAAAAAGACACTAAACGTCAGGAGGGGAGTCAATGGCCGGTACGCTAATAAATTTAGCGTCGAATTTTGTCTTATCTTGAGCAAAAGGGGAAGCGCTAAAACATATCTCCTCCTAATTCCAGCAAGATTTTTATGATTATTTGTGCAAAAATGCGCAAACTCACTTTTTGTGGGGAAATGAAAATGGAGAAAAATTGATGAGCACCGATCTGAAGTATTCTTTGGTCACTACCGTCATTGTTCTGAGCCTGATTGTTTTCGGTGGGCTGACCGCCGCGCTGCATTGATCTGGCACGAGGGAGAGCCTTCTCCCTCGGCTTTCCCCGCCATTGTTATCACTTCTGCAATAATCTTTTGTCATTCTGCTAACTTCTGTTTTTTGTGATTGCTGTCATACTTTTGACTTCTGCGACAGTGTCTCCAACCGACACGGCTTTTTCGGAGTCAAACGATGAAAGTAAATTTCCCTCTGCTTGCCCTGGCGATTGGCGCCTTTGGGATAGGTACAACGGAGTTCTCCCCGATGGGATTGCTGCCCGTTATTGCCCGTGGCGTCGATGTTTCCATTCCGGCGGCGGGGATGTTGATTAGCGCTTATGCGATTGGCGTGATGGTGGGGGCGCCGCTGATGACGCTGCTGCTGTCGCACCGTGGCAGACGTAACGCGCTGATCTTCCTGATGGCGATCTTTACGCTGGGTAATGTGCTGTCGGCAATCGCGCCGGACTACACCACCTTAATGCTGGCGCGCATCGTTACCAGCCTCAACCACGGCGCCTTCTTTGGTCTGGGATCGGTTGTTGCGGCAAGCGTGGTGGCAAAAGAGAAACAAGCCAGCGCCGTCGCCACCATGTTTATGGGGCTGACTATCGCCAATATTGGCGGTGTGCCTGCTGCAACCTGGCTGGGTGAAACCATCGGCTGGCGCATGTCGTTTATGGCGACCGCCGTGCTGGGTCTGGTTGCCATGCTGAGCCTCTACTTTTCACTGCCTGGCGGCGGAACGGGCGAACGTCCGGATGTACGCAAAGAGTTGTCCGTGTTGGTTCGTCCACAGGTGCTGTCGGCACTGCTGACGACGGTGCTCGGCGCGGGCGCGATGTTCACGCTTTATACCTATATTTCGCCGGTGCTGCGCACCATTACTGATGCTACGCCGGTGTTTGTTACCGGGATGTTGGTGCTGATTGGCGTCGGTTTCTCGATTGGCAACTACCTTGGCGGCAAACTGGCGGATCGTTCGGTAACCGGTACGCTGAAAGGTTTTCTTATCCTGCTGATTGCCATCATGCTGGCTATTCCGTTCCTGGCCCGCAGCGAAGTAGGCGCGGCTATCAGTATGGTGATCTGGGGCGCAGCGACCTTTGCTGTGGTTCCGCCGCTGCAAATGCGTGTAATGCGCGTCGCACATGAAGCGCCAGGACTCTCTTCTTCAGTGAACATTGGTGCCTTTAACCTCGGTAACGCACTCGGTGCGGCTGCGGGCGGCGCGGTGATCTCCGGCGGCCTGGGATATGATTTTGTCCCGGTGATGGGGGCGATTATTGCGGGGCTTGGGCTGATGGTGGTGCTGTTTTCCGGGCGCTCCCGGCCGGAACGAGCCTGTGCGGCAGTCGAGTAAAAAGAGGAGGGGCAATGCCCCTCCTTTGTTTTATGCGGCGAAATTCTTCGCCACGAAGGCCCAGTTGACCAGCGCCCAGAAGTGTTCAAGGTAGTTCGGACGGGCGTTGCGGTAGTCAATGTAATAAGCATGTTCCCAGACATCGACAGTCAGCAACGGTGTCGCATCCGTCGTCAGCGGGGTTCCCGCATTGGACGTTGAGACAATCGCCAACCCGCCATCCGCTTTTTTCACCAGCCATGTCCAGCCTGAACCAAAGTTCTTCACTGCGGCATCGGTAAACTGCGCTTTGAACTCCGCAAAGCCGCCAAAGGCTTTAGCAATCGCAGCGGCCAGTTCGCCAGTCGGCTCACCACCAGCGTGCGGCGCGAGGCAATTCCAGTAAAAGGTGTGGTTCCAGACCTGAGCGGCGTTATTGAACACGCCACCTTCGCTGTGCTTAACGATCTCTTCCAGCGTTTTGCCTTCGAAGGCGGTGCCTTTGATCAGGTTGTTGAGGTTAGTGACATAAGTCTGATGGTGCTTACCATAGTGATACTCCAGCGTTTCGGCTGAGATATGCGGCATCAGGGCGTCTTTTGCATACGGTAATGCAGGTAATTCGAACGACATTGCTACTCTCCTTCATTATTTTAATACACCCAATAACCCTATTGAGTGTGAGGCTTAGAGTAACAAATCGCGGGGACGGGAAAAAGAGAACATCGCCTGTCGCAATGACGACAGGCGATGGGATCAACGAATGGTTTTCGGCGTAACGACGCGGCGAGCGCCGACGTAATGGCGCTGCCAGTAGTCTTCGCTCAGGGAAGTGACCTGAATATCCTGGCCGCTGCGCGGAGACTGGATAAACTTGCCGTTGCCAACGTACACGCCAACGTGATCGGCGGTACCGCGACCCTGCGTGCGGAAGAATACCAGGTCGCCGCTTTCCAGTTCCGCCACATTCACCGGCGACGCATCACGCAGGTGATACATTTCGTTGGCGGTGCGCGGAATGCGGAATTTCACCAAATCCTTATAGGCGTAATAGACCAGACCACTACAATCAAAACCGGTACTCGGCGAGGTGCCGCCCCAGCGGTAAGGTTTACCAATCTGGTTCATTAGTTTCGACATCGCCGTTTTCTGGGCTTTCTGGATACGTACTTTATGTGCCTCAGCAATGGTCGTGGTTTTTTTGACTTTGACACAATGAGGCTTGCGGCCTTTGCGCGGCGTACTGCATTTTTCCGTCCAGGCGACTTCTGTAGTTTTTAACTGGCTGGTTTTGTTACGACGCGAGGTAATCTGACTGGCTTTGCTGCTGGTGGAAACTTTTTTCTTAGCCGGTGACTTCTTGTGTTCCGCTGTTTTTTTACTGGTGGTTTTTTCTGCCGTACTGCGACTGCTTTTCTTTGATGTTTTTTGTGATGTGGTTTTTTTCTTACGTTCGGATGCTTTCGCCAGATGCGATTTTTGCACGGCCGATGCTCGCGCCTGTTCAGAGGCGTTAGCCAATGGCGTGAAAGAAAGCGTGGTGAACAACAAAGCACAGAGCGTGATCGAAGCTTTTGGTATCCGCGCCACTGAGCAATCCCCTGTTAAGGCAAGCATATAATATGCCTGCGTATGGTTTTTCAAAACCCGTCGATTCTAATCCATAAAAAGCACAAAAGTTAATACTGTTTTTGCATCTATAACTTCGTTTCGTTAGCAAGCGCAAAAAAAAGCAGCAAAACGTTTCTATGACGATTAAGAGTTGAGCAGGACAAGTTGGGTTAAGTCATATTTTTAAGGCAACTTTACGTGACAGACGATAAAATAATGAACGGTGAATAAAATGTTATTTTCCGTTGCTTGTCTGAACCGTTACAATGTCAGATCTCAGCCGTAGAAGAAGTTGAAGGAAGTAAGACAATGAGCACAACCCTTGAGAAAATCCAGCGTCAAATCGCTGAAAACCCGATTCTGCTGTATATGAAAGGCTCCCCGAAGCTGCCGAGCTGCGGCTTCTCCGCCCAGGCTGTGCAGGCGCTGTCTGCTTGTGGCGAGCGTTTCGCGTATGTCGATATCCTGCAAAACCCGGACATTCGCGCAGAACTGCCAAAATACGCTAACTGGCCAACCTTCCCGCAGCTGTGGGTTGAAGGCGAACTGGTCGGCGGCTGCGATATCATCATTGAGATGTATCAGCGCGGCGAACTGCAATCGCTGATTAAAGAAGCGGCGGCAAACCATAAAGACGAGCCGGCTGCGGAATAAGTTTCCGCCAATAAAAAAGCGACCCTGCGGTCGCTTTTTTTATGCCTGTGAATCATCGGCGAGCGGCAATGGCCATCCACCCAGACGCTTCCAGCGGTTCACGATTTCGCAAAACAGCAGGGCGGTTTGTTCCGTATCGTACAGCGCCGAATGCGCCTGCGAGGCGTCAAAGGCAATACCCGCGGCGGCGCAGGCTTTTGACAGCACAGTTTGCCCCAGCGCCAGCCCGCTCAGTGATGCGGTATCAAAGGTGACAAACGGGTGGAAAGGATTGCGCTTCAGCGACGCGCGTTCGGCGGCGGCCATCATAAAGCTGTGATCGAAGGTGGCATTATGCGCCACCATAATAGCGCGATTGCAGTTTTGATCTTTAATGCCTTTGCGCACCATTTTGAAAATGGCATGCAGCGCATCATGTTCGCTTACCGCGCCGCGCAGTGGATTCGAGGGATCAATACCGTTAAAGGCCAGCGCTTCCGGTTGCAGATTTGCGCCTTCGAAAGGCTCAACGTGGAAATGCAGGGTGCTGTCAGGCATCAGCCAGCCTTGTTCATCCATTTTCAGCGTAATGGCGGCGACTTCCAGCAGTGCGTCGGTTTTGGCGTTAAAGCCGGCAGTTTCAACATCAATCACGACAGGATAAAAACCGCGAAAACGGTCGCACAGGCCAGTAAGTTGAGCGTTATCGGACATCAGGATCTCTTGATACGGGAAAATGGCAGCGCATTATGGCAAATTTTGCGAAGGGATGTAAAACAGCGGGCGCAAAGTGCGCCCGAAGGGATCAATTACCCAGGCCGTGACCGGCGTGCTTCTCTTCGATCAGTTCGATTTTGTAACCGTCCGGATCTTCAACAAAGGCGATAACGGTGGTACCGCCTTTAACCGGACCCGCTTCGCGGGTTACGTTACCGCCGTTTTTGCGGATCGCTTCGCAGGACTCTGCGGCATTTTCCACGCTCAGCGCGATGTGACCGTAGGCGGTGCCCAGCTCATAGCTCTCGACGCCCCAGTTGTAAGTCAACTCGATGACCGCTTCTTCGGTTTCCGGGCCGTAACCCACAAAGGCCAGCGAGTATTTATATTCCGGATTTTCGCTGGTACGCAGCAGCTTCATGCCCAGCACTTTGGTATAGAAGTCGATGGAGCGTTGCAGGTTGCCAACACGAAGCATGGTGTGAAGTAAGCGCATGATGTCCTCTTTTATAAATGAATTAACGTTCCAGTTAGAAACATCGTTTTAGTATAGCGGCGTAAACCCGCCGCTATCAAATGAACAATCCGAGGATCACAGAGACGGGTAATCGGTATAGCCTTCTGCGCCGCCGCCGTAGAAGCTTTCCGGGCGCTGCGGGTTCAGTTCCGCTTTCAGTTGCAGACGTTTCACCAGGTCCGGGTTGGCGATATACGCGCGACCAAAGGCTACGGCATCGATCAAACCTTTTTCGAGCAGTGCCTCTGCTTTCTCGATGGTGTAAGCGCCAGCGCCGATGATCGGGCCGTGGAAGCGCGCACGCACTTTTTCACGGAACGCATCGGTGTATGGCTTGCCGCCCGCCCAGTCCGGTTCGGACATATGCAGGTAAGCAATCCCACGTTTACCCAGTTCTTCAATCAGATACAGCGCATCCGCTTCTTCGTTCGGGCCATTATCCACATTCTGGAATGTGCCAATCGGCGAAACGCGGATCCCGATGCGATCGGCTCCCCACTCTTTGCTCACGGCATCAACCACTTCCAGCACCAGACGGGCGCGGTTTTCCACGCTACCGCCGTACTGATCGGTACGATGGTTAGAAGATGGCGACAGGAATTGATGCAGCAGGTAGCCGTGGGCAGAGTGCAGTTCGACCAGGTCAAAACCCGCTTCACGTGCATTCGCAACGGCCTGGCGGAAATCGTTAACGATACCCGGAATTTCGGCGGTCTCCAGTGCGCGCGGCATAGAGGTATCTTCGCGGGTAGCGTTACCATTAGCATCACGCAGCGAAGTGCGGGTGCCCGCGCTGATAGCCGAAGGCGCGACAGGCGCTGCGCCGCCCGGTTGCAAGCTGTTGTGTGAGATGCGACCGGTGTGCCACAGTTGAACCGCAATACGGCCGTTTTCACGGTGTACGGCATCGGTAATTTTCTGCCACGCAGCGATTTGTTCGGCGCTGTGCAGGCCCGGCGCGCCTGCGTAACCTTTCGCCTGTGCGGAGATTTGCGTGGCTTCGCTGATGATCAGGCCAGAACTGGCGCGTTGACGGTAATATTCCGCCATCAGCGGCGTCGGGATATCGCCCGGCTCAATGCTGCGCAGACGCGTCAGTGGAGCCATAAAAACACGGTTTGGAACGGTAATTGCGCCCACTTTCAGCGGCGTGAATAATTTACTGGACATAACAACTCCTGAATAGACCGGTCGACTAGTAAAATGTGAAATAAAAAAGCCTGATATTACACAGGCATAGCGATAATGTTTTTCGCATGCGCCAGCGCGCTTTCCAGCGGCAGGGCACTGCGAGAAATCTTGGCCTGCAAATTGGCGCCCAGCCATAAAGCATACAGCACCTGCGCTTGCGTCAGCGCATCGCCGGAAAGGGTAAGGCTACGATCTTCTCGCCCTTTTTCCAGCGCTTGCGCAAGCAGGGCGATAACACCGCTTGCGCCTTTGTCCATCGCGGCGCGCATATCCTCCGACAGATCGCACACTTCCGCAGAGAGTTTCACCGTCAGGCAACCACTGATAATCCCCTGCTGGCAAAACTGATGCAGTGTCTCCTGATAGTACGCCAGCAGCCTGTCACGATAATTTCCCGGCCCGCTGGCGAAATGGGTAGCCAGCCGCTGGTGGTAACCCGCATAGTGACGCTCAAGTAACGCCACGCCAAACGCCTCTTTTGAGCGAAAATAGTGGTAGAACGAGCCTTTCGGCACTTCTGCTGTTTTCAATAATTCGCTCAGGCCCATACCAGTGAACCCGCGATGCATGCAAAGTTGCTCGCCGGTAGCCAGTAAGTGTTCGCGCGTGTCGTGTTCGGTATTTCTGCTCATCGCGCCACTCTACTAGACCGATCGGTCCACTGCAAGTGGCAATCAATGCGCTTTAGGGCTTGCACGTTATCAATGAGCAGTCTTCAATAGAGAGAGTGCATGCATTAACGGAGACGACCGTGCCTGAACAACTGGAGTTTTTTCCTGTCCAGAGTCCGTGTCGCGGCATCTGCCAGTCAGATGAGCGGGGCTTTTGCCGTGGCTGCATGCGTAGCCGCGATGAGCGTTTCAACTGGCAAAATATGAGCGACGGACAAAAGCAAGAGGTGCTCCGCCTGTGCCGTCAGCGCTGGCTGCGCAAAATGCGCGCAAACAAATCCCTTCCCCCGGAAGAACCTCAGCAACCTTCACTTTTTTGATCCTGAAAATGCGTATACTCACAGGAAAATGACCTTTGAGGATACCATTATGGTTCAACGTATTGCTCTTGCGCCGCAAGGCCCGGAGTTCTCTCGTTTTGTGATGGGTTACTGGCGTTTGATGGAGTGGAATATGTCCTCGCGCCAGTTGGTGAGTTTTATCGAGGCACATCTCGATCTGGGCATCACGACTGTCGATCATGCCGATATTTATGGCGGCTATCAGTGCGAAGCCGCGTTTGGTGACGCGCTGAAACTGGCTCCGCATTTGCGTGAGCGGATGGAAGTCGTCAGCAAATGCGGTATTGCGACCACCGCAAAAGCGGAAAATGTGCTTGGTCATTACATCACCGATCGCGACCACATCATCAAAAGCGCGGAACAGTCGCTGAGTAATCTGGCTATCGATCATCTCGATCTGCTACTGATTCACCGTCCCGACCCGCTGATGGATGCCGATGAAGTGGCAGAGGCGTTCCTGCATCTGCACCAGAGCGGTAAAGTGCGCAACTTTGGCGTTTCCAACTTCACCCCGGCGCAGTTCTCACTGTTGCAATCGCGGCTGCCGTTTACGCTGGCGACCAACCAGGTGGAGATCTCCCCGGTACATCAGCCGCTGCTTCTTGATGGCACACTGGATCAACTGCAACAACTGCGCATTCGCCCGATGGCCTGGTCGTGCCTGGGTGGCGGTCGCCTGTTTAATGATCCTGCTTTTCAACCGTTGCGCGATGAGCTGGCGAATGTTGCACGCGAGCTGAACGCGGAAACTATCGAACAGGTGGTTTACGCGTGGGTCATGCGTCTGCCATCGTCGCCGCTGCCGATTATCGGTTCCGGCAAAATTGAACGCGTTAAATCAGCGCTTGGCGCGCTGGAGCTGCAGATGACTCGCCAGCAGTGGTTCCGCATCCGCAAAGCGGCGTTGGGCTACGACGTGCCATAAGCAAAGGCCTCCCGGTGAAATCGTTCATCCTGGTTTAAACTGACAGGGTAAACGTATATCAAAGGAGGTCATATGAAGCGTTTTAGTCTGGCAATGCTGGCGCTGTTGGTCTGTACGGGGGCGCAGGCCGCCAGTGAAGACGTCGAGATGCATCTCGTCACTGCCCAGGGCATTGGGCAGTCGATCGGCAGCGTGAAAATCAGTGAAACGGACAAAGGGCTGGAATTTGCGCCGGATCTGAAAGCCCTGCCGCCTGGCGAGCACGGCTTTCACGTCCACGCGAAAGGCAGTTGTGAGCCCGCTATGAAGGAGGGGAAAGCCTCTGCCGCTGAGGCTGCAGGCGGCCACCTTGATCCGCAACATACGGGTAAACATGAAGGGCCGGAGGGCGTCGGACATTTAGGCGATCTGCCGGTGCTGGTAGTCAATAACGACGGTAAAGCGACCGATCCGGTGATGGCACCGCGGCTGAAAAAGCTGGATGACGTGAAAGATAAAGCGCTGATGATTCATGTCGGCGGCGATAATATGTCCGATCAACCAAAACCGCTGGGTGGAGGCGGGGCGCGTTATGCCTGTGGCGTCATCAAGTGATTCGTTCGATAAGCGTGCCTTCGGGCGGCGCTTGCTCCAGCTGGGAAAGCGAACAGTAAAGACGCCAGATAACCGACGCCAGTTCGCGCGCCGCAGGCTGATGATGTTTTCCCAGCGTCACACAAATATGTTGTAACTCCGCCTGCGTGGCGGACAGCGTTCGTTGCTGAACGCCACGCTCACTCATTACATCGCGCAATAACGCAATGCAGATATCACGCACGTTTGCCAGCACATCGGAACGAATTTCCCACTCGCGAAGTTGCCACACCACATGCGAGCAATTCAGCAGCACCACTCCCCAACGCAATAACCAACGCCGCGCCAGCGCATCCTGGCTGTTGCTCAACTGGCTGATGTGATGATAGACCACGGACTCGAACGCATCTTCGCTCAGTTGCGGTACCCGACTGAGTTGATCGACAAAATTACGCCGCAATGTACGGATATGGCGGCGGCTTTTGCGCGCATCGGAACCCGGACGCAGCACGGCAAACAACAGCCAGGCCAGCGCAACGCCGAGGATTTTCGCCAGATTGTCATTTAAAAAATCGGCGAAATCATAAGCAGGCGGATTGGTCACCGCGATAAACGAGCCCATAAAGACGATCAACTGTCCCAACAGCCCGGCCTGTTTGGGGAGTTGCAATTTCAGCAGTTGCATGGTCGTCAGCAGCGGAAACAGGAACAGCAAAAATGAACCCAGCTCGCTTATCTGCACCATCAGGCCAAATTTCACCACAAAACTGAACAGCGACAGCAGCAGCAATGTGCGCAGCAGCAGCGTCAGCGAGTTAAAAGGCGCAGGCGACACCGAATAGAGCACGCAGCTGATTGCCGCCAGCGTCAGCGCCGCCGCGCCATATTCCCACTGCGTATTAATGCTCCAGGCGCCCACCAGAGCCAGCGCGCAGAAAGTACGAATACCGCTCCACAGCGCCTCGGCATTATCGGTATAGCGCATTAACGCCGGGCTGCGCGGCGGCGTATAGACACTGATCGGCGTTGCGTTCTCGACACGTGCCAGCCAGCGGTTGCTGTCCAGATAGAGGCGGCAAAAATAGCGTAAGCGCTGCCAGAATGCGTGGTGGCGGTAATCATCCTGCTCGCCAGGCGCAAGAGGGGCGATTATCCTGGCGATGGTCAGCGCGTCCGCGTTCGGCCTGGCCAGCGCGGCCAATAATTCTTCTACTGTCGGGCGCAAATTGGCTGGCGCGTCCGGCCAGTTAAGCAGCATGCGGCGCAGGCTGGAGATCACGCTGGTCATACGCAGTTGCTGGTGCAGCAGCCAGCTAAGCAAGGCGTTCTGCCGACGAAAACGGTAGTGGCTCCAGAAAGCCTGAATGCGCAGCAGATTGGTGGTAAGAATCTGCCCGATGACACTTTCATGGGCGGCGCGAATAGCATCGGTTGTTTCCGGTTGCCACAGCAGGCTGGCATGCTCAAGCAAACGGGCATGCATCTTTTTTAATGTCACCAGTAACGTGACGCCGTCCGCCGTGCCGGGCATCACCATCATCATAAAACCGCCGCACAATATACCTAAAATCACTTCACACACGCGCGCCTGGGCGATATCCCACAGTTCGGTGGTATCGGTAATGTTGATCGCCGGGAAAGCGATAATCGCGGCGGTATAGCCAGCAAGCTGAAATGCGTAAGCGACATTATTGGTAAATTGCGCGCAAGCCCAGGTACAAAAGGCAATCCAGCCGGCCATGGCAAACAGAAACAACCACGGATCATTCAGCGTTTGCCCGGCAATAATCAGCGCGGCGCTGGCACCGAGCAGGCTACCGGCAATACGGCCAAGACTTTTGCTGATCACGCCGCCAACAGTGGGAAAACTGACCACTGCGGCGGACGTCATCGCCCAGTAGGGTTGATCCAGATCGAGATAATAAGCCACCGTAAGCGCCAGACACATGGCGACCCCGTTGCGCAATGCATAGCGCCACTGCGCAGGCGTGGCTTTCACCCACGGCAGGTTTTGCCACAGCCAGGCAGGGGATTTCATGGTTGTTCGCCAATTGCCACGGTACAGGTAGTGCCGGAAACCAGCGTCAGACCGTCGGGCAATTTATCAAACTGAATACGTACCGGCACGCGCTGCGCCAGCCGCACCCAGGGTACATTTGGTTTGATGTCCGGGACCAGGCCGCTGTCCGTCTCAACGCTCTGATCGTAGATCGCACGACCAATACCGGATACGTGACCCTGTAACGTAACATTACTGCTGTAGAGGACGATTTTCGCGGCGGCGCCTTCATGAATATGGCGCAGTTTGGTCTCTTCAAAATAACCCATGACATAAAACGAATGGCTATCGACAAGGGCGAAGACTGGCTGTCCGGCGGTGGCGTAATTGCCCGTGCGCGCCGAAAGATTCGTGACCCAGCCATCCACCGGCGCGCTGACGGTGGTCTGCGCCAGTTGCCATTTTGCCTGTGCGAGCTGCGCTTCGGCGACTGCAACGCCCGCCTGTGCAGCTTTAACACCAATATTGGCGGTATCGAGATCTTCTGCGGAGATGTAATTTTGCGACAGGTGGCGGCGGCGGTTGGCTTCATTACTGGCTTTTGCCAGATCGGTTTGCGCTTTTGCCAACTGCGCTTCGGCGTTCAGAACGGCGATGTGGTATGGCGTGTCATCGATGCGGAACAGCAATTGCCCGGCTTTGACGAGCTGATTATCTTTCACCGCCAGCATGGTAATCGTGCCGGAAACCTGCGGCGTAATACTGACCTGTTCGGCGCGAACTTTCCCATCCCGCGTCCAGGGGGTTTGCATGTAGTAGTTCCACATCCACCACGCCGCGACAATGGCCACGGCCAGTACCAGCAAAGTGGAGAAATATTTAAGGGATTTCAGATGAATAATTACCACACGATGAGCAAGCCGAGCGCGAGACTCAGCGCAATAACAAACAGGGAAAGATCCATCAGAATGGGGTGCCAGATCTCGCCAGCGTAGATCCACTCGCGCAACAAACGGTGGGCGACAAGCCACAGCAGAAAGCCAAGCATCACGACTTTAAAAACAGGCGGGAAATAGACTGATGCGCCGAAAATCAGGTCCTGGAGGGGTAAATCCAGCGAACTCGAATTCCACTTCACGTTTATGGGTCCTGTACAGTCAAACGGATCGCCGGGCAGGGCTTAACGGTAAGAAAAGAGATAAAGATGCCACGTCAGAGCTGGGAGCGACTTCGCAAACTACTTGACCGGGACAGCAATACATTTGTTTTACCAATACAAATACTGCAAACTATTTTAAAATGAGTATAATAAGTTAGCAAGCTAATTATAAGGAGATGAAATTGGAATCGCCATTAGGTTCTGATCTGGCACGCTTAGTGCGCGTATGGCGCGCTTTGATTGACCATCGCCTGAAACCTCTGGAATTAACGCAGACTCACTGGGTAACGCTGCACAATATTCATCAGTTGCCGCCCGAGCAGTCGCAAATTCAACTGGCTAAAGCGATTGGCATTGAGCAGCCTTCGCTGGTGCGTACGCTTGACCAACTGGAGGAGAAAGGTCTTATTTCTCGCCAGACATGCGCCAGCGATCGCCGGGCAAAACGGATCAAATTGACGGAAAAAGCAGCACCGATTATCGATGAAATGGAGACAGTAATTCGCAAAACCCGGGGTGAAATTCTTTCCGGGATCTCTGCGGAAGAACTGGATCTGTTAATCAAGATGATTGCCCGGCTGGAGCAAAATATCCTTGAGCTACAGTCGCGGGATTGAATTGAAAAAGCCTTGCATCGCAAGGCTTTTTTATGTCTGAAGGTGATCGCAACTGCAACAACCAGCCTCCTGCTTAGCGCGGAGAGACCGTTACCTGGCTGCCGTTGCTGGCCATCGCGACGCGCTGGCCCGCAGAGAAATGGGTATTGCCCTGTTTCTGCACCACCATGATGGTGTTACCGTCGTCTTTACGAATTTCCAGCTCAACGCCCTGAGTTTTGTTCAGAGAACCCTGAACGGATTGACCCGCTACGCCGCCTGCAACCGCGCCTGCTGCGGTAGCCAGAGAACGACCAGTGCCGCCACCCACGGTATTACCGAGGAAACCACCCAACACTGCGCCGCCAATCGCGCCAATAACGTTGCTGTTATCGCCGCCCTGGAGCTGCACCTGACGGACATGAACAATGGTGCCGTAAGTGACATTTTGCACTTGTTTGGCTTCGGAGGCAGAGTAAACATCACCGGAAAGCGTATCGTTGTTGACACAACCAGCCAACGTTAAACCAATCAGCGAAACTGCCAGTGCACGTAACATCATTTATGAATCTCCTGTTCACCATGAAATGCTCTTATGAGCATCCGTCATGGTTAAATTATATGGCATTTTTACAATGCCAGGTCGTATCTTCTGCCTAATCCTGGCAAAAATAATACCCGGTGTCTGTTTAACCAGATTTAAACGAAGCGATTATAAACGCGACCTGATGGGATTTCACTTAGTGTAAAACGGCAGGATTGTTAAAAAGTGTTTGTAGTCGATAGCGTTAATGGTTGCTTTATGGTGGAGTGTTGCTCCTGAGTTACGCAAATTAAGGAAGGCGCATGAAATCGGGTCGCTACATTGGGGTGATGTCGGGAACGAGTCTGGACGGTGTGGATGTGGTGCTGGCGGCCATCGATGAGAACATGGTCGCGCAGCAGGCAAGCCTTACGTTTCCTATTCCACTGCCGCTGAAAGAGGCGATCCTCGCGATTTGCCAGGGGCAGCCGCTCACGCTCTCACAACTGGGACGGCTGGATACGCAACTGGGAAAACTGTTCGCTGATGCCGTTCTGGCGTTGATGGATCGCGAGCATCTGCACCCGGAGGATATCGTGGCGATTGGCTGCCACGGGCAAACGGTCTGGCATGAACCAACGGGAGTTGCACCGCATACGCTGCAAATAGGCGATAACAATCAGATTGCCGCTCGTACTGGCGTAACGGTGGTCGGCGATTTTCGTCGGCGCGATATGGCGCTGGGTGGACAGGGCGCGCCGCTGGTTCCGGCTTTTCACCACGCGCTGCTGGCGCATCCGGTTGAACGACGGATGGTGCTCAATATTGGCGGCATTGCCAATCTGTCGCTGTTAATCCCCGGTCAACCGGTCAGAGGCTATGATACCGGGCCGGGTAATATGCTGATGGATGCCTGGATTTGGCGACAAAAGGGCAAGCCATATGACAAAGACGCTCAGTGGGCAAGCGAAGGGAAAGTGGTGCTGCCGTTGCTGCAAAATATGCTCAGCGATCCTTACTTCGCGGCAATACCGCCGAAAAGCACCGGGCGCGAATATTTCAACTATGGCTGGCTTGAGCGCCACCTGGTCCATTTCCCGGGTATTAGCGCCAGCGATGTCCAGGCAACGCTGACGGAACTGACGGCGGTGACCATTTCCGAACAGGTATTGCTGAGCGGCGGTTGTGAACGTCTGCTGGTGTGCGGCGGCGGCAGCCGTAATCCGCTGTTGATGGCGCGTCTGGCGGCGCTGCTGCCGGGTATCGAAGTTTCCACTACGGATGACGCGGGGATCAGCGGTGATGATATGGAAGCGCTGGCTTTTGCCTGGCTGGCATGGCGAACGCTCGCCGGGTTACCAGGCAATCTGCCGTCGGTGACCGGGGCTTCTGCGCCGACGGTACTTGGCGCCATCTATCCGGCGAACCCACGCCAGAATCAGAGTTAACCGAATTTTACTTTGGTGTTACATCGCTAGACTGACCGGATTTAAGGAGGGCGTTTCGCCCTCCGTGACCAGGACTGTCCAGGGATACCCAATGAAAAAACTGCTGATTGCCTGCCTGCCCGCACTGCTTGCCGGGTGTAGTTATTACAACCAGTTCGTTGAACGGATGCATACCGACACGCTGGTTTACCAGTGCGATGAAAAACCCCTGACCGTGAAAATTAACCGTACCCGCCAGCAGGCCAGTTTCGTCTGGGATGACAAGCTACTGACGCTGCAACAAGGGTTATCGGCATCCGGCGCGCGCTATACTGATGGCGTTTATGTTTTCTGGTCGAAAGGTAACGGCGCGACGGTCTATAAACGTGACCGCATCGTGCTGAATAACTGTCAGTTAATTCCAGAGCGTTGAGATTTTCACAGGGGGGCGCATAATAGCCCTCCCTGATGATTATTTTTTGCTAACGCCATGTCTGATAACGATCAATTGCAGCAAATCGCGCATCTGCGCCGTGAATACACAAAAGGCGGTCTGCGCCGCAACGACCTGCCAGCAGAGCCGCTGAAACTCTTTGAGCGCTGGTTAGGGCAAGCCTGCGAGGCCCAGCTCGTCGATCCGACTGCCATGGTGGTAGCAACGGTGGATGAAAACGGTCAGCCTTATCAGCGCATCGTGCTGCTCAAGCATTATGATGAAAAAGGGCTGGTGTTTTATACCAACCTTGGTAGCCGTAAAGCGCACCATATTGAGCATAATCCGGCGGTCAGTCTGCTGTTCCCGTGGCATATGCTGGAACGTCAGGTGATGGTAACCGGTAAAGCAGAACGCTTATCGACGCTGGAAGTGGTGAAGTACTTTCACAGCCGCCCGCGCGACAGTCAAATCGGTGCCTGGGTTTCTAAACAATCCAGCCGTATCTCCGCGCGCGGTATCCTCGAAAGCAAGTTTCTTGAACTGAAGCAAAAGTTCCAGCAGGGCGAAATTCCGCTGCCCAGTTTCTGGGGAGGTTTTCGCGTCAGCATTGAGCAGATGGAGTTCTGGCAGGGCGGCGCTAACCGTCTGCACGATCGTTTTTTATACCAGCGTGAAAATGACGCCTGGAAAATTGATCGTCTCGCTCCGTAATCCCTGAAAAATGTTGCGTTAAGCGCTGGTACTCCGTGTTCCGGCGCTTTATGCTATCTGCCCCCCTGAAGTATCCTTTCGCATCTGGCGAAAAGTCGTGTACCGGCAAAGGTGCAGTTCCGTTTTATACATGGAGAATTTGATGGCAAGCAGTAACTTGATTAAACAATTGCAAGAGCGGGGCCTGGTGGCTCAGGTAACGGATGAGGAAGCGTTAGCAGAGCGACTGGCGCAGGGGCCAATCGCGCTTTATTGCGGCTTCGATCCCACCGCAGACAGCTTGCATTTGGGGCATCTCGTTCCATTGTTATGCCTGAAACGCTTCCAGCAGGCTGGCCACAAGCCGGTAGCGCTGGTAGGCGGCGCTACCGGGCTGATTGGCGATCCGAGCTTTAAAGCGACCGAGCGCAAACTGAATACCGAAGAGACCGTGCAGGAGTGGGTGGATAAAATCCGCCGGCAAGTGGCACCGTTCCTCGATTTCGACTGCGGTGACAACTCCGCAATTGCGGCGAACAACTACGACTGGTTCGGCAATATGAACGTGCTGACCTTCCTGCGCGATATCGGCAAACACTTCTCTGTTAACCAGATGATTAACAAAGAAGCGGTGAAACAGCGTCTGAACCGTGATGATGTCGGTATCTCCTTTACCGAGTTCTCCTACAACCTGTTACAGGGTTACGACTTCGCCTGCCTGAACAAGCTGCACGGCGTGGCGTTGCAGATCGGCGGTTCCGATCAATGGGGCAACATCACCTCCGGTATCGACCTGACCCGTCGTCTGCACCAGAATCAGGTATTTGGCCTGACGGTTCCGCTGATCACCAAAGCTGACGGCACCAAATTCGGTAAAACCGAAGGCGGCGCGGTCTGGCTGGATCCGAAGAAAACCAGCCCGTACAAGTTCTACCAGTTCTGGATCAACACCGCCGATGCCGATGTTTATCGCTTCCTGAAATTCTTCACCTTTATGGATATCGCCGAAATTAACGCGCTGGAAGAAGAAGACAAGAACAGCGGTAAAGCACCGCGCGCACAGTATGTGCTGGCCGAGCAGGTCACGCGACTGGTGCATGGCGAAGAGGGGCTGGTTGCCGCAAAACGCATCACCGAAAGCCTGTTTAACGGCACGCTGAGCGATCTGAGCGAAGCGGATTTCGAACAGCTGGCGCAGGATGGCGTGCCGATGGTCGAGATGGAAAAAGGTGCGGATCTGATGCAGGCGCTGGTCGATTCCGAGCTGCAACCATCCCGCGGCCAGGCGCGTAAAACCATCGCCTCCAATGCGGTCACCATCAACGGTGAAAAACAGTCCGATCCGGAATACACCTTCGCCGACAGCGATCGCCTGTTTGGTCGCTACACGCTGCTGCGTCGCGGTAAGAAAAATTACTGCCTGATCTGCTGGAAATAATTCACGTCATATCCCGGGGAGTGAGAAATCACTCCCTTCTTTTTCGTCCCGTCATTGCAAGGCTACAAAAATGAAGAACATCCTCGCCATTCAATCGCATGTGGTCTTTGGGCATGCGGGGAACAGTGCGGCTGAATTTCCGATGCGCCGCCTTGGCGCCAATGTCTGGCCGCTGAATACGGTGCAGTTTTCTAACCACACCCAGTACGGCAAATGGACCGGTAGCGTCATGCCGCCCGCGCATCTGACGGAGATTGTGCAGGGCATCGCCGCTATTGATCAGCTACAGCGCTGTGACGCGGTACTAAGCGGCTATCTCGGGTCGGCGGAGCAGGGCGAACATATTCTCGGTATCGTGCGTCAGGTAAAAGCCGCCAATCCGCAGGCGAAATATTTCTGCGATCCGGTGATGGGGCATCCCGAAAAAGGGTGCATCGTTGCGCCGGGCGTCGCCGAATTCCATCTGCGCCACGCGTTACCGGCCAGCGATATCATTGCGCCTAATCTGATTGAGCTGGAGATCCTTTGCGAACATGCAGTGAATAGCGTGCAGGAAGCGGTCGCTGCCGCGCGTGAACTGATTGCGAAAGGGCCGCAAATTGTTCTGGTGAAACATCTGGCGCGCGCCGGTCTGAGCGCGGATCGTTTTGAGATGCTGCTGGTGACGCCGCAGGAAGCCTGGCACATCAGCCGTCCGCTGGTCGATTTCGGCGCGCGTCAGCCGGTTGGCGTCGGCGATGTCACCAGCGGGCTGTTACTGGTGAAGCTGCTGCAGGGTGCATCGGTACGTGAGGCGCTGGAGCATGTAACGGCTGCGGTGTATGAAATTATGCTGACCACTCAGGGCATGCAGGAGTACGAACTGCAAGTGGTGGCAGCGCAGGACAGGATCGCGAAACCGGAACATCTGTTCAGCGCAACCTTGCTGTAATAAAAAAGGCGGGATTTTCCCGCCTTTCTCTTACTGGCATTAATGCCGCGCGCAAACGCACGCGGGCCATCAGTGCTTACTGAATACCTTCCGCTGCCATCGCGGCCGCAACGGCCGGACGAGCGGCAACACGCGCCATGTACGCGTCGATATGGCTCAGGCCTTCCATGTTCAGTTTCACTGCGCGCGCCCAGCGCAGCACCGTAAACAGGTAGCCATCAGCAATAGTGAAGCGCGCGCCGCTGATCCACTCGCTATTCGCCAGGGACTGGTCCACGTATTGCAGCTTTTTCTCCAGCAGAGCGCGAACCGTCGGTTTGTACTCTTCAGGCGTATCCGGGCGGAAAAGCGGCGTGAAGCCTTTATGCAGCTCGGTCGCGACAAAGTTTAGCCACTCCAGCGTTTTGTAGCGCGGCAACGTACCGACCGGCGCCAGAAGCTGGCTGTCCGGTGCGCTGTCGGCGACATATTGCATGATTGCCACGCCTTCCGTCACCAGCGTGGTGTCATCAAGTTGAAGCGCAGGGATCTGGCCTTTCGGGTTAATGGCAAAAAAGTCGTCGCCATTTTCCAGGCGCTTTTTCATCAGGTCGACGCTGACCAGCGTCACGTCTTTACCGGTTTCACGCAGGGCAATGTGCGATGCAAGCGAGCAGGCGCCGGGCTTGTAAAACAGTTTCATTATGCTTTCCTTATAGTTAATTTCGGGCATTAGGTTATTACGTCGCGGAATAAAAAAAAAGCCGCTAACCTGGGTTAGCGGCTGAATATTTCGTGTTCCCCGCAGCAATTACGCTGTTGCGGTTTCCGACGCTTCACGCACGTTGTCGTCGCTCTGCGTCATGCGGTTCAGCTTCGGTGCAGCCAGGATCATCAGCACCGCAATCACGGCTGTGGCGATACCAATCTGCAGGAAGACAGTACCGTAGATGTCCAGTGACATCAGCGGGTCGGTCACGTTTTCCGGGATTGCCATCTGGTTAGCGACGTAACCTGCGATGATGTTCGCACCGGCAGTCGTCAGGAACCAGCTACCCATGATGAAGCCCATCAGTCGTTGCGGTACCAACTGCGCAACCATCGCCAGGCCCAGCCCGGAGATCATCAGTTCACCGATACTTTGCAGCGCGTAACTTGCAATCAGCCAGTTCACGGAGACGATACCGGCATCGGAAGCGAATTTGGTGCCCAGCGGCAGAACCAGGAACGCGCCGGAGCACAATACCATACCGATCGCAAATTTATGCGGCATCGGCAGCGTATCGCCCATTTTGTTGTAGATTGCGGCCAAAATCGGGCTACCAATAATGATCCAGAACGGGTTCAGCGCCTGATACTGTTCCGGCTCAAACGCGATGCCAAACAGGGTATGTTCAACGTTGCGAATGGCAAAGAAGTTCAGGGACGTCGGCATCTGGCTGTACAGGACGAAGAAAACGATCGCCTGAAGCATCAGAATGAAGGCCACAATCATTTTGCGACGTGCAGCGCCTTGCAGGGCGAACGTCTCTTTCGCGAAGATGCAGATAATACCCAGCGCAACAACACCCAGTACCATACGGGCGATCCCCTGGTTGTGCAGCAGCCAGGTTGCGATAGCAATCAGCACGGCGACACCGACGATGGTCGCCAGCAGGTAACCCATGCGCACCGGTGCGAAGTCCGGTTTTGAACCGTAATTTTTCACCCAGCGTTTGCAGAAGGCGAAGTTAACGATGGTGATCAGCAGACCGACAACGCTCAGACCAAATGCCGTGCTCCAGCCAAACTTCGCGGCGAGCCACGGCGTTGCCAGCATAGAGAAGAAGGAGCCAACGTTAACGGACATGTAGTACATGGTAAATGCACCGTCCAGACGCGGATCATCTTTGGCATAGCAGGTAGAGAGCAGGGAAGACGGGTTGGCTTTGAACAGCCCGTTACCGACGGCGATAGCCGCCATACCCATATAGACGATACCGGCGTCATGGCCGGACCATGCCACCAGTGCATAGCCGATCGCCAGCACAATCGCGCCCAGCATAATCACACGTTTGGTACCGAGGACTTTATCGCCCAGCCAGCCGCCGATAGAGACCAGGCCGTAGACCAACGCGCTAAAGGAAGAGAACAGCGTAATCGAGTCCGCTTCGGACATACCCAGCTGTTTTACCAGGTAAACGGCCATGATCCCTTGCAGGCCGTAGTAACCAAAACGTTCCCATAACTCGATCGAGAAAATCAGATAAAACGCTTTCGGTTGTTTAAAAGCATTCAGGCTAACGCTTTCGGTTGGTTTGTTTGCAGTTGACACATATACCTCTTTTTTTACATCCCATATTAACGGGGGTGTTCAGCGCGTAATAACCAGAGTTCATCACGCTTATAGTTATATTGGGAGGGGAAACGGCGGGTAATGTTCACTATCCTGGGCTTTCAGGCAATACCTTTGACATATTCTGTTACATAGATCTCTGTCATTACATTACTCGGTAATTGTATTTGTTATTCAGAGTTAAATTTTACCAATGTAATAAAGATGGATTTTTCCACTGGGATCATAGGGTAGGATTACGTCATTAGCTATATGTTCTGCTATTTTGCTTATAATGTAGTGTATTGGACTGGTTTATCAAACATTAATGGTTATATGTCTTGAAAATAAGTGGCTAAACTTTGCGCTACGGTCTGAAATTCCCGGCAATAAACTTCTTTTTTAACATCACATTAGCAATGTCAGTATAATCACACTGCGGTTGTATTTTTTTCTTCTAAAAAAATGATAAGTCTTAATGAATACGCATAAGTGAACGATTATTTGTCAAATTCATCATTTTTCGAACATTAATTCGACTTGATGGGCAATGTGCAGAGATGTGAGTAATATCACATCAGTTATCTGCTGAAAATCAGCAAGTTCTGCCAATTTTCATTGCTTCCGCATACGGTAAAAAGGCAATAACCATGGCTTTTTTAACGTTATGCCGCGCATTGTTCATGACATCCCGCCGCGCTGCTGGCAGACTGCTGCCTGTCCCTTTCTACTGGAGTCAAATAATGAACTTTCACCCGTGGCTCAATGCGTTACATATTGTCTCCGCCATCGTCTGGATTGGCGGCATGTTGGTGATGGCTGTGGTTGCCGGCTGGAGCGCGCTGCAAAGTGATAAAACCTCAACGGCTGGGTTGCTGCTGGCGGTACGTCGCTGGAGCCGCAAAGTCGTCACCCCCGCGATGTTGCTGCTGTGGATTGCCGGGGCGATCATGGTTATCGCTCACGGTCAGTTTCCGCATCTCTGGCTGGTCGTGAAGATCGTGGCCGTGATTGTACTTTCCGGGCTGCACGGCTTTCTCTCTGCAACGATACGCCGGATGGCGGGCGGTGAGGCGGTGAAGGGCGCAGGCGCTGTGCGTAATGCCACCACGCTGATTATCGTCGTGGTGGCGGTGATTATTCTGCTGGCGGTATTCCGGCCGTTCTGACGGCGGTCAGAGTTCGACTTTGTCGTCGTATTCGCAGAGATCTTCGATAATGCAGGAGCCGCAGCGCGGCTTACGGGCGATGCAGGTGTATCGCCCGTGCAGGATCAACCAGTGGTGGCAATCGACTTTAAACTCCGCCGGCACCACTTTCAGCAGCTTCTCTTCCACTTCCTCAACGTTCTTACCGGGCGCAAAACGCGTGCGGTTAGAGACGCGGAAGATGTGTGTGTCGACGGCAATCGTTGGCCAGCCAAAGGCGGTGTTGAGCACCACATTGGCGGTTTTACGCCCGACGCCCGGCAGCGCTTCCAGTGCGGCGCGATCTTCCGGCACTTCGCCACCATGTTTTTCCAGCAAAATACGGCAGGTTTTAATCACGTTTTCCGCTTTGCTGTTAAACAGGCCAATTGTTTTGATGTATTGCTTCACACCCTCAACGCCCAACGCCAGCATCGCGGCTGGCGTATTGGCAACCGGGTAGAGCAGCGCGGTGGCTTTATTGACGCTGACGTCGGTCGCCTGGGCGGAAAGCAGCACGGCGATCAACAGTTCAAACGGCGAACTGAAATTGAGTTCGGTGGTCGGATGTGGGTTGTTTTCCCGTAAACGGGTTAATATTTCCAGCCGTTTTGCTTTGTTCATTATGCCTTCCCGGGCGACGAGTGCGCAGCGTCACTAACAGCAGCAGCGGCTTCCCGGCGCTTTTTCATTTTTTGATCGATCAGATATTTCACTGCCAGCATCATGCCCAGACCGATAAATGCACCGGGCGGCAACATCGCCAGCAAAAACGGTGAATCGGTATGAAACACTTCAATACGCAGCACTTTGGCCCAGTTGCCGAGCAGACCATCTGCGCCGTCAAACAGGGTGCCGTTGCCAAGAATTTCACGCAGCGAGCCGAGAACAAACATCGCACCGGTTGCCCCCATGCCGATGGAAAAACCATCCAGCGCCGATAACGCCGGGCCTTTTTTCGCGGCGAAAGCTTCAGCGCGCCCGACCACGATACAGTTGGTGACGATCAGCGGGATAAAAATCCCCAATGACTGGTACAGACCAAAAGCGTAAGCGTTAATCAGCATCTGTACCGCACTGACCACGGACGCGATAATCATTACATAAACAGGAATACGGATCTCTGCGGGTGTCCAGCGACGCAACAGCGAAATAAACAAGTTGGTCAGCGTCAGGACCAGCGTGGTAGCGAGCCCCAGACCCAGAGCGTTAGTCGCCGTGGAGGTTACCGCCAGCAGCGGGCACATCCCGAGCAACTGCACCAGCGCGGAGTTGTTCTTCCACAGCCCCTGGACGATAACGTCTTTTACTTCGCTCATCGTTTACTCTCCGCAACCCGGTAAACGGGAAAGCTGCTCAGGCAGCGTCGTTGCATACAGACCCGCACGTTTAACCGCATTGACCACGGCGCGCGGGGTAATGGTGGCTCCCGTGAACTGATCGAAATCGCCGCCATCTTTTTTCACCGCAAAATGCGGGTCGGTGGCACCTTCAATTCGCTTCCCGGAAAAGTGCGTGATCCAGTCAGAAATACGTAGTTCGATTTTATCGCCCAGCCCCGGCGTTTCATGATGCTCAGTCACGCGCACACCCAGTACGGTGCCGGAAAAGTCGGCACCGACCAGTAACTGAATTGCCCCAGAGTAGCCGTCGGGTGCCGTGGCTTCAATCACTGCCGCCACCGGCTGCTCATCTTTTTTAGCGATCCACAGATGATGCTGGCCTTTACCTAACGCCGGATCGCTTACCAGATAACAGCTCTGTTGCAGCGCATTATTATAGCTGTCGCCGGGAATCACCTGATCAAACAGCGCTTTTTGTTGCTGCGCGGCCTGCTCGGCAATCGTGGTTTTGGTCATTTGATCAATGGCAGCTGTCAGGCCGGTAGAACCCGCTGCGAACAGCGCCAGCGTCACGCCATGTTTACGCATCGTCTTTAGCATGGCGACTCCTTATCGATGCCCGTACACGCGAGGACGCGTGTAGTAGTCAATCAGCGGTACGGTGATATTAGCCAGCAGTACAGCAAAGGCGACGCCGTCCGGATAGCCGCCAAAACTGCGGATCAGCCACACCAGCAAACCCGCCAGCGCGCCAAAAATCAGCCGCCCTTTGTTGGTAGTGGAGGCGGTTACCGGATCGGTCAAAATAAAGAAAGCGCCCAGCATGGTTGCGCCGGAGAGTAAATGCAGATGCGGTGCAGCCAGCGATTGCGGGGAAAAGATCCAGCCAAGCGTGGAGCACACCGCAAGCGAAAGCAGGAAGCTCAGCGGAATATGCCAGCGAATGGTCTTCTGCCACAGCAGGAACAGCCCGCCGGCCAGATAGCCAAGGTTAACCCACTGCCAGCCTGCGCCCGCCAGCACACCGCTGTAGATCGGGTATTGCAGGATCTGCTCAACGCTGTGACCCGCATGCAGTGATGTTTTAAAGGTATCCAGCGGTGTGGCCTGGCTGACGCCATCAATACCAATACGCAGGGTTTCCATGGTGGCACCCGTTGCAGTATGCCCGCTGAAGATCACCTGTACCGCATCCATAAAACCCGGCACGGTATGGGCGATTTCGTATGGCGGCAGCCAACTGGTCATTTGCACAGGGAAAGAGATCAGCAGTACCACGTAACCGATCATCGCCGGGTTAAATGGGTTGTGACCAAGCCCGCCATATAACTGTTTGGCAATAACGACGGCGAACACCGTACCCAGCACCACCATCCACCACGGCGCGAAAGGGGGGATACTGATAGCCAGCAGCAGGCCGGTTAATAGCGCCGAGTTATCCGCCAGAATCGCGCCCACGTTTTGTTTACGCAGCGACAACACCAGCGCTTCCGCTGCCAGAGCAGTGACAATGGCGAGAATAATCTGTATCAGGGTTCCCCAACCGAAAAACCACAGTTGAGCGGCAATGCCTGGCACGGTGGCGAGCGTTACCAACAGCATAATGCGTGAAGTCTGACGCTGGTTATGGGTATAGGGGGAACTTGCGATTCGGAAAACCATTTAATCCTCGTTAACAGCTTGCTGCGCGTCTTTTTTAGCCTGAACACGGGCGATGGCGGCGGCGACAGCCGCTTTGCGCGGATCATCATTGGCGGCCTGCGGAACCGGTGATGCCTCATTTACCGCTGCCTGCGCCTGCGTTTGTTCTGCTTTGCGCGCTTTCGCGCGGGCAATGGCGGCTTCGACAGCGGCTTTACGCGGATCGACAGGTGCCTGCTCCGGCGGTTGTTCGACAACCGGGGATTCAGCCTGCGCCGCTTTACGCGCTTTCGCGCGGGCAATGGCGGCTTCGACAGCGGCTTTGCGCGGATCGACAGGTGCCTGCTCCGGCGGTTGTTCGACAACCTGGGATTCAGCCTGCGCCGCTTTACGCGCTTTCGCGCGGGCAATTGCTGCCTCAACGGCAGCTTTGCGCGGATCGACAGGCGCCTGCTCCGGCGGTTGTTCGACAACCGGGGATTCAGCCTGCGCCGCTTTACGCGCTTTCGCGCGGGCAATGGCGGCTTCGACAGCCGCTTTGCGCGGATCGTCCGTTTCACCGCTTGCCGTGTTTGCTTCAGCGAGCTGTGCTTTCTCTGCCTGGCGGGCGCGAACCTGCGCTTTGCGCGCTTCGCGGGCGGCGATGGCATCGCGGTTATCCGGCTCGGCGCCAGCCTGAATCACCACTGGTTGCGTGGCGGTAGCTTGTTTTTCCCGCACGCGGGCCAGCGCAGCGTCGATAGCCTGCTGATCCTGAGCGCCAGGCTGCACCGCGGCCTGTTTGTGGCGCTGCTGCCGGGCAATTTTATCGCGCTCAAGACGAGCCTGACGCGCCTCAAAGCGCGCTTTAGCTTCGATCGTGCGTTTCTCTTCCTGCGCAATGGCATAAATTTCCGCTTTCTCCTGGCGGAAATATTGCACCAGCGGAATATTGCTGGGGCACACCCAGGCGCAGGCACCGCATTCGATACAATCGGAGAGGTTATGCGCAGTGGCCTTATCGTGCTGCTGGCCCTTGCTGAACCAGTAAAGCTGCTGCGGCAGTAAATCTGCCGGGCAAGCATCGGCACAGGCGCTACAGCGAATACAGCCTTTTTCTTCCTGCGGTTCACCCATTTCGCTGGCAGATGGCGCCAGCAGACAGTTGGTGATTTTGACTACCGGAACATCCAGCCATGGCAGGGTAAAGCCCATCAGCGGGCCGCCCATAATGACCAGTTGTTCGCTGGAAGGACAGAAACCCGCATGTTCAAGCAGATGACGCACTGGCGTCCCCAGACGCGCCCAGACGTTGCCGGGACGGGTGACGGCTTCGCCGGTCAGCGTGACGACGCGTTCGGTCAGAGGCTCACCATCAATCACTGCGCGTTTCACCGCATAGGCCGTGCCGACGTTTTGCATCAGGATGCCGATATCCGAAGAACGACCGCCGTGCGGCACCTGTTTGCCTGTCAGGATCTGCGTCAACTGTTTTGCGCCGCCGGACGGGTATTTGGTTGGAATAACGCGTAACTGAATATCATGACTGTCGGCCAGCACCGCACGCATCATCGAAATGGCCTGCGGTTTATTATCTTCAATCCCGATGAGGGTCTGACGCGGTTTAAGAATGTGCGCCAGAATACGCACACCTTCGATAATCTGCGCGGCACAATCCTGCATCAGCCGGTCGTCAGCGGTAATGTACGGCTCGCATTCGGCGGCATTGATGATCAGCGTTTCAATTTTATTGCCGCCGCCATACAGTTTGGCGGCGGTCGGAAAGCCCGCGCCGCCTAACCCCGCGACGCCATACTGATGAATGCGTTCGAGCAACGCGTCAATGCTGTGTGCGCGGTAGTCATTCCAGCCATCACGTTCGATCCAGCGATCTTCGCCATCAGCTGCAATAATGACGCTCATCTCCGGCAACGCTGAAGGGTGAGCGGTGGAGTGGGGAGCGATAGCGATAACGGTACCCGACGTCGGGGCATGCACTGGTAGCATCCGGCCGCGACCACGCGTCAGCGGCTGGCCGCGCAGCACCGTATCACCGACGCTGACGCACAGCTCGCCTTCAGCACCAATATGTTGTTTTAGCGGAATGACAAAGCGCTGCGCCAGCGGTAACTGGCGCAGCGGCGTGCCGTTAGACTGCGTTTTCATCTCCGGCGGATGGATGCCACCGTGAAAATCCCACAGTTTCTCTTTTCGGAAAGCGGAAAATAACTTAAGCATGGTGTTCCACAGGAATAATACGTACCGGGATGGTTTCTAAATCCCATTTCCAGCTCGCGGTGGTCGTTTCCACAGGACGCAATTCAATGCACTGCGTCGGACACGGATCCACACAAAGATTGCAACCGGTACACAGATCGCTCATCACCGTATGCATGGCGCGCGTGGCGCCAAGGATGGCGTCGACCGGACAGGCCTGGATGCATTTGGTGCAGCCAATGCAGTTGTTTTCATCAATAACCGCCAGCATCCGTACCGGCTCCTGTGCGCTGGCATCGCCGTCAATCGGTTGCGGATCGACATTCAGCAGCGTGGCGATTTTCAGCATTACCGCTTCGCCGCCCGGCGCGCAGCGGTTAATTTTTTCGCCGTTGATGCCCACTGCTTCTGCATAAGGGCGGCAGCCTGGATAGCCGCACTGGCCGCACTGACTTTGCGGCAGCAGCTCATCAATACGTTCAACGACCGGATCGTCCTCAACCGCAAAGCGGCGGGATGCGTAACCGAGAATGAGGCCAAACAGCAGCCCTAGCACGCTCAGAGCTGCAACGGCAATTGAAATTGCACTCATTACAGTTTTACCAGACCACTAAAGCCCATAAAGGCCAGAGACATTAAGCCCGCAGTGATTAACGCAATCGCATTGCCGCGGAAAGGGGCGGGCACATCGGCAACCACCAGACGCTCGCGGATCGCAGCGAACAGCACCATCACCAAAGAGAAGCCAACGGCGGCGGCAAAGCCATATAACGCCGATTGCATGAAATTATGACCAAGGTTGATATTCAGCAGCGCAACGCCCAGCACCGCGCAGTTGGTGGTAATCAACGGCAGAAAGATCCCCAGCAGGCGATAGAGCGCCGGGCTGGTTTTGCGCACCACCATTTCGGTGAACTGCACAACGACCGCGATAATCAGGATAAACGCCAGCGTGCGCAGATAGACTAAATCCAGCGGAATCAGAACCCAGGTATCGATAATCCAGGCGCACACCGACGCCAGCGTCATCACGAAGGTAGTCGCCAGACCCATGCCCATGGCGCTTTCCAGTTTTTTGGAAACGCCCATAAACGGACACAGGCCAAGAAACTTCACCAGTACGAAGTTATTGACCAGCACCGTTCCGATAAATAGCAGCAGATAATCTGTCATTATTTGGCCTGAAAATAAAAAAGCCGCCTATTATCGGTCAAACAGCACCGGGCGACAACAGGATAACTGTAAGGTTATTACGGATTAACAAAGGTCTTCTTCACGCGTTGAGAACGCTTGAAGTAAGGCACCATCAGCGCAGCGGCAAGCAGTGGGAACAGAAGCTGTCGCACCGCCAGATCGTCGGAAACGGGAGAGAAAGCGAACGCTTTCAGCGACAGCAGGACGCAAATTAACGACCAGATTATAAAGTGTTTGGGTACGCTGCGGCGGCGCTTAAAAAAGGCGATCACCAGCCAGAACGTGTAATACCAGATGGCGATAGCAAAGGCGAATGAAACGAACCACAAAACGTTTTCTTTCAGCGTTTGCGCGCCGAGCGCCGCGACCGTCTGTGGCGTTAATAGTGCGGTGGCATAGAGCATTAATGCCAGAGAAGTACTTAATAACGTGAGCAGCAACCAGGCCAGAGGGCCAAGTAACCAGCCTCCGATTCGTTCTGCAGGCGTTGTCGTCATGTGTATTCCTCTGTTAAGGCTTTAATGTAATGCATTTATTTCGCCGGGCGACGAGTATAAAGCATTACGCGCCAAATGCCAGAGGCGTTACTGCACGTAGCGCCAGACAGAGCGTGGAACGCACCCAATGTCAAACAAGCGGCCGCCAGAGACCAGCTCAGCGCGGCGGTGATCGGCGGCGCGGTACATGTTGATGATTTCGGCAGTGTCGGTAAGCGTGTAGTTGAGGTGGTCAAACAATTTTTCCAGACTTTCGAGCGAACTGATTTTGCGGAATTTTAATAAATAGTCCTGAACGGTCATGTCGTGGGTTATCCATATATTGAAAGAGGCGTAAATAAAATGGGGCTAATTCGTTCGAATAATAAACATTATTATTATCGCAACGTAAATAGCTCTACTATTAAATTAAGAGTTTTCTTTTCGAATGAAAACAGATGCCAGAACGGCGGCGGAGAAGAAGATTAACGTTCTTCACCACCGCTGGCAATAAGCATTTACTCTCTTTACCAGGAGTTTTCGTTATTATTTTTTCTGCGCCACAATACTCTGTTCCGGGGGCTGATAATTATCGATATGGCTGGCGAAAACCAAAAGAACGGTCGATACGCCAAGCACCACCCACCCCATTAGTTCAATGATCCGATTGATTATTCCGGCCATACTTCTACAACTCCCTGATGTTAATCCACGTATAAAAAACGCCATCATGTCTCGAAAAGGCGCTGGTTGCAGATTTAAGCAGATTTTTCGACCGGAAACCAGGGCGTAATGGGACTAAATCATTCATGAAATTTATGAATAGAGGAAGCGGTTGTCGCCATCCGACAGATGGTGTCAAATAAGTGCTCTAAAAGGAGGGGCCATGATATGAGTGATAAGATCCGTGTTGGCTTAGTCGGTTATGGCTATGCCAGTAAAACGTTTCACGCGCCGCTGATTGCCGGAACGCCAGGGATGGAACTGGCGGCTATTTCCAGCAGTGATGAATCAAAAGTCAAAGCTGACTGGCCCGTCGTGCCGGTTGTTTCTGAACCGAAACATCTGTTCAACGATCCGCAAATCGATTTGATTGTGATCCCCACGCCCAACGATACCCATTTTCCGCTGGCGAAAGCGGCACTGGAAGCCGGTAAGCATGTGGTCGTGGATAAACCCTTTACAGTGACACTGTCACAAGCCCGCGAACTGGATGCGCTGGCGCGTAGTCTTGGGCGCGTATTGTCTGTGTTCCACAATCGGCGTTGGGACAGTGATTTTCTGACGTTAAAAGCGCTACTGGCGGACGGCGCTCTGGGCGAGGTGGCCTATTTTGAATCCCATTTTGACCGTTTTCGTCCGCAGGTACGCAACCGCTGGCGCGAACAGGGCGGTCCGGGCAGCGGCATCTGGTACGATTTAGGTCCGCATCTGCTCGATCAGGCGGTCAATTTATTCGGTCTGCCGGTATCGCTGATGGTCGATCTGGCGCAGTTGCGTCCGGGTGCACAATCAACCGACTACTTCCATGCCGTACTGACTTACCCGCAACGCCGCGTGGTGCTGCATGGTACGCTGCTGGCGGCGGCGGAATCGGCACGCTACATTGTGCACGGCAGTCGTGGTAGCTATGTGAAATATGGTCTGGATCCGCAGGAAGAGTGCCTGAAAAATGGCGCGCGTTTGCCGCAGGCTGACTGGGGCTACGATATGCGCGACGGCGTGTTGACGCGCGTGGAAGGCGAAGAACGCAGGGAAGAGAGCTGGCTGACCGTGCCGGGCAACTACCCGGCCTACTATGCTGCGATTCGCGATGCGCTTAATGGCGTCGGTGAAAACCCGGTTCCGGCCAGCCAGGCTATTCAGATTATGGAGTTAATCGAACTGGGGATTGAGTCCGCAAAACATCGCGCCACTCTGAGCCTGACCTGACAATTGACCGCTCACGCCGCTGCGTGAGCGGTTTGTTTCAGGCGGTTGCCACTTTCTTCCGTAATGCCTGTTTCTCTTGCTCGCTGAGAAACGCCATCTCCAGCCCGTTGATTTGCGCCTGGCGAATCTGTTCGCGACTCAGCCCTGCTGCGGGTGCCGCAACCTGATATTCATGACCAATTTCCACACCCTGCACGGCCGGATCGTCAGTGTTAATGCTGGCAAGAATGCCATGTTCAAGGAAAGTCTTGAGCGGATGGCGATCGAGCGAAGGCACGGTACTGGTCTGAATATTCGACGTCAGGCAGGATTCGATGCCGATACGCTGCTCAGCAAGGAAATCCATGAGCGCCGCATCATTAATCGCTTTGACACCGTGGCCGATACGCACGGCGCCCAGTTCGCGAATTGCCTGCCAGATGCTCTCCGGCCCGGCTGCTTCGCCTGCGTGCACGGTAATGCGCCAGCCCGCATCCCGCGCGCGGTTAAAGTGCGACAGAAACAGGCTGCCAGGGAAGCCGAGCTCATCGCCCGCCAGATCCAGCGCGGTGATCCCGTCGCGATGTGCCAGTAAGGCTTCCAGTTCCTGCAAACAGGCGGCTTCGCCAAAGGTGCGGCTCATAATACCGATTAGCCGCGCCTGGACGTTGAAATCGCGGCTGCCTTCACGCACGCCGGCAATTACCGCTTCCACCACGCCAGCAACCGGCAGGTTGTGAGTCATGGCCATATAGCCTGGAGAGAAACGCAGCTCGACATAATGCAGGCCGTTAAGGGCCGCATCCTGCATATTTTCGTACGCCACACGGCGGCAGGCATCCAGCGAAGCCAGCACTTTTACGCCCCAGTCGAGTTTCGCCAGAAAACTGACCAGATCGGGTTCGTTCGAGGTGACCTGCACATGCGGACGCAGCGCGTCGAGCGTTTGCGCGGGCAGGGGTAAATTATACTGGCGGCCAAGATCCAGAATAGTTTGGGCGCGGATATTGCCGTCGAGATGGCGATGGATGTCAGTTAGTGGCAGGTTTGGATCTATCATGGTCGCACTCTTATTTTTGCTAAAGTGCATACCATTATACCACAGCTCAATAAGCTATTAAAAATACAGCTAAATTTATGAATCCCTGAATGAAAAGGCTTTCGCGGAGAATAACAACCCAATTTTATGGTTGATCCACTATCATTTCTGTCAGTTGCCTGAGCGGAAGCATTGGGTAATATTCCGCGATTATTAGCGATAAAACAGAGCCGCCTGCAGGCGACTCTGTTTTGAGCAATGGCCGATATTATCGGTGTTCGGTGAACGTAATCTCTTCAGCCGCCTAAAAAGCATTGGTGCTGACAAACGTAGACATCACATTAGCGATGTTAATGCGGCAATTAATCCTTCGACGCCGCGCTCAAGTTTTATTCGCGGGCAACCGGCATTTAAACGAATAAATCCCTGACCTTCCGCGCCGTAAACATCGCCGCGCATAATGGCGACTTTTTGCTCCTCAATCAGCGCCTTTTGCAGAGCATCGTCGTCCACTCCAGTGCGACGTAAATCGATCCACGCCAGATAGGTTGATTCCGGGATGTGCCAGTTAAGCGACGGGAACGCCTGATTTAACCGGCTGGCGATATACTCCAGATTGGCGCGCAGATACGTTCTCAGAGCATCCAGCCATGGCGCGCCCTGGCGGTAAGCGGCAATATGCGCAACCACGGATAACACCGCCGGTGAGGAGAGACCATTACTGTTTTTCAGTGCATCCAGCCAGTTCTCGCGCGACGTCGCATCGCCAATCATTCCCCATGCGCCGGTCAGCGCCGGGATATTGAAGCTTTTTGACGCCGAGGTAAACAGCGCCCACGGGCCGCGCGCCACGGTATGCCATGGGATATGTGGACGCTGGCTCCAGACCATATCCATATGGATTTCATCGCTGATCACCCTGACGTTATGCCGCTCGCACAGCGCGGCCATGGTTTCCAGTTCTTCCCGTGTCCAGAGCTTGCCGGTTGGGTTGTGTGGGCTGCACAGGAGAAGAATTTTGCTTTCCGGGCGCCTTAACACCGCTTCCAGACGCGTCATATCGCAGTACCAGCCTGCATCGTTACGCTCCAGTGGCACGGAAAACATCTGGCGCTGATTCCCTGCGATCGCTTTGTAGAACGCATCATAGGCGGGTGTATGCACCACCACGCCATCGCCAGGCTGCGACCATTGCCGAATTTGCTCGGCGATCATCCAGATCACCGATGGGCCGTAAACAAAGGTTTCCCGATCTGACGGACAGTTAAAACGGCTGGCCAGCCAGTGTTCAATCGCACCGAGAAAATCGTCATTTTTCCAGCGGCTGTAGCCCAGCACGCCGTGCGCCAGCCGTTGCTGCATGGCGGTAATGACGCAGGGTGCTGTGGCGAAATCCATATCGGAGATGGTAAAAGGCAGCAAATCGGCGTGGCCGAAACGATCGGCAACGTAATCCCACTGCGTACACCAGGTTCCGTGGCGATCGATTGGGGTGGCAAAATCGAAAGAGGTTGTGTCTGTCATTTTATCCTGCCTCCGTCTGGGCTACCGCCTGCGGTGCGCGCATCAACTGCACCATCTCATCTTTCACTGACTGAACCTGCGTACCAATCACCACTTGCAGGTTATGTTGATTAACTTTAATCACGCCGATTGCCCGGTTCGCTTTCAGGGCGGCCTCGTCCACGCGCGACATATCCTTCACCACCAGACGTAAACGGGTGATGCAGTTGTCCAGCGAATCGATATTCTCTGCGCCGCCGAGCGCGTTCAGTAGAGCCGGGACATTATAGCCCGATTGCCCCTGCGCACTTGTCGTTGCGCTGTTCGCCTCGCTGGCCGTGTCGATCTCGCGCCCCGGTGTTTTCAGGTTGAAGCGGGTGATAGCAAAACGGAACAGCGCGTAATACGTCACAAACCATACGGCGGCAACGACCGGCACCAGATACCATTTGGTCGCCATGCCATGCAGTATGCCGAAAACGATAAAGTCGATGATATTGCCGTCCGTGTTGCCAATAGTTACGCCAAGCACCGCCATCACGGTGAAACCAAGACCGGTTAACAGGGCATGGAGCACATAGAGCGCCGGGGCGACAAACAGGAACAGGAACTCCAGCGGTTCGGTGGTGCCGCCGACCACACAGGCAATCACGCCGGAGATAATTAAGCCTTTAATTTTATGACGATTTTCCGGTCTGGCACAGTGATACATTGCCAGCGCTGCGCCCGGTAAGCCGCCGAGGAAAGCCGGCATTTTACCCTGCGACAGAAAACGCGTAGCGCTCTCGGCAAAACCGTGGGTTTCCGGGCAGCCAAGCTGCGCCTGGAAAATGGTTAACGCGCCGCTGACCGTATGACCGCACACATCCATGGTGCCACCCGCTTCGGTAAAACGAATCAGCGCGACCAGAATGTGTTGCAGGCCGAAAGGGAGCAACAGCCGCTCGCCGGTGCCGAAAATCATCGGGCCGAACTCGCCAGCGCGATCGATAATGTGCCCAAGCCCGCTAATCCCCAGCGCAAACCACGGCCAGACCAGCGGGATTACCAGGCCAATCATGCCCATCACAATGCTGGTGACAATCGGTACCGAACGCGTACCGCCGAAGAAAGCCAGCGCATCCGGCAGGCGCAGCGTATGAAAGCGCTCATGCAGCCGCCAGATGATCACCCCGGCAATCACTGCGCCGAGGATGCCGGTATCAATGGAGGGAATGCCCAGCACATTCTGCACGTTATGCGCTTTGAGAAGCGCCGCATCGCTGGTGGGCAAAACCCCTTTTGCCATCAGCCAGAAATTGACCGCCAGATTCATTACCGCATAACCGACAAACCCGGAGAAAGCCGCAACGCCTTTATCTTCACGGGCCAGCCCCAGCGGGATGGCGATACAGAACATCACCGGCAGGAAGGTAAAGGCAAATGCGCCGATTTTGCTCATCCAGATAAACACTGCCTGCAACAGCGGGTGTCCAAGCCATGGCAGGAGCGTAATCACATCGCGGCTGCTCAGTGAACTGCCGATGCCAAGCATGATCCCGCAAAATGAGAGCAGGGCGACCGGCAACATAAATGTCTTACCTAATTGCTGAAAAAATTCCCACAATGTTATTTTCTGGGCGGTTTTTACCGTCATCACTAATCCTTAGTTCGCAAAGGCCAAAGCCGAAAGCGCACAGGGTAAAGATTTCTCCGATTTTTGGTGCGATGTGGCGCACGTAACGCAGATTGCCTGTTTTTTTCAGATTCCATGAATACCGCGCTGCTGCGGCCTGTCGGGCGAGAAAAACATCTATCCTTCACTCTGTAAGCGAACAGCAGCAAGAGGAGCGTCGGATGCGAAGTGATTGGTATAAAAATGCTGTCATCTACCAGATTGATACCCCTTTTTTTCTGGACGGGAACGGCGATGGCTGCGGTGATTTGCAGGGTATTCGCCGCCGCCTGGATTACATTCGCGGCCTGGGCGCGACGGGCGTCTGGTTAACACCTTTTTATCTCACTCCGTTTCTTGATGGCGGGTACGATGTGCAGGATCACCTGCAAATTGACCCGCGTTTTGGCGATATCGCCGATATGGTCTTACTGCTGGAAGAGGCGGAAGATCTGGGGATCCATGTCATTATTGAGCTTGTCTTGCAGCATACCTCCGATCAGCATGTCTGGTTTCAGTCGGCCCGGCAGGATAAACACTCCCCTTATCGCGACTACTACATTTGGGCTGATGAGCCACCAGAAGAGGATGATGATCCGATGTTTCCCGGCGTCGAAGAGAGCGTCTGGAGCTGGGATGAGGCCGCGCAGCAGTATTACCGACACATGTTTTATCGCCACGAGCCCGACTTGAATCTTCAGTGCCCACAGGTGATTAAAGAGATCGAACGCATTATCGTTTTCTGGCTGCGGCTTGGCGTCTCTGGTTTCCGCCTTGATGCGGCATCGCACATGGTGAAGCAGGCCGGTGGTGGCGATGCTGATAAAGGTTACTGGCTTCTGAACCATCTGCGTGATTTTGTCATGTTGCGCAGGCCTGAAACCATCCTGCTGGGGGAAGTGGATGTCGCTGTTGATGAGTATGCCGACTACTTCGGCAACAATGATCGGCTGCATATGTTGCTGAGTTTCAACATTAATAAACACTTCTTCCTGGCGCTCGCCCGGCAGAATGCCACGCCGCTGGCGGATGCGTTACGTGAAATCCCTGCACCGCCGCTACGCGCCTGTTTCGCCAACTGGCTACGTAACCATGACGAACTGGATCTCGACGGTCTCAGTGATGAAGAGAAGAAAGAGGTGATGGCGGCGTTTGCGCCAGATGAGGAGATGAGAGTTTATCAACGCGGCATCCGGCGGCGGCTGGCGCCGATGCTGCAAGGTGATACCGCGTGGATTGCGATGGCGCACGCGGTGCTCTTTTCGCTTCCCGGCACGCCAGTGATGCGTTACGGCGATGAGATCGGCATGGGGGATGATTTGCGTTTGCCAGAACGTCAGGCTGTCCGTACGCCGATGCAGTGGTCCGGTACGCATGCTGCCGGTTTTTCAACGGCGGATGCCGACCGTTTATTGGTTTCGCCGGTCGATAGCGGTCCTTTTCGCTACCAAAAAATCAATGTTGGTGCCGGGCAGATCGGCGCTGGCGCTCAGCGTATGTGTTTTGGCCTCATCGCTAAAGCGGCCGAGCGCATGATGCAGGTCATCAACCGGCGCATCCAGGTAATCGGCGGTTGCCGATAGCGGTTGTTCTTCCGTTTGGCCGCCCCAGGCCTTTTTCGCCAGAAGACGATCAAAAAGGGCGGGGAAAAGCATGTTCCCGGCAATGGACTGAATACTGGAACTGCCCAGCCAGACTTCGTGCACGCGCCGCTGGCTGGCCCGATAGATGTCGCGTGCGGCCGTCTCCGGCTGGAAAACAGGTGCCACCGGACGGGCTTTTTTACCCAGTTTATTGCGTTGCGCGCCCCACACCTGCTGTCCCTCCGGTAATCACCACTACTGGCATTCTTTCCTCCTGCTGGTCAAAAAAACTCATTCATTTATAGACGCCGTGGCGCAGAAGCTCTAAGCGCAACGGTTTTCAAATTCTGGCGTGTGGAGTTTATGCCGGTAAAAAATGTCGCCAGGGGAAATAGATAAAAAATTGTTATGTAATTAAGTTGCACAGGTGAAAAAGCGTGACTATTTTTTATTGTCGAATCAGAACCCTCCCGCCATACCGTGGAGGCCGGGCTCTCTTTTTTATTCAGGATTACTATGCAGACGACAACCACAGAAGAGCAACTTAATGCGTATTTCGGAACAGATGCGCGCACTTATGAAGCGGAAAAGGAAATAATCCACGAGATCATGCATAACCTGCAGTTAAAGAATGTAGAGGTCAGTAATAAGCATCTGATTCTGGCGCTGATCGGGCTGCTGGAAACAGAAGATGATGTGGTCAGACAGGATATCTATCGCAATGCATTAGAGCTGGTCGTGCAGAAAACGCCCGACGATCTGTAATCAAAAAAATGTGTCCTCGATTCGCCTTCGCCTGTCGCGAAGGCGTTTTTTTGCCCGCAGGGTTAATGTCTGGGCAGATTATTCCGCGCTGAAAGCCCGGTTAACGGAAACGGATTGGTATGGCGCGTATTGCTGCTCTGGTAGAGGTAGACGGCACGGATAGCCGCCTGAAGCGCGTGGTGTCGTTCATCATCGCACGCCTCCTGCAGATGCTGCTGGAGTTGCTGCACAAGCGTGGCGAAAGAGATCTTACTCTCTGACGCCAGCAATGCCATAACGGCGTCTTTCAGCACCGTATCGACAAGATCTTCATACGCCATTTTACGCATTCAGCCTCACAAAATCAGCGGTATGGGAGGGAACTGAAATATATTGCGTATATATATCACCGAGTTGTATGAGTTGTACACGCTGATGCTGAGAGGTGCGTTGCTGTCTGGCAAAAAATTAACCCCTCCGCAGAGGGGTTAGAGATTACTGCTGCGGCGCTGCCGGTACTTCCGGCACCGGAGGCACGGCGTTGTCCGGCTGTGCGGGCTGAAGCGACGGCAGACCAAACATACCGACAAACTCTTCGAGCGGCATTTTTTCGCCATTCAGCGTCACCTGACCGTTCGCGTATTGCAGGCTGGTGAGAATATTGTTGTTCTCAAGCGTGGTGATACGGAACATCTGGCCCATCGCCGCCAGCCCTTTAACTTGCTGGTTAGCCAGTTTTGCTGCTTCGTCCTGCTGATAACCTTCCAGTTTCGCGACCTGGGTCATCAGTTCGGTGGCCATCTCCACCGGGATCAGCAGCTTGCCATCCAGCGATTTCACCGTGCGATCCACTTCGTCGGCCAGCGTTTGCGGCGCGCCGGTGGCGGTGGAAGGATCTTTCAGGAACAGTGACAGATTGAAGGTGGCTTCGCCTTTGGCATTTTTCCAGCTTAACGGCGCAACGGTAATCACCGGTTCACCTTTCAGCAGCAGCGGTACAGCATTGAGGAAGGCTTCCGTCGCTTTTTGCTGGTAGAGTTCCGGGTTCTGCACCACTTCCGGCTGCGCCATCAGCGCGCGCGTCTGCGCATTGTACTGCTCGCTGAACTGATGCCACGCCTGGCCGTCGATCTGGCCCACTTTTAGCGTCAGGTTGCCGCTGCCCAGATCCTGGCCCTGAACTTTCAGGCTATTAAGAGTGTAATCGAGCTGGCTGTTGATGTTTTTCTTGTCATCCGCCACGTCGGATTTAGCCGTTAAGTTCATGCCTTCCAGCACGGCCAGCTCTTTGTTTTCCACCGAAATAGAGAGTTTATCGAGTGAGAGTTTCTGGCTACCGGTGCGCTCATCAAAAGCTGCGATTTCGCTTTTGCCATCGGTTTTCAGTTGGTTAAACGACAGTTGCACGCGCTGTCCGTACTCATTCACAGCATCAACCAGCCCGCTCTGCGCCTCTCCGCTCAGGGTGAGCGCGTTGCCATCTTTGTCCGCGCTGAAACGGAACTGGCCACCGCTGAAGGCGACTTTCTCGCCCTCTTTTTCAGAGCTGAGCGGGAGCAGGGTGATATCGCTGCGCGTATCGCCGCTGTAGCCAATGCGGGTTTCGGCATAGAACGGCGATTCCCCTTTGGCGATGTCGAACAGTGCTTTGGTGACATCGTTATTAACCAGTTGCGTATGCACAGAGGCCATTGCCGGGGCCAGGCTGAACGACTTAAGCTGCGCCAGCGGGAAGGGGCCATGATCGACGGTTTCTTGCAGAACAATGTTCTGGCCCGGTTTCAGCCAGGTATTGGTGGCGCCATCAACTGGCTTGATATGCAGCGTAAAATGGCTGGAGAAGAGGCCGCGCTGATAATCCTGCGCGGAAAGCTCCACGTTGGCCTCCGGCGCGTTGTGCTTAATCTGCGCATTGGCGTCGTTCACTATCTCCGCCAGACGGCTTTCAAGCTGTTTTCCCGTGTACCAGGCACCGCCGGTCCAGACGACACCCAGTGCAACAATGATCCCTGCGGCAACCAACGTTTTTTTCATAGTGTTTATCCATAAAAAATGAAACCAGGCGGTGGTGGCCGCCTGGACTGTCGAAATAGGTTACAGCAAGCTTAGCAACCCTTATTAAAAAGTTCAGTAACTTAGTTGCTTTTATTGAACACGCGCGCCACTCTCCCGGTGCCGCGGACGGCCACTGGCGACTCATCAGCAGCAATGAATGCCGACTCGCCAGGTTTCAGTACCAGACGGTCACTGCCTTTGCTGAGCACCGCTTCGCCTTCCACGCAAAAGACAATCGCCGCACTCTGCTGCGCCAGCGTGGTTTCAGCGGCGGAGAGATCGTGAAGCGAGAACGCAAAATCATCAACCGGGATTGGGAAATCCAGCTCCGCGCCCTGGCGCACCGGTTCGGTGAGCAGCGTTGCGGCTGGTTTCGGTGTGAATTTGACGTTCGCCACCAGTTCCGGAATATCGATGTATTTCGGCGTTAATCCGGCGCGCAGAACGTTATCGGAGTTCGCCATCACTTCCAGCGCCACGCCATGCAGATAGGCATGCGGCGTTTCGGCGAACAGAAACATCGCTTCGCCTGGATTCAGTTTCACTACGTTGAGCAGCAGTGGAGAGAAGAGGCCGCTGTCATCGGGGTAGAATTCAGCAATCGTGCGGATCGTCTGCCACGGCTCACCCTGTTTTTCTTCCAGCACGGATTTCAGCACCGCCAGCGCGCGGGATTTTTCGTCACCCTGCATGTTGAGCAGCGCGGCAAACAGCTCGCTCAATCTCTCAGCGCCCGGCGCCTGCAAGAAGTGGGCGATAGCCGGATGCGCACCCGCGACCGGTTGCAGCAGAGAGACTATGTCGGAGAACTCGCGAAAGGCATTCATGGCCAGGAACGGCGTCAGGGCGAACACCAGTTCCGGCTTATGGTTTGGATCTTTGTAGTTACGTTCCGCCGCGTCCAGCGGAATGCCTGCGGCGTTCTCTTTGGCAAAGCCGATTTCTGAGTTTTTCTTGTTGGGATGAACCTGAATCGACAGCGGCTGGTCGGCGCACAGCACTTTAAATAAAAACGGCAGTTCGCCGAAACGCTCTGCCACTGCCTGGCCGAGCAGGCGGTTTTTGTCCTGCTCGATCACGTCACGCAACGCGCGGGTCTGACCGCTGGCGTCCTGAACTTTTGAGCTGCTCTTCGGGTGCGCTCCCATCCACAACTCTGCCATCGGCAGGTTTTGCGGATTCGCCACGCCGTAGAGATCCGTTAACGCAGTTTTACTTCCCCAGGCGTAGTTCTGCACTGAGTTGATGAGTTTTTGCATTATCAAGCCCTTTCTAAGTAATGAAATACTGGCGTCATTAAAGCAACAAACCCGGCAGAAGTAACCTGCGGGGATAAAAAGTCGTATTAGTCTCAGTTTTTGTTAAAAAATTGTGTAGGATATGGTAACTCGCTTTAACACAGGCAGAGGGAATGGCTGCCTGAACAATAACCAGATCGTGCCGTAAGTGAGAGAACAATGTCGAATAAACCCTTTTACTATCAGGATCCTTTCCCACTCGGAAAGGACGAGACCGAATACTATCTGCTAAGCCGTGACTATGTTTCTGTTGCCGAGTTTGACGGCCAGCAAATCCTCAAAGTTGACCCGCAGGCACTGACGCTACTGGCGCAACATGCCTTCCACGATGCTGCATTTTTACTGCGCCCGGCGCACCAGCAGCAGGTTGCTGATATCCTCGACGATCCCGAAGCCAGCGAAAACGATAAATATGTCGCGCTGCAATTCCTGCGCAACTCCGAGATCGCCTCGCGCGGCGTTCTGCCAACCTGCCAGGATACCGGCACGGCGATCATCATGGGTAAAAAAGGGCAGAACGTATGGACCGGCGGCGGCGATGAAGCCGCGCTGGCCCGTGGCGTCTATAACACCTTTATCAACGATAACCTGCGCTACTCGCAGAATGCGCCGCTGGATATGTACAAAGAGGTCAACACCGGCACTAACCTGCCAGCGCAGATCGATCTCTACAGCGTGGACGGCGATGAATATAAGTTCCTGTGTATTGCCAAGGGCGGCGGTTCGGCCAACAAAACTTATCTCTACCAGGAAACCAAAGCGCTGATCACCCCGGCGAAGCTGAAAAATTACCTTGTTGAGAAGATGCGCACCCTGGGTACGGCCGCGTGTCCGCCTTATCACATTGCGTTCGTGATTGGCGGTACATCGGCGGAAGCGACGCTGAAAACGGTCAAACTGGCATCAACCAAATATTACGACGCGTTGCCGACGGAAGGTAATGAGCACGGCCAGGCATTCCGCGATGTGCAACTTGAGCAGGAACTGCTGGTGGAAGCGCAGAATCTCGGTCTGGGCGCGCAGTTTGGCGGCAAGTACTTTGCCCATGATATTCGCGTGATCCGTCTGCCGCGCCACGGCGCATCCTGTCCGGTGGGGATGGGCGTTTCCTGTTCGGCCGATCGTAACATCAAAGGCAAGATCAACCGTGAAGGGATCTGGCTGGAGCGGCTGGAGCAGAATCCCGGTAAATACATTCCCGAAGCGCTGCGCCAGGCGGGTGAAGGCGAGGCGGTGAAAGTGGATCTCAACCGTCCGATGAAAGAGATCCTGGCGCAGTTGTCGCAGTACCCGGTCTCCACGCGTCTGTCGCTCAGCGGTACGATCATTGTCGCTCGCGATATTGCGCATGCGAAACTGAAAGAGCTGATGGACAGCGGCGAGCATCTGCCGGAGTACGTGAAAAATCACCCGATTTATTACGCTGGCCCGGCGAAAACGCCGGAAGGTTATGCTTCTGGTTCCCTCGGCCCAACCACCGCAGGACGGATGGATTCCTACGTCGATCAGTTGCAGTCGCAGGGCGGCAGCATGATCATGCTGGCGAAAGGCAACCGTAGCCAGCAGGTGACGGATGCCTGCCATAAACATGGCGGTTTTTACCTTGGCAGCATTGGCGGCCCGGCGGCTATCCTCGCGCAGAACAGCATCAAGCATCTGGAGTGCGTGGCTTATCCGGAACTGGGAATGGAAGCCATCTGGAAGATTGAAGTGGAAGATTTCCCGGCCTTTATCCTTGTTGATGACAAAGGCAATGACTTCTTCCAGCAGATCCAGTCCGGCCAGTGCGCCCGCTGTGTGAAATGATTCAGACCGCCCCTGGGGGCGGTTTTTTTCGGGGCTGCCGCTCTCCGACAGACCTGATTCAGCACAAAGCAGTAAACAACATCATAAATAGCATCAATACTTTTACTTGTTTGCAGGTGAGCAATGTCAGCACTCAACACCACTTTGTAGCCAAGGAGAAAGTAATGACAACGCATCGCAGTGAGAAAGATTCGATGGGCGCCATCGATGTTCCGGCCGATAAACTTTGGGGCGCGCAAACCCAGCGGTCGCTGGAGCATTTCCGCATTTCCACCGAGAAGATGCCGGTCTCGCTGATCCACGCGCTGGCGCTGACCAAGCGTGCAGCGGCGAAGGTGAACCAGGATCTGGGGCTGTTGCCTGAAGAGAAGGCCCGCGCGATTATCGCGGCGGCAGATGAAGTGCTGGCGGGGAAACATCCCGATGAGTTTCCGCTCGCCATCTGGCAGACCGGCTCCGGCACGCAGAGCAACATGAACATGAACGAGGTGCTGGCGAATCGCGGCAGCGAGATCCTCGGCGGCGTGCGCGGTATGGATCGCAAAATTCATCCCAACGACGACGTAAACAAAAGCCAGAGCTCCAACGACGTTTTTCCTACCGCGATGCATGTTGCGGCGGTGATTGGCGTGCGCGAACATCTGCTGCCGCAATTGCTGGTGCTGAAAAACACGCTTGCGGAGAAGTCCCGCGCTTTCGCTGACATTGTGAAAATCGGCCGAACTCACTTACAGGATGCAACGCCGCTGACGCTTGGCCAGGAGATCTCCGGTTGGGTCGCGATGCTGGAACACAACCTGAAGCATATCGAATTAAGTTTGCCGCACTTAAGCGAGCTGGCGCTGGGCGGCACTGCCGTAGGCACGGGGCTGAATACGCACCCGGAATATGCAGAGCGTGTGGCGAAAGAGCTGGCGAGTTTCACGCAACAACCGTTTGTCACTGCGCCCAATAAATTCGAGGCGCTGGCCACTTGTGATGCGCTGGTGCAGGCTCACGGCGCGTTAAAAGGGCTGGCGGCATCGCTGATGAAAATCGCCAACGATGTGCGCTGGTTGGCTTCCGGCCCGCGCTGCGGCATCGGCGAAATCGCCATTCCGGAAAACGAGCCGGGTAGCTCGATCATGCCAGGCAAAGTTAACCCGACGCAGTGCGAAGCGATGACCATGTTGTGCAGCCAGGTGCTGGGCAACGATGTGGCGGTCAATATTGGCGGCGCATCCGGCAACTTCGAGCTGAATGTGTTCCGCCCGCTGGTTATCCATAATTTCCTGCAATCGGTGCGTTTACTGACGGACGGAATGGAGAGTTTCAACGAGCATTGCGCGGTGGGCATTGAGCCCAATCGTGTGCGTATCGACCAGTTGCTCAATGAGTCGTTAATGCTGGTGACGGCGCTGAATACGCATATCGGGTACGACAAAGCGGCGGAAATTGCCAAAAAAGCCCATAAAGAGGGGCTGACGCTGAAAGCCTCGGCGCTGGCGCTCGGCTATCTGACCGAGGCCGAGTTTGACAGTTGGGTACGCCCGGAGTCGATGGTCGGCAGCATGAAACAGGCCTAACCCGCCAGATAGAGGTGCAGCCGCGGGATCAACAGCGTTAGCGGCTGCGGCTGCGGTTTGAAACGGTGCTGTATATTGTCGGCGTTGTAATCCAGCAGTTCGCCAATATCCGGCACCATCCCGCCATTTTCCTCTGAGATCAGCACAATCATTGGTGTCGGGCAGGCGTACTGCACCTGCTTTTGTGAACCGGAATACCAGATGCGCGCAATCGGCTGTACCTTCACCGGACGTTTAATTTTCAGCCGCGCCTGTTTGGGTAGTGCGGCAACATCGTTGTACTCCTGTTCGACTTTCGCCAGCCACTGCTCCCGCGTGAAGGCGGAAACAGCGCGCGGTGATTTCAGGCTTTTCTCCAGTTGTGCCAGCACCTCATCGCGCGTGAGGTTTTTGATGATGTGTTTATTGGCCCAGCCGAAACGAATGGTGGCGGGAGAATGAATCAACGTCAGCGTGCGGTAGGCATTGAGGGTGATCAGACCTGGTAAATGACGATGTACCCACTCAAAACGGGCTGCGGGCACCAGCCCGGATTCCACGGTAACAATCCGTTCAAAGGCCAGTTTCAGCGAATTGATCGCGCTGATGCGCTGTTCCAGCGCCTGACGAGTCGCCTCATTGGTTTGATAACACAGTACGCCCGGCAGCCGCACCGCTGCTTTGCTGCTGCGGTTTTCCGACTGCTGCTGAATGAACAGATGCGTGTAATGGTTGAGCGCCAGCTCTGCCGCGCGGCGGCCAATATGTTGTTTGACGTGAATAGCAGGCAGGGGATCGTGCTCCGCACCTTTGGCAATTTCCGGCAAGGTAAAGACGCGCCCGGCCATCAGACGGCACTCCGCCAGCGCCGCTTTCAATGCGCCGAGTTCATGTTCAAGCTGCCGAAAAGTGGTGTTAAGACGTTCGATAAGATCCAGCGCTGCCATCCTGGTTTCTCCATTAGTTACAACATACTTTTTAATTTATAGCACAGGTGCACGCATCCGGCTACTGTACCGCTATGGTTCAGGAGGGCAGTGAAATGTGGTGGTAGATGGGCCAGCTAAAAGTAAATTGCGCGCCACCCAACTCGCTTTGTGAGCAACTGACTTCGCCGCCGAATGCCAGGGCTATTGAATGCACAATGGCCAGCCCCAGGCCGCAGCCGCCGGTTGCGCGATCGCGGCTGGGATCGAGGCGGACAAAAGGCTCGAACACACGCTGGCGCTCTTCGGGCGCAATGCCTGGACCATCATCTTCCACGGTCATGCTGGCCTGCGAGCCCTGGCGCTGTAAGGTGACCCTCACGGTTTGCTGGCTGTAACGCAATGCATTGTTTACCAGGTTATCCAGCACGCGCTCCATCAGGCGCATATCGAGCGCACCATACTCTTCGCCCGGTGTGGCGGTCAGCAACAAGGTGTGTTGCGGGTTCATGCTGCGGGCATCATCCATATAGCTGTGAAACCAGGCGGGCAGATCCGGGGTAGTGAGTTTTAGCTCAGTTTGCGGGCGATCGAGCCGGGCATAGGTCAGCAGTTCTTCAATTAATGCTTCCAGTTGCCCGATATCACGGTTCAGCGCCGCGCGTTCGGTTTCGCTCAGGTTATCGCTCATCTCCAGCCGGTAACGCAGCCTGACCAGCGGCGTGCGCAGCTCGTGGGCGATACCGTCAATCAACTGTTTTTTACTGGCGATCAGCGCATTGATGTTATCGGCCATCTGGTTAAAGGCGATGCCGAGCCGCTCAAAGCTGGAGTTACTGTCGAAATGAATACGTTCTTCAAGATGGCCTTCACCAAAACGTTGCGCGGCAGATTCCAGCCGCAGCATCTCCTGCCAGTGCGGGCGCATCCAGATAAACACCGGAAAAGCGAGTGAGATGGCAATCAGCGCCATCAACGACATATCCAGCAGACGCATCTCATGCAGGAAAAAGAGATAGGGCACCGGGCCGACAGCCAGCACGTAATGGCTGCGTGGAATGCGCTGAATAAAGGTGTATTCAGAATCCAGCGCCACAATATCGCCTTCGCGCAGCCGTTGGGCTGCGTGTTCCTCAAGCGTGAATTTATTCATCGGTTCAATGCGCAGATTGAACGACAAATTCAGATCCAGCTCTTTCAGCGTTTTGGCCCATTGATGCGGCGGGATCTCTCGCAGTTCGCTGCGCATTAAGTAGAGGGAGCTTTTCATCAGGTCGTCCAGCGACTGACGTCCCGCGCGCTCGGCGGTAAATTTATAAACCAGACCCACCAGCATCGTCATGACCAGAAAACAGACGAACAGCAAAAGGTAAAACTGGACGAACAGTTTTTTCATCGTGACACCTGGTTAAGAGCTTCAGTTGTCCCACGCGTGCGGCGCGAACAGGTAGCCTTTGTTACGGACGGTTTTGATGCGATAAGGTTCGGTGGCGCTGTCGAGCAGCTTTTTCCGCAGTCGGGAGATTGCCACATCGACGCTGCGATCCATGCCGTCATAACTGACGCCGCGCAGGTTTTTCAACAGTGCGTCCCGGTCCATGATTTGTCCGGCGTGGGTTGCCAGTTCCCACAGCAGCTCAAAATCCGCCGTCGAGAGCGAAACCTGCTCGCCTGCCAGCAGTACCTGGCGGTTAACCGGATCGATCGACAATGTGCCGAAACTGATGGCTTTATGCTGTTTCAGCGACGGGGATGCAGGTTCCGCCGCGACGCCAGTACGCTGTCGCAAATGCAACCGCAGCCGGGCCAGCAGCACCGCAGGTGGCGTGGTTTTGAGGATGTAGTCGTTTGCGCCCATCTCCAGCGACAAAATATGGTTCATATCACTGTCGAGCGAGGTGAGCAGTACAATCGGGCCATTCCACTGGCTTCGCAGGTCGCGGCACAGCGTCATACCGTCTTTACCCGGCAGCATAATATCCAGCAGCACCAGCTCCGGTTTTTCACGGGCGATCACCTCTTCGGCGCGATCGCCGCGGGGTTCGACAATGACATCCATATCGTGTTTGCCCAGATAAGCCGCAATCAGTGCGCCGACTTCCGGGTCGTCTTCCACAAAAACGATCTTATTCATATGCCAGTGTTATCGATAAAAACGTAAACATACACCGCCTTGCGGTAAGCTGCCATTACTCTTTTCTAAACGATATGCGCTCAGTTATGCTGTAGGTCGTTGTTGTTAAAGTATTAAAGGGAAAATTATGGGGTTGTTTTTTAAAGCCGCGCTGGGCGCGCTGGTGGTGCTGTTGATCGGCGTATTAGCAAAAACAAAAAATTACTATATTGCCGGGCTGATCCCACTGTTCCCGACTTTTGCGTTGATCGCCCACTATATCGTCGCGACCGAGCGCGGTGTGGAAGCGTTGCGCACTACCATCGTGTTCGGTATGTGGGCGATCATTCCCTATTTCGTCTATCTGCTGTCACTGTGGTATTTCACCGGTATGATGCGCGTCTGGCCGGCGCTGGGCTGCGCAGTAGTGTGCTGGTGCCTCAGCGCCTGGCTGCTAATTTTTGTCTGGAGCCGCACCCATTAACGCACCAGCATCCAGGTTGCCGGAACAGCAGCAATCAGTAGCAGGCCGATCAGTGCTTTTTCCCGCTGTTTCAGCGCGTCGGTCATTTCGTGCGTGTGGCGGGCATACATAAAGACCAGCAGGCCTGGCGCGTAAAGCACCACGGAGAGCAGCAGGTGCATTGGCCCGGAGGCGTACAGTAACCACAGTCCGTACAGACAGGCGCCAATGGCGACAGCCTGATGCAGCGGGCGACGGGCCATTTTCAGCAGGAACGCGCCGACGAGGAAGTAGGGCACCAGAATCATCTCTGAAGCAATGGTCAGCAGTGTGTTGTAATCCGAGCCGGTAAGCCAGATCAGCACCAGACAGATCTGCACGCTACTGTTGGTCAGCCACAGCGAGGCGGCTGGCGCGCTGTTTTTATTCTGGTGCGCAAAAATGCGTGGAAAGGCTTTATGTGTCGCCGCCAGCAGCGGAACTTCGGCGGCCATAATGGTCCAGCTCAGATACGCGCCGCACACGGAGATAATCAATCCGGCGGCAATCACCACTTCACCCCAACTACCGAGCAGCCTGACCATTAACCCGGCCATTGACGGGTTACGCATTTCTGCCAGTTCGGGACGTGGAACCACACCGAGCGAAAGCAGGGTGACCAGCAGGTAGACCGTAAGCGCCGCCAGCACCGCCAGAAGGGTGGCGCGACCGACATCCTGTTTATTCCGCGCTCTGGCTGACACGACCACGGCGCCTTCCACACCGATAAACACCCACAGCGTGATCAGCATGGTGTTTTTCACCTGTTCCCACACGGGAACGCCGAGTGCGATGCCGCTGAAGTCCAGACGGAACTTGTCGAGGTTAAACGCCAGCGCCGCCAGTACGACAAACAATCCAAGCGGCACCAGTTTCGCCAGCGTGGCAGCGAGATTAATGCTTGCCGCCGTCTGCACGCCACGCAGGACCAGCGCGTGAACAATCCACAGCAACGCAGACGCGCCGACGATCGATTGCCAGGTATTGCCATCGCCAAACAGACGCAACGCGGGAGTATCGGTAAAGAAACTCAGCGCAGAAAAGACAATCACCAGATAAGAGACGTTAGCAATAACCGCACACAGCCAGTATCCCCAGGCCGAGCAGAAGCCGATCAGCTCGCCGAACCCTTCGCGGGCATAGGTAAAAATACCGCCATCCAGATCCGGGCGGATTCGGGTCAAAATCAGCATCGCAAAAGCGAGCAGCAGTATTCCCGCGCCGGTGATCACCCAGCCGATGATCAATGCCGCCGGACTGGCGACTTCCGCCATATTCTGCGGCAGGCTAAATACGCCAGCGCCGAGCATGGAGCTCAAAACCAGCGCAGTTAAAGCGCTAAGGCCTAGTTTTTTTTCCATTGTTATCCTGTCAACAAATACGGCTAATCCAGAATAATTATTTTGCCGTGGCGCATAAATATGGTGGATATCACTGAGGCGCGGGATTTTACGGAGTGTCGTGAGGGCATGCAATGCTGTCGGTGACAATTTTGCGAAAAAGCGGGAAAAAAGCGAAAAAAAGGCGGCCGTAGCCGCCTGATTCAGGAATGCGCTTACTTGTAGAGATCGGCGCTGATGGTCATGTTGTTGCCGCTTTCTGACCACTGGCGCGTGATGTGGTAATACTTCGCGCCTTTCTGCGCGGCGCGTTTAGCAACCTGATAGGAGATTTCCGTCATGTTGCCGTAGTTGCCGGTAAACTTGATGCTGTCGAACGGTACCATCTGCGCAGCCGTGATTTTGTTCAGCTCTTCGACTTTGGTGCCGTCAGGCAGTGTGACACTGTAACGCCCGCCGGAAGTGGATTGCGTTTCGAAGAAACGGCCAATACCCACGCCTGGAGTTGCATCGCTGGCAACGCCCGGGATCTCCACTTTCTTCGCTTCTTCACCACCTTTAGCCAGCGCAGCGCGGCCCGCTTCGGAATCACGTGGAATAGCATCGGCGCTCTGAATAACGCGTTTTTTGGCGTCGGCTTTATAGATGAAAGCGGTAATCATCTGGTTGCCGCCCTGGTTCGCATCGACCTGGCGAACGATATAGAAAGACGCGGCGCCTTTTTCGCTGGCGGCTTTGGTGATGGCGTCGTTAACTTCAGGTTGCGTGCGATAGAAGCCCTGAACGGTGACGGTATCGTACGGCTCAAGCGCGATGGCGACATCTTTCGGTAATTCTGTTACGCCGTTGATCACGCGGAAGGCCGGACGTTCTGCTTTTGGTGCGTCGGCTTTATAGAGATCGGCGGTGACGCGTTGGTTGCCGCTGTTGCCCGCATCAGAGGTATCTACAACATAAAATGCTGCGGCGCCTTCTTTATCTGCGCGTTTGGATGCCGCATCGACGGCATCGCCAATGGCATTAAATCGACCGGTAATGACGACACGATCGTAGGGTTTTACTGCCGCTGCTTGCTCCGGTGTTAACTCCGTGGCTGCGTTCGCTGTCATCACTGTGGCAGATAAAAGAGCTGACGCCAGGAGGGTGTACTTAAGCTTCATAAAAATAGTCCTTCGCCTTGCGCAAACCATAAACTGGTGTTGTTGTTGGGAAAACGTCGGTGATTATTGCATTTAAACAGCGCTACTGTCTGCGTCATTTTTCACTGAGTGTGCGGTGAGGAGGCAAATAACGATAACCTTTAGTGATATGTTGAAAAAACAGACGCTTGACCAGCAAAAGCGATATAGCATACAACTTTTAACGTTAATACATTGTTAAATGACGACTCTTCGCTGGAGATTAATCGTGTTTTGCCGCTTCGCTTGAGCGGAATATCGGCCTGTTATAGCGAATTTAAGGAAAATAACCCTGCCAGAATCCCTCTACCATTCATATTCGCGGATAAAAGCACAATTTCTCTTTTTCGGCTGTGGATCACAGGCGTTATTTTCAGTAGGTTATAGAAAGTTTGTTACTGTTTTATTTTCCGGGGCTTTTGTGAAAACAGAGGTAAAACGCCTCCGGGACGACTGACAAACCATCATCTAAATCCGATGGAAGGGAAAACTATGCGTATTGGTGTACCTAAAGAACGGTTGGCCAATGAAACCCGCGTTGCGGCGACACCGAAAACGGTCGAGCAATTGCTTAAATTGGGTTTCAGCGTTGCGGTTGAAAGCGGCGCGGGCAAGCTGGCAAGTTTTGATGACGATGCGTTTACTCTGGCAGGGGCAACGATAGTCGATAGCAGCAACGTCTGGCATTCCGACGTGATCCTGAAAGTGAACGCGCCGGACGATGAAGAGATCGCTCTGCTCAATCCTGGCACGACGCTGGTCAGCTTTATCTGGCCTGCGCAGAACCCTGCGCTGATGGAGAAGCTGGCGGCGCGCAACGTGACCGTGATGGCGATGGATTCCGTACCGCGTATTTCGCGCGCGCAGTCGCTGGATGCGCTCAGCTCAATGGCGAATATCGCGGGTTACCGTGCCATTGTTGAAGCCGCGCATGAGTTTGGCCGCTTCTTTACCGGGCAGATCACTGCGGCAGGGAAAGTTCCGCCAGCAAAAGTGATGGTTATCGGCGCGGGTGTGGCCGGTCTGGCCGCCATCGGCGCCGCAAATAGCCTTGGCGCGATTGTCCGTGCGTTCGACACCCGTCCGGAAGTGAAGGAGCAGGTGCAAAGTATGGGCGCCGAATTCCTCGAACTCGATTTCGAAGAGGATGCCGGCAGCGGCGACGGCTATGCAAAAGTGATGTCCGAAGCCTTTATCAAGGCGGAGATGGAACTGTTTGCCGCGCAGGCGAAAGATGTCGATATCATCGTCACCACTGCGCTTATCCCTGGTAAACCAGCACCGAAGCTGATTACCCGTGAAATGGTCGATTCCATGAAGCCGGGCAGCGTGATCGTCGATCTGGCGGCGCAAAACGGCGGTAACTGCGAATACACCGTGCCGAATGAAATCAGCACTACGGCCAACGGCGTAAAAGTGATTGGTTATACCGATTTGCCAGGCCGCTTGCCGACGCAGTCTTCCCAGCTTTACGGCACCAACCTGGTTAACCTGCTGAAACTGCTGTGCGTGGAAAAAGACGGCAACGTAGTGGTTAACTTTGATGATGTCGTGGTGCGCGGTGTGACCGTGGTTCGCGACGGCGAAATCACCTGGCCGGCCCCGCCGATTCAGGTTTCGGCGCAGCCGCAGGCAGCCCCAAAAGCGACAGCTGCGCCGAAAGAAGAGGCCAAACCGGCCTCGCCGTGGCGTAAATATGCGCTGATGGCGCTGGCGATCATTCTGTTTGGCTGGCTGGCGGATGTCGCGCCGAAAGAGTTCCTTGGCCACTTTACCGTCTTCGCGCTTTCTTGCGTGGTGGGTTATTACGTGGTGTGGAACGTGTCGCACGCGCTGCATACGCCGCTAATGTCGGTAACCAACGCGATTTCCGGCATTATTGTCGTCGGCGCGCTGTTGCAGATCGGCCATGGCGGCTGGGTCAGCTTCTTAAGCTTTATTGCGGTACTGATTGCCAGCATTAATATTTTTGGTGGTTTCACCGTCACTCAGCGCATGCTGAAAATGTTCCGGAAGAACTAAGGGGTAACATATGTCTGGAGGATTAGTTACTGCTGCATACATTGTTGCCGCGATCCTGTTTATTTTCAGCCTGGCGGGGCTTTCTAAGCACGAAACCTCCCAGCAGGGCAATAACTTCGGTATCGCCGGGATGGCGATTGCGCTGATCGCCACCATCTTTGGCCCGGATACCGGCAACGTTGCCTGGATTCTGGTGGCCATGATCATCGGCGGCGCGATCGGTATTCGCCTGGCGAAGAAAGTAGAAATGACTGAGATGCCGGAACTGGTCGCGGTGCTGCACAGCTTCGTTGGTCTGGCGGCGGTGCTGGTCGGCTTTAACAGCTACCTGTATCACGATGCGGGCCTGGAACCGGTGCTGGTAAATATTCACCTGACCGAAGTGTTCCTCGGTATCTTTATTGGTGCGGTGACCTTTACCGGTTCCATCGTGGCGTTCGGCAAGCTGCGCGGCAAGATCTCTTCTAAACCGCTGATGCTGCCGCATCGTCACAAAATGAACCTTGCTGCGCTGGTTGTCTCTTTTGTTCTGCTGCTGGTGTTTGTCCGTACCGACAGCGTCGGCCTGCAAGTTCTGGCACTGCTGCTGATGACTATCATCGCGCTGGTGTTCGGCTGGCATCTGGTGGCGTCCATCGGCGGCGCGGATATGCCGGTGGTGGTTTCCATGCTGAACTCCTACTCCGGTTGGGCTGCAGCGGCGGCGGGCTTTATGCTCAGCAACGACCTGCTGATCGTGACCGGTGCGCTGGTCGGTTCGTCGGGTGCGATCCTCTCTTACATTATGTGTAAGGCGATGAACCGCTCCTTTATCAGCGTGATTGCCGGTGGTTTTGGTACCGACGGTTCTTCATCCGGCGGCGATGAAGAAGTGGGCGAGCACCGCGAAATTAACGCGGAAGAGACTGCCGAGCTGCTGAAAAATTCGCACTCGGTAATCATCACCCCGGGCTATGGTATGGCGGTGGCGCAGGCGCAGTATCCGGTGGCGGAAATCACCGAAAAACTACGCGCGCGCGGCGTGAAAGTGCGCTTTGGTATTCACCCGGTCGCCGGTCGCCTGCCGGGCCATATGAACGTGCTGCTGGCGGAAGCGAAAGTGCCGTACGACATCGTGCTGGAAATGGATGAGATCAACGATGATTTCGCCGATACCGATACGGTGCTGGTGATCGGCGCGAACGATACCGTTAACCCGGCGGCTCAGGACGATCCGAAGAGCCCCATCGCCGGGATGCCGGTGCTGGAAGTGTGGAAAGCGCAGAACGTGATTGTCTTCAAACGTTCGATGAACACCGGCTATGCTGGCGTACAGAACCCGCTGTTCTTCAAAGAGAATACGCAGATGCTGTTTGGCGATGCCAAAGCCAGCGTCGATGCTATCCTCAAAGCGCTGTAAGTTATACCGCTTATACATACCGCTCTTTGGAGCGGTATTTTTTTGCCCGTAACCAGCATGAGCAGAGCGACTATACTTCTTTCTTCATGTTTTTATGTGGAGGAAGGATGACGTTTTTGCCTCATTTTGACTTTATATCCTTATTGATGTCGCCCGCATTCTGGGCAGGTCTGGCGACAGTGGTAGTGGTCACGCTGGTGGTCTACTGGCTGTTTACGCGCTTACTGAAGATGGTGATGAAAGGGGCGCATAACTGGAGCGAGAAACAGCGTGGCGTTGGCAAAATGCAGCATGTGCTGGTCGATATGCTCAGCCGTACCAGTCAATTCCTGCTCTTTATTGCTGCATTACTTTTCAGTCTGCGTTTCATCGATCTTCCCGACCGCCTGTTTAATACCCTCGGACACGCCTGGTTTTTAGTGCTGGCGATTCAGATTGCCATCTGGCTTGATCAGGGCGTGGTGTCGTGGATGCGTCATTTGATGTATACGCCTGGTGCAAGCCGAAATCCGGTGACTATGGTGATTGCCGGTCTGTTGCTGCGCATGATGCTATGGACCATCATGCTGTTGTCGATTCTGGCAAACGCGGGCGTCAATATCACCGCGCTGGTTGCCAGCCTTGGTGTGGGCGGTATTGCGATTGCACTGGCTGTGCAGACCATCCTCAGCGATGTCTTTGCCTCGCTCTCCATTGGCTTCGATAAGCCCTTCGAAATTGGCGATTTCGTGGTGTTTAACGATGTTGCCGGCACCATTGAGCATATTGGTCTTAAAACCACGCGTATCCGCAGCCTGAGCGGCGAGCAAATCGTCTGCGGCAATGCGATTTTGCTGCAACAAACGCTGCATAACTATAAGCGCATGCAGACGCGGCGTATCGTTTTCACCTTCGGTCTGGCCGTCAGTACGCCGCCAGACAAATTGCGGAAAGTGAGTGAAATGGTGCGGGCCATCATTACCGACGTGGGTGAAACGAAGTTTGACCGCGCACATTTTCAGGGATTCGCTGCCGACAGGCTGAATGTTGAAGTCGTGCATATCGTCAACACGGCGGATTACAACAAGTACATGGATATTCAGCAGGAAATTAATATCCGTATTATGGAAAAGCTGGCAGAAGAGGGGATCGCGCTGGCGCTGCCGTGCGTGGTAGTAAAAGGTGGGCTGGCGGTAGAAAACCCGGCGGCTGAGCAGCGCGGTGAACCGGCAGTATAAAAAATCCGCTTTGCTGAAGTGAACCCCGAAAGCTGGATACTCCAACAAATGGGGTTCACTTCATGGCGGGGTTTTTATTTAATCGTCTTCGTCGTCCAGTTCGATCGGGCTTTGATAATCATCCGGTTTGATGACCAACAGGTCGCAGCGCAGATGATCGATTACCTGTTCGGCCGTATTACCGAGGAATGCCGCAGAAATCCCGGTTCGCCCGATGGTACCCAGCACTACAATCCCGGCCTGTAAGTGCTCGGCCAGATCCGGGATCACCTCTTCCGGTAACCCTTTCTCTACATGTGTCAATTTTTCATCAATACCGAATTTCTGCCGCAGCGCTTTCATTGCCAGCAGATGCTGACCACGAATAGCGTCGTTGTACACGCTGGGATCGAATTCCGGCAGTTCGATGGCGATATTGATTGGCGTAACAGGATAAGCGCCGACAAGATGCACTTCGGTATGGTTGACCTGTTCGGCCAAATGCAACGTCTCTTTGACCAGTTTTTCGTTCAGCGAATTGTGGTACAGCTCTTCACTGGCGAGATTGACCGCCACCACGGCGCGGCCACCTTCCGGCCAGGGCTGATCTTTGACCATCCATACCGGGCAAGGGCATTTGCGCAACAAATGCCAGTCCGTTGGGGTGAAAATGACTGATTCCAGCCGATCGTGCTGGTGGGTCATTTTCAGCAATAAATCATGACCGCCGGAAATCACTTCCTGGATGATGGCCTCGAAGGGACGATTATGCCAGACCACTTTGATCTCAATCGGCACGCCCGCATCGATGTAAAATTTCGCCTGCTCGCGGATCCACGCGGTACGCTGGCTGATAACGCCTTGCCGCATAGCGGTGCGTTCATCGGGGGACAGAAGGGTGGTCATTTCGTAAGAGAAATCATAGATTGGCAAAAAGGCTTTAATGCGGCCACCAATCCGTTGATGCAAATACACAGCACGTCGTAATGCTGGTTGATCGTCCTGGTTAGGATCGATGGCGACCAACATGTTTTGATACTTAGCCATACAGGGTCTCCTTACATCTGTCACCACAGTCTGTAAATAAAAGATAACCTATAAGCACTGAATGAAACAGGGAAAACCTTTTGCCAGATCAATAAATCACGAAAATTACACAGTCCGGCAAAAGGTCTGAAGGCAGGAGAAAAAACTCAGGCGACGTTGCGCGTATGGCCAGCCAGCTGCGCCAGCATATCGCTGTTTTCAATGGTGATATATTTACCTTTCACCGCCAGCATTCCGCTCTTCTGGAAACGACCGAGCAGGCGGCTAATGGTTTCTACCGTCAGCCCCAGATAGTTACCAATATCGCCACGGGTCATGGTCAGACGGAATTCGCGCGGTGAGAAGCCACGCTGGGCAAAACGACGTGAGAGATTGTAGATAAACGCCGCCAGACGCTCTTCGGCATTTTTCTTCGACAGCAGCAGGATCATATCCTGATCGCCTTTGATCTCGCCGCTCATCAGACGCATCATCTGCTGACGCAGGTTCGGCATTTTGCCGGAGAGATCGTCCAGCGTCTCAAACGGGATTTCGCAGACCATCGAGGTTTCCAGCGCCTGTGCGAAGCTGGGATGATGAGCGGTACCAATCGCGTCGAAGCCGACCAGATCGCCCGCCAGATGAAACCCGGTGATCTGCTCGTCGCCCTGTTCGGTAATGGTGTAGCTCTTAATCGTACCGGAACGAATAGCGTACAGCGATTTCAGTTCATCCCCTGCTTTAAACAGCGTCTGACCTTTCTGGATGGGCTTTTTACGCTCAATAATGTTGTCGAGCTGATCCAGCTCGTGCTCATTGAGAGTAAAAGGGATACAAAGCTGGCTAATGCTGCAATCCTGGCAATGGATTGCACATCCGCCTGACTGAATGCGTCGTATAATTCGCTTTTCCGGGATCATAGGTCTGCTCAAGCCGTAATTGATATTTGTCAATTTTAACATCTTTTTCTTGAGCACGTAAGTCTGGTAAAACGTCAATTCACGATTATTAAAACAGGCGGGCGAGCCTCAACGAAATGAATCTACATCATCTCGTTGAAATTCCTTCACTTCGTTAAGGTTTTTATCGCAATACGTCCTGATAAAAAGCCTTTTTATGCGCTTTTTCTCACAATAGCAGGTAGCCTTCATGGCGTAACAGCCACTCTTTGCGCTGTACGCCGCCCGCATAGCCGGTCAGGGTGCCATTGCTGCCGATGACGCGGTGACAGGGTACGACAATACTGACCGGGTTTGAACCATTGGCGGCTCCCACAGCCCGCGCCGCCGTTGCGCGTCCCAGCGTTTTTGCCAATTGGCCATAATGCACCACCTGGCCACACGGGATCGTGCGCAGCGCTTGCCATACTTCACGCTGAAAAGGGGTGCCAGCGGTCGCTGTGGGGAGGGTGTCGATAACAGCCAGATCGCCATCAAAGTAGTCCTGCAGTTTCTGGCTCAATCCGCCAGGATCTGTTGCGGCGATGCGTTGATAGCCTTCACTGCGATAATGAATATCCAGTAGCTTATTCATACGATCGCTGTGCTCTTCCCACTCCACGGCGCGCAGATGAAAACTTTCGTCGCACACTATCCATAGCGGGCCAAGCGGGGTGGATATTTTGTCCTCAAGTAACGTTAACATCTGGCGTCCTTAACCGCGGCAAAGTTCGCCAATCCTAGCAGACGACTTGCTGTGCCACCATACCCCAAAAGTACGTTTATTCCACTATGTCAAGGCGAGGAACAGAATAATAAACAGACAATGTGTCGTTATCTAATAGATCATATATTATCTATTCCCGCTGATAAAAAAATAGAGCCTGCCGACATCCGTCAGGCTCTACAGTACACACAATGACGCTTCCTTTCGTTATTTCCTGCAGTGTCCTCCGTGTGCGGTAAATATAGTTATAGCGATGCGCGTAAATATTTCCAGTAAGAAATGGTGATTGATTTCACGATAATTTAACTAAAATTCAGGTCGCCAGTGCGATAATAATTTTAGTTAAGTTAAATTTGTACTCACAAATTTATTATGGTTTTTGGCTGCAATTAAACAGGCGAGAACATTAACTGTTTGTCCGACTTAAGGTAAATCCTCGAGAGCCATTGTAGGGGCGGGGTACGCCCGTTATAGTACATGAGCAGAAGTTGATGGAGGAGTGCCTGATGAACCCTGACGACAAATCGCTTTTTCTTGACGCCATGGAGGACGTTCAGCCCCTGAAGCGCTGTGCAGATGTACACTGGCAGCGAACACCTAATCCTCGCGCGCAGCAGCGTATCGATACCCTGCAGCTCGATAATTTTCTCACCACCGGTTTTCTTGACATTATCCCTCTTGGTACGCCACTGGAGTTTAAACGCGAAGGGTTGCAGAACGGCGTGCTGGATAAGCTGCGGCAGGGGAAATACAGCCAGCAGGCAAGCCTTAATCTGCTACGCCAGCCGGTTGAGCAATGCCGCCAGATGCTGTTCCGCTTTATGCACCAGGCGCGGCTTGATGGTCTGCGTAATGTGCTCATCATTCACGGCAAAGGGCGGGAAGATGGCTCGCATCCGAATATTGTGCGCAGTTATCTGGCGCGCTGGCTGACCGAGTTTGATGATGTTCAGGCCTTTTGTGCGGCGCTGCCGCATCATGGTGGCAACGGTGCTTGCTACGTGGCGTTGCGTAAGTCGGAGCAGGCAAAGCAGGAAAACTGGGAGCGCCACGCCAAACGCAGCCGCTGATGGTCTGGCGTGATTTTCGTGTTGCCTTTCATTGGCGGGTTTCTGCATGGAACCCGCTGTTTAATATAAGTGACTAATATCCGTCATTTTTGCCTGCGCTGGCGAATACTCCGACGGCCTGAGTTTTATCCGCTGTCTGGCGATATTTTCGGCCTGCTGATGACCGCCCATAAAATCTCTGGCGTTTCGGCCTTCAGTGATCCCGTAACGTCGTTTGTAGTAAAAGTTAAACGTTTGGGGAATCACACCGGAATAATACTGGGCTGAATATTCAGCGGTGCCGCCCCGGGCTTTTATAAAATTAACAATGGTATTGCCAATATCGCTACTGGGTGAAGAACAGCGCAGGTAGCTCTGCTTTCCGTCGCCACCAAAAACCATACAGTGCAGGCTTTTCATACTGATCCCTTTCCGCTCCAGCGCGCATTGAATATCTTCCAGGTTCTGTTGTAGCGCCAGAGCCGTATCAAAATGCGCGCATAGCAAATAATCGTGCTGATCGGATAATGCATACAACCCCAAACAACTTTGTACCGCTGGCATAGAAAGGTCTAAACCTTCGCGTTTAAAAATACCATATTGTCCTTGAAATACGACAACTCTCATCTCAGTAGCTCCATTACGTAGTGAATGTTATTTTCAGATCGGGAAACCTGTTTAATAATACAAAGAGAATGATTTTTGTCTCTTAATAAGAATAATATTTATCTCTTTTTGATCTTAAATAAATAGATTGAAAGAACGCCTGTATAAATATATCGACAGCGTTTTTATTTGACGATCGGTAAATCAACGTAGCGTGTTGTATAACCCGGCGATAGCATCTCTCGCTTCATGGCCCAGCTTTTTTGAATGCCCTGACCGGCAAACCAGACGGTGCCTCGTGGGAATAGTCAGCCGGCCGCTGGCCTGCGGGTTATAGAAGGTTTTATTTTCGTCATGTGGGCTGGTGCGTATAAAAACGCTTATTACGCAGCAACGTTTTCTTCCAGCCTGGAGTTTCTCCGCCGCACGCTCCGCATAGGCGCACCCTGCCTGATACATATCGCTATATTGAGTGATGCGGTGACCAAATGAGCGGCTACAGATGATCTGCTGAACTCATCGCGACCTGCTCCACGCTTTAATCGTGAGCGTCAGCACACTGTGTGACGATTTATCCTCCCGGCCTCAAAAAAACAATAAAAACGTATCCATGATCAAAAAACATCCTCTGCCGGTAGTTTTACAGTGAGATTATTCTTAAGCATATAGGATATTTCATATGTTTTTTTCTTCAGACAGGGAAGAGCAGGGTGAAACACTTCCTCCCTCTTTATTGGCCTTAACCGTGTCCTTCTCTCGTGAAGAATGGATAGCAACAGGGATCTGTCTCCGCGACTTTTTTGCTTTCCCGCAATCAGGCTCACTGGCTGAAATCAGTAACAGACTCCAGGATTTATGCCTGCGCCAGCCGGGGTTACCCGCGATCCCTTCCTCCGGGGACTGGCTTGAAGTCGAATACGATTTTAACCGTCTATTTGTAGGTCCCATGGCTTTGCTGGCTCCGCCTTATGCTTCCGTATATCTGCATACAGAGCCGCAAGTGATGGGAAAAAGTACGCTCGAAATACGCAAGTGTTATCACGAACTGGGTTTCGAAGTTTCACTGGAAAATCAATTTCCTGATGATTCAATTAGTTATGAAATTGAGGCCTGTTTGCTACTGGTATCGTTACCTGAACTGACGCCAGAACAGAGAGAAGTACTAAACTGGCTGACGCATCAGCACCTGAGTAAATGGTTGCCGGACTTTATTACCCGTATCAAAGCCCATGTATCAACGCCGCTGATTGACTCAGTTGCTGACGTACTTTCGCTTTGGTTTTTCGATTTACAGCGGAGAATTCTCCATGACTGACACACCTGATTCCCCCGCCAGGCGGCGCTTTATCAAAAATCTTGCCATCGCAGGCGTTGCTACCAGCCTGCCAGGCGGGCTGTTGACCCCTCGCCGGGCTGCAGCACAGCCCCCGATACCTTACAATCCTGATAACTACACCCTTTATCGAAATTCCTGTCCCCGCAATTGCTATGACACCTGCAGCCTGAGAACTCACGTTAAGGACGGTGTCATCCACTATATTGACGGAGCAAAAGAGTCGACTTTCACGCATGGTCAACCCTGTATAAAAGGTTTGACCTATCCCCGCCGGGTCTACAGTCCTGACCGGATTAAATACCCGATGATTCAGGATGGCCGGGGTTCCGGTAAATGGCGTCGCATCTCCTGGGAAGACGCAATGGAACGCATTGCCAGCAAAATTCTGGAGATTAAAAAGAAAGATGGCTCGCTTCTGGGACTGGGCCTCACGAAATATTCAGGTAATTTGGGCATTCTTAATTACGGTGTTGAAGGCATGATGTCCTCGCTGGGTTACACCACCCGTTTTGTCGGCACTCCCTGCTGGCCTGCAGGAATTGATGCCCAGAGCTATGACATGGGGGATATGTGGTGTAACGATCCCGAAGATATGGTCAAGTCCCGGTACATCATTATCTGGGGCGCTAACCCTGCCTGGTGTTCCATGCACAGCATGAAATACATCTATCAGGCGCGCGAGCGTGGCGCCAGAGTGGTTGTCATTGATCCCCTCCTGACGCAGACAGCAGCCAAAGCCGATTTGTACTTACGGATAAAACCAGCCTCCGATGGCGCGCTGGCGCTGGGTATGGCTCGCCACTTATTAGACAACGGTCTGGTGGATAAAGACTTTACTACCCAGTATGCCGTCGGTTTTTCTGATTTTGCACAGTATTTAGAGGAAAACATCACCCTGGAGTGGGCAGCGGAGCAGTGCGGCCTTCCTGCCGACACCATTCGTCAGCTTGCAGAAGATTTTGCTGCAGTAAAACCAGCGACTATCTGGATCGGTTACGGTATGCAACGCCATATCAATGGTGGCGCAAATGTGCGTGCCATTGATGCGCTGGTCGCCATGACGGGGAATATCGGTCTGGAAGGGGGAGGCGCACGTTATGGTCACCTTTATACCTGGGGATTCAATTATCACGCCATGCTGCAAAAACAACCTGAGGGATCGGTTGGGTTTACCGGACAAAAAGGACCAAAAGGGGAGTTTGATTTTGCGGCAAAAACGGAAGCCAGTTATACCGACCGCAGTGTGAATATAAACAAAACCGCGCAGGCCATACTGGACACGAATGATCCGCCCATTCGTATGTTGTGGGTGGCGTGTAAGAACCCGCTATCACAGGATTTTGATCATAATAAAATGCTCAAGGCTTTCAAAAAGCTGGAGATGGTGGTGTGCGTGGACCATTTTTTCAATAAAACCGTGGAGCAGGCCGATATTGTTTTACCTGCCACAACCCAAATGGAGGAGTGGAATGTCTCGGTATCGTACTGGCATTACTGGTTAACCATTAACCAGCCGGCGATTAAACCAATGTATGAGTCGAAATCGGATATTGAGATAGCGGCGGCACTCTCCCGAACCATGAATCGCTTGTCTCCTGGCTCCTGTACATTCCCGCAGGAGATTGACGGTAAAGAATGGGTGGCGAAAGAATTTAACGAAGGGATCTACAAACTGTTTGGCATCTCATCCTGGGAAGAGCTGCTCAATGGCCCTGTCAAAGCTAAACTGCCACATCCTGCGGCCTGGCACGACTTCAAGTTCAAAACACCATCCGGTAAATACGAATTTGCTTCGACGCTGAGTCAGGAGAACGGCCACTCACGCTTACCTGAATATAAACCGGGCAGGGCGAAGACCCATCCATTCCAGCTTTTTACTCCGCATGCATTATTTGGCATCCATTCACAGTTCATTAATCTGGACTGGATGAAGGTGTTTTACCCGGAACCATTTGTTTACCTCCATCCCGCAGCGGCACAACGCAAGGGTATCAAGGAACTGGACTGGGTTCGTGTCTTTAATGGCATTGGTGATGTGACTGTCAGGGCCAGACTCACTACGAACGTACCGAAAGATATGCTGGTGATGTATGAGGCCTGGTTCCCGAAAAAGAGTTTTAACGTTCAGAATGTGGTCGATGATACCTCATCAGACATGGGGCAAATGAAAACCGGTTCACCGGGTTCCGCCATCCATTGTCAGTTTGCTGATATAGAGTTAACAAAAATGCCAGCACAGGATAAATCGATACAAGGAGCAAAAGCATGAGACGTGCATTCCTGGTCGATAGTGAAAAATGTATCGGGTGCCGTGGCTGTGCCATGGCCTGTAAAAGTTTTAATCAACTGGAGCCTGATCTTTTCTGGCGCTATGTCTACCCGCTGGGGAATTCCATCTATCCGCACGAAGAAAGGGCTTTCTACTCACTGGCATGTAACCACTGCGAGCATCCCGCCTGTCTGGATGCATGCCCGGTTGAGGCCTATACCCTGCGCGAAGATGGTATCGTCGTACATGACCCTGCTCGCTGTATAGGCTGTAAAAACTGCCTGCGCAGTTGTCCTTATGGTGCCCCCAGATTTAACGAAGTCACTCATAAGGCTGAAAAATGCAGTATGTGTTATGAACGGTTAGATGCAGGTTTACAAACAGCCTGCATTGATGCTTGCCCTGTCGGTGCATTAACCATGATAGATCTGGATGGACAGGGTGCCCCCGGAAATGCCATACAGTATCCCCCCGGATACCCTGTTATGCCATCCCTGAACCCCGGGACCCGCTTCATTATGCCCCGCACACCGCATCAGGCTGGAGAATAATCATGGAACACTATGAGTTACCACTGGTTTTCTTTACATCGCTGAGCCAGACGTCTGTCGGAATGGCCCTGTTTCTTGCCTGGCGGCGCATTTATAACCGTGATATACCGCAGCGCAGGTCATGGTTTATCACGGGCGTGGTTCTGGGCATATCCCTGATTGGAGCAACCTTCCATCTGGCCGATCCGTTCCATGGCTATAATGCTTTTATTAACTTAAGACATTCATGGCTTAGCAGGGAAATTCTGGCAGCAAGCCTTTTTGCCGTCACGATTGCGCTGGCACTGTTCACCGATGGAAAAGTCGTGACCGTGATTGCAGCGGCAGTGATGGGGATCATTCTGATTGCAGTGCAGGGACTGACATATGCAGCACCCGCAATGATCGCCATCAATAACGGGCTGCCGATGATTCTCTACCTGTTAACGGCATGGGTAATGGGGGCGGCAATGCTCCCGTTGCTGGATAAGTCTCCGGCACTTTCTCCCTTACGCCAGGGGCTGGTGTTACTGATTCTGGCCATGGTTATCGCACCGGTTATCTGGCGCAGCGGTGGAACGATTGCACGTATGACCGCAGAACAATGGAGCTCATCTCCTTTTTTCTGGTCCGGCTTAATCTGTTTCGCGCTAACACTCGTCTTGTCCTGTCAGCGCCAGAAAGCGTCAGTTTCCATTGCAACGGTTATCATTGCACTTTCAGGTATTATCCTGAGTCGACTGACATTCTTTGGTGATACGGTGAGCACAATTATTAATATAGGTCAGCCGTACTGATCCCACATCAACCGGCTTTCTGAATTTATACCGGTCATATTTGTGAAAAAGCCCCCGCATTGCTGCAGGGGCTTATACATATGATGCCGGGTGCCTCCCGGTAAGCCTTTGGGTAACCCCCCATGGCTCGCTGCTTCAGTCGTGCATGATGAACATTCCAGCAAAAGTGTCATCAGGTTAATTAGCCCCGCCGCTTAGGAGGATTCACCATAAAAGGCAAGATAGCATGAAGGGGATTAGAGCGATATCGACAATTTGTCAGTACACAAAGAGTCATTTTCACTTCTCAGGGTAAACGCTTATAAGATTTTGAATGTGTTATAAAAAAAAGCCTGCAGTTAGCAGGCGATAAAGGGTTTTTACTCATTTTTTTAGTTGTATCTGTTGAATAGGGTAAGTGATCGTGCGCAATTAAATGTGAAGCAGAGAACTTAATGAAATGCTATAAATATTTCCTGGCAGCATCAAGTATCTCCTGAGAAGTCAATTCCCTGTCAGAAGCCACGTGAACAACACCATGATCTCCGGTCAAAGAAGGAAAACCTGCTGACATAATCCGAAGATGAGTTTCTTCACCGTTTGGATATTCCTGCTTAATAGAGGATATACCTTCAAGAACGGTCATGACCTTACAGGATTCAGCATTAAAAAACACAAGGACTTTTATCATCTGTTGGTTTTTTCCATAAGGCAATCTCTTCGATACAGGAAATAATTTTTTGTGATCAACCTGCGCGGACTATGTGATATTTACAAAAGTCTGGCAATTTTCTTCTTTTTTAAATTTTGAAGGCTAAAGAAAATTAAAACAGGGTAGAATCAAGGACGTGATGCTTTCGGAGGCTGCCTGACCTCTTACGCACTTTATTATTTAACAAGCAGTTAGCTTCTGCTTTTAGACTTTTCATGCAGCAGACCTGCACTTCATCACATCGGTCAGCACACTCATCGATGTGCAAAAATATGCTGACCTGATATTAAGAATAAACTGCCTTTCGCTAAATTAATTTATGGATCTGTCTACTCAGGAATAATCCTTCATCGTTGTCGCAGACCCACAAAGATTTATTTATCGCAAAGTATTACGTTTGCCGCAGCAGGACCTTTGTCTCCACTGTGTATTGCGAATTCAACTTTCTGCCCTTCAAATAAGGTTTTAAAGTTGTCTCCGTTAAGCGCTGAAAAATGAACAAAGATATCTTTGCTCCCATCAAGAGGAGAGATGAAGCCAAAACCTTTGTCTTCATTAAACCATTTTACAAGGCCTTTAATTCTTGAGGTCATACTGATTCCCGTCACAAATTATAGTATTGATAGTAAACGTATAGTATTAAACGTATGGACTCAAAAGAGGGGATATCAGCGATAACGCCTGGTAATGAGGACTGCCCGGAAAATGTTTAACGTTCGTTTGTACATCGAACTGATGGGATTCATTAAGGCACGGGAAGTCATAATAAGCAAATTATATTTTAGCCATCCAGAGGTCCTGCAAGGAAAATTAAAAGTGGCAATATAATTTTTTCAGGGTATAGTCTTTGCGTGTTTTCAATAAGGAATTGACTTGTCCCATAAAATGACAGGAATTGTCAAAAGTTTTGACATTCTCAGCGGTAAAGGTTTCATCACCCCTTCAGATGGCAGAAAAGACGTTCTGCTTCATATTTCAGCCGTTAATTCACGCGAATCGGAATTACCCATTCCAGGAAGCCGTATTGAATTTTGTCGGATTCACGGTCCCAGGGGGCCTGTGGCTGCGAACATCTATCTTTCCTGAATTTCAGTGCACCAAAATAAATGGATTAAAACTTAACCAAGTGTGATACGGTGAGGCTCATTCATTGAAAGGTTAATGATTATGTCCATTATCGATTACGCAATGAAACTCTTCAGCGGTGCTTCTACCGCCACTGCCGCTTGCCCTGCTTGTGGCTTGAAATCAGCTCAACCGGTGTCAAAAATCCGTCGCAATCAGGCCATGATGTGCCCAGGGTGTAAAGCCCTGTTTATCTCCCGACGCTAGTCCGACCGAAAAACCTCAGACAGAGCCCACATTTTATACCTAAGTTAAATTCCAGCAGCTGTTAAATCCCTGATGCCTTACGCCCATCCTGAGAGAACGTTTCTGAACTGATTTCGCAACTGCTCCTGCGCGCTAACGTCGCATCAGAGCAACGCTATGAAAATGAACCCCAGAGCGTGGTTTAACCACTCCCGTATTCCTACGAATGACGCAGAAAACATGACGTTTTCTGCGAACGATCCTTACGGTGAAAGCAATCCGCGGTCAGAGCTCTTTTCGACTGCCCAGATGGAACGCTACGGTCAGAAACTGGCGCGCACACATAAATTATCGCCGGATAAACTTCCTTATTACCTGCTGAAAAGGCTCGCCGACAATGAGATCGTCATCACGCAAAACTGCTATGAGCTTAACGCGGGTAAAAAGACGAGTATCATGCCCGCCGGGGAATGGTTGCTGGACAATTATTATCTGATTGAGGAGCAAATCCGCACTGTCCGTCAGCACTTGCCGAAAAGCTTTGGCAAAGGTCTCCCGTCGCTGATGTCACCACTGAATTGTCCGCGAATTTACAATATTGCATCAGAGGCCATTGCTCACGGTGATGGCCGCTGGGATACCGCCAGTCTGACCAGCTACCTCACCGCCTATCAACAGGTGGCACCGCTGACATTAGGTGAAGTCTGGGCCTTGCCGGGGATGCTGCGCCTGGCGCTGATTGAAAATCTTCGTCGTATCAGCATGGAAGTGATAAAAGCTCAGCAGGACAGAAACCTGGCCGATACGTGGATAACAAGGATTTTCGAATGTGCAGAGAACGAGCCTGGTGATTTAATCATGGTGGTGGCCGATATGGCGCGCTCTCGTCCTCCGTTAACCAGTGCGTTTGTCGCAGAGCTGGTGCGGCGCCTGCAGGGACATGGCAACGCGCTGTCGTTACCTCTTACCTGGGTTGATCAGTGCCTCCGGGAACAGGGAGTCACCACCGACATTCTCATACATAGCTTCAATCAACAGCTTGCCGCCAGCCAGCTATCCGTCAGTAACAGCATCGCGGGTCTGCGATTACTGAGCGAAACGGACTGGGCTGATTTCGCCGAAACGATCAGTGTCGTCGAACAGGCATTACGCAATGATCCTGCCGGTATCTATCCCCGGATGCACTTTAATACCCGGGATCATTACCGCCACGTTGTTGAGATCCTTGCCAGAGACAGTGGTCTCAGTGAGCCTGAGGTTGCGGGCAGGGTGCTGGCGCTTTCGGGGGAGAGTGCTCCCGACACACAGGAACATCACGTTGGCTATTATCTGGCGGGCGAAGGTCGACAGCAGCTGGAGATTCATCTGTTGGCTGACACCTCCAGGCTCATACGTTTGCGGCACAGTTTCAACAGAATAACTCTGTTGTCCTGGCTTGGAAGCCTGGCGTTGTTGACAACAGCAACGACAGCGGCAGTTTTGCACGAAACTGCTCTACAGGGCGCAGACTGGCTGTTGATCGCGGTGGCATTGCCTCTGATTATCGCTTTAACTCAGTTAATGAGTGATTTGCTCAGTGACGCAACCACCCGTTTTCGCGTTCCTCATCCATTGCCAGGGATGGATTTTTCAACCGGCATTCCTGCTGACAGCGCAACCATGATTGCTATTCCCTGCATGCTGACCAGCCACGATAGTTTCAGCAAGCTCCTCACCAGCCTTGAAGTCTGCTGGCTGGGGAATCAAAACGAAAATCTCAGGTTCGCTCTGCTCACCGATTTCGCTGATTCTGAGAATGAACCCTCGCCGGAAAATAACGCCCTGCTCAGACAGGCTATCGCCGATATGCAGGCGCTTAATCGCCGCTATCCCTCCAGCCGCCCACGTTTCTATCTGCTACACCGGGAACCTGAATGGAACCCCTCTGAAGGAACGTGGATGGGCTATGAACGCAAGCGGGGAAAACTGGCGTTGCTGAACAGCTGGTTGCGTCATCCGGGGACTCAATTCGTCAGTGTTGCGGATATACCAGCTCATCTTTTACCGGGTCACATTAAATACGTCATTACCCTGGACAGTGATACGGTGCTGCCGCGCGATACGGCACACAAGCTGGTCGCGACAATGGCGCATCCGCTGAATAAGCCAGAGTATGATCCGCTACGCCAGAGGGTCATTAAAGGATTCGGCATTCTGCAACCCGGCCTCGCGGAGGAGATACCACGCAACGGTCAGGGACGTTATGCCGCCATACGCAGTAACGTGCCCGGTAATAATCCTTATTCGATGATGTCTTCGGATATCTATCAGGATCTCTTTGGGGAAGGATCGTTCGTCGGTAAAGGGATTTATGATGTCGATATCTTTGTGCTGGCCACTGCCAACACATGCCCGGAAAATCTGGTTCTCAGCCATGATTTACTTGAAGGGTGCTATGCACGATCGGGGCTACTGAGTGAGGTCTTACTTTACGAGCAGTACCCCAATAATTACCTTTCGGACGTCGCGCGTCGTTCACGCTGGATCCGGGGCGACTGGCAACTGCTTAACTGGCTGAAGCCACGCGTCAGAAAAACTGATGGAACCCGGGATAAGAACCCGCTGTCCACACTTTCTTACTGGAAATTACTCGATAATTTGCGTCGCAGTCTGGTCGCACCTTCTTTACTGGTATTGCTGTTCTTCTCCCTGATTTGGGTACCCAATCCATTTTACTGGCTTGGCGTACTGGCACTGATATGGCTGTTACCTGCAATCCTCAGCATCGCCCACAACTTTCTGCATAAACCTCTGCGTCGTCGCCTGAAGCCGCATCTGTTACTGGTGGGGGCAGGCGCGCTGAAGCGTTTGTCAGGCATCGGCCTTAATTTTGCGGTACTGCCGCATGAAGCCGGATATTCGCTCAAGGCAATTGCCGTGACGCTATGGCGACTGGGGGTCAGCAGGCGTCACCTCAGCCAGTGGGTCAGTCACAGCCTGGACAGCAATCAGGACAAACCCTCTGTTGCGCGTTTTTATCAGGCGATGTGGCTGAATGTTGCAGGTGGCGTGACGCTTATAATACTGACCGGACAATATGCACCGCCACTGCTGGCGATTGCTTTGCCGATCGGTTTGTTATGGTGTCTGGCACCACTGCTGATGAGCTGGCTGAGTCGCCAGCCTGTGCGTAAGGTGTTTTCGCCAAATCAGGAACAAAAACAGTTGTTACGCCAGACAAGCCGTGAAATCTGGGCATTTTTTGAGACCTTTACCACAGAAAAAGAAAACTGGCTTCCACCTGATAACTACCAGGAAATACCGCAACCGACGGTGGCCCATCGTACTTCTCCTACCAATATTGGCCTTTCCCTTATGGCTAACCTGACGGCCTGGGATTTTGGCTACCTGCCCGGTGGAGAGGTGCTTCGGCGCGTGTCGCTCACCCTCGACACACTGGATAAAATGGAGCATTACCGGGGCCATCTCTATAACTGGTATGACACCCGTACGCTGGCCCCCCTCAGCCCACGCTATGTTTCAAGCGTCGACAGCGGAAACATGGCGGGGCATTTGTTGACACTGCGTGAAGGGCTGTCCGCCATGCGTCATCAGCCCGTTTTAAACATCCAACGGATACTGGCAGGAGTGAACGATACGCTGGATATTCTGGAAAAACAGTGGGGCCAGAACCCGCCTGATAGCCTGCGACTGCTGCGCAAACACTACCTGAGCGCGGTGTTGCTACCTCCGCAGGCGTTTTTCAGCGAGCTGAAAAAAATGCGCACCCAGTGCAACCATTTGACAACGCAATGTCATCAGGGGTCTCCTCTTCAGATGCGCTGGGCAGGGCACCTGGCGCATCAACTGGTACAGCTTTGCCATGAGTGGTCGCTGCTGCTTGGCTGGTTACCTGCTTCCTGGAACGAACAGCCGCTGCCGACTCTGAGCGAGCTTGCCCGTGCGACATTTACCGGTAAGGGAACACCTCCGGCGTCAGCGACGGAGCAGGCCCGGATGCGACTGAATATTATCACCGAGCTTGAACAGCGGTTGAATGAGCATGCCCGGATGGATTTCGCCTTTCTGTACAGCGAAACAACCAGTCTGCTCAGTGTCGGTTATAACTGTGACACGAATACACCTGATAAGAGCCATTATGATCTCCTGCCATCTGAAATCCGCCTGACCAGTTTTCTCGCCATTGCGACTAATCAGTTGCCTCTTAAAAGCTGGTACGCGCTGGGGCGGCTGTTTACCACGATTGATAATGAAACTGCCCTGATGTCATGGAGCGGGTCTATGTTTGAATACCTGATGCCGAATCTGGTGATGCCCACCTGGCCTGGCAGTCTGCTCGATGAGATGAGTCAGTCGGCGGTTATGCGCCAGATTCACTGGGGGAAAGAACGCGGGGTACCATGGGGCGTTTCAGAGTCTGGTTATCATGCTTTTGATGTTCAGCATAATTATCAATATCAGGCATTTGGCGTGCCGGGGCTCGGTCTGCGCAGGGGACTTGCCGATGACATGGTTGTCGCCCCGTACGCCACACTGCTGGCGCTGATAGTCTCACCACAGAGAGCCTGTGAGAATCTGTTCAGACTGCAAAAAAATGGTGCGCGTGGCGAATACGGTTTTTACGAAGCGCTGGACTATACCCCCTCACGCCTCGCAACCGGTCAGCTCTATGCGGTTGTGCAGTCATGGATGGCACATCACCAGGGCATGGCTTTTCAGGCGCTGGCCCATGTGCTGCTTGGTGCCCCCATGGCTGAGCGATTCATGTCCAGTACAGTTTTCCGGTCAGCGAGTCTGCTGTTACAGGAGCGCGTGCCGGATGCGGTCGATCTCTACAGCCCACGCCGTCATTTTGAATCTCATGAGGGCAGGGTCAAACCCGTTCGCTATGAACCCCGAATTTTCAATGGGGTGGACACACCCGCCCCGGATATTCAGTTGCTGTCCAACAGCCATTATCATCTGATGTTGACAGCGGGAGGGGGAGGTTACAGTCGCTGGAATAATATTGCTCTTACGCGCTGGCGCAGTGATACCACGCGCGATAACTGGGGAACATTCTGCTATATCCGCGATATGCAGACGGGCGACGTGTGGAGCAATACCTGGCAGCCGACAGGCAACGCCAGCGAACACGACGAGGAAGTGATCTTCACCGATGCGAGCGCTGAATTCAGACGAACCTTCGCTGGGCTCAGCGTCAAAACTCAGGTTGTGATCTCCCCTGAGGATGATATTGAGCTGCGACGGCTCACACTGATTCATCGTGGTCGCCAGCCCCGAGCCCTGGCGCTGACAACCTATGCCGAAGTGGTACTGGCGCCTGATGCCAGCGATCTGGCACACCCGGCATTCAGCAATTTGTTTATTCAGACTGAGCTGAATCCTGAGCGTGACGCTATTCTTTGCCACCGGCGCCCGCGCTCACCGGATGAACCGAGTCCTTGCCTGTTTCACATGATGGTGGTGCATGGCGATAACCGTCATAACGTCTCGTTTGAAACGGACAGGGCAAAATTTCTTGGTCGTGGCAGAACCCCTGCTGATGCCCTGGCAATAGAGGGCGGAGGGCCGCTCAGCAACACGTCGGGGCCAGTACTGGACCCTATACTGGCGATACGCAACACCATCATTCTGCAGCCGGGGCAGCCGGTCACGATTGATATCATTTATGGTATCAGCGATACCCGCCAGCAGAGTCTGGCGTTGCTGGAGAAATATCGCGATTACCCTATTGCCGATCGCGTCTTTGAACTGGCCTGGTCGCACAGTCTGGTGGTATTACGCCAGATGAACGCCAGTGAAGATGATGCCACTTTGTTTAATCGTCTCGCCAGCGCAGTGCTTTACCCTGTCCCGGAGTTGCGCGCCGAAGGTCAGGTGATCAGCCGTAACCGGCGTGGTCAGTCCGGTCTGTGGGGCTGGGCAATTTCAGGTGATCTGCCGATAGTGCTGCTTAGTATTACCAGTGAGGAAAGTATCGCCTCCGTTACCACACTGATTCAGGCACACCGGTACTGGAGACAGAAAGGACTGGATGTTGATTTGGTGATCCTGAATAACAGCCCCGGCGGCTACCAGCAGGGATTACAAAATAAGATTATGGATTTAATTTATGCCGGGTCTGAAGCCAGCCTGCTGGATAAAACGGGCGGGCTTTTCGTCCGTAACGGTGAGCACCTCTCCGCTGAGGATAAGTTGCTTTTGATGAGCGTGGCCTGTCTTTATCTTGATGACCGCGCAGGTGGAATTAATGAGCAGCTTAACCAGCGTATTCATACCCTGAAACCTCCGGTAAGAGCATTCGTTCCGCGTGCTGTGCGGGAGCGTAATCAACATACGGACTGGATCCCCGACATCAGTCAGTTAAGCCATTTCAATGGGTATGGTGGATTTTCGCAGGATGGTCGGGAGTACCAGATTGTCCTGCGGGAAAATGCGCTGACACCGGCACCCTGGTCAAATGTACTGGCAAATTCCCGTTTTGGCAGCGTGATTTCAGAGGCGGGACAGGCTTACACCTGGTATGAGAATGCGCATGAATACCGGTTAACACCATGGGAGAACGATCCGGTAAGCGATCGCAGCGGCGAGGCGTTTTATCTGCGCGATGAAGAGAGCGGTGAGTGTTGGTCACCGACGGCTTTGCCTGTTCGCGGACACGGTGATTATCTGACCCGCCATGGTTTTGGTTACAGTGTTTTTGCCCATCGTGAGAACGGTATAGACAGCGAGCTGACGGTTCTGGTTGCCGAAGAAGCGCCGGTAAAACTGGCGTTCCTGACGCTCAGTAACACTTCGGGACGAACACGAAAACTCTCTGTCACTGGCTATGTGGAGTGGACACTCGGTGGAGCCCGAACGCGCTCAGCACCTCACATTGTGACACAGGCGGCCAGTATCCCTGGCGGCTGCGGGGTGCTGGCGAACAATTTTTACGGTGATAACGGTGGCGGGCGTACTGCATTTTTTGCCGTCAGCGGTAATGATTGTTCACTGACAGGCGACCGTCGCGAGTTTATCGGCCGTAATGGTTCCCTGCACGATCCGTCTGCTATGAAACTGCGCAAACTTTCGGGTAAGACGGGGGCAGGGTTGGATCCCTGCGGGGCGGTACAATCGGCGGTCACATTAATTGATGGGGATCAGAGGACGTTTATTTTTATCCTCGGCGCAGATGAAAATCACGCACGTGCTCAGGAGACGCTTGCCCATTATATGAATGAGAATACGGTCCGCCAGGAGCTAAACCGGGTTCACAACCACTGGCACAATGTGCTCGATAAAATCGTGGTTAACACCCCCGACACTTCCGTAAATTTACTGGTTAATGGCTGGCTAATGTATCAGACAGTCGCCTGTCGCCTTATGGCCCGCAGTGGTTACTATCAGTCTGGCGGCGCATTTGGTTTTCGCGATCAGCTGCAGGATACACTGGCACTGAGTCATGCCGATCCGAACCGGATGCGTGAACAGATAATACTGTGTGCATCACGGCAATTTATCGAGGGAGATGTGCAACACTGGTGGCACCCTCCACATGGCAACGGTGTTCGTACCCGCTGTTCTGATGACTACCTGTGGCTTCCACTTGCCGTTTGCCACTATGTTGAAACGACGGGGGATAAGGATGCCCTGGAAATCCTCATCCCTTATCTGGAGGGACGTCCGCTTCAGCCTGGTGAGGAGTCTGTCTATGACACGCCGGTCATCAGCGGCACCGAAGAGACACTCTGGTTACACTGCGTCAAAGCGATTCAACATGGTCTGCGGTTCGGAGAGCATGGCCTGCCGCTGATGGGGGCAGGTGACTGGAATGACGGGATGAACCAGGTAGGTATCGAAGGCAAAGGTGAAAGCGTCTGGCTGGGCTTCTTCCTGTACGATATTTTGCAGCGGTTTGCAGCGCTGGCGGAGCGCAGGCAGGATGACACTGTCGCCTCGATGTGCCGTTCACAGGCCCTGCGCCTGCAAAACAATCTCGAAGCCCATGCCTGGGATGGCGAATGGTACCGGCGCGGGTATTTTGACGATGGTACGCCCCTGGGATCGAAAGCCTCGCAGGACTGCCGGATTGATGCGATTGCACAGAGCTGGTCTGTATTGTCCGGGGCCGCAAGCCCGGTTCGCTGCGCGCAGGCCATGCAGGCACTGGATAAGCACCTTGTGGATAATGAGGGGGGATTGATAAAGCTTTTAACACCTCCTTTCGATGGGCACGGTCCTAATCCGGGTTACATCCAGGGGTATCTGCCCGGAGTGCGGGAGAACGGGGGACAGTATACACATGGCGCTATCTGGGCAGTGATGGCATTTGCCCGAATGGGGAATGCAGAACGCGCCTGGCAACTCTGGTCAATGCTCAACCCGATAAATCATACCCTGAATGCGGACTCGGTCGGGATCTATAAAGCTGAACCTTATGTCATGAGTGCTGATGTCTACAGTGTCGCTCCCCATACCGGACGAGCAGGATGGAGCTGGTATACCGGTTCCGCAGGCTGGGCCTTGCGTTTACTTACTGATGAATTACTGGGGATAAAACGCTCCGGTGCTGCCTTTACTGTTCATGCCCGGTTGCCAGATGAGTGGCCGTCTTTTTCTATGAGATATCAATATGGCGAAAGCCATTATCAGATTAGTGTCTCACGCGGCGAAGGAGAATATCGGGTTACGCTGGATGGCGTTCTCCTCCCTGATGACAGAATCCCACTGCGGGATGATGGCCAAAACCATACGGTTGAAATCATTCAGAACGGATACTGATTTCAGACGCGCATTAACGTCTGCCGTTAATGCGCTGATTATCCCTGAGAACATCAATCGCAGTTTGCATGGCGACTTTGTCATCCCGCCTTTTTTGCTTGCCCTGCATAACCTGAAGGTATTCAAGCAACGTTCGGGTATTAATCGGTCGGCCCTGTTTACCCACAGCCAGCACGGCTTCACCAAGAATAATTTTCACGGGCGGCAACTGTGCCGGGTACCAGTCAAGGGTGTCTTCTGATTTCATCATAAATTTCTCATGGAAGGGTATTGTATCATAAATCAGACATTCAATTTTCAATATCTGGTGTTCTGCCTGCTGGCTATTATTCAGATCATCAGAATGCGGATATATTGGGGGCTTATCAGCCCCGCAACCTAATCTAAACGATGCCGGGAATGACAACATTTCTCTTATACTGCTGTGGTAGAGGCCATGATAATGAAATCTATTAAATCTGTTTTTATTGAAGGAGATATCCTTTCGAACAGCCGTCACAGACAGGCAGGTCAATCTTTCTGTATTCGGTATCCACCGGGCCAGATTTAATAATGGCCACTATGCAATTATTCGTGAAATATCAGGGGTATGTTTCAAACCGGGCAAAGTTATTCAACGAAAAGGTTATGGTTTTATAACCTTACCCAAATTCACCTTTTCGCTTTTGAGTATCCTGAGGATGATGAATCCAGAAGACAACTTCCTGCATGCCAATAATCAACCCATAAATTTATGGCAAAAAAAATTACTGCTTCACTATTTTCTCCCGGTTCTCCATATTTTTTACCATTACTTGCAGGATTGTTTTATTTTCTGAATTTAAACAGTCTGCAACTGTCTAAAACGATGTGTATCGCTAAAGACGAATTCTTCATTATTTTCCTTATGCGTTACAACTTTCATTAGCATTAAGGAAATTTATGTCACAACCCTTTAATCATAATTTACTCTATCCCCGCTACTGGTTTACCTGGTCTGGTTTGGGCCTGCTGTGGCTTATAGTTCAACTTCCTTACCCGGTCTTACATATTCTGGGCTCTGGTCTTGGAAAAATATCCAGACACTTTCTGAAACGCCGGGAACGTATTGCGATTAAAAATATTGAGCTCTGCTTTCCCGAAATGACACCATTTGCCCGAAGCCAGATGGTCAATAAAAACTTTGTTTCTCTCGGTCTGGGACTGATGGAAACGGGCATGGCCTGGTTCTGGAGCGATGCGAGAGTCAAGAAATGGTTTGATGTCGAAGGGGTTGAAAACCTGACCAATGCAACCAGAGGGGTAATGGTTGTCGGGATTCATTTTATGTCTCTTGAATTGTGCGGAAGAGTCATGGGGTTATGTCATCCTATGATGGCAACGTATCGCCCACACAATAATCCATTGATGGAATGGGTTCAGACAAAAGGGCGTATGCGTTCAAATAAAGCGATGATTAATCGACGTAATTTATCTGGCTTTGTTCATGCTCTTAAGGCCGGTGAAGCTGTGTGGTTTGCACCTGATCAAGATTATGGGCCTAAGGGCAGCGTTTTCGCTCCCTTTTTCTCCGTAAAAAATGCAGCCACGACGAATGGAACATATGCACTGTCAAAACTCGCTGGCGCAGATTTGATCACTCTTAGCATGATCCGACGGAGCGATAAAAAAGGTTATCAGATGTATATCAGTAATCCGTTATCAGGCTATCCCGAGGGCGACGAGGTCGTCGCAGCTGGTTACATGAATAAAATCATCGAAAATGAAATCCTCCGTGCCCCTGAACAATACCTGTGGATGCACCGCCGGTTTAAAACCCGTCCAGCAGGTGAAACATCCTTATACGAATAATCACATCAACCTGTGACCCGCATCGGATACCTCCTTACTGGCAACAGATAGTGGTATCTGAATTACGAGTCGGTAAAACGGCGTTAATTGTGGCGCATGCAAATTCAATATGCGCGCTGATGACCTTCCCCGAAAAACTCAGTGACGAAGCGATTGCGCGCTTGCATCTCCCAACCTGGTGCCAATCATCTCCTTAATGCACATCTCCGCCAACATGGTTACGCCGCGCATCCTGAACTGAGCGGGAGTCTGCTCAGTGTTCCGATGACATGCGATGACATAAGTCTGGAACAATTCAGAAACCCTTCCTGGCTGGCTTTTCTATATTCTTTTTCCGTGAAGTTCTGCTTTTCCCGATACGCTCTCATTAACGGTAACTCGAGGTAATAAATGAAAAAGTTCCTGATGCTGGCTGCAGGTTTCGTCTTTATCAGTGCCGCCAGTGCCGCACCGGCGGATAGCCTCGCACAACGTATGCAAAATCGCTTTACTGCCGCGGATACCAATCATGATGGAAAACTGACTCTGGCCGAGGCGCAGGTTGGTATGCCACGCGTCGCCCGGCACTTTTCAGAAATAGATACCGCGAAAAATGGCTATATCACCCTCTCGCAACTCAGTGCATTTATGGCTGCGAAAAAATAATCAACCCCATGAACGCGCTATCCATGAAGACGCTTAGTGTGACATGCGGGTATGGACTGTTGTTGATGGCCGGCTGTTTTCTGGCGGGCTGTAAGCCACAGGAAAACGCTCCCCGGCAGTCGGTTCCTGTGGTTTCGGTAAGCGTGCCGCAAAAACTCACATTTGACTCGTCAATTACCGTCACCGGGACACTGAGTGCTTCAGTGCAGGTGCAGATTGCAGCGCGCGTCGCTGCGACGCTGCAATCTGTCAATTTTAAAGACGGCGACCTGGTACAGGCCGGACAAGTGTTGTTTACGTTAGACCCGGCTGCCTTACAGGCACAGCTTAATTCGGATCAGGCCACGCTGATAAATGCCCAGCGTGAAACCGACCGCGACCAGGCACTCTATCCGTCACGCGTTATCTCCTTGTCAACCTTGCAGGACGCGCAAACCGCCAGAGATCAGGCCCTGGCACAGCGGGATATTGCGCAAATTAATCTTGGTTATACGCGTATTACCGCACCTTTCACCGGACGCATCGGGCGGCGCACCGTTGATGTCGGTAATCTGGTGGGTACCAGCGGTAATACCGTGTTAGCCACGCTGAATAAAATCGACCCGTTGTATGTCACTTTCAGCCTTAATCAGTCAGACGCGACGCGTTTTGGCATTATCGCCGCACGCAGCGATGCTGTCGCGCATCAGCCGTTAGATATCACCATTCCCGGACTAAGTGAGCCTCTGCATACCGCCATCGATTTTGTCGATAACCAGCTTGACAGCGCCAGCGGCAATATCACCCTGCGCGCGACTCTGCATCAGCCGCCAGTTAACCTGCTGCCGGGTATGTTTGTCCAGGTCACTCTGCATGCGGCAGCGCCAGTGAGCCAGTTGCAACTTCCGGCCACGGCAGTGCAGGGCGACAGTATTTTCCCGGTTGCCGCGGATGGCACGGTTAGCCGCCTTAGCGTTAAAACGGCTCCCGGTAGCGGTGAGCATGTCATTTTGCTCAGCGCAATTGACAACACGCAACGCGTCCTGACCTTTGCCCGTCCGGATTTGTTGGGGAGAAAGGTGAACGTCAGCAACGAGGCGCAAAGCCAGCATGATTAAGTTCTTCCTCGACCGGCCAGTTTTCGCCAATGTGTTGTCACTGATTATCCTGATCCTCGGCGCTGTTGCGTTATGGGTGTTGCCGGTGTCGCAGTATCCCCCCATCACTCCGCCGACGGTTCAGGTGGTGACTCACTATCCAGGAGCCAATGCACAGACTTTGCAGAGGCAGGTGGCGTTCCCCATCGAGCAGCAGGTAAATGGTGTCGAGAACATGCTGTATATGAAATCCACCACCGGCAACGATGGTACCTATACCCTGAATATCACCTTTGCTATCGGCACCGATAGCGACCAGGCTCAAATCCTGGTGCAAAACCGTGTCCAGGCTGCACTCTCCCAACTGCCGGATGCGGTGCAGCAGCAGGGGGTAACGGTGCGTAAAAGATCAACGGCCATTTTGCAGTTGTATAGCCTGCAATCGAGCGACCCGGCTCAGGACACACTGTTTTTGAGCAACTACGCCACTAATCATCTGCGCGACTCACTGGCGCGCATACCTGGCGTGGGTGATGTCACGGTGTTTGGTACCGGAAATTACAGCATTCGCATCTGGCTGGATGCGGTGCGTATGCAGCAATACAGCCTGGTACCGGATGACGTCATCAGCGCTATCAAAGCGCAAAACCGCAGCGTCAGCGCCGGGCAGTTGGGCGCTCCACCCGTCGACAGTGGCCAGCAGAGGCAACTGACGCTTAACGTTAATGGCCTGCTGACCGATGCCAGCCAGTTCAATCAGATCGTTATTAAAAGCAGCACCCAGGATGGTGGCAGGCTGGTGCGTTTACAGGATGTCGGCCATGCCGAACTGGGTTCATCGAGTTATTCGCAATTTTTCACCATGGACGGTAAACCTGCAGCAGGGATTGCTATTTCACAGTTACCGGATGCCAATGCGCTGGACGTTGGCGCAGCAGTCGCTGCAGAGATGCAAAAAATGTCAACCCAACTGCCGGCAGGTATGCACTATTCACTGCCATTCGACACCACCAACTTTATTCAGAGTTCAGTCGATGACGTCTACAGCACCTTGTTGATTGCCGGGCTGTTGGTTTTACTGGTGATCGTGGCATTTTTGCAAAACTGGCGGGCGGTGCTGGTACCCGCCACCACGGTACCTGTCACCCTTATCGGCACGTTCGGTGCCATTTACCTGATGGGTTTTTCCATCAATCTGCTGACGTTGTTTGCCATCGTGCTGGCGATCGGTATCGTGGTTGATGATGCGATCGTGGTGGTCGAAGGCGTGAGTCATCATATAGAACAGGGATATACGCCGCGCGAGGCGACGCTGCGTGCCATGCGCCAGCTGTTGCCGCCAATTATTTCTATCACCCTGGTGCTGGTGGCAGTGTATCTCCCGGCCAGCTTCTTACCGGGGCTTAGCGGCCAGATGTATCGTCAGTTTGCGCTGGTGATTGCCGTGACGACCTTGCTCAGCGCTCTTAATGCGTTGACGCTGAAACCGGTGCAGAGCGCACAGTGGCTGCGACCAGTGAAAGAGGGAACCAGGCCCTGGGTTTACCGGAAGTTCAACCAGGTTTTCGGCTGGCTGGAGAACGTTTATCTCAACGGTGTTCGCCGCTTAATCCGCCACAGCAAAGCGGCGCTTATCGGTGGCATGGTGATGATCGTGCTGGCGTTAGCTGCCTTCCTCAAAATTCCTACCGGATTTATTCCGCTGGAAGACCAGGGTTACCTGTTGGTATCGCTGCAACTGCCAGACGCAGTTTCGCTGGGAAAAACCGCCAATGTTACTCAACAGGTAGAGGGCATGCTGAATCAGCAGTCTGGGGTAGATCACGTCGTGGTCATCGGTGGACTGTCACCGCTCGACAATAATGCGTCCTTGTCCAACGCGGCGCTGATTTACATCACCCTGAAGCCCTGGAACCAGCGTGGCAGGAACCAGGATTTACGTTCAATCTATCTCAACCTGAATAAACAGCTGGCAGGAATTCCCGATGCCAATGCACTGGTGATTGTGCCGCCGCCGATTCAGGGCGTCGGTAACGGCGGCGGTATGCAGATGATCCTGAGCGAGAATGACGGGAAAAGTGATTACAGACATCTGCAGCAGGTAAGTGACAATTTTGCCCGACAGGCGATGGCACTGCCGCAAGTGTCGCGCATGTTCAGCACACTGCGCGCTGATGTGCCGCAGATCAATGTCACGCTGGACAGAACGCGCGCGGCAGCGATGGGCGTATCTCCCGGTGATGCCTTTGATGCGATGCAACAGTATCTTGGTGCCAGCTATGTCAATCAAATCACCCGCGAGAACCATAGCGTGAAAGTTTATGTGCAGGCGCAGTCAGATCAGCGTCTGCTGCAACAGCAAATCTCCGCACTGACGGTAAAAAATGCCAGCGGTGAGCCGGTTTCGCTGGCGACACTGGTCAGTTTCACCCCGACCCGGGGGCCAGCTGTTGCTTCTTTATATAATCTCAACCCGGCTGCCACGCTCACCGGTATGCCCGCACCGGGTTACAGTAGTGGGGCAGCGATGCAGGCGTTGGAGACACTGGCTAAAGCCACTCTGCCGCCGGATATCAGCCTGTCCTGGACCGATATGTCGTATCAGGAAAAAGTGGCCGGAAACCGTATCTATATTGCCTTCGCCATGTCACTGCTGCTGGTTTATCTGGTGCTGGCGGCACAATATGAAAGCTACTGGTTACCTGTCAGCGTAATCCTTGGTGTCCCACTTGCCTTATCAGGTACGGCAATCACATTGTTAGCGCTGAATATCGCTAACAATCTTTATACTCAGATTGGCGTGTTATTGCTCGTCGGTCTTGCCGCCAAGAATGCGATCCTGATTGTCGAATATGCCCGTCAGCAGCGCCTGGCCGGTAGTAGCATCATTGATGCTGCACTGACGGCGGCCAGAACGCGTTTCCGGCCGATTATCATGACATCGCTGGCGTTTACCCTGGGCGTAGTACCGCTGATCTTTTCCAGCGGTGCCAGCGCCAGCGCCAGAAAATCACTGGGGATTACCGTTTTTTCGGGAATGTTGTCAGCGACTTTGCTTGCCATTCTGTTAGTCCCTTGTTTTTATGTCGTTTTGCAACGTGCACAAGAGGCCTGGCAGGCGCGACGCAGTCGGGGGAATGATTTATGAGTGACGCGAAACCCGGGTATAAGGCGAAGAAAATCCTCGTTCTGGACGATGAAAATGAACTGCGCAGCATGCTGCAACGCTATTTAAGCGATCAGGGGTTTGAAGTCAGAACGGCGGAAAACAGCGCGCGACTCGACCGGTATTTGCAGCGTGAACCTTTTGATCTGCTGGTGCTGGATCTGATGATGGAACCGGAAGATGGTCTGTCCGTTTGCCGCCGCCTGCGCGCGGCGAAATACACGTTGCCTATCCTGATGCTCACTGCGCGCGGTGACCCGATAGACCGGGTGATTGGTCTGGAAACCGGCGCTGATGATTATCTCGCCAAGCCTTTCCTGCCGCAGGAATTGGTGGCGCGTATTAAAGCAATCTTCCGGCGGCAGGCGTTGCAGCGTGGTGAAACACCCAGCGGTTCGGGAGAGGTCTGTTTTGGCCCTTACCGCCTGGATATCACCCGTCAGACGCTTTACCGCGCAGATCAACCGCTGGCACTAAATTCTGCTGAAATGAATCTGTTGATTGCGCTGGCTACCACGCCTAACCGGCCGATCAGCCGGGAGAATCTGCTGAACCGCGCCAGAGGACGCGAGTATGAAGCGCTGGACCGAAGCGTCGATGTGCAGATTTTACGCCTGCGCCAGCAACTTGAAGTGCAACCTTCCGAGCCCCGCTGGCTGAAGACCGTCTGGGGCGTGGGTTACATGCTGATTGTAGATAGCGAAACGTGAAAAAATTCTGGCCTCGCTCCCTGCTGGCACGCAACAGTGTCCTGTTGATATTGCTGGTAACATTGACGCAATTCACCACGCTGGCGGTGTTTCTGGTTTTTATCCAGAAACCCCGGGTCAATGACGCCGCCTCGCTGATTGCCTCGCAGATCGTAATGCTCGATAAGCTGCTGGCAACGGTGCCAGCCAGGGATCGTGATCGCTATGTGCAGGCGGTGCAGGGCGTTGCTCAGCCACCACAGCATTCCATAGAAATACCCACGCTGGGACTGGCTGGGTTCTATCGTCGTTATTATCTGAAAGTCTTTCTTGATAGTCTGCATCAGCAACTTCCGGCGGGCATTCAGTTGCGCTGGGAGCAGGCACCCGGAAAAAAATTATGGGTGAAGGTGAACACCGCCGGGCAGCCGTACTGGATTGCGCTGGCCGTGGAGCCTTCGGACCATCTTTCTGGCCTGATAAGCGCGATTTTGCTGTCAGTCGTTTTGTCCCTGATGGCATTGCTCACCGCTTATGCCCTGCAACGGCGCATCAACCGGCCACTGACATCACTGGCTCGGGCCGCAACTGACGTCGGAAAGGGAGGATGGCCGCGTCCCTTATCGCCAGAAGGGCCGACTGAAATCAAGACGGTCAGCCTGACATTTAATCACATGCTGGATGGTCTGGCTGAGATGGAGAATACCCGGGCGCAGATGCTGGCCGGTATTTCTCACGATCTGCGAACGCCACTGACCAAGCTGAGGCTGTCGCTGGCAATGAGTGAGCAGGGGAAATCCACCCAGGATGATTTTGGTCGTTATTTTGATGACGTTGATAACATTCTTCAGCAATTTATTGATTATGCCCGTGGCAGTGCAACGGAGTTAACTCAGCCCGGTGACATCAACCAGATAATTACCGAGCTGACACATGATTTTACCGGGCTGGGACAGAACTTTAGCCTGAACCTTGCCCCGCTGCCGGTGTTCCTTTTCCGCCCCGTCAGCGTGATGCGCCTGCTGACAAACCTGATGCAAAACGCAGCCAAATATGGCCGGACTGGATTAGAGGTTGCCAGCTGGCGGGAACAAAATGTCGCCAAAATTGCGGTACGCGATCGCGGTCCCGGTGTTTCAGAGCAGGATTTATTGCTGATTATCAAGCCCTTTCATCGCGGAGCTGGTACTGCCGCCCGGCATAACGGTTCCGGTCTGGGATTAGCCATCGCGCACCAGATTGCCCGGCAGCATGGCGGGGATCTCAGCGTCAACAGCCGGGCAGGCGGCGGGCTGGAGGTGATGGTTACGCTGCCTTTAGTCTGAGATTCCAGTTTGCCACAGTCTGTAGTGGCACGATTTATCGTTCCTTCAGATCGGTGTCTCAATATTATTGATACGTGTATTTTCACAATACGAGAGCATTTTAAAATGCTTCTTGATTCGATATTCCACTCCTCCAGCATCCGGACATGCACCTTAACCGAAATTGCCGGGAGAAAATCTATGTTGTGAACCACGCGCAATTACCCGGGCAATGCATTTGAACATGCCGTGAGCTTTGTGGTCAGACTGGCCATCGTGGTATTTTACGGTTTTGTGAAGATGAGAATAACGACAGAGCCTAACAGGCTAAATTTGAAAGAGGAGTACTACCATGATCAATCCAGAAATAAAAAATAAGGGCCATGAACCTCCGGATGGTCTTCCTCGTTACCGTCTCCTGACAGGTAAGGATGACGCTAAATTTTGTCATCGGGTTTCAGAAGCGCTGGCGCTTGGTTATCAACTGTATGGTTCCCCCGCCGCGACGTTTAATGGGCAGGATGTGATTGTTGCACAGGTATCATATGGCCTGAGGTGCAGCCGGATCAGGCTTCGTAGCAATGGCGTCGGTTCACAGTGTCAGGAATCCGCCCGGAGCTGTTCTTCACCGCCTGTGTTTGTTGTAAGGTAATTTGCATCACTCGCCGAGACACATTTTTTTTTACGCAGGCCTTCTTATTCGTTCTGTCTTTCACTGTTTGCCAGAACTGTGGACCGCAGTAATCCCACTCCGTGCTTTAATCAACGAGATGTCGGGTGCAAATTAACGGAAAGACAGATTTGACTGGCGTATTCAGGAAGCAAAAATCAACCAATTCAACCATTATCAGGCAGATGTATAGCTATCAACATCAGATCTCGTTTTCTGTAATTCAGGTGGCCTCACCTGCTATCTGATACTGGAGAAATACCGACAGCACCATTATTTGGCCGGGAACTCAAAAAATACATGGAACTAAAACGGGTCTATTGACAGGCCGTCTCACAAGTTACCAGTGCATCATTCGCATCTTTTTTGGGTGATGCGTCAATGCTTTTACGTGCTGGGTGGGGATAAGTTGGACGGAAAGCCCATTGTTTGAAAAGTGTGCCCCAGGAACGTGAAGTTGCACAAGCCTCCATTCCAACGATCAAACCGGCAGGAAACTGGAGAATGCAGTCCAGCAATTTAGCTCGGGAAACCTTACAGGTAAATGCAATCCCGTCATTCATCCAGACGCAGATCTGAAAGACTGATTTAACCAGATCGATGCTAATGACTTTTATCGCGTTCATGATGCTGTTCCTCTGAAAAAATACCCATTATAAATGTGGCAGAACTTGCGCTGAGAGAGGGACATCCTGGCTGTCTTTGTCAGCCCGTACTTTTCATACCGTTTCCTCATGTCCAAATCTTCGCGAATCTTTACTCACTCTCAGAGTATCTATATATGGAAATACTATTAGTGTCGTGTGCTGAATTCGTTTATATTTAGTTTAATATTAAATTATCCTTGTCCATCTGGAGTTATAACGGTGATAGCAACTCATAATATTCTCGATGTGTTTGTTGATCTCCATCCGACATTGCAGCGGATAATCACCTATCGCACCGGTTCACGGCAGGTTGCTCAGGATCTGACGCAGGATATTTATTTTCGTATACTTAATCTGGCTAATCAGTTTCCGACTCATGACGACGCGCGAAATTATCTGATTCGCATCGCCATGAATGCCTCAACGGACTATGTTCGTACCGAACAACGCCGTAGCCAGCTACTCAAAGGCGCTTTTGAGCTATTTGAAAACTACATGCCAACCCCGGAAGAAAACCTGCATTATAAGCAGCAAATAAAAGAGATAGATGATGCTTTATCCTCTTTACCTGAAAAGTCTCGAGAAATCCTCTACATGAGCCGCGTTGAGGGTATGACTCATGCACAGATAGCAGAAAAGCTTGGCGTATCCCGTAGCCTGGTAGAGAAATATGCGGTTAAAGCAGTGCTGCACTGTCGGGAAGTTTTGCTGAAAAATCAGTCGTAATTTAAAATAGATTATCACTTCCCTTTTATTCTTTATTCCATCCTTGTTATTTTATTTATCCAGTAAAACTTCTCACTCCCATTTTTTAAATTTATTCACTTTTGCGCAGACGATAAAAAATAGCCACCTTCGCATTACGACGATGGCGGTAATTTTATTTTAGGCTTCAGTCAAACATTGCGAATAGAAAATGAAACTGGCACCACTAATACCATTCTATCCGATTGCGTAAACGCGCTGGCCGGTGGTTTTGGAAGCGGAGATGCTCGCTCCAGCAGCTGGAGCGATTCACGATCCAACGTAACATAACCTTTACTTTTCTCAATAGCAGTTTCCAGTACATTGCCATTGCGGTCGATAGTGAAGCGTACCATCACTGTATCCTGCTGTTTCATCCGCAGCGCATAGCCGGGATAGCGCTTCTCGCGCTGAAGCTGGGCGAGGATCATCGACTGCCAGTTCTGCTTCTCCGTGGCGGCCTGATTACTGGCGGCGCCGACCTGCGGGGCCTGATTCTGTTGTGAAAGCCGTTCGCTGCTGTTGCTGCGCACTGAGTCCGGCGTGGTGATTAATGCCGGTTTTTTTACCTCAACTTTTTTGGGCAGTGGTTTAACTTCGCGTGGCTTAACGGTTCGCTGTGGTTTTGGCTGTTTAGCCTCCGCTTTCGGCCTCTGCTTGCTGTCGTGGACCACCGCTTTGACCTCGGCGTTTTTCACTTCTTTCGCCGCCACATCCAGTTTGGCGGACGAAGGTGGCGGTGCTGATTCATCGGGTTGGCTAGCCTGCTGTGCAACGCTTTCCTGGCTGGAAATCTGCGAGGTGGTTGGCATCACCGCCATAATAACCGACATCGGTGCCGCTGCCGGGTTGGGCATCACCATCGGTGGTGCCGGCGGTTTCCGCAGCAGATATATCAGCACTAACAGATGTACAGCAACCGCCAGCAGCAGACCGATTGACCACGATAGCTTTTCTCCACGCGGCTTTACGCGCAGGGGCTGGACATTATTGAGAATAAAGCTGGTCATGGATGATTCCCTGCCGCCTCACTGGGCAGGCCAATCAATGCCACTTTGGTATAGCTGCCATCGCGCAGCAGATCCATAAAGGTCATCAGCCGTGCATAGTCGATATCTTTATCTGCCCGCAAGAAAATCCGCGCGTCCTTATCGCCGTGGGTTCCGGCATCCAGATCGGCGATAAAATCTTCCCGGCTCACCGGTTTATCACCGATGTACAGTTGGTTATCGCTCTTCAGGCTGACGGTAATTGGCTCCGGCGCAGGCGTCGGCTGGCTGGAGGTTGTTGACGGCAGATCCAGCGGAATATTGGCCGTAGAGAGCGGCGCCGCTACCATAAAGATGATCAGCAGCACCAGCATCACGTCGATAACTGGCGTAACGTTGATCTCGGCAAGCGCGTTCAGATCGTCGCCGCCAGCGGATTGAGAGAAGAAGGCCATAGCTATGATGCTCTCGTCAGAAGAGGATGAGAGTTCTGTTCCAGCGCATCCAGATCGTGGCTGAGCAGGCACAGGGTCAGGGTCATCGATTCGGCCAGCAGCAGGCGATAGCCGGTGATAAGCCTACCGATAACGTTGTAGAGGATGACCGCCGGAATGGCGACCACCAGCCCCAGCGCGGTGGTAAACAGCGCTTCGGCAATACCGGGTGCAACCACGCTGAGGTTGGTGGTCTGCGACTGCGCGATGGAGATAAAACTGTGCATAATACCCCAAACCGTGCCAAACAGGCCGATAAACGGCGCAACGGCGCTGGTGGTGGCGAGGATGCTGGCACCCCGTGTGGCCAGGCGCGCTTCCGCGGCTTCAATGCGCTGGATAAGGGCGACAACGCGGTCGCGCAGCGCTTGTACCGCTTGAGTCGACAGGCGATCATTCGCACGATCCAACTCGTTCAGCGCAACCTGGCGCATTTGTTCACAGCTCTTCGCGGAGAGTTCGCCACACTGGTGAAGCGAGCGTTTACCGGTCAGCAGCAGGAGATTTTTTCTCAGGCGGCGACCACGCACCAACAACTCCAGGGTTTTACCGGACCAGATGCTCCAACTGAGTACGGAGGAAAAAATCAGGATCAGGATCACCGCTTTTACAATCCGGTCCGCGTGGTGATAGAGGGCGAGAGGTGAAAAGTCTGTCAGCATCGGCGGTTTTGCGGCTACGGTGACGACAGGTCGTGTTGTACCAGCGGGTTGTGTAGCTTCGGTGGTTGCCGGGATAAGGTGTGGCTGAACTGGACTCTGAACACTTTCGCTGGTGGCGCTGGCGGAAACCGCATTGACCGGAATGGCCTGCGGTTCAGCCCGTACGGCCATCGATGCTGCGATCAATAACAGCAATGGTAAGCTGAAGTTGACGCGGATTTTTGCCGCACCCGACGCATCGTCAGATTTTTCAGAATTGGTATGCACGCTCATTCACTCCTCATTACACTGGCATAAATCATTCGGAATACCGCAGGTCAGCACTGCACGCTGTGGTGATACGATGAAAACGACCCTACCTGCCGTTTTCATCACCCGCCGCAGCAAAAAAACTCGATATTTTTAATGTCGTGTGATTTTTAGTTTTTTTTGCCAAATTAAAATTAATGGCCAGATAATTATTCTTGTTGAGTCAGCCGGTAGCGCCAGCGCCTGTATATGAAGGTGATGAGCTGGCAACAGAAAATATTTTTTACTACCGGCTGCGAAAATTCTGTTGTTCAGTCGTTTCTCTCTCGTCCGGCCCCTGAATGGGTCTTCCCAGAATGCCGCTGAGCGGCATTCTGATATGTCATGCATAACCGAGAGAGGATAGATTTTGACAACGCAGTACAGGCTACGACCCATATCGGATAAGCGCGAGCCTCTGGCCGATATCGCTTTCCCCACCAGTACCTTCACGTTGGATAACGGACTAACGGTTATCGTGGCAGAAAACCGCGATGTGCCGCTGGTGTCATATCAGCTAATTTACCAGGTTGGTTCTAAAGATGAACTCGCAGGGATGACCGGATTTGCCCATCTTTTTGAGCATCTTATGTTCGAAGGCAGCGAACATGCACCCGGTTCCTTTCTGGAAAAGATGACTCATGCTGGAGCCACCAACCTCAACGCCTATACCAGCACCGATCGCACCACCTATCACGCCACTGTGCCGACAGGATCGTTTGACTATGCACTGTTTTTGGAGTCGGACCGTATGGGGCATTTCTGCGACAGCATCAGTCAGTTGTCGCTGGATCAGCAGCGGCGGGTAGTGCTCAACGAAAAACTGGAGACCGAGAGCGGTCCCTACGGCAAGCTCTACGAGTTTAAATCGCGGGGCTGTTTCCCCGCTGAGCATCCCTACGCCCATACCGTTATCGGTGAAAAAGAGGATTTGATAGCCGCTACACTGGAAGATGTGCAGCACTGGTTCCGGAAATACTACACGCCTTCTAATGCGGTGCTCGCGCTGTGCGGCGATATCGATCTCGTTACCGCGCGGGAGAAAGTCAGCCACTGGTTTGGCGATATTCCTGCCGGACAGCCGCTGGCCCGTCCTGAAAGCTGGATCGCCGATATCACTCCGCAGCGCCGCGATCGCTACCAGGCGAAAGTCGCCAACGGTACACTGCAACTGGTATGGAACATTCCTCCGGCAGGTAATCCGGATGCCACGTTACTGTCGCTGGTGGCGGATTATCTCGCATCAGGGCTGTCTTCCGTACTGGTCAAAAATCTGGTGTACGTCAGGGAGATAGCCAGTAGTGTGCAGGCTATGGTCGCTGACGGTGCATTGTGCAGCCAGTTTATTATCAGTGCTACCGTTGCCGAAGGACAGGCGCTGTCCGCGCTGGAGCAGAGCCTGCTGGAGGAAGTGTACGCTTTTCTTGCGCAGCCATGCGATGACCAACGTCTGTGTGAGGTGAAGAATGATGCACTTAACCTGTTCCGCGATAGTTATAAGACTTCGGCGCAGATAGCCGCATTGCTCTCGGTTTGCCAGGTGACGCTGGGCAATGCCGATGCCTTTCGCCAGCAGCTCAGCCAGTTGGACAACGCCTCGCCTGACGATCTGCATCAGGTCGCCCGGCGCTGGTTGAGCCGCCCGCACTATACGCTGGAGATAGAACCCTTCACCGCCAGAACGGATGAAACGGCAACCGCCGCCCAGCGCACGCCGCCGCCAGCAATCCAGCCTCCGGTGCCACTGGTGTTGCCGCAGGTGCAGCATGCCCGGCTGGCTAACGGCATTCGACTGGTGCTGCTGGAACGGCATGGTCAGAACGATATCTACCTCGATCTGTTGTTGCCTACAGCTGCGCTACCGCGACCCGGTCAGCATCAACTGCTGAGCGAGCTGCTTAACCAGTCCGGAGCCGGTGAACGGGATGCTTTCTCCTTCAACCAGGCCTGCCGCGATCTGGGCTGCCGCATGGAGCTACGCCGGCGGCTGCGACACTTTTCGCTTTTGCTCTCCTGTCGCAGCCCGCAGTTGCCTGCCTCGCTGGCGCTGCTCAGCGATCGCCTGGCGCATAGTGTATTGCTGGAGGAAGATTTCCAGCGGCAGCGAGCAATCCAGCTTGATGCGCTGACCGAACAGCAGCAGATTGCCAGTGCGCTGGTCGTGCGCGTCCTGCCGGGCCTGCTCTATCCCGCAGGTCATCCTTGCCGGGTGCCTGGCGGGTCAGAAGGCACCCACGCCGGGCTGACACAGACCACGTTTCCCGAGTTAATGGCGGCTCTACCGCAACTGCTTAATGTCCAGGGGGCCACACTTGTTGTCACCGGCGATATAACCCTGGACGTGCTGTTGCCGCTACTGAATACCTCAGTAGGGCAGTTGGCGGGGCTGCCAATGGATAATGCTGCGATACCGCAGGCAGACCCGCCGATGCATCCCCGTGTCTGGATTCTTGATATCCCAGGTGCAGAGCAAACCTCCATCGCCGCAGCTTCACTGCTGCCGGGTGTTAGCGACACCGATGAAGCCGGCTTTGAGTTGTTGAACGCAGTATTCGCCAGCGGTTTTACCTCCCGTATAAATCTGAACCTGCGGGAAGATAAAAACTGGACCTATGGCGTAAAAGGGCGACTGATTAACGATTTTCAACAACGGGTTCACTACGTACAAACCGAAGTCCAGGCCGATCGTACCTGCGATGCCATCAGTGAAATTCTGGCGGAATACCGGGCTTTGATCGGCGAGCGGCCGGTGACGGCGGATGAGCTGGCAGAGGTTCGCCGTACCAGTCTGCTGGGTTTTAGCAGTAGCGCCGAAAGCCTGTCCGGACTGAACAATATGATCTCCTGGCTGCTGCGCAGTCAGTTGCCCGATGATTTTTGGCAGGCTCATCAGCAGCGTATCGGCGAAATCACGCTGGAGCAGATTAACGATCTGGCACAGCAGTTGTTCTCCCCTGAACGGCTGACCTGGGTGATTGCCGGGGATACCAGTCTGTTCCGGGAAGAACTTGCCGCGATGTTCCCCGGCAATCTGCACGTTATCAACGACGGCGGCGATGCGCTTTATGACTAAGCATGACCACAGCACAACGCGCAGCCCTTTTTCCAACATCATGGAGTTACTATGTCTGATCTCATTATTAACCTGACGGACCGCACGCTGGACGATGCCCTGAACCATGCTGAGCAGCCAGTGCTGCTGGACCTGTGGGCTCCCTGGTGCAGCCCCTGCCTGGCTATTGCTCCGCTGCTGGAGAAAGTGGCGGCGGCAACGGAAGGGCAACTGACGGTGGCTAAACTGGACGTGGAGGAGTATGAACATCTGCTGCCGCGTTTCCGTGTGCGCGGTATCCCTACGCTACTCCTGTTCCGCAACGGTAGCGAAGTGGCGCGTAAAGTGGGCGTGGATTCACTTTCAGATCTTAATAACTGGCTGAGATCGCAAGGGATTGTAATTGAATCTGAGGGAGAAGTGGTGGTGCCCGAGGTACAGCCCTGGCCATCTTTCTACGGTGACGACGAACTGCGGAGGTTCCTGACCGGGCGCCTGAAAGAGAAAGCACTGGCCGCTGAAATCTCTCACTATGCCTTCCCGCGCCCGAAAGATCTGCTGACCGCACCTTACGTGCTGGCAGGACAGGAATCGCTGGATGTATTTGAACGTGTTTCCGGCCTGCCACCCGCACTGGCGCTGTGGCTGGAGGTTCTCGATTTTGTCACCCCGCAGCAGATCGACGAACTGATCGCCGTTCTGGCGAGCGGAAAAGCCTACGGCGATGTTCCACTGCATTTACTGGTGCAGTGGCTGGAAGATGCGGATCTCCGCTGGCCTGCAGTGCTTTCGTCTTCGCTGAATACGCTACGGCTACACTGGATTGAACTGACCCACCACTATCTGACCGGGCGGGAGACACCGCGGCAGGTATGGCTGAAGATTCAACAGGAAGCCAGAGAACATCACGATTCTTGCCAGAGTGGGCAGGATCTTGAACAGCATCTTTGTTCTCTGCTGTCTATCCTTTCGCCGCCGTCGGCGCTCAACGATACGCATGCGACGAGTACTATTCAGCATCACTGGTATCAGATCCAGTTCCATCTGGAGCAAATTAACGCAGGTTGGAGCAGGGATGAACTGGCGATGGCGGATCGACGCTGGGCGTGGATTGAACCACAACTGGCGGCAATCCCGGAGGAGGAATCAGAAGGCGCATTAGAAAAGCTGCATTTGCAATGGCGGCAGCAGTCACCTGAGTTTGCTGATTATGTGCAGAAAGAAGCGCTTTTTAACGAAGATTTTGCGGCGGGAGAGCCGCAGCGCATACAGGTATTCAGAACGCGTTTCCTGCAATTGATGAAGCAGGCGCCTGACGCTGCATAATGACCTGAAATCAAAAACCTGCCTGCGGGCATGACGCCATCTATCCTCACCGATCGGCATCAGTTCCCGGGGCAGGTTTTTTTTGTGCCGTTTCCGGCGCATAAAAAACCCCGAATCATGATTCGGGGTGCAGCAGCAGGCGATAAGTTGGTTAGTCAAAGGTCCCGCTAATTGACAGCACAAAGTTACGTGGATCGCCGTACCAGTAGCCGCCGTGTAAGTTGCCGACGGTGGAGTAGTAAGTTTTGTCGAACAGGTTATTGCCCAACAGGGCAACACTCCAGTTGCGGTTAATAGCGTAGCCGATTCTGGCGGAATACACCGCATAGAATGCAGTATTGGCGTTGTAGTTGTGCTGGTTAAAATCATCGTCGTACCAGCTACCAATCTGTTTGGTCTTGCTCTGTGCCTGTACGCCAACGCCAAAGCTGAACTTGCTTAACGTCTCCCCGGCATTGTTAAACTGGAAGTCGTTCCACCATTTAATAGTGTGCTTTGGTGTGAAGGTGGTGATGCTGTCGTTAAGTCCGTCCGACGATAGATCAGAGGTCTTGTTAAAGTTATAGGTATATCCTAACGAGGTCTGCCACCACGGCTGTACGGTACCGGTGATCTCAAGATCCACCCCCTTGCTGATATTCGCATCCGGCGCGTTGCGGTAGTAGCCCGTACGTCCGCCGCCCAGATTTACAGAATCAGCGCCGATCAGTTGCCCCTGATTCACCAGACGTATTTGATACAGCGACAGCGACGCATTCAGCAGACCTCCCGGTTGGGCGTACTTGAGGCCGGTCTCCAGATTACTGCCGGTCTCCGGATCGATCTGCTGTCCTGAAGGTGCGATCATATTACTCTGCGGGATGAAGATTTTAGTGTAGCTGCCGTACCAGCTCAGGTCATCGTTAATATCGTAGCTGACCGAGTAGTAAGGACTTTCCCACTTACGGGTGGATTCGCTGATGTCGCTCTGATCGCTGGCGGTACTGGTATGGGTATTACTTTTATAGGCGTTCAGCCGAAGACCGAGGCCAAAGTGCAGTGGTTTCCACGGGGTAAGTACCAGTTGCGAGTACATCCCCCAGTTTACTGAGGAGCCGCTGCTCATATACGCATAATAGCCCGCCGGAATTGACGGTTCAGGCACCGAGGTATCCCAGTGCCACGGGTCCATTATCGGGCCAGTGGTACCGAACCAGCCGTTGACCATGCTGGCAGCATCGGGGGAGGTCATCCAGTAGTTTTCTTTGGAATAATTCCCACCGAAAGTCAGCTTCTGCGGTAGGCCAAAGACGTCAAACTCTCCGGTCAGCGTGGAGTCAAAAGAGAACTGTTTGTTATTACTATTGCTGCCGTCGGCGGAGATGGGCTCGGCTGAGAACAAGCCGGTATCCGGCATAATATTTCCGGCGACATTAGAGTAAATAGTGCTGTTACGCTGATACAGCCCGGTATAGTTCAGGTTGAAGTTCCAGCGGTCGCCAATTTTCTGAGCCAGCTTAGCAAAGATTTCACGCGTATCGGAGTCTGACTTTTCCCAGGGAAACACCCACGCCGTTTTGCGACTGAAATGGGGATCTCTGCCATCCGGGTAAAGCTCCAGGCCGTTAGTAAGTGGTACGCCGCGAATGCGCTGATAGCTGCCGCCTATGGTTAACAAGGTGGATGACGTCAGGTCGGCTTCCAACGTGCCGTAGGCCACGGTATTTTCATCTTTTGCCGTGCGGTAAAAATGGTGGCTGTCTTTGCGGGTTAAGACGGCACGGGCGCGCAGCGTACCAGCGTCATTCAGCGGAGAAGTAAGGTCCAGCGAGTTCTGATAGTTATCCCAACTGCCCGCCGAGCCGTCGTACTTTAGCTGAAAGTGATCGAGCGGGCGTTTACGTACCAGGTTAACGGTCCCGCCCGGGCCTGTGGTGCTGAAACCGTTAAACAGATCGTCGGCACCGCGCAGGATCTCCACGTGATCGTACATCGACATATCAAAAGAAGGAGAAAAGCGGTTGTTATAGTTGGTGCCGCCGGTGATATCGATCGGCGATCCACCATCGATGCTGGCTCGAGTGATCTGAAATCCACGCGAGTAAAAATTTTTCTCGCGCGAGTTATTGCCCTGTTGCACTGTGATGCCAGTGCCTTTTTGCATCGCATCGTTCAAGGTACGAATACCTTGCTGCTGCATGGTTTCACTGGTTATAACGCTGACCGACTGTGGCGTATCTTTAACGCTGGTTGCTCCCTTGGAACCGACGGTAAGCATGCCGCCATTCAGACTGCCGGACCCTTCGGTTGCGGTAATGTCCGTGCTGCCATTAACACCTTTGGTGTCGCTGCCCTGATCCAGCGCGCCATCTACCTGAACCGTACCTAAAACTTCGGTACCGTCGGTTGAGGCCTGTGCGGTGCTATAGATCTGGATGGTATTGGTGTTGACATATTTAAAACTCAACGGGGTGCCCGACAGCAGCGTACGCAGGGCGTCATCAGCCGAATAGTTGCCGCTGAAGCCCGCACTCGAAAGCCCGTTGGTCAGTTCGCTTGGCACAATGAGTTGAAGGCCACTCTGCTGACCAAAGGCCAGTAGCGCCTCGGCCAGCGAACCGCCGCCAGGAATGCTGAAATTATATCGCTGTACCTGCCTGGCGTTGTCTCCGGCTGGTGAAGATTGCTGCGCCAGCGTGGATGAGGTGCCCGCCAGGTTTCCCCCCAGCACCGCCAGCATCAGCCAGGAGTGATAGTTTTTCGATGCCATAAAGTGTGATTCCAGTCATGAGTTAGTGTTATCTCAGAGAAAACGAATTAGCGGTGAAAACATCGCAACGGAAAACGTGTGGTGAAGGAATTTATTTATAAAACGCCTCGGGATTATGGGGATAATACCCGGCAGGCAGCGCGAGTATGTCCGCTAGTTTGTCAGCTACGGCGGTTACCGGGCCTTCGATAAGCCATTTTCCACATCCTGGTGCGATTGCCTGGCGTAGCAGAGGATCGATCTGAACCTCGTTGAGTGCAGTCAGAGAATCCATCAGTTGCTGACGGTAATTTTCTGTTAGTCCCTCACGCAGTAGCGATTCCTGTCGGCATAGTGCTTCATAATCACTGCCTGTTGGTCGGCTCAGTCGTAGCTGTTCTATCTGGATAAGTCCCAGGATCTCTTCCCGGGTAAGCGGTCGATTGCCCAGCAGTGCATCGCATTCGCGGCGGATAGCTTTAACCGCTGCCAGAGTATTTTCGGCAGCCAGAGTCATTTCAAAGCCCAGCAGGCGACTGCCTGGCAGTGACTGGCTGAGCGGCGTCACGTTGTAGGTCAGGCGATCCACTTCGCGCAGGGAAAAATTAATGCGCGAAGCAAAGCTGGTGACCAGTAAAGGATGGATCAACTGCACAGCGGCATCGTGTGGCGATCCGATGCCCGGCAGTACAAACCACGCCATTAACGTCGTCACTGCCGCTGTGGGGTTATCGATCAGCAACAGTGAGCCAGCGGTATCGGCAGGGGGAATGGCTGGTGGTGTTGGGGCCGCCGAAGTTGCAGGTTGCCACTGCGCCAGGCTGCGTTCCAGCAGCGCGCTCAGCCGCTCAATGGGCAGCGAGCTGCAAAGCAGTAGGGTGGCGTTGTGTGGCTGATAGTGTTGCCGATAAAACGCATCCGCCGCCTTGGGCGTGATTAGTGCCAGGCTGGCGGCGGTGCCCTGGGTAAACGCCGGGCGGCGCAACGGATGTGACGGAGGGAAACAAATGGCAGGCAGGGCCCATGCTGCGCTGTCCAGATCGTTTAGCACCTGCAGGTAATGATCGCGATGTGCTTCAATGCTCTCCGCCGAGGCTGGAGAGCGGCGCAGTACATCACTCAGGTGATGGAAAACCAGTTCGGCGCTCGGCTCCGGCATCTGCATTCTGAGCGCGATACTGCTCACACCGACGTCAAGTACCATGCCCGCGTCCTGCGACCACAGCCATTGTTCAAGGGTTATACCGTCGTTTTCCCTGCTGGCGATCAGTCCTGCGACCAGTTGTGCCAGGCCACTGTATTCCGGCGGATCGAACTGCGATCCGGCTTCGACGATCAGACTGGCGCTAAGCAATCCCTGCTGAATTGCAGGAATGACGACGATATTTAGTCCGTTTGACAGTACTCGCCGCTGTGCCGCAGGCACAGGAGCTAGCGGCGCGATAATAATTGGCGGAGCTATACGTGCTGGCGCAGGATGATGGTTGCCGGTCACGGCGGTAAACGGATCGACTTGCACGACCAGCCGCCCCTGCTTTAACCATCGCTGTGCCGCCGCGACTACAGTTTCGGCAGACATATTCAGCGCCTGGACCACGCGCTGGCGCAGACCTTCGGCGCGTTTTGGCAAGTGTTCATGTCGCCCCAGAGCTGCGGCAAGCGTCAGGGGATCGGCCCAGTCAGACCGTGAGTTTTCCAGCAGCAACTGCTGGCTGTGCTGGAGCAGATCGGGGTTCAGCGGCGTGGTTTGCATCTCCTCCAATACCGCCATGGTGTGATGCTCCACATCGTCAGCTCTGACGCCCGGATGCAGTTCGATGCGCAGATTGAAATAGCTCGCCAGCATGCCGGATTCAACAAAGGCTGATATTGCGGTAGCAAACTGATTATCGACCATCAGTCGGATCACCAGCGGCGACAAGGCAGTATCGGCCAGCACCCCGGCAAACAGTTCCAGCGCCGTAGTGTCATTCTCACCGTAGGGTGGGATTGGCCAACAGATTCGTAGCAGCTGGTTGTCAATGCGATCCTGCAGGTGCAGGCGTTTTTCATGCCTGAGCTCAGGTAGCCAGCGCTGCACAGTTTCCCGTGTTTCGCCCGGCGCGATGTCGCCAAACCAGCGTTGTACTTTTTCCCGCGCCTCTTCGGGGGTAATTGCGCCAGCCAGAGTGATTACCGCATTATTGGGCCGGTAATAACGCTGGTACCACTCCTTTACATCAGCAAAGCTAACCTGCTGTAAATCAGCCCGTTCACCTGCAACTTTATGGGCATAAGGATGCTTCTCCGGGAACAGATGCCGCAGGATCAGTCCTTGTACAGCCCCCAGCGGCTGAAGCTCGTTTTCTTCCATTTCACGGGTAACTACATCCCGCTGTACCTCCAGTGCCTGCGGGACCAGGCCACCAAGCAGGTATCCCATCCGATCCGATTCGGCAAACAGCGCATAATCCAGCGATCCCGGCGGCACCGACTGGAAAAACTGGGTGACATCAGCACTGGTCACGCCATTTAGCCCTTCTGCTCCTGCCCGTTCCAGGTGGCTGATATAGCTGCCCGGCAGTGCCGCACTGCCGGAAAACATGAGGTGTTCCATAAGATGAGCAAAACCAAATCGGCCGGTGGGCTCATCCTTCGCACCTACGCCATAGGCCAGGTGGACAGCAACAGTCGGTGAATTGGCATCTTCATACACCAGCAGAGTCAGGCCGTTATCGAGGGTAAAGCGCTGAAAGGGGATCTCGGGCAGCGTGGCCGTCAGAGTGGGGACGGCCGTCGTTACGTCGTTCATGCAGGCTCCAAAACAGGTGATGTATCGAAAAAAGTCAGTGCCGATAGAACGAGTCAGGTAAAGCTTTTCCACAATTTGGCTGCACGTTTGTGGATTTACGGCTCCTTACTCGTTCTCTGGGTATCTGGAAATCGTGTGGATATTTGCAATGTCAGTTGATGAACAACCCGCTGCTGCCCGCAGCTACAAACTGAACGCGCTGTTTTTTCGTCGGCTCTATACGCTAAGCGCGCCATACTGGTGCCGCCTTGAGGCGTGGAAAGCGTGGGCAATTATGGCGATGCTGCTCTCCTCCGCTGCAGCCTTCAGCCTGGTTGGCGGCTATATCTCCAATCTGGTGGCAGACTCCACTAATGCGCTGGTGGCGAGACAGAGCATTTACTGGCGCATCATGATCTGGATGACCTTTGTCGGTCTGATGCAGACGCTGGCGGTGCAGATGACCAGTTGGTTTAGTTCATGGCTTTTGCTGGACTGGCGTAAATGGATGACACGGCATTTATTGAATGCCTATATGCACAACCGCACCTACTACGAAATCGAGAAAGACGGGTTTATCGATAACCCGGATCAACGGTTGCAGGAGGAGGTGCCGTCGGTGTGCCAGACGGTGATTGGCATACCGCAGTTTATTCTCAGCTCGCTGATGACCATTGCGGTACAGGCCAACATTATTGTTCAGGTATCGCCAAATATGTTCTGGGCGGTGGTGATTTATGCCGGGGTGAATACGCTGGTGTCAATGTGGCTGTATAACCCGACGATTAAGCAGAGTTGGGATCTGACCGTGGCTCAGGCGCGCATGCGATCGCGGTTGATGCACCTGAGTGACAATGCGGAAACTATCGCTTTCTATCGCGGAGAAAACAGCGAAAGAAAGGGACTGCATCAACGGCTACACGATGTGGCGAAGGTCAAAATGACGATGATTTTTTACGGCATCCGCATGAGTGTAGTGAATCAGGTGATGGGCCTGATCTTCAGCCTGCTGCCAATCTTTTTTGTTGTGCCGCTCTACTTCAGCGGCAAGGTGGCCTATGGTTCTATCGATCAGGTTGCGGCGGCGGCGGCCATGGTGCTATCTGGCCTGTCGGTGATCTCTAATTTCATTCCCACTATGACTAGCACCATGCCGAGCGTGGTGCGGCTGTCCGAGATCCAGGAAAAATTCAATCAGCTAAACGATCCGCAGAGAACCCACGAGGAGACTCACATTCATTGCCGTCAAGGGGAGATTGTCACTCTGGAACATGTTGATGTTGCCACACCCGGCGGCGAGCAGCAGCTGGTACGTGACCTCTCCCTGCGTGTGGCCGAAGGCCAGCATACGTTAATTGTCGGACAGACTGGGGTAGGGAAGAGCTCGCTGCTGCGCGCGATTGCCGGATTGTGGCAGCGCGGCAAAGGTGAGATACAGTTGCCGCCACATCAACAAATGATGTTTATTCCACAGAAACCTTACATGGTCCTCACCGATTTACGCTCCCAATTGCTGTACCCGAAACCGACAGAAAACGGGGATGACCGGCTCATCCAACAGGCGTTTACCCGCCTTGGCAGGCCGGATTTTCTGGCGAAGCAGGGTGGGCTGGACTGCATTAAAGACTGGCGGAAAGTACTGTCGCTGGGTGAACAGCAACTGGTGGCGTTTGCCCGTATTTTACTGCATCAACCGCGCTATGTGTTTCTGGATGAAGCCACCAGCGCGATGGATGTGGAAACAGAACACCTGGCCTATCTCGCGCTCGGCGAGGCGAAAATCACCTGCATCAGCGTCGGGCATCGCGAAACGCTGATGCAGTTCCATCCGCAAAAGCTGCACCTGATGGCCCACGGCGAGTGGCGGCTGACGCAGCACAGTGAAGCGGAACAGCAGGGGGATGATGCAGCTTCATATCATATTCAGGCCCGGGCGGTCTGATCCTCTTATTTTTTGAAGGGCATAACGGATGGCTGTGATGTTATCGGAACTAAAAAACGATCAAAACCGGCACCGGTTAAATCGCCTGTTCTTCCGCCGCGTGTGGCAGTTGGCCGCACCATACTGGACCCGCAAAGATGCCTGGAAATCCTGGCTGACTGTGGGCATTCTCTGCCTGATGATGGGCGGCTTCAGTCTGGCGGGAGCAAAGCTTACCCAGCTCACCACCGATGTCACTAATGCGCTGGTGGATAAACGGACCGATCTCTACTGGGAGTTGTTTACCTGGTTGACGGTGTTCGGCGTGCTGCGTTTTGGCGCGGATATGGTGCAGCAGCTGATTGATTCGATGCTGGCGATGCACTGGTGGCGCTGGTTGACAGAATACATTATGGACAACTATCTCTACCGTCACGCCTATTATTATATATTGCAGGATGAGAAGATCGATAATCCTGACCAGCGTATTCAGCAGGAGGTGGAACCCTTCTGCGGCACGGTGGGCGCATTCCCCCGCCAGTTTATTGGTTCGCTGATGGATATGGGCATACAGACCACTATCATGATGAGCATCTCCACCCCGATGTTCTTTGGGGTTATCGGATTTGCGCTGTTCCAGGCGGTGGCGATGTATTACATCAACCGGCCAACCATCAAGCAAAACTTCGATGTCACCGTGGCCGAAGCTGATTTACGCTATGGGCTGACCCACGTGCGGAATAATGCTGAGAACATTGCGTTTTATCGCGGAGAAGCGGTGGAGGTGGAGCATATCATTACCCGACTGCTGAACGCCATCCGCAAACGGATGCGGGCAAATGTCTACAGCATCTATATGCAGTTGATGAACGAGGGCGTTGGCCAGGTGTGGAATTATCTGCCGCTGATTATCCTCGTTCCGGTCTATTTCCGTGGCGATATCAGCTACGGCAGCATTGCGCAGGCAACCGCCTCTGCCACTATGCTCCTCAACAGCCTGTCGGTGCTGACCACCTATATTCCGTTACTCAGCCAGACCGTGCCGAACGTGGTGCGGCTGGCGGAAATACACGAAACCTTCCTCAGGTTGCAGGAAGCTCAGGTCGACGATAAAAATAACCTGGTCATGAAGCCCGGTAAAACCATTGAGTTGAGCAACGTTAGCCTGAAAACGCCCGGCGGTGAGCAGTCGCTGGTGCAAAACCTCAACCTGAAGTTGCCGGAAGACAGCCGCCTGATTATCGTTGGCCGTACCGGCGTGGGGAAAAGCTCGCTGCTGCGTGCTATCGGTGGGCTGTGGCAGAACGGGCAGGGTAGCGTGACGCTGCCGCTGGAGATGGGGGCCTGCCTGTTCCTGCCCCAGCGCCCCTATACCTTTGAAGGCGATCTGCGTAGCCAAATATGCTATCCCGCTGCACAGTCACCAGTCAGTGACGGCGAACTGGCGGGGCTGCTGGAAAAGGTGTGCCTCGGTGATCTGTTGGCCCGCCACGGGCCGCTGGATCGGGTTGCCGACTGGTCACGCGTGCTCTCGCTGGGCGAGCAGCAGCGAATTGCCTTCGCCCGTATGCTGTTGATTAAGCCGCGTTATCTGTTTCTGGATGAGGCTACCAGCGCCGTCGATTTGCAGACCGAGGCGGCGCTGTATCAACTGCTGGAAGAAGCAGGAACGGCGTGGATCAGCGTCGGGCACCGGCCAAGCGTAATGCGCTTTCACCGCAAGGCGCTGCGACTACATGAAGGGGGAAGCTGGGAGTTGCTGACCATGGAGCAACTGAATGAGCTGGCGATGGCGGATCGAGACTGATAGCGGCGCGCTAAGGCTGTGACCTTAGCGCTTACTTGCGCTCACGCAGCCAGACTACCGGACCTACCCGGCTGATATTCACCGGCAGAGACTTCTGCAGACCGTCGTACCAGTCGTCGAGATGATTGATATCGATAATGGTATTAAGCTTAATGGCGGCCAGGCGATCGCTGTTAAACACAATCACCCGCTTATCGTAGCGCTTTAGGGTGGTGAGAATGGTCCCCAGCGGCTGCTCTTCAAATATCAGTTTCCCCTGATGCCAGGAGAGAACCTGCCTGGCATTGACCGTGGTAATTTTTACGCTGTCCTGCCCGCCGTGTAGTTCTGTTTGCTGATTGGTATTGAGCTGCATATCAGGATGATCTTTGCGGCTCAGTTCTACTCTGCCACGCTCCACTGTGACCACCATACCGTCACCGTCGCGCTGCACGCCAAAGGCGGTGCCCAGCACTTTCACCTCCCCGACGCCAGCATCAACGATAAACGGCTGCAACGGGTTATGTACCACGTCAAAAAAGGCTTCACCGCGAGCCAGGCGTACGAAGCGCTGCCCGGAATTCACCCGCACATCCGCCGCGCTGTCAGCATCCAGCCACATGCGGCTGCCGTCATCCAGCGACAGCATGCGCTGCTCTCCGCTGGAAGTGTAGTGGTCGTACTGCCAGCGCGAAAGCCAGTTTTGGGTCATTATAGCCGAGAATAACAGCAGGCCCGCAGTGGGCAGCATAATTTGCCACCGCCAGAAGCGGCGCCGTGCCTGCTCATGCGGAGATATACCGCTTAGAGCATCCGGCTGATAGTAGTTTTCCAGCGACATTCCCATGCTGACCCACAGACTGCGAGCATCGACCAACGCGGCTTCATGGCGGCTGTCGGCGCGGCGCCAGCGCTCAAAAGCGGCCAGCTCATCGCTGGTGATATCACCCGAGGTCAATCGCACCAGCCAGGTTACGGCCTGCGTATTGATTTCCGTCGTGTGCTCTGTGTTGTACCCGGATGCTGGCATGGCTCAGCACCGGTCAGCATTACATTGAGTGGACATCCGGTAATTCCCTTTGGCAGACAGGTAAGCTTTTTGATTACGGTATGTTATACAAATCCAGCGTCCTGCTGGCAAAACACAATCGTAGCATGATTCACAGCATTTCAAGGCTGGCGAACCAGGAAAAGTATGATTCAATGAAGAAACGTGTGACGTAGGGGTTTTCATCAATCAAAATGAAAAAAGTTCAGGAAAAGGTCGCTGTCCGGAAGCTGGCGGAAGAGCAGAGCCCGAAAGATGAGAATGGCGGTCCTGGAAAAATGATGCGCTGGGGCTGTCCAGGGACACCTGGTCTGATTGTGATGCCAGCACAGAACGCGACACCGAAAAACATCACGGTATTCGCCCTCATCACAGCAGAACCTTTCCGCGATACAAAAAGCGCAGAACTGAACGCACCCGGTCCGTCCGGGTTTCCGTATAGGGTAATGATATAGCAAACGATCCTGTGCAGCAGACCGGCATCGTGCCGGTCTGTGTCAGTCCTGGCACTATTGCACAGGAGCAGGGGAAGATTAGGTCAAACCCAACCGGTCGTGTTCAGTTACAAAACGTCCGGGGCCCCTCGTCATAACAAGTCTGGGTTTTGCCGTTTGCGTCGGTAATGTAAGTATATTTGCCAATGGTTTGCTTTCTACTGCCATCGGTTCCGAAAATTATGCCGGCAGATTCGTAATATGAAATTGTAGGTCCGTCTTTATTTTCTCTAAAGGTCCTGTTACCAGCCTGGTAGGTGTTGCTGCCATCACTACCGAAAACTCTGTCCCCTATTTTTTTATAAGTGGTGCTGCCCTTGTCGCTGTCCACATAAGTTGTATCGCCATCATGGTAGATTGTGGTGCCCGCATGAGCAGAGACAGAGGATAAGACAACAGCGATCAGCAGGGATTTGAATAAAATTTTCATGGCAAAATACCTGTGTGTATGCCGGTGTTTGGCTTTTACATCATATGCTTACCACGGCGGTAAATGACTATTTCAATCGTACTGGATACTGATAATCCAGACACTTCCGATCTTCTGGTGCAGGTCAGTCTGAAATGTCAGGAGCACCATCCTCTGGCGCTGACATCATGGGGGATGGCTCCGATGGCGGAATGCTGACATGCCGTTAGTGGAACCCGGGAAGTGTTAAAATTGCCGTCATAAGGGGGAGGGTAATGTAACGAAAACGTGCTTCAGTGAACTAACTCAGTGAATCGGGCTTACGCATGGCGATCTCCTCACGGGGACATAATTAGTATGTCGGAAGATCTCTAAAAGTGAATGGGCCGGTTTGCAGGGATACTTATAGTTAATGTGGAACAATCAATTAACTATGCTCATTAATAGTAAAGGAAATTATCGATGAATAATACATCACTCGAGGACAGAATTTATGCAGTAAACTGGAATTCATCCTATACAGCATATGGACCCGCAAATGATGTTCCTGAACTATTATTACAATTAGCATCTGATGATCACGAGGAGCAAAGACCGCCAGTCATAAGCTTTGGTGCGGACTATGTCATCAGCATGTTTCTATGGCGCCAGCAGGATATATTGCCCTTCCATTTATATTAGAGATCCTTGATAGCGCAGATGAGTTACTTACGGTTGAAATACTCGATATCTTATGGGGATTCGCTCAGTGCTGCGTAGAGACAGGACCGAATGTTCCCGACTATTTCGAGCCAACCAGAGAGCGTCTTATCTTCGAACTCCCCCGTTTTTCGTTACTATCCGAACACAGCGATGAGTTAATATCGCATTTCGCTTCTGAAATAATAAAATCGTTAAACCAAATATGAGCGAAAAGTGCCACGCTGTACTATTAAACGCTCGGGTAATTGCGCGTGGTTCACATCATAGATTTTTTCGCAGAAATTACGGCGAAGAAGGCGGGGCCGGTAATATAACGGCCCCAACTTTATCCCCTTTATCAAGCCGTAGTGAAGAACGCCACGGTCTGCGTGAGCCGCCGGGTTTGTTTTTCCAGCGCATTCGCGGCAATAACCGCCTGCTGAACCAGTTGCGCGTTCTGATGGGTGACAGAATCGATTTGTACGATGGCTTCATTGACCTGGCTAATCCCGATGCTCTGCTCATCCGTCGCGACGGAGATTTCCGACATAATGTCCGAAACACGCTGCACGGCTTCAATCATCTCGTCGATATTATTTCCGGC